>CAVYCT010000027.1:0-289613 GCA_963766945.1 uncultured Actinomycetota bacterium
CCCTATTCAGACTCGCTTTCGCTGCGGCTACCCCACCCGGGTTAACCTCGCGACATGTCCCTGACTCGCAGGCTCATTCTTCAAAAGGCACGCCATCACCCCACGACAAGTCGAGGGCTTTGACGGATTGTAGGCACACGGTTTCAGGTACTCTTTCACTCCCCTCCCGGGGTACTTTTCACCATTCCCTCACGGTACTAATCCGCTATCGGTCACTGGGAAGTATTCAGGCTTACCGGGTGGTCCCGGCAGATTCACAGCAGATTCCACGGGCCCGCTGCTACTCGGGGATCCTGCGACAGCAGGCAGCATGTTTTCGGTTACGGGGCTCTCACCCTCTACGGCAAACCATCCCAGGCCACTTCACCTAACACACTGCTTTATCACTACTGCTCCGATCGGCGGATCGAAGAACACAGGCCCCACAACACCGCACACACAACCCCCGCCGGGTATCACATGCACACGGTTTAGCCATCCTCCGCTTTCGCTCGCCACTACTCACGGAATCACACTTGTTTTCTCTTCCTACGGGTACTGAGATGTTTCACTTCCCCGCGTTCCCTCCTGCACCCTATGTATTCAGATACAGGTGACACAACATCACTCGTGCCGGGTTTCCCCATTCGGACATCCTCGGATCCACGCTCGGTTGACAGCTCCCCGAGGCATATCGCAGCCTCCCACGTCCTTCATCGGCTCCCAGTGCCAAGGCATCCACCATGCGCCCTAAAACACTTACACACAAAAACAGTTAAAAAATTCTCGGAAGAATCAAAAAATTGCATTACCCAACAAACACGAACCCATACACAAAGTACAAGCCCCTGCTCATCAGATACTCGCAACCACTATCCACAAATCAAACACCACACCCCACCACCAAAAGATGGAGCGACAACCAACCACCCCCCACACGAGGGGACACCACCTCCGGTTTCCCACAACGGGACGAAGAGATAGCGGGCCTGTTGCCTCAAAGCCCAATAGTGTGTCTGATGATTTCAGCGCCGGCAGTTATCACTCAAACCCGAACCGGCTCAACGTTTGTCGTGCACCAGAACCACCCCCACTACAGGGATGATCCATCCAACGAATCGCCCAGCTCACCGAACCCCCACACAATGTGGGCGGGTCTGGGTCTCGTGGTGCTCCTTAGAAAGGAGGTGATCCAGCCGCACCTTCCGGTACGGCTACCTTGTTACGACTTCGTCCCAATCGCCGATCCCACCTTCGACGGCTCCCTCCCACAAGGGGTTAGGCCACCGGCTTCGGGTGTTACCGACTTTCATGACGTGACGGGCGGTGTGTACAAGGCCCGGGAACGTATTCACCGCAGCGTTGCTGATCTGCGATTACTAGCGACTCCGACTTCACGGGGTCGAGTTGCAGACCCCGATCCGAACTGAGACCGGCTTTGAAAGGATTCGCTCCACCTTACGGCATCGCAGCCCTTTGTACCGGCCATTGTAGCATGTGTGAAGCCCTGGACATAAGGGGCATGATGACTTGACGTCATCCCCACCTTCCTCCGAGTTGACCCCGGCAGTCTCTCACGAGTCCCCGCCATTACGCGCTGGCAACATAAGATAAGGGTTGCGCTCGTTGCGGGACTTAACCCAACATCTCACGACACGAGCTGACGACAGCCATGCACCACCTGCACACAGGCCACAAGGGAATACCTATCTCTAGGCACGTCCTGTGCATGTCAAACCCAGGTAAGGTTCTTCGCGTTGCATCGAATTAATCCACATGCTCCGCCGCTTGTGCGGGCCCCCGTCAATTTCTTTGAGTTTTAGCCTTGCGGCCGTACTCCCCAGGCGGGGTACTTAATGCGTTAGCTACGGCACGGATCCCAAGGAAGGAAACCCACACCTAGTACCCACCGTTTACGGCGTGGACTACCAGGGTATCTAATCCTGTTCGCTCCCCACGCTTTCGCTCCTCAGCGTCAGTTACTGCCCAGAGACCCGCCTTCGCCACCGGTGTTCCTCCTGATATCTGCGCATTCCACCGCTACACCAGGAATTCCAGTCTCCCCTGCAGTACTCCAGTCTGCCCGTATCGCCCGCACGCCCACAGTTGAGCTGTGAGTTTTCACGAACAACGCGACAAACCACCTACGAGCTCTTTACGCCCAGTAATTCCGGACAACGCTCGGACCCTACGTATTACCGCGGCTGCTGGCACGTAGTTGGCCGGTCCTTCTTCTGCAGGTACCGTCACTTGCGCTTCGTCCCTGCTGAAAGAGGTTTACAACCCGAAGGCCGTCATCCCCCACGCGGCGTCGCTGCATCAGGCTTGCGCCCATTGTGCAATATTCCCCACTGCTGCCTCCCGTAGGAGTCTGGGCCGTATCTCAGTCCCAGTGTGGCCGGTCACCCTCTCAGGCCGGCTACCCGTCGTCGCCTTGGTAGGCCATCACCCCACCAACAAGCTGATAGGCCGCGGGCCCATCCCACACCGCAAAAGCTTTCCCCCACCAACCATGCAGTCAATGAGGTATATCCGGTATTAGACCCAGTTTCCCAGGCTTATCCCAAAGTGCAGGGCAGATCACCCACGTGTTACTCACCCGTTCGCCACTCGAGTACCCCGAAGGGCCTTTCCGTTCGACTTGCATGTGTTAAGCACGCCGCCAGCGTTCGTCCTGAGCCAGAATCAAACTCTCCAAACAAAAACCCCCCACCACCAACGCAGCAGGGCAGAATTCGAATCAGAAAAATCCAATCCAACAAAAGACACCAAAAACTGGCATCCAAAAACAATCACGCCCCCAAACGGGAAAATGCGGACGCAACAAAAAACAACAACAAACAAAAACCACCAAACACACTATTGAGTTCTCAAACAACACACCCGGTTTTCGGGCAACCCTGCCACTGTACTCCACGTGATCAGGGACGTCAAACCTCGTCCGCCATTCCATTTGGACTGGGGCCGTTGGCTTCTCGTCAAAGGTTACGCCTTGTCGGCCCCAGCCCCAAATGCCGGTGTCAATCCATGGCCGGGCCGGCCGCCTAGACGACCCGCTCTATCTCCGCACCCAGGCTGACCAGGTTCTCAACGAACAGCGGGTAGCCGCGATCGATGTGGAAAACGTCGTGGACCTCGGTGTCGCCGTCGGCGACCAGGCCGGCCAGCACCAGCCCGGCTCCGGCACGGATGTCCGAGGACCACACGGGCGCACTGGACAGCTGCGGGATGCCTCGGACGACCGCGTGATGGCCGTCGGTACGGGCATCGGCCCCCAGGCGGATCATCTCCTCAACGAACCGGAACCGTGCCTCGAAGACGTTCTCGGTGATCATCGAGGTGCCGTCGGCGATGCATGCCAGCCCGATGGCCATCGGCTGCAGGTCCGTCGGAAAGCCCGGGAACGGCAGCGTCGCCACGTTGACCGCCTTGGGCCGTTCGTACTGGACGATGCGGAATCCGTTGTCATCCTGCGTGACGGTCGCGCCCGCATCGTGCAGTTTGTGCAGCACCAGCTGCAGGTGCTGCGGATCGACACCACTCACCGAGATGTCTCCGCGGGTCATCGCCGCGGCAATACCCCACGTCGCGGCGACGATGCGGTCACCGATCACCCGGTGCTCGGTGGGATGCAGGCGGTCGACCCCGTTGATGGTCATTGTCGGCGTCCCCGCCCCCGAAATCTGGGCGCCCATCTGGTTGAGCATCGTGCACAGGTCAACGACGTCGGGCTCGCGCGCCGCGTTGTGGATCGTCGTAACGCCTTCAGCGACGACGGCGGCCATCAGAATGTTCTCGGTGGCACCCACGGACGGGAACTCGAGCTGAATCTCGGCCCCCCGCAGGTGATCTGCTTCGGCGACGACGCAGCCGTGTTCGATGTTGCACCGGGCGCCGAGCTGACGCAGACCGGCCTGGTGCATGTCCAGCGGTCGCGATCCGATCGCGTCGCCGCCCGGCAAGGCAACCTTGGCGCGCTTACAGCGCCCGACCAACGGGCCCAGGACGCAGACCGACGCGCGGAACTGTCGAACCGCAGCGAAATCGGCGTCGTACTTGGGTTCGTCGGGCGAGGTCACCCTCACCACGTCGCCATCGAGCTCGACTGTCGCGCCCAACCCCCGAAGAACCTCGGCCATCAGCGGTACGTCCAAGATGTCTGGGCAGTTGGTGATCGTGCTGGTGCCCTCCGCCAGAAGGCACGCCGCCATCAGCTTCAATACGCTGTTCTTGGCCCCCCCGACGGCAACTTCGCCCGATAACCGGGTTCCGCCGGTCACCACGAAACGCTCGCTCACGCGGCCAGTGTAAACAGCGGCCGGGTTCGTGTCAGTTTCCTACGCCACCTTGTCCGGTACGGTTTTCACATGGCAGTTCATCTGACCCGCATATACACGCGAACGGGCGATGACGGCACGACAGGTTTGAGCGATTTCAGCAGGGTGTCAAAGAATGACGCCCGCCTGGCGGCCTACGCCGACTGTGACGAGACCAACGCCGCTATCGGTGTGGCAATAGCGCTGGGCAACCCCGGCGAGCAGATTCTCAAGGTGCTCAGGCAGATTCAGAACGACCTCTTCGATGCAGGCGCTGACCTGTCGACGCCGGTGGTCGAGAACCCCGAACATCCGCCGCTGCGCATCGCGCAGAGCTACATCGACCGGCTGGAGTCGTGGTGCGATGAATTCAACGGGCCGCTGCCGGCGTTGAACTCATTTGTGCTGCCCGGTGGTTCACCATTGTCTGCACTGCTGCACGTCGCGCGGACCGTGGCACGCCGGGCCGAGCGGTCGGCGTGGCAGGCGGTGGAAACTCATGAAGACACGATCAGCGTGCTCCCTGCGAAGTACCTCAACCGACTGTCGGATCTGTTGTTCATCCTGTCGCGCGTCGCCAACCCCGGCGGCGATGTGTTGTGGCAACCGGGCGGACCCGCAACGGGTTAGACGATGCGCCGTCGCGCGCGTGGCGACGGTCGAGACTCCAGCCACGACAGAAACGCAGTCAGCGCACCGCGATCCAGCGCCACCTCATACCCACGCCGACGTTCCGGGCTCGTGTCTCGCAGCTCCAGGATCACGATTTGGTCTGTCATGATGTCGAATTCGTCGCCGCGCGGCGCACGCCGCGACACGATCTCCAAGCCGCGCCGGCTGAGCCTGCGGTCGGGCCACCACCGCAGGCTGGACAGCCGGTAGAACCCGGCTTCCCCACCGCGGTAACGCATTACGCCGTGCCGCCATCCGTGCCCAGCGACAGCGGGAACATCACGCAGGATCGCCGCAGTGCCACCCACCTGCCGCAGCTTCCACAGCCGGTAGCACAGCATGATGACGAACACGAGCAGCACACCTATCAGCGCGACCATGATGATCATGAGCGCGCTCATCGGCGGCCCCGCTAGTCGATCTGGCCCAGGGCGCGTAATCTCCCGCGCCCCCGGGCCGCCGTCTCAGGGTCGTCGGACTCCGAGTCGCTCTTGGCCGCATCCGCATTGATTTCCGACTCGAGTTCGGCGGACTCGGCCAGAATGATCACGCCCTCTTCGGTTACCGACATGAAGCCGCCCTCCACGGCGACGCGCAGGTCATCTTCGCCTTCGCGCTCAACACGCACCATCGCGTCGTCGACAAGCTGCGCCACCAATGGAATGTGCCGAGGCAAAATGCCGATCTCACCCGACGTGGTCCGGGTGAAGACGAATGTCGCCTTGCCAGACCAGATCTCGCGCTCAACCGCGACGATGTTGACGTCCAAGTCGGCCATCGTCAGTCGTCCTTCTTCGACTTATCGTCCTTCTTCGACTTGTCGTCCTTCTTGGACTTGTCATCCGTTCTTGGACTTGTCGTCGGAGTCATCGCCGTTGTCGTCGGACTGCGCCGGAGCACCATCGCCGCCACCGTCATCCATCTTGGCGCCGAGGCTCTCTGCCTTCTTCTGCAGATCTTCCAGACCGCCGATCAGGAAGAAGGCCTGCTCGGGCAGGTGATCGAAGTCGCCCTTTGAAAGCTTGTCGAACGCCTCGATGGTTTCGCTGAGCGGAACCGTCGAGCCGGGCTGGCCGGTGAACTGCTCGGCGGCCATCATGTTCTGCGACAGGAATCGCTCGATGCGACGGGCCCGCTGCACCAGCTGCTTGTCCTCTTCGGCCAACTCGTCGATGCCGAGAATCGCGATGATGTCCTGAAGATCCTTGTAGCGCTGCAGGATTCGGATGACTTCCTGAGCCACCCGGTAGTGCTCGTCGCCGACGACACTGGGATCGAGGATCGTTGAGCTGGAAGCCAGCGGATCGACCGCCGGGAAGATGCCCTTGGAGAACACCGTACGGCTGAGCTCAGTAGTCGCATCGAGGTGCGCGAACGTCGTCGCAGGCGCCGGGTCGGTGTAGTCGTCGGCAGGCACGTACACCGCCTGCATCGACGTGATGGACCGGCCGCGGGTGGAGGTGATCCGTTCCTGCAGTTCACCCATCTCATCGGCCAGCGTCGGCTGGTAGCCCACCGCGGACGGCATACGGCCCAGCAGCGTCGACACCTCCGAACCGGCCTGCGTGAACCGGAAGATGTTGTCGATGAACAGCAGCACGTCCTGCTCCTGCTCGTCGCGGAAGTACTCCGCCATCGTCAGCGCCGAGAGCGCCACGCGCATACGGGTGCCGGGCGGCTCGTCCATCTGGCCGAACACCAGCGCGGTGTCCTTGAGCACGTCGGCATCGGCCAGCTCGACCCACAGGTCGTTGCCCTCACGCGTGCGCTCCCCGACGCCGGCGAACACCGAGGTGCCACCGAAGTTGCGGGCGATGCGGTTGATCATCTCCTGGATCAACACGGTCTTGCCCACGCCGGCACCGCCGAACAGGGCGACCTTTCCGCCGCGGACATAAGGGGTCAGCAGATCGACGACCTTGAGACCGGTCTCGAGCATCTCGGTGCGCGGTTCGAGTTGGTCGAACGGCGGTGGCTTGCGGTGGATCGACCACTTCTCGAAGTCCTTGCCGTAGCCGGGGTCATCGAGGCAATCGCCGAGCGCGTTGAACACGTGGCCCTTGACGCCGTCGCCGACAGGCACCGAGATCGAGCTACCGGTGTCGGTGACCTCGACGCCACGGACCAGGCCGTCGGTCGGCTGCATCGAGATGGTCCGCACCAGGTTGTCGCCAAGGTGCTGGGCAACCTCCAGGGTCAGCGTCTTGGCCATCTCCTTGTAGGAGATCTCGGCGTGCAGCGCGTTGAACAGCTCGGGCACGGAGCCGCGGGGAAACTCGACGTCGACGACCGGGCCGGTGATGCGGACGACGCGCCCGGCGGTGGCGTTGCCGGTCTTCTTTTCAGCAGTAGCAGTCATTTCTTATTCGCTTCCTACGGGCTACTAGTTGGCGGCGTCCGCGAGCGCGTTCGCGCCACCGACGATTTCGCTGATTTCCTGGGTGATCTGAGATTGCCGCTCGCGGTTGGCCATCAGGGTCAGGTCCTTGATGAGGTCGTCTGCGTTGTCGGTCGCAGACTTCATGGCGCGTCGCCGCGACGCCGACTCCGACGCCGCCGCTTCGAGCAGCGCGGCGAAGATGCGGGTGGATACGTAGCGCGGCAGCAGCGCGCCGAACAGTGTCTCGGCGTCCGGCTCGAACGAGAACAGCGTGTGCGGTCCGGTGTCCTCTTCGCTGTACTCCACCACCATCGGTGCGATCCGGCGGGCGATCGCCGTCTGCGACATCATCGATTTGAACTCGTTGAACACGATGTGCAGTTCGTCGACGCCGAGGACATTATCGGCTCCGGGGTCATCGCCCTCGTCGTCCATGCCCGCCGTGAAGGCGTCGACCAATGTCGACGCGATCTCCTGAGCGTTCTCGTAGTCCGGCTTCTCGGAGAAGCCGGTCCACGACTCGGTCACATCCCAGTTGCGGAAGCTGTAGTAACCCAGAGCTTTTCGGCCGACCACATACAGCACCGGCTCCTTGCCCTCGGAGCGCAGCAGCGAGAACAGCTCCTCGGACCGCCGGAAGACGTTGGCGTTGTAGGCGCCACACAGCCCGCGGTCCGACGACACCACCAGCACACCGGCCCGCCGCGGGTTCTCGCGTGCCACCAGAAGCGGGTGGTCCAGCGCGCTCGCGCTGGCAAGTTCGGTGAGCATGTTGGTGATCTCGCGGTCGTAGGGCCGAGCCGCCTGGACTCGGGCCTGCGCCTTGGCGATCCGCGACGTCGCGATCAGCTCCTGGGCCTTGGTGATCTTCTTGATCGACCCGGCGGAGCGGATGCGGCCGCGCAGTTCGCGCAGTGTGGCAGCCATGTGTCTGTGGGTCCCTACTTCTTCTTCGGTGCGGGCTTGCGGACCTTCACCGATTCCTTCTCGACGTCTTCGTCGTCCATCGCGTCGACATGCGCATCGGGGACGACCGAGCTGCCGTCGGTGGTCGCGAAGCCCTTCTTGAAGTCGTTGACGGCCTTTTCCAACTTCTTTTCCAGTTCCTCGGGGAGCTTCTTGCTCTCCCGGATCTCCTTGAGGATCCCCTCATTCGAGCCCTTCATGTGCTCGAGAAACTCCCGCTCGAACTTCTGCACGTCCTCGACGGGCACCGTGTCGAGGTGGCCTCTGGTGCCGAGGAAGATGGCGACGACCTGGTCCTCGACCGGCATCGGGCTGTTCTGCGGCTGCTTGAGCAACTCGACCAGCCGAGCGCCGCGGTCGAGCTGCTTCTTGGACGTTTCGTCGAGGTCCGACGCGAACGCCGCGAACGACTCGAGCTCGCGGTACTGCGACAGATCCAGTCGCAGCGAGCCCGCAACCTCTTTCATGGCCTTGATCTGCGCAGCGCCACCGACGCGGGACACCGAGACGCCGACGTTGATCGCCGGGCGCACACCCTGGTTGAACAGGTCGGACTCCAGGAAGCACTGGCCGTCGGTGATCGAGATGACGTTGGTCGGGATGAAGGCCGAGATGTCGTTCGCCTTGGTCTCGATGATCGGCAGACCGGTCAGCGAGCCGCCACCCAGCTCGTCGGACAGCTTCGCGCAACGCTCCAGCAGCCGCGAGTGCAGATAGAACACGTCGCCGGGGAAGGCCTCGCGACCCGGCGGGCGACGCAGCAGCAGCGAGATCGCGCGGTAGGCATCGGCCTGCTTGGACAGGTCGTCGAACACGATCAGCACATGCTTGCCCTGATACATCCAGTGCTGGGCAATCGTCGAACCCGTATACGGCGCAAGCCATTTGAAGCCGGCCGAATCGGAGGCGGGAGAGGCGACGATGGTGGTGTAGTCCATCGCGCCGCCATCTTCGAGCGTCTGCCGCACGCTGGCGATGGTGGTGCCCTTCTGGCCGATCGCCACGTAGACGCAGCGCACCTGCTGGTCCTCGTCGCCGGTCTCCCAGGCTTCACGCTGGTTGAGGATCGTGTCGACGCACACGGCCGTCTTACCGGTCTTGCGGTCGCCGATGATCAGCTGACGCTGGCCACGGCCGATGGGCGTCTGCGAGTCGATGGCCTTGATGCCGGTCTGGAGCGGCTCGCTCACGCCTTGGCGCTGCACCACCGACGGTGCCTGCAACTCCAGCGCTCGACGCTCATCGGTCTCGATCTCGCCACGGCCGTCGATCGGCTGGCCAAGCGGGTTGACGACACGTCCGAGGAAGCCGTCGCCGACGGGCACCGAGAGCACCTCGCCGGTGCGCTTGACCTGCTGGCCCTCTTCGATCTTCTCGAAGTCACCCAGGATCACCGCGCCGATGTTGTGCTCGTCGAGGTTGAGCGCGACGCCGAGCACGCCGCCGGGGAACTCCAGCAGCTCCTGCGTCATGACCGACGGGAGGCCCTCGACGTGGGCGATACCGTCACCCGCGTCGATGACGGTGCCGATTTCCTCTCGCTCTGTTTCGGCCTCGAACCCGGCGACATACTCCTCGATGGCGCCCTGAATGTCTTCCGCCGAGATCGTCAACTCTGCCATGGCTTTTCGTCTTCCTACTTCGTGTTTGGGTCTAGGTGTGATCGGGTCAGTCGGGCAAATGGGTCTCGGCCGCCGCCAGCTTGGAGGCCAGCGTGCCGTCGATCACCTCGTCGCCGACGGCGATCGTCAAGCCGCCGAGCAGCGCAGGGTCCGTGTCCAACTGAAGCGACACGGGGTGACCGTAGATGCGGGTGAGCAGTTCGATGAGCCGGTTGCGCTGGGCATCGCTGAGCTCGGCTGCCGCGCGTCACGTGGGCGACGACCTCGCCACGACGGGACACCGCCAGATTCGCCAACTCGCGAATGACCTCGTCGGCGCGTTCGCCGTGCAACAGGTCGACGGTCTGGCGCAGCAGATCTGCGGTATTCCTGCTCGCCCGGCGGGCAAGCACGTTGTTCAGCAGGCTGATTCGGCCATCCAGCGGTGCGCTGTACTCGCTCAGCAGGCGTGATCAGTCGCGGCTCGGAATCGAGGGTGCGGCTGAACCTGAACAGTTGGTCTTCCACATCGTCGATCTGGCCTTCGCTTTCGGCCCGGACCAACAACGCCAGCCTGGCGATGTGCTGGATGCCGTGGATCAAGTCCACCGAAGTCGACCACCGCTGCGACACAGCGGTTTTGAGCACGTCGAGAGCCTCGTCGGAGACCTTGCCCGACAGGAGTCGCTCGGCAAGTGTGACCTTGGAATCGGCGTCACTGGACGGGTCGGCCAGATGCCTGGACAGCACCGCCTCGCGGCGCATCAGCTTCGCCGCCTTCGCAAGGTCGTCGGCCAACGTTGTCAACGCATCGGCGTCCAGGTCGGCGACGATTCCGTCGAACCGCTCGACCACGTTTTTCAGCGATTCACGGCTGGCCGCGCGAAGCTTTGCCGTCACCACATCGTCGAAGACTGTCGTGGACGGTGCCATCTCGTCGAGCTCGGCAAGGAATCGATCCACTGTCGCCGACTGCTCGGAGGGGTTGGATACGAAGTCGCGCACCATGTCGCCGGCCCGATGCACGGACTCGGCGCCGAGGGCTTGTCGAAGCTCGCGGATGAGCTGTTGGCGCAGCAGCTGAACCTGCTGCGCACCTTGGATTTTGATGCGCTCGAGCTCCACATCGGCCTGGGCGCGCAGCTGTTCGGCGATCTTTTCCGCGTCATGGCGCGCCTCGTCGATCACCTTGGCCGCCTCGGCCTTGGCTTCCTCCAGCGCCTTTGCGTGCTGCTTGTCGGCGTCGCCGACCTTCTGCGCCGCCTCGGAGTGTTCCTCGAGCTGAGCGCGGACTGTCTCCTGCTGGTTCTTCATCATGGTGCGCACCGGGGGCATGACGTACTTCCACAGCAGCAAGACGATGACGACGAACCCGATGAACTGTCCGATGAATGTCGACATTCCGCTATCGCCCCTGCCCTGTCGAGACCGGCACGTGCGAGTCGTTACGTCGACCCCAAGCACCCGGCTAGCGAGATTCGAAGCCAGACTCTCCACCGACGTTGAAGTTCGGCCGTCACCGCCAGCGACTGCTGCGTCAGCGCTTCGTTGGCCTGCGCCAACAAGGTGGACACTTCCTCATTGCCGCGGGCCCGCGCCTCGTCGACGATCTTGCGTCCCGCGGCACGGGCCTCTTCCCGGACGTCGGTCGCCCCACGCCGCGCCTCACCCATCACCTTGAGGTAGTCGGCGTCGGCGGCCGCGCGCAGTTGGGCTGCGCGACGGTTGTCCTCGGTCGTCTTCTGCACCATGGCTTCGCGCTCGCCGAGCACCTTGCTGATCGGTGGCACAACCCATTTGGCGATGACACCAAGGACGATCAGGAAGATGATGAGCACGAAGAAGAAGGTGCCGTTCGGGATCAGAAAGTTACTCTGCCCGCCGCCTTCCTCTGCCGCGAGGATGGTCGTGGTGCTGAGGTCAACCATGAACTTCGCTTTCCAGCTGACTAGTGGCTAGGACGCACCCGGGGTGGCGAACACGAACAGCGCCATGAACGCCAGGTTGATGAAGTACGCCGCCTCGACCAGGCCAACCGTGATGAAGAACGGAGTGAACAACCGGCCTTGCGCCTCGGGCTGGCGAGCGATGCCCGCGATCAGCGCGTTACCCGCGATGCCGTCACCGATGCCGGCGCCGATTGCGCCGCCGGCCATGATCAGTCCACCGCCGATGAGCGCGCCTGCGGTGATAATCGCCTTGGGGTCCATTCCCTATCCTCCTTGATAACTGGTAGTGGTCCTACCAGGTTGTGGGTCCTGCTTGTGCGGGTCGCTAGTGATGGTCATCCTCGAGTTCCATCGACTGGCTGAAGTACAAGATCGTCAGTAGGGCGAAGATGAACGCCTGGATCGCACCGACGAAGAGGTCGAAGCTCTTCCAGATCGCGTTGGGCAGCCACATAATGTACGGCGGGAACAGCGCGATCAGCGCGACCAGGATGCCACCGGCGAAGATGTTGCCGAAAAGCCGGAGCGACAACGAGATCGGCTTGGCGAGTTCCTCGACGATGTTGATCGGCGCCAGGATCGCGACGTGGCCCTTGAGTACCCGCCACGGGTGGCCGAGCGGCCCGCGGCGCCAGAACCCCGCGGCGTGATAGCAGATGAACACGAAGAGCGCGAGCGCGAGTACGAAGTTGATGTCGGATGCCGGCGGCTTGAGCAGTTCGTGAATGGCGCCGCTCGAGTCCGTGTACTGCACCGGCAGCACCGAGATCCAGTTCGCGATCAGGATGAAGACGAACAGCGTCACCGCGAGCGGCAGCACGAACGGCGCGATCTTCATGCCGATGGCGTTCTCGATCTGAGAGCGCGTCTGGACTGTGATTGCTTCCCAGAACAGCTGCACACCGCCGGGCACACCCGTGGACGTCACCTTCGCGCGCAGGAAGAACGCCAGCCCGAGCACGATCGCCGCGGCTATCGCGGTGGCCAGCACCGTGTCGGTGTTGACCGTGAGTCCGAACCAGTGGGCCTCGGTGTGATGGCCGACCTGGATGCCGGGCTCGGCGGCAAGGATCGTGTCGGTCATTGCTGTGGGGCCTCCCCTTCGACTCCGCCTGCGCCACTAGGGCTACCGGCCTTCAGCTTCTTCATCACCGGAAGCGCTGTCGACACAACGAGCAGTACCTGGAACAAAGCCATCCCAAACAGCACGCCCAGGCCCTGCGGCCGGAAGATGAACGCGATGGTCAGCCCGACGACCGTCATCACCATCAGTCGGGTCGCCGAATTGAGCGCCATCTTGCGCTTGAGCGGATGATCTTCGGCGGTAATCGATTCCACCGAGCGCTGCACCAGGATCGCGTTGAGCAAGCCCAGCCCGAGGCCGACGCCGAAGAAGATGCCGATCAGCGGGTGACCCATCAGTGCGGCCGCGGTCGTCACCAGTCCGGCGACCACCACACAGATCACGAGCAATCGCAGCGGCCGGAAGGCAACGGACGGGAACACCAACGGCGCGTCCTGCGCTGGCGTCGTCACTGCTTCACCTCAATCCCGCGGTCAGAGGAAGTTTGCCGAATGATCCCAATGTTTCTGTGAGTTGCGCCACGAGCGTATCGGAGGGCATCGGGCTCACTGGAATCACCCTGGGGTCGCTCCCTTTGTCGGTCGTTGTTCCGTGCCGATCGGTGGCTAACCGATGGCCGGAGGCCGGCAACCCGCGAGGTTTTTTCGGGTTCTGCTTGCACCCTAACACATGGTGAGAGCCATAAAAGGGGGTCTACTACTTTTTGTCGTATGTTTCCTCGAACTGGTCGTCGCGACGCCGCAGAAGCGGGATCAGCGTGACGACGACGGCGCCCAGAATCGCGGCCAGCATGACCGCGCCGGTGTATCGCGGGTCGAAGAAAATCGTGCTGGCAGCGCCGAGAGCGACGATGCCCACCCACAGGTAGATCAGCAACACCACCCGTCGGTGCGAATGGCCGATCTGCAGCAACCGGTGGTGCAGATGCATCTTGTCCGGGCTGAACGGGCTACGCCCCGCACGCGTGCGCCGGACGATCGCCAGCAGCATGTCAAGGGCGGGCACGAACAACACCGCCACGACCAACAGGAACGGTGACAGGAGTGCGAACACGTCGCGAGCCCCGTAGGCGGTCTGGGAGATGGGGCCCGCCGCGGTCGTCGACGCCGCGGCCAGCATCAGTCCGATCAGCATCGAGCCGGAGTCGCCCATGAAGATCTTGGCGGGGTGAAAGTTGTGCGGCAGGAAGCCCAGACAGGCGCCCGCGAGCACCACGGAGATCACCGCGGGCGGGTAGAAGAGAACATCGCCGCCGTGATCGCGCAGCAGTCCGATGGAGAAGATGCAGATGGCCGAGGCGGTGATCAGTCCGAGACCGGCCGCCAGACCGTCGAGCCCGTCGACGAAGTTCATCGCGTTGACGATTGCGACCGTCAGCGCCAGCGTCAGCAGGATCGACGACACCTGGTCGAGCACGATGGTGCCGACACCGCCGATCGGGATGTAGAGGACGCTCCATGCGACGCCCATGGTGACCAGCACGCTGGCCGCGGTGATCTGGCCGGCGAACTTCGTCAACGCGTCCAGTCCCCATCGGTCGTCGATCAGGCCGATGGCCATGATGAGGCCGCCGGCGACCACGACCGCCGGCATGCCCGACGAATAGACGAAGCCGCGGGTCAATGCGGGCAGCTGCGAGGCCAGCAAGACTGCGGCCACGACGCCGACGTACATCGCCAGCCCGCCCATCCGGGGCGTCGGCTGCAGGTGCACGTCGCGTTCGCGGGGATAGGCCACCGCGCCGAGCCTCCGGGCCAACACCCTGACCCATCCGGTGGCGAAATACGTGATGATCGCGGCGGTCAGTCCCACCAGGGCGAGCTCGCGCAGCGGGACACCGGCGCCGCGGTCGGTGAGCGCCAGCAGGCCTTGACCGGCCAGAGTCACCACGTCGCTCACCACTTTGTGAACCGTACTGGACGGCGTTGTGAGTGCGAGGCTGTGAATCCCCTCGGGTGACCATCTGATCGCGGCCGCAAGCGCGGAACTGATCAGTCCGCCGATGTCATTCCGTCAGTGTCGCGGGTTCCACGCCGAGCACTTGTGCGACCGCGTCGACGGTGACCGGACCCTGCCGCAGCACACGTGGGTGGGAACCCGTGAGGTCGACGATCGTCGATGCCGCCTGCTGCGATGACGGCCCGGCGTCCAGATACACCTCGACGAGGTCGCCGAGTTGGTGCCGTGCGTCGTCGGCGGTGACGGCCGCGGGCCGACCCGAGATGTTCGCGCTCGAGACGGCCATGGGGCCCACCTCGCGCAGCAGCTCGATGGCCACCGGATGCAGCGGCATGCGCAACATGACCGTGCCCTGCGCATCGCCGAGGTCCCAGTGCAGCGACGGCGCCTGGCGCACCACCAGGCTCAGCGCGCCCGGCCAGAATGCGCGGATCAGCTCGCGGGCGGCGTGGGGGACGGTGTAGACCAGGCCCTCGATCGTGTGCCATGACCCGACAAGGACCGGCACCGGCATGTCGCGGCCGCGACCCTTGGCCGACAGCAGCGCGGCGACGGCATTGCTGTCGAATGCGTCGGCACCGATGCCGTAGACGGTATCGGTGGGCATCACCACCAGCCGGCCACCCTTGACCGCGCTTATCGCCGAAGCGATTCCGGCCGCCCGTGCCGTTTCGTCGCCGCAGTCGAACACCTCTGTCATGCCTCGACTCCCACTCGCTCCGGTCCTCGCTCGTACCTCGCTGCGATCCTCACTCGCGGCCGTCTTCGGGAAGCCATCGCGTCAGCCTCTCACCAGTCCGGCGGTGGCGGTGACGAACCGGGGCCGCCCGGTCAGATCGCGTCGGGCGACGACCTCCTCGAACCGCCCCGTACGGGTGAACGCCTCGACGGTCAGCGTCGACGTCGTGTCGTCGTGCTCGACGGCGCAGCGTCCGCCTCCGACCAGCCACCGCGCTGCCAGGTCGACGACCGCGTCAACGACGACCATCCCGTCGGGGCCACCGAACAGGGCGTGTGCCGGGTCGTGTTGGGAAACTTCGGGTTCCAACTCCGCGCCGTCGGGGATGTACGGCGGGTTGGCGACGATCAGATCCACGGCGCCGTCGAGTTCGGGCAGCAGGCCCCGCTCGGTGACATCCGCCCGGATCAGTTCGACGTGGGTGCCCGCGAGGTTGCGGCGGGCGTAGGCCAGCGCGTCTGCGGAGTCATCGACGGCGACGATACGGGCGCCGGGCCGGTGTCTCGACAGCGCGAGCGCCAGCGCGCCCGAACCCGTGCACAGGTCGACGATGACCGGATTTGGTGACAGTGGTTGCGCAACAGCCCATTCCAGCATCGACTCGGTTTCAGGACGTGGAATGAACACGCCAGGACCGACGTGTACGGTCACCGGCCCGAACGCAGCGGTACCGGTGAGGTGTTGCAGCGGAACCCGTTTGGCGCGTTGGGCGACGAGTTCGTCGTAGCGGTTGACGAACCCCGGGCCGGCCTCGACCAGCGCAAGCCGACCGCGGTCGGTGTCGGCAGCGTGTGCGGCGAGCAGTTCGGCGTCGGTGCGCGGTGAGGCGACCCCAGCCTCGGCGAGCGCCGCCTCGGCGGCGTCGATCACCTGGCGGAGCCGGGTCATGTCGCTTGCAGCCTGGCCTGCTTGTCGGCGGCGGCGAGTGCGTCGAACAGCGCATCGAGGTCGCCGTCGAGGACCTGGTCGAGGTTGTGGGCCTTGAAATTGATCCGGTGATCGGCGATGCGATTCTCCGGGAAGTTGTAGGTGCGGATCCGCTCACTGCGGTCGACGGTGCGGATCTGGCTGGCCCGGTCGGCTGACGCGTCGGCGCTGGCCTGCTCCTCGGCCAAGGCCTGCAGCCGCGCCGCCAGCACCAACATGGCGCGGGCCTTGTTCTGCAGCTGGCTGCGTTCGTTCTGGCAGGTGACGACGATGCCGGTGGGCAGGTGGGTGATGCGCACCGCCGAGTCGGTGGTGTTGACGCCCTGGCCGCCCTTGCCCGACGAGCGGTAGACGTCGATGCGCAGATCGGATTCGTCGATCTGGACTTCCTCGACCTCTTCGGGTTCGGGATACACGAGCACACCCGCCGCCGAGGTGTGCACACGGCCCTGCGACTCGGTGACCGGCACGCGCTGCACGCGGTGCACGCCGCCCTCGAACTTCAACCGGGACCACACGCCGTCGATGGCGTCGCCCTTGCTGCGGATCGACAGCGTCGCGTCCTTGTAGCCGCCCAGGTCCGAGAAGGTCTCGTCCAGAACGGTGACGGTCCAGCCGTGTCGCTCGGCGTAGCGGATGTACATGCGGGCAAGGTCGGCGGCGAACAGCGCGGACTCCTCGCCGCCCTCCCCGGACTTCACTTCGAGGACGATGTCGTCGGCGTCGTGCGGGTCACGCGGCGCGAGCAGATCGGACAGCTGGGTTTCGAGCTGGTCGACGGTGGCCTCGAGCCCAGGGATCTCAGCCGCAAACGATTCATCGTCGGCACCCAGTTCGCGCGCCGCTTCGAGATCGCCGCGGGCGGCCTCCAACTTTCGGTGGGCCGCGACGATCGGCGCGATCTGAGCGAACCGTCGGCCCACCTTGCGGGCGGCGCCCGCATCAGCGTGCAGGTTCGGGTCGGACAGCTGCCGCTCGAGGTCGGCATGCTCAGCCAGCAACGCCTCGATCCTCGGCGTGGTGTCCGTCATGTCGACCTCCTTCCCCGAAACGCGCTCCGCCTGCTTTCTTTCGCCAAACGCAAACCGACGCCCGGCCCGCGTTCACACGCAGGATCGGGCGTCGGAAAGGCAGCTAGTTGTCGGCAGCGCTCTTTTCAGCGGTGCCTTCGCCGGCAGCCTTGCGCTTGCCGTAGCGCTTCTCGAAGCGGGCCACGCGGCCACCGCTGTCGAGGATCTTCTGCTTGCCGGTGTAGAAGGGGTGGCATTGCGAGCAGACCTCAACGTGGATCTGGCCGCCGCTCTTCGTGCTGCGCGTGGTGAACGAATTGCCACAGCCGCAGTGCACCGTGGTCTCGACGTAGTCAGGGTGAATACCCGATTTCATGGTTACCTCTTCAATCGTGGCCCCGGGTCGCCCCTCCCCACTTGGGTGGAGGTGTGTCGGCGTGAACCGGAACCGAGGGATGTCGATGCCATTATGCCAGGTCAACCGACAGCATCCTAAACGCGTGCACAGCGGTGGCTATTCCCGTTCGCGCTCGTCAGCCGGGAGGTTCGAGCAGGCCTCGGCGTTCGACCGTGAACAGATTCTGAAATCTGTCTACGATGACACAATGCTGTCTCCACGACCGTGGGGCGCACGAAGCGACGAGGAGTCCACTGGGGTGACGAGCAGTACCGCCGCCAAGAGCGTTCGCGATCGCCTGGTCGACGCGGCGGAAGTATGCATGCGGGCTAAGGGAATTCGATCAACGACAGTATCCGAGGTGGCTGAGGCCGCCGGGGTGTCACGGGGCTGGCTCTATCGCCATTTCCCCGACAAGGTGTCCCTGTTGGGGGCCGCGATCGTGCGTCTCAACGACGCGTACTGGTCCGAGGCGCATGCGGTGCTCGAGCAGGTCGAGGGCCTGGACCGCCAGATGGCTGTCGGCATCCGTCGTGCCCGCACGGCCTACGACGATCCCGGTGCGCTGCTGATGAAGCTGCGGATCGATGAGCCGGAGGAGTTCGCAGCCTGCGCCGGCGCGGGCGTACAGGCACTGGTGCCCGACTTGGCCGACTTCTGGTCGCGGTATCTGATCGCCGCACGCGACCGCGGCGAGATCCACGCCGACACCGACATCGCCGAGGCCTCGGAATGGGTTGCGCGCGTACTGCTTTCGCTGTCCACAGTGCCTGGCGAGACCCTTGATCCCAGTGATGCCGATGCGGTCGCAGCGCATGTGCGCCGCTATGTCATGCCCGGGTTGCGGGCCGACCCGAAGTCGGCCCACCCGCCTGGAGACTAGTCGGCGTCTGCCGAACCCGGCGCAGTCTTGGAAACCTGCACCAGGAACTCGTAGTTGGTCTTGGTCTTGCGCAGCTGGCTCATCAGCAGGTCGATGGCCTGATGCGGATCGAGGCCCGAGAGCACCCGCCGCAGCTTGTGCACGACAGCGAACTCGTCCGTCGAGAGCAGCAGCTCGTCCTTGCGGGTGCCGGACGGGTTGACGTCGACGGCCGGGAAGACCCGTCGCTCGGAGATCTTGCGATCGAGCTTGAGCTCGGCGTTGCCGGTGCCCTTGAACTCCTCGAAGATCACCGTGTCGCCGGTCGAACCGGTCTCGACCATCGCGGTGGCGACGATCGTCAGCGAGCCGCCATCCTCGATGTTGCGGGCCGCGCCGAGGAACCGCTTGGGCGGATACAGCGCGGTCGAGTCGACACCACCGGACAGGATGCGGCCCGACGCCGGGGACGCGTTGTTGTACGCACGGCCGAGGCGGGTGATCGAGTCGAGCAGCACGACGACGTCCTTGCCCTGTTCGACGAGGCGCTTGGCCCGCTCGATCGCGAGCTCGGCGGCCTGGGTGTGATCGGACGGCGGCCGGTCGAAGGTGGAGGCGATGACCTCACCCTTCACCGACCGCTGCATGTCGGTGACCTCTTCAGGTCGCTCGTCGACGAGCACCACCATCAGGTGACATTCCGGGTTGTTCTTGGTGACCCCGTTCGCGATGTCCTGCAGGATCGTGGTCTTACCGGCCTTCGGCGGCGACACGATCAGCGCGCGTTGGCCCTTGCCGATCGGCATGATCAGGTCGATCACGCGGGTCGTCAGCTTCTCCGGGGTGGTTTCCAGGCGCAGCCGCTGGTTGGGATACAGCGGGGTCAGCTTGGTGAAGTCGGGGCGCTTCTTGGCGTCCTCGACGGGACCCCCGTTGACTGTGTCGAGGCGAACGAGCGGATTGAACTTCTGCCGCTGGTTCTGCTGCTCGCCGTCCTTTGGCACCCGAACCGCGCCAGTGATGGCGTCGCCGCGGCGCAGGCCGTTCTTGCGCACCATGTTCATTGACACATACACGTCGTTGGGGCCTGCCAGGTAGCCGGAGGTCCGGACGAACGCGTAGTTGTCGAGCACGTCGAGGATGCCTGCGACGGGCTGGACGACGTCGTCTTCACGAAGCTCGGTATCGCGGTCACGGTCACCACCGCCACCGCCGCCACCTTCGCCGCCACGTTCGCGGCGCCTGCGATCGCGGAACCGGCGACCGCGGCGGCCGCCACGGCCCTCGCCGTCATCGTCGTTGGCGTTGTTGTTGGCGTTATTGGCGTTGCCACCGCGGTTCTGGTTGCCCTGTTGGTCGCCGCCGTCGGACTTGCCGTCCTGCTGAGTGCCCTTGGCCTGCCCGCGACCCGCGTCGGACTTGGTGCCCTCGTCGCCGTCCTGCTTGTTCTGCTCGGAGCCCTTGTTCGGCTCGGAGCCGCCCGGCGAGCCGGCCCCGCGGGCGGCGCCGCGGCGCTCACGGCGCTGCTGGGTCTGATTGTTCTGCTCGGCGGGGGCCTTGTCGTCGCTGCCGGCCTCGGTCGGCGAGTCGGCGGTGGGACTGGCGGTCGGGCTCGCATCGGAGGCGCCAGACCGTCCGTTGGATCCCTCGCGGCGCTCACGGATCGCGGCGACAAGTTCGCCCTTGCGCATCCCGGACGCCCCCTCGACGCCGATCTCCTTGGCGAGCGCGCGCAGTTCGGGAAGCACCATGGTGGACAGCGAGGCGGCACGATCGCCGGAGGCGACATCGGCCTTCGGTGCAGTCTCCGCGGTGGGCGTGCTGTTGGACGCGTCTGCTTCCGCGGGAGTTGAAATCTCTGAATCCACGGTCTTCGGCAGTTCAGCGTTAGCGCTGCTGCCCTCAGCCGTGATGAGGTCCGTTTCGGTCACGGATTTCCTTTCTTTCCCTCGCTGATCAAGTCAAGCGGGGGTTCTGTGCGTTCAGCTGAACCGCTGAGCGCGGGGTCTCACCATTGCCTGTGCAACGGTGATCGCCGAGATTCGCCGGGTTACGGCGAACCGTCAGTCCACGAGTGAAACACGGGGAAGTGAGTGGTCGTCCTAATGTCGGCGCAGGCAGAGACGCTGCGATTGCTGGACGAGAGCGAGGATATCCCGCTTCGGTGCTGGAAGCAAGAAATACGATGATTCGCGTGTGACTCCTGTTGCTGAACTGTCAGCTCCGGGCAGGAACACCCGACATCCACCGGACGCCATCCCCGACGGCCATCTCACTGACGGTAAACCCGTTTGCGGTGCCGTAGTCCAAGGCTTCTTGTGGTAGCTCCGGCTGAATACTCAACGCGATTACCGCAGGCCCAGCACCGGACAACACCGCTGGAACACCACAACGTCGCAGTATCCGCAGGTATTCCGAGGACCCCGGCATCGCCGCGGCTCGTTGCGGTTGGTGGAGGACGTCCTCGGTGGCCTCCATCAGCAGGTCGGGCCGCTCGGTCAACGCCACCACCAGCAGCGCGGCCCGGCTCAGGTTGAACCGCGCATCGGTGTGGCTGACCTGCTCCGGAAGCATCACGCGGGTTTCCGCCGTCGACGAACGCACCTCGGGAATCGCGGGAAAGAAGTGGATGTCGGGATGCAGGCGCAAGGGCACCGCCGCATAGCGCGGCAACACGCCCTCGTGTTCGGTCCAGGACACCACCGCCCCACCGAGGACTGCGGCCGATGCATTATCGGGGTGTCCCTCGAACTCGCTGGAAAGCTGGATCAACTCCGATTCGGCGAGCGGCGTCGAGCCCACCTGTGCGACAAGACCATTGACGACAGCGAGTCCCCCAACCACTGCTGATGCTGACGAGCCCAGACCTCGAGAATGCGGAATGTCGTTGCGGCAGCGGACGTTCAGACCACCGACGCTGAAATCGACGGCCTGCAGCCCATGTTCGATGGCCCGCACCACCAAGTGCGTCGAATCCAGGGGAACCTGTCCCGAACCCTCCCCCTCGACCTCTACCCGAAGCCCAGAATCGGTTGTCTCCACAACAATTTCGTCATACAGACTCAGCGCGAGTCCAATGCTGTCGAAGCCCGGCCCCAGGTTGGCACTGGACGCCGCGACGACGGCGGTGGCCGTGAGCCCGGCAGGCAGAGTCTGCGTCACTGAAGGATCTCCCCCGCTTCGCGTGCGCGCACAGCCACTCCGCTAGACCAGGCCGAGCTTTTCAACCACGGCCGCCGGATCGACCGGCACCGGGGTGACGGTAGGCATGCCCTTGAGCGCGGTGTCAGGGTCCTTGAGACCGTTGCCCGTCACGGTGCACACCACGGTCGACCCCTTGGCCACCCAGCCGTCCTCGATCGATTTGAGCAGGCCGGCGATGCTGGCCGCCGACGCAGGCTCGACGAACACCCCTTCGGTCCGTGCCACCAGGTGATACGCGGCGAGGATCTCCTCGTCGGTGGCGGCGAGGAAGCGGCCATTGGACTGCTGTTGCGCCTCGACCGCCGACGTCCACGATGCCGGCGAGCCGATCCGGATCGCGGTCGCGATGGTCTCGGGGTCGCTGACCGGCTCACCGAGCACCAGTGGAGCGGCACCGGCGGCCTGGGTCCCCAGCATGCGTGGCAGCTGGTCGGAGAGGCCGTCGCGGTGATACTCCTTGTAGCCCTTCCAGTAGGCGGTGATGTTGCCGGCGTTGCCCACGGGGAGGGAGTGCACGTCGGGCGCGACGCCGAGGGCGTCGACGATCTCGAATGCGGCCGTCTTCTGGCCCTCGATGCGGAACGGGTTGACCGAGTTGACCAACGAGACCGTCGGATAGTCGGCGGTCAGCTTGCGGGCCAACTCGAGGCAGTCATCGAAGTTGCCGTCGACCTGGATGATCTTGGCGCCGTGCATGACGGCCTGCGCGAGCTTGCCCATCGCGATCTTGCCCTGCGGGATCAGCACCGCACAGGTGATACCGGCGCGCGCCGCATATGCCGCGGCCGATGCCGAGGTATTACCCGTCGACGCGCACAGCACGGCCTGCTGGCCACGCGCGACCGCCTCGGTGACCGCCATGGTCATACCGCGGTCCTTGAATGAACCCGTGGGGTTGAGGCCCTCCACCTTCAAATGCACTGTGCAGCCGGTGTATTCGGACAACCGCGCAGCGGGCAGCAGTGGCGTGCCACCCTCACGCAGCGTGATCGGCGTCCAGCTGTCCTCGACCGGCAGGCGATCGCGGTAGGCGGCGATCAGCCCGGGCCAGGGCTGATGCACGGCACCGCGTGGCGGAGCTGTGCTCATTCGCTGGTGCCTTCCAGGCGGATGACGCTGTTGATGCTCTGTACCACGTCGAGGTCGGCCAGCGCGGCGACGGTCTCCGACTGTGCCGCGTCGGTGGCCCGGTGCGTGACGACGACGATGCGCGCGCCGCACCGCTGACCCTCCTCATCGACCATGCCCTCTTGGCGCACCTCGGCGATGCTGACCTCGCGCTTGGCGAATTCCGCTGCGACAGAGGACAGTACGCCCGGGCGATCCGCGACGTTCATGCTGACGTAGTAGCGGGTGGGAATGAACCCGATCGGCGCCACCGGCAGCTTGGCGTACTTCGATTCGCGCGGGCCGCGGCCACCGTGAACGCGGTTGCGCGCCGCCATCACCAGATCCCCCATCACCGCGGACGCGGTCGGGGCGCCGCCGGCACCCTGGCCGTAGAACATCAGCCTGCCTGCGGCCTCGGCCTCGACGACCACGGCATTGAACGCGCCGTTGACTGCGGCGAGCGGGTGATCCAGCGGAACGAGGGCCGGGTAAACGCGGGCCGAAACACGCTGCTGTCCTTCGTCGTTGGTGATTCGCTCGCAGATTGCCAACAGTTTGATCGTGCAACCGAGAGCACGCGCCGATGCGAAGTCGGCCGAGGTGACGTTGGTGATGCCTTCGCGGTACACGTCGTCGGCGGTGACCCGGGTGTGGAAGGCGATCGACGCCAGAATCGCCGCCTTGGCGGCAGCGTCGTATCCCTCGACATCGGCGGTCGGATCGGCTTCGGCATAGCCGAGGGCACTCGCGTCGGCAAGCGCGGAGGCGTAGTCGGCACCAGTGCTGTCCATTTCGGAGAGGATGTAGTTCGTCGTCCCGTTGACGATGCCTGCGACCCGCACCACGGTGTCACCCGCGAGCGACTGGGTGAGCGGCCGGATGACCGGGATGGCGCCCGCCACGGCGGCCTCGAAATACAAGTCGACGTGCGCATGTTCGGCGGCCTGGGCCAGTTCCCCTGTGGAGACCGCCATCAACGCCTTATTGGCGGTAATGACCGACTTGCCCTGCTCCAGCGCCGACAGGATGGCCTTGCGCGCGGGTTCGACCGGACCCATGACCTCGACGACGATATCGACGTCGTCACGCGACACCAGTTCGTCGACGTTGTCGGTCAGGAGATCGATCGGCACACCACGGTCATCGGCCACTCGTCGCACCCCGACACCGCGCAATACCAACGGCGCCCCGATCCGAGCGGTCAGGTCCTCGGCGCTTTCCTCGATGATGCGGACGACCTGGCTGCCCACATTGCCGAGCCCCAGTACCGCTACACCGATCGGTTTATCGCTCATTGCTTACCTCACTTCCAGACTCAGCAGATCGTCGACCGTCTCCCGGCGCAAGATCAGGCGGGCATGCCCGTCGCGCACGGCCACCACTGCGGGGCGGCCGATCAGGTTGTAACGGCTCGACATGGAATAGCAGTAGGCGCCCGTCGCTGCGACGCCCAACAGGTCACCGGGCTTGATGTCGTCGGGCACCCATGCGTCACGCACCACGATGTCGCCACTTTCGCAGTGCTTTCCGACGATACGGCCCAGCGTTGACGATCCCTCGCTGACGCGGGAGATCAGACGAACGTCATATTCGGCGCCGTACAACGAGGTGCGGATGTTGTCGCTCATGCCGCCGTCGACGCTGACGTAGCGGCGGTATTTGTCGGACGCGACCGCCACGTCTTTGACGGTGCCGACCTGGTAGAGCGTGATGGTGCCGGGGCCGGCGATGGCGCGGCCAGGCTCCACAACGAGACGCGGCGTCGGCAATCCGACAGCCTCGGATTCGGCGTGCACAATTGCGCTCAGCTTCGCGGCGAGATCTTCTACCGGCGGTGGATCATCTTGGGGCAGATAGGAAATACCGAGCCCGCCGCCGAGATCGACGATCGAGATCTGCGACGTCTTATCCACCCCGAATTCGGCGACCACGTCGCGCAGCAGGCCGATCACGCGGTGCGCGGCCAGTTCGAAGCCCGCGACGTCGAAGATCTGTGACCCGATGTGGCTGTGCAGACCGACCAGTCGCAGATGATCGGTGGCGAACACGCGGCGTACCGCGTTCATCGCCGCCCCGCTGGCCAGGGACAGACCGAACTTCTGATCCTCGTGCGCGGTGGAGATGAACTCGTGGGTGTGCGCCTCTACGCCGACAGTCACCCTCACCAACACGTCCTGCACGACGCCGGCGGCGCCGGCGATCTCGTCGAGGCGCTCGATCTCGGTCATCGAGTCCAGCACCACATGCCCGACGCCGGCCTTCACCGCCGCCTTGAGTTCGTCGACGGACTTGTTGTTGCCGTGCAACGCGATCCGGTCGGGCGGGAAGTCGGCGTGCAGCGCGACGGCGAGTTCGCCGCCGCTGCAGACGTCCAGCGCCAAACCCTCCTCGTCGATCCAGCGCGCCACCTCTGTGCACAGGAAGGCTTTCGCCGCGTACCGCACGTAGTCACCGCCGCCGAAGGCAGCGGCGATCTCACGGCAGCGGGACCGGAAGTCGTCTTCGTCGATGACGAAGGCGGGTGTGCCGAACTCGGCGGCGATGTCGGTGACGGGCACTCCGCCGATCGACACCACACCGTCCTCACCACGAATGGTGTTGCGGGGCCAGACATTCGGCGCGAGGTTGAGCACCTCGGCCGCAGACAGTGGGCGGGGTGGGGCGCCGCCGTGGTGAACTTCCTCGGCGTGCCTCGGGCCGGCGGGATGAGCCATCACATCCGCTCCGGTGCGGTGACGCCGAGTATGCCCAGACCGTTGGCGATGACCTGCCGGGTGGCGTGACAGAGCGCCAGCCGCGCAGAGTGCAGATCGTTGGGCGCTTCGTCGCCTTGCGGCAGGACGCGGCACGAGTCGTAGAAGCGGTGGTAGTCGCCGGCCAGATCCTCGAGGTAGCGGGACACCCGGTGTGGCTCACGCAGCGCAGCAGCGGTTTTCAGCACCCGGGGGAACTCGCCGACGTTGCGGATCAGCGTGCCTTCCTTCTCGTGGGTGAGAAGGTCGAGGTGCTCAGTGCTTGCGGTGATGCCCAGCTCCGCGGCGTTGCGGGCCAGCGCCGACAACCGCGCGTGCGCGTATTGCACGTAGTAGACCGGGTTTTCGTTGGATGCCGAGGACCACAGCGCGAGGTCGATGTCGATCGGGGTGTCGACCGACGACCGGATCAGGGAGTACCGGGCGGCGTCGACTCCGATGGCTTCGACGAGGTCGTCGAGGGTGATCACGGTGCCGGCCCGCTTGCTCATCCGGACCGGCTGGCCGTCACGAACGAGGTTGACCATCTGCCCGATCAGCACCTCGACGGTGGCGGGATCCTCGCCGAGCGAAGAGGCGATGGCCTTGAGGCGGGCGATATAGCCGTGATGGTCGGCGCCGAGCATGTAGATGCACAGGTCGAATCCGCGCTCACGCTTGTCGAGGTAGTACGCGATGTCGGCGGCGACGTACGCGGGAGCGCCGTCGCTCTTGATCACGACACGGTCTTTGTCGTCACCGAAGTCGGTGGTGCGCAGCCAGACTGCGCCGTCCTTCTCGTAAACCTTGCCCGCCGCGCGAAGCTTCGTGATGGCCTGGTCGACGCGGCCAGAAGTGTGCATCGAGTCTTCGTGGGTGAACACCTCGAAGTCGGTGCCGAAGTCGTGCAGGGACTGCTTGATGTGGGTGAACATCAGGTCGACGCCGATGGCGCGGAAGGTCTCCCGCATCTCGACGTCGGGCAGACCCAGTGCGTCGGGATCCTTGGCGAGCACCTGCGCGGCGATGTCCTTGATGTAGTCGCCCGCGTAGCCGTCGTCGGGCGTGGGCTCGCCCTTGGCCGCGGCGATCAGCGAGTTGGTGAACCGGTCGATCTGGGCGCCATGGTCATTGAAGTAGTACTCACGCACGACGACCGCGCCCTGGGTGGCCAGCAGCCGGCCGAGCGCGTCGCCGACGGCTGCCCAGCGGGTGCCGCCGATGTGGATGGGCCCGGTGGGGTTGGCGGAGACGAACTCGAGGTTGATGTGGCGCCCCTCGAGGGCTTCGGAGTGGCCGTAGTCCGCGCCGGCGTCGATGACGTTGTTGACGATGACGCCCTGGGCCGAGGCGTCGAGGCGCAGGTTGACGAAGCCGGGACCCGCGACATCGGCGGAGGCGATGCCGTCAGCCTCGGCCAGCGCGGTGGCGAGCCAGCCCGCCAGGTCACGGGGGTTGGCGCCGACCTTCTTGCCCAACTGCAGCGCCACGTTGGTGGCGTAGTCGCCGTGGTCGGGATTACGCGGGCGTTCGACGGTGACCACGGCCGGCATTGCGGAGGCGTCGAGGCCATGCTCGGCGAGCACCGCGGCGGCGGTGTTCTTGAGCAGCTCGGCCAGGTCGGCGGGGGTCACGAGGGTCCATCCTATGGTCTGAGGTGGTCAGCCCCCGAATCCGTTTCCGGTCCTGACGATGCGTTAGGCTGTGCACGCCCATTGGCGCAGGTTCATCCGCATGCGCCCCCGTAGCTCAGGGGATAGAGCGTCTGCCTCCGGAGCAGAAGGCCGCAGGTTCGAATCCTGCCGGGGGCACCATCTGACCAGCGTGTTAGCCGTGTCGCGCAACATACGCACAACTAGGCACTCCGGTGTGGCTCCAGTTGAGGGGAGCCGTCTGCAACGACCCCGCAACTGGGCCCCCGCAACCCGTCGTTGGGCCATGCGGCGAACCGATGGAATTGGACTACGACCCCGACGGGCCCGCATCGGACGAATAGCGCGACCCGAACGCTCTGTTTGAACCTACGGAGATTCGAGTAGACAAGCTGCTCAGACCATCACCCCGGACGATCTGACGTTCGATGGCAGTCAAGTTCTGCGCGACATTCTCGAGAGAATCGCCAAAGAGCGTGGATTGCCAGATTGATGGAACCTGTCGGCCCGCCACCGCGTCCTACCTGACATCGGGCCGCCGTCACCACTGCAGAGGGCTGGCCGATCTGCTTGCTAGCATCCGCACAGCTACTTCTTTCGCTATTGTGTGCAGGTGCTGACCGCGCTCGCTTACGTAACAATGGCGGCGTTCGCGTCAGCATGGTTTTGGAGGCTGATAGCCGCAGCGATCGGCGGCAGCCGCGCACTGCTACTAATCAGCACGATATATGGCTTGCTCTGGCCCATAACAGTCCCGGCAACGAGCATCTCGATGAGCGTAAATCGGGTGCGCCTACGTACGCGTCAAACGACTGCTGTTGATTGCAGCAGTCAACCTCCGCGTAAGTGCATCCCGCGACCGCGCAGCTGATCGACGGGATCCGCGATTCTGGCATAGCGTCTCGGCGTAGCTAACGAGCGTCCTAGCTAATGTTCGGCCCGCCCTCACCTCTCCGGGGGTTTCCCGATTTCAGATCGGACAACTGTGTCGGTGATCGCCGTACCGTCCGGCCATGAGCAACGCATGCCCTGGGCCGTCACCGCTGTCAACAACTTTCGTTTAGGCGGCCCGGGAAACCGAGATCCCGACGACAAAACTCCTCGCCGAGGGGGTGACCGCACTCACCGAGGCACTCAGAGAGCCGGACGACAAGCTGGAGAAGATCAGCAGGCGCAACGGTTTCAGTAGGTGCTGAGGTCGCCACTGCCGACATCCAGGTCGGGCGGACAGCTCAACTGTGATCTTCAGATCGTTTTTCCATCCCGAGCGCGATCCACGCCAGCTTCGAATCCTGCCGGGGCACCACCATAAAATGGGCTTTTACCAGCCACTATAGGTCTATCCGCTCGGTTGCCCCGACAGGGTTCAAGCAGCGATTACTCGACGATGAAGAGCGGAATCTGTCGCGCGGTCTTGGTCTGGTACTCGGCGTATGGCGGGTAGGCGTCCACGGCCAGCTTCCACCAGCGTTCGCGCTCAGCGCCCTCGATCTCGCGCGCGGTCCCGGAAACGACTTTGTCGCCGTCCTGCACGGTCACCGCGGGGTTGGCCTTCACGTTGAAGTACCAACTCGGGTGCTTTGGGTCGCCGCCCTTGGACGCCACCATCACGTACTTGCCGTCCGCTTCGACCCGCATAAGCGGCACGTAACGGGCCTTGCCGGACTGCGCGCCGGTCGTCGTAAAGAGGACGATTGGGCGGTCGAGAACCTCGACGCCATCCGTGGTGCCTTGCGCCAAGATGCGCTCGGTTTGTTCGCGTACCCAGTCAGTCGGGCTCAATTCAGGTTGTCCAGTCACGGACAGCCCAACGTGGCGGCAGCCCGAGCTATTCCGCTCCGTCGAGTGCACGCTTGTGGGCACCGGTTCAGTTCGGCATGCGTTTGGTTCGCTCACTCGAAGGTGCATGCAGGCTTCGTGGACCGCGGCCTGGCCGAACTGCGCCGGAGTACGCTTCCCCCGTGCGGCGTCAACGCGAACGCGCAACGAGTCCATCGAATGGGCTGACCGCATCGGCCTTCAGCGGCCACCGTCCAACCGAAACGGGTGACCTCTCGGTCGAGACGCAGGGCATCGCACCCATCCCCGAAGACGAGCGGTACGGCTCGCCCGCACGGCTTTTCACGCTGTGGTTCGCCCCGCAGGTCAACATGGCCGGAGTCTTCGCCGGGACACTTCCGATCGTGCTGGGTCTCGGCTTCTGGCGGGGGCTGCTGGCGATGGCGATCGGCACCATCCTGGGTGCCGCCCTCGTCGCCTACCTCTCGACATGGGGCCCGCGCACCGGCACCGGGCAGATGCCGAACTCACGAATGGCCTTCGGTCGCGGTGTCGTGCTGCCCGCCATCCTGCAGTGGGTGTCATCGATCGCATGGGCGGGGCTGGCCGCGCTGTTCGGCGGCGAGGCACTGGCGGTTCTCCTCGGCATCCCCTTCTGGACCGCCGTGCTCATCGTCCTGGCTGCGCAGGGCGTGATCGGATTCATCGGTTACGAGCTCATCCAGCGGATACAGATCGTCATGACAGTGGTCCTGTTCACCATGTTCGTGGTATTCGCAATGAAACTCGTTGGTGGCCAACAAATTGTGATGCCCCAAACCGTGTTCGGGGCCGCCCTCGGCGGCGCGTTCGTCCTCGAGGTGACCATCGCGTTCAGCCTTGCGATGTCCTGGGCGCCCTATGCCGCCGACTTCAGCCGATACCTACCTGCGGCATCGTCGCGGTCTCGCGTCTTCGGTTGCACATTCGCCGGAATCGTATTGGGGCTCTTGTTTGTTGAGGGCATCGGCGTGGCCGCGGGCAACGCTTTGGTCGAGCACACAGCTGAGGGCGTGCGATCAGTGATGGGTGGCGGGGTGCTTGGAGGCGTCGCGTTGGTCATCATCGCGCTGGCAGCCGTCGGCTCGGGGGTGATGACCATTTACGGCGGGTCGCTGGCATTGCAGACCATGGGCGTGCGGGTACGGAGGCCGACGTCTGCGGTCAATCGGTGCGATTGCGGCGTTCGCGCTCATTCTGTGGCTGCATGCGGCCGACACGGCTTCGCGCTTTCAGGATGTGGTGTTGCTGGTGAGCTACTGGATTCCTGGGTTCGTCGCGGTGATCATCGTCGACTGGCTGATCAGAACCCGCGGGCGAACCAGCATCGATCCGGCCACGGAACTCACCGACCGCACGGACGCGGCGGCCGCGATGATCGCATTCCTCCTCGCGTACGTCGTGGCGCTTCCGTTCATGTACACAACCCTCATCCAGGGGCCGATCGCGAAGGCGTGGTTTGGCGCCGACATCGCATATTTCGTCAATCTCGGTGTCGCCGCAGCGCTCTACGGTGGCTTCCGGATCGTGCGCGGGCAATCGAGGTGAACATGATCAGCACAACGCGTTGGCTATTCAGGGGCGCCGGACTCGGGACCGTCGGGGTTCTGTGAGGTTCCTGATTGGGGGTCGTTCCCGTTGGGGGCGACGGTGTCACTGGGGTGATTGTCATCCTGCGTTAGGCCGAGGGCTTCGCGCAGTTTCACCCGCATCCCCTTGATCAGACTGGGCACCGCCTTGTTGCCGTTAGCGGTCGAGGTGGCGGTGCGGGTGCTCGGCGCGGTGGTGGGCTGCTCGTCCTCGATGAGATTGTCCAGCTCCGGGATCTCGGCTGGCGGGGTGATCGTCTGCTGCGCGTCGGCGGGGACAGCAGGTGGTGTCGTGCCGGTGGTCGTGGTCGTGGTCGTGGTCGTGCCGGGTGCCGAGTCCGTTGGTGGCGTCGTCGGTGCGGTGTTAAGGCTCAGTGACACCGTGCGGTGCTGGGCAGCGACTGTGGGGTCAGAGACACTCGAGGTCGACAGCTCAGACGCGGCGGCCGAGAAGGTCTGTGGGGCCGGCGGCGGGTTGGTGGAGGGGAAGGGGACCGGACGGATGTAGGCCGTCTCGATCGCGGCCTTCAACTGCTCGTTGAGTGCCGGGAAGAACGGCGCCAACCCGGCCAGCAGGGGAAGTTCGGGCGCCGGGGTCAACACGTAGGTGGTGTTGCCCACCGACCACACCGCATTGGCCGGGTCATCGAGATCCACCTCGCGATAGTTGAGGTGGTTGATCCAGAACCCGGCGCCGGCATTCATCACGGCCAGCATGTAGTACGGCGAGGCCAGGTTGTTGGGGTAATCAGAGGCCGCGTCGTATTGGCGGCTGACGTCGATCACCTGGTAGGGGCTGTCGGGCCACAAGTCGCGGGCGGGATTGCCGATCACCACGAACGACAGCCGCTCCGGGGAGGGGATGTTCGGGTCGTTGAGGTGCTGCTCCAACCACTGCTCGGCGACCAGCGCCCCATTGCTGTAGCCGAACACGATGATCTTGCCGTCGGCGGATTCGGCCGAGGTGGTGGCCAGGGCGTCCTCAAGGGCGGTGATGCCCAGCGGGGTCACGAACCACGGGTAGTAGACCAGGGTGCAGGAGTTGGGGCTGTCGCAGACCGCTCCGTGAAACGCGGCGGTGTCACCCATCGTCAACACCGTGGCCGGACTGGCAAAGGGCGGCACCGTGGCTGGACTGACAATGGGCAGCACCGAGGCGGCCCCCGCGCTCGGCGCCACCGCGACACACGGCAGCACCGCCGCAAACACCGCAAGGCCCCCCGCTACTCGACTCGCGCAACGCGCCTTCACCCCCGGGCAAGCACCGGCTGATTTCCTTGAAGAATGCCTAGAGCCGCTCTTGCTCATCATTGAACCCCCACATCCGAGCAATCGGTTTACGGGCAAACCGTATCAGCATTCCCGCTGCTAGTAATCAAGAATCGCGGACTGCGCTAAAACTCCGGCAATCGGCGACACGCCGTCGCGCGGGCTCGCAAGACCGAATGCGTGACCGTATGCTTGTCCCACCGTCTGCCCTCGGTGCGGATACCGCCGGCAACCGTGCGGCCGTGCCCGCCGATGCGTGGCGGCAAAGCCCTCTGGGCCTGCGGACCCTCGTGAGGTTGATGATGCCGGCCGTAGCGGAGGCGGCCTGCGCAAACTCGCCGCCCGGCGCTCGAAGCCGCCGAAAACGGCTGTGTGCGCACGCCGGCCTAGGCAATCACAGAGGCGGCTGATTCGAATCCTGCCGGTCGACTCCCGTCATCAGGACAAACGCGGCGTGCTAGCTCGGCTCGGCGATACGCAGCAACACCTCGGCCACCGCTGCAGGTTGGGACAGGAACGGCGAATGATGACCCGGGAGTTCGACGATATCGGCGCCGATGTCGTGAGCTATTCGCCTCGACCAGTCGGGGTTGACGACCCGATCCTCACTGCACACCACTGAGGTACAGCTCACCGGAGGATGTTCGGTCAGCGAGGACGGCACCGTCCACGGGTATCCCGACTGCGGCCGAAGATGCTCGATGGCTGCGGCCACACAGGCTGTCGTCGCAGTCGGCATAGAAGACGTGCCTTGCGAAATCGAAGTCGACCCATTCAGTTCGCAATTGGTCGTCGGGCTCACTCAATCCTTGGAGCCATCCATCCGCGAAATCCGCAGTGACCATGTCGGGCTGCTCCTGCCATTGATCAACCAGGCTCATTCCGGGCTCAGGAACCGCGGCGCACAAATACACCAAATGCCGCACCGGCCGCCGAGCCGGGACCAACGCCCCTGTGGCACCGGCCAACGAGTGAGCCACCACCACCACGTCGTCGTCACACCCGCGAAGAGCGGTGCAAGCCACATCTGCGTAGGCATCGAAGTCCGCAGGGCCGTCGTCACTCGGCAGCTCGGGAGCGACGACGTCGTGACCCGCTCGCTCTAGAAATGGAGTCAGCAATTCCCAGCACCACGCGCCGTGCCACGCGCCGTGCACCAGTGCGAAGGTAGCCATACGGCGAAATAGTAGATTTCCGCCACGTCTGGCGGGCCAAGTCTGCACCAGTATCCGGTACCTCTTCAGATGCCCTTCACGTGCGCAGGCGGGCGCGCCGACGATCGGACGCGAACCAATTCGTTGATTCCAGCAAACGAACTGCGGGACCGGCGTAATTTGCGGCGCAACGGTTCACGCGAAATGAGGCCATGCGTAGCGACGACAGCAGCGACAGGCGATCTGTCCCGAACGCGCGCTGCAGACCACCTGCAGACCCAGGTAAGCGAAACGAAAAGGGAACGTCATGGGCTACGCCAGGCATATCGGGCGCGTTGGAGCATTAGCGGTGGCCCTGGGCGTAGGACTGGCCGTGGCGACCACACCGGGCATCGCGTACGCCGGGCCGTCGGGCTCCTCGCCGTCAACAGGCGACTCTTCGACGACGACGTCATCGGCGGGTCCCGATTCGGTATCGACGGATGGGTCTGATGGCACCGACTCGCCGGCCTCCGATCCGGCGTCGCAGTCAGGTTCAGCCGACACCGACGCCGACACGACGCCGACACCGACACCGACACCGACACCGACACCGAGGAACTGGCCGACCAAGACGGCGGCGTCGAGGACGGTGACGCTGGGAAGTCGGCCGACGAAAGCGAGGGACATACGTCACCCACCGCGGGTGACACGGGCACTCAGGCAGAGGACGACGACTCGTTTCACGATTCGGTGAGCGACGATTCGGTCGGCCGGCGAGTATCACGCCGGCCAATCAGCGCCGACGCCTCCAACGTCCAGGACGAATCCGGCGTCACCGAACAGTCGGACACCAAGGCTGTCAGAGAATTCACCCGATCTGGTGGAAAGCAATTGCAGAAGCTCAGCGCCGACGCACCCCTGACGCCGCCAACCTCGGCGGTCATGTCGAACTCGGCTGATGTGCCCAGTGTGGCCACCATGGCCACGGCGGCGGTGCCGGCGCCCGCAATGCCACGAACAGCCCCCCACTCTCGTCAGAGTCGTCTCGGATCTGATGGCTGCGGTGCTGCGGCCGCTGATGGGCCCGGGTACGGGGTCGCCGATCCAGATGCCGCTGCTGACCGCGATGCTGTCGGCGGTGCGCGATGAGTTCGAGCGGATCTTCTTGCCCCGCAACACGAATGTGGCGTCCCAACAGACCGTCGCTCAGCTGGTGGATCCCACAACACCAATTTCTCCGTCGGCGATCGGTTCTGTCCCACACGTGCTGGTGATAGGCACGGACGGCACGATGTTGAAAAACATCCTGGCCGACGACTACAACCGGAACTTCTTCGACCTGATGAACAACGGCATCACCGCCGCATCGACCATCGTCGGGCACACCACCATGTCCAACCCCTCGTGGACGACCATTCTGACCGGTGTGTGGGGCGAGACGGCCGGCGTGTTCAACAACGTCTTCACCCCGTGGACATACTCGAAATATCCGACGGTGTTCAACCAACTCAAGACGTTCAATCCGGCCATCCAGATCACGGACATCGCCGATTGGGAAGTCACCGCGGCGATCGGCGGCACCGGCAAGCCGTCCGCCGACAAAGTTTTGTTCGTCCCGCAGATCGAGGGCGACACGAACTGGAAGAAGACCGATGACAAAGTCGGCGACCTCAGTGTCGCGGCGATCCAAGACACCGTCGGCGCCGTACCGAGCTTCCAGTTCAGCTACTTCATCGGGGTCGATACGAATGGACATATGTACGGTGCAGATTCGCCCGAGTACAAGGCCGCCATTCGGAACGTCAACGATAACCTCGGCAAGATCATGGCCGCGGTCCGGGCGCGCGAGGCCACAGGTGAAGACTGGTCCGTGATCGTCACCACCGACCACGGCATCGTGGGGCGGCACACCTTCGCAGACCGCGGTCACGGCTTCCAATCACCCAATGAGACATCGACATTCGTCATCGCCGATATCGCAGGCGATACCTGTGACGGGTGTATGAACAACACATACCGAATCACCGACATCACCCCCACGGTGGAGGACCTCTTCGGCCTCGCGCCCAAGCCCTATTTCGACGGTGTGCCTCTAAAGGATCACGCCGCAAGCACGACGAAACCCGTCGATCTGCACCAAGCGCTCAACGACGCGATCGACATGTACGGCTATCCCGACATCATCACACGCGTGGTCCTGAGCCTGCGCACGATCGCGGGCATTGTGCCCGCCACTGTGTACGAGGAAAAGCACTCGGTCACCTCGCAGCTGCCCGAGGAGCTAGCGGTGCCGGTCGGGATACTCTTCGACGGCCTCTACGTGGTGACGAACGTCCCCGCGCAGATCTTCGCCCTTTTGACCGGCGTGACCGGCGCTAACATCTTCCCGCTGTTGCCACCGGACTGGCCGACGTTCCCGCCGGTACCGGACCAGGCAACCGTGCCGGAGCCCACCCCCCTGGCATGCGGTGACAGCATGCTCCCTGCGGAGGCATGTATAGCCAGTTGAACGCCGCGAGCCCCGACATCCAACGACTACTTATTCGCTAGCGGCCTGCGCGCCGTGGTGAGCTCCCAATGTTGGCGGAACCACACCGCACCGTCGGTGCCCCGGTGCGGTCGCATTCCAGTCCTCGCACCGCCGGCAAGCTCGGCCTCGAAAGCCTCGGACACCAGCGCCGCCGCCGAAGCGTCCGTCGCTGACTGTTCGAGCCAGCCCAACAGCGGGCGGTCGATCTCCTGTTCGGCCACCACGTCAACCTCCAGGCCATGGTCGGCCAACCAACGCCGCACGATGCCCCGCGCAGGCATCCGAACATGCGACGGGTCACGCAGTCGCTCGATCCGGTCCTGCTGTTCGGCGATGTGGGAGTCGGTCGAGGCCACCAGGTCCATCACCACGACCCGCCCGCCGGGTTGGCACACGCGGATCATCTCGACCAGCGCGGCGCGAGGGTCGGTCAGATGGTGCAGCGCGAATCGTGAGAACACGAGGGTGAATGCCGCATCGCGGAAGGGAAGGTCGGCGACCTCGCCGCGGACAAACGCCACGTTCGTCAGCGCCTCGACGGCGGCCTGCCGTCGGCCTTCGTCGATCATCGCCGTGGTGGTGTCCACGACGACGGCGCGTGTGACGTGGCGAGCCAGCGCCCGGCTGACGATGCCGGTGCCGCCCGCCACATCGAGCGCGACATCGTCGATCCCGGCCGCCATGTGGTCGAGCAGCCACGGCACGCTCGAGGTGAAGGCGACGTTCAGCTGCGGGTCCTCGAACGTGGCCGCCTGCGCGGTGAATGCGGCCCGGATGCGCTCGTCGTGGCTGTCCGCCATTGCGTACTAACCGATTTCGCGCAGCAGCGCCACGTCGGAGACCAACCGGATGTGAGCGGCCATCGCACGCGCGGCCTCGATCGCTTCGCGCCGGCGTATCGCCTCGGCGATCTTGCGATGCCCCTCCAGGGAGGCACGCGGCCGATCGGGTTGCGAGAGCGATTCGATGCGCGTCTCGCGAATCAGCTCCGAGATCTCGTGCATCAGCTTGGCCAGCAGCGCCGAATGCGCAGCGGTGGTGATCGCCTGGTGGAACTGCTCATCGCCGACGACGCCCCGCTCGCCGGACTCCACTTCGGCCGCCATCACCGAGATCGCGGCGTCGATCGCCGCCATCTCGTCGTCGGTGCGACGCTCGGCGGCCAGCCCGGCGAGCTTCACTTCGAGTGCCTCGCGGGCCTCGATGATGTCGGGGAGGCGGTCGGCGTGTTCCCGCAACGCCTTGACCGCTCCGCCCTCGACGGGCCGGTGGATGAGCACCGCGCCGTCGCCGTGCCGTACCGATAACACTCCCTGGACCTCGAGGGCGACCAAAGCCTGACTGAGGGAGGCTCGGCTCACGCCGAGTTTGGCGGCCAACTCGCGCTCCGGAGGTAGCCGGTGGCCGGGGGCCAATCGTCGATCGGCGATATACGCGCACAGCTGTTCGACGATGACTTCGTAGAGACGAGGCCGTGAGACGGGGCGAAGTTGCTCATCCACTGGGTCACCCACTCTCCATTCCAATCGGCCTGTGCGCAGCGTAGCGCGGTTGACTCAGGCACTACACGGGTAATTCACAGTCACACAGCGAGTTGACAGTGAGCCACGTCACCACTCACAATTGGCTAGGCCAATGCTCCACTGTGCCAGTCGAGCGGGGCCTATCTACCGAAAACACGAGCGGAGATCCCGATGTCGACCGAGTTGATACCAATAATCGCGCTCGTCATCATGTTCATCGCCGCGACGCTGCTTCCGGTGAACATGGGCGCGCTCGGCTTCGTCGCCGCCTTCATCGTCGGCACGATCTGGGTGGGCATGAGCACCGACGACATCATCGGCGGCTTCCCCGCCGATCTGTTCCTCACCCTGGTCGGCGTCACCTACTTGTTCGCCATTGCACAGAACAACGGCACGGTGGACCTCATGGTCCGGGGAGCTGTTCGCCTCGTGCGGGGCCGGGTCGCGTTCATTCCCTGGGTGATGTTCGGCATCACCGGCATCCTCACCGCGGTCGGGGCACTCGGGCCTGCGGCCGTGGCGATCATCGCGCCGATCGCACTCGGATTCGCAGCGCGGTACAAGATCAACATGCTGCTGATGGGCATGATGGTCATCCACGGCGCCCAGGCAGGCGGCTTCTCCCCGATCAGCGTCTACGGAGTCACCGTCAACAGCATCACGGCCAAGGCCGGCCTCGTCGACAGCCCTCTGGCCCTGTTTCTCGGCAGTCTGTTTTTCAACCTCGCGATAGGGGTCCTGCTCTTCGTCTTTCTCGGCGGCAGGTCTCTGATCGGACAACATGTCGACGACCGTGACATCGAATCCCCCGACGACCATGCCATCGCGTCCTCCGATACCGACGAGTCGTCGGGGTCCGCCCCGACCGGCTCCAGCGATGGGCCCGGCGAAGGCGTGACGGCGGCGGGTGGCGGCGCGACGGCCACCAAATCGCGAGTCCCGACCGCGCCCGACGCCGAACCGGAACCCGACCAACGGTCAGTGACGTTCGAGCAGATCGCGACCCTCGTGGGCATCGGGGCACTCGCGCTTTTCGCCCTTGTTCTCGATCTGGACGTCGGCTTCGTCGCGATGACGGTTGCTGTGGTGCTGGCCCTGCTGTCCCCGAAATCGCAGAAGGGCGCGATCGCACAGATCAGCTGGTCGACGGTGTTGCTCATCGGCGGTGTTTTGACGTTCATCGGGGTGCTGCAAGAGGCCGGAACCGTGGACTACGTCGGTAATGCCGTGGCGAGTATCGGCATGCCCCTGCTCGTCGCACTGCTGCTCTGCTACATCGGCGGCATCGTATCGGCGTTCGCCTCTTCTACCGCGATCCTCGGTGCGACGATTCCGCTCGCGGTCCCATTCCTGCTTGCCGGTGAGGTTGGTGCCGTCGGAGTGATTGTGGCGCTGGCTGTTTCGTCGACGATCGTGGATGTCAGCCCGTTCTCGACCAATGGCGCTCTGGTGCTTGCGAACGCGCCGAAGAGCATTGATCGAGATCTGTTCTACAAGCAGATCCTGAAGTACAGCGCATTGGTCGTGGTGGTCGGGCCATTGGTGGCCTGGGCGGTGTTCGTGGCCCCCGGCTGGCTGTAACCCGTAAAGCTTCTGCCCACCGGCTATGCGCAGCGGCGCCCCGGATTGAGCGTGAAGCCGCCGACGCACGTTGTCATTGATATGCCACCACCGCGAGGGGGCATATCAAGGAGGGCGTATTCATGTGGGTCGACGAGCTCCGCCAGGTCGTATCGCTACCCCGAGCGCATCAGTATTCGGCGATACAACAGCTACGGGCTCAGCACAGCGGTGCCGGCCAGGAGCAGTGGAACACCGCTTTCGGACCGCTCAGCCTCTATGACGCCTGGACACGACTGCCACTCATGCAGGCCCTGTACCGATCAAATCGCGCCGTCATCGACGACGTTCTTCAGCACCGGCCCGACTGGCACATCGTCGAAATCGGCGGAGGCAACGGAGCGCTTTGGGAAAATCTGCCGCCTGCCCGCGGCGGCGGTACCTTCACGCTGATCGATCCGCATCCGGAGGCTCACACCGCGGTTGCCACGAAGCTGCCGGACAGCGTCACCTTCCGGTCGCACATCACCAGCGTCGAACACGTCGACGTACCCGACGCAGACGTCGTTTTGTGCAGTTTGACCCTGCACCATGTCGCGGGGCGCGACGGCGCGCAGCGACATGCGTTCGGGCTGCAGGGAGTCGGGAAGTCGGAGATCCTGCAGCGCTGCGTCGCCGCCGTCCAACACAAAGACGGTGTCGGTGTACTCAACGAGGCCGACATTCACAACGACATTGATCTCGCGCCCGGAGACCCTGTGCTCGTCGACCATTTCATCGATGTCTACGTCCGACGTACTGCACGTGCGGTCGCTCAGGCCATCGACACAGTCGGTGACGACCGCTCTCTACGCGAGGCATGGGAAGCAATCCTGCGTCACTGGTGCCTGGATCAGGTCGACAACGCGTTTCTCCCGATAGACCAGCGCGACGTATATGAACTCGACACATCACGCTGGGTCAGCCTGCTGCGGAGCGCAGGAGCGAAGGAAGTCGTACACCGTTACACCGATGACTGGAACCTCTTCCAGCAGTACACATTCCGCTAGAGGCAACCGGGCCGGTCAACCCGTCATAGGACGGTGAAGGTCGCAACCGGATACCTGCCGTCCGCGTCGCGGCCGTCACGCGCGAGCTGCATCGGCGCATAGTTGACGACGTGTGACGCGTCGGCCTTGTGCTCATCCCAACTGACGCTGGCGCTGATCGTGTACCTGCCGGGGCGCAAGCCTGCCGTGTCGATGCGCACCGGCTCCGTCACCGACGCATGCGCGGGCTCGTCAACGGACGAGTCGGACGATGCGGTACCGACAAGCGTCTTGAGGTCGATGGTCGTCGGGATCGTCCGCACCACAGCCCCGGGCGGATCGATGACCTGGTATGAGGCGGCCCAGTCTTCGGCGACCGCCGCAGCACCGTCGTTTGTCCACCTGACATCGACCGCAGCCACTCCGCCGTTCAAAGACTCCGTTCCGCTGACCGCCTCCACCGAATATCGGTATCCGGCAAATGCATTGGCACGGGACCACAAACCGAACAGGTCATCACGCATCGGTTCGGCGGCGTCGCGGTCGGGAAAGTTCACGCTCGACGTCATCGAGACGTGGAACGCCGACGACATCGCGTAATCCCTTCTCGTAATACGCGCGTGGATCCGCCCCGGTGGGCAGCTGACACCACTCGGTGATGACCGGCGCCGATCGCCATCGCTGCGCGATCTGTTCGACGAGCGGATCGGCTTCCTTGACGTACTGCCGAGCCGTCGTCGTGCGCCCAGGCCGGCAACGGTTCGTAGACACCCAGACAGTCCGACCGAATTCCGACGGGCGCGGCCAGCTTCGCCGTTGTCGAATCGGACAACAATTGCCGCACGATTTCCGGGTTTTGCGGCGTGGTGACCAGTCGGGTGCGCGAAAACGCGGCGACGTTCGCGTCGACCAGCCGCTGGATCGATGCCGACGTGATGCTCTGATCGCGGTACTGGCTGAAGTAGCCCAGCCTGCGGGTGCTGTCCTCGGGCGACGGCCCCGGCGCGTTGAGCTCGTCGCGGAGGTAGGCGATGTGGTTCTCGCTGAAGTCGCCGTAGCCGGAGAACTCGAACACACTCAACCGCTCGTCGCGGTCGTAGCGGCGCCCGAGCGCGGCCAACAACTGCTCGAACCCCGACAGGTAGGCCGGGCTGTTCCAGTTCGGGACCACCTGCGTCACGCCGTCCGACTCGAAATTCTCCACGGCGCCCGGGACGCTGCGAAGCCAGTCCGGCACCGCGACGTTGGTGTCGTCCGGGTAGGACGCATTGCAACACGAGTTGTACGCAAGCACCCGCAGCATCAATCGCATACCGCGCGAGTCCAGCTGCGCGAGCGTGTCGTCAATCACACTGAAGTCGTACTTGCGATCGTCGGGGGCGTCCGGCGGCAGTGTCCGCGGGTCGACAGGCTGCAGCTCGTCGCCACGACACCCGGGTGCTGGCGTCGTCGGACCGCGGCCACTGCGGCGTGGCCGCGCTGCGCCGGATTGCCCTGCGGGAAAAGCGGCAGCAGAAGAGCTTCGTACTGGCCGCGAAGCGGGTTGGGCAGCTCTCTGACCGTCGCCGATACCGTCGGGCTCGAGACCGTCTGGATGAGCGTCGGGCCGCCGTCCGGCGACGTGCCGCACCCCGCGAGCGCCAGCGCAACAGCACCGATCGCTAACCACCGGCCCGTCACGCCAGCAACCCTACCGGGCGATCAGCCACCGCTCGCCCGGACGGCGATGACCCGCAAACACAAGAAGCATCATACCAAGGGTATGATTCCAGCAACACGGTCGACCGACGAACGGAGAGTCTCATGCCAGCCGGAACAGCGGTCAAACAACGGCTCGCGCCCGCGCCAAAGCGGTGGCGCCGGGCTGGTTCTGGCGCCGCAAGTTCGCCATTCTGTCGCGGTTGGTGAGCGACCGCGACGACATGCGCCTCGTTTAGTCGCTGTGCGATCCCGAGCGCGTTTCCATCGATATCGGGGCGGATGTCGGCGAATTCTCGATAGCCATGGCCAGCGCATCGAAGTCGGTCATCGCGTTCGAACCGCGGCCCGCCCAGGCTCGTGACCTCGCGACGATGTTCAAGGCGGCGGGCGCTTCGTCAGGGTCGAGGCGGCCGCGCTGTCGGCGGAGGCCGGGACGATCGCGATGCGGGTGCTGGAGTCCGATCCCGGCCGCAGCACGATCGAAGGCGGAAATCCACTGGCAGACGAATACGGCAGTGCGGTCGAGACGATCCAGGTTCCGGTGAAGCGGCTCGACGATCTGCGCCTGGACAACATCGGATGTATCAAGATCGATGTCGAGGGCCACGAGCTGGCGGTGCTTCAGGGCGCCGCCGACACGATTCGCCGCAACCGCCCCGCGTTGGTGATCGAAGCCGAGGACCGCCATCATCCCAACGCGGTCGCTGAAATCACCGACTTGCTCGCCGGCCTGGGTTACCGCGGCTACTTCATCGAAGACGGCGCCCAGCATCCGATCGCCGAGTTCGATCGCAGAACGGCATCAGGATCCGGCGAATATCGGTGGCTGGCAGGACGGTTGGTCGGCCCAGGGCGTCTACGTCAACAACTTCGTGTTCTTCCCGCAGAACAACAGCGAGCCACGTCAGTACGAGTCTGCCAACCGCATCCACTCGTAGGGCGGTTGTTGCGGCCAGCCGTCGGGCGAATCCTCCCACGTCTCCTGACGCCCGTACGGGGTCAGGTCGAGCAGGTCGAACACCACCATGAACGGCTCCTCGCCGCGGTTGAAGGTCTGCCAGGTGTGGAAGACGCGATCGCCGTCGCGCAGGAACACGCTGACCGAATGGCGTTCCTCGCCGTCGACGGTTGCGCCGAAGTCCTCGTTGAAGGTCGAGCCCGCCGACGACACCCACGGCAGCTCCCAGCCCATGCGCTCGCGGAACGCCAGCAGCTTGGGCAGTGCGGCGCGTGAAACCAGCACGAACGACGTGTCTTTCGCATGCAGATGCGACAGCGGCCCGATGTGATCGGCCATCAGCGAGCAGCCGTCGCAGCCCTCCGCCCAGTCAGGCGCCGAACATGAAGTGCTGAACGATCAGCTGCGTGCGCCCGTCGAACAGATCCACCAGCGAGACCGGGCCGCGCTCGGAGTCGAACGTGTAGGGCTCGGTGATCTCGACCATCGGAAGGCGTCGGCGCGCGGCGCTGACCGAGTCCTTCATCCGCATCAGTTCCTTTTCCCTGGATCAGCAATTCGGCGCGCGCCGTCTCCCACTCGGAACGCGACACGATCGGCGGCATCGGGTAGTCGGCGTCATAGCAGCAGCTTGCCACGCGATGAGCTGATACGTTCGGCGCGTGCGCACCAGGTTCGAATTCGACTTCGTGACAACCGCAACGCCCGCATCAGGTCATCGAGTTGATGACCGACTTCTCCCCCGAACCGGCCGCACCGCTGGCCGGCGTCCTCGGTCGAGGCCTTCGAGGTGTATCACGTCGGCGAGACCGAGGCCGACATCCGTGAGGGACAGGACTTCCCGAAGCTGTGGGCCAAGTGGCACTACGACTGGTCGACACCGAATTCGGTCACGCTGACGGTCGTCGAGTCCGACGCGATGGCACCCGGCGGCTTCATGACGTTTGACCGCAACACCTCGCGGCCGAGGGCGGCAGCGCCGTGCACGCGGTCTGGGAGCAGACGTCGCAAGAACCTCCGCGGCCTGATCGCGGTGACCATGATGCGGTTCATCGGCCCCCGATTCCTGTCGTCGTACTACAAGAAGGTCTACGACGGACTGGCGGCCGGCTAGCCGAAGTCCTTCACCACGTCGGCGACTCTGCGCACCTGGTCGATGTCCGAACTCGTCGGGATCAGATGGATCTCGTCGGTGCCGATCGGCGTCGAACCTGCGCAGCACCTCGAGCAGGTCATCGTCGGTGCCGGCCCACCCGGTGGTGGGCGCCATCGCGTCGACGACCTCGGCCGGGACCCAGTTCATGTAGCGCCGCAGGTGGCGGTGGACCTGGGCACGCGGCGTCGTCGCCGTCGCCGATCGCGAACCAGAAGGACGTGGCCAGGTGCGGTTCGGCCTTGCCCGCCTGCGCCCACGCCGTGCGCGCGACGTCGAACAAGTCGTTCTGTTTGTCGGCGTCAAGGTCGAGCGTCGTGCCGGCCAGCCCGTCGCGCCCACGCCGCCGCGCTGCGCACGGTCTTCGGGCCCCATCGTGCCGACCAGCAGCTGGTGGACCTCCCGGCTGCGACGGGGGCGGCCCGACCGGGACGACCGATTCGGTCACCTTCTCCCCCAGCCAGATCCGCTTCATGACCGCGACGCATTCGGCCATGCCGCGCATCGTCTGGGTCGCGGGATCCGCGCCGACGGCGCGGTAGTCCTCCTGCCGGCCGCCGACACCGAGTCCCACCGTCAGCCGACCGCCGCTGATCATGTCACCGGTGGCGAGCTGCTTGGCCAGCATCACCGGATCATGCAGCTGCGGCACCACGACCGTCGTCACCAGCCGCACCCGGTCGGTCCACGCCGCCAGCGCACCCAGCAGGGTCAGGGCCTCCGGGTTGTCGAACGCGATCCGCTCGCCCCAGCACAGCGACGAGAACGGTCCTTCATCGATGACGCGCGCCCACGTCTTGAGCGTGGCGCCATCCAGGTCCGGCTCCATCACCGGCATCGGTCATTCCGACCTGCACGACGGCGATTCTGGCATGCCCGGTCTCAGCGCCGCCGGTGCGGCTCAGCTGGCGGTGGCGTCCATCAACTCCGGTGGCTTGTGGTCCCAGTTCGGTAGACGTGGTCCGGCGTGGCGATCGATGGTGACGCGCATAGGCGATCTGGCCCGCCGAATGCGGCTTCCGGCACATCGGAGTTGGTCGATCACCACCAGCGTGGCGTCACGCTCCGGGCAGGTACACCACGACGGTGGCGTACCCGGGGATGTCGCCGTTGTGGCCGATCCAGCCGCTGCGCGTCGAAGATGGCGAAGTCGTAGTCGGATCCCCGCCGGCGAACGGTGCTCGGCCGTCTGGACACCCGCCGCGCCTGAGACTCCGGCCCGCAACAACGTGCCCCTGCCCAGCGCCACGGCCCAGAGTTTGCGCATATCGGCGACCGTCGACACGATCTTGCCTGCGGCATCGCCCCACGACGGATTCCACAGCGTCGACATCGAGGATGGTGCCGTCGGGTGCCTGGTTGTAGCCGTGCGCGTACGGGCCGGGCAGCAGTCCGTTGGCCGGATAACTGGTCTGCGAGAGGCCAGCGGTCCGAAGATGTTCTGCTGCAGGTAGTCACCGAGCGGCATGACCCGGTGACCTTCTCGACCACCATGCCCAGCAGCACCGTGTTCGTGTTGCTGTACTGGTAGTCGGGTCGCCGGTGCGAAATCCATCGGTAGCGCGAAGGCTATGTCGAGTAGGTCGCGCGGCGTCAACGCGAACGCGTCCGGTCCGTCGGGTGACTCGCCGTAGAGGCGCTCGCAGGAAGTCGTCGGCCTCGGTGTAGTCGAGGCAGACCGCTGCGCATCCGGCCCAGCAGATCGAGCGTGATGATGTCGCCCGACGGCACACCGTCGACATAGCGCGAGATCGGATCGCTCAACGCGGATCCGCCCCTGGTCGACGAGTTGCAGCACTGCCGTCCCGGTGAACGTCTTGGTGACGCTGCCGATGCGGGTGCATCGTCGATCAGCATGGGGACTCCCGTGAGCGGTATCGCCGACGCCTACCGCCCGTACAGTAGTCGATTTCGCCAGGAATGGAGAGGCTGACGATGGCGCCGGGGATGCCCATCTGCGCGACCCGGGCTTCGATCGCCCGGTCGAGTGCTGAGGTCAGGTCTGCGGCGGGATCGGCGGAGGCCCGTGGCGCGACACCAGCTCCGGTGAACGCCAGGACCGCCGTCATCACCGCGGCAATTCCTCGTGAGCGTCGCATTTGCGCGCAGCATAGCTTTGCGGTGCCGCCACTGTCCGTCAGTCGCTGGTTCGTCGAAGCCCGACGACGCCCAGCAGTTGCGGGCGCCGCATCGCCAGACCGATCCACATCAGCAGGCCCAGGTACACCGCGAACAATGTGGTCGACAGCAGCGGAGCCTCGACCCGCATATTGGCCGTCACCGCGCCGCCGAGATAGGCGGTGATGCCGAGTGCGCCGAGCACCGCGGTACGCGGGATCACGTAGACGACGACACAGACGGCCAGCACGATGCCCATGATCACGGCCTGGCCGACCGGGAAGCCAAGCGCTTGGGTGCCCTCCTTGACCTGGGGGACGCCGGCCAGCTTGCCCGCCGCATCGAACGTCAGAAACGCGGTCACCAATGCACTGATGCCGATACCCGCCTTCGCGACCCGCGACCGCGCCGGACCATGCGCCCGCTCGCGACCGCCGCTGACCTGGTCCGTGGAAATGGTGCTCACGATGATGCTCCTCATTGACGTGGGGACACTTATGACTTGACAGACCTCGACGGCTCCGAAAAATCATCGCGGCACCGGGACTGACACCATGGACACATGACGATCCCCACCACCTCGATCGCCCACGTGCGGCTCACCGTCACCGACATCGAGCGGTCGCGGCACTTCTACGACAGCGTCTTCGGCTGGCCCGTCCTCGTCGAGATGCCCACCGGCGCCGACGCGGCGACCCGTCAGGCGCTCGGATTTCTGTACGGCGGCGTGATCTACGACCTCGGCGGTGCGCTCATCGGCCTGCGGCCTGTCGCGGACGATGAAGTTCCACGAGGACCGCTGCGGACTCGATCACCTCGCCTTCCGACTCGCCAACCGGGATGAATTAGATTCCGCCGCAGCTCATCTCGACGAGCTCGGCATCGACCACGAACCCATCAAGGACATCGGGCCCGCCTACATCCTGGAGTTCCGCGACCCGGACAACATCGCGCTGGAACTCACCGCTCCGAAGTAGTCATCCGCCCCGCTTCAGACGGACACATCGCTGAAAGTGTTCCACCGCGCCGATGCCAGTCGTGCACGTGTCGGCGGGTTTTCCCCACCTGGTCTGGAGGAAAACGCCGTGTCGCCGGGGGCCCGATGTCCATAGGTTGAACGCATGGTCGCAGTCACCGACATGAGTCCAGAGGCCGCCGATACACCGGCCGGCCCCGGCAATGAGGCCATGCCGTCTCCTGTCCGCAACATCGGTGTCGTGCCGACGGCGTCACTGATCACCGGCGCGGCCGTCGGCGTGGTCTGGTTCTGGCTGCCCCTGACGATCCTGATCGTCGGCATCTCATCGATCCCCAGCGGTCATCGGTTCCTGCTCCTGGCCGGCGTCGTGTTCGTCTATCTGATGCGGGGCGTCGAATGGGTAGAACGGTGTCGCAGCGAAGCGGTCTTCGGCCTGGGCATCGGGATTCCGCCGCGACGGATCTCGGAGTTCAGCGGCTTTCAGGGCTGGCTCCATCAGCTGTGGCTCGACATCAGCAGCGCCCGATTCTGGAAAGCCACCGCCCACCACTTCCTGCGGATGATCTACGACATGGTGAGCACCGGGATCGCTTTCGCCCTGCTTGCCTTCGCTGTCCTCGGCCCCGCGGCCGCGATCGCCATCCAACAGAGCGACGGCGATGCCGGGCTGTCGTTCGTGTCCCCGCCGCTGGCGTGGGTGCTGGCGGTCGTCGCGGTCGCTGCGGCCGCCGCAATCCTGACCTTCGCGCCGGCCCTTGACGCCGCGATCGACCGGTGGCTGCTGTCGCCGTCCCCGACAGCGGCGCTGCAGCATCAGGTCAGCGCTCTCGCCGACGCCCGGCAGGGCGCGGTGTCATCGGCGCAGACCGAACGACACCGCATCGAACGCGACCTTCACGACAGCGTGCAGCCTCGGTTGGTGTCCCTGGCCATGACGATCGGGCTCGCTCAGACCAAACTCGACACCGACCTGCCCGCGGCCAAGACACTGATCGCCGAGGCACACGACGACGCCAAGCAGGCGCTCGCCGAGCTACGCAACGTGGTGCGCGGCATCGCGCCCACCATCCTGTCCGACCGCGGGCTGGATGCGGCGCTGTCATCGGTCGTGCAGCGGTCGGTGGTACCGACGACCCTGGAGATACACCTTCCGTGGCGACTACCCGACGAAGTCGAGGCCTGCGCCTACTTCGTCGTCGCCGAGGCGTTGACCAACGTCGCCAAACACGCCGATGCCACGCAGGCGATCGTGACCGTGCGACTCGACGAGGCGTCGAATCAGCTGTCGGTGTCGGTATTCGACAACGGGCACGGCGGCGCATCGGCCACCGACGACGAGAATGCAACCGGGCTGCGCGGTCTCGAGGAACGCGTGCGGGCGGCACGCGGCAGTTTCACCGTGGCCAGCCCCGCCACCGGACCCACCATCGTCACCGCGGTGCTGCCATGCGCATCGTGATCGCCGAGGATTCCGCGCTGTTGCGGGCGGGCATCGAACGAATCCTCATCGACGCGGGCCACGAGGTGGTCGCCGGGGTTCCCGACGCGACAGACCTGCTGCGGCTGGTCAACGAGAAGCGTCCGGACCTCGCCATCCTCGACGTGCGGATGCCGCCCACCTTCACCGACGAAGGCATCCGTGCCGCCGCGCTGCTGCGCAGCCAGAATCCGGAGTCCCCGGTTCTGGTGCTCTCGCACTACGTCGAGGAGCGCTATGCCGCCGACCTGATCGCCTCGGACACAAAGGGATTCGGATATCTGCTCAAGGACCGCGTCGCCGACGTGCCCGCATTCCTTGACGCGGTCGAGGTGGTTGGCGGCGGCGGCACCGTACTCGACCCCGAAGTGGTCTCGCAGATCCTCGTGCGCTCGCATCGCCGCAGCGCGCTGGAACAGCTCACCCCCCGCGAGCAGGAGGTGTTGCAGTTGATGGCCGAGGGAAAGACCAACTCGGCGATAGCCGCCGGGATGCACATTTCGGTCGGCTCCGCCGAGAAACACATCGCGTCGATCTTCACCAAGCTGGAGCTGACTCCCGACGAGAGCGAAAACCGCCGAGTGCTGGCGGTGCTGCGCTACCTCGAGTCCTGAACCTCTGGAAGGATTTTCATGACCTCTCCCGTCGCCACCATTGCTCCCCCACCGCCGGCACCTGCCGCCCCGCCACCCCCGCTCTCCCCGGGTGGGCGCACCGCGGTGCGCGCACTGCTCATCGCCGTCGCGGTGGTGCTGGTGGTGGGGGCCGTCGGGGCACTGGGGGCGGTGGCATGGGGCATCAGCAGCTTCCGGGTGATCACCGATTCCAAGCCGCTGCCGTCCGCGATGCGGTCACTGGTGGTGGACACGGGCTCGGTGCCCGTCGCGGTTCGCATCACCACCGATCGTGAGGCCCGCGAACCACGCGCCGATCTGCGGATGGTCAATTCCATGCGGGCAGGTGCAAATCCGTTGGCGATCAACATGGATCGCGCCGAGTCCCGCATCACGATCAACGGTGAACCTTCACGGTTTCTTCAGTGGGGCCGCGCCGGCCAGATCACCGTCGTGCTGCCGCCGGACTTGGCGCGCAAACTCACTGTCACCGCGCAGCAGGACACCGGCGTACTGCTCGCCCAGGCCGACCTCGATCAGCTCATCGCGCGTACCGACGACGGTGTGGTCGTGCTCGGCGGGTCGGCTCGCCGCATCGAGATTCACAATGTCAACGGCGAGGTGTTGACCCGCGATCCGATCGTGGTCACCGAATCGTTCTCCGCCACCTCCGAGAGCGGGGACATCAAGGTCGACTTCGCCGAATCCGCGCCTCGCACTGTCGATGTCAGCAGTCAGGACGGCGATGTCGTCCTTGCGCTGCCGGAACGCGGACCGTATGTGGTCAACGCGAACACCGGTGAGGGACAGGGCGACACGGTGGTGCGGGTACCGCAGACCTCGAACCGCTCAACGGCCGCGGCGGTGATCACCGCCCGCTCGGAAACCGGCGACGTCGTGGTGGACGGACGGGACTTCGGACGGCGCTGACGATCATGTCGCGTGGCGCCCTCTCGAAGAAGCAGGCTGGCGCGGATGGGTGAGCGCGCCAGCCTGCACCTCGTGAGACGGTCTCAGCTACCGTCACCATCCGGTTCGCCGTCGGCGCCTGGCGGGTCGGTCTTGTTGCCGACCACCACGAAGTTCTGGTCGAGCTGGACGTCGACCTGACTGCCGTCGGCCTTCGTCACCTCCACCTCGTATAGGCTCTCCTCGTCACCGACCTCGGTGCCGGTGACATTGCCGCCACCGGTGAATGCCAATGCGGCCTGACTGGCCTTCGCCAGCGCCTCACCGGTGATGGGCGTCCCCTCGCCGTCGTCGGTGTGGGCAATACCGGTTCCGACGACGACTGCCGCCGCGCCGATCGCTGCAGTGATTCCGATGCGTTTGATGTTCATACCCACAGGCTGTCAAAACCGACCTGAGACAACCTGAACGGCGGCCATCGACCCTCTCAGTGCCGTGTATGCATCTCGCTGCGACTGTAGCCACGCTGGTCACCGTGGTGTGCGCGGTGTTGCGATCGTCAACAGTGCAGATCGACGTAAACCGTCTTGCGCACGACCTTTGGGTCGGCGGAAACCTTGACGGGGCTGGCCTTTCGTAGACCTACCACCAAGCAATGGTCCAACGGCGCCTCGCCGACTCGGTTGACCACGACATGGAAACCGTTGGCCTTCAATGTGTCTAGAGTCTTCTGTGCCGAACCGGTGCCCGACGGCGCAGCAAAGAGCCGACGGTATCGGTCCTAGCATCGCCACGGCGATGCTGCTCACCGTGAATACGGCGACGGCCAATCTGTTCATCGTCCTACCTACTATCCAAAGAGGACCGCGTTCCCGCTGCATGCCCATAACGTAAAGCCGCGCAGCTGAATACCCCCTGAAGACATCAGCCGAGGCGGTCCGATAGTGGCTACGGAAACGGGCCCTTAGTCCGCGGCGGGCAACCGCACCTCAATACGGGCTCCGCCGAGCGGCGATTGGGAGATCGATACCGAGCCACCGTGTGCCTGCACGACCTCGTCGACGATCGACAGGCCGAGGCCGCTGCCCCCGTCGTCGCGTGAGCGGGCTTCGTCGAGGCGGACGAAGCGCTGCAGCACCCGCTCGCGCTCGGTTTCGGGGATGCCGGGCCCGTCGTCGTCGATCGTCAGCACGACGATGTCGTCCAGGTCGACGAGAGCGACGCCGACCCGGCTCGATGCGTGCCGGGCGGCATTCTCCCCGAGGTTGCGTAGCACCCTGCGCAACGCATCGGCATCGCCTCGTACCCTCGCCGCGGTGACCCCCGAGGTATCCACCCGCCGCGAGGTCGTGTCGCGGAGCCGATGTCCTTCTTCGAATGCCAAGTCGTCGAAGTCGACTGGTACACGCGACAGCGGGACGTGCTCATCCGCGCGCGCCAGCAGCAGCAGGTCTTCGACTAGACCATGCATCCGATGTTGTTCGGCCAGCACCACATCGGCGAGCTCGTGGGTTGTCACCCGATCGGGATGTGCGAGCGCAACCTCGGCGTGCTGGCGGATGGTGGTGATCGGGGAGCGCATCTCGTGCGATGCGTCGGATACGAAGCGGCGCTGACTGTTTCGCGCACCTTCCAGCCGCTCCAGCATGCGATTCATGGTGCCGGCCAGTCGGCCGATCTCGTCGTCGGCCCTGGGTTGCGGTACCCGGCGATGCAGCTGCGCGGCCGAGATTTCGTCCACCTCGCGCCGGATCGCCTCGACGGGCGCCAACGCGCGGCCAACGGCGAACCAGGTGGTGAGCCCGACCACCGCCACCATCACCGGCAACCCGAAAATCAGCAACGGGTGATCACCGTCGCTGTATCGAGACGTCGACCAACGCCCTGGCGACCAGGACGATCCGCTGACCGTCCGCTGTCTGGGCGCCCTCGGCGACCGCGACGAACGCGTCGTCGTCGAGCGGGGTGAGGACCTGTGCGGACTGGCCGGGCGCCAATGCGTGACGGCGGGCAGGCCGGCGACGTTGGGCTGGAGGCAACGACCGCGCCGGCCGGGGTGACCACCTGAATCAGCTGCTCGTCGCTGCCTGCGACTTCCAGGATCGGTGGGCGCCCTGCCTCGAGTTCACGGACAACGTCACTGGCCTGCGCCCAGCCGGCCTCCGCTACCTCGTCGATCATCGTGCGTCGCAGGGCGACGATCAGCGCGGCCGCGCCGACCACGAGGGCGATGGCGACGACGATCGTGGCCACGGCCGTTGTGATCGCCCGGATCGTGGCGCGGCGTTTAATCACGGGCGGCGACCAGCCGGTATCCGGCGCCCCGAACGGTTTCGATCACCGGGCGGTCGTCTGGTCGGCGTAGTTTGATGCGAAGCCTGCGCACATACACCTCGACGATATTCGGGTCACCGTCGAAGTCGAAATCCCATACGTGGTCGAGGATATCGCGCTTTGACAGCACCTCGTCGGGATGCAGCAGCAGGTGTTCGAGGATGGCGAACTCGCGGTGGGTGAGGTCGATCGGCTCGCCGCCGAGCCACACCCGCCGCGCCGCCGGGTCCAGCCTCACGTCACCGGCTTCGATCACGGTCGGGCGCGGCCGCGCGCCGCGGCGGCGCAGCGCCCGCAGCCGCGCGACCAGCACCGCATACGAGAACGGCTTGGCCAGGAAGTCGTCGGCGCCGGTGTCGAGGCCTTCGACTTCATCCCAGACGCCGTCTTTCGCGGTGAGCATCAGGATCGGGGTCCAATTGCCTTCACTCCGCAGCGTTCGGCACACCTGGTATCCGTTGGCGCCGGGCAACATGACGTCGAGAATGATGGCGTCGAACGGGTTTTCACGCGCCATCCAGATACCGTCGGTGCCGTTGTGCACGACATCGACGGCGAAACCTTCGGCCTCGAGCCCTTTCCGCAGCCCCGCGGCGAGCCGCTGCTCATCCTCCACCACGAGTAGACGCATCGTGGCTGCAATGATTGCAGCCCGAAACTGATTAGCGGCTGAAATTCGCAGCTACGTGAGTTTCCGCATGATCTCGGCGACCGTCCCGGCCCTGGCTTCACGGAACCCAGTGCCCGCCCACACATTGACGGCTTGCGGATCGCCCGCCCGCACCGAAGCCGCTCGCAGCGGGCTGGTCAGGTAGTGAATCTCGGGATACCCGAACGGCGACTCCGCCTCGTGGTCATCGATGAACCGATTTCGCAGCCCTCGCGCGTACCGACCCGAAAACGATTTGGTGACAGCGGTTTCAGTGAAGTCTCCGCCCGTCAGCGCGGCCCGGTGCACGGGACTGCTGCCGGCTTCCTCGGCGAGCAGGAACGCCGTTCCAAGCTGCGCGGCGACCGCGCCGGCACGCTGTACCCGGCCGATGTCGTCGGCTGTCATCAGGCCGCCCGCGGCGACGACGGGAACGTCGAATCCGGCCGTCACTGCGGCCAGCAGTTCGTCCAGCGGATCGTTCGACGGCGCGGCCGTCGGGTCGTATGTGCCCCGATGGCCGCCCGCCTCCGGGCCCTGGGCCGCTACCGCGTCGACGCCGCAGTCGACGGCCATCCGCGCCTCCGCGACCGTGGTCACTGTTCCGACGGTGGTGATGCCGGCCTCCCGCAACCGCTTGCATTCATCAGCGCTGGGCAGTCCGAAGGTGAATGACACCACCTCCGGCCGCAGATCGAGGAGCACATCGAGCTTGGCTGCCCAGTCATCGTCGTCGAAGCGAGGATCACCGAGCGCGACCCCGTAGTCGGTCGGCGTCGGGCGCGAGCGCCGCCGCGTAGCCCTCGATCGCCGCGGGCTCGGCCGCCGACGGCTGCGGCACAAACAGATTGGCGCCCACCGGACCCGACGCCAACCCTCGCGCCGCGGTGAGGCGCTCCGCGAACGCCTGGGCCTTCAAGTAACCGGCGGCGACGAACCCGAGTCCACCCGCGTTGGTGCCGGCCGCGGCCAGTTCGGGCGTCGACGGCCCACCCGCCATCGGCGCGACGATGACCGGAACTGCGAGGTCGCGAAGGTCGAATGCCATTCCTCCTTCGTATCACGGCGTGGAGATAGCCTGACGTCACCATGTTCTCCGAGGGAGACGGATACGAGCAGTTCATGGGCCGCTGGAGTCGTCGGCTCGCTCCGCTCTTCCTGGAATTCGCCGGGGTGCGCCACGGCGATCGGGTACTCGACATCGGATCAGGCACAGGGTCGCTGTCGCTGGCCGCCGCGGCCGTTACAGCCACGACGGTCACCGGCGTCGAACCGTCTGCCGCCTACGTCCGGTATGCGACCGAACACGCCACGACCGACACGGTCCGGTTCGCCGTCGGCGACGTGATGACCTTGCCGTTCGACGACGCCGGATTCGACCGAACGCTTGCGATGCTCGTTCTCAACTTCGTGCCAGACCCGGCCATCGCGTTGCGTTCAAATGGTGCGGGTGACCAAGCCCGGCGGTGTCGTGGCGGCCTCGGTGTGGGATTACGGCGAGGGGATGCAGATGCTTCGCTACTTCTGGGATGAGGCGGTCGCGCTGGTGCCAACCGGCCGGCCCGCTCGATGAGCGACATGCCCCGCTGTGTACGCCCGGCGCGCTGTCCGACCTGTGGCGCGCAGCGGGCTTGCGGAATGTCGACGAGCAACCGCTGAACATCGCAATGGATTTCGCGTCCTTCGACGACTACTGGCGCCCTTCCTCAGGGGTCAGGGCCCAGCGGGCCGCTATGTGGCGTCGTTGGACGAATCGGCTGTGCAGGCACTGCAATCCAGCCTGCGCCGTCGGCTCGACGTAACCGGCCTTTCGCTGCGCGCGCGTGCGTGGGCGGTGCGCGGTTCGGTCACCTGACCGCTTCGGCGAACATCAGACAATCCTGCGGTTCGGCGCTGATGTTCGGCAGCACGGCATACCGCACCAGGCGGCCTTCCAGTGTCAGCCCGCTGCGTTCGAGCAGGCGGCGCCGACGCTGTGTTGTCGACATGGCAGTACGCCGAGACGCGGTAGACGGTGGGGTCGCGGTGAGCCTTGTCGAGCAGTAGTTGCACCGCCTCCGACATGTAGCCCCGCCGCCACCACCGCTTGGCCAGGTAGTAGCCGAAGTCGATGAGGTGTGGCTGCGGCCGACGCCAGCCGATCACGCCCATCGGGTCACCACCTTCCCGTGGTTCGATGAGCCAGGTGGTTTCACCGCCGACGTTGAAGATGTCGGTGACGACGCGACGGGTCTCGGCGAGGTCGGAATGCGTGCGCCACGCCATATAGCGCGTCACGTCCGGGTCGGACGCGATGTGTTCGAAGAGCGGTTGCGCATCGTCAAGAGTGGGTGCGCGCATCCTCACCCGAGGACCGTTGAGCACCTCGACTTCCGTCATTTCTCCATCCTCCAATGTTGGCGCAACACATTTTCCGGTGGTTGACTGAATCGAATGGCCATCACGTTCAACCACACCATCGTCGCTGCCAAGGACCGCAGCGCTTCGGCAACGTTTTTCGCCGAGATGTTCGGCCTGCCCGAGCCCAAGGAGTTCGGCCCGTTTCTGGCCGTGCCCCTGGCGCATGAGGCCAGCCTCGACTACGCCCAGGTCGGACCCGACGACGAGATTCACCCGCAGCATTACGCGTTTCTTGTGTCCGAGGACGAGTTCGACGCCATCTACGGGCGCATCCGCGCCAGGGACCTACAGCACTGGGCCGATCCGCGGGGCAGCCGACCCGGGGAGATCAACCACAACGACGGCGGCCGCGGTGTGTACTTCCAGGATCCCGCGGGCCACTATCTGGAGATCCTCACCCGGCCTTATGGATCGGGTACCACATGATTCAGGCCGCCTGCGGGTTCTCCAGGACGACCGCGACGCCTTGGCCCGAGCCGATGCACACACCGAGTGCGCCATAGCGGACGTTGCGTTCGCGCAACTCGGTGGCCAGCGTCAAGACATACCGGGTGCCTGTGGCCCCGAAGGGATGCCCGATGGCAACGGCGCCCCCGTTGGGGGTGAGCTTCTCGTCGGGAACCGTGAAGCCACCGAGCTGATTCGGCAGTTCCCGGAGCACACCGAGTGCCTGCGCGCTGAACGCCTCGTGCACTTCCCATACGTCGATCTGCTCTGGGGTAAGGCCGGCGCGCTTGATCGCCATCGGCAGCGCCCAGGCCGGGGCCAGGCCCATGACCAGCGGATCGATCCCGTACGACCGCCGACGACACCACCCGCGCCAGCGGCTCGACGCCGAGTTCGGCCGCCCGCTCACCTGAAGCGAGCACGAGCGCACTGGCGCCGTCGGTCAATGGCGTGGAGTTCGCCGCGGTCATCTGGGTGGTGCCCGGCTGTGGCGGCAGCGCCGCCAACTGCTCGGCCGTGGTGTCGTCGCGGATGAACTCGTCGTGTTCGAACGTGCGTGCCGGCGTCTTCTTCGTCGCCGGAATCTTCACTGGCATGATCTCTTTGGCCAGTCGGCCCGAATCGCGCGCCGCCTTGGCGTTGCGCTGGGACCGCAGCGCGAACGCGTCGATCTCCTCGCGGGTCAGCCCGTATCGATCGGCAACGTTCTGCGCGGTCTCGATCATGCCGATGTAGGCGTTGCGCGCCAGCAGTGCCGGGTTCGGTGGGCCACCGGCGCCTGCCCACATGGTGTCGAGCAGGAAACCGGTCCCCGCGGAGCGAACGGCGCGTCGCCCTTCATGTACGCCCAGCCCGAACGGGACATCGACTCCACCCCGCAGGCGATCCCGACGCCGAGGTCGCCCGCCTTGATCGCATGCGCCACATTGATCGTCGCGCTCAGCGACGAGCCACAGAACCGGTTGATCGTCGCTCCGGCGACGCTGTCGGGAAAGCCGGCAGCCAGCGCGGCCCACCGGGCGATGTCGCCCATGCCCTCGTGCGCCGGGTTCACGCAGCCCGGCGACGATGTCCTCGACCTGGTCCAGGCCGACGCCCGACGCGCTCGCAGGCGCCTTTCATCGTCATCCCGAGCAGATCGTCGGTGCGGATATGTGACAGCGAACTCCCGTATCGGGCGAACGGGGTGCGAACACCGCCGAGCACGAAAGCGTCAGTCATCGTCGACCTCCCTGAGGGGTACAACGAATTTTAGTGACTCATCCTTCCGTGCGGGCCTGTCGCGGAATGACCCGCGCAGCCAGCAGCTCAACACCACCGCCTTTGAGGCACGACAACAGGCGCGGCCGGTCGCCCAGTACAGAGACCAGTTCGACGGCTCGGCCCTCGACGACGGGCCCGTCGTCGCCGTGTGTCCACTCCACGTCGGTGGCCCGAAGCCGCAGCCCACGGCTGTTGCGGAACGCCGGGACGAACGGATTCGGCAGGGACACTTGCGTGTTCAGCACGGCGATCAGGGCTCCTCCGGGATCGTCGGGTCGCGATCGAGCGCGAAGAGGATGTCGAGCTCGTGGGTGACGTGATCGCCCAGCAGCAGCCGCGGCGGAAATACCGTCCCAGCCCGCGCGGTTGGTGCACGAGGCGCTCGAACTCGTCCAGCAGGTCGGCGGGGCTGCGCGTCTGCCGCCAGCGCGCGCGCCATCGCGGCGTTCGCACGGTCGAACGAGCCGCCGTGGCGGAACATCTCGGCGGTCAGCGCGCCGAGACCGGTGCGGTAGCCGATGACCAGGTGGGCCAGCACGTCGTGGTTGGACCACGCGTCGCACAGGCTGGGCGCGGCCCACTCGTCGGGGCTCAGCTCGGCGGCAACCGCAAGGAATCGATCGTCGTTGGCGCGCAACAGTTCACGCGCGGACATCGAGATGCTCCTTCAGGAAGGCGGTCTGGTCGGCGAGCACCCGGCTGACCAGCGGCGGGTGGTAGATGGCGAAGTGGTCCGACGTCGTAGTGGCGGGCAACACCGCTCGGTGCCCGCCGCGCGACCAGCGCGGCGTAGCGCGGGATTCATCAGGTTCTCGCGGTCGCAGACGCAGACCAGCAGCGGCGCGATGACGCGGCGGGCGTGGCGCAACGCCGACGTCGTCACCATCGCGACCGCGTCGGCCGCGGCGATCCTGTTGTCGAAGCGGTCGCCCGGCGGGACCGTGGAGTTCCAGCCGGCCTCCGCGCCTGGCGACGGTCACCATGGCGAGGCTGCCGGGCGGCCCGACGATCGGCACGTAGCGGCGGCCGCGGCGGGTCAGCACGCGCGCAGGACGTCCTCGGCGATGGCCGGGGTCAACCGCAGCGAGGCCCGAGCAGGCCGAGCCTGCGGGCCGCCCCGGGCCCGTGCACGATCGGGCACTGGACACCGCGGCCGCGAGGTCGTGGCGGCCCGCGGCGACCCGGACCACGTTCATGCCGCCGAGGCTGGTCCCCCACAGCCCGATGCCGGGCGGCGTCGATGTCGGACGTTCGGCGAGATGCGACAGGGCCGCGGCGACGTCGGCGCGTTGCTCGCGGCATCGAGATATGTTGTCGTGGTTGCCCGTCGGATGCTCCGGTGTTGCGGTAGTCGAATGCCAGCGTCGCGATGCCTGCCGCGGCGAAGTGCTGCTCGTATTGCGCCAGCATCATGTCGTGCGTCGCGCCGAGGCCGTGCACCAGCACGACCGCCGGGTGCGGGCCGGCGCCGGCCGGCAGCGTCAGCCATGCCGCGCATCGCGTGCCGCCGGACGGAAGTCGACGCGATCGGTCGGGAGCTCGTCGGATGCCGACATCGGCACCTCCTCATAAGTACGGTGTACGTATTGGCTAGACTGCATTACGTACGCCGTACTTGTCAAGGCGGTCTGACCCTGCGGAGGAAGAGAGGCGTGAGATGCGCGCACGGTTCACCACCGACGAGATCGCCGCCGCGGCCCTGGCAATCGTCGACGAGTCGGGGCTGGGCGCGCTGAGCATGCGCGCGCTGGCCGCCGCGCTCGGCACCGGGCCGATGACCGTCTACAACTACGTCGCCGACAAGGAGGGGCTGGAGGAACTCGTCGTCGCCGCCGTGGTCGCCGAGGTCGCCGTGCCCGCGCCGACCGCGGACTGGCGGCGCGACGTCCACGCGATGGCCGACGGCGATGTGGCGGGGTGTGCGCGCGCATCCCGCCGCGATTCCGCTGGTGCTGACCCGCCGAATGTCGTCGGCGACCGGTTTCGCGGTCGCCGACGCGCTCATCGCGCCTCGAACGGGCGGGGCTGACGACCACGACCGCCTCGCCGCGTTCCACGCGGTGCTGGCGTTCGTCGTCGGCGCGGCGCAGGCCGAGCTGGCCGGCCCGTTGACGCGCGGCCGGTGCAGCCGAGCGACGCCGCGGCCCGCATCGGCGCGGTCGCCGGCACGACGCTACCCGCACATCGAGGCGCTGTCGAAGGTCGCCATGCGGACGTCGGTCGAAGAGGACTTCGAGCGGGGCCTGCGGATGCTGCTCGACGGGATCGCCGCCCGCGGCGCGACGAGCCAACGCAGCGCCGCTAGCTCTCACGAGTGGCCGCGCTTCTCCTCCTGGCCGAGGTAGTCGCCGGCCAGCTGGCCGACGTGCTCGGGTAGCGCACCGGACGCGACATCGGCGAGGCTCGTCTCCTCGAGCACCGATCGCATGCTGGCCCGCAGCGCGCGCCACACGTCGGTCAGCGCCGCGGTCGGCCCGGAGTACGGCAGGTCGCCGAGCCCGATGTCGCGGACGCTGGCCAGCGGGCCGTCGATGCAGCGCAGCACGTCGGCGATGCTGATGTCGGCGGCGGGCTGGGCCAGCGCATAGCCGCCGTCGCGGCCGCGGTGGCTGCGCACCAGCCGGTCGGTGCGCAGGTCGGAGAGGATGTCGACGAGGAACTGCGGCGGGATGCCCTGCGCCTTGGCCAGATCGTCGGTCTTGACCAGCACGCCGTCGTCCGCGGTGGCCAGCTGGACCATCGCGCGGACGGCGTACTCCGCCTTCGCCGACATCCGCATACTACGAATTCTTCCTCAGTCCGGAATCGCTCTCGTGTCGGGCACCACGACAGCGAAGAGGTCGGCGACGGCCGCCAGGCTCGCCGCCTGCATCGCCGGGGCAGAAACGATGGCATCGCCCAGGCCCGGCAGGGCGCGCGTCGCGGTTGCGGCCGCTACGACCGTCGGCGCGTATCCGAGGTTGAACGCACCCCGCGCAGTCGAGTTCACGCACATGTGCGTCATGAAGCCCGCGAGCACCAGATTCGATGCGCTGACGGCCTTCAACCGCTCGTCGAGGTCCGTCTGCACGAACGAATTCGGATAGTTCTTCACCACCACCGGCTCGCCCTCGCGCGGAGCCACACTGGACACGATCGCCCCGCTCTCGCCCTGGATGTCATACAGCGAGCCGGGGCCGTCGTCATGCTGGATATGGATGATCGGGAATCCCTGCCGTCCGCGCCCGGTCAAGCAGTTCGGCGGTCTCGTCCAGTGCGGACTGCACGCCGTCGAGCTCCATGACGCCCCGCGTGTAGGTGTTCTGGCAGTCGATCAGCACGAGGGTCGAGTCGGTCAGTGAAGCCGGCGCAGCGGGCAGACTCGGCCAGCTCGCGAAGCGTTGGTTTGGTCACCCCGCCTACGGTAGGTCACCCCGCGACCGGCAGGACCGCCTCCGGCAATTCCTTTGGTACGGGCGATTTCTAGGGAACACCGTTGATACCGGGATGCTGGCCCGCCGGAACATTCGGTGCCCCAGGCGCGGTCACCCCCGGGGTGAACAGGTTGCCTGCCGGTTGGGCTGATGCCCTTCTCCGTCGGGGACGCGGGCGCTGCGCTTGACGGCGTGGTCGTCGTTGTCGTTGTGGATGTCGTGGAAGGCGCCTGTTGCCCGCTGGTCCCGCATGCGGTGGCCAGCGCACCGATCGCGATCAACAGGGAACCACTCGCGATGGTGATCCGACGACTGACTCGGCCGATATTCATAGTTCATGCCTCATTCGTGTTGAGCGGCAGTCGTGCTAGTTGCGACGGTGAACGCCGGGCGGTTCGGTGGGCGCAGCAGGCGCGATGACCTGGGGTGAGAACAGGTTGCCCCCGGTCGGACTGATGCCCTTCTCCGTCGGAGCAGGCGGTGCCACGCTCGACGTCGGCGGCGCGGTGGTCGTGGTCGTGGTGGTTGTCGTAGTAGTCGAGGTCGTTGAGGGCGACTTCTCGTTGCTGGTACCGCATCCCGATAGCAGCCCCATTACGATGAGTGCGGCGCCGCCGGCTGCCACCATCAAGCGACGCGTGGACAAGTTGGAGCTCATGAAACCAACAATCAGCTTAAAATGTGCTGGCGACAAGCTAAGTCATTAAGTTCCAATCCAACCCGCAGCAAGCCCGCAGCCAATTCATAGGCGATTAGGGGATGAAACTCAGCTTGTGACGGCAAGCAGCGCGTCTGCGAGTTCGCGCGAGCGCTTACGGGACACTTCAGGCCACAGTGGCCTTGGCGATCAGTGCGGGCGTCGAGAACCGGATGCGCCCGTCGGCGCCGACGAACCGGCTGAGCCGGGTTTTCGCCTTTCGACGCAGCCGCGCGAACTGGTCGTCATCGATGTGTTCTGCCAGCGTCCAACCGCGAATATCCGTGCGCAGCCACTCATCGAGTGACGCGAAGCGCGCTTGCCCCTCGTGACGTTGCACCGAAACGTCGGCGAGTGAAGTCGCCAGTACGTCATGGAGCATCTCGGCGGTGCCAATGGAAAACGGGCGCGCGAAGCGCCTCGGCCGCCCAGTCTCCGATCTCTTCGCCGAGCAGGTCAGCCATCGCCGCGTAGCCGGGCGATGTCTCGATGCTCGTCCAGGTGGCAACCGCGACGCACCCTCCGGGCCGAGTCACCCGCGCCATCTCACGCGCTGAACCGGCACGGTCGCCGACGAACATCAGAGCAAATTGACATGTGGTGCAATCTATTTCGTCAGTGGCGACCGGTAGATGTTCGGCCGAACCGCGGCGCGCATCCAGTTGTGGCGCCGTTCGACGCGCCACCGATAACATGCCGTCGTTGGGGTCGACCGCGATGACCCGGCCCCGGGAGCCCACTCGCCGCAGCGCCCCACGGGCAAGGACCCCGGTGCCGGTACCCACGTCGAGCACGCGGTCGCCGCCGCCCGCTCCGACTGCGTCGAGCATCGGCTCGACCCATTGACTGAACAAAGCCGGTACGAAGAACTTCTCGTACACCTCGGCGGCGGGCGTCGACACCTGTCCGTCCAGAATTTCTGAAATACGACTGTCACCGATGTTCATAGCGACATCGTCGGCGTCCTATGCTGCTCCGTGAAGTTCGAATTTAGAACTCGGCTTGAGCACTGCCAGTGACAGAATCGAAACCATGGGTACGTACCACCAGTACTGTCCCGTCGCACGCGCCTCGGAGATTCTCGCCGAGCGGTGGAACCCGCTGATCGTGCGCAACCTCATGTTCGGTGCGGAGACGTTCTCCGCGATCTCACGGGGCCTACCGACGATGTCACGATCGATGCTGCTCAAGCGGCTCGATGAACTCCAGCGGGCCGGCGTCATCGCGTCCCGGCCGAAGCTCCACGGCCGCGGACACCTCTACGGGCTCACCGAGGCCGGCGCCGATCTCGCCGATGTGATTAATCGGATGGCGATGTGGGGCGAGCGCTGGGTCGAAGTCACCACCGAACGCTCCGATCCGGGTTTCGCGCTCTGGGCTTGGTGTCAGGTGCAGCTGGTGCGGTCCGCTCTGCCACCAGGCCGGGTGATCGTGGAGTTCATTTTCCCCGATGAGCGTCCGAGTAATCGACGGTACTGGCTGCTGATCGAGCACGGCGACGCCGAGGTCTGCTACTCCGATCCCGGAGGCGAATCAGATCTGCTCGTCGAGGCCGGATCCCTGGCATTCGTCGACTGGCACCGAGGCCAACGCTCGTGGCGAGACCTGCTGCGATCAGACGAAATCAAGGTGATCGGCCCCGCGTGGCTGCGCCGAGCGCTGCCCAACTGGAACTCGCACCAACCGCAGCTCGAGTGAACGGCCGCTCAACCCGCAGTGATCGCAAGCACCGCGTCTGCGAGTTCGGGGCGGCACACCACCAGGTCGGGTAGCAGCGGATCGGGCCGGTTGTAGATCAGCGGCGATCCGTCGATGCGCGACGTGTGCAACCCGGCGGCACGGGCCACCGCGACGGGCGCCGCGGAGTCCCACTCGTACTGCCCGCCCGCGTGCACATAGACGTCCGACAGGCCCTGCACGACGGATGCGACCTTGGCGCCCGCCGAGCCCATCTCGACCAGCGTGCCACCCAGCGAGTCACGCACGGCCAGGGCGACCGCGGGCGGACGGGTCCGGGACACCACGATCCGCGGCGTGTCCGGTGCGCGGCGGTGGCGGGCCGACCGACGGAGTGGCCAGCGTGATGCCCTGCGCGGGAAGCGCAACCGCACCCGCGACGAGTTCACCCGCTTGCCACAGCGCGACGTGGACCGCCCAGTCGTCACGGCCCAGTTCCGAGAACTCCCGCGTGCCGTCAAGCGGATCGACGATCCACACGCGATCGGCGGAGAGTCGCACGGGGTCGTCGGCGCCCTCCTCGGACAACACCGCGTCGCCCGGCCTCTCCGCAGCGAGCGCTGCCATCAGGAAGTCGTGGGAACGCTTGTCCCCCGCGGCCTTTCGCTCGCCTTCAGTGGCTTCGGCAAGCTCGATTCGGACATCGAGAAGCAGCTTTCCCGCGGCCGTCGCCAGCCGTGCGGCGACGTCGTGATCGGTCACCGCTTGCTTTCCAGCAGCTCGATCACCAGATTCGCCAAGTTCGTCGGGCGAACGCTCGGGGGTCAGCCGCATGTCAGGGGTCTTCGGCCGCTGATACGGGCTGTCGATCCCGGTGAAATGCGTGATCTCGCCTGCGCGGGCCTTGGCGTACAGCCCCTTCGGGTCGCGTCGCTCGCAGTCCTCGAGCGGGGTGTCGCAGAACACCTCGAAGAAATCGAGGCCGGCCTCGGTGGTCACCTTCCGCGCCAGCGCGCGGTGCTCCTCGAGCGGACTGATCGCGGGCACCAGCACGACCTGGCCGGAGTCGGCGAGGATCGCCGCGATGTGCGCCAGCCTGCGCTGGTTCTCGGCGCGGTCGGCCATCGAGAAGCCCAGATCCGCATTGAGACCGTGGCGTAGGTTGTCACCGTCGAGTACGTATGCCGGAGTTCCGTTTTCGAGAAGCTTCTGCTCGACCAGCATTGCGACCGAAGACTTTCCCGACCCGGACAGGCCGGTGAACCACACCGTCCGACCCTTCGACAGCCGGTCCTCGGACGTGCAGAGCGATTCGTGCCGGACGGTATTGGGGCTCGACGTGCGTGCCGTGACGTACGGCAGGATCATGCCCGCCGCGACGGTGCCGTTGGTGTTGGGATCGATCAGGATGAACGAACCGGTGGCCGCGTTGCGGCTGTACTCGTCGAGCAGCAGCGGCACCTGAGTGCGGAGCGAGATACGGCCCAGCTCATTGAGTTTCAGTGCGGTGGCGCGTCTTGTCGCGGTGCAGCGTGTTGACGTCGAGACGGTAGTCCAGCGCGGTCACCTTGACCCGGGTGGTGCGCGTGGTCTGCTTGATGATGTAGTCGCGCCCCGGCTCCAGCGAGGCTTCGTCGGCCATCCAGCACACCGTCGCGTCGAATTCCTGCGCCACCCTTGGCTGATTATTCGGCCGGGCAATGAGGTCGCCACGCGAGATATCGATGTCGTCGGCGAGGCTGATCGACACCGCCATCGGCGGGAAGGCTTCCTGGACAGGCCCACTCGGGCCTTCGATCCCTGTGATGCGGCTTGTCTTACCGGCCGGCAGGACGACGATCTCATCGCCGGGACGCATGACGCCGCTGGCCACAGTGCCTGCATAGCTTCGGTGGTCGGCGTGCTCGTGCGTCTGCGGCCGGATGACGTACTGGACGGGGAACCGCACGTCGACGAGATTGCGGTCGCCGGCGATGTATACCTCTTCCAGGTGTGACAGCAGCGATGGTCCGTCGTACCACGGGGTGTTGTCCGACTTGGTCACCACGTTGTCGCCGAGCAGCGCCGACAGCGGAATCGTCGTCACGTCGTGGACGTCCAGTCGTGCGGCGAACTCGTGGAAGTCGTCGCGGATCTTCTCGAACTGCTCACGGTCCCAGCCGATGAGGTCCATCTTGTTGACCGCCAGCACGATATGGCGGATGCCGAGCAGCGACGCCAGGAACGCGTGCCGGCGCGACTGCTCGAGCAGGCCATGACGGGCGTCGACCAACACGATCGCCAGTTGCGCCGTCGACGTGCCGGTCACCATGTTGCGGGTGTACTGGGTGTGCCCCGGGGTGTCCGCGATGATGAATTTCCGCTTGGGCGTGGCGAAATAGCGGTAGGCGACGTCGATGGTGATGCCCTGTTCACGCTCGGCCCGCAGCCCGTCGGTGACCAGCGCAAGGTCGGTGTAGTCGTGGCCGCGTTCCTTGGAGGTCCGCTCGACCGACGCGAGTTGGTCCTCCATCACGGCCTTGGAGTCATACAGCAGCCGTCCGATGAGCGTGGATTTGCCGTCGTCGACGGAACCGGCGCGTGGCCAGACGTCGCAGCAAGCGTGCGTTCATCGCGCAAGCGCTATCAGTGTCCCGTTCTTCGCGCAAGCGCTCCATCAGTGTCGTCCGTTCTTCGCGCAAGCGCTCATCAGAAATAGCCCTCTCGCTTGCGATCTTCCATTCCGGCCTCCGAGATGCGGTCGTCGGCGCGCGTGGCGCCGCGTTCGGTGAGGCGCGACACCGCAGTCTCGGCGATCACCTCGGACACCGTTCCCGCAAGGGATTCCACACAGCCGGTGCACGTGACGTCGCCGACGGTGCGGAACCGCACCGTCTTCTCGATGATTTCCTCGTCCTTGCGCGGCTGCAGGTACTTGTGCACGGCCAGCAGCATCCCGTCGCGCTCAAACACCTTGCGCGCATGCGCGTAATAGATGGACGGCAGCTTGATCTTCTCGGCGCCGATGTAGGACCAGATGTCGAACTCGGTCCAGTTCGAGATCGGGAACACCCGGATGTGCTCACCCTTGTGGTGGCGCCCGTTGTAGAGATTCCACAACTCGGGGCGTTGCGCCTTCGGGTCCCACTGGCCGAACTCGTCGCGGAAGCTGAACACCCGCTCCTTTGCGCGGGCCTTCTCCTCGTCGCGTCGGGCGCCGCCGAAGGCTGCGTCGAACTTGTTCTCGCGGATGGCGCGCAACAGCGTGAAGGTCTGCATCGGGTTGCGCGACGGAATGGTCTCGACCACGCGGCCCGCGTCGATGTCGTCCTGCACCTTGGCCACGACCAGCCGCACGCCGCTCTCGGCGACGAGCTCGTCGCGGACCTGGAGTACCTCGTCGAAGTTGTGGCCGGTGTCGACGTGCATCACCGGGAACGGCAGCCGTCCGGGCCGGAACGCCTTGATGGCCAAGTGCAGCATGACGATGGAGTCCTTGCCGCCGGAGAACAGCAGCACCGGCCGCTCGAACTCCGCGGCCACCTCGCGGATGATGTGGATCGCCTCGGCTTCGAGCGAGCGCAGGTGGCTCAGCTCATAGCGCCCCGCGTTGAGTTGCTGGGTCGTCGGTCATCGTTTCCTCGTAAAGTTGGTAGAGATGACCAGATATGATCTGCATAACCTGATATAAAACCAGTCGGGGCCTGCGATGTCAACGTCGGAGACCGCCGCGAGCAGTGCGCAAAATGCGTTCGTACGCGGCGTGTCGACCTGCAGACACGCAGTCTCGGGTTGCGCGTGGGCAAACGTGGAGGGCCTGCGGTTACCCCGGAGGTAATTGATCCACCGCAGATACTGGATCCATGTCAACTCCCACGCAGCCTCAGACCGGCGCGGACGTCATGGCGCAGTTCATCCCCGCGTCGCCGTTCGTCGCCAAGCTCGGCATCGTCGCCGACGTACTCGCCGCCGACGAGGTGCGGCTGCGCCTGCCGTGGGACCCGTCCAACGTCACGGTCGCCGACATGGTGCATGGCGGTGCAATTGCGGCGCTGGCCGATGTCACGGTGATGGCCGCGGCCTGGGCGGGCGCTGAGGTACCCGACTCACTGCGTGGCGTGACCACGTCGATGTCCATGCAGTTCCTGGCACCGGCCCGCGCTACCGACCTGATCGCGATCGGGCGGGTATTACGGCGCGGCAAGACACTGGTGAACGTCGACGTCGACGTCGTCACGCCCGACGGCGAGGCGGTCGCGAAGGCGATCGCGACCTACAAGGTGGGCTGATTCAGATTTGGACAGCTGCGGTCTCTGCCCTGTGTCCACCGGCAACGAAAATTTCCGTGATCGACAATTCTGCTGAATCAGGTCGCCGATCGGCCGTACCATCCTGGCTACGCAGGGTTGGGGATGAGCAGAGGGGCCCGTGCGATGATCGCCATGCTTCGTCGCGTCGCAATTTCTGGCACCGCCGCGTTGGCACCGCTTGCGTTTGTGACGATCTTCTCGCCAGCGGCGAGTCAGGCGGTCGAATGCGGCCAGGGAACCGTGTTCGATTCGCCGTCCAACACGTGCATCGCAGCAGCGTTGCTCGCGCCGCCACCGCCGCCACCACCTCCGCCTCCCCCACCCCCACCGCCACCGCCACCGCCAGCGTGGAATGGCGACCTCACGCCATACTTCTCGGTGGGCATCTGCGCGCCCATTCCGTTCGTTTCGCTGTGCACCGGCATCTAGCCGGGCTATAGCCGCGGGCGGGCGTGACCGCGGAGATGCAGGGCGAACTCAGCCAGCATGGTGTGCAGATTGTCGGCGGGCCACAGGTAATCGGTGGCGACCCGGCGGGTGTCGTTTCCTGCCGATGTGTTGGCCACAGCTGCGTCGCCGCGTGCGGCGGCCTTTGCGTTTTCCACGTCGTCCCGCAGTGGCCGGATGCTCATCTCTACGCGCTGATCCGTCCAGCCATGAAGGCGCCGTGACGACTCGGTGAGCAGCGGCGTGAGACGCAGAAACGCCTCATGGACGGCATCAATCCGGACTGCCTGCTCAGCCAGCGGGCTTCCCGATTGCGGAAAGACGTGGGTTTTGGTGAGGGCCGACGCGATCATGGAGTCGAGGGCCGAGTGGGCGTGGTCAAGTGCGGCCCCTGTCGTGGCCCTGCGGTCCATCTCACCTGGCCGCTGAGAGTCGAGGGCCGCATCGAGTGCATTCAGGTACACAAGCACCGCGGGACGGAAGTCGCGCGAAAGCCGGATCGGCACGACGGTAAACGCGACGCCGGCCGCGACGCACCCTCCGATGAGGGCCGCGACCGCCCTGTCCCAAATGAGGTCGAGGTAGCGCCCTTCGGTCGCGAAGAGCGGGACGAGCGCAATGCTCATCCAGAACACCATCGCCGGATAGGAGACAGGTGCGCTGGCGATGGTGAAGAACACGCCAATCGTCACGACGGCGACCGTCCAGACAATGTTGTCCGGGACGCTCGCCGCGATCACGACGCCTGCGGTAGCTCCCAATACCGTGGCGGCGAGCCATATCCACGCTCGCCGGGTCGATATCTCGGCCGATCCGGCGATGATGACGTACGCGGTCCACGCAACCAGCAGGCTTTGTTCGTTCCCAAGCGATTTGGCGATCAGGCCCGCGAGCACGGCCGCCATGGCGGCCTGTATCGCAAGAGCCATCGTGGGCGGCAGGGCGCGTTGAGCGTTCGGCGTATCCACGGTTGCCTGCGCGGCGGTGACACTCGCAGGTTCAGCGGCGCCGGGTACAGGAGTCAAGCTCGCCAATGCTGTTGCCTGCGAGGCCGACTGCGCGGCGAGTTCGGCTCCACCGATAGTCGTCAGAGCCGCAAGAGCGGGCCCTGGCGAAGCGTGCGGACCAACACTGGCCGGTGATGTAGCCTTCGCATCGTAGAGGCGGTCGCGCAGGCGTTGAGCTTCGTGTGCGACCGTGTCCAGTGACTGCGCGTCGACGCTGTCCCGCAGGGCGTTCGCGAGGGCCTGCAGGGTGCTCGTGATAGACCCGGCATCGTCGCTCGGAAGTGTGTCGATCCACCGCGAACCGTTGGCCTGTTTGATCACCTCAATTCCTCTTTCCGCGCAGTACAGCGCGACTCGCAACTGCTCGACGTCGTGTTGCCGGAAGCCAGGCGGGAGCGCGCCGGTGAGTTGGCTCTCGATGGCTGTCCGGCACTGCGTGACGCGTTGGATCTTGCGACAGAGAGCTTTTGAAGCGTGATCGGGTGCCATGCCGTCGCGGGCAACACGCAGCGTGTCCACCACGCTGGCGACCACATCGCCGGCACTTCGGCAGAAGATGTAAACGGACCGATTGAGGGTACGGCGCGGATTGTCGGGCAGAAGAACGTATTCCGCGATGGTGGCCCACGCGAAGCCAACGGTCGAGGCGAGCACAAACCACCCGATCCGGTCGCTCGTGATGCGCCCCGCACCGGCGAGAAAGGTGATGAGTGCGCCGATCACGGCGAGATTGCCGGCCCGCAGACTCCAGGAACGCAGTGCGTACGACAAGAACATCTGCACGACCAGAAACGCCGCCGCGGCCCAGACCGTGGCCCGGCTGAGTTCAACGGTGATGACGATCGCCGCGGCCGAGACCATCGAAGCCAATACGAACGTGCGAACACGGTCCCCGCGACGGGGATCGGTAACCAGCAGTACTCCAAAGAAGCATGCGCCAGCGCCGAACAGCGTTATCCGCAGCGGCTCCGCGACTCCGAACGCCGAGGTCACCGCCGCCAGCGTGAGTCCTGAAAGCACCGACGCGCAAGCAGTTCTGGCACCGCGACGAGTTCGAGCGAAGCCGGGGTCGACCACTTCCAGCCGCGCTGCAACGCGAACCATCACAACCCGTGAATGCCCTTGTACAGCACCAAAACTCCGATGACGACCAGAATCGCCGCCACTAGAGCCGCGTTGTGTCGCTCCATCCAGTCTTTGAGCCGGGTCAGCGGCCCGTCGAGCCGTTCGCCGGCCACGGCGTAGGCCAGTACAGGGATCGCGGCCGAGGACGCTGCGACAACTACGTAGAACACCACCGAGACCCACGCGCCCGCGGTACCGAGGCCCGCGGACCCGATCGCCAAACCGGCTGCCGCGCAAATGAAGAGAACCTTCGGATTCGCCACGACCAATGCTGCCGCGATGATCGCCGCACGAGCCGGCGTGGCATCGGTGATCTTCTTCATCCAGGCCGGCGAATGCGCCGACCGCTTACGCGTCAACCAGCGGAACACACCGAACACGATCAGCGCGATACCGATGACTATGCGCAGCCAGCTGGCCCACGTCGGCGCCTTGTTCAGCCCGCCCAGCAAGCTGGACACCTCGACGAAGATGGCCGTCAACGCGGCAAGCCCGAAGATCCAGCCGGCCAGATAGGCCAGGCTCGTGGGCTTCGGCCGCGGCGTGTGCAGTACCAGCACGGCGGGGATGATCGACAGCGGGGAGATGGCGACCACAAGCGCGAGGGGGATGAGTTCGGATCAATTCCGAACCCAAGCTGGCCGTCACCTTCGGCGCCGCATCGACACAGTCCGTCAGTCGTTCGGAGTGATGACGGCGCGGCCCTGGATCTTGCCGTCGTGCAATAGGTGGTAGGCGTGTGCCGCATCGTCGAGGGCGAAGTGTTCGACGAGCATCTTGATCTTGCCGGTCTGCGCGAGGCTGATCACCTCGATCAGTTCGGGGATGGTGCCCCAGAACGGCGATGCGACAGCGCATTCGTGCGGGGGGCTGAAGAAGTTGACAGGCAGTGCCGCGTCGCCGACTCCGACGATGGTGAGATGGCCGAGCACCCGGGCCACCTGTGCGGCCATCGCCAGTGTCGGCTCGACGCCGACCAAGTCGAGGACGAGTTCGGCGCCGTGGCCCTTCGTGATGTCCTCGATGCGCTTCACCGCGTCGTCGCCGGAGATGAGTACTTCGTCGGCGCCCATCGACTTGGCGATCTTCAGCTTGTCTTCCGAAGTATCGACCGCGACAACGGTTGTCGCAGAGGCGAGTGCCCTGAGGACCTGGATGGCCATCTGCCCAAGGCCGCCCGCGCCGATGACGACGGCGGTGGAGCCGGGTCCCAACAGATGAACTGATCGCTTGACCGCGTGGTAGCTGGTGAGTCCGGCGTCGGTGAGCGGCGCTGCCTCGCGGGGGTCCAAGTCGCCCAACGGGATCAGGTAGCGCGTCGCCGGGACGAGGAGATACTCGGCCATGCCGCCGTCGGTACCGCCGAGCCCGCCTGGGCTGGGTTTGCCCGGGGTCTCACAGTAATTTTCCATACCTTTGCGGCAGTTCACGCACAGTCCACACCCCCACGGGCCGTACGCGATGACGGGGTCACCCGGCGCAAATCCTGTTGCGCCAGGCCCCATCTTCTCCACCCAACCGGCGTTCTCGTGGCCGAGGGTGAACGGCAGCGTCATCGACTTCGATCCGGCGGGAGCCTCCAACAGATGCAGATCCGAATGGCAGGCACCGGCGCCGCCGACCTTGATCAGCACCTCTCCAGCTCCCGGCTCGGGCACCGGCACATCCCGAAGTTGGCCCGGCTGTTGCCATTCGACGAACTGGAAGGCTTTGATGGCGCTAGTCCTTGATCCGGTCGAACTCGACCTCGAGATGCAGCGGGCCGCGGAACATCTGGTTCTGCCGGTAGGGCGGCGGGTCGACGACCAGACGCGGGTTCTCGACGCGCCGCAGGAACGTCTCCAGCGCGATGTTGACCTCGAGGCGGGCCAGTGGTCCGCCCACGCAACTGTGCACGCCACGGCCCCAGCCCACGTGCTGGTTGTCCTTGCGCTGGATATCGAATTTCTCGGGGTCGGGGAATCGCTTCGGGTCACGGTTGGCCGCGCCGTACAGCAGATGCACCGCCGAACCCGCGGGGATGACGGTCCCGCCGACCTCGACATCGGCGGTGACGCTGCGGCTGGGGAAGAACTGGACGGCCGACTGCAGCCGCAGGACCTCCTCGATCGCCTTCGGGATCAGTTCGGGCTTCTCGCGCAGCAGGTCGATCGACTCGGGGTTCCGCAGCAAGAGCAGCACACAGTGCGCGATCGTGTTGACCGTGGAGTCATGTCCGGCGATCAGCAGTAGCTGCGCATTGGCCGCGGCCTCGGCGGGCGCCATGGCACCGTCGGGGCCGTCCGTGTCGCTCACCAACTTCGACAACACGTTGTCGCCGGGCTCCTTCACGAAGCCCTCGATCAGGCCGGCCATGTACTGCTTCATTGCCGCCATGCTTTCGCGGCCCTTTTCCAGGCGGGCCTTTCCTTCCTCGGTCGCGGCATCCGGTCCCAAGTCCGTGCCGGCCATGAAGTCGAAGATCCACTTATGGAAGGTGGGTTCGTCCTGCACCGGCACACCCAGGATCTGGCAGATGACCGCCACCGGCACCGGATAGGCGTAGTCGTCGACGACGTCGAACGTGTTCTCGCCCTTGGCTTTCACCTTGTCCAGCGAGTCGTTGCACAGCGCCTGGATATCGGCCGCCATGTCGGGGATGACGTTCGGGGAGTGCGGTGGCGCGAAGTGCCGCATCACCTGTCGTCGCGCCCTGTCGTGCTTGGCCGGATCGGACACGATCAGGCTCGGAGTGCTCCCGTACGCATCCATGTGCTCGGCGCCGACATCGGGCGCATCGGCGGCCGGCTGGGCCGAGATGGGACTCTTCGAGATGTCGGAGCTCACGTGCGGGTCGTGCGCGAGCTGCAGTAGCTCGCGGTAGCCGGTGACGACGTAGACCTTATCGGCGACCTGCACGACGGGAGTCTTCCGAAGTTCGTCAAAGAAGCGGTAGGGGTCGTGACGGTTCTCGTACTTCATCGCCTCGGTCCAGGCGGTCTCTGCGGTTGTCATGGCGGCTTTCCTGTTGGGGCGCGTTAGCGGCTCTTGGGGCGGAACTCGGCGCCCCGCGACGTCGGATCATGGCCGGTGAGAACGACATCCGGGATTCCGGTCGGTTCGCGCGGATCCGGGAAGCGGGCCGACATCACCTCGGAGTTCGTAGGGACGTCGTAGCCCGGCGGCGGGGGCGGGAAGGGTGCCGAGCGTTCGATCATCGCGCCGTAGTACTCCAGCCACTTGCCGTGGTTGAAGGTGATCGCCCCGACGATGCGGCCGTTCTTGCCGAAGGCGGCGGCGAAGCGGAGATCCTCGACGGAGCCCTGCGTGAACACGATCTCGTCGCCGAAGGAGCACACGCCGCAGCCCTTGATGTTGACGCCGAACTGGCCGGACCAGAACTGCGGCAGCGGCAGATGCGGGCGGCGCCCCTTCTCGAGGTGGACCATGTTGTGCGCCGCGGTCTGGGCACCCAGTACCGCGGCATCGACGTGCTCGATCGCCATGAACTGGTACTCGTAGAGCACGTGCGGGGCCCGCGCGATGTCACCTGCGACGAAGATGTTGTCGGTCACCACGCCGTTGATGTCGAAGGCCCGGCAACCCGCGTCGCATGCCACGCCCCAGAAGCCCGGCGGCCAGTTCGGCGCCTTCGAGCCATTCGATGTTGCGGATGGACCCCAGCGACGCGACCACCACGTCGACGTCGAGCAGTGGTGCCGTCGGAGAGCTTGGCGCGCCGGACGTGTCCGTCGGCGTCACCCTTCAAGTGCCTCCGACCGCCACACCGGTACGCAGGTCGACTCCGGCGTCGCGCTGCATCTTGGCGGCGATGTCGCCGATCACCCCGCCGAGTGCGCCCGACCAGCGGTGCACTGGAGCGCTCCGCGACCGTCACGTCCAGTCCGAGATCACGGCAGACCGAGGCCATTTCGGACCCGATGAAGCCCGCGCCGACGATGAGCACCCGGTTCGGCCTGGCCTTCAGCGCGGCCTGCAACTCGGCGGCGTCATCGCTGGTGCGCAGCGTGAAGAGACCCTTCAAGCTTGGCCTCTTCAGGGTTGAACCACGCGCGGGACCGCACGCCGGTGGCGATCAGCAGCCGGTCGTAGGGCACCTTGTCGCCGTTGGCCAGCAACACTTCCCGGTTGTCGCGATCCAGTCCGGTCGCCGCAACGCCGAGCCGCCAGTCGGCATTGATCGCCCGCAGGCGCGGCAGCTTGGTGTTGCCCGCAGGCACCCATCCCTTGAGTACCTGCTTGGACAGCGGCGGGCGATCGTACGGCTCGTGCACCTCGTCGCCGATGATGGTCAGCGAGCCGGTGAACCCTTCGTCGCGCAACGCCTCCGCGGCGCGCAGCCCTGCCAGCGACGCACCGACGATGACGATCCGGCCCTCGCGCCTTGAACGTGGTGACGAGCTCATCGATCAGCGGGTGGGTGCTCACTTGGTCGTCCTGTCCGACGGCGGATCCATCTCGGCGATGATCGCCTGCACCGGGCAGCTTGCGACGGCCCGCGCCACCTGCTGGCGCTGCGAATCATCGGGATTCGGGTCGTACGCGAGTGCTTCCTCACCGTTGAGTTGAAGCACCTCCGGCGCCAACGGGACGCATTGGGCATATCCGAGACACCGATTTAGGTCAACGACGATGCGCATGCTGATTCGGCTCCTTCTCAACCGTCGCTGAGGGCTGGTCAGCGCAGCTCCCGGAACCCGCCGGGGAGGGTGCCGACCCTACCGCTTACGCACCCGTAAAAGACGCTTTTAGCGCGGTCAGGTCGGCGCGTTCGCCGGCTGAAACGCCCCGGACCCGTCCCCGTCTTCTTCGGCGCGAATGACGTGCACCACGGCGTTGATCAGCGCCAGGTGGGTGAATGCCTGCGGGAAGTTACCGAGATGGCGGCCGGTGCGCGGCTCGATCTCCTCGGCGTAGAGATGCAGTGGGCTGGCGAAGGACAGCAGCCGTTCGCACAGGTGCTTGGCCCGGTGGATCTCGCCGATCTCCACCAGAGCCGAGACCAGCCAGAACGAGCAGATCGTGAACGTGCCCTCCTTGCCGGACAGCCCGTCGTCGGTCTCCTCGACGCGATAGCGCAGCACCAGCCCGTCCTCGGTGAGCTCATCGGCAATGGCCAGTACCGTCGCGCGTAATCGCGGGTCGTCCGCGGGCAAGAAGCGGTTCAGCACCGCCAACAACAGCGAGGCATCCAGCGCGTCGCTGCCGTAGCTCTGGGTCAGTACCCCGCGCGAATCCACGCCGTTGGCCAGGATGTCGGCTTTGATCTCCTCGGCGATTGCGCGCCACCGTTTGGTGTGCTTCGTCCAGCCATGCAGCTCGGCCAGCTTGGCCCCGCGGTCCAGCGCTACCCAGCACATGATCTTGCTCGAGGTGAAATGCTGCGGCTCGCCGCGCACCTCCCAGATCCCGCGGTCGGGCTCTTTCCAGTGCTCGATGGCCTCCTCGACCTGTTGTTTGAGCATCGGCCACAACGCCTCGGTAACCTGCTCGCGCGACCTGGCGTGCAGGTACACCGAGTCCAGTATCGAACCCCAGATGTCGTGCTGCATCTGGTTGTAGGCGCCGTTGCCGATCCGGACCGGGCGCGCATTGTCGTATCCGGAGAGGTGATGCAGCTCCTCCTCGACCAGCGTGCGCTCCCCGCCGATGCCGTACATCACCTGAAGTGGATGTCGCTCATCGCTGTTCGCACCGGATACGTCGGCGATGAACGAGAAGTAGTCGTCCGCCTCGCGGTCAAGGCCCAGCGTGTAGAGGCCCCATAGCGCGAATGTCGAGTCTCGGATCCAGGAGTAGCGGTAGTCCCAATTGCGTTCGCCCTGAGGGGTTTCCGGCAGCGACGTGGTACTCGCCGCCAGCAGTGCTCCGGTCGGCGAGTAGGCCAGCCCCTTCAGCGTCAACGCACTGCGCTGCAGGTACGCCCGCCACGGGTGATCCGGGAAGTTGCCGATGTTGATCCATTGCCGCCAGCATTCACTGGTCGTCCACATCTTGTCGACGGCCTCGTCGTAGGTCTGGGGCGCGGGCTGCTTGGAAAAACTCAGCGCGACGAAGACGTTGTCGCCCTCCTTCAGCCTCGTGCGCGCCCGTGCCTGGCGGCCCTCCAACCCGATGCGGAGGTCGGAGGTCAGCCGCAGGGTCGGGTGCGCGTCCGGGTCGCGGTCGGCCCGTGCCACGGCTTCCCCGTAGCCACCGGCCGAGTACTCCCAGTGCGCGCCGCCCCGGTGGTAATCGAACGACGGCTCGCAGTCCATCACCAGCTCGATCGTTCCGCTCACGCAGCGCACGGTGCGCAGCAGCGTGTGCTCGGCGTCCCAGTCCATCGGTACCCGACGATGCGTCCCCGACCGCGATTCGATGTCGCGCCACGGGCCCATCACCATCGTGTCCCGGACGATCATCCAGCCGGTGTGGGTCTGCCAGGTGGTCTCCAGGATCAGGCTGCCCGGCAGGTAACGCCTGCCGGACGGGACGGTGACCCCGTACGGGCTCAGCCGGAAGTGCCCTGCACCGCGATCCAGGATGGACCCGAACACGCTGGGCGAATCCGGCCGCGGCACGCATAGCCATTCCACCGATCCGCTGGACGAGATCAGGCAGGTGTTCTCACAGTCGGAAAGGAAGGCATAGTCGGCGATCGGCGGAAAGGGGTTGCGCAAACCGCCGGCCGGCGCCGGAACCGTTTCGTTGAGCTGCACGGCGACGCCGTTCTCGTCGGCTGGCGTCTCATCCTGCAGGACCATGTGCACATTCTTGACGGCCGACCCGATCGGCGTACACGTTTGCGCGGTACCCGCCTCTAGAGCGTGACCTCGTTGAGCCTGCCCGTCGCGACATCGAAAACGAAGCCGCGCGCGGAGTCGTGCTTGGTGACGAACGGGCTGGCCTCGATGCGGCGCAGTGACTGGCGCACGTCCTCGTCGAGATCGGGGAAGGCTTCGGCCGCCCATTCCGGCTTGATGCCGGTGTCCTTCTGAATGTCGCGCTTGAAGTCGTCGTCGGTGAAGGTCAGCATGCCGCAGTCGGTGTGGTGGATGAGGATGATCTCTTTGGTGCCGAGCAACCGCTGGCTGATGGCGAGTGAGCGGATCTCGTCGTCGGTGATCACGCCGCCGGCGTTGCGGATCACGTGGGCCTCCCCCTCGGCCAGGCCGAGTATCCGATAGACATCGAGCCGGGCATCCATACAGGCCACCACCGCGACCTGCTTGCTCGGCGGCAACGGCAGCGGGCCCGTGAAGCCGCTCGCATATGCCTCGTTGTTCTTCAGGTACTCGTCGGTCACAGACATTGGGGCCTCCTCGGTTGGCGTCCTCGACTGTATCGCTGCCCTGCGGGACTGTTGCCGGACAGAATCAGTCGGATCGAATGGACGGCCGCCCTGCGGCGATCACCTGCTGATCGGCGCGTCGAGGTCGTACACGCTCGCTCCCGCGACATCGATCGGTGTGAAGTTCTGCCGCACCCACGTCGAGATCTCGCTTGCGGATCCCGATTCGCGATGCCGCATGCCCTCACCCTCCGCCGTCTCGCTGATCGGCGATGAAGTACCGCACCTGATGGTCGGCGACGTAGGACTGGAACTGCGCGAGCGTTGGCGAGTTGTCGGAGCCGCTGAACCCGCCGATCGCCATGACCGAGGCTCCGGTCTTCAGCTCCAGGCCGCTCGCGGTGAACGATCCGACAGTCGCTGCCGCCCAGCGGTTATGGAGGCCGCTGACGAGATGTTCGAGCACAGGGTTGTCTGCGGCGGCCCCGCCGGGGCCGTGCCCGCCCATTCCCATCGCCAGGTCCGCCCATTCCGTCGTCGGGTCGCACCCATGCCTGCGAGGCGATGGTCGGGGCCTGCCATCACGATCGGACCGTTGTGCGCGTTGGCCACCGTCTACAACGGTGTACGCCGCGGGCGCCAGGATGCCGAACAGCATTGCCCCGGCAGCCAATACGGCTGTGCCCGGCGGCCGAGTCGATCGGCACCCACCGCGAGCATCGCCGCGGCGACAATCGATCCGGCAAGCACGATCCAGCGCAGCGCAGGCCACCATTCCGGCGTGCGTTCCAACAGGATGAAACTCCAGACGCCCGTGGCCGCCGACATGGTCGCCAGCACGATTCGCGGCGCCAGGAACTGTCTGCCCCGCCACAGCTCTCGCAGCGAGATGCCGACCAATGCGGCGATCGCCGGTGCGAGCGCAACGGTGTAGTACGGGTGCACGATTCCGTCCATGAAACTGAAGACGGCGCCGGTCACCAGCAGCCAGCCGCCCCAGAGCAGCAGGCCGGCACGTACGCCTGAAGTGCGGACCGCGCGCCGGGTGAACCACAGCCCGGCCAACAGGCCGATCAGCGCCGCGGGCAACAGCCAGGACGCCTCGTTACCCATGGACTGGCCGAACAACCGACCGATGCTGGGCTGGCCGCCGAAGAACACGTGACCCGGTCCCGCGGGGCCGCCCCCGGCGTCGCCCCCGGACCGCCGCCGACCCGCCGTCGCGACCGACGATCCGTTCAATCCCGTTGTAGCCCAACGCCAGCTGCAACAGGCTGTTGTCGGAGGAGCCTGCGATGTATGGACGCGAGTTGGCCGGCCACACACTGACCAGCACGACGTACGGGGCGATCGTCACGATCATCGCGACCGCGCCGATGGCCAGCTTGCCGAGGCGCTGCCACATGCCGACCGGAGCGGCGACGAGAAAGACCAGCGCGAGACCGGGGACCACCAGGAAGGCCTGCAGCATCTTCGTCAGGAACGCCACGCCGATTGCGCACCCCGCCAATGCGATCCAGCGCGTGCTCGCGGTTTCGGTGGCGCGCACCATGAAATACGCCGAGGCCACCAACAGCAGCACCAGCAGCGCGTCGGGGTTGTTGAACCGGAACATCAACGCCGCCACCGGTGTCAGTGCCAATGCGGCGCCTGCGATCAGACCGGCTGCGGGGCCACTGCAGCGCCGAACGGTCGCGTAGAGCAACGCGACGGCGCCCACCCCCATCAGTGCTTCGGGCAGCAGCATCGTGAAGGCGCTGAAGCCGAAGAGCCTGCCCGACAGCACCATTACCCACATGGCGGCGGGCGGCTTGTCGACGGTGATCGCATTTCCCGAATCCAGCGAGCCGAACAGCCAGGCCTTCCAGCTCTGTGTGCCCGCTTGCACCGCGGCCGCGTAGTAGTCATTGCCCCAGCCGGATGATCCGAGGCCCCATAGATACAGCACCGCCGTCGCCACCAAGAGCGCCAACAGGGCGGGGCGCACCCACCGTGGACGCGACTCGTCGGTGTGCCTCCGCCGGTTCGGAGGGGACGTGCGCGCGCACGTCTGCCGTAATCGTCATCAATCGATTCCTTTGCGTAACAGAACAGTCAGCGGGCACGGCCTGGGTGGAAGACCCAGCCGCGCAGGAGCACGAACCTCACCGCGGTGGCCACCAGATTCGCGAGCACCAGCACCATCAGTTCCACCAGATGGTGCGGATCGGCGACGAGCACGTGTAGCAGGCTCAGTGCGCCGCTCGTGATCGCCAGCGCGACGCCGAAGACCATCAGGCCCTCGATCTGGTGGCGCGCGACATGTGTACGTCCGCCGACACCGAAGGTGAACCGGCGGTTAGCGGCGGTGTTGCCGATGGCGGTCAGCAGCAGAGCGATCAAGTTCGCGGCCTGCGCACCGAGCCAGCCCTGCGTCAGCAGGAAGAGCACCACATAGGCGGCCGTCGACACCACACCCACCGCACCGAACCGGACCACCTGCCGCAGCAGTGAGCCCGGCGCGGCGGAGCGCTTCGACGAGCCCAGTTGCGCGGCAATGGTGTTCACGGGAATCGAGCCGTTGGTGAAGTTGCGCAACAGACGTCCGATGCCCTTCAGGTCGGCTTTCGCGGTAGCGACGATGTCCACCCTGCTGTCCGGATCGTCGACCCAGTCCACCGGAACCTCGTGGATGCGCAGCCCGCTACGTTCGGCCAGCACCAGCAGCTCGGTATCGAAGAACCATCCTGTGTCGGACACATACGGAAGCAGGCGTTGCGCGACGTCGGCGCGGATGGCCTTGAAGCCGCACTGGGCATCCGAAAACCGCGTCGCGAGTGTGGATTTGAGGATCAGGTTGTAGCAACGGGAGATCACTTCGCGCTTAGCACCCCGCACCACGCGAGATCCGCGGTTGAGCCGGGTACCGATCGCGAGGTCCGAATGACCGGAGATCAACGGCGCGACCAGCGGCGCGAGCGCGGTGAGGTCGGTCGACAGGTCGACGTCCATGTAGGCCAGCACCGTGGCGTCGGAGGCCGACCACACCTCGTTGCAGCGCCCGGCCGCGCCCCTTCTGCTCGAGTCGCACTACCCGGACATCGCTGAGCACGTCGGCGAGATCAGCCGCGATGCGGGGAGTGTCGTCGTCGCTGGCATTGTCCGCGATGGTGATGCGCGACGGAAAAGGGAAGTCCTCGCGCAGATGACGGTGCAGCCGGTGGATCGAGGCGGCGAGGTCGTTCTGTTCGTTGTACACCGGCACCACCACGTCGAGCACGGGTACGCCGGTGGCACGGGCCACCATGGCGGCGTTCGGCCGCGACTCGAAACGGGTTCGAGGTGCACTGTCAGGTTCAATGGCCACGTCGGTCATGCCACCCATCGTCGGGCAGCGAGTTGTGCTCCGCTTTTGGTCAAGCTGTATCCCAGCTATGAGTTTCTCGGCGCGCGGGTGAGGTCGTAGACGACCACTCGCTCGACCTTCAATGGTGTGTAGTGGTTCTCCACCCACTCGGCGATGTCCGACGACTGCTGGCTCCCACCGGTCACCGGACCCCAATGGCCGATCGTCAACGGCCCACGGATGAAGTAGTGGATCCGCCCGGTCGCGACGTAGTCCTTGAACTCCTGGAGCGTGGGTGACGGGTCGGTGCCGTTGAATCCGCCGATCGCCATGACCGGTGCGCCGCCGGCCAATTGATAGCCTGCCGCGTTGTTCGAACCGACGACCGCCGCGGTCCAGGTGTAATCGCCGGCGTCGTTGGCCAGCATCGCCGAAATGGCGGGCCCAGGCTTTGGCGAATCCAGTAGCCCGCCGGGCATGGCGAAGCCGCCGCCGACGCCGTGATGGGGTATTCCGACCGTCGGTATTGCGCCGCTGTGAGGTGTCACCGCCGTCGCGATCGTGTACGCCGCCGGCGCTGCCACACACACCGCGATCGCGAGTCCGGCCACGGCACGCGCGATTGTCTCGCTCAGCCTGCCCGCGACCAGCAACAGGGCCGCGGCGCCGACTCCCCCGACCGCGACGAGCGCACGCAGCCACGGCATCCATTCGGCATGGCGGGACAACAACACCGCCGCCAGGACCGTCGTGACGAGCACCGCCGCCGACATGGCGGTCGAGGCGCGAATGTCGAATCGGTTCCGCCACAACAGCATTGCGCCGATGCCGACGCACGCGCCGATCGCAGGCGCGAGTGCGACGGTGTAGTAGGAATGCACGATGCCGTTGGCGAAGCTGAAGACCACCGCAGTGACCGCCAGCCAGCCGCCCCACAGGATCAGCGCGGCCCGCGTCTGGTCGGTTCGCGGTGCCCGCCGGGTGATGACCAAACCCGCGACAAGACAGATCGCCGCAGCGGGCAGCAGCCACGCGATGTCAAGGCCCATCCCGGTGCCGAACAGCCTGTCCCAGCCGACGTCGTGGTTCAGGTTGCCGAGGCCTCCCGGTTCGTCACCCGTCAGGCGGCCGAAGCCGTTGTAGCCCAAAGTCAATTCGACGATACTGTCGTGCTGCGAGCCGCCGATGTACGGCCGCGAGGACGCCGGCCACAGCTCGGCGAGCAGGAGGTACCAACCGCCCGACACCACGACGGCAGACAAGGCGAGCAGCGCGTCGCCCAGTCGGCTTCGCAGCGGTCGGTGGCCGGCGAGCAGATAGGCGACGGCGAATCCCGGCAACACCAGGAAGGCCTGCAACATCTTGGCCAGGAAGCCGAACCCGACGGCGACGCCCGCAGCGATCAACCACCAACGGCTCGCGTCCTTTTCGCAGGCGCGCTGCACGCAGTAGGCGGCGGCGACCAGCAGCAGCACCAGCAGGGCATCGGGGTTGTTGAACCGGAAGATCAACGCCGCGACTGGTGTCAACGCCAACACCGCGCCTGCAAGCAGCCCCGCGCCCGGTCCGGCGACGCGACGGACCGCCGCGTAGAGCAGCCCGACCGCCGCCACACCCTCCAGCGCCTGCGGCACCAGCACACTCCACGGATTCAGGCCGAACAGCCGGACCGACACATCTATCACCCACAGCGCCGCGGGGGTCTTGTCGACGGTGATCGCATTTGCGGCGTCGCTGGAGCCGAACAGCATCGCGGTCCAGTCGCTCGCACCGGCCTGCGCGGCCGCCGAATAGAAGGCGTTCGCCCACCCGCTGGCCGAGAGGTTCGGTAGGTACAACACCGCCGTCGCGACAAGCAGAAGGGGCAGTCCTCATGCGCGAGAAGACGCGGAATCGCGTTACTGAAGCGGGATCCGTGCGAATCTGCGTCTGCTCGCGCGGAAGGGCCAGAGTGGTCACTGACCCGAGTTTCGCTCAGCGAGCTAGGCGTAGGTTTTGGTCGCGCTGTGGCTCTGCTGTGAATTGGCGGGAAGTTTCACCACAAATTCGGTCTCGCCCTTGACACTGTGCACGTCAATGGTCCCGTGGTGGGCCTTGACGACGGCCGCGACGATCGACAGCCCCAGTCCGGTGCTGCCGCCGCGCCGGGAGCGCGACGTATCGCCGCGGGCGAACCGCTCGAAGATCTCGGGTAGCAGCCACTCCGGAATTCCGGGACCGTCGTCGGCGACCGCCAGCACCACGCCACCGTCAGTGCCGACGGCCAGCGAGGTGGTGACAACGGTGCCGGGAGGCGTGTGAGTCCGCGCGTTGCCGAGCAGGTTGGCCAGCATCTGATGCAGTCGAGCCTCGTCACCGATGACGACGACGGGCTCGTCCGGCAGGTCCAGCGACCAATTGTGCTCCGGACCCGCGATGTGAGCATCACTGGCGGCATCGACGACCAGCCGCGACAGGTCGACCGGCTCCCGTTCGAGTGGGCGACCGGTGTCAAGTCGCGCGAGCAGCAGCATGTCCTCGACGAGTTGCGTCATGCGGCCGGTCTCCGATTCGACGCGGCTCATCGCATGGGCCACGTCATCGGGCACATCGTCGCGTTTGCGTTGCGCCAGTTCGGTATACCCGCGGATCGCGGCGAGCGGGGTGCGTAGTTCGTGGCTGGCGTCGGCGACGAACTGACGCACCCGGGTCTCGCTCGCGTGCCGTGCGGACAACGCGCCTGCGATGCGATCGAGCATCCGGTTCAGCGCGGAGCCGAGCTGCCCTAGTTCGGTGTGCTCGCTCGCCGGATCGACCTCGACGATCGGGGTGGGCAGCCGCACCTCACCCCGGTCGAGTTCCAGGTCGGCCACCTGGCGAGCGGCCGCGGAAACCTTTGACAGCGGGGCAAGTTGGCGGCGGATGATCAGGATGCCCGCAGTGGTGCCGACGATCAGTGCCGTGAGCCCGATGACACAGAAGATGACGGCCACCGACAGCAGCGTGTCGTCGACCTCCGACGTCGGCAGGCCGGTGACGATCATCTCGCCGGGGCCATGCGCGTGCACGGCAATGACGCGGTATCTGCCCAGCCCGTCGAGTTCGATGGTTGCCGGAGTCTCGCTGGGCCGGACACGAGCGAGTTGTTGGGCTGCCGCCGTGCTGATTTCGGCTCGATTCCCGTCGGCGGTGATGACACCGGCATCAACCGGTGTGCCGTGGGAGATCACGGCGCCGACAGTGCGGGCGGCCTGCCCTGGAGCGTTGAGGAAGGCGGGACCGGGACCCAAGTCGTCGCGAATGATCGTGCGCCGTGGATATTCGGGCCCCCGACGGTAATCCGGCGGATAACCCGGCGGCGGCCCGGGAGGCGGGCCGAACTCGTAGAGCCCGACGGAACGCCGTCCCGGTCTCGGCCAGCCGGTCATCGAGCTGATTGGTCAAAAAGTGTTGCAGCGCAATCTCAGTGCCCACGCCGATGCCCGCACAGACCAGCGCCAGGAGAAGGATCTGGGAGGCGAGCAACCGCGTGCGCAGCGACCACGATCGCGGCGAGCGGATACGCGTCAAGGCGTGGTCAGCTCGCGGGCTTGAGGACATACCCGGCACCACGCAGGGTGTGGATCATCGGCTCGCGTCCGCTGTCGATCTTCTTGCGCAGATAGGAGACATACAGCTCGACGATGTTGGACCGTCCACCGAAGTCATAGCTCCACACCCGGTCGAGGATCTGCGCCTTGCTCAGCACGCGCTTGGAGTTGCGCATCATGAACCGCAGCAGCTCGAACTCGGTTGCGGTCAGCGAGATCTGCTCACCGCTTCGCGTGACTTCGTGGCTGTCCTCGTCGAGAACGAGATCCCCGACCACGATCTTGGCACCGCCTGTCTCACTGGTCACCCCGGTGCGCCGCAGCAGGGCCCGCAGCCTGCAGCACCACTTCTTCGAGGCTGAACGGTTTGGTGACGTAGTCATCGCCGCCGGCCGTCAGGCCCGCGATGCGGTCTTCGACCGAGTCCTTCGCGGTCAGCAGCAGCAGGGGCAGCCCGGGGATCTGTTCGCGCAGCTTGTGCAGCACGTCCAGGCCGCTCATGTCCGGCAGCATCACGTCGAGCACCACCACGTCGGGTGGGGTCTGTCGTGCCAACGCGACGGCGGTCGCTCCGTCGCCTGCGGTGGCGATCTCCCAGCCCTCGTAGCGAAGGGCCATCGACACCAGTTCGGCGAGCACGGGTTCGTCGTCGACGACAAGCACGTGGATGGGATTGCCATCGGCGCGCCGCATGACGACGCGCGAGGGTTCCTGGTCGTTGACGGCGGAGCCGTTGGGACGTGCCACGCCTCCATTATTCGCAGCAGGCATGGGCAGGGACTGTGGCCTTTCTATGTGCCGGCTGTGAATGGGCTTACGCATATCCCCCACTAAAGCACCCCACAGCCGACACACATGAAGCTCATGCACGGTGGTCGCATGACCGTTGACCAGTCAAGCACCGACAACCTTCCCTGGGGCTCGCCCGCGCCGACGGCACCGCGTTGGGGAGTGCGAGAGACCACCGACCGCCCTTGGCAGTCGCAGCCGTGATCGCCGCACTGGGCGGCGCCGCAATCTATGCCGCCACCGGAGACGCTTCCCGCTCCGGCGAGCAAGCCATGGCGCATGCAATGCCCGGTGGACCCCCTCCCGGCGGCCGCCCGGACGAAGGCACTCCTGGCAGCCGCCTTGCACGGCGAGTTCGTCGTGCCCGACGACGCCGGGGGCTATGCCACGATGCTGACCCAGACCGGTGCGGTCACCGAGGTCTCTCCGACGTCCGTCACGGTCCGCAGCGCCGACAACTACACCCAGAGCTACGTCATACCCCCTGGGGCGCAGGCGGATCACACCATCGCGGTGGCGGACGAGATCGATGTCCGCGCCAAACGCAGCGGCCAAATCCCGACCGTCACCACAGTGAGCCGACACCTCGAACATGACGGGCCGGGCCGCCCCGGAGTCCCGCCGGCCGGCAACTGAGGGTTATCCGCCGCCGTTACCGAAGCCGTCAGGCGGTTCGGCCGTCACCGGAGGGGTGACGAACGTCGTCTCCAGCGCGGTCGGCGCGACCGATTCCGTACTGGTCTCGCCCATCGTGATTTCCGGGCCATCGCTCAGCGAGCCGGTGCTATCCGGCATCCCGGCGAACGACAGACCCACGGCGCCCATCGCGATGGCAGCGCCCGCACCGATGCCCGCCGCTGCCAGTTTCAGCTGTTTCGTATTCACGTCGCCAACTCCCTTTCAGCCGCGCACCTATTTAGTGCTGTTCAGCCGTCGGCGGGTTCTCCGACGGCGTTGTGGTGATCGGCGGTGTGACCGCCGAGGTCTCCGGCGCCTCGGGCACCACGGATTCGGTGATCGTCGCGCCCGCTGGTGACCTCGGACGTCGTCACCGGGCCTGGCGGCGCCGGTGTCGGGGTTTGAGCCGTGCTGACGTCGCTCAATGTCACGCTGAGCACGCCCATCGCCAGCACCGCAGCGGTTCCGCCGAACATCGATACGGCTTTCAACTGCTTCGATGACACCTCAGACCACTCCCATTCAGTTCTCGACCCTTTGGGTCGGGTAACCGATGTTTGCGACCGTGAAACGCGAAACTAAAGGTGACTCCCAGAGACCTATTACTTGGCTTTAAACGGCGCGGGCCCCTTGATGGTCGGTTGGGCTTTTGCCACTACCGGCACGGCGGACGGCGTGGTCTCGGTGCTCGTCGCCCCGACATTCATTTTGCCCGACGCAAGTGTGTCAGAGGCGTCCGAGCTGGCCTGACCGAGTGCAATGCCCAGGCCGGCCATCGCCACCACCGCGCTACCGCCGATCACCGCCGCGAGCGTCTTCACGTTGATTCGCTTGTCCATTTGTTTGCTCCATCCGTCGTGCGTTACCAGATGAGCAATTAGTGAATTCGCCGAAGCTGTGAGGAGCTTGGATCGCAGGTGCGAACTCGCTAGGTGACCGCCGCCATGGGCGCTCACCTGCGAAGACTTTATTTGCTGAGGTCTACTAAACACCTTGAAGCTGGAAAACGTCCGAAAGCCCGATGCGAATAACCTAGCCACGCCGAGCTGCAACAACTCCTCGGCCACGGACTGATCTCCTAACCTGAGCGCATGCAGCCGACCGGAGGACCGACCGGATGACGCGCTTCTTGGCGCGCCGGCTGCTCAACTACGTCGTGCTGCTGGCGTTGGCGTCGTTCCTGGTCTTCTTGCTTGCGTCGTCTCAGTTCCATCCCGTCGAGAGTCTCGAGCAGCGCAACCCGCGCCCGCCGCAGGCCGTCATCGACGCGAAGAAGGCCGACCTCAACCTCGACAAGCCGGTTCTGGTCCAGTACGGACTCTGGGCATCCGGAGCGCGTCCGGGGTGACTTCGGCACCACCATCGGCGGTCAACCGGTGTCGGACGAACTGTGGCGGCGCATCGGCGTCAGCCTGCGGCTGGTGGTGATCGGCTCGGTGGTCGGCACCATCCTCGGCGTGGTCATCGGCGCCTGGGGCGCGATCAGGCAATACCGCATCAGCGATCGCGTCATCACCGTGGTCTCGCTGTTGGTGATCAGCACGCCGGTGTTCGTGATGGCCGCCCTGCTGATCCTGGGTGCGCTGGGAGCGAACTCCGCGCTGGGGGTTCAGCTGTTCGAGTTCACCGGCGAGACCTCACCGGATGCGATCGGCGGAGCGTGGAACCAGTTCGTCGACCGCCTACAGCATCTGGTGCTGCCGACGTTCACGCTGGCGCTCGGGGCCATGGCCGGTTACAGCCGGTATCAACGCAACGCGATGCTCGACGTGCTCGGCCAGGACTTCATCCGCACCGCTCGCGCCAAAGGGCTGACCCGACGCCAGGCGCTGTTCAAACATGGGCTGCGCACGGCGCTGATCCCGATGGCCACGATGTTCGCCTACAGCGTCGCCGGGCTGTTCACCGGCGCGGTGTTCACCGAGAAGATCTTCGGCTGGCACGGCATGGGTGAGTGGTTCGTGCAGGGAATCAACGACCCAGGACATCAACATCATCGCGGCGATCGTCGTGTTCGCCGGCGTCGCGGTCCTGTTGGCGGGGTTGTTGTCCGACATCATCTACGCCGCGCTCGACCCGAGGGTGCGGGTGTCGTGAGCGAACCGGTTACCAGCGACGCCGCGACCGCCGCGAAGTCCGGAGTCGACGTCGCCACCTTCGCATCGCGACGGACCCTGGTGTGGCGCAGGTTCCTGCGCAACAAGCCTGCCGTGGTGTCGCTGGCGCTGCTGGTGCTGATGTTCGTCGGCTGCTACGCGCTGCCGCCGCTGCTGCCATACAACTACAGCGATCTGGACTATTTCGCACTGCAGCAACCGCCCAGCCACAGACCACTGGTTCGGCACCAATTCGCTGGGTCAGGATCTGCTGGCCCAAACCCTTCGCGGGATGCAGAAATCCATGCTCATCGGTGTCTGCGTCGCGTTCATCTCGACCATCATCGCCGCCACGGTGGGAACGATCGCCGGCTACTTCATGGGTGCGCGCGACCGCGCCCTGATGTGGCTTGTCGATCTGATGATCGTGGTGCCCAGCTTCCTGCTGATCGCAATCGTCGTGCAGCGCACCAAAGGTGACATCATCTGGATGATCGTGCTGCTGTCGGCGTTTTCCTGGATGGTCAGCTCACGCATCGTGCGCGGCATGACGATGAGCCTTCGTGAACGCGAATTCGTCGCCGCCGCAAGGTATATGGGCGTGAGCAATCGGAAGATCATCGTCCGCCACATCGTGCCGAACGTCGCGTCGATCATCATCATCGATACCGCACTGAACGTCGGCATAGCCGTGCTCGCCGAGACCGGGCTGAGCTACCTGGGCTTCGGCGTCCAGCCACCCGACGTGTCGCTGGGAACGCTCATCGCCGGCGGCACCCCGTCGGTGACGACATTCCCATGGTTGTTCCTGTTTCCCGCAGGCGTGCTGGTGCTGATCATCTTCTGCGCCAATCTGATTGGCGACGGGCTGCGCGACGCGCTCGACCCGGGCAGCCGCGCATTGCGGAAGGCGCGCAAGTGAGCCTTCTCGAGGTCCGCGACCTGACCGTCGAGCTTTCCGACGGACACCGCATCGGTGAATGCGGTGCGCGGAATGAACTTCGACGTCGATCCTGGAGAGGTTGTCGCACTCGTTGGCGAGTCGGGCGCAGGCAAGTCGGCGAGCGCAATGGCCGTCATCGGCCTGCTGCCCGAGTATGCCGAGGTGTCGGGATCGATCCGCCTGCACGGCGACGAGCTGATCGGCCTTTCGGACCAGCGGATGTCGGAATTCCGCGGGAAGACCATCGGGACGGTGTTCCAGGACCCGATGTCGGCTCTGACGCCCGTCTACACCGTCGGCGACCAGATCGCGGAGGCGATCGAGATCCACCAAGGCGGCACCACGCGGAAGGCGGCCAGGGCGCGTGCGGTGCGAGCTGCTCGAACTGGTCGGCATCGCCCAGCCGGAACGGCGGGCCCGGGCCTTCCCGCATGAGCTGTCCGGCGGAGAGCGGCAGCGGGTGGTCATCGCGATCGCAATCGCCAACGACCCCGATCTGCTGATCTGCGACGAGCCCACCACCGCACTGGACGTCACCGTGCAGGCCCAGATTCTGGACGTGCTCAAGACCGCGCGGGACGTCACCGGTGCCGGGTGTCCTGATCATCACCCATGACCTCGGGGTGGTTGCGGAATTCGCCGACCGCGCGCTGGTCATGTACGCCGGAAAAGCGGTCGAGGTCGCAAGCGTCGAAGAGCTGTACCGGGACCGCCGGATGCCCTACACGGTCGGGCTGCTCGGCTCGGTGCCCCGGCTGGACGCGCCGCAGGGCGCGCGGCTGGTGCCGATTCCCGGCGCCCCGCCGTCGATGGCTGCGCTGCCCTCCGGCTGCCCGTTCGCACCGCGCTGCCCGCTGGCGATCGACGACTGCCGCGCCGCCGAACCGGACCTGATCGACATGGCTTCCGGAGCCGGCGCGCCTGCGACATCGGGGGCACCGGCCACCGGGCGGCATGCATCCGCACCGATCAGGTCGCGGGCCGATCAGCGGCCGAGATCTACGGCGTCTCCACCGAACCGCCCGCCACCGCACCTCGCCGCCGACGCGCCGGTCGTTCTGCGGGTCGCGGACCTGGTGAAGACATACAAGCTCACCAAGGGCGTGGTTTTTCGTCGCCAGGTCGGCGAGGTGCGTGCGGTCGACGGCATCAGCTTCGAACTGCAGCAGGGCCGCACGCTGGGCATCGTCGGTGAATCGGGGTCGGGCAAGTCGACGACGCTGCACCAGATTCTGGAGCTCAGCGCCCCCGCAGTCGGGCGCGATCGAGGTTCTGGGCGCCGACGTCGCGTCGTTGACCGCCGCGTCGCGACGAGCAGCTGCGTGGCGACTTGCAGGTGGTGTTCCAGGACCCGGTGGCCTCGCTGGACCCCCGCCTTCCGGTGTTCGAGCTTCTCGCAGAACCATTGCAGGCCAACGGCTTCGACAAGCACCGCACCGACGAACGCGTCCGGGAGCTGCTCGGCATCGTCGGGATGCGGCCGGAGGACGCCAGCCGGTATCCGGCGGAATTCTCGGGCGGGCAGAAACAACGCATCGGCATCGCGCGGGCGCTGGCCCTGCAGCCGAAGATCCTCGCACTCGACGAACCGGTGTCGGCACTCGACGTCTCGATTCAGGCGGGCATCATCAACCTGCTGTTGGACCTGCAGCAGCGCTTCGGGCTGTCCTATCTCTTCGTCTCCCACGACCTGTCAGTGGTCAAACATCTCGCCCACCGAGTCGTCGTGATGTACAAGGGCGCCGTCGTCGAGCAGGGCGACGGCGACCAGGTGTTCACCCAGCCCGCGCACGACTACACCCGGCGTTTGCTTGCCGCGGTGCCACAGCCCGGCCTACGTCGCAGCTAAAGTCGGAGCGCATGACGCTTCGACGCCTCGCTGCGGTTGCTCTCGTTGTCGCCCTCTCCCTGACCGCGTGTTCCGGCGGCGACCGGGAAACCCCCTCGGTGGGCGGGTCCGGGGAGGTCGGCACCACCAATGACATCAACCCGCAGGAACCCGCCAGCCTGCAAGATGGCGGCAACCTCCGGCTGGCGACGACCGACTTCCCGCCGAACTTCAACTCGCTGAACATCGACGGAAACACCGTCGACGTCAGCGCGCTGATGCGCCCGACCATGCCGCGCGCGTTCCGCATCGGCGCCGACGGGTTGCCGACCGTCAACACCGACTTCTTCACCAGCGTCGAACTGACGAGCACCAACCCACAGGTGGTCACCTACACCATCAACCCGAAGGCGGTGTGGAGCGACGGCAACACCGATCACGTGGGAGGACATCCAGTCTCAGGTCAATGCCACCAGCGGCAAGGACGAGGCGTTCGCGATCGCGGCGACCAACGGCAGCGACCGCGTCGCGAAGGTGGAACGCGGGGTGGACGATCGCCAGGCGGTGATCACGTTCGCGAAACCGTGGGCCGATTGGCGAGGCATGTTCGCGGGCAGTACCGTGCTGCTGCCGAAGAGTTCGACAGCCACACCCGAAGCGTTCAACAAGGGTCAGCTCACCAATCCCGGGCCGTCGGCGGGGCCGTTCATCATCTCCAACCTCGACCGTGGCGCGAAGCGAATCACCTTGACGCGTAATCCGAAATGGTGGGGCGAGCCGCCGCGGCTCGACAGCATCACCTATCTCGTCCTCGACGACGCGGCGCGAATCCCTGCCCTGCAGAACAAGACGATCGACGCCACCGGCCTTGCGACGCGCGACGAGATGGAGATCGCCCGCCGCACTGAAGGCATCGCCATCCGGCGGGCGCCGGGCCTGTCCTGGTACCACTTCACCTTCAACGGCGCCCAGGGTTCGATCCTGGCGGATCCGGCGCTGCGGCGCGCGATCGCCAAGGGCATCGACCGCCAGACCATCGCGAAGGTCGTCCAGCAGGGTCTCATAGACAATCCGACCGCACTGAACAACCACATCTACGTCGCGGGCCAGGAGGGTTATCAGGACAACAGCGGCGTGGTCGCCTTCGACCCGGAGAAGGCCAAACAGGAGCTCGACGCGCTCGGCTGGCGGATGAACGGTCAGTTCCGCGAGAAGGACGGCCGCCAGCTGGTGATCCGTGATGTCCTGTTCGACTCGATTGCCACCCGGCAGTTCGCGACGATCGCGCAGAACAGTCTCGCCCAGATCGGCGTCAAGCTGGATCTGGATGTCAGGCCGTCGGCAGGCTTCTTCACCGACTACGTCACCGTCGGCAACTTCGACATCGCCCAATTCGGCTGGGGCGCAGATGCTTTTCCGCTGTCCAGCATCACCCAGACCTATCGCACGAACTCTGAGAGCAATTTCGGGAAGATCGGCAGCCCGGAGGTTGATGCCAAGATCGAGCAGACCATTTCAGAGCTGGATCCGGCCAAGGCGCGCGAGCACGCCAACGAGCTCGACAAGATGCTGTTCGAAGAGGTGTTCAGCCTGCCGCTGACCCAGTCGCCCGGAAACGTCGCCGTGCGAAGCAATCTCGCGAACTTCGGCGCCTTCGGCCTGGCCGACGCCGACTACACCAAGATCGGCTTCATGAAGCCGTAACACGGCGCACGGTTCGCGGAACCGCCTCGGGCAACGCCGATTCCAGTACCGCCGCGGCCCCGATGCCCCATACCATCGCTCGGACCGGCAGCGAGGCGGGCAGCGAGTCCAGGTCCGCCGAGCGGGTCGGCAGGTCGCCGATGGTGCCGTCGTAGACGGCCTTGGCGATGAGCAGGGCGGCGCGTTCGCGAAAGTCGATCGCGCTGTGGCCCGCGGTCGGAAGGTTGACGAGCACCGCCTCAGGAATCAACTCGGCGATCCGCGCGGCCACCGCGGGCGGCGTGATCAGGTCACGCCCACCCGATATGACGACTGCCGGCCACGTGAAGTTGGGCATCTCAGCAGCGAGGTCGTATGGCTCCGCATCGAATTCGGTTGGACCCGAGGCGAACTCATGGTAGGCGACGGCCGGATCGAGCGGCTTGCCGTCCGGTGTCGCAGCGTAGTTGAGTTCGCGGTAGCCGATCCGGCCGACGAGGTCGGGCTCGTTGTGGTACGGCGCCTTGCGTTCGATTGCCAGCCGGGCGGCCTTGTCCAGGGTCCACCACAGCCACCGTCGACCGCCCAGCAGCAGATCGAGTTGGCGCCGCAGAACGGCGGGCCCGGCGAATCCGTATACGGCCGCGGTGAGCGCAGTGGCCGCCGCCGTCAACTTGTCGTCATCGACGAGCCGGCGGACTTTCGGTGCCAGAGTTGCGGTCTCGGGGTTGTCGCCGTCCCAGAGCAGCCGACGGATCGCATCCCGGACCGCATCGATGTCGTGCGCCGACAACACAGGTGAGTCGAGGACCATGGCGTGCACCCGGAGGGGATGGCGTACGCCGAAGCCGGCGGCGACATATGTGCCGTACGAGGTGCCGTAGACGACGGCCTTGTCGACTCCCGCGTCGTCGAGCACCGCCGCCACGTCGTCGACCACCTGGTCGATGGTCAGCGCCTCGGGCGGCAGGTCGGCGCCGCGGTCGTCGTGGCGGGACAGCCCGACGCCGCGGTGCTCGATCATGATCACGTCCAGGCGTTCGGCCGCGGCGCGTCGGCGAAAGCCCCTGTACAGCGCCACCGACGCGGCGCCGGGGCCGCCCGGGATCACGACCAGTGGATGGGCCGACTTGCGCCCGGTCCGCACGTAGTACAGGTCGAACTCTTCGTCCGAACCTGAACGCACAGGCCGGCGAACAGGACGAACACCCGGCAGCGCCGCGAGTTTGTCGTGCGCCCGTCGACGCCTGGCGTTCATCGTCATCATCCTCATTCTGCCTCTGCAACCTGGCGCGGGTTCTATAGAGTCACGGCACGATCATTCACGTCGGCGGGCAACTCCAGAACCGAGGCAACGTGCAGCTCAAGGAGTTCTTCGAGCGGGCCACCCAGGCATTCGAGGTGCTGGGAGTCTTGTCGATGGTCGTCGGCTTTCTCTTTGCGTTCGCACTCGCCGCCATCACCTGGAAGCGGACCGGTAATGGCGCTCGTGCATTCAAGACGCTGCGGGAATCGCTCGGCGGCGCAATCTTGCTCGGCTTGGAATTGCTGGTCGCGGCGGACATCGTCAAGACCGTCACGTCGACACCGTCGCTGACCGACGCCGCCGTCCTCGGAATGATCGTGCTCATTCGGACGATATTGAGCATCACGATCGAGATCGAGATCGACGGCGTTGCACCGTGGCGGAAGGCGCTGACCACGGGTCCGGAGGTACTGGCAAGGGCAGCGCGCAAGTCCACGCGATCCAAGCCCGACACCGCCACGTAATTCAGTCGCCTGCAGCGCGGATCATGTCGGCGGCAATCTCGCCGATCAACACACTCGGCGCGTGGGTGTGGCCACGAATGATCGTCGGCATCACCGAGGCGTCGGCGACCCGCAGGCCCTCGACGCCACGCACGCGCAGTTGTGGGTCGACCACGCTGGCGTCGTCACTGCCCATCCGGCAGGTGCCCACCGGGTGATACAGCGTGTGCGACAACGAGTTCAGCGCCTTCTCCAACGTTTCGTCGTCGAGCGTGGTGGCATCGCATGGCCGTGCGATCAGTGCCGACCACCTCACTCAACGCCGGTGATCTTGGCGATCTCCGCGCACATCCGCAGGCCCGACATCAGGGCGGCGCGGTCCGCGCCCGCCTCGTCGGTCAGATAGCGCGGATCGATGATCGGCTTGTCCTTCGGGTCCGACGACCGCAGCGTGATGGTGCCGCTGCTCCGCGGCTTCAGCAGGATCGGTCCCATCACCACAGCGTGGCCAGGGTGCGGCTCGCCGATCCCTTCATCGAAGTATGGGGCCGGTGCGAAAATCAGCTCCAGGTCGGGCAGTTCGAGATCGGGCCGACTTCTCACGAAGCCGTACGCCTCGCCGACGTTGGACGTGAGCATGCCCGCCTCGACGCGATCAGGTAATTCACCAGCTCCAGGGGTTTCTCGGCGGCGAACAGCGTGTCGTTCGGCGCAGTCGAAACCCAGCGGCACCACGAGGTGGTCGAGCAGGTTGGCGCCGACGCCGGAGCGTGCGCCACCATGTCGATGTCCGTGCTCGATTGAGCTGGTCGCGATCCCCGATGCCGGAGAGCATCAGCAGCTGAGGGGTGTTGATGGCGCCGCCGCACAGGACCACGTCGCGGCGAGCACGCACCACCTGCCTGGTTCCGTCCGTTCGTCGAATTCGACGCCGACGGCGCGGCGGCCGTCGAAGATCACCTTCGTCGCGGCGGCCTCGGTGAGCAAGCGTCAGGTTTCGGCGCTTCAGCGCGGGACGCAGGTAGGCGTCGGCGGTGCTCCACCGCGCTACCTCTTCGCTGCGTGACACGTGTTTCGCAAAATCCTTCCGGCGCCGCCTGATTGGGCTCCTCCACCCGGTGGCCGCATTCCTGTACCGCGGCCAGCCACGCGGCGGTGGAGGTGCGCGGGCTGCGCTGGCGGCTGATCGACAACGGTCCGACTCTCGATGCGCCGCAAGTACGGCTCGACGTGCGCGTAGTTCCATTGCTCGCCTGCGGCCTCGCCCCACTCGTCGTAGTCCGCGGCGAAGCCGCGCACCCACATCATCGCGTTCATCGACGACGAGCCGCCGAGCATTTTGCCTCGCGGCCAGTAGATCTCGCGCCCGTCGAGCTCTTTTTGCGGTTCGGTCAGGTAGTCCCAGTCCATCGCGCTGCGAAACAGCTTGGCGAAGCCCGCCGGGATGTGGATGAACTTGTCCTTGTCTTTCGGACCCGGCTTCGAGCACCACGACCTCGAGCGGACGGGTCCGCGCTGAGCCGGTTGGCCACGACCGATCCGGCAGAGCCCGTTCCCACGACGATGTAGTCGGCTTCCACCCGCCGGAGTCTAGAAGTCCCGCGACGCCCGCGTGGGCAGATGCCCTAGTCGGAGGTGACCCGCCGAGCGGAAAGAGCCGAAATCAACGCCACGGCTCCCGCGATGGACGACGATGAATCCACGCGAAACACCGTTCTACCCGCATGCCGGAGTAGCAAATGGAACCCCAGCCTCCCCCGCCAGCGCCCGCGGTTCCGCCGCCTGCCTATCGTCGTGTATTCCCCTGGCGACGTCGCGCTGGCAACGTTCCTGGGCGCACCGGTGGCCGGCGGCATCGTGCTCGCCCTCAACTACTGGAAGTGGGGCCAGAAGCCCGAGGCCGCGGCAGCCGTGACGACCGGATTTGTCGTGACGGCAATTCTCGGCTGGCTCGCGTGGATCGTGCCGTCATACATTCCTGCCGTCGTCTTCCTGGCACCGCAGGTGATCGGCGGATACTTCGTCGCCAAGTGGCTCCAGGGCCGACGCTTCGATGCGCACATCGCAGCGGGCGGGCCGAAGGCCTCGACTGGACGCGCCGCGCTCATCGGCCTGGCGTTCACCGTGGTGTTGGTCGGCGCCTTGGCCGTCTGGTTCTTCAGCAGCGGGGTCAATCCCAGGGCGCTGATGGACAGCCGGAACTGGGTCGACTTCGGCCACGGCCAGACGGTGTACTACTCGGAAGGGGCGACACGCGATGATGCCCGACACTTCGGCGAAGCCCTGAAAGACGCCGGTTACTTCGATGACACCGTTCCCACCGAGGTCTTCATCAAGGGACGCGCGGGCGATCACGAGATCTCCTTCATCGGCATCGAAGGTGCGTGGGATGACGAAGCTAACCTCGACTACGTGCGGCAGCTGGTCGAATACATCGCGGCCGACATCGGCGGAGAGCCCATCAAGGTGCTTCTGCTGAACGACAGGTTGTATGCGCAGAAGGCCTGCGTCCTGCGCAACGATTGGGCTTGCGAGCCGGCTTCCTAGGCGGTCAGCGCGATGTGGTGTGCACCGTCCACGCCCGCGTAGCGCTGCGGACTGCAGGTCAGCACGAGGACCTGCCCGTCGCCGCCGACCGCATTGAACACGGCGCCCATCTTGACGAGCCGGTCGGCATCGGTGAACCCCAGCGCATCGTCGATCACCACCGGAACGCTGTCTTCCTTGGCGACCAGCGCGGCGCTGGCCAGCCGAGCGACGATGCCCATCTGCTCCTTCGCGCCACCGGACAGCGACTCGTACGGCACCGTGCGGCCCGACAGGGTCCGGCTGCAGATCCGTAGCTCGCTGTCGATCTCGACCTCGAAGGTGTCGCCGAACACGATGCGACCCAACCGCTCCACTTCCGTGCGGAACGGGTCGACATAGCGCAACCGGGTGGCGTCGCGATGCCGCGCGATCACCGAACGCAACAGTTGCGCAGCCCGTGCACGCCGATGCACCTGCAGATACTGGGCTTCGGCGTGCTCGCGTTCGGTCTCTGCGACGTCGAGCTGCCCCTTGCGTCCCTCGGTGCCGTACACCTTCAACTGGGTCGTCACCTCGCGCAGGGCCTCGGCCACCTCGTCGTGGCGCCGTCCGAGTTCGTCGGCGCGGCGAACGGCGTCGTTGAGCGCGGCCGTGACGTCATCCGGTGCGGTGCGGGCCAACTCCCCGCCGACGTCGGCGACCAGTGCGGCCGCACGACCGGCTTCCACCTCGCGCGCCTCGGCGTTGGCCGCCAGTTCGTCGTCGGTGATCGTCGCGCGCTGTGTGGCCAGTCGCTCTCTCGCAACGGCGATCTCGACCCAGCCCGGTCGTGAGCTTCTCGCGCAACACGGTGACCCGGGTCGTGCGGTCCCCCAATTGCTTTGCGGCCGCTTCGGCGACCTTGCGATGCGTCTCGCAGTCCGCGATCGCGCGCTGATGGGCCACCGTCGCGGCATCGAGTTCGGCACGCGCGGCGCGCGCATCGACATCGAACAACCCCGCCTCCGCGGGCTGCCGCTCGTTGAGCTCGACCAATCGCGTCTGCAGCTGGTCAGTGGTGTCGTCGCCGGTCAGCGCCTCGGTGGTGGCCCGCAGCCGATCACGCTCAGCGATCAACTCGCGACGCCGCTGGTCGAGCAGCCGCGCCGACCGAACATCCCCGACGCGGCCCTGTGCCAACGCCGCAGCCAAACCCTCTTGAGCCGCAACGAATTTGGCGTGGGTCTCGGCGGCGGTCGCTCCGGGTACCACCCGTACGTTGAGCACGCCGGGCACTTCGATGTCGGCCGGTGCGCCGAGGCTCGACGACCATGTCTGGCCGGCGTCGAGGGCGACGAGGTGACCGTCGACGCGCAACTCGACATCACTGATCGCGCTGAGCTCGACGCGGGCCGACAACAGCTCGACCTGACCAGTCGCGACATCGACCGCCGCCTTGGCCGCCTCGATCGCGTACATGCCGTCGGCGGTCAGCGTGATCGCCGCGAGTTCGACCTCGGCGCGGTCGAGGTCACGGTGCGCGGCGGCGATCCTGCTCAGCCGCGCCGCGAGCCGGTCGGCCTCATCGCGGTCGGCGAGCTGGTCGACGACCTGCCGGGCCGCCTCGACGCAGAGCCTGGCTGGTGTCGACCGCCGACCGGGCCTGATCGGCGGCGGCGTCGGCCGCCTCCTGGACCTCGGCCGCCGTGGCCAGCTCGTCGCCGGCCTCGGCAGCGGCGGTTTCCAGCTCCGCGATCGCGGCCGCCCGCTCGTCGATGTCTGCCCGCAGCCGGCGCCGTTCGGTGACCGCGGCAAGCGAGGCGCAGCGGCCGGCTTCGGCCGCGGCGGCGACCAGCTCGGCCTCCTTGAGCTGTCGCCTCAGCTCGGCGACGGAGTCGGCCGCTGCCTGAGCCGCCGCGAGTCGCTTCGCCGAACCCGCGCGTTCGTCGGCCAGCGCGGCAAGGTCTTCGGTGAGCGCGGCGTGCCGCCGCACCGCGTCATCGACCTCCGCGACGGCGGCCGCGCAGCTGCGCCAGCTCGTCGTCCGCCGCGCGCAGGCGGTTGGTGGCCGCCGCCCACTCCGCCGTCGGGCGGCCGGTGCGGGTGAAGTAGCGCAGGTATTCGGCCTCGACACGGTCGATCAGCAGAGGTTCGGCGCCGGACAGCTCGACGGCCTCACCGGCGGCCACGTCGAGGGCTCGGGACAGCGCGTCGCACCCGGACAGGTCCACGGCCGCGGTCGACGCGGACTGAAGCACCCGCTGCGCCTGCCACAGGCAGGTGTCGACGGTCTCGTCCAGCATGGCCCGGACGCGGTCATGCGCCTCGTCGCCGGTGTGCTGTTCGCGAACGCGGAGCCAGCACCGTCAGCTGCGGTTTCAGCGCGCTTGTGGAACCGCTTGCGATAGACGAATCGATAAGGGCCGGTGGATATTTCGGCAGTGATCTCAGCACCGACATCGGCGTGGGTCGGCTTTACCTGCTTGACTTCCTTCTTCGACGACCGGTCCTTGGCCTCGAGCAGCAGGTCGAGCGCTTCGATCATCGACGACTTGCCGATCTCGTTCGCGCCGCTGACGATCACGACGCCGCGGTCGGGAAACTCGATCTCGCGGTGCGTGATGCCACGGTAGTTGGTCAGGACCAGACGATGCAGTTTCACGCCACACCCCTGTCCGCCAACCGCAGCAGCAGCGCCAGGGCTGCACGGGCGTCGTCGGCATCCTCGCCCTCGGACCGCGCCGTGGTGATCAACTCGTCGACCGCGGTCGCCGCGAATCCGCCGATGCCGAGGTCGTCGAACTCACCATCGGCGGGAACCACCGCGATGTCGGTCTGCTTCTCCCACAGGGAAAGCGCCGCAAAAAGGCGAGCGTATTTGTCCAGGCACGCATCGAGCGTGGCCTTGTCCGTCACCGTCAACGATCCGCTCAGTCCGAGCCGCACCACGGTGCGTTCCTTGTCGGGCATGAGGTCGAGGTTGATGTCCAGATCCGCGACATCGCGGCTGCTGTCCACCGATCGGCGCAGCGTCACGAACCGCCACCGGCCCACCTTGTGCGGTTCGACCCGGACCGGACATGTCGGCGCCGCCTCGTCGAGCGTCGACCACCAGCACATGGCCGGGATCGGATTCGATGTCGTCGTAGTTGGTGACCTCCGGCGAGCCCGAGTACCAGATCCTGCCGGTGGACCCCACCTGCATGCGAGAGTGCTTGTCGCCCAACGCCACATAGTGCACCGCGCCGCGGGCGATGGCTGCCTCCAGCGCCGCGAGCCGGATCAGCGACGGGCGGTCCTTGTCGGGAACGAAGATGTCGACGCCGCCGTGGCCCACGACGATCCGGGCGACTCCGTCTGCGGGCAGATCGTCGAGCACCGCGGCGACCGGGTCGGCACACGGCGCCTTGGAGGTCCATGGCGCCGCCACGAGCTGCAGGCCGGGCCGTACCTCGTGCACGCCGGGTCGGTCGAGCACCGTCACGTTGTCGGGGCGCTCGGCGGTGAACAACGGGCTGGTGTACACCGATGACGCGTCCAACGGATCATGGTTGCCCGGCAGCAGGTACACGGGAATTCCGATGGCGCGCATCGCCTCCAGCGACTGGCTGACGTCGCGGGGCGCGAGTTGGTTGTGCTCGAAGACGTCGCCCGCCACCACGACGAACTCGGAACCCGTCTGGACGGCCAGCGCCCCGAGGCCCGCCACGGCGTCGCGGCGCGCGGCCGAATAACGCGGCTGCGCCTCGCCGTTCAGGAAGTAGCGGGTCATGCCGAGCTGCCAGTCGGCGGTGTGCATGAAGCGCATCTCGGCTTGTCCCTTCTACTCCCGTGTTTGCCAGGCATCGCGAGTGTAGGACCGGCCGCCGACAAGTCCCGGGACGCCGGTCGGCATGCCCTACCGTTAGACTCGAGGTGGACCGACCGTGCCTACCGCACCCTTCTGCTACTCCGGCACGCCAAGTCGGACTACCCGCCCGGCGTGGCCGACCACGATCGTCCGCTGGCGCCGCGAGGTGTCCGGGAGGCCGGACTGGCAGGCGACTGGCTGCGGGCACACGGACCCGAGGTGGACGCGGTGCTGTGCTCGACGGCCGCCAGGACCCGCGCCACGCTGGAGCGGACCCGGATCGACGCGCCGGTGGAGTTCGTCGACCGTCTCTACGACGCGACGCCCGGCGCGGTGATCGACGTGATCAACGGCGTGCAGTCGCGATTCGACTCAGACGTGCAGACCCTTCTGGTGATCGGTCACGAACCCGCGATGTCTGCGGTCGCGCTCGGCCTGGCCGCCGCCGACGGCAGCAACGCGACTGCAGCCGAACGAATCTCCACCAAATTCCCGACGTCGGCGATCGCGATGCTGCGCACCGAACGAGCCGTGGGATCAGCTCGCGCTCAGCGGTGCGGCACTGGTCACCTTCCACGTGCGCGCGGTAGTCCCGGCTACGCTTCGCGAGGGTGGTGCCCCGCTCAGGCGCGCGTCGCGAGCGTCAGCTCCATGAGTTTCAGCGCCATCCCGCAGCCGTCGATGCCCGGGGACTGCGGGTTGACCCACCAGCCGACCACGCCCGCCGCATCGCTGGCCACCCCGCAGGCGCCGTTCGGATCGTCCGGGCGCATCACGAAGGATTCGATGCCCGCCACCGACTTGTTCTCGATCTTGTAGTCCGAGCTGCTGTGCGACGTCGCGCTCGTTGGAGAGACTGCCCTGCTCGAACCAGAACCTGGTGATGTCAACGAGTCCCGCGGGGTTGAGCGCCTGCCAGCGGCACACCGCACCGACGAACGTGCTCTGGATATCCAGCGGGTCCGCGCCGACGGTCTCGGCCAGGATGTCCTCGGTCAGCACTTCACACTCTTTGAGCAGGTTCGGATACTGCCGCTCCGAGTTGTCGTTACGCGGCACATCGCCTGCGCCGGCCTTGGCAGCCGTGCCCTCGAACGGTTTGCGTGCAGCCGGTCAGCAGCGTCAGCACCGCCAGCACGGCACCGGCGCAGGCCAGCGCCGCGGGGACGGTAGGCGCGTCTCATTTGGAATTCACAATCGATTGGCGGGCCAGTTCCTTGGCGACGTCGCAAGGATCCGGGTACGGCTGCTGGGAGAAGCTGATCGACCATTCGATGAAGTCGTCGTTGAACCCGATGCCGATTTCGCACAGGTTCTGGCCGAGCGTCGGATCGTCGCCCGTCGCGATGAATCCGTCGTGGCCCTCGATGTTGACGTCCTCCACGCTCGTGCGCGACAGCTCTTCGGTCTTACGTTCGCGCCCGATCGGGCTGCCCCGAAACCAGGTGAAGGAGAAGTGTGGCCCCAGGATGCTGCCGCCCGACAGCCACTGGCACCCCACCGAGGTTTTCGCGGTGTTGACCAGTCCCGGCACGCTTGGTCTGCTTACTGAGTTCCTGATCGCTGACGCCGCCACATTCGGGAAAGAACGGCCCGTGCGACGTGCTCTGCGCGGGCGCCGTGCGTGTCCGGCACCTCCGGGCCGCCATCCGACGACCCCGAATCCGAGCACCCGGCAAACACCGGAATGATGGCCGCAGCCGCCACGGCCAGCGCCTTGGCTTTGCGACTCGTGCGAGTCGCGCGCGTGGTGGGGGTCACGCCCGACACTGTAGCGGCAGCTCAGACGGTCAACCACCGACATGCCGGTTGACCAGCATTTTAAGGCAATTCTCAGGCGTTGCATCCGAACAGTCCCCGGGGCCGGTGTGCGACAGTAACGACATGTTGTGGGCGCTGCTGCGGCAGTACGCGTGGCCATATCGGCCGCTGCTTGCGACCGTTGCGGCGCTCCAATTGGTCAGCACACTGGCGTCGCTGTACCTACCCACCGTCAACGCGGCGATCATCGATGACGGCGTCGCCAAGGGCGACCTGCGCACCATCGTCGACTTGGGCGGCGTGATGCTGGCGGTCACCGCGCTTCAGGTGCTCTGCGCCATCGGCGCGGTCTACTTCGGGTCCCGATCCGGCATGGGATTCGGCCGCGATCTGCGGTCGGCGATCTTTCACCATGTGACGGGCTTCTCCGCAGAAGAGACCGCGCGCTTCGGGGCACCGACACTGCTGACCCGCACCACCAACGACGTCCAACAGATCCAGCTGCTGGTCCAGCTGACCTGCACGATGCTGATCACGGCGCCGATCATGTCGATTGGCGGCATCATCATGGCGGTGCACCAGGACGCCGGGCTGTCCTGGCTGCTCCTGGTCAGCGTGCCGATCCTGGCCGTGGCCAACTACTGGATCGTGTCGCACCTGCTGCCGATCTTCCGGCGCGTGCAGCGGCTGATCGACAACATCAACCGGGTCATGCGCGAACAACTCGCCGGTATCCGGGTGATCCGGGCGTTCGCCCGTGAACCGTTCGAGCGCAACCGATTCGCGACCGTCAACCAGGCACTCGCGGACACCGTGGTGGAAGCGGGCCGCTGGCAGGCGCTGATGCTGCCGGTGACCACGTTGGTCATCAACATCTCCAGCGTCGCGCTGATCTGGTTCGGCGGCCTGCGGATCGACGCCGGGCAGATGCAGGTCGGCTCCTTGATCGCGTTCCTGGCCTACTTCATGCAGATCCTGATGGCGGTGCTGCTGGCGACGTTCATCCTCGTGATCATTCCGCGTGCGAGCGTGTGCGCTGAACGGATCACCGAGGTGCTGTCCACCCAACCGCAGATCACCAGCCCCGCGCAGCCGGTCCGGCCGCAGGCGATTGGAGGCGAGATCAGGTTGGAGGCAGCGACGTTCAGCTACCCCGGCGCCGAGCGCCCAGTGCTCCAAGATGTTTCGTTGGCGGCCCAGCCGAGTACGACGACGGCGATCGTCGGCTCCACGGGTTCCGGCAAATCCACGCTCGTATCGCTGATCTGCCGGATGTACGACGTGACGGCCGGTTCGGTACGCGTCGACGGCGTCGACGTTCGCGACTTCGACCCCGAGCAGCTCTGGTCGGCGATCGGCCTGGTTCCTCAGCGCGGCTATCTGTTCACCGGCACCGTGGCGGACAACCTGCGCTACGGCAAGGCCGATGCCACCGAAGACGACATGTGGGACGCGTTGCAGGTGGCCGCCGCCGATGATTTCGTCCGCGCCCATCCGGACGGTTTGGACATGCGAGTCGCCCAGGGCGGCATCAATTTCTCCGGCGGTCAGCGTCAACGGTTGGCCATCGCGCGGGCGGTCATCCGCAGGCCCACCATCTACCTGTTCGACGACGCCTTCTCGGCGCTCGACGTGCACACCGACGCACGGGTACGGACCGCCCTGCGCGAAACGTCCGCGAGTGCGACGGTGGTCATTGTGTCCCAGCGCATTTCGACGGTGGCGCAGGCGGATCAGATCATCGTCATCGAGGACGGGCGCGTCGTCGGCGTCGGCACCCACGACACGCTGCTGACGCAGTGCCCCGAGTATGCGGAGTTCGCCGACTCACAGGCAGCTCGGAGCGCCGGCAGTCGGAGGTGGCTCGTGAGCGGACCGACGGCACGCCCGATCCGCGGCATGGTGCAGGGGCCGACCGAACGTTCCCGCAATTTCAAGGGGTCGGCGATCCGCCTGGTCAAGCAGCTGACGCCACAGCGCGGGCTGGCGGCATCGGTGATCGCTCTTGGGCGTCGGCGGGATCGCGATCAGCGTGATCGGACCGCGGATCCTCGGCCACGCAACCGACCTGCTGTTCAACGGCGTGATCGGGCGGCAGCTGCCCGCGGGCCTGACCAAGGAGCAGGCCATCGAGGCCGCACGCGCACGCGGGGACAACACGTTCGCCGATCTGCTGTCCGGCATGAACGTCGTGCCGGGCCAAGGGGTCGACTTCGCCGCTATCGGCCGCACGCTGCTGTTGGCGCTCTGCCTGTATCTGATTGGCGCGCTGATGATTTGGCTGCAGTTCCGGCTGCTCAACGTCGCGGTGCAGCGGACGATGGTGACGCTGCGGTCGGATGTCGAGAACAAGGTGCACCGGATGCCGTTGTCCTACTTCGACTCCCGCCAGCGTGGCGAGGTGCTCAGTCGGGTCACCAACGACGTCGACAACATCCAGACGTCCCTCTCGATGACGGTCAGCCAGCTGATGACGTCGGTGCTGACCGTGTTCGCGGTGCTGGTGATGATGCTGACCATCTCACCGCTGCTGACGCTGATCACCGTGGTGACCGTGCCGTTGTCGCTGTGGGCGACGCGAGTGATCGCCCGGCGGTCGGCGCGCCTGTTCGTCGCCCAGTGGGCCAACACCGGGCGGCTCAACGCCCATATCGAGGAGACCTACAGCGGTTTCACCATCGTCAAGACGTTCGGCCATCGGGCCCGCGCCCAGGAGCAATTCAGCGAGTTCAACGACGACGTGTATCAGGCCAGCTTCGGGGCGCAGTTCTTCTCGGGCCTCGTCGGTCCTTCGACCACGTTCATCGGCAACCTCAGTTACGTCGCAGTGGCGGTCGTGGGCGGTCTGCAGGTGGCGACGGGTCAGATCACGCTCGGCAGCATCCAGGCGTTCATCCAGTACGTCCGCCAGTTCAATCAGCCGCTGACGCAGGTCGCAGGCATGTACAACACGCTGCAGTCCGGAGTGGCCAGCGCGGAGCGGGTGTTCGATCTGCTCGACGCCGAGGAGCAGTCACCCGATCCGGCAGCCGAGCTGCAGGCACCGGACGGGCAGCCCGGCCGAGTCGAGTTCAAGGACGTCAACTTCAGCTATGTCCCCGGCACGCCGGTGATCGAGGACCTCTCACTGGTCGCCGCGCCGGGCAGCACCGTGGCGATCGTCGGGCCGACGGGCGCGGGCAAGACGACGTTGGTGAACCTGCTGATGCGCTTCTACGAGGTCGATTCCGGTCAGATCCTCGTCGACGGCGTGGACATCTCGACGGTCAGCCGCGAGTCACTGCGATCCCGTATCGGGATGGTGCTGCAGGACACCTGGCTGTTCGGCGGCACCATCTACGACAACATCGCCTACGGCAGGCCGGATGCGACCGAGGACGAGGTGATCGAGGCCGCCAAGGCCGCGTATGTCGACCGGTTCGTCCACATGCTGCCCGACGGGTATCAGACGCTGGTCAGCGACGACGGCGGCAACGTCAGTGCGGGCGAAAAGCAGCTCATCACCATCGCCCGCGCGGTGTTGGCCCGGCCCACGGCTCCTGGTCCTCGACGAGGCGACCAGTTCGGTCGACACCCGCACCGAGCTGCTGATTCAGCAGGCCATGGGCGAGCTTCGCCGCGATCGGACGAGTTTCATTATCGCGCATCGGCTTTCGACGATCCGCGACGCCGACGTCATCCTGGTGATGGAAGCGGGGCGGATCGTCGAGCGGGGCAACCATGCGGAATTGCTGGCTCGCCGCGGCGAATACTGGGCGATGACGAAGGCCTGACGCCGCAGCGTGTTTAGGCGATGCGCTTAACGGGACCCGCCGTGCAGCGATTCGGGCAGGATGGCTGCCATGGTTGCATGGGTGCCAGAACGGTCCACACGTTCTGCAGGTACTGCTCGGCGACGTGCGGTCTCGAGGTGACGGTTGAGGACAACCGCGTCACCAAGATCGCCGCGGATAAGCAGAACCCCCACACCTGGCAGGACTTCTGCGCCAAGGGCCGCACCGCCAATCAGGTCGTCGAGCATCCGCGGCGGATCCTGAACCCGATGCGCCGCGTCGGCGACACCTACGTCGAGGCCGGCTGGGACGAGGCCATCAACGACATCGCCACCCGGATGAACGCGCTCATCGACGCCGACGGCCCCGACGCGATCGGCGCCTATTACGGCAATCCGTCCGGCTTCTCGTCGTCCAACGTGGTGTTCATGAACGGTTGGCTGGACGCGATCGGCACTCACAGCCGATACGCCGTCGGCTCCGTCGACCAGAACGCTCTGCATGTCGTGGCCACCGCGATGTACGGGTCGATGCTGATGGTGCCGGTGTCCGACGTCGACAACTGCGACTACTTCCTGCTCGTCGGCACCAATCCCGCTGTGAGCGCATGGAATTGGCTGGAGACGGTTCCCGGCGGATGGCGGCGCGCGCTGGCGCGCCAGAAACAAGGCGCGAAGATCGTGGTCGTCGATCCACTGCGGACCGAGACCGCGGAGAAGGCGGACGTGCATCTGGCGGTGCGGCCCGGACAGGACTGGGCGCTGCTGCTGGCGATGGTCAAGGTCGTCCTCGACGAGGGCATCGAGCATCGGCAGGACTGCGCCGAACTCGCCGTCGGGGTGGACGAGTTGCGCGCGCTCGTCGCCGAGGCGGACATCGGCGACCTCGCCGCGCGTTGCGATATCCCCCGGGAACACATCGAGCAGGTGGCCAGGGATTTCGCGGCCGCCCGGGGCGCGATGGTGGTCACACGTACCGGGACGTCGCTGCACCTGGCGGGCACGATCGCGGAGTGGCTCGGTCACGTCCTGAATGTGATCACCGGGCGGATGGACCGCCCCGGCGGTCGCCGATACGAGCCGGGATACGTCGACGCGATCCGGTTGTCCGGCATGGTGAAAGACGACGCCGCACAAGGGCCGACTCTCGGGCCGCGACATGGTCGCAGGCGCCCACGCGCTCAGTGAGCTGCCCGACGAGATAACCACTCCCGGACGCGGACAGATCCGGGCCATGCTGATCAACTGCGGAAACCCGGTGATCTCCGGACCCGACGGGGCCAGGCTCGACGACGCACTGGCACAGCTCGACCTGTTGGTGGTCATCGACTTGGTACAGCGGGAAAGCCACCGCCACGCGCACTGGCTGTTGCCCGCCGCGCACTGGTTGGAGCGCGACGACCTGTTGGCGTTCACCAGCAACATGCACGACGAACCGTATCTGCAGTACGGGACGAAGGTTGTCGAACCGCCGCCGGGTGCACGCCAGGAGTGGCGGATGTTCGTCGACCTCGCGATCGCCATGGGTAAACCGCTGTTCGGCGCCAAGGGCCTGAACGGGTTCATCAAGGCCACCCGTCGGGCGGCCCGACTGACACGCAGGCCCAGCCTCGAGTTCGGCCCGCACTGGATCGACCGGCTGGTCGTCGCGACCGGGCGAAAGTTCAACGGCCACAGGATCAAATGGCGCGACGTAAAGGCGCACCCGCACGGCTGGGTGCTGGGCCCGCGGGAGTTCGGGCATTTCAAGGACGCGCTGCGAACGCCCGACAAGAAGGTGCACGCGGCACCGCCCGAATTCGTCTCGAGGACAAGGGAACTCCTCGCCGACCCGCATCCCGTTGCGCCGGAAGGCTACCCGTTCCAGATGTCGAACCGGCGCAACCGGCACTCGATGAACTCCTGGCTCAACGAGTTGCCCGGCCTGCACCCGTCGGGTAAGCGCAGTGAGGTCGTCATCCATCCCGACGACGCCGCCGCGCTTGGCGTGCGCGACGGCGATCGGGTCAAGGTGTTCTCACAGGTCGGGCGCCATTGAGTTGGCCGCGACGGTCAGCGACCGGCCGCGGCGCGGCGTGATCATCGTCGACCACGGCTGGGGCTCACGGGTTTTCGACCCGCACGGCCGCAGCGCGCCCGAGTCCTACGGCGTCAACCGAAATCTGCTCATCGACGGCGGGCCGATCGACCCGCTGTCGCAGACGTCGGCATTGAACTCGTCCTACGTCGGCGTCAAACGCGTTTAGAGCTCCGGGCCCTCGGCGCGCAGGTCGTCAACGTTGCGCATCGCCTCGCGCAGCTTGCCCAGCCACTCGTCGGCATGCTCGCCGACAAGCTTGACCGACCACGCCAGTGCGTCCGACCGGGACCGGGCAACGCCGGCGTCCACTAGCGTGTCGAGCACCTGTCGCTCCGGCTGGCGCAGCCGCGTCATGACCGGTACGGCGATGTGGGTGAACAGAATTCGCTCGGGCGATGCCGCGTCACCGACTTCTACGCCCCAGGCCACTTTGCGGCCGTAGCGGTTCTCGGCCTCGTCGGCGATCCGCATGCGCTCGCCTCGAGTCTCCTCGCGGAACCGCGCGACTCGGCCCGACGCGTGCGCCTCGCTTTCCTGACCTTCCGAGCCTTCGCGGCTCGGGCAGCCGGCCGATGACGGTGATTTCCTCGCGGTCGACGACGACCGTCGGGTCGCCGGCGAACCAGCTGTCGGGCAGGCGGCCTGCGATCCAATCGGCGGCGTCGCTGGCATCGGGTTGCTCGGCCTGCTGCCAGCCGCCGGGGCGGCCGGATCGTCGGCCGTGGGGGTGATGGTGTCTCATGCTTACATGATTACACCGTTACAACCCTGATGGGACGGCGTTCACCGCAGGCGAACAGTCCAGAAGAGTCAGACGGGCGCTAGTCGCGCTTACGGAGAAAGCATCCAGCCACCGACGAGCAGCCCGATCAGCAGTCCCACCGCCAGTGTCGGACTGACCAGCCACCACACCAGGACCACCGCGACGATCGCCGGCGACGCGACGAACAGCACCATGCCGGGGTGCTGCTTGATGACCGCGAGGGCGCCCTGCGCCCGTGCGCGATCGATTTCCTTTGCCATGGGACAAGAATGCCAGTCGTTGACCTGAGTTTCGGGCCGGGCCTCCCCTACGCTTCGCGTGGGGCCCCACAACGCGGCTCGTTCCTCGCCGCTTGATCGTCGCCCGGCTAGGTTGGGTGCCATGACTGGAACAGGACCTGGAAGCTGGCAACCCGATCCCGAGGGCCGATACGAGTACCGCTGGTTCGACGGCCAGCGCTGGACCGATCAGGTCTCTCATCAAGGCCAGGTCGGGCGGGCCCCGATGGGCGGCGGCGCTCCTGGAGCGGCGGCCCAGGCTCAACCGCAGGGCGGGCCACCCCAGGCCGCCGCCGGCCAGCCGTCCGGCGATGGTTTCGCCGGTATCAGTGGCGATTTGGTCGACGGCAGGTTCAGCGAGAAAGAGGCGAAGCCGATAGCGAACCAGAACTCGAAGCTGCTGCGCGTCCGACTCGGTGAACCGTTCATGGCGCGGCAGGGGGCGATGGTCGCCTACCAGGGCAACGTGGACTTCGCCTTCGAGGGCGGCGGCGCGTCGAAGTTCATCAAGAAGGCGCTGACCGGTGAGGGCCTGCCGTTGATGCGATGCCAGGGGCAAGGCGACGTGTTCCTCGCCGAGCGCGCATACGACGTGCATCTGCTGAACCTGTCGAACTCGGGCCTGTCGATCAGCGGCAAGAACGTCCTGGCGTTCTCCTCGAGCCTGGACTGGAACATCGAGCGGGTGAAGGGCGGCAGCATCGCGACGGGCGGGCTGTTCAACACCACGTTGCGCGGCACCGGCTGGGTGGCGCTGACCACCGACGGCCCACCGGTGGTGCTGAACGCGGCGGAGGCGCCGACGTTCGCCGACACCAATGCCGTCGTCGCGTGGTCGGCGAACCTGCAGACGCAGCTGAAGACGAGCTTCAAGGCGGGCGCGCTGATCGGTCGCGGTTCCGGCGAGGCGGTCCAGGTCTCGTTCTACGGCCAGGGCTTCGTCATCGTCCAGCCGTCCGAGGGCATCCCCCCGGTCGCGACGGCGCACTGACACTCACATCTCCAGCAGCACCGTCACCGGGCCGTCGTTGACCAGTTCGACCTGCATGTCCGCGCCGAAGACGCCGGTTTCCACCTGCGCACCGAGGCTGCGCAACGCTTCGGCGAACGACGTGACAAGCGGTTCGGCAACGGCACGTGGCGCGGCGGCGTTCCAGGCGGGCCGTCGCCCCTTGGCGGTGTTGGCGTAGAGGGTGAACTGGCTGACGACCAGGATCGGCGCACCGACATCGCTCGCGGACTTCTCGTCGTCGAGAATGCGTAGCTGCCAGAGCTTTTCGGCCATGCGTCCGGCCTTGCCCGCATCGTCGTCATGTGTGAACCCGACAAGCGCCAGCAGCGCCTGCCCGTCGGGCCGGACCTCTCCGACCACCTCGCCATCCACCCGGACCGCTGCCGACGTGACCCGTTGCACCAGAACGCGCATGGTCGCAGATGCTGCCATGCGCGCGGGAAGGTAGACCTTTCGGGCCATACCCTCCGGGGGTACGTTCCGCTACATGAAGCTCAACTCTGTCGAGCGTGCACTGATGAACAACCCGGTGCGCGCCGCGCACCAACACCACCGCGAGGCGGCGTGGTTCCGGCGACTTGCCGGCGGAGCATTGTCCGGCCAGCACGTGCTGGAGGTCGGATGTGGCCGCGGCGTCGGCTCGGAGGTGATCCTCGATCGGCTCGGCGCGGAGCGCGTGACCGCCTTCGATCTGGACGAGTCCATGGTCGCGTTGGCCGAACGGCGACTGCACGGGCGACCGGTGTCGTTGTCCGTCGGCGATGTCTGCTCCATCGACCAGGCGTCGGGGTCCGTCGACGCTGTCGTCGACTTCGGGATCATCCACCATGTGCCCGAATGGCAAGACTCGATCGCCGAGATCGCCCGAGTCCTTCGAACCGGTGGATTGCTGCTTGTTCGAGGAGGTACCCCGCACCTTCCTCGAACAGTGGTTGTCGCGGACATTGACCGATCATCCGCGCGAAAACCGTTTCGAGGCAGACGACTTCGCTGCCGAGCTGGCGCGTCATGGACTGCACGGCACCGGCACGATCGAGCGTCGACTCGGCGGAATGATGTTCGTCGGAGCCGCGCGAAAGACCTAGCCGACCAGCTCCGGATGGAACTTCGCCGCCATTCGGCGTAACCCATCACGCCAGTCCACCGTGGTGTCGCCGATGAGCTCGCGCATGCGCGTCGACGTCAAGTGGGTTGCCGCGCAACGCTTGTTCGCTCTCCTCGAAGGTGGGTTCCGTGCCGACGAGGCCACCGAGGTACGTGCACCACTGCTGAATGCTGACCAGTTCGGCGCTGGCCCAGTTGATTGTGGTCGCTGGCACCGACGCCATCTCCAACAGCTTGGGGATGGTCGCGATGATGTCGTCTTCGTGCATCAGGTTGTAGCGGGCCTGCCCGCCAGGCGGGACGGGGATCGGCGCGCCCGCCAACATCATCTCCATGTGGAAAAACGGCCAGCCGCCATTGTCGCCGTACGGAACGTTGAGGCGGGCGATGGTGCTGGGCACGCCGAGAGCTCGCGCCATCGTCCGCACGACGACCTCCCCCGCGATCTTGGAGATGGAATACGTTGGGAGCAAAGGCTTGTGGTTGTCACCAAGTGCCGCACGTTCGTTCCGGGGTTCGTCGTCGGGCGGATCGTAGACGGCCCCCGATGAGCAGTGAAGAAAGGCCTTCGCGCCGCGGCAGTGCGCCATGAGTAGGCCGACCGACTCAGCGTTGGCACCGAGATCCTTGTCCCACCTGCCGCTCTTGGCGACGGCCAAGTTGATGACGTATTCGAAGTCGGTCGGGATGCCGGTGAAATCGCCTCCGGCGAGGTTGACCATCTCGCATCGAACCCCGGCCTTTTCGAGGGCTTCACGTGCGGCGGTATCGGTGAAGCGGGCAATGCCCCAGACTTCGTTGTCGGCCGCCATGGCCTTCGCGACAGGGGTGGCGACTTGGCCGGTCGGACCGGTGATCAGGATCTTGGCGCCGCGCACGGGCTACAGGGTCGCGCTGACGGGACCGAGTACCTGCCAGTTCGGTTCCGGCGCGTCGTTGAACAAGGTGCCCAGTCCCCTGCCCGACGAGATGTAGGTCGCGCCAGGGCGATATGGCGTGAAGACCTGGGCGACATCCGTGCCGCGGGCCTGCGTGCATTGCGGTGACTCGCCTTGGGGCTGCACGCACGCCACGCTGAGATAGGGCCTGAAGGCGCCCGCGCATCCGACGGGTGTCAAGCGTGGCGGTGACCATGTCGGTGCCGGAGACCTGGGTCACCTGCGGCGGTGACAGCGTGTAATTGCAAAGAACGCCCGGCGGAGGCGGCTGGCCGTGCGCGGTGCTCGCGCCCGCAACGCCCGTCAGCGCAACGGTCAACACCATCCAAAGAACCCTGGCTGCCCGGTTCATGCCTGGATGGTAAACCACCTACGGCAACGGCCGGTGCGAGAATGTCAGGCTTCCGCTCGTCGGGCGCGGAACAGCTTGACCTCTCCTTTCACGCCCTTGAGATGGCGGCCCCCCGCGAACGACCACGAGAACCCGTCCGCGGATCCGATCGCCTCGTGGGCGGCTTCGGCAACCAGCACCGAATCCGGCCGGGCGACGCCCGTCACGCGACTGGCCAGGTTCACCGGGCTGCCGAACCAGTCCCCCGCCCGGCTCACGGCGGCGCCGTAGGCAAGGCCGACGCGCAGTTGAGGAAAGTCGTCGTACTTCTCCGCTGCATCGAGGAGTTCGAGCGCCGTGCGCAACAGTGCGATCGGGTCGGTGCTGACGAGCATCACCGCGTCTCCGATCGTCTTGACGAACCGGACCGGCGGCTCGACGACATCGTGCGCCATGGTCGTCAACCGGTTGGCGAGGTTCTCCAGCTCCTCCGGTGGAACCGCCTCACCCAGTCGAGTGAAACCGACGAGATCGGCGAATGCCACGGCGATGGTGCGCGCGCCGGGAAGCACCCCCGCGGCACGTTCGGCGGCGCTGACCGCTTCGGTTTCCAGGGTATGGCGCAGTTGTACGCGCAGGACGTCGTCGCACAGCGGACCGAGCAGCGGCGAGACCTGTCGCACCAGCACCTCGTAGGCCTTCGCAAGCTGGAGTTCGGACGCGCCGGGGGCCAGCACCGCCTCGAGGACGACTTCGCGCATGGCTTCGGCCGTCTGCGCGAGGCCATGCCCGAGGACCCGGGCCACAGCGATCACTTGCTCGCGGTTCAGGCCCATGTCCATGAAGAGCCTCACGCGTGCGGCCGCTTCACTGTCGGCGCGCAGGTGAACGATCGCGTCCGGATCATCGGCCCTTGGCAGGCCGAGTGCGGCCTGCATCGCCTTCAGCAGTTCCAGATCGATGCCGGTCTCGTCGCAGATCTGGCGCGCCGAGACGTGGTCTCCGTCGTTTCCGACGATGCGGCCCGCGGGCAACAGCATCGGCGAAACCTCACCATGGATCTGTTCGACGGTGAACCCCTCGTCCAGCAGCCAGTCGATGAGCTCGGCACGCTCGGCGCGGGCGTTGCCTTCGAGACCGTCGAGCAGACCGGACGCCTCGATGTCGAAGTCTTCGGCCACCGGCTCAACGTATACCGACGCCGCGTGCGATATTCGCGTCATGGCCACGCAGCTTCTGCATGGATTCGCGCCCATCATCGGCGAAGGTGCACACACCCTCGTGCTGGGCAACATGCCCAGCGTGATGTCGTTGGCCGCGCAGCAGTACTACGGCAATCCCCGCAATGCGTTCTGGCGGATCACCGGTGAGATCTTCGGGTTCGCGGCGGACGATCCGTACGACGAGCGCACGGCCGCGCTTCACGCCAACGGAATCGCGGTGTGGGATGTGCTGAAGTCATGCAGGCGCCCGGGCAGCCTGGACTCGGCCGTGGAACCGGACAGCATGGTGGCCAACGAATTTGGAAAGCTGTTCGACAGGCACCCGGACATCGCAAGGGTCTTGTTCAACGGTGCCGCCGCCGAGAAGAACTTCAACCGATTAGTCCGAACCGCGCCGGATCTGCATTATCGGCGACTGCCATCGACGAGCCCCGCCCAGACGATGCGCTACGCGGACAAGCTGGCGGCGTGGCGGGATGCGATAACCGCACGTCAATAACGGTCCCGCGGGCATCCGCTGCCCCTATCCTCAGGTCAGCAGAAATGCGAACACCGAGGGGTCGGATGGCGGCGGTAGCGATATGCCGGGCGTGCGGTGCAGCACCGCGCGATGGTGCCCGGTTCTGCGACGCGTGCGGTGCGCAGATCGGGGCGCCTGCCGCCGAGTACAAGCAGGTGACCGTTCTGTTCGCCGATGTCGTCCGATCGATGGACCTGGCGTCGACGCTCGACCCCGAACGGCTGCGCGAGCTCATGGCCGAGCTGTTCGATCGGTCGGCGGCCATCGTGCAACGCTACGGCGGAACGGTCGACAAGTTCACCGGCGACGGCATCATGGCGGTATTCGGCGCGCCAACCACACTGGAAGACCACGCTTTCCGTGCTTGCCTGGCAGCTCTGGATATTCAGAAGGACGTCGGCACCACACTGCAACTGCGGATCGGGCTGAACTCCGGCCAGGTGATCGCCGGTGAAATCGGCTCCGGCGCGGGCAATTACACGACAATCGGCGCAACAGGTCGGCATGGCTCAGCGCATGGAGTCCGTCGCCCCACCCGGCGGCGTGATGCTCAGCGAGTCGACGGCACGGCTGGTCGAGAACGCTGTGGTGCTCAGTGATCCAGAGTTCGTCCGGATAAAAGGGAGCGACGAGCCGGTGCGCGCCCACCGGCTGCTGGCCATCGGCGAGGCCCGGCCGTCACGTCGCACCGAGTCGGCTCTGGTCGGACGCAGCTGGGAACTCAACACCATCACGGCGATCCTCGATGAGGCTATGGGAGGAGCGGGCTGTGTCCTGACCGTCGTCGGGCCGCCGGGCATCGGCAAGAGCAGACTGGTCCGCGAATCAACTGCGATCGCGGACGACCACAGCGTCGAGGTGGTCAGCACCTACTGCGAGTCACATACCAGCGACATCCCGTTTCACGTGGTCGCCCGGCTGTTGCGAGCGGGAATGGGAGTGGCCGAACTCGACACCGACACGGCCCGTCGTCATCTTCGTGATCAGTTCAATGATGCCGACCCCGAGGACCTCGTTCTCCTGGAGGACTTGTTGGGCATCCGGGACACCGCTGCCGAGCTTGCCCGAGATCGCGCCGGATGCGCGACGGCGGAGGTTGACCGCGTTGATCAACTCCGCGGCGCTCGCCCGCCCGGACCCGACGGTGTACGTGATCGAGGATGCGCACTGGATCGATGAGGCCAGCGAGTCGCTGCTTGCCGACTTCCTGACGGTCGTCCCCCAGATCCCGGCACTGACGTTGATCACCTATCGGCCCGAGTACCGAGGCCCATTGAGTCAGATCGTCGGGGCGCAGACGATAGCGCTACGGCCACTGAGCGATGCACAAGCGGAAATGCTCACCGCGCAGCTGGTGGGAACGGATCCGAAGGTCGGTGACCTGGCCGCACGGGTGGCCGAACGCGCGGGAGGCAATCCGTTCTTCGCCGAGGAGTTGGTGCGCGACCTAGCCGAGCGTGGCGTACTTCACGGCGCACCCGGTGCCTACTCTGCGCGAGGCGACGTCGAAGACGCCGATGTGCCTGCCACGCTGCACGCCACCATCGGCGCCCGCATCGACCGTCTTGATCCCGATGCCAAGCGGACGTTGAATGCCGCGGCGGCCATCGGATCCCGCTTCGACCTCGAGCTGCTCGCCGCACTGATCGACGAACCCGATTTGGCGCCACTCGTTTCTGCAGAACTCGTCGACCAGGTGAGGTTCGGCCCGCGCGCCGAGTACGCATTCCGCCATCCACTGATCAGGGCAGTTGCCAACGAATCACAGCTCAAGTCCGACCGCGCCCAACTACATCGGCGACTCGCGTCGATGATCGAACGATCGTGGGTCCGGATCAGGGGACGCCGACGCGGCGATGATCGCCGAGCATTTCGAGGCCGCTGGCGATCTGCGTGCGGCTTTCGACTGGCACATGCGCGCGGCGTCGTGGATCAACTACCGCGACAACAGCGCCGCAATGAGGAGTTGGCGCAGAGCGCAGCAGGTCGCCGATCGGCTCCCCGAAGATGACCCGGATCGGCTGGCAATGCGTATCGCACCTCGAACCCTACTGTGCGCGACCGGATTCCGGATAAGCGGCAGCGGATTCTCCTCTGGCTTCGACGAACTCCGTGATCTGTGCCTCGCCGCGGATGATCATCGGTCGCTGGCGGTTGCGATGTCGGGGCCGATTATGGAGCAGTCATTCGACGCGCGCCGACGCGAGTCCTCCGCCCTTGCCGACGAACAGGTCCGACTGCTCGAGACGATCGACGATCCTGAGCTGACGCTGGCCCTCATTTCGGTACCGATATCAGTCAAACATGAAACCGCAGAGGTGCTGCGAGGTTCTGCGGCTGGCCCAGCGCGCTATTGACCTGGCCGGCGGCGACGCCACAAGAGGAGGTCAGACTTGCGACCAGCTCCCCGTTGACACTCGCCATTTCGTTCCGGAGTCTCGGCCCGCTGGTGCCTCGGGATCGGCGGTTGGAAGGACGACGCTGAGCAAGCCGTAGAAATGGCAAAGACGGCGGAGCCGGTTACCCGCGCAGGCGCCATGTACTACGCGTACGCCGTGCCGATCTTGCACGCAGTGTTCTGCAGCCAACCGAGGCGTTGGTGCGAGAGATGACCGAAACATTGTCCCAGGCAGAGCAATCCGGTGAGGACATTGCCCTCGGCCTGGCCCAGAGCAACTTGGGCATTGCCCTGGTTTATCGCGGCGGAGATTCGCGCGCGCAGGGCCTTGAACTCCTGACGCGAGTTCGCGAATCCGCGCTGCGGCAGCGTCATTCCAGGACCGCGATACCGCTCATCGACGCCATCGTCGCTTCCGACCGGACGCGACAGGGTGACCTCGACGGCGCCATCGAGCTTTCGCGGGCCGCCGTCGAGGAGGAGTCGAACGGTGGCGGCGCTGATGTGGACCCGATGGTCACCGACACCCTCGTCGAGGCGTTGCTGCGGCCGCGGCGCACACGGCGATCTCGACGACGCACAGGCAGCGATTGACCGGGTGGCCGCCGATGCCGATGGACCCGGGATTAGTCCTGTACGAGATCTGGCTACTGCGAATGCGGTCACTGATGGCGCAAGCCCGAGGTGAGGACGCTACATATCGCGGACTACCGCGACCGCTACCGAAAGATGGCTGCAGACTTAGGATTTGAGGGGCACATGGCGATGGCCCAGGCGATGACATGAGGAGTCGACCGCCTGGACCTCGCTTGAACTGGACTCAACTCCACATGGCGAGCCACGTCTGGGGGCCGACGATCCCGTCTTTCGTGATGCCGACGTCTGCTTGGAAGTTCGACACCGCCAGCTCGGTCTGATCACCGAAATCGCCATCGACTGGGCCCGGATCCCAGGCAGGCCAGCCGGAGTCCTTGAGGATGCTCTGCGCCAGCCGCACTCCGGTGCCCTTGCTCCCCTTCTTGACCGTGTCGGGAACCAGCCGCCCCCAGGTCTGCGGACCGATGATCCCGTCCACGACCAACGGATAGGAGTGGGCTTGGTAATTGCCTGCGCGTCGGTCGTCCTGGTAATTCAGAACGCTGCGCAGAGTGTGCATCCCGAAAATTCCGTCGACCCCCGGCGGCCCCACCTGGTAACCGCGGTCCAGAAGTGCCTTTTGCGCGTCTTTCACCGCGTTTCCCGTCGAACCGACCTGAATTGTTGGGCGTGCTGCCATGATCGTTCCTTTCGATTTACCCCGTCATGTCCCCATGCGGAACTCCTTGTTGCCAAAGGCTTTTGCCTCGCCTGGCGAGGGTCGCACCGACAACCGGGCATGGTCTTGCGTAGTCGACTACCTGTCTCGAAGGGCCTGAATAAGCGTTCTCTAAACACGCTTAGCGGATGTATTTCCCGACAAACTTGCCGTACTTAGCCGTGCACGTATTGGCCGCGGCGAAAGAATGCGCATCAGCGCGGATAAACAGGCCGATCGGGATAGTTTGCACAGGCGCGGGACAGCGACTATTCCCGAGAGAACCACGACACCGCCAGGGTAAATGAATCCATGCCGCGGAAGGCTAGGAAACCGGCGGGCGGTTGCCCGCCCACGGCCTGGCCTTCTCGATCTGAGCGCTCAACGACAGCAGCGTCGCCTCGTCGAACGGCCTGCCGACCAACTGGATTGATGTCGGCACACCGTCACCGTCGCGCCCCCACGGCACAACGGCCGCGGGCTGACCCGTCACGTTGAACATCGCCTGAAACGGAACCCGCGCGCGCCACCAAGCGCCAGAGTCGATATCGCGCCGCGCCGCTGATAAGCGCCGATGCGCGACGGCCCCGTCGCGCGTACCCGGCGTGATCACCACGTCGACGTCGTCGTAGATCGACTGAATACGTTCGGCGACTTCACTTTCGGCGGCTCTGATCCTGTTCATCCACCGATCCGAGATCAAGCCGCCTATCCGGGCGAAGTTGCGGGTGCGGGCCTCGAGCCGCTCGGGATGAGGCAACGTCTGCACATCGTCGTACGCCCCGCGGAAATATCGTGGCAGCGCCTGGCCGTACACAGCCGCGGCCGGATAGTCCGGATCGCGAACAACCACCTCGTGTCCGAGCTCTCGCAACAGCGCAGCCGCCTCCTCGACGGCCGACCGCTGGGCCTTGGCGACGCGGGCCGTGAGCAGCGGAGGCACCTTGGTGCTCAACGCAATCCGCAACCGCCCGGGCTCCTTCGCCGCGGCCGCGACGAACCCGGTCTCGTCGCTCGTCACGTCCAGGAAGAGCGCGGCGTCCTCGACCGTGCGCGCCATCGGGCCGTTGACGCTCAGGCCGTTCCACGCGTCGTCGTGCGGCGCGAGCGGCACGCGGTCCCGTTGCGGCTTGATGCCGAACAGGCCGCACCACGTCGAGGGAATCCGGATCGATCCCATGCCGTCGGACCCCAACGCCATCGAGCGCGAGGCCGGCGGCGACCGCCGCGCCGCTGCCGCCGCTGCTGCCGCCGGGCGTGAAGTCGGTGTTCCACGGATTGCGCGTCGCCCCGAATGCGAGCGTCTCGGTGAACGACCAGATCATCATCTCGGGCACCGCCGTCTTGCCGACGATGACTGCGCCTGCCGCGCGAAGCCGCCGGACGACCTCGGCGTCCTCCGTGCGGGCGGGCCCGTGCGCCGCGGTGCCGAACGTCGTCACCTCGCCGGTCACGTCGACGTCGTCCTTGATCGCGATCGGCACGCCCAGCAGCGGCAGCCGTTCGCCGGCATCGAGGCGGGCCTGTGCGGCCTGCGCTTCGCGCCGCGCGCTCTCGGCGAGCACCACGCGGTAGGACCGCAGTTCGGGATCCAGGCGCGCGATGCGCTCCAGGTAGACGTCGAGCAGTGCCGGCGCGGTGACGGATGCCGTCGGCGAGCATCCGGGCCTGCTGGGCAGCGCCGGCGAAGGCGAGTTCGCGATCGTCCATGTGCAATCCCTAACTGCCGTGTCTGCTCGGCGTATTCACCCGGCGTGCTGCCGAGCATCGAACGGAAGTCGTTGATGAAGTGTGCCTGGTCATACCAGCCGAGCCGGACCGCGAGGTCGGCGAAGTCCACGTCTGGATGGCTCTCGATCTCGAGGGCGGCCTGCTGCAGCCGATAGCGGCACAGCACCCATTTGACCGGCACGCCGACGTAGCGGCGGAACACCCGCTGGGTGGTGCGCGCGCCCCACGGCGAATGATCCATCACCTGCTCCACCCGATGCAGCCGACCGTCGTCTCGAATCCTGTCGACCAGTCCGCTCAGCTCCACATACGTATCGTCGCCTTCATCCGCGTACGAGCCGATAAGCTCATCCAGCCGCGCGGACGCCGCCGCCACGTCGTCCTCGAGATGGATTGGACCACCGAAGAGTTCGTCGTCGACGGGCGCGACCCGCCCCGTCAACGCAGCCGCGTCACAGTCGAACCGCGCAGCGAAGCCGCCCGGCCGGAAGCGTGCGCCGACCACCGCACCGCGCTCACTGATGGTCGTGTGGAACACCCGCTCCACCACGCCGTGCTGCAGGGTGTTCGGCAATCGCGAAGCCATGCCGGGGGCCGTCCTCACCCCACTCGTGGGTGATGTGCATGGAGGGGAAGGTGATCACGGTGCTGTCGAACGGATCCTGGCCGCGGAGATCCCACTGGACCGACCAGAAGTGCTCGACGAACCGGCTCGCCGCATCGGACGGGGCCCACCTGTCGAGGTCGAACACCGACGTGGTGCCTGCCCGGCCGACGACGCCGCGCACCGCGTCAGACGGTGTCTCGGCTCTGCGGGCGTCCACGAAGTCAGGCTACGAAACGCCTAGTCGAGCCGGATGACGTAGGTGCCGTCTTCGTCGCGCTCAATCTGCCGATCGTCATTGGAGTTCACCCAGACAATCGGGTCACTCGGCGTGCCGACAAATGCGTTCGTCATCCCGCCGCCCGGCTGCAAATAAACGCTCCACTCCTCGCTCGGCGACCAGATAGTGAGGACCTCTTCGCCGCTTGCGCGACGAATCGAAATCGTGTGTGCGTTTTCGTCCTCCACCGCCGTGTCATCGTCTTCGAACTCGTCCGCGCCTGCATCGTCTGGGTCTGGATCGTCGTGCATGCCGGTCAGCGTAGCCACGGGCCGGAGCCGAGACGCGCGGCGGCTGCCCGGGGTTCGGCAGCACACATTTCGGCAATATCCAGTTAATTGCGCATTCGATAATTTAACGATTTGATCTCAAAAATTACGCTTACCGCCAATATTTGCACTTCACGCATCGTAAATTTTAATCAAGATGCAGTCTTAGAAATCCATACTGCGGCGTATTGATATCAATGCAGGTCAGATCTTGCACTGATCTTGTCGCATAATAATCGCCTAAGACGAGGCCCGCCTCGTCAGTGGTGGTTTGCCAAATCTCGTCACATCTCTGCGCCGTGTTATCGGAGTGTGATGCTTGACACACCTGTCAGCAAAGATCTAGTGTCTCCATCGCAAGTAGGAGAGGAACGCCGATGGTTCCGGATCGCAGTGCCGCTAGCCGACGTCTACGCAAGAAGGCCGGTGCCCACAGGAAGCCACGAAGGCGACGGGCCAGCGCTCACGCGCACTGTCGCTGCGGGCGGCGCCGCACTCGCGATTGGCGCCGCGGGCACCCCGACGGCAGGGGCGCTGACCATCCTGCTGCCCGGCCCCACTGTCGACGGGGAGAGCAACACGACTCGGATCGACATCTTCGAGGGCAACATCTTCAACCCTCAGTTCGGGGCATCGACGGCAACTCCAGCAACAACCTGAGTATCGGCAACATCGCGGCCAATTTGGGCAACGCAATCATCAATCAGCTCTTGGACTTTGAGCTCAACTTCGGGGCGCGGCGGCTGCCGGCAACGGCAACGTTACCCAGATCAATCTCTTCTCCTACAACATCTTCAACCCGCAGTTCAGCCTCGGGCCCAACGTCAGCACCAACACGACCATCAGCAATGTCGCGATGAACAACGGCAACAACAGCCAGGTGGTGGGCGCCGGTGGCGCTGCCCTTGTTCGGCGCCGCGATGGGCAACGGCAACACAGTCCAGTTCTCCTTGTTCTCCGGCAACATCTTCAACCCGCAGTTCAGCATCGGCGGGAACGCCAGCAACAACACGGCTACCACCAATCTTGCCGCCGGAAACGGCAACTACAGCCAAACCGACATCGGGCTCGGCCTGTTCGGCAATTTCCTGTTCGGCGGGGGCAACGGCAACACATTCCAGCTCGGCCTCTTCGTCGTCCAACATCTTCAACCCCCAGTGGAGCTGGGGCGGCGGAAACGTCAGCAACAACACGGCTACCACCAACGCTTCGATCGAAAATGGCAACAACAGCGACACCGTGATAACCGGCCGCGGCGGTCTTGGCACCGTGGTCACGGGCACCATCGGCAACGGCCAGACCGACCAGGTCGCCGGCGGATCCGGCAACATCATCAACAACCAGGTGAACGTCGGTCCCAGCCCTACCGGCACAGCTCGACCGTCACCGCTACAAGCGACCAGCAGACCCCCGATCCCGTGACTGTCGGCTCGAACGACACCGATCTGGACATCACCGCCCTGCGCGAAAACGAGTCGAGCGGAAGCGATCTCACTTCTGGCGAAACCGTCCCGGCCGGCTCGAACGACAACGCCAACCACGACAATCCCGACAACCAACGAGACTCCCGCTCCCAGCGGCCCCGAGAGCCCCCCACCGTCGTCCACTGACACGGGCAGCAACCCCACGAATGACACGGGCGACGGCCAGGCGAACGGCGACGGCGGCGGCACCGATGGACGGCGGTGGCGGCGATGGCGGCCAATAGCGGACTTCGGGAGATTCTCGGGGAGGTGCGGATGAGGTGACTGCCAGCGGCAGTGATGCTGAAAGTCGCACTGCAGCAACACTATACGTCAGTACAAACGAGCAATCACAGCAATACACACAAGGAGTACAAGGAAAGATGAGTAATCACACCAGGCCGCGAGATTCGCGGAAAGCCAAGATCAGTCGCGCAGTCGCGATCAGCGCCATCGCCGGAAGCACAGCTGGATTCGGCGTCCTCGCCGCATTGGCCGGGCCAATGGCCAACGCCGACACCAACACCACCGGTGGCGAGGGCTGGTGGATCTTCAGCGGTCAGAGCGCCAACGTGATCGTCGGAAGCAACGGCAACGGCAGTACCAACCAGGCCGGTGGCGGCAATGGCAATATCCTCAACGGCCAGTTGAACGTCCCGATCCTCAGCCCCGTCCTCGCGGGCGGCAACGCCGATCAGTCTCGCCCCGGCGCTCGGCGGCCTGGCCGTCGGCGGACTGGGGGCCAGCACCGCTTTGGACCTCGGTATACCGGTCGGCGGGTCGGCACTGTCGACAGCCGTCGGCCTCAATCCGGCGCTCGCGCTTGGGGGTATCGGCGGTTCGAACCTCGGCGCATCGCTCGGCGGCCTCGGCCTCGGCAACGGCTGGGCTCTGGGCGGGGCAGCCATTCCGGTGGCGACCGGCGGCGTCGGCGTCCCGATAGCCGTCCCCATTGACGTCGGACTCGGCCTCGGCCTGCTCGGTAGCGGTCAAGGCACGGGCACCCAGACCACAAATACCTCCGCCGACCCCACCGGCGGCACCAACGGCACCACGGCCGCCGTCGGCGTCGGCGGCGATACAGAGATCGACGGCGGCGGAGATATCGATCAGGAGGCCGGCGACGGTGAAGGCGGCGAAGCCACCGCCGGCGATACCAATAGCGGCCACGCGAATGCCGGGTCCGCGACCACCAACGGCACCGCCAGCAGCGGTAGCGCCAACGGCGGCGCGGCAACCGGCGGCAACGCGAGCACCAGTACCAACGCCAATGCCAACGCCAACCAGTCCAACAACAACTCGAACAACAACACTTCGAGCAACAACGGAAACAACAGCAGCAACAAGGTTGGCTGATTAGACGTAGGCCGAAGCGGCGCCGAAACATCGGCTGGCGTCGCTTCGGTCTGCCACCGAGGTCCACGTCAGGGCCCGAAACGTCGAGCCCTGACGTGGATTTCGCGCATTGCAAGGATGCAGCGGATGTCGCGAATCTCCAATTCGTATCCGCCATCGGCCGACGATGCTGGCCGACATGAGCGTCAAACCAATCCCGGAGGGCTACACCAGCCTGACCCCGTTCCTGTGCATCGACGGCGCCGCCGCCGCGATCGACTTCTACGTCTCGGTGTTCGGCGCCAAGCTCGTCGACCGGATGGACGGCCCGGACGGCACCGTCGCGCACGCCGAGCTGGACTTCGGCAACGGCCGCCTCCAGCTGGGCGACCCGCACGAGGCGTACCAGATCGCCGCGCCCGACCCGACGGGTCCGCCACCCATTCGATCGGGTTGTACTGCGCGGACGCCGATGCGGTCGTCGCGAGGGCGGAGGAGGCCGGCGCCACGATCCGCGAACCCGCGCAGACCTTCGTCACCGGCGACCGTTTCGCCTCGATCCTCGACCCGTTCGGCCACCGCTGGACGGTGATGACCCGCGTCGAGGAGGTCTCGCCCGAGGAGCGCGACCGCCGGCTGGCCGAGTGGGCGAAGGAGAACGTCTGACGGTCACCCGGCTAACGTGGCGGGATGTCCTGTGTGTTCTGCGCCATCGTCGCCGGTGAGGCCCCGGCCATCCGCATCTACGAGGACGACGACTACCTGGCCATCCTCGACATCCGGCCGTTCACCCGCGGCCACACCCTGGTCATCCCCAAGCGCCACACCGTCGACCTGACCGACACGCCGCCGGAGACCGTCGCCGACATGGCGACCATCGGCCAGCGCATCGCGCGGGCCGCGCGCCAGTCCGGGCTGCACGCCGACGGCAACAACATCGCGATCAACGACGGCAAGGCCGCATTTCAGAGCGTGTTCCACATCCACCTGCACGTGTTGCCGCGGCAGAGCGGCGACAAGCTGTCGTTCGCCAAGGGCATGCTGCTGCGCCGCGACCCGGACCGCGAGGAAAGTCCGGACGGCTGCTGCGGGAGGCGCTGGCGCAACTCGACTCCGCTCCGCAAGACTGACGTCATGAGACATGCCCGTGGTTCGAGAAGTACATCGGCGTCCCGCTGCTGATGCTGCACGACAAGATCTACAAGGGCACCGAGGGCCGGATCGGGCACACGATCCCCGGCGGCCCGTCGAACCTGATCCTGCACACCGTCGGCGCGAAAACCGGCCAGACAGCGGGCCAATACGCTCAGCTACGCCCGGGACGGCGACGACTACCTCGTCGTCGCGTCGAAGGGCGGCGATCCCAAGGCGCCGGGCTGGTACCACAACCTCAAGGCCGAACCCGAACGTCGAGATCAACGTCGGCCCAAAGCGATTCGCCGTGACGGCCAAGCCCGTCCCGCCCGACGATCCGGACTACCCGCGGCTGTGGCAGATCGTCAACAACATGCGGGGCAACAAGGACCGCTACATCGGCTACCAGAAGCGGACGACGCGGCCGATTCCGGTCGTCGTGCTGACGCCTTAGAACAGCTCTTTGGCCAGCAGTTCAGCGTCGTGTCGCGCGCGGGCGCGCGTCGCGGGATCGGTGCCGCGGCGCGCCGAGGCGACCGGGTTGACCATCACCTCGTCGACGCCGAACTCGCTCGGCCAGTGCGCGCACCTGCTCGGCGGCCTCCGTGGGTGAGCCGACGACCGCGCGGCGCAGGCCGCGCTTCGGCGACGCTCTGCGCCTGCGGGGTCACGTCACGGTCTCTCGGCGTCCTCGACGAGATCCAGCGGGCCCAGCGGTTGACCGGTCCGCAGCCGCGCCATCATCTGCAGGTTCGGCAGCAGCAAAGCCATTGCCTCGTCGCGGGTTTCGGCCACCACGGCGTTGACCGTCAGGAACGTCACCGGTTCGGCGGCCAGGTCGCTCGGCCGGAACTCCGACCGGTAGACCTCCAGCGCCTCCGCGGTGCCCTGGCCGGAGAAGTGGTGCGCGAACACGTACGGCAGGCCCTTGGCGGCGGCCAGGTGCGCCGAGTACATCGACGAGCCGAGCAGCCACAGCTTCGGCTCGGTGGCCGCGGCCGGGGTGGCCTTGAGGATGTAGCGCCTGCATCAGGTCGCGGGAGCGGCACCCGCACACCGCGCGCGCTCATCAGCGCGACGACGTCGTCGAGGTACTGCGGGAACGCCTCGATGTCGCGATCGTCGCGGCCCGCGGCACCGCGCAGCGCCATCGACGTCACCGGGTCGGAGCCGGGCGCGCGGCCGATGCCGAGGTCGATGCGGCCGGGATGGGCGGCCTCCAGCAGCGCGAACTGCTCGGCGACGGCCAGCGGCGCGTGGTTGGGCAGCATCACGCCGCCCGGAGCCCAGCCGCAGCTGCGTGGTCTGCGCGGCCAGGTGCGCGATCAGCACCGGCGGGCTGGTCGCCGCCACGGCGGGCATGTTGTGGTGCTCGGCGATCCAGTAGCGGGTGTAGCCGAGGCGGTCGGCCGTCTGCGCGAGGTGGGTCGTCGCCGCCAGCGCATCCGACGTCGACTGGTCGGTGCGCACGGGGACGAGGTCGAGGACGGAAAGCCGCATGGCTAGCTCAACACTCCGGCCAACGGGATAGTCCTTCACTCCGCATATCCATCGGTATTGACTTCGCCGGCGGTCCGCGAACACGTCGTCGAGCATCTGCGGGGTGAGCCTGCCGGTGAACGTGTTCTGCTGGCTCGGGTGGAAGCAGCCGATCAGCGTGACCTCGCCCCGACGATGCGAGCCGGTCGCACCGTGGCCGAACTTCGGTGCGGGCGACGGCACTGTGCCTCCCGGCGGTGCGGATCATCTGCAGCGCCGCCCGCCACGCGAACCCACCGAGCGCGACGATCACCCGCACGTCGGACGTCGGTCAGCCGCCACTCGGCGTCGAGCCACGGCGCGCACGCGGCCCGCTCGGCCGGCGTCGGCGCGTTGGCGGGCGGCGCGCAGCGCACCGCCGCGGCCACCCGAGTGTCGTTGAGCGCCAGACCATCAGCCGCATCCACGCAGATCGCTTGGTTGGCCAGTCCGGCGCGGTGCAGCGCGGCGAACAGAAAGTCGCCCGAGCGATCCCCGGTGAACACCCTGCCGGTGCGGTTGGCGCCGTGCGCGGCGGGTGCCAGCCCGACGACCATCACCCGGGGCCGCGCTGACCCCCACCCCGGGATCGGCCGGCCCCAGTACGGCTGGTCCGCGTAGGACTTGCGCTTGACGACGGCCACCTCCTCACGCCACTCGACCAGCCGCGGACAGGCACGGCACACCGACACCTCGGCGTCGAGCTCCTCGACGGTCCGCACCGCCGCGGCCATCGACGCCACCTGGCGCGGCATCGCCGCCACGGCGGTGCGCGGCGTCGCCGGATCACCTGGCCAGCCCGGACCCGGGCGGCACCGGCGAATCGAACAGCGCGCCGGTACGCGGATGGGGCCGATCGCGTGTCACACCACCACTGTGCCCGCGCTGCGGAACTTCGCCGCCCTGGCGGGCCCGGCCGCTGTTAGATTCGGCCGCGATACCCCATGAACAACACCAAGCGCGGCCCGCTGCTAGTTGATTCTGTTCGCCGCGCTGATGGCCGGGCGCGGGCAACGGCATCTCGATCGTGGCATTCCCGTGGCTGGTGTTGCAGCGCAACGGCTCTGCGCTCGATGCGTCGATCGTCGCGATGGCCGGGACGCTGCCGCTGCTGGCCGCCACACTGATCGCCGGCGCCGCGGTGGACTACCTCGGGCGCAGGCGGGTCTCGATGATCTCCGACGCGCTGTCGGCGTTGTCGGTGGCGGCCGTTCCCGTGCTGGCGCTGACATTCGGCGTGGACGATCATCAATGTCGGCGGTGCTGGCCGCTCTGGCCGGCCTCGGCGCGTTCTTCGACCCGGCAGGGATGACCGCCCGGGAGACGATGCTGCCGGAGGCGGCGACGCGTGCGGGCTGGACGCTGGACCACGCGAACAGCGTCTACGAGGCGGTGTTCAACCTGGCCTACATCGTCGGTCCGGGCATCGGCGGCCTGCTGATCGCGACGCTGGGCGGCATCAACACGATGTGGGTGACCGCGTCCGCCTTCGGGCTGTCGATCGTCGCGATCGCGATCCTGCGCCTGGAGGGTGCGGGCAAGCCCGAACCGGACGCACTCCCGCGAGGGCGTGTGGGCGGGCATCGTCGAGGGCCTGCGGTTCGTCTGGCAGAACCCGGTGTTGCGTACGCTGGCCTTCGTCGACCTCGCGGCCACCGGCCTGTACATGCCGATGGAGTCGGTTCTGTTCCCCAAGTACTTCACGGATCGCAACGAGCCCGCACAGCTGGGCTGGGTGCTGATGGCGTTGAGCGTCGGCGGTCTGGTCGGCGCATTGGGCTACGCGGTGCTGTCGAAGTACTCGAGCAAGCGCGCGGTCATGCTCACCGCGGTATTGACGCTGGGCGTGGCGATGACCGTCATCGCGTTCCTTCCGCCGCTGCCGCTGATCCTCGTGCTGTGCGCGGTCGTCGGCCTCGTGTACGGCCCGATCGCGCCGATCTACAACTACGTCATGCAGACCCGCGCGCCGCAGCATCTGCGTGGACGCGTGGTCGGGGTGATGGGATCGCTGGCCTACGCCGCGGGCCCGCTCGGGTTGATCGTGGCCGGACCGCTCGCCGACGCCGCCGGGCTGCATGCGACGTTCCTGGCACTGTCATTGCCGATGCTGATGCTGGGCGTCGCCGCGGTCTTCCTGCCTGCGCTGCGCGAGTTGGACCGCCCGGTCGGTTAGCCGCGGCTGTTCAGCGGGCTGCGTTGGGGCCGCGCCTGGCGATTGCCGCCAGTTCCTCTCGCGAGCTCGCCCCCACCCGCTGGCATGCGCGGTACACATGCCCCTCGACGCTGCGCACCGACATGTACAGGCGGTCGGCGATCTCGCGGTTGGACAGGCCGGCCACCACGAACTCGACGATCTCACGCTGCCGCCCCGTCAGGGGTTGGCTCGCGGGGCTGCGAAGCGCGGGTGTGCACAGCCCCCCGCAGGCATCGCTGAGCTCCTTGGCGACCGCGGCGGCGTACAGTCCGCGCTTGCGATGCTGGTTCCTGGTGAACGCGACGGCGGCCTGCGCGGCGACGTCGGCGGCGGTGGCCCGGTCACCGATCGCAAGATAGTCATTCGACGCAGCGAGAAGTTCGTCGCCGTCATGGGCGGCCAGTGACTTCGTATGCCGGGCAACGGCTTTGGCGAGCGGCAACGCCAACTCGTCGGCGAGTTCGCCGGCGCGCTGCGCTCCGGCCGTGTCACCCCACTGCGCCGCCACCTGCAGGCAGGCGAGCTCGTGCGTCGGCTGGTTGCGTTCACGCGCCTGAAGCGCGGCGGAGTGCGACCAGGGTGACCGCCTCGCTGACGCAGCCGTTGGCGACGAGCCCCCATCCGGTGGCGACACTCAGCGCGGTCTGCATATAGCAATACTCGGGCGGAACGCAGGACTGCGCCTCGGCAATCGCTTCCTTGGCGGCTTCGGCCTGGCCGAGCTTCGCATGCGCCTCGGCGAGCATGAAACAGGTCGCAGGCCGCAGACCCGTTGTGACGCCATGTCTCTCGACGCCTGCGAGCGCCTCGTGGAGAAGTTTCACGGCGGTCGGGATGTCGCCACGCATCAGCGCCGCGTGGCCCATCAGGGACGCGAGGTTGGCGTACGCGAGGCTGGGAACCTCACGCGCCGAGTCCTCGAGCCGCGCAACCATCGCCACGCATTCCGCTATCCGGCCGGTCAATCGGCCCGCGCGGGCGTACACGCTGCCGAACCAGAACCGCATGTGGGAGGCCTGGAACGAGGTCATCGCGCGGTCGAGGGCCGCATGGGCGACCGCCGACAGGTCGTCGCCCCTACCCAGGGCGCCAAGCGCCATCGTCAACGCCACCGAGGCCATCATGGCGTCGAAGTCGGCCAGCAGGCCGGAATCCAGCGCAGCTCTGGCCTTTTCCTCGGCCGCGTCGCACCGGGCGGACACGGCGTCGAGGCCCGCCTCGATCGCCGTGCGCGTCATCTGTTCGGCCGGGGTCTCCGGACCGCCTGCCAACCCCTCGAGTACCGCCGAGGCCTCGGCGCAGCGGCCCATCATCCAGATCAGGTTGGCCGCCCGCAGGGTCGCCCATTGGTGGACCCCTTCGGCGCCGTCCTCACCGATCACCCGCAGCACGTCCTCGGCCTCGGCTCCACGGCCGAGAAGAACCAGGTTCATCGCACGGATGACCGGGGCGCCCGGGGCTCCATGCGCCGCGGTGGCGAAGCGGTCGGCCAGGTCGAGGTCGAGCAGCGTCATCGCATACTGCGCCGCCTGCAGGTACAGCGGTGGATCCGGTGGCAGATCGGACTCGAGGGCGAGCAGGGCCCGTCGCACTGTCGCCTGCATGTCGGCGTCCGCGTCCTTGGCAAGCCGCTGAGCCAGATTCCCGCGGATCTTCGACAGGTACATCTCGCCTGCGGTGGCGCGGCGCAGTTCGCCGAACAGCGGATGCGCCAGCCGCGCCATCAACTCCGGGCCGCCGCGCTCGATCGTGACAAGACGCATCTGCTCGGCAGCCTCCAGGCCGGCACGCCCCACCAGGTCGCACAGCGCGTCGACGGCCAACGGCTCGCATTGCGACAACGTGTCGACGACGAGCGCCACCTCCGGGGTGAGTTCGCGCAACTGCTTGCCGACCATGTCGCTGATGCTCTGCGACACCGCCACGTCGCCGTCCCACATCCACACGCCGGCCATCATCCGCATCCGGCCCGCGGCCACCTGGTCCTTGACGAGCTGGTCGAGGAACAGGGCGTTCCCGCCGGTGAGTTTCCAGAACCGACGGGCACTGCGGGCATCCACGTCGCCACCGAGAACGGTCTCGATCATGCCGCGCGCGGCATCGACCGACAGCGGCGTCAGGTCGAGGCGGGTCAGCAGGCCGTCTTTCCACAGCGCCGTGATGGCATCGGGTTCGTCGGCGCCGGACCGCAAGGTGACGACCAGACGTGTGCCCCGGCTATGCGCGAGCTGGTGCACAACATGCGCCGACAACCCGTCGAGAAGGTGCGCGTCGTCGACCCCGATCACCATTCGGCCCTGGCGTTGCTGGGCGACAAAGGAATTGATGAGGTGCCGCACATTGGGCATTGGATCTGCGATCGCGTCGCTGATCAAAGCGGTGAAGGCGCCGAGCGGAAGCGCACGCGCGGATTCGGTGCCGACGATCCAGTTCGTGTGCTCACCGGCGGCCTCTGCGCGCGCGAGGACTTCGCGGGCGAGCCGGGTCTTCCCGACCCCCGCGGCCCCAACGATCACCACGCCGGAATTTTTGCTGCCCCCGCTGAGTGCCCGACGAATCATTGCCAGCTCTTCGTCGCGTCCAGCCAGCGGATCCCCGCTGATCACGGCGCGAATATACCCCTAAGTATTTGCGTACGCGTGGATTTCGCAGGCTATTTGCCCTACGGCATCTGCTCAGCCAACTTGACGTGGCCTTCGAACCCCAGCGACGTCGCCATTTCGCGGTAGCGGTCGCGCCAATCCCGGTAGCCGCGGTCGTCGCCTTGTGCCCGCGCCAGCAACGCCCGCATCCGCAGCAGCGGCAGTTCGTACATCACGAAACCGCGCTCGGTGGGCACCGCAGCGAGTCGATCGATCGCCGCCTGCCGCTTCGGCAACGTCGCCGGCGGCGCCGCGCTGCAGAAGCGACTCCACCAGGATCGTGCGTCGCAGGAGCGCGGACGATCATCTCGCCGTTCTCGAACAGATCGTCGACGATCGGTCGAGACATCTCGATGGCGCCGTTCAGGTCTCCGGTGCGCAACTTGTGAGCCGCGTCCTCGACATCGATGAGCATCACGCCGAACACGTTGCCGATTCGCAGTGGCTGACTCCCGCGCGGCCGTCAACAACTCGTAATCCGCGGCTTCATCGGTGTCGTGTCGCCCGCATCATCGTCATTGCGCACGCCTGTGTGGCCATTCGCGAGGGTGAAGTTGTCACCGGATTGCTCGGCGATCTGCAGGGCTTCGGCCGTGCGCCGCATGGCCGCCTCGTCGGGCAACAACGCACCGGTAGCCAAGTGCACGACATACGGATACGCGAGCACGACGACCTGCGTCCACGCCGCGGTCGAGCGCCCCAGCTCGACGGCATGGTCGATGTCGTCCTGCCAATTGCGGTCTCCGAGACAGCACCGGGTGAGGCCCCGGAGCATGGTGGCCTGCGCCAGCGGCGATCCGATCAGCAGTTCGCCCTTGTGGACGTCTCCGTCGGCCAGGTCGATGACACGCTGTTCCAGCGAAGCGCTTCCGCCAATTCGCCCGCATGCAGCTTCGCGGTCATCGCGGCGTGAAGCAGGCCGACGGTAAGCGTCGGGTCACCGATCGACTCGAGCAGATCGGACCTGCTCGGAAGCGAGCTAGCGCGGCCTCGCGATGCCGGTTCTGCAGCAGTGAGCGTCACCGGCAATCCCGCCATGCCGATGGCCAGCGACACTTGGTCGCCTGCCTGCGTGCACAGCTCGCGCAGTTCGTCGAAGCCGGTGTCGTCGACGCTGCCGCCGCCCCGATATGCACTGGTGCACAGCATCGTCCGTGGCGCGATTCGCATCGCGGTCCGATCCGGCAGATCCGGTGGCAGCCGATCGGCGACCTGCCGCGCCCGCAGCCAGCTCGTCCGCGCCGCGGCGATGTCGCGATTGGTCAGCCAGGCGCCCGCCTTCATGTGCCATTCGAAGGCCTCGCGAAGTCGCCCGCGGCCTCCAGATGCTCGGCGATCAACGGCCGCGTTCTCGTCGGCCGATTCGGGATTCCGCGCCTGGATTGCGCCGGCCAGGCGGCGGTGCAGTCTTCGCGCGCTCGGCCGTCAGCTGCGCCTCGTAGGCCACCGTGCGAATCAGCGGGTGCCGGAACGCGTATTCCTCACTGCGGTGAACCGCACCTGGTCGATGAGCTCGGTGGCGACCAGAGCGTCGAAGGCCGGCTCGAGTCCGAGGCTCTCCAGATCTGTGGCGGCTGAACCGCATTCCGACGACAGCCGCGGCTCCGAGGGTCCGCTTGGCCGTCGGTTCGAGGCGGTCGATGCGCGCGGCGATCGTCGCCTGCAGCGTGGCGGGCACACTCACGTCGGAGATGTCGCCCCGCATCGAATAGCGACCGCGCGCTCCCTTCGAGCACGCCGCGCTCGGCGAGGTCGCGGACGATCTCCTCGGCGAAGAACGGGTTACCGGCGGCGCGCTCCGCGATGCGCTCGGGCACACCCGCGGCAGGGCGTCGGGACCCAACAGCTCACCGATCAGCGCCGAGGCCTGCGCGCCGTTCAGCGGCCGCAGCGAGATCGCCTGCGCTCCGCGCGACTCTGGTCAATGCGCCCCGGTACTCGGGGCGGTAGGTGATCAGCACCGTCGATCGGCGTCTGAGAGATCACCGGCAGGAAATCGGCGAGCATGGACTCGCTGACTTCGTCTATCCAGTGCGCGTCCTCGATCACATACAGCGCCGGCTCCGCTCGAGCCAGCGCCGCAGCGTTCACCAACGCGGTGAGTCGCCGCCGCCGTGCGTCGGCCTCGATCATCGGCTGCGCGACGTCGGGATCGGCGATGCCGAGCAGGTCGTCCAGCAACAGCAGGTCCTCGGGATCGGCGCCGGCAATTTGCGTGCGAACGCGCGTCACGGGCCGCGAGGCTGTCGAGATCGCTCACGCCCGATCGCCGCGCGCAGCAGGCGCGCCAAGGCATGGAACGGGATGTCGCTGGTATGGGATTCGCAGTAGGTGGTGAATACTTCGACGCCGCGTCCGACGGCCAGCGCGGCGGATTCGCGGATGATGCGGCTCTTGCCGATGCCCGGCGGTCCGAGCATGCAGACGACACATCCCGCGCCGCCGATCGCCTCGTCGAGAATCCCGGAGATCGTGTTCATCTCCCAGGTGCGCCCGAACAGGGAAGTCGACTCCTGACGGCGGGTGTGCTGGCGCTCCGACGACGCCAGCAAACGTCGCGCAGGTACCGGGTCGTCGGCGCCCTTGATATGCACCAGCTCGGGTTCGGCCGAGCACGACGGTGTTGTCCACCAGTCGGGCGGTCGACTCGCTGAGCATGATCCCGCCCGGCAGGCGCCACCGACTCCATTCGCTGCGCCATGCCGACCTGCGCACCTATCGGCGGTGTAATCGGAACGACCCGAACCCAATTCACCGGCAATGACCTGGCCCGAATTGAGGCCTATCCGCAGGGACAGCTCGACGCCGTCGCGGGCCGTCGACGTCGAGCGCCAGTTTTGCGGACTTCCTCCTGGATGCCCAGAGCCGCAACGCACGCGCGAAAAGCGTGGTCCTCCAGTGCGACCGGGGCACCGAACAGCGCCATGATGCCGTCGCCGGTGAACTTGTCGACGATTCCGCCGTATCGCGCGACGACGGCCGTAGCGCGGCAGACGAGTTCGGCCATCACCTCGCGCAACCGCTCCTCACCGACGGCCGCTGCGAGATCCATCGACGCGACGACGTCGGCGAACAACACCGTCACCTGCTTGTACTCCGCAGGGGCACCCGAGGACTCACTTCGCGAGCCGCACGCATGACAGAAACGCGCGCTCTCCATCAGCCCGGTGCCGCACGTCCGGCATGACGACGTCAATCATTCGACCTCCGCCCGTCCGAACTCCGGATGACCCGGCTTGCCTAGGATAAAGCCCGCCCAGATCCGGTGTCTTAGGACTTGACCGAAGCGGGTACATTGCTTCTGCTAACCAGAAATCGAACATCGAGGTCACTCGTGTACCAGCAAGTTCTCGATCCGGTTGCCCATTCACTCGCGTGGAGTTCGCTGGTCGCGGCGATACCCCTGCTGCTGCTTTTCATACTGCTCGGCGTCATGCGGGTGACCGCATGGGTGGCATCGCTGATATCCCTGGCGGTTTCGATCCTGCTGGCCGTCCTGGTCTACGGAATGCCGGTGGGACAGACGCTGCTGGCGGGCACCGAAGGCGCGGCGTTCGGCTTCTTCCCGATTCTGTGGATCGTGATCAACGCGATCTGGGTGTATCAGCTGACGGTGGAGACCGGCCACTTCGACGTGCTGCGGCGGTCCTTTGCCAGCGTCAGTGACGACCAACGCATCCAGGCCGTCCTGATCGCATTCTCGTTCGGCGCGTTACTCGAGGCGCTGGCCGGCTTCGGCACGCCGGTCGCGGTGACGTCGGTGATGTTGATGGCGCTGGGCTTCAAGCCGATGAAGGCCGCGGTGCTCGCCCTCGTCGCCAATACCGCGCCGGTGGCGTTCGGGGCGATGGCGACGCCGATCATCACGCTGGGCAAGGTGACCGAACTGCCTGTCGACACCCTCGGCGCGATGGTGGGTCGCCAGACGCCGATCCTGGCGCTGTTCGTTCCGCTCGTCCTCGTCGCGATCGTCGACGGCTGGCGAGGCGTCCGCGAAACGTGGCCCGCGGCGGTCGTGTGCGGCGTCGTCTTCGCAGTCGCCCAGTACGCCACCTCCAACTTCGTCTCGGTGCCACTGGCCGACGTCGTCGCGGCGCTGCTGTCGGCCGCCGCGGTGGTCGCACTGGTGCGGGTCTGGCGCCCGAGTCATCCATACTCCGAGCCCGCCGTCGTTGCGGGCGGCGCCGCCGACGAACCGACACCGGAGTTCGCGCAGCGTGTCGAGAATGCCGACGCGAGCGCCGACTCCCGGGCCGACGTGGTCAAGGCGTACGCGCCCTACGTGATCATCATCGCGGTATTCGTCATCTGCCAGATCACTGCCGTGAAGAAGCTCCTCGACAAGGCGACCATCAAGTTCCAGTGGCCGGGTCTGGACATCGTGAGCCCCAAGGGAAAGCCGGTGTCGCTCACCGAGTTCACGCTGAACCTGCTCACTACGCCGGGAACCCAGATGCTGATCGCGGGCGTCATCACCGCCATCGTGCTGAAGCTGTCGGTGCCGCGGGCGCTCAAGGCGTACGGAACGACACTGCATCAACTGCGCTGGGCGATCCTCACGGTGATGGCCGTGCTGGCGCTGGCGTTCGTGATGAACCTGTCCGGCCAGACGATCACGCTCGGCACCTGGATGGCCGCCGCCGGAGGTGCGTTCGCGTTGCTGTCGCCGATCCTCGGGTGGCTCGGCGTTGCGGTCACCGGATCCGACACCTCGTCGAATTCGCTGTTCGGCGCCCTGCAAGTGACCGCGGCGAACCAGGCCGGGCTGTCCGACATCTTGATGGCGGCGGGCAACAGTTCCGGTGGCGTGCTCGGCAAGATGATCTCGCCGCAGAACCTCGCCATCGCGGCCGCGGCGGTCGGCATGAACGGCAAGGAAGGCGACATCTTCCGCCGAGTGGTGGTGTGGAGCCTGCTGTTCCTCTTGCTGATGTGCGTCCTGTCCGCGCTGCAGGCTTCGCCGCTGCTGTCCTGGATGGTGCCGCAATGACCGTGACTCCTTCAACAGTGCTCGTAGCATCGAACCGTGAGCGCTCTCGAGAGCCTGATCGCCGAACTGCCCGACGGCATGGTCGTCACCGACCCGGCCATCACCGAGGGCTACCGGCAGGACCGCGCGTTCGACCCGGGCGCAGGCACCCCGCTGGCAGTGGTGCGGCCGCTGACCACCGAGCAGGTTCAGTCCGTGCTGCGATGGGCCACGGCCAACAAGATCGCGGTCGTGCCGCGCGGTATGGGCACCGGACTGTCCGGCGGCGCAACGGCTCTCGACGGCGCCATCGTGCTGACCACCGAGAAGATGCGCGACATCACCGTCGACCAGGTCGACCCGCACCGCCGTCGTCCAACCCGGGCTGCTCAACGCCGAGGTCAAGAAGGCGGTCGCCGAGTACGGGCTCTGGTATCCGCCGGACCCGTCGTCGTTCGAGATCTGCAGCATCGGCGGCAACATCGCGACCAACGCCGGCGGGCTGTGCTGCGTGAAGTACGGCGTCACCACCGACTACGTGCTTGGCCTGCAGGTGGTTCTGGCCGACGGCACCGCGGTGCGGCTCGGCGGTCCGCGGCTCAAGGATGTCGCGGGGCTGTCGCTGACCAAGCTGTTCGTCGGCAGCGAGGGCACGCTCGGGGTGATCACCGAGGTGACCCTGCGGCTGCTGCCGCCCCAGCAGGTGGCCAGCACCGTCGTCGCCACGTTCGACTCGGTGGAGGCCGCCGCACAGGCGGTCGTCGACATCACCGGCAAAGATCAGGCCGTCGATGCTGGAGTTCATGGACTCGGGGTCGATCAATGCCGTCGAGGACAAGCTGCGGATGGGCCTGGATCGGGACGCCGCCGCGATGATGGTGGCCGCGACCGACGACCGCGGACCGTCCGGGATCGAGGACGCCGAGTTCATGGCCGACGTGTTCACCGAAACACGGTGCGAAGGAAGTGTTCTCCACGTCGGACCCCGAGGAGGGCGAGGCGTTCGTCGCCGCCCGCCGGTTCTGCATCCCCGCGGTCGAGCTCAAGGGTTCGCTGCTGCTCGAGGACGTCGGCGTCCCGCTGCCCGCGCTGGCCGATCTTGTCGGCGGCGTCGGCCAAGATCGCCGCCAACCACGACTTGATGATCTCGGTGATCGCGCACGCCGGTGACGGCAATACGCACCCGCTGATCGTCTACGACCCCGCCGACGCCGCGATGGCCGAGCGCGCCCACAAGGCGTTCGGCGAGATCATGGATCTGGCCGTCAGCCTCGGCGGCACGATCACCGGCGAGCACGGCGTCGGCCGGCTCAAACGGCCATGGCTGGAGGGCCAGCTCGGGCCCGAGGCGATGGAGCTCAACCACCGCATCAAGGCCGCGCTCGACCCCGACAACATCCTCAACCCCGGCGCGGCGATCTGAGCAGATGCCCGCCGACGACGACCTGCGACACATCTGACAATTTGCCGCCAACTATTGACACGTTGTAGCGCACTGTCGTACCAATGAGACATGACAGCTACTCTGTCTCAGAGCTCGCCCGCCCGTTTTCAGCTCGCCACGGCCGAGACCTGGGCCAGCCCATGGTCGATGTACCGGGCGCTGCGCGACCACGACCCGGTGCATCACGTCGTCCCCGAGGACAACCCGGACCACGACTACTACGTGATGTCGCGGCACGCCGACATCTGGGCGGCCGCCCGCGACCACGAGACCTTCTCGTCGGCGCAGGGACTGACGGTCAACTACGGCGAACTCGAGCTCATCGGCCTGGCCGACAACCCGCCGATGGTGATGCAGGACCCGCCGGTGCACACCGAGTTTCGCAAGCTGGTGTCGCGTGGCTTCACGCCGCGACAGGTCGAGGCGGTCGAGCCCAAGGTTCGCGAATACGTCGATCGAGCGCATCGAGCGGTTGCGCGCGCAACGGCGGCGGCGACATCGTCGCCGAGTTGTTCAAGCCGCTGCCGTCGATGGTCGTCGCGCACTACCTCGGGGTGCCCGAAGAGGACCGCAACAAGTTCGACGGCTGGACCGACGCGATCGTCGCCGCCAACACCGCCGAGGGCGGTATCGGCGGGGCGCTGGAGCACCTCGGCGACGCGCTCGGCGAGATGATGGCCTACTTCACCGCGCTGATCGAACGCCGCCGCGTCGAACCCGAGGACGACACCGTCTCACATCTGGTGGCTGCGGGCGTCGGCGCCGACGGTGACATCGCCGGCGTGCTGTCGATACTCGCGTTCACGTTCACGATGGTGACCGGCGGCAACGACACCACCACCGGCATGCTCGGCGGCTCGGTGCAGCTGCTGCACCAGCGGCCCGACCAGCGCAAGCTGCTGGCCGAGAACCCCGATCTGATACCGGATTCCGTCGACGAGTTCCTGCGGCTGACCTCACCCGCACAGATGCTCGGCCGCACCGTGACCCGCGACGTGACGGTCGGCGACACCACCATCCCGGAGGGTCGCCGCGTGATGTTCCTCTACGGCTCGGCCAACCGGGACGAACGCCAGTACGGCGACGACGCCGGCGAGCTGGACGTGACGCGCAAGCCGCGCAACATCCTGACGTTCAGCCACGGCGCGCACCACTGCCTCGGCGCCGCGGCGGCGCGCATGCAGTCGCGTGTCGCGCTCACCGAGCTGATGACGCGGATCCCCGATTTCGAGGTGGACGAGGGCGGAATCGTCTGGGCCGGCGGCAGTTACGTGCGTCGCCCGCTGTCGGTTCCGTTCACGGTGAGGGCCTGATGCCCGGCGACTGGCTGGCCGACCGGCGCACCGAGGTCGCCGCCGACCGCATCCTGGACGCGGCGGGCGAGCTGTTCGCCGCAGAAGGAGGCCGCGACCGTGGGCATGCACGAAATCGCCTCGGCCGCAGGCTGTTCCCGCGCCACGCTGTACCGCTACTTCGAGAACCGCGACGCGCTCTACACCGCCTACGTTCACCGCGAGAGCCTACCGGCTGTACCGCGAGATGACCGAGCAGATCAATCGCGCTGGTCGGATCCGCGCGAACGCCTGATCGAGGGCATCGTCGCGTCGCTGCGCAACGTCCGCGAAAGTCCGGCGCTGGCATCGTGGTTCGCCACGACGCAGCGGCCGATCGGCGGCGAGATGGCCGAGCAGTCGGAGGTGATCAAGGCGCTGACCGAGGCGTTCGTGATCTCGCTGGCGCCCGACGACGCCGGAGGTGGTCGCGCACCGGGCCCGCTGGCTGGTGCGCGTGATGACGTCGTTGCTGGTGTTCCCCGGCCACGACGAGGCCGACGAGCGCGCGATGCTCGAGGAGTTCGTCGTGCCGATCGTGGTGCCGGCGACAGCCGGAGGCGACGGGCTAACCGCGCCTACTGCCGCGCCATCGCGATCCGGAAGCGTTCGTCGGGGTCGATGTAGTGGTCGGCGTCCTTGGCGTCCTCGCCGAGGTCGATCCGCACCCAGTCGATCTTGCCGTTGAACCTGCTGGTGTGGGCGGTGTAGTCGGGGCTGACGGTGGTGCCGGTCTCGCGGCCGACGTCGGTCGTCTCGTCGGCCGAGAAGACGAAGCCCTGGGTCTGGTCGACGCGGCCGCTGCCGACTTCCTTGCCGTCGTAGTAGAGCGTGACGGTGCCGCCCTTGCCCATCCCGCCGCCGTCGTAGGCGAATTCCATGCGCACCTGGGTGGTTCCGGTCGGAATCGGGCTCGGTCGCCTCGATGTCGAAGGACTTGATGCCCAGCACGTTGTAGTGGAACTTGGCCCGACCGTCCTTGGCGTACAGGCTCCAGCCGCCGAACCGGCCGCCCTGGGCGATGATCACGCCCTCGGCGCCGTCGTCGGGCACCTCCACCTCGGACGGTGACGGCGAACGACTTGTTCTTGATGTCGACGACGCTGTTCTCCGACAGCCGGCCCATGCCCCCGAACAGCAACTGGCTGTTGCCCTTGATCAGCGACGGGCCGGCCGGCGATGTCGGGGTTGAAGCGTTCGATCTGCCGGTCGTCGAGCGGCAGCACGTTGTACTTGACCGCTTCGATCAGCCAAAGCCGCTGCAGCTCATGCAGTTTCTCCGGGTTCTCCTTCGACAGGTCGTTGGCCTGCGTCCAGTCGACGTTGCCGTCGTAGAGCTCCCAGACGTCGTCGTCGAAGGCGGGCATCACCTGCGCCGCCCATCGCCCACGGCGTGCGGTGCTTGGTCACCGCGCTCCAGCCCTTGTGGTAAATGCCGCGGTTGCAGAACATCTCGAAGTACTGCGTCTCGTGCCGCTCGGGCGCGTCGGCGTCGTTGAAGCTGTACAGCATGCTGGTGCCCTCGTACGGGCTCTGCATGACGCCGTTGACCATCGTCGGCGCCGGGATGCCCGCCGCCTCCAGCACCGTGGGCGCGAGTCGATGACGTGGCTGAACTGGTTGCGGTGTGCCGCCCTTGTCCGTCGATGCCCTTGGGCCAGTGCACGATCGTGCCGTTGCGGGTGCCGCCCCAGTGCGAGGCCACCTGCTTGGTCCACTGATACGGCGAATCCATCGCCCACGCCCAGCCGACCGCGTAGTGGCCGTAGGAGCCCTCGCCGCCGAACTCGTCGAGCTTGGACATCAGGAACTCGGGCGTCTCGATGTCGGCCATGCCGTTGAAGTTGGCCATCTCGTTGAACGCGCCCTGCAGCGTGCCCTCCGCCGAGGCGCCGTTGTCGCCGATGATCAGGTAGACCAGCGTGTCGTCCAGCACCGGTTCGAGCGCGTCGAGCAGCCGGCCGACGTGATGGTCGGTGTGCTCCATGAACGCGGCGTACACCTCCATCTCGCGCTCGAGCACCGGCTTGAGCGCCGGATCCATGTCGTCCCAGGCCGGGATCTCCGCGTGGCGCGGGGTCAGCACGGCATCGGGTGGGATGACGCCCAGTTCCTTCTGCCGTTCGAAGGTGATCTCGCGCTGGCGGTCCCAGCCGTGGGCGAACTTGCCCTTGTACTTCTCGATCCACTCCGGCGGCACCTGGTGCGGGGCGTGGGTGGCGCCGGGTGCGAAGTACATGAAGAACGGCTTGTCGGGCAGCAGCGCCTTCTGCTGGCGCGCCCAGTTGATCGCCTTGTCGGTCAGATCCTCGGTCAGGTGGTAGCCCTCGGCCGGGGTCTTCGGCGGCTCGATCGGCGTGGTGCCCTCGTAGAGCGCCGGGTCCCACTGGTTGTTCTCGCCGCCGATGAAGCCGTAGAAGTACTCGAAGCCGCCACCGCCGGTCGGCCACGCGGTGAACGGTCCCGCCGGGCTGGTCTGCCAGACCGGCACCTCGTGGCACTTGCCGAACTGCGCCGTCGAATAGCCGTTGAGCTTCAAGCGTCAACGCCAGCGGCGCCTTGGTGTTCGGCAGCACCGAGGTGTAACCCGGTGCGGCGGTGGCGGTTTCGGTGATGTTGCCCATGCCCACCGAATGGTGGTTGCGGCCGGTCAGCAGCGCCTGGCGCGTCGGCGAGCACAACGCCGTGGTGTGGAACCGGTTGTACTTCAGCCCACCCGGCGGCCAGCTTCTCGAAGTTCGGCGTCTCGCACGGCCCGCCGAAGGCGCTGCTGGCGCCGAAGCCCGACGTCGTCGATCAGGATGACGAGCACGTTGGGCGCGCCGTCGGGTGGCCGCACGTCCTTGATCGGCGGATAGCTGGTGTCGGGATCCTTCGCGTCGTACGTCGTCAACCCGACGTGCGCGACGTCGGGAATCGGAAGGATGTCGCGCCGCGCCGGGTCCATGGTCGTCCTCTCGGGAGTCTCGAACCACAACGATTAAGCCCGAGAGAGCCAGACTATGCGGCGGTACCCGCCGCCGCCGGGTTTTTAACGCAGGTGCAAGCCCGCGTCACCGACGCGTCATCTAGGTGTCGCCGTTGCCGCTCCACCGAACCATATCCAGGGCGACAGCAACATGCACGCTGTTCTCCTCGAGCGGTCGTGGAAGCAGCTGATCAGCCCGGGAGAGGCGCCTTAGCAAGGTGTTTCGGTGGGTATACAACCGTGCCGCCGCGCGTGAGGCGTTGCACTGTTCGTTGACGAATGTGAGCACCGCGGCGCGGACAGCGGGGGCGGCGGCCGCGAGCTCTCCCAGCGTCTGTTTGACGAACTGATCGGCCAGGTCCGGGTTCTGGCTGACCAGACAGACGAGTTCGACCGCCTCGAACCCGGCGACACGTTGGGTCGAGTTGAGGCGGGACATCATGCGTTGTGTCGTGACTGCGTCGAGGTGGCTGCGGCGGAATCCCTCGATACCGCGCGCGGCCGACCCGATGGCCATGCGAACGCCGGGCGTCTGGTCCAGCGATTGAATGAGCCGGCGATCGTCGGGCGCAATCTCGCCAGGTATCCAAACCCAGCGGGTGCCGGCGCCCGCAATGACGCTGAGTGGAGCGTGCACATCGGCGATCCGCGTCAACGCCTCAGTCGCTCTCTCCAACTGGCTGGAATCGGATTGCGATTCCTCGCTCCAGACGACGGCCGCGGTGTGGGTCTGTTCCAGGTTGTATCCGAGGCGCGCCTCGGCACGCTGACGACTGATCGGCGCCCCGTCGAGAATGAGGGCGACGGCCTCGAGCCGCTCGGCATGGGTGCCTCGGACTAGCTCGTCGCGTTCGATCTGCATTTGATCGGCGATGCCCGCGAGGGTCGCGTCTACGAATCCGAAGAGCGATCGTGCCGACACATCGAGCAGTTCGCACAGCTCGTCCGGATCCGAGGTGAGACCGAATGCGATCGCCATCCACCGCTGCCACGCCTCGTTCTGGCCGACGCGATAGGCCTGCAGGGCTGACTCGTTGAGCCCACGGCGCACCAGATCGCGGGCGATGCCGAGCGGTTCGGGGCCCAGGTTGGCCGGCACCGGCGCTCCGGGATCGCGCACATTGGCCGAGGCCCAGTGCAGCAGGTTGGCTTCGGTGGTTCGGCGCAGAGCCGCATTGAGGACGGGATCCTGCGCGAGCTCAGACATGTTCGCGGCCGCCAATTCCGCGTCGTGCAACGCCTGTAGCCATTCGGAGTGGGTGTTGAGGATGGACTGCGCGCCGGTCCGGAAAAGCTCACGAACCCGAACCCGTGGTCGCCGAAATCCATTGGTGCAGTTTGCACCATCAGTAACAGATATTGATGCATTTTGACCTTTGCCGGGTTGTCTAAATCCCTCATGATTGAGCCGACAGCACGACACCAACGCTCTCGATCAGGAGAACCGCAGATGACCGCAACACGATTGACGACCGAGTTTGAGCACGTCGACGTGCTGATCGTCGGCGCAGGCATCTCCGGCATCGGCGCGGCGTACTACCTGCAGACCCAGCAGCCGCACAAGACATTCGCGATCCTGGAGGCCCGAGGCGCCACAGGCGGGACATGGGACCTCTTCCGTTACCCGGGCATCCGCTCCGATTCCGATCTGCACACGTTCAGCTACGAGTTCAAGCCCTGGGAGGACGACAAAGCGATCGCCGGCGCCGACGCAATCCTGGCCTACCTCCGTGAAACGGCCGCCGAGAACAACATCGACGACAAGATCCGGCTGCGCCACAAGGTGCTCAGCGCCGCATGGTCGACCGAGGACGCCTGCTGGCTGGTCGAGACCGAGCGCACCGACACCGGTGAGCGGCGGACAATGAGCTGCGGTTGGTTGTTCTGCGCCGGTGGTTACTACCGCTACGACCAAGGCTTCACTCCGGAGTTCGAGGGCCGGGACCGCTTCGGCGGCCAGATCGTGCATCCGCAGCACTGGCCCGAAGACCTCGACTACAGCGGAAAGCGCGTCGTGGTGATCGGCAGCGGCGCCACCGCGGTCACCTTGATCCCCTCGATGGCAGGCACCGCAGCGCATGTGACGATGTTGCAGCGCTCGCCCGCCTATGTAATGCCGCTGCCTTCCGAGGACGCCATCGCCAACGCATTACGCAAGTTGCTCGGCGCGAAGCTCGGCCTACGCAATCACCCGGCACAAGAACGTCATTCAGCAGCGTGCGGTCTACCGGCTGTGCCAGCGGTATCCGCGTGCCGCCAAGCGGGTCCTCCGCTACCTCAACGCCCGCTTGCTGCCTAAGGACTATCCTGTCGACGAGCACTTCAAGCCTGCGTACAACCCGTGGGACCAGCGGCTGTGCGTCGTTCCCGACGGCGACCTGTTCAAGGCCATCAGTGCCGGAGACGCTTCCGTCGTCACCGATCGCATCGCGACCTTCACCGAGCGCGGCATCCTCCTGGAGTCAGGACGCGAACTCGAAGCCGACATCATCGTGACCGCGACCGGTCTGAATCTTCAAGCGTTCGGTGGCGTGACGATGACGGTGGACGGCGAAGACGTGAAGGTCGCCGATCGGGTGGCGTTCAAGGGCCTGATGCTCGACGGCGTCCCGAACTTCGCGTTCACGTTCGGGTACACCAATTCGTCGTGGACTCTCAAGGTCGGCCTGGTGGGCGATCACTTCTGCAGGCTGCTCGCTCATATGGACGCCAACGGTCACAACGTCTGCTACCCGCGGATCGCCGACCCGCAGATGGCCACGCTTCCGTTTCTCGGTATTGGCGCCGGCTACGTCCAGCGGTCGATCGACCAGTTCCCCCGTCAAGGCGACGAGGGACCCTGGCGCGTCGTCATGGACTACAACTACGACGCGAAGATCCTGCGCGACGGCCCGGTCGATGACGACAACCTGGTGTTCACCACCGCCGCCTCACGCACCGCGACACGCGATCTTGTGTTGACGGCCTGACCGTTCGACCACACAAGGCGATCGACAAGTCAGCTACGAGTCAGGTGTGCCCGTTCTCGGCGTACATCCGCAGCCGCACCTCTCGAGCGCCGAACATGTGGTGCTCGGCAATGCGCCGCGCGGACTCGCCGTCGCGGGCCTCGATCGCGCCGAGCAGTTCCTCGTGTTCGCGCAGCACCGCCTCCCAACGATCGCCATAGGTGAGCGTCGTCGACGGGTAACGGACGAGGTGCACGTTCAGCCGGTGCAACAGGTCCACGAGCGTCGGGTTGTGACTCGCGCTCCACACCGCCTCGTGGAAGCGCCGGTTGGCGGCCGCCCTGCGCCGCCGCACTCGTCTCGGCGTCGACCATCGCCTGCTGGGCGGACCGCAGCCGCGTCCGGTCCAGCTCGGTCGCGCGTTCGGCCGCCGCCTTGGCCGCCGCGCCCTCGAGGGTGATCCGCACGTCGTAGATGTCGAGGATCTCCTCCGGCGACGAGGTGCGCACCCGCACGCCGCGCGGTACCCGCTCGACGAGCGCCTCGATTTCGAGGCGGTGCAACGCCTCTCGGACAGGCGTGCGACTCTTGCCGAACTCGGTGGCGAGTGCGTTCTCCGACAGCACCTGGCCCGGTGCGAAGCGGCCCGTCAGGATCGCCTCTCGGATTTCCTCGTAGAGACTCGTCGCCATCGCCGGCCCTCCCGCTCTTACATAGTCCAGGCCAGGCGCCCGGCGCGCCGGCCGAACACCATGCCTGCGGCGAGGCCCGATCCGCCCGGATAGTTACCGCTGAAGAGCCCGCCGAGCGCCTCGCCGCACACGAAGAGCCCGGGAATCGGATCGCCGGACTCGCCGAGCACCCGGCCGTCGACGTCGCCCTTCAGCCCGCCGAAGGTGAAGGTGATGCCGCAGGTGACCGGGTAGGCATAGAAGGGCGCGGTTTCCAGCGGTGTGGCCCAGTTGCTTTTCGGCGGCTCCACGCGGGCGGCGCGGCCGTCCTTGACGGTCGGGTCGAACGGGATCGTCGTGTCGATGGACGCGTTGTACTCGGCGATCGTCGCGGCGAACCGCTGCGCGTCGATGTCCAGCTCGCGACCGAGATCCTCGATCGAGTCCGCGGTCACGACGCTGATGCCCGGCATGTCGTACTCCTCGCTGCGCAGCATCGGCCGAAGCGTGGCATCGAAGATCTGAAAGGCGATCGAGCCCGGCTGTTTGAGGATCCGCGCGCCGTACTTCGGCGTAGGTGTAGTTGCGGAAGTCGGCGCCCTCGTCGAGGAACCGCCTGCCCTCGCGATTGACGATGATGCCCAGCGGATAGCTCTGGCGGGTAAGCCGATTGGTGAGCTCGCGGTTCGACTCGTTGTCGGGCGTGAAGGCATCCCACTGGACGCTGTGCGCGGTCGACCAGTCGCCTCCTTTGGCGGCGCCGATCGCGAGCGCCGCGGCGATCATCTCGCCGGTGTTGTACGGGGTGCCGCGCACCTTGGCGTTGCGCCAGCCGCGGTCCGAGGTGTTCCTCGCGCCAGTCGGGATTGGACTCGAAGCCACCCGACGCGAGGACCACGCTCTCGGCGCGGAGCTCGCTGCGACCCGAGTCGTCGTCGACCTCGACTCCGACCACGCGGCCGTCCTCGACGACCAGCCCCGTCGCCCGCGTGCCGTACCGGACCTCGGTGCCGAGCTTCGCCGCGGCGCGGGTGTGGTCGGCGATCAGGCCTTCGCCCCCGTCGACATTGCCCACGTGCAGCCCACCCCAGAACAGGAAGCTGCCGTCGGGCCGCTCGTAGGCCTGCCGCTCGTACATCAGCCGGTACCGCAGGCCGAGCGAGTGCAGCCAGCGCACGGCGTCCTGCGCCTCGGTGACCAGGACCTGCGCCAGCTCGGGGTCGGTGCGGCCCTCGGTGACCTTCTTCAGGTCGGCGAGGTACTCCTCGGCACTGTACGGGCGGCACCTCGGTGCGCTGCGTGGCGTTCGTCGGGCTCGATGAAGTCGACGATGTCGTCGAGTCCCGCATGGTTGATCCGGGTGGCGCCGGCGGTGAAATAGCTGTTGCCGCCTGCCATCTCGGCTGTGCCGCGTTCGAGCAGCACGACCCGCCGACCGCGCTCGGCCGCGGCGTGGGCGGCCGAGAAGCCGGCATTGCCGCCACCGATGACGATGACGTCGTAGTCGGCAGTGGGTCCGGTCATGGGCGGTCCTTCCTTTTTGGTTTGCGATCGCGTAAATCTGGGGTACCCGCCGCCCGGTTGGGCTTCGCGCCCTTGTGTCAGTCTGTACACAAGTGTATACAGTTGTGTACAGCAGTCGACCAAAGGTTGTTCGATGACACATTTACGTCGATGGTTACCGGCACTTGTCGCGGTCCTCGCCACCGTGGCGATCGTGGTGACCGCTCCCCGCGAAAGCGCCGCAGGTACGACCGCCGAAAGCGCGCTCGGCGACCAGCAGCTGCGAATCATGGCGCCGGCCGCGCCCGGCGGCGGCTGGGACCAGACGTCGCGCGCCATGCAGGAGTCGCTGCGCGAGCTCGTCGGCCGCACCGAGGTCTACAACGTGGCAGGCGCGGGCGGCACGATCGGGCTCAGCCAGTTCGTCCGGTTCGACGGCGACGCGTCCCAGCTGATGACGACCGGGCTGATCATGGTCGGCGCCGTCGTGGCGAATCACTCGCAGTACTCCCTCGACGACACGACACCGTTGGTCCGGCTCTCGAGTGACTACGAGGTCGTCGTCGTGCCCAAGGATTCCAAGCTGACCGCGCTCGCCGACGTCGCCGCGGCGATGAAGGCCAACCTGCCGCTCCGTCTCGATCGCGGGCGGCTCCGCCGGCGGCGCCGAGCAGATTCTGGCCGGCTTGATGGCCAAGGCCGTCGGCGCCGATCCCGCCCAGCTCAGCTACGTCGCGCACTCCGGAGGCGGCGAGATGCTGTCCACGCTGCTGTCGGGCCGCTCGACGATCGCCGTCTCCGGCGTTTCGGAAATCCAGCCGCAGATCGACTCCGGCGAAGTCCGCGCGCTCGCGGTGTCCAGTCCCCAGCGGCTGGATGGACTGCCCGATGTGCCGACGATGCGCGAGGCCGGAATGGATGTCGAGCTGCAGAACTGGCGCGGCGTCGTCGCGCCGAAGGGCATCACCAAAGAGCAGGAGAAGGCCCTGGAGACGGTGCTGGTCGACATGACCAAAACCAAGACGTGGCAAGACATCCTGAAGGACCGCGGCTGGGGTGACGCGACGACTGGCCGGCGAGGAGTTCGAGGAGTTCGTCCAGGCCGAACAGGCCCGCGTGAAACAGGTGCTCGACGAGATCGGGTTGGGTAAAGTGACTGAGGCCGCAAACACTGGAGACACCGACGACCACCGCAACCGCCCGAGGACGTCCCCGACCGCAACACCGTGTTGGCGTCCGCGGCGTTCGGCGCCATCATGCTGGTGGCCGCGGTACTGGTCATCGTCGACGCGGTGCGGCTGCCGGAGACCTCCGAGGCGGTCGGTCCGGCGGCCGTGCCGTTGCCGGTCGGCGTGCTGCTCGGGGTCTTCGGCGCCGTATTGCTCATTCAGGCCCGCGCACAGTTGAGCACCGCGTCGCGGGAAACGACATGGCAGCCACAGGCCGGGCTGCGACTGCTCGGGATGGTCGTCGCGCTGGTGGCGTTCGCCGTGCTGCTGCCGATCCTCGGCTACGTGGTGAGCTCCGACGGCGCTGTTCGTGGCGGCCGCGATGTTGCTTGGGGCGCCGAAGTTCTGGCAGCACCGTCGCGTACGGCTGGGCGCTGGCGGCCATCGTGTTCCTGGTGTTCGACCGCTTGATCGGGTTGAGCCTGCCGACCGGACCGTGGGGGTTCTGACATGGACTCACTGAGCACTGCTTCTCGAAGGCTTCGGCTCGGCGATCACGCCGGGCAATCTGATGTGGGCGCTGATCGGCGTCACGATCGGCACCGCGGTGGGGGTGCTGCCCGGCATCGGCCCCGCGCTGACCGTCGCACTGCTGCTGCCGATCACGTTCAGGCTCGAACCCGCCAGCGCGCTGATCCTGTTCGCGGGCATCTACTACGGCGGGATGTACGGCGGGTCGACGACCGCGATCCTGCTGAACGTGCCTGGCGAAAGCGCGTCGATGGTCACCGCGCTCGAGGGCAACAAGATGGCACGCGCAGGCAGAGCCGCGGCCGCGTTGGCCACCGCCGCGATCGGCAGCTTCGTCGCGGGGACCATCGGAACGATCGCGTCTGACGTTCGTCGCACCGGCGGTCGCGACGTTCGCAACGAGTTTCGGCCCACCCGAGTACGTGGCGCTGATGGCGGTCGCGTTCGTGACGGTCAGCGCACTGCTGGGCGACAACCTGGTCAAGGGCGCGGCCAGCCTGCTCGTCGGTGTCACCATCGGCTTGATCGGCATCGACGCGCAGACGGGTCAGCCGCGGCTGGCGTTCGGGATCGAGTCGCTGCTCGACGGTGTCGACGTCGTCATCGTGGTGATCGCGCTGTTCGCCTTGGGTGAGGCGTTCCGGCACGTGCTGACCGGCACCGGCGGTACGACAATCAATCCGCTGCAGGGTCGAGCCTTGTTGTCGCGCGAGGACTTTCGGCGCTCCTGGCCGGCATGGTTGCGCGGCACGGCGTTCGGATTCCCGATCGGCGCGTTGCCCGCCGGTGGCGCCGAGGTGCCGACATTCCTCAGCTATGCCACCGAGAAGCGGCTGAGCAAGCATCCCGAAGAGTTCGGCCACGGCGCCATCGAGGGCGTCGCGGGCCCCGAGGCGGCCAACAACGCGGCGGCCGCGGGCGTGCTCGTTCCGCTGCTCACCATCGGGCTGCCGACGTCGGCCACCGCGGCGGTCATCCTCGTCGCATTCCAGTCATACGGGCTGCAGCCCGGTCCCGAATTGTTCAGCGAGTCGGGGCCATTGGTGTGGACGTTGATCGCGAGCCTGTACATCGGCAACGTGATGCTGCTCGTGCTGAACCTGCCGATGGCCAAGGTGTGGGCGCGGCTGTTGACCATCCCCGCGTACGGCATCTACGCCGGCGTGCTGGTGTTCGCCACGCTCGGCACGTTCGCCACCGGCGGCACCACCATCGATCTACTGATCTTGTGCGGGCTCGGATTACTCGGCCTGCTGATGATGCAGGCCGGAATTCCGGTGGCGCCCGCTGTCGTCGGCCTGATTCTCGGTCCGATCGCCGAGGAGCAATTGCGCCGCGCCCTCACCCTGTCCGAGGGCGACCCGTCGATCCTGGTGTCCAGCCCGATCACCATCGTGCTGTGGGCGGTGGTCGTGATCGCCGTACTGGCGTCGATCGTGTTGCCGAAGGCGCGCCGCCGTCGGATCGCCCTGAACGAGCCCACCGAGGACGATCACGCCACCCAGTAGGCCTGCGCCTTGATGGATTTGCGCGGGATCTTGTAGTCCTCGCGGAACACCTTCGACACCGCGCGGGTGGTGCGGTTGTCGCACGCCACCCAGCCGAAGTGGTCGGTGGCGTCGAACGCCGACGAGGTGACCGCCTCCACCAGCGCCTCCCCCGCGTTCTTGCGGTCGACCCACACGACATCGGTGCGGCGGGCCACCGGAAGCTGCTTGTCCTCGTCGTGGCCGGCCTCCAGGAACACCCGGGCGGGGGTGTCGCCGATCGCCTCGAGCAGCGAGTTGATCGCGGGCAGCGACGCGGAGTCGCCGACGATCACGTACCCGGCCGGCTGCGGCTCGGGCAGCGTGAAGTTGCTGCCGAGGACTGTCACCTCGACGGTGTCGCCCGGCTGCGCGTTCTGGGCCCAGTGCGAGGCCACGCCGTCGTGCAGCGCGAACTCGATGTCGACGGTGTCGTCCTGCGGGTTCGGATCGACGAGCGTGTAGCCGCGCTGATGCAGCTTGTCGCCGTCGGCGAACCACATCCGGATCCACATCGTCGGGTGCAGCGCGCGGTCGGCGAGCATGCCGCCCGCCGAAAAACTCACCCGCAGGTAGTGCGGGCTGATCTCGCGTCGCCCGGTGACGGTCAGCTGGTAGTCCCCCGCGCGCAGCAGCTTGAGCACCGCGCCCTGGAATCCGCGCGACGGCTTCTTGTCTGACATGGCTCGGCCCCTCGTGTCGATTACTTAGGGCAGCTTAACCTAAGTAACCCGGACGTTGGGCGGCTAGTCGGAGCGCACCCGGGTGAACCGGTGCAGCAGCCAGGCCAGCGGCACGGTGACCACGAAGGTGACCACGAACAGGATCGGCGATCGAGCCGGTGTAGATCGGGTAGCGGACGATCTCGACCATCACCAACTCCATCGTGATCAGGTGGATCAGGAAGATCTCGTAGGAGATCTCGCCGAGAAAGACCATCGGCCTGCTGGCCAGGAACCTGGAGTAGAGGCCGCGATCGCCCAGCGCCAGCGGCGCCACCACCAGCGTGGCGATCACCGCGTAGAAGGCCGCCTTGACCAGCGCCTCGCGCAGCTCGGCCGGCGAGGTGGTCGGCGCACCGGCGATCGGTGTCGACACGATGAAGTAGCACACCACCGCCAGCGGAATGCACGCCAGCGCGTACGCGCGCGCGCCCATCGGCTGCAGGACCGCCAGGATCATGCCGCCGAGGAACCACGCCAGATAGGTCGGCAGCCACAGCCGCGCACCGTCGGGCAGACAGTCGGTGGTGTGCACCAGGATCAGCCACGCCGGGCGTGACCAACACCAGCGCCGCCAGACCGGCCAACAGCAGGCCCGGCCGCCACCGCCGCCGGCACAGCACCACCAGCAGCAGATAGGCCAGCAGCGGCAGCACCACGTAGAACGCGGCCTCCACCGCCAGGCTCCACATCTGCGTAAGTCCTTGGTGCAGATACGAATACAGGTAGTTGTCGGTGTAGATCTGGGTCAGGGTGAGGTTGCGGAACAGCCCCACCCACGTGTGCCCGGGATTCGGGCCTGCGGTGCGGAAGTGGTACACGAGGTAGGCGACCAGCACGGTGACGACGTAGGCGGGCATGATGCGTCGCACCCGGTGCCAGGCGTAGCGGCGCACCGACGGCGGCGGCATCGCCCGGCGCGGCGGCCCTCACCCACGGCCCGAACAACAGAAACCCGGACAGCACGAAGAAGATCGGCACGCCGATCTCCGCCCGCGAGTACACCAGCCCGAGATAGCCGTGGGTGTACTTGCCGGTGGTGTACGCGGCATGGGTGAGCATCACCAACAGCGCGGCGACGGCGCGGATTCCGGTGAGCGATGCGACCCGCTCGGCCTTGCTCACCGACTCCAGGCCGCCCTGCACGTCCTGGCTGTCCTGGTCCTTCACGCCTTTCGGCGTGGTCATTCGTGCTTCCGCTTTGGCTTACCTGGTGGCCGCTTCGGCTCGCGATCCGGTTGGAGATTGATCAGAATGCCCTGAATCCGGGTGCTTCTCAAGGGCTTTCAGCGTCTCTTCGGGCAGTTTCGCGGGCAGTTCGACCAGCGAATGGTCGGGCCGGATCGAGATGTGGCCGAAGTCGCTGCGGTGCAGCCCGCCCTCGTTGGCGATGGCGCCGACGATCGCGCCCGGCATCACCTTGTGCCGCTTGCCCACCGCGATGCGGTAGGTCGCGAGGTCGCTGCGCCGTTCGTGCTTCTTGCGTGGACCGCCGTCCTCGCGCGGCGCCGCGGTCGGGCTCGTTCGCGGCGCTTCTCCGGCGGCGGCTCGGTCATCAGGAACTCCTCGCCGTCGCGACTCTGCAGGGCCAGCGCCGCGGCGATGTCGGCCATCGGGACGTCGTGTGTCGCGCTCGTAGTCCTCGATCAGCTTGCGGAACAGCTCGATTCCGGGCGCGTTGAGCGCGTCGGTGATCGAGTCGCGGAACTTCTCCACCCGCTGCGCGTTGACGTCGTCGACCGACGGCAGCCGTGACTCGACCAGCTTCTGCCGGGTGACCCGCTCGATCGAGTTGAGCAGGTGCCGTTCGCGCGGCGTGACGAACAGCAGCGCGGCGCCCGACCGGCCGGCCCGGCCGGTGCGCCCGATCCGGTGCACGTAGGACTCCGGGTCGTGCGGGATGTCGTAGTTCAGCACGTGCGAGATGCGGTCGACGTCCAGACCGCGCGCCGCGACGTCGGTGGCGATCAGGATGTCGAGCTTTCCGTCCTTGAGCGAGGCGATGGTGCGCTCGCGCTGCGCCTGCGCGATGTCGCCGTTGATGGCCATCGCGGAGAAGCCTCGGGCGCGCAGCTTCTCGGCGACCTCCTCGGTGGCCTGCTTGGTGCGGACGAACACGATCATCGCCTCGAACGGCTCGACCTCGAGGAGCCGGGTCAGCGCGTCCATCTTCCGATGCCCGGACACCTGGATGTAGCGCTGCGAGATGTTGTCGGCGGTCGCGGTCTTGGATTCGACCGTCACCTCGACCGGGTCGTGCAGGTACTTGGTGGTGATCTTGCGGATCGCCGGCGGCATGGTCGCAGAGAACAGGGCGACCTGCTTGTACTCGGGCGTGCCTTCGAGGATGCGTTCGACGTCCTCGGCGAAGCCCATCTGGAGCATCTCGTCGGCCTCGTCGAGCACCAGGTAGTCGAGGTGCGAGAGGTCGAGGGTGCCCTTCTCGAGGTGGTCGATCACCCGCCCGGGAGTGCCGACGACGACCTGGGCGCCGCGCTTGAGCCCGGCCAGCTGCGGGCCGTACGGACGAGCCGCCGTAGATCGGCAGCACGTTGACGCGGCAGGTGCGCGCCGTAGCGGCTGAACGCCTCGGCCACCTGCAGCGCGAGCTCACGAGTCGGCGCCAGCACCAGCGCCTGGGTGGTCCGGCTGGTGGTGTCGATCTTCGACAGGATCGGGATCGCGAATGCGGCGGTCTTGCCGGTGCCGGTCTGGGCCAGTCCGACGACGTCGGAGCCCGCCATCATCGCCGGGATGGTGGCGGCCTGGATGGCCGACGGCGACTCGTATCCGACGTCGGCGACCGCCCGCAGCACCGACGGGTGAATCTGCAGGTCGTCGAAGGTCAGATCGGCAGCCGATTCTGTCCGGCTCGCGTCCGGGTCGGAGGACGTCATCGAGTCGTCGAGTCTAGTGCCCGTCACCTGGCCGACCCGCCGCGCGGCCTGCGCAATCGCCGGCGCTGCTTTCGGTACGGTGCGCAACGTGAAGTGGGCGGTCGTGATCTGCATCGCGGCGATAGCGGTCGCGGGGTGCGGATCGAGCGACTCCACGGTCTCGAAGACACCCGGGCCGTCGGCCACCACCGCTCCCGCGGCGGCCGCGGCACCGCCGTCGCCGGTCATCGCGTCCGGGCCCGCAGCGACACCGACCGCCGCGGCCGACCCGTGTGCGGTCAACCTCGCCGCGCCGCAGATCGCCAGGGCCGTCTCGGAGCTGCCCCGCGACCCGCGCAGCAATCAGGGGTGGAGTCCGGAGCCGCTGGCAGGCAATTACAACGAGTGCGCGCAGTTGTCGGTGGTGATCGTCAGGGCCAACACCAACGCCGAGAACCCGAACACCCGCGCGGTGATGTTCCACCTCGGCAAGTTCATCCCGACCGGCGTGCCGGATACCTACGGCTTCAACGGCATTGACAACTCCGTCACCTCCGGCGACACCGTCGCACTGCGCTACTCCGACGGCGTTTCGGGCTGGACAGCATCGTGAAGTTCCGCTGGAACGGCAACGGCGTCGAGCTGATCGGCAACACGCCCGGCTGACCCGCTTGCGCCGAACGTGGGTTACCCGCACGCGCTCCGGGTGCCTGAGCGTGCGTCAAGCCCACACTCGGCAGGCCGGATCGAGCCACGAAATGCGCGCGTCGAGCCGGACAGCTGCCCCAGTGGGGCCAACCCGCCGCTCGCATCGCATCCCGCGTTCGTGCCGAGGAACACCGTGCGGCCGGTAGCGCAGGAGATCTCGACTCACCCGGATGATCAACCAGCCTTGGGCCGCGAGGTCGGCCAGCCGGTCGATGTCTCGAGCGTGCTGTCCGGGATCGTCCCAATGCTGCGGACCGTCGTACTCGACGCCGACCTTCCATTCCGCCCACCCCATGTCGATGCGGCCGACGAACGAGCCGTACTCGTCGACGACGACGATCTGGCGTTCTGTGGTTTCGGAAACCCGGCGGCGATCGAGCAGCAGCCGCGTCCGGGTTTCCTGCGGCGATTCGGCGCCACCGTCCATCAGCTCCACGACGCGCCGCAGCTGCACGATGCCGCGGGCCCGCGCCGACTATCGGCGAGGCGCTCGACATCTCCGGTCTTGAGGCCGGTCGCGTTCGCCAACGCATCGACGTGGATGATCGCCGTCTCGAGCCGATCTCGCCGACCGAGATCGAACGCCGTCCGCGCTGGCGTGGTGACCGGTATACCGCGCACGCGACGCAGATCTCGTCGTCGCGCAGTCGGGTCGCGATGGATCACGATGCCGTCGACGTCGCAGGCCTCGCGGCGGATGAGCTCGGCAGGCAGCGTCCGAATCGATCCACGCGTGTCCGTGCATGCGCGAGCGGCAGACATTCCGCGCGACGGTGGCGTTCGCGCTGCGACCACAGCCAAGCGGCCACCGCCTTCACGCTCGGGTGTGAGCTCCACGCCTCGGGCAGATAGACATTGCGATAGACCATCCGGTGACGGCTGGCCAACGTTCGCCTGGTCACCGACCGACGGCCAACGCTTCAGTGCCGATGAACGGCAAGATTTCTTCATTCATGCGCCCACCGTCGGCAGCTGGTCCCACACAGACCGGTGCAGCCCGTCGGACCGGCGGCCTGTGGATAAACGCGCGGTTGGGGATGAACGAGTGTGGGCTTGTGTGACGCCGAAGCGGCATTTCGCGTGCGGGTAACCCACGTTCGCGGGCGGGTGAGGTGTCGGCCCGCTCACCTACAGTTGGCACGTGTTCGTCGCACGACCGACCGAAGTCATCTACAGCGCATCCGACCTCGCCGCGGCCTCCCGCTGCGAGTACGCGCTGCTGCGCTCGTTCGACGCCCGGCTCGGCCGGGGCTCGGCCGTCGCCGTCGAAGACGAATTGCTCGCCCGGACCGCCAAGCTGGGTGGTGAGCACGAACAACGTCACCTCGATCGAGCTGCGCGATCTGTCCGACGTTGCGATCATCGGCCGGCCGCCCTACACGGTCGAGGGCCTGACCGCGGCCGCCGAGCCGACGCAGGCGCGCCGTCGAGCGCCGGGCGCCGGTGATCTATCAGGCCGCCATGTTCGACGGCCGGTTCGTCGGTTTCGCCGACTTCCTCGTACTCGACGGCGGCCGCTACCGACTGCGCGACACGAAGCTGGCCCGCTCGGTCAAGGTCGAGGCGCTGCTGCAGCTCGCCGCGTACGCCGAAACACTCTCGGCCGCCGGCGTTCCGGTGGCCGACGAGGTCGAACTCGTGCTCGGCGACGGCGCCACCGTCAGCTACCGCGTCGACGAACTGCTTCCGGTGTACCGCACCGCGGCGCGTCGCACTGGAGCGGCTGCTCGACGGCCATCTGGCCGGCGGCACCGCCGGTCGCCTGGGAGGACGAGGACGTGCGGGCGTGCTTCCGCTGTCCGGAATGCGAGCATCCAGGTCCGCGCACACGACGATCTCCTGCTCGTCGCGGGCATGCGGGTCAGCCAGCGCGCCCGCCTGATCGACGCGGGCATCACCACCGTGCACCGAGCTGGCCGGCCACACCGGCGCCGGTGACGAGCTGTCGGCGCGCACCGTCACAGTCGCTGGCGGCGCAGGCCCGGCTGCAGGTCGCGCGACGCGCGTCGACGGCAAGCCGCCGTACGAGGTCGTCGACGCGCAGCCGCTGATGGTGCTGCCCGACGCCGACAAGGGCGACCTGTTCTTCGACTTCGAGGGCGACCCGCTGTGGACCGCCGACGGCCGCGAGTGGGGCCTGGAGTACCTGTGGGGCGTGCTCGACCGTGCGCCGGACGACTTCCACCCGTTGCTGGGCGCACGACCGGGCGAGCGAACGCCAGGCGCTGCGTCGACTTCCTGACCATGGTGCGCAAGCGGCTGCAAGCGCTACCCGGGCATGCACATCTACCACTACGCGGCCTACGAGAAGACGCACGCTGCTGCGGCTGGCCGGCCGCTACGGCGTCGGCGAGGACGAGGTCGACGACCTGCTCCGCAACGGCGTGCTCGTCGACCTCTATCCCGTTGGTGCGCAAGAGCATTCGGGTCGGCGCCGAGAACTACAGCATCAAGTCGCTCGAGCCGCTGTACATGGGCGACGAGCTGCGCAGCGGCGAGGTCACCACCGCGGCCGACTCGATCACCCAGTACGCCCGCTACTGCGCGCTGCGCGCCGACGGGCGCGACGACGAGGCGGCGAGCGGTGCTCAAGGAGATCGAGGACTACAACCGCTACGACTGCCGCTCGACCCGCCGGCTGCGCGACTGGCTGATCGAGCTCGCGCCATCGAGTCCGGTGTGCCGCCGCTGGGCCCGCAACCGGTCGCCGACGGCGTCGCCGATCGAGACCCGACGACGACCTCGGCCCGCACGCTGCTCAAGTTCGCCGGCGACGGCGTCGAGCGAGCGCACCGCCGAGCAGACGGCCGTGGCGATGGTCGCCGCCGCGCGCGGATTACCACCGCGCGAGGACAAGCCGTTCTGGTGGGCGCACTTCGACCGGCTCAACAATCCGGTCGACGAATGGGCCGACAACACCGACGTCTTCATCGCCGAGACGCGCCGAGGTCGTCAACGACTGGCACAAGCCGCCGAGGGCACGCAAGCCGCAGCGGCGCGTGCGGCTGACCGGCGCACATCGCCGGCGGCGAACTCGAGCAGCGAGATGTACGCGCTGTACGACCCGCCCGCGCCCGCCGGCCTCGACCGACGATCCCGACCGGCGCGCGTTCGGGTCGGTGCACGGTGCATCGACGTGCGACGACCGCCGAGGCGCCCACCGAGGTGGTCATCGTCGAGCGAGCAGCCCAAGGACGGCGACGTCTTCGACCAGCTGCCGTTCGCGCTGACGCCGGGTCCGCCGATCCGCACCAGAACGCTGCAGGAGTCCATCGACGCGACCGCCGGCCGGTCGCCGCCGGGCTGCCCGGATCTGCCCGCCGACGCCGTCATCGACATCCTGCTGCGCCGCGCCGCCGCGCACCCGCAGCGGCGCGCCGCGCTGCCCGCGCACCGGCGACGTCGCCGACGACATCACCGCCGCGCTGCTCGACCTCGATTCGTCGTACCTCGCCGTGCACGGGCCGCCCGGCACCGGCAAGACGTTCACGTCGGCGCAGGTCGATCGCGCGGCTGGTCAACGACCACGGCTGGCGCGTCGGCGTGGTCGCGCAGTCGCACGCGGTGGTCGAGAACCTGTTCCGCGATGTGGTCGACGGCCGGCGTGGACCCGGCACGGTCGGCCAAGAAGAAGAGCGCCGGCGACGCCGGCTGGCGCGACGATCGACGAGAAGGACTACGCCGGCGTTCATCGCCGAGGCCGACGCCGGCTGCGTGATCGGCGGCACCGCATGGGATTTCGCCAACGCCAGCCGGGTTCCGCCGCGGCAGCCTCGACCTGCTCGTGGTCGAGGAGGCCGGCCAGTACAGCCTGGCCAACACCATCGCGGTGGCGCCGGCGGCCAGGAACCTGATGCTGCTCGGCGATCCGCAGCAGCTGCCGCAGGTCAGCCAGGGCACCCATCCCGAACCGGTGGACGACTCGGCGCTGGGCTGGCTGGTGGACGGACACGCACACCCTGCCCGCCGAGCTCGGCTACTTCCTCGACCGCTCCTACCGGATGCATCCCGCGGTGTGCGCGCCGGTGTCGCGGCTGTCCTACGACGGCCGGCTGCGTTCGTACGAGGACGTGCACCGCCGCGCGCCGCCTCGACGGCGTCGCCCCGGCGTGCGGGTGCTGACCGTCGCCCACGACGGCAACTCCACCGACAGCCCCGAGGAAGCCGACGCGATCGTCGGCGGAGATCCGCCGGCCTGCTCGGCGCCGCGTGGACCGACGAGGACGGCACCCGCCCGCTGGCGCCAGGAGCACGTCCTGGTGGTGACGCCGTACAACGCGCAGGTGGTGACGCTGCGGCACGCGCCTCGACGCCGCGGGGCTGACCGACGTCGCAGGTCGGCACGGTCGACAAGTTCCAGGGTCAGGCAGGCGCCGGTGGTGTTCGTCTCGATGACGGCGTCGTCGATCGACGACGTACCGCGCGGAATCTCGTTCCTGCTCAACCGGAATCGGCTCAACGTCGCCGTCAGCCGGGCCAAGTACCTCAGCGTGATCGTCCGGTCGGAGACGCTGACCGAGTATCTGCCCGCCACTCCCGACGGCTTGGTGGAGCTGGGCGCGTTCCTGTCGACTCGCGCCGTGTGATACACCCACGAGATGACCGAAACGCTGACCGACCGGCTGGCCGCCATCGTCGGCGCCGCGCACGTCAGCACCGACCCGACGTGCTGGACGGTCGCAGCGTCGACCACACCGGGCGCTACCGCGGCCACGCCAGCGTGCTGGTGCGGCCGGGTTCGGCGGACGAGGTCGCCGCGGTGCTGCGCAGCCTGCCGCGACGCCGGCGCCTACGTCACCGTGCAGGGCGGCCGGACGTCGTTGGTGGCCGGGACCGTCCCCGAGCACGACGACGTGCTGCTGTCCACCGAGCGGCTGCGCGAGATCGGCGAGGTCGACGTCGTCGAGCGGCGGATCCGGGTCGGCGCCGGAGTCACGCTGGCCGAGGTGCAGCGCGCCGCCACGGCGGCGGGCCTGGTGTTCGGCGTCGACCTCGCCGCACGGGATTCGGCGACCGTCGGCGGCATGGCGTCGACGAACGCCGGCGGGCTGCGCACCGTGCGCTACGGCAACATGGGCGAGCAGGTCATCGGCCTGGATGTGGCGCTGCCCGACGGCACGCTGGTGCACCGGCACAGCCAGGTTCGCATGGACAACACCGGCTACGACCTGACGTCGCTGTTCGTCGGGGCCGAGGGCACGCTGGGCGTCATCACCGGATTGGACCTGCGGCTGCATCCGACGCCGAATCGCCGGGTGACCGCGATCTGCGGGTTCGCCGATCTCGACGCGCTCGTCGACGCCGGCCGCGTCTTTCGCGACATGGACGGGATCGCCGCGTTGGAGCTGATCGACGCCCGCGCCAGCGCGCTGACCGCAGAGCATGCCGGTGTGGACGCACCCGTCGAGGGCGCCTGGCAGCTGCTGATCGAGCTGGCAGGCGAGACCGACCAGACCGAGCGGCTGGCCGATGCGCTGGAGGGGGCCGAGTTGTCGGGCGAACCCGCCGTCGGCGTCGACGTCGCTGCGCAGCAGCGGCTCTGGCAGGTGCGCGAAGCCGTCGCCGAGGTGCTCGGCGTGTACGGGCCGCCGTTGAAATTCGATGTGTCCCTGCCTCTTTCGGTGATCTCGGCCTTCGCCAGGCGATGCCGCTGAGCTGGTCGCAAAGCATGCACCCGACGCAATCCCGGTGTTGTTCGGTCACATTGGCGAAGGCAATCTGCACCTCAACGTGTTGCGGTGCAGTCCCGATGCGGAGCGCGAGCTGTATTCGGCGATGATGGAGCTGATCGCACATCTCGGCGGCAACGTCAGCTCCGAGCACGGTGTCGGCACGCGCAAACGCGACTACATCGGGATGTCGCGCACCGAGGCCGATATCGCCGCGATGCGCGCGGTCAAAGCGGCCTTCGATCCGACCGGCTACCTCAACCCCGCGGTCCTGTTCGGCTAGGTCAGTCGCGCCACCGCATCGAATGCTTGCCGTACCGCGGAAGCGTCGTCGGCATCGTCACGGGAATGCCTGCCGTTGGACTCGAACCAGAACGGCCGCGGCTCCGGTTGTTCCTCGCGCGATTGGTGCCGCGACGGCGCCGCGTGGACGCCGTTGCGCTGATGTCGGGAGTGGCCGCCCGCCGACTGGAGACCGCCGAGGATGCCTGCGCTGTATTCCTGTGCCACCGGCGATCTCGGCTCGGCCAACGGGTCGGGATGGTCCACCGGCTGGAACAGCGGTTCGTCATCGACGTGGAAGCCGTTGTGCGCGAACCCGATCGGCTCGGCTGATGGCTCCGGTGGCGCGGACGGTCCGTCGGCGAGCAGTACGTCGAGAATGCTGCGCCATGACTCCGGGTCCGGCTCCGGATCCGGGGTGTGCTGCGGCTGCGGCAACGGGGGCCGCGCGTGGGAGGTCATCGGTTCGGTGACGGGCTCTGCGTCGTCGGCCGTGGCACGCACCGGTTCGGGCCTGCCCCAGTCCACGGTGTACTCGACGTAGTCGTCGTCGTCGTCGAAGTCCTCGTCAACGCCGTACTCGGCATACGGCGGCGTCATCGGCCGGGTCGCCGGTGTTGTCCTCGTCGAACGCGGACGTCGATCGATTGCCGAAGCCGAGCAGGAACAGCGCGGCGACCACGCCGAACAACGCGATGAACGCGGGCAGCAGCAGCGTCTGTGACATCGCCGCGGAGAACGGCTCGTGCAGCCACCCGGGAAGCTGGGTGACCCCCGCGTCCCCCTCGGCCTCCACTGCCGCGGGCGGCATCGCCGGCATCGATTCGCGACGTCATGAACGCCGCGATCCCTGCGCTGCCGAGCACCGCCCCGACCTGGCGCGTGGTGCTGTAAACACCGGACCCCGCACCGGCAAGCTGGGGCGGCAGATTGCGCGTAGCGGTCGCGGCCAGCGGCGACCAGATGAAGGCCATGCCGAGACCGACAGCGGTCAGCGGCAACACCAGCCGCCAGATCGGCGTGGTCGGCGTCATCTCGATCGACAGCCACGTCATCGCGATGGCCGCCATCGAAAACCCGAAACCGATCACCGGGCGTGGATGCGTCCGGTCGACGATCTTGCCGACGAACGGCGCAAGCACCCCGGACGCGATGGCCATCGGTGCGATCAACAGCGCCGAGCGCGTCGGTGAGAGACCGCATACCGCTTGGGCGTAGAACATCGTCGGCACGATCATCGCCGTCACGACGAAGCTGATCGTCGCCACTCCGAGGTTGGACAGCGAGAAGTCACGGTCACGGAAGATGCTCAGCGGGACGAGTGGATCGTTCGGATTGACCGACTGCCAGATGACAAACGCGGCCATGAAGCCGACGCCGCTCGCGATGGCGCCCCACACCCACGGCGCCCAGTAATGCGATTGGCCTTCCTGCAGCGCGAACACGATCAGGAACATGCCGATCCCGGACAGCGCGACACCGAGCAGATCGAAGCCCTGCTTCTGAGTCGGCATTACCGGAACCAGCCAGATGGCCAGCGCGACGCCGATGATGCCGACGGGCACGTTGACGAAGAAGATCCATTGCCAGCCCAGCCCGTCGACAAGCACCCCGCCTGCCAGCGGACCGACCAGTGTCGCCACTCCGGCGGTCGCGCCCCACATGCTCATCGCCACTCCGCGGCGCTCGGCCGGGAAGATGCGGGTGATCGTCGACAGTGTCTGCGGCGTGAGCAGGGCGGCACCGATGCCCTGCACGACCCGGGCGGCGATCAACATCTCGATGTTGTCGGCCAGCCCGCACCACAGGGAAGCGGCAGTGAACACCGTCAGGCCCGCGACATAGAGGTTCTTGGGCCCGAGCCGATCGCCGAGGCGTCCCGCCACCAGCAACGGCACGGCGTACGCCAGCAGATAGGCGCTCGTCACCCAGAGGACGGCGTCGTAGCTCGCGCCCAGTTTGGCCATGATGGACGGATTGGCGACCGCCACGATGGTCGAGTCGAGCAGGATCATGAAGAAGCCGACCAGCATCGCCCACAGCGCGTTCCACGGGTTATCCGCCGGGGCGGGGCGATCGTTCCGGTTCGTCAGGATCAAAGACATCGTGGGTCGACCAACTAGATGAGACTTCAGCCGACGCTACGGAGCTTGGGAACTCCCGACAAGTCGGGTTGTCCCGGGCACAGACGTCAGGCCGGTTCGGGGACGGCGTCGCCGATGACTCCGTCTTGGGCACTGCCCTTGCGGTCGGTCGTCGGCACGCCTACCGCCAATAATGCGAACAACGCGATCACAATACCGGCCGTCATCGCCAGAGCTAACGCGAACTCGTCATTGCCGAGCACTCCCGACCAGCGGCGCGATCGCAGCACCCAGGCCGAACTGCGCGGCACCGAGCAACGCCGCCGCGGTGCCTGCGGCGTCGGGATGCCGGGACAGCGCCACGGCGGGGGCGTTGGGGATGACCAGGCCCATGGCGGCCAGGATCGCCCAGACCGGCAGCACGAACCCGAGCAGTCCCCCGATGTGGGCCCATGACAGGCCGACGAACACCGCGCCCGGCCAGCGAAGCGGCCGCCAGCGCCCACAGCGCGATGGTCTGCGGCGCGTACCGCCGCAACAGCACGACGTTGAACTGCGTCGCAGCGATCAGGGCGACGGCGCCCGCACCGAACATCAACGCGAACGACTGCTGGTTCAGGCCGTAATGGCCCTGCAGCACGAACGGCGCGCCCGCGATGTACGCGAACAGCCCCGACATTCCCAACGCGCCGACGAAGACCAGCACGACGAACCGAACGTCGCGCAGTAGCTCCAGGTAAGTGGCCGCAATGCTGCGCACCTTGAGCGGGCGCCGGTGTGACGGGGGCAGGGTCTCGGGCAGCGCCAGCGCGGCGGTCACCAGCAGCGCCGCGGCCAGGACGACCAGCGCGGCGAACACCCAGTGCCACGAGGCCTTCAGCAACACCGCGGCGCCCAGCGAGGGCGCAAGCACCGGCGCGACGCCGAGCACGAGCATCAACCTCGATATGACGGTGGCCGCGACCGAGTCGGTGAACAGATCACCGACGACGGCGATCGCGACCACCATGCCGGCGGCCGCGCCCATGCCCTGCAATCCTCGCGCCACACCGAGCACAGCGATGTTCGGCGCGAACAGGCACACCGCCGACGCCACCATGTGCAGCACGATGCCCGCCATCAGCGGGCCACGGCGGCCCAGCGAGTCGGACAGCGGCCCGACGATCAGCTGGCCCAACGCCAATCCGGCGAGCGTGCCGGTGAGCGTGAGTTGCGCGACCGACGACGAGACCCCGAGGTCGTCGGCGATCCTCGGTAGTGCAGGCAGGTACATGTCGATGGTGAGCGGACCCAACGCGACCATGACGCCGAGAACGACGATCATCCGTGTGCGGCTCGGCGCCTGCGACTCCCGGTCGGGGGTCTTTCGATCCGCGGTCCTCGGCTCCACAACGGGTGATGTTGCCATGGAAATGGTTAGCGCCGCTTCCCAGTATTTTGTTCCCTACCTCACAGGCAGTGAAGTCGATCACCGTCGGGCACGCGCCGCCCGCCGCCGTTCGTTGGGGAGGGGATAGCCTGAGAGGCCAGCCGTTCGGACAGGGAGGCCGCACATGAGTGCTCGGTCAAGGGCCGACAAGCATTTGCCGGCCACCATGGACGAGAATCCGAGTGCCGCCGCGAAGGTGCTGTCGGGAATCATCGAGCGCGGCGCCCGCGTGCAGGGTCCCGCGGTCAAGGCCTACGTGGACCGTCTCCGCCAGCACAATCCCACCGCAACTCCCGCGGAGATCGTCACCAAGCTGGAGAAGCATTACCTGGCCGCGGTGATGGCCAGCGGCGCGGCGGTCGGCTCGGCGGCGGCCTTCCCAGGGGTTGGCACGCTCGCGGCGATGTCGGCTGTCGCGGGCGAGACCGTTGTCTTCCTGGAGGCGACGGCCGTCTATGTGCTTTCCGTCGCCGAGGTGTACGGAATCCCCGCCGATCATCGGGAGCGCCGCCGCGCACTTGTGCTGGCGGTGCTGGTCGGCGAGGACAGCAAGCATGCGATCGCGGACCTGATCGGTCCCGGTCGCACAAGTGGTTCGTGGCTGGCCGACGGGGCGGCGACGTTGCCGTTGCCCGCGGTGTCACAACTGAACTCCCGTCTGCTGAAGTTCTTCGTCAAGCGCTACACGCTCAAGCGCGGGGCGCTGATGTTCGGCAAGCTGCTGCCGGTCGGCATTGGGGCCGTGGTCGGCGGCGTGGGAAACCGATTGATGGGCAAGCGCATCGTCGCCAACGCGCGCAAGGCGTTCGGTACGCCGCCGCCACGCTGGCCGGCGGCGCTGCATGTGCTGCCCGCGCCGAGAAACTAGCGCGACAGGCCTGCGCATCGGCCACAACGACCATAAGACCGTTGTCATGGTCTGGCCGATGCATGCGCGTTAGCCTTTAGGCGGTGGAAACGCGGGTAACCGCAGACAAACCTGGCGAGCGTCACGCTTGCCTGAGGCGAAGGAAATGAGGCGAGTAGCTGCCGTGAGCTCACCTTCACCATTCGGACAGAACGAGTGGTTGGTCGAGGAGATGTATCGCAAGTTCCGCGAGGACCCTTCCTCCGTGGATCCCAGTTGGCACGAATTCCTGGTCGATTACTCGCCCGACACAACCACCGACAGCCAGATCACCTCCGGCAACGGACGCCCGGCTCCCGCGCCCGTCACGCCGCCCGAACCCGCGCCCGCTCCGCCGCCGAAGGCGACCGACGCTGCCAGCGCTCCCACTCCCGCCGAGACGAAGCCGAAGGCTGCCGACCCGACACCCAAGGCCGCCGACACCAAAGCAGCCGACACCAAGCCGAAGGCGCCCGCCGCGCCCCGGCGCCGGTGGAAGGCGACGAGGTTCAGGTGCTGCGCGGAGCCGCAGCCGCGGTGGTCAAGAACATGTCGGCGTCACTGGAAGTGCCGACCGCCACCAGCGTGCGGGCCATCCCGGCCAAACTGCTGATCGACAACCGCATCGTCGTCAACAACCACCTCAAGCGCACTCGCGGCGGCAAGGTCTCGTTCACCCACCTGATCGGCTACGCGCTGGTGCAGGCGGTCAAGAAGTTCCCGAACATGAACCGCCACTTCGCCGAGGTGGACGGTAAGCCGAACGCGGTCACGCCCGAACACATCAACCTCGGGCTCGCGATCGACCTGCAGGGCAAGGACGGCAACCGTCAACTCGTCGTCGCGGGCATCAAGAACACCGAGAACATGCGGTTCGGCCAGTTCCTCGCCGCCTACGAGGACATCGTGCGGCGCGCCCGCGACGGCAAGCTGACCGCCGAAGACTTTGGCGGCGTGACGATTTCGCTGACCAACCCGGGCACCATCGGCACGGTGCACTCGGTGCCGCGGCTGATGCGCGGGCAGGGCGCGATCATCGGCGTCGGCGCGATGGAGTACCCGGCCGAGTTCCAGGGTGCCAGCGCGGAACGCATCAACGAGTTGGGCGTCGGCAAGCTGGTCACCTTCACCTCGACCTACGACCACCGCATCATCCAGGGCGCGGAGTCCGGCGACTTCCTGCGCACCGTCCACGAACTGCTGCTGAGCGACGACTTCTTCGACGAGATCTTCCGCGAGCTGGGCATCCCGTACGAGCCGGTGCGTTGGCGCACCGACAACCCCGACCCGATCGAGGACAAGAACGGCCGCGTCATGGAGCTGATCGCGGCCTACCGCAACCGCGGTCACCTGATGGCCGACATCGACCCGCTGCGGCTGGACAAGAGCCGGTTCCGCAGCCACCCCGACCTCGACGTGAACACGCACGGCCTGACGCTGTGGGATCTGGACCGCGAGTTCAAGGTCAACGGCTTCGCCGGCGGCCGAGCACAAGAAGCTGCGCGACGTGCTCGGGCTGCTGCGTGACGCGTACTGCCGCCACATCGGCGTGGAGTACACCCACATCCTCGAACCCGAGCAGCAGAAGTGGCTGCAGGAGCGCATCGAGGTCAAGCACGAGAAGCCGACCGTCGCCGAGCAGAAGTACATCCTGTCGCAAGCTGAACGCCGCCGAGGCGTTCGAGACCTTCCTGCAGACCAAATACGTTGGCCAGAAGCGGTTCTCGCTCGAAGGCGCGGAGACCGTCATCCCGATGATGGACGCGGCGATCGACCAGGCCGCCGAGCACGGGCTCGACGAGGTCGTCATCGGCATGCCGCACCGCGGCCGGCTCAACGTGCTGGCCAACATCGTCGGCAAGCCGTACTCGCAGATCTTCAGCGAGTTCGAGGGCAACCTGAACCCGTCGCAGGCGCACGGCTCCGGTGACGTCAAGTACCACCTCGGCGCGACCGGCAACTACATCCAGATGTTCGGCGACAACGACATTGAGGTGTCGCTGGTCGGCCAACCCGTCGCACCTGGAGGCCGTCGACCCGGTGCTGGAGGGCCTGGTCCGCGCCAAGCAGGACCTGCTACGTCGACAAGGGCGACGGCTCGAACGGACTTCTCCGTCGTGCCGCTGATGCTGCACGGCGACGCCGCGTTCGCCGGACAGGGCGTGGTGGCCGAGACGCTGAACCTGGCGCTGCTGCGCGGGTACCGCACCGGCGGCACGATCCACATCATCGTCAACAACCAGATCGGGTTCACCACCTCGCCGAGCGACTCCCGGTCCTCGGAGTACTGCACCGACGTCGCGAAAATGGTCGGCGCGCCGATCTTCCACGTCAACGGCGACGATCCCGAGGCGTGCGTCTGGGTGGCCCGGCTGGCCATGGACTTCCGGCAGCAGTTCAAGAAGGACGTCATCATCGACATGCTGTGCTACCGCCGGCGCGGGCACAACGAGGGCGACGACCCGTCGATGACCCAGCCGTACATGTACGACGTCATCGACACCAAGCGCGGTGTCCGCAAGACCTACACCGAAGCGCTGATCGGCCGCGGCGACATCTCGATGAAGGAGGCCGAGGACGCGCTGCGCGACTACCAGGGCCAGCTGGAGCGGGTGTTCAACGAGGTCCGCGACCTGGAGAAGCACGACATCGAGCCGAGCGAGTCGGTGGAGGCCGACCAGATGGTGCCCGCCGGGATGAACACCGCGGTGGACAAGTCGCTGCTGGCCCGCATCGGCGACGCGCACCTGGCGTTCCCCGACGGCTTCACCGTGCACCCGCGCGTCAAGCCGGTGCTGGAGAAGCGCCGCGAGATGGCCTACGAGGGCAAGGTCGACTGGGCCTTCGCCGAGCTGCTGGCGCTGGGATCGCTGGTGGCCGAAGGCAAGACTGGTGCGGCTGTCCGGCCAGGACACCCGCCGCGGCACGTTCACCCAGCGGCACTCGGTGATCATCGACCGGCAGACCGGCCAGGAGTTCACGCCGCTGCAGTTGCTGACCACGAACACCGACGGCACGCCGACCGGCGGCAAGTTCATGGTGTACGACTCGGCGCTGTCGGAGTACGCCGCGGTCGGCTTCGAGTACGGCTACTCGGTCGGCAACCCCGACGCAATGGTGTTGTGGGAGGCCCAGTTCGGCGACTTCGTCAACGGCGCGCAGTCGATCATCGACGAGTTCATCAGCTCCGGTGAGGCCAAGTGGGGCCAGCTCTCCGACGTCGTGCTGCTGCTGCCGCACGGCCACGAGGGCCAGGGCCCCGACCACACGTCGGGCCGCATCGAGCGGTTCCTGCAGCTGTGGGCCGAGGGCTCGATGACGATCGCGATGCCGTCGACGCCGGCGAACTACTTCCACCTGCTGCGCAGGCACGGCCTGGACGGCATCCACCGGCCGCTGATCGTGTTCACGCCGAAGTCGATGCTGCGCAACAAGGCGGCGGTCAGCGACATCAGGGACTTCACCGAGGCAGAAGTTCCGCTCGGTGCTCGAGGAGCCCACCTACGAGCGAGGGCAACGGCGACCGCAGCAAGGTCAAGCGGAGTCCTGCTGACCAGCGGCAAGATCTACTACGAGCTGGTGGCCCGCAAGGCCAAGGACAAGCGCGACGACGTGGCGATCGTGCGCGTCGAGCAGCTCGCCCCGCTGCCGAAGCGACGGCTCAACGAGACGCTGGAGTCCTACCCGAACGCCGAGCAGTACTTCTGGGTGCAGGAGGAGCCGGCCAACCAGGGTGCCTGGCCGACGTTCGGCCTGACGCTGCCCGAGGTGTGCTCGGACAAGTTGTCCGGCATCAAGCGGATTTCGCGGCGGGCGATGTCGGCGCCGTCGTCGGGCTCGTCGAAGGTGCACGCCGTCGAGCAGCAGGAGATCATCGACGAGGCGTTCGAGTAGGTCCCTCCCCCCGTTGCACGCGGGGCCCGAGTATGCGCTACCGCGGGTACCGGCTAGCCTCGACCCGAGCAACCGACGCGAGGGAGTGTGGCATGGAGGGCTTCGCCGGAAAGGTCGCCGTGGTGACCGGCGCCGGGTCGGGCATCGGGCAGGCGCTGGCGATCGAACTGGGCCGCTCGGGGGCCAGCGTGGCGATCAGCGACGTCGACACCGAGGGCCTGGCCGTCACCGAGGAGCGGCTGAAGGCCATCGGGGCACCGGTGAAGGCCGACCGGCTCGACGTCACCGAACGCGAGGCGTTCGAGCTGTACGCCGACGCGGTCATCGAGCACTTCGGCAAGGTCAACCAGATCTACAACAACGCAGGCATCGCGTTCGTCGGCGACGTCGAGGTCACGCCGTTCAAGGACATCGAGACGCGTGATGGACGTCGACTTCTGGGGCGTCGTCAACGGCACCAAGGTCTTTCTGCCGCACCTGATCGCGTCCGGTGACGGCCACGTCGTCAACGTCTCGAGCCTGTTCGGCATTTTCTCGGTGCCCGGCCAGGCGGCGTACAACGCGGCGAAATTCGCGGTGCGCGGTTTCACCGAGGCGCTGCGGCAGGAGATGGCGGCGGCAGGTCATCCGGTCGGGGTGACGACGGTGCATCCCGGCGGCATCAAGACCGCGATCATGCGCAACGCGACCGCCGCCGAAGGCGTCGACGAGAAGGCTGGCGAAGACCTTCGACAAGAAGCTGACGATGACGACGCCGGAGAAGGCGGCGCAGATCATCCTCGACGCGGTCCGCAAGAACCGGGCCCGCGTGCTCGTCGGTCATGATGCGAAGGTGCTCGACCTCATCGTGCGCATCACCGGTCGGGCTACGAGCGCTGTTCTCGACCGTCGTGTCACGGATCGTGCCGAACGCGCATTGACTCCGCTGCGCTGTCGCACGTTCGCGGGGATCGAAGAGGTGCGCTGTCGCACGCTCGCGGGGATTGAAAAGGGGTTAGTCGCCGAGCGGGTGTTCCTCGATGAACGTGCCTGCGACATGGCCCGGGTCGACACCCTTGGCGACCTGGGCACGCATATCGGCAAGTGCGGCGGTGTCCAGCACACCGGCCACTTCGTTGAGCGCGAGTACCTGCGATTCGGTCAGCTCGTTGCGGCGGTAGAGCGGGACAAGGTTTTCGGCGCGGATCAGCGATGTGCGGTCCGACAGCATCAGCAGCTCGGTGGGGATGTTCGGCGCGGCGGTCGTCGTCCACGCCGCGTTGACCTGGCCGGCCTTCAGCGCCGCGAATAGTGTTGCGGTGTCAGGGTATTCGCGTGGCTTCTGGAGTTTGCAGTTACCGATGACGGCGGGTCCCTGGGGCGTCAACGACCTGGCCGGCCTTCACCTTCTCGCAGTTGCGCACCGCCGCCGTCACGTCGCGTCCGCCCCAGGCCTCGGCGGTCGCATCGGTGACCGCGAGTGCGGGCTTGTCCTCCGCCGAGGTGGTGTAGTCGCCTGCGGCAACACCCTCGGGCAGCGCGGACACCATCTCGCGATAAACCTGAGCGGCCGAACGTGCGGTCGCATCGGGGTCGAACCGGCGCAGGGTCCGGCCGGTGAAGCCGGGGACGACGCGGACGTCCCCCGAGTCCAGGCCGGTCAGCGGATCGGACGCCTCCTGGACATGTGCTGCGCTGCCGTAGAACCGCAGCGCCGCCGCGTAGAGGTGGGCGACGAGCACCGATTCGGGATCCGACGACGCACCGACCGCGACGCTCGGCGGCCCGGGCTGGGCGCCGCAACCGGAGACACCGATCACGAGCAGCGCGACGAGCGTGCGTGCCAGCCGGCCCACAGACGACCTAGGCGTCGGATGCCGCGGCAACCGCCGCAGCCACTGCGGGCCCGACGCGCGGGTCCAGCGGGCTCGGGACGATGTATTCGGTCGAGAGGTCGTCGCCCACCACCCCGAAGATTGCCTCGGCGGCAGCGACCTTCATCTTCTCGGTGATCCTTCGCGCGCCGGCATCCAGCGCGCCGCGGAACACACCGGGGAACGCCAGCACGTTGTTGATCTGGTTCAGGAAGTCGCTGCGGCCGGTCGCGACCACGGCGGCGTACTTGGCCGCCACCTCCGGGTGGACCTCCGGGTCCGGATTGGACAGCGCGAAGACGATACCGTCGGGCGCCATCGTCGCGATCAGCTCCTCGGGCACGATGCCGCCCGATAGCCCGAGGAACATGTCGGCGCCCTTGAGCGCCTCGACCATTCCGCCGGAAAGGCCGTCGGGGTTGGTGCGCTGGGCCAGTGCCGACTTGACCGGAGTCAGGTCATCACGGCTCGGATGCAGGATGCCGCGAGAGTCCAGCAGCGTCATCTCCGAAACACCGGCCGCCAGAAGGATGTTCGCGCATGCCACTCCTGCCGCGCCGACGCCCGAGATCACCACGCGAAGCGACGCGATGTCGCGGTCGAGCGCCTTGGATGCACCCATCATCGCCGCGAGCACCACGATCGCGGTGCCGTGCTGGTCGTCGTGCATCACCGGGCAGTCGAGCGCCTCGATGAGGCGCCGCTCGATTTCGAAGCAGCGGGGCGCCGAGATGTCCTCGAGGTTGACCGCGCCGAACGTCGGACGCAACCGCACCAGGGTTTCGACGATCTCGTCGGGGTCCTTGGTGTCCAACAAGATCGGGATCGCGTCCAGTTGGCCGTACGCCTTGAACAGCGCGCACTTGCCCTCCATCACCGGAAGCGACGCCGCCGCACCGATGTCACCGAGGCCGAGTACAGCGCTGCCGTCGCTGACGACGGCCACCAACCGGTTCGCCCAGGTGTACCGGGCGGCAAGGGTCTGGTCGGCGGCGATCGCCCGACTCACCTGCGCCACACCCGGCGTGTAGGCGATCGACAAGGCGCGCTGAGTGTCCAGCGGGCTCTTGAGGTCTACCGAAAGCTTGCCGCCTACGTGAGCCTCGAAGATCTCCTCGTCAGTGACGACGATCTGCGGACTTTCTCGCGTCTCCGACACGGGCCTCAGGTTACTGACGGACTCGTAGGTAACCTAATCGCTCGTTGTTTCAGATCAGACCCAGTTCGGTGACGGCTTTGCGCTCGTCGACCAGCTCGGCTGTCGTCTTGTCGATCCTGGTACGGGAGAATTCGTCGATCTCCAGACCAGAAACGATCGTCCAGTCGCCACCCTTGGTGGTCACCGGGAACGAGGAGATGATGCCCTCGGGCACGCCGTAGCTGCCGTCGGAGATGACCGCCATCGAGACCCAGTCGTCCTTCGGGGTGCCGAGCAGCCAGTCCCGGGCGGCGTCGGTGGTCGCCGACGCGGCCGACGCGGCCGAGGAGGCACCGCGGGCGTCGATGATCGCCGCGCCGCGCTTGGCGACCGTCGGGATGAAATCGTTCTCGATCCAGTCCTGGTCGTTGACCGCCTCGGCGGCGTTCTTCCCGCCGACCTCGGCGTGGAAGATGTCGGGGTACTGGGTGGCCGAGTGATTGCCCCAGATCGTCATCTTCTTGATGTCGGTGACCTTGGCGCCGGTCTTGCGGGCCAGCTGGCTGATCGCCCGGTTGTGGTCCAGGCGGGTCAGCGCGGTGAACCGCTCACGCGGGATGTCGGGCGCGTTGCTCATCGCGATCAGCGCGTTGGTGTTGGCCGGGTTGCCGGTCACGCCGATGCGGACGTCTTCGGCTGCCACGGAGTTCAGCGCCTTGCCCTGGGCGGTGAAGATCGCCCCGTTGGCCTCCAGCAGGTCGCTGCGCTCCATGCCCGGGCCGCGCGGCCGGGCACCGACCAGAAGGGCCAGATTCACTCCGTCGAAGATCTTGTTCGCATCCGCGCCGATCTCCACTCCGGCCAGCAGCGGGAACGCGCAGTCGTCGAGCTCCATCACGACACCCTCGAGCGCCTTGAGGGCGGGCTCGATCTCGAGCAGACGCAGCTCGATGGGACGGTCGGGCCCGAGCAGTGAGCCGCTCGCCAGGCGGAACAGCAGGCTGTAGCCGATTTGGCCGGCGGCACCGGTGACGGCGACCTTCAGTGGAGTTGTGCTCACGTCAGATGCTCCTTGGACAGCTTGGATTGCCCGCCCCGCGGGCGCGTTGGGTTCGGGACGAAACTAGCGCACCGGTCCTCGCTGTGAATCTCCGGTCCAGCCCTGTTCATGCCCGGTACCGAAAAGCCGGTCCGCGTAGCATTGATCAGCGCTGTCCAATCGCTGCGCCGCCGTCTTGACCAGGGGAGGTGACCCGGTGCCATCGTTTCGCGCATTGCCTCCATCACTGCGACCCGTCGTACGGAACAAATCCGCCGGCTTGGACGCGGCGTCCATTCATGTTCCCGTCGCGCGGGCCATGGTCGACTGCGGCATCTACTGCGACGGTAGGCGTCTGCCAGGCAAATACACCCACGCCGCAGCGCTGAACAGGGTGCACGAGCTCGAACGCGAGGGCAAGGAGGCCTTCGTGTGGATCGGCCTGCATGAACCCGACGAGCACCAGATGCAGGCGGTGGCCGACGTGTTCGGCCTGCACGAGCTGGCCGTCGAGGACGCCGTGCACGCTCATCAGCGGCCGAAGCTGGAACGCTACGACAAGACGCTGTTCCTGGTCCTCAAGACCGTCAACTACGTCGAACACGAGTCGGTGGCACTGGCCCGCGAGATCGTCGAGACCGGCGAGATCATGATCTTCGTCGGCCCCGATTTCGTGGTCACCGTCCGGCACGGCGAGCACAGCGGCCTATCCGAGGTCCGCAAACGAATCGATGCGTCGCCCGCCATTCTCAAGCTCGGTCCCTACGCGATCATGCACGCGATCGCCGATCACGTCGTTGACAGCTACCTCGACGTCACCGATCTGGTCGAAACCGACATCGACGCCATGGAAGAGGACATCTTCTCGCCGACCCACAAGACCAACATCGAGTGCATCTACCTGCTCAAGCGCGAGGTCGTGGACTTGCGCCGAGCCGTCGCGCCGCTGACGCTGGGACTGCAGCGCATCGGCACCGACCACAACGATCTGATCTCCATCGAGGTGCGGCGCTACATGCGGGACGTGCTCGACCACAACATCCAGGCCTCCGATCGGATCACCAGCTACGACGAGATGCTCAGTTCGCTGGTGCAGGCCGCGGCGGCCAAGGTCGCGATGCAGCAGAACATCGACATGCGCAAGATCTCGGCCTACGTCGCAATCGCCGCCGTCCCGACGGCCATGGCGGGCATCTACGGCATGAACTTCGACAACATGCCGGAACTGCACTGGACGTACGGCTACCCGGCGGTGATCTTCGTGATGGTCATCATCTGTGCGATTTGCTCCGGGCGTTCCGCCGGAGCGGCTGGTCCTCGGTTGCGCGGCTCGCCGCTAGGCTGGACTGGCGGCTCGCCGCTCAGGCTGACTGCGGCTCGCCGCTCAGGCTGGACTGGCGGCTCGCCGCTCAGGCTGGACTGGCGGCTCGCCGCCGTGGATCGAACACGTCGACCCCGTCCTGCTGCCACGCATCCCGCATGGCATCGGCCCCCTTGAGCCGCACCCATGCCGCTTCGGTAGCGGTGATCGGGGTGGCGGACAAGACCGTGACCGGTGGCAGCGGGGCGGGCAGCGGGACGTCGGCAATGTCGCTGTGGCTCAACAGAAAAGCGGTGAACGGTGCGGAACTCCCGGGACAGCGAGCGACGTTTCGAGATCGATGAGGGCGTCGGGTTCGAGAATCAAGCCTTCGACGGCGGGGGCGGCCGCCACTACCGCCAGCGATCGGGCCAGGCCGCTCGGCGATGGTCCGCGCAATGCGACCACCACCTCGGCGCGCGGGCCATGCAGAGCGTCGGTCACCATCTCGGTCGGGTCGAACATCGGATGTCGCGAACACCCAAGCGACACATAGTGAATGACGCCCTCGAAACCGGAGCGCACGTCGGGTCCGAACCGCAGACACGTCAATCGTCTCGGTACCCAGGAACGTGATGCTGGCCTCGTCGGGTTCCGCGGCGATGCCGACCCGGGCGAAGTGTTCGCGCAGATGTGCGCGGACCTTCGCCAGGACGTCGATCACTCGGCCGGCGGCGCAGTCGGTTCGCTCGACGGTGCCGATGGCTCGGTCGCGGTGGGCTCGGAGGTCTCGGCCCCGCCTTCCGGTGTCGCGTTCGCCGGTGCGACGGCTCGCCGGCCGCAGGTGCATCACCCGCGTTCCGGAAGCGTCAGGTTCTTTCCGGAGTCGGCGTCGAAGATCGTCAGCTTCGAGGTGTCGAACGCCAGCGCGAGCGTGTCGCCCTGCTTCGCCTGCGATTCGGTGGAAACCCGTGCCACGAACTCGTTTTCGCCGACACCCGAATCGGCTGCCAGCTGCGCCAGCTGGGCCGCCTGCGCGCCGGAGCCCTCCGTCTTGAAGTGGACGTACTTGTCGGCGCCAAGCGATTCGACGAACTCGACCGTCACCTCGAAGGTCAACGCCCTGATGCGCGCGTACCCGTCGAGCAATGCGGCGTCCTCGAGGTGCTCGGGCCGGATGCCGACGATCACATTGTTCGGTGTCTGATGGCGGGCAAGGAGATCGTGTACTTCCTGAGTCAGCATGACTTCGCCGAACGGCAGCCGCAACCCGACGTCGGTCATGGTGGCCGGGAAGAAGTTCATCGCGGGCGACCCGATGAAGCCTGCGACGAACAGGTTGGCCGGGCGTTGGTAGAGCTCCTCCGGCGTGCCGATCTGCTGCGCCACCCCATCGAGCAGCACCACCACACGATCGCCCAGCGTCATGGCCTCGGTCTGATCGTGGGTGACGTAGACGGTGGTGGTGCCCAACTTGTCCTGCAGACGGGAGATCTCCGAGCGCATCTGTACCCGGAGCTTGGCGTCGAGGTTCGACAACGGCTCGTCCATCAGGAATGCCTTGGGGTCGCGCACGATCGCGCGTCCCATGGCGACTCGCTGGCGCTGCCCGCCGGAGAGCTGCGCGGGTTTGCGGTCCAGGAACTCGGTCAGGTCAAGGATTTTCGCGGCCTCATCGACCTTGCGGGCGATTTCGTCCTTCTTCATCTTCGCCAATGTCAGCGGAAATGCGATGTTCTGGCGCACGGTCATGTGCGGGTACAGCGCATAGGACTGGAACACCATCGCGATGTCGCGATCCTTGGGCGCTTTCTCGTTGACCCGTTCGCCACCGATGCTCAGCTCACCCGACGAGATGTCCTCGAGACCGGCGATCATGTTGAGCGTGGTGGACTTTCCGCAGCCCGAGGGTCCGACCAGGATGATGAACTCGCCGTCGGCGATCGTGATCGAGAGGTCTTTCACCGCCGTCGCGCCGTTGGGGTAACTCTTGGTCACCCGGTCCAACACAATTTCGGCCATGGAACTACCCCTTCACCGCACCGGATGTCAGCCCGGCGACGATCCGTCGTTGGAAGATGAGAACAAAGATAATGATCGGGATGGTGATCACCATCGCGCCGGCAGCGATCGAACCCGTCGGTTCCTCGAATTGTGAGCTGCCGGTGAAGTTGGCGATCGCGACCGGCGCCGTGATCGCGCGCTGAGTGGCGGTCAATGACAGCGCAAGCAGAAGGTCGTTCCAGGCGAAGATGAAAACCAGGATGGCGGCGGTGACGATGCCAGGTGCGGCCAGCGGCGCGATCACCTTTCGGAACGCCTGCGCGGGTGTGGCGCCGTCCATCTTCGCCGCCTTCTCGAGATCCCAAGGGATCTCGCGGAAGAACGCCGACAACGTGTAGATCGCCAGCGGCAGCGCGAACGTGATGTACGGAATGATCAGGCCCGGCCACGTGTCGAACAGGCCGAGCCGGCGCTCGATGTTGAAGAGCGGTGTCACCAACGAGATCTGGGGGAACATCGCGATCAACAATGCGACACCGATGAGCAACCGCTTACCGGGGAACGCCAAGCGCGCCACGGCGTATGCCGCCATGCCACCGATCACGACCGCGATCAGCGTGGTGATGAGCCCGATGCCGATCGAGTTGATCAGCGCCGAGCTGAATGCGTCGCCGGAAAAGATGCCCTTGTAGTTCTCGAAGGTGATCTGACGCCGGAATCAGCTTGCCGTCCTTGACCGTTGACGTCGGCTTCAGCGACAGGCTCAGAATCCACAACACCGGGAACAACGCGTAGATGACGACGAGGATGTCGACGACGATCCAGCCCGTCGCCCGCCGCGCATTGACCCGCTCGGTCATGACACCCCCCTCGTCATAACCGACCCTCGTCGGACGCTCCCGGCGCCGACGCGCCGAAGATCTTGATGTAGATGAACGCGATGATCGCCACCGACAGGAAGATCAACACGCTGATCGCCGATCCCAGGCCGAGATTGAACGCCTTGAACAGGTTGTCGTAGCCCAGAATTGACACCGAGCCGGTGTCGTTGGCGCCGCCGGTGAGCACATAGATGTTGTCGAAGATCCGGAACGCGTCGAGCGTGCGGAACAGCAACGCGACCAGGATCGCCGGCTTGATCAGCGGCAGAATCACCTTGACCAGTCGCTTCCATGCGCCGGCGCCGTCGACCTGGGCGGCGTTGAGCAGATCCTGTGGCACCAGCGCCAATCCGGCGAGCAGTAGCAGTGCCATGAACGGCGTCGTCTTCCACACCTCGGCGAGCACCACGATGGCCAGCGACGGGATCTGTTGGGTCAGCGGAGCGCTGCCCTCGGGCAAAAGGTTGGCCAGGTATCCCGTTCCCGGCGTCCACGCGTAGTACCAGCTGTAGGACGCCGCGACGGTGACGATCCCGTACGGAATCAGGATCGCCGTGCGCACAACGCCCTTGCCGAAAATCGTCCGGTGCATCACCAACGCCAGCACCATGCCGAGCACGAACTCGATCGCCACCGACACGATGGTGATCGCCAGCGTCACCACCAATGCCGTCCACCAGTATCGGTCGGTGAGGACCGTGACGTAGTTCTGCACCCCGACGAACGCCGTGTCGTCGGGTAGGGCGAGGTTGTAGCGCTGCAGGCTCAGCCACACCGCGTAACCGATCGGGTACGCGGTGACCGCGAGCATCAGAACGACCGCGGGGGCGATCAGCCAGAACGCCAGCCGACGTTCGGATTTCTTGTCGTCGGTCGCCGACCGTGGCGGCTGTCACGGGATCAGCCCCTTACCGTCGATGGCCTTCTGCACCTGGATCGGCCAGCTCGTCGGCGGTGCGCTCGGGGTCGATGCCGGTGACCGGGGCCAGCGTCACCGAGATCCGCGTCGAGACGGCCTGATAGACGGGCGTCGCGGGCCGAACCGCGGCGTTGGTCAGCTGCTCGCGGATGATTTCGTACTGCGGGTACTTCGCCTGGAAGCTCGGATCGTCGTACAGCGACGCGCGCACCGCGGGCAGTCCGCCCTCGACCGAGGTGTATCGCTGGTTCTCGCTGTTCCGCATGCACCGGATCGCCTCGAACGCCTCCTTGCGGTGTTGCGTCGTCTTGGCCACCGCGAGGTTGAGTCCGCCCAGCGTCACCTTGGCGGGCTCACCCTCTTTCACGCCCGGGTAGTTGGCGAAGCCGAACACCTTCTTGCTGGCCTCGTAGGCCGCCTTGAACTGCTCGTCGGTCGGCGAGAAGGTGCCGACATCGTTGATGCTGCCCGCCAGCGCGGGGTCGTCGTTGAGCGGCAGGAACGACACGCCGCCCTTGACGGAGTTCTCCAGCATCGACGGCAGCACGAACGGCCAGTTCACCTCCAGCGCCGCCTTGCCCTGTTCCAGTGCCAGCCGGGCGGTGCCCTCGTCGGTCTGGGTGATCGACGGATCCGCACCGGGCGCGGTGGCAACGGCCTTCATGATCTCCAGTGCCTTGACCGTCGCGGCGCGGTGCTCGTCGGTGTCGGTCAGTGTGACGGTCTTGCCGTCGTCGGAAAGGACTTGACCGCCAGCGCTTTCCAGCAACGTGTTGAACCACACCACCAGGCCTTCGTACTGCTTGGCCTGAAGCGCGATCCAGCTCGGTTTGCCCTCAGCGTGCAGCCGGGTCGCCTCGGATACCATGCTCGTCCCACGTCTTTGGCGGATCGTCCATCAAATCTGCTCGGTACCAAAGCAATTGGGTATTGGTGGTGATCGGTGCGGCGTACAGCTTGTCCTGCCACTTTGCGGTCTCCAGCGGGCCCGGGAGCGTGTCGGTGGTGGCGTCGGACTCGGCTTGCCCCGACGGGTCGTCCGACAGTGGCAAAGCCCAACCCGCCTCGGCGAACTCGGCCGTCCACACCACGTCGAGCGCCATCACGTCGAGCGTCGTGTCGTTTCCGGTCAGCCGCCGCGCCAGCTGCAGCCGCTGATCGTCGGCGGCCTTCGGCAGGCTGATCTGCTGAATCGTGAAGCGGCCGCCGAGTTCTTCGTTGCATCGCTTGGCCACCGCGGTGAACGTCGCCATTTCGCTGGCCGGCGTGTAGTAGTTGATGACTATCCCGCCGCCGCCTGACCCGCACGCCGTGACCACCGACGCCGCCGTCAGCGCGGCCATTGCCGCAGCGCCTAGCCGCCGTGGCCAGCGCAGCTGCGACCGCACCGCCGCCTCCCGTCCGGCTCCGGGAACCTCCCGCGCGGAAACCGTATTGCCAGATACGCGTGATTTGCAACACCATCGGCTGCGCGCGTCGCACACCGTTACGCAATCGCGTGGCCCACGCGCAAGTGGGGACGTGCGCAAACTGCTAGCTAGGCGGCGTGTCGGCCTCAGACCACACGCTCGCCGAAACGGGGCGCTAGATCGTCAAGCGCGCCAGCAGATCCCGGCCGCGTTCGGCGCCCTGCGGGTCACACAGCACGTCGTAACGGCCCGCGACGAGCTGCATCGTCGAGCTGAAATCTCTTGTGCCGCGTGCCATCGCATACGGGATCGCCGAGGTGATCAGCCCGAAGAACACGCCCGCGATCAGGCCGGTGGCCAGCGCACCCCATGGGCTGGGGCTGAAGAAGCCCAGAATCAGGCCGATGAACAGGCCGAGCCAAGCGCCGGTCAGCACACCGCCGCCGAGCACCTTTGGCCACGTCAGCCTGCCGGTGACGCGTTCCACCTGCATCAGGTCGACGCCGACAATCGTCACCTGTTGGACCGGGAACTGTTGATCCGACAGGTAGTCCACCGCGCGTTGCGCCTCCGCGTACGTCGGATACGAGCCGATCGGCCACCCCTTCGGCGGGGTGGGCAGTGCCGCCGGGCCCCGTCTCGCGGCCGGGGTGCCCGGCGCGGCGCCGGCGGGTTGTCCAGGCTGAAACGGGCTGGTCATCGGTGTTCAATCTCCTCAAGTAGGCGCCCCATTGAGTAGCTGCGCTCTCCCCTGGCCAACGTCTCGAGAGCCACAAAAGTGCCCCTGGACGTGCGCTAGGTTGAACAGCATGACAGACGACTCAGGCCAATCGTCATCGTCCGACTCGAGCGGATCATCCGACTCCGGCGGAGGGGTTCCGAACCGGCATCGAGCAGCTATGAGGCTCCGCCGATCGAGCAGGTCCAGCAATCACCGGAGCAGGCCCAGAACGAGTCGACGCAGACTCAAAACCAGCCGCAGCCCTACGAGCAGCCCGGCTACCTGCCTCCGCCGGCGTACAACCCGGCAACGGAGCCGCCATCGGGTTATCAACCGGCGCCCGGTTATCCCCCGCCCGACTACGGGCAGCCACCGACGTACCCCGCCGGCCAGGCCGGCTATCCGCCGCCGCCCTATCCCGGTCCCGGCGGCTACGACCCGACGGCCTATCCCCCGCCTCCGCCCTACGGGGCCCCGCCGCCCGGATACGGCCCACCGCCGACGGGCTATCCGGACCCGGGTTACGGCGCATACGGCGCGCCCGCGCAGAAGACCAACACGCTGGCGATCGCGTCGCTGGTGTGCTCGATCGTCGGGATCTGCTGTGGAATCGGGTCGCTCGTCGGCATCGTGCTCGGGATCATCGCGATGAACCAGATCAAGGAGAAGGGCGAGGGCGGCCAGGGACTGGCCATCGCGGGCATCGCCGTCGGCGCCGTCACCTTCGTGTCGAGCCTGATCTGGACGATCTCGGCGTTCAACTTCTGACCTGCGCGCGGACAGACCGGCAATGACCACCAGCGGACCCGATCAACCGGACGGCGGCTTCGAATACCCGCCGCTGGAGCATTCCGACGCGCCGGTGGACTATCCCGCCGACGCGGGGTTGCCACCGCCGATCTATCCGATGCCGCCGCAGGCGTATCCGGGCGCGCCGCAGGCGTATCCCGGCGCGCCCGGCTACCCTTCCCGTACTACGACCCCTATCGACCCACGAGGCCACCCGGAACCAACGGCAAGGCCGTCGCCTCACTCGTCACCTCGCTCGCCGGCGTCCTGTGCTGCGCGCCGCTGGGGATCGTCGGCGTGATTCTCGGTGTCATCGCGATGCGCGAGACCCGCAGCACCGGCCAGGACGGGCACGGGCTGGCGATGGCAGGCACCATCGTCGGCGGCTTGATGGTCGTGTTCGCGGTGCTCGGCGTCCTGGTCTACGTCGCGCTGATCGCCAGCGACTGGTCCTTGGTTTAGCGCGTCAGGCCGGCGGGTGAAATGGCTCGCCCGCGCGTTGCATGCCCGCGGCGCGCCCCTTCGCGGCGATGACCAATGCCATCTTGCGGCTGGCTTCGTCGATCATCTCGTCGCCCAGCATCACCGCGCCGCGCGCCCCGCCGGCCCGCGACGTATGCCACTCATAGGCCTCCAGGATCAGCTCGGCGCGGTCGTACGCCTCCTGGCGCGGACTGAAAATGTCGTTGCCTGCGGCGATCTGGTCGGGGTGCAACACCCACTTGCCGTCGTAGCCGAGCGCAGCGGACCGACCGGCGATGCGCCGAAAGCCCTCGACGTCGCGCACCTTCAGGAACGGGCCGTCGATGGCGAGGATGCCGTGAGCGCGCGCGGCAACAAGGATCCGCATCAGTACGTAGTGATGCGCATCGCCGACGTCGTAGCCCTCTGGCTGTTCACCGACCTCCAGTGTGCGCATGTTCAGGCTGGCCGCCATGTCCGCGGGCCCGAGCACCAGGGCCTGCACGCGCGGCGCCGCCGCGATCGCGTCGATGTTGGTCAGGCCGTTGGCGTTTTCGATCTGTGCCTCAATCCCGATGCGGCCCAACGGCAATCCGTGCGTGGCCTCGAGTTGGCCGAGCAGCATGTCCAGCGCCTGCACATGCGAGACGTCAGTAACCTTGGGCAGCACCACGATGTCGAGCGACGGCCCGGCCACCGACACCACTTCGATGATGTCCGCGTGGGTCCACGGCGTGGTCCAGTCGTTGACCCGCACGCCGCGTAGTTGCCCGGCCCAGCCCGGTTCGGCGAGCGCCGCCGCCACCGCGCTGCGAGCCTCGGCCTTGGCGTCCGGCGCCACCGCGTCTTCCAGGTCCAGGAAGACCTCGTCTGCAGGCAGGCCCTTGGCCTTTTCGATCATCCTGGCGCTGCTGCCGGGCACCGAAAGGATCGTTCTGCGGGGTCGATACCGGTTTTCCACGACCACACTCTCTACTCTTTGAGTCATGGCGGCGGTGAACAGGGTCTACGCGGCCCGACTTGCGGGGATGGTGGTGTTGGGCCCCGACGGTGAGTCCATCGGCCGCGTCCGCGATGTGGTGATCAGTATCGGCGTCGCGAGCCATCAATCCCGAGTCCTGGGGCTCGTCGTTGAATTGCTCACCCGCCGAAGGATTTTCGTTCCCATTCTGAGGGTGACGCCGATCGAGCCGAGCGCGGTGACGCTGGCCACCGGCAACGTGTCGCTGCGCAGGTTCGCCCAACGGCCCGGCGAGGTGCTGGTGCTCGGCGAGGTGATCGAAACCCGAGTGGGCGTCGACGATCCCGACCTGCCGGAGCTCGCCGGAATCGACGTCGTGGTGGTCGACCTCGGCATCGAGCAGACCCGCACCCGGGATTGGATGGTCACCAAGGTCGCGGTGCGGCCGCAGCGTCGCCTCGGCCGCCGCAGCAATGTGCACATCGTCAGCTGGCAGGACGTACACGGCCTGACGCCCGTCCGCGCTGGCGATGCCCGACCAGGGCGTGGCGCAACTGCTGGAGCAGTTCGAGGGGCAGCGTCCGATCGAGGTGGCCGACGCGATTCGTGATCTGCCCGAGAAACGCCGCTTCGAGTTGTTCAACGCGCTCAACGACGAACGCCTGGCCGACGTGCTGCAGGAGCTGCCCGAGGACGAACAGGCCGATGTGCTGCGGCAGTTGGAACCCGAACGTGCAGCCGACGTGCTCGAGGCGATGGACCCCGACGACGCCGCCGACCTGCTGGGCACCATGACCCCTGCCGACGCCGAGCTCTTCCTGCGCCGAATGGATCCCGAGGACTCCGAGGACGTACGCCGGCTGCTGAGCCACTCCCCCGACACCGCGGGCGGCCTGATGACCTCCGAGCCCGTGGTGCTGGCGCCGGGGACCACCGTCGCCGAGGCGCTGGCGCGCGTGCGCGATCCGGACCTGACGCCGGCCGTGGCATCTTTGGTCTTCGTGACGAGGCCGCCCACCGCCACCCCGACCGGGCGCTACCTGGGCTGTGTGCATCTGCAACGGCTGCTGCGCGAACCGCCCGCCGCGCTGGTCAGCGGCATCGTCGACACCGATCTGCCCAGTCTGAGTCCCGAGGACTCGCTGTCGGCGGTCACCCGGTACTTCGCCGCATACAACCTGGTGTGCGGTCCCGTGGTCGACGATGAGAACCACCTCCTTGGCGCGGTGTCCGTCGACGATGTGCTCGACCATCTGCTGCCCGATGACTGGCGAGAACGCGAAGAACCCGAGCTCAGGGTTGCAGAGGACGCGACATGAGCGACCTGTCGGCGCGTCAACGGCTCGATACCCCGCGGATCTCACGACGCCGCTTTGCGCTCAACGTCGACGCCGAGGCGGTCGGCAAGTTCTCGGAGTCGATCGCCCGTTTCCTCGGCACCGGCCGATACCTCGCGTGGCAGACCATTCTCGTGATCGTCTGGATCATGCTTGAATCTGTTTGCGGTGAGACTGCAGTGGGACCCGTACCCGTTCATCCTGCTCAACCTCGCATTCTCCACCCAGGCCGCGTACGCCGCGCCGCTGATCCTGCTGGCGCAGAACCGCCAGGAGAATCGCGACCGGGTGTCGCTGGAGGAGGACCGCCGCCGCGCGGAACAGACGAAGGCTGACACCGAATATCTGGCCCGTGAGCTGGCCGCATTGCGTCTCGCGGTCGGCGAGGTGGCTACCCGCGACTACCTGCGGCGCGAACTCGAGGAATTGCGCGAGATGCTGGCCGAATTGCAGCAGTCGGTGGCCGCCACCGACGGGCACCAGACCGGCCAAATCCGACGTCACCGGCAAGAAGTCCAAGTAGCCGCTGCCGAGTCATCTCGCGCCATTGCTGTAACGCGGTCGTTATCGAGTGGGTATGGTGACTTGGTTCACAAGCCACTACGGACCTAGGACGGTCGAGTGCACATAGGGGGACGCGCGGCCCTCGAGGCAGCACGACGCCAAGCGGGGCGGGTGGCTCCTGGCGTCCGTGGTGTCTTCTCCGCTCCTCGCGTCCGCGGCGTCTTCTCCGCCTCCCACCTCCGCATGGCCTCCGGCATCGCCGTCATCACCCCGGTCATCCTCGCGGGCGCCGTCGCAGGCTCCGCGCAACCCAACACGACCGATTCGTGACGCCGCGGTTACGCCGCTGGCCGCCGTCGAGCCCTCCCCCGCCAGCCGCTCCGGCGCCTCGGTGGTTGCGGTCACCAGGGCGCCGACCGCGTTTCACATCGCCGCCACCACATCCTCGGCTCCCCCTCCCGCGGCAGTCGTGAATTCGCCTGGCGCGCTTGCGTATTCCAGCGATGGCCTTGTCGGCATACCGCAACGCCGAGCGCATGATGGCCGTGGCGGACCCCGGCCTGCGGCGTGAGCTGGAACCTGCTCGCAGGCATCGGGCGTATCGAGTCGCTGCACGCCAACGGCGGCGCGACCGACTCTCGCGGCACCGCGGTGCAACCGATCTACGGCCCCGCGCTGGACGGCACGCTGCCCGGCAACGAGATCATCGTGCAGAGCCGCGCGTCCGACCGCGTCACCTATGCCCGCGCGATGGGGCCCATGCAGTTCCTGCCGGGAACCTGGTCGCGCTACGCCTCCGACGGCGACGGCGACGGCAAGGCCGACGTCCAGAACGTCTACGACGCCACCCTGGCCGCGGCACGCTACCTCTGCAGCGGCGGGCTGAATCTGCGCGACCCGTCCCATGTGATGGCCGCGATCCTGCGCTACAACAACTCGGTGGCCTACGCCCGCAATGTGATGGGCTGGGCGGCCGCCTATGCGACCGGTGTGGTGCCCGTGGACCTGCCGGCGATCACCGGGCCGGTGCCCGCGCTCGGCGACACTCACCTGGAGAACTACCAGGGCCTGGGCCCGGGCCTGCCGCTGAACGCGCTGGGGCTGCCTGCCGACGATCCGCTGGCGATGATGCCGGTGCTGGCCCGCAGCGACGTCGCCAACCAGCTCCCGGGCTTCGTGCCCGGCCAGCGACTGGGGCCGCTGCCGGGACCGGCACCCGGCCCGCTGGCATCGCCGCAGGTGCCGCAGGAACCGCAGCCCTGGATGCCACCGTGGATGCAGCAGCCTCAACAGCCGAAGCCCGAGTGCGCGGTGTTCTGTATCCAGGATCAGCCGCAGCCGTTGCAGCCAGCTCTCGGGGACCCGGCCGAGGCGCATCCGCTGCTGCCGCCGCAACCGGCGGGGCTCGTGCCGCTGCCCGGCCCGCCCGCGGAGCAGGGCCCCGCGCTTGCTCCGGTCGAGGGGTCCTCGCCGATCGGGCCGGTGCCCGCACCCTTGCCGACCGTAGGCCCTGCACCAGGGCCGGCACCTGGGCCACCGCCCGGCCCGACCGGTTAAAGACGCCTGTCGAGTCGGCCTAGACTCGACGTGATGTCCCAACTCTCCCCTGATCTGACTGCCGCGGTCCGTTCCGCGCTGACCAAGGTGATCGACCCCGAATTGCGCAGGCCGATCACCGAGCTCGGCATGGTCAAGAACGTCACCGTCGGAGCCGATTGCGGCGGTGCACGTCGAGGTGTACCTGACGACCTCGGCGTGCCCGAAGAAGACCGAGATCTCCGACATGGTCACCCGTGCGGTCGCCGATGTACCGGGCACCGGCGCCGTCACGGTCACCCTCGACGTGATGAACGACGAGCAGCGCACCGAGCTGCGCAAGCAGCTGCGCGGCGACGCCCGCGAGCCCGTCATCCCGTTCGCCCAGCCCGGCTCGCTGACACGGGTGTACGCCGTCGCGTCCGGCAAGGGCGGCGTCGGCAAGTCCAGCGTCACCGTCAACCTCGCCGCGGCGATGGCCGCCCGCGGGCTGTCGGTCGGCGTGCTCGACGCCGACATCTACGGACACTCGGTCCCGCGCATGATGGGGACCACCGAGCGGCCCACCCAGGTCGAGTCGATGATCCTGCCGCCCGTCGCCCACGACGTGCGAGTGATCTCGATCGCGATGTTCACCCAGGGCAACACCCCGGTGGTGTGGCGCGGGCCGATGCTGCACCGCGCGCTGCAGCAGTTCCTGGCCGACGTCTACTGGGGCGATCTCGACGTGCTGCTGCTCGATCTGCCGCCCGGCACCGGCGACATCGCGATCTCGGTGGCCCAGCTGATCCCGGGCGCCGACATTCTGGTGGTGACGACGCCGCAGCTGGCCGCCGCCGAGGTCGCCGAGCGGGCGGGCGCGATCGCGCTGCAGACCAAGCAACGCATCGTCGGCGTGGTGGAGAACATGTCCGGGCTACTGCTGCCCGACGGCACGACCATGCAGATCTTCGGCGAGGGCGGCGGCAAGCAGGTGGCCGAAAGCCTGTCCCGCGCGGTCGGCGCCGACGTGCCGCTGCTCGGCCAGGTGCCGCTGGATCCCGGCGCTCGTGGCGGCGGGCGACTCCGGGGTTCCGCTGGTGCTGTCCGCACCGGATTCGGTGGCGGGCAAGGAGTTACGCAGCATCGCCGACGCACTGTCGAGCCGCAAGCGCGGGCTGGCGGGCATGTCGCTGGGCCTGGATCCCGCCGGCCGCTAACCGCTTTCGTCGCCGATAGAACTCGGCGCTGCGCGCCGAGATGGCATCATCAGCCGATGGATAGCGAGCAGTTCGATCCGCATCCTGCTGACCGTCGTCACCCCGATCCTGACTGCCGGGGTGGGAATCGCGGCCCTGGTGATCGGCGACTGGCGCGAGCGCCGGACGCAGGCCGGGCAGCGCAAGCTCGCCTTCGAAGACGCCAGCCGACAGGTCGAGTTCGCGAAAGACTGGTGGAACGCCAGCAAGCTGATCGCCGACATCCCCCGACACCGAACAGCAGGCCTCCGCCCAGGCGCAGGCCTGGCTCGACGAAGCCTCCGCGCTCGTCACCGAATACAAGCAAGCACCGGCGGACGACGACGGTCCGACCATCACGCTCCGACGGCTGCTGCTGGCCTATCCCGATGCACCGCCGCGGCGCGCGGGTGCTGCGGGGCTTCTACTACTACGTGCTCGGCATGGTGCTGTTGCAGGTCTCCGGCGCGCTGGCCGCCATCTTCGGCAGGGCGGACACGCTCGGCATCCCGAACTATTTCTCGGACGGACAGATCTACGTCGACCTGCTCAGCATCTTCATGTACACGCTCGTCGCGATGGGGTTCCGCTTCTGGTCCCTGCGCGTCGAGGAAGCACAATCGGCTGATGCGCCCGAGCGCCGGATCACGCTGCGGAATATGTTGTTGTTGTACCCGTTCAACGGATCTCGGCCCACGATCGCACGGATCGTCTACTGGCTCTGGCTGATTTTCCTCGTCGTGGTCATCGTCCTGATCGTGATCAGCGCGTACGAGGACCTGGGGGTGCTTCCGTCCAACCTCGTCGCGCTCGTCGCGTGGGCGGGATGGGCTGTCGGCCTGCGTTATTGGGCGGCTTCGCAGGACGAGCGCGCCCGCGCAGTGAGTCCGTCGCCCGCTACCGACTAGGTCGCGTCGCTGTCGTACGGCGTCGCGGCCGGCACCTCAGGGTTGGCCGGCTCCGGCGCCTTCGGCACCGGGGTCGCCGCTTCGGAAGGCGGCTGAGCTCTCGGGTTTGTCGAACTTGCCCGTGAAGATCGAGTCGTCACCGTCGAGCAGGTGCTTGGTGAGCGCGGCGCGCGGCGTCATGCCCCGCAGCTTGTTGAGCTCGCTCAACGGCTCGCGGAGATCGTCGAACTCCGGGCCGAGGTCCTCGCGCAACTGGCTGGTCGCTCCGCTGACGTAGTCGCGCGCCTGCCGCAGGGCGCCCGACGTCCACCGGATCGCGCCGGGCAGCCGCTCGGGCCCGAGGATCACCAAACCGGCGACCACCAGGATCAGCATCTCGCCCCAGCCGACGTTGGCGAACATCGGCTACGTGCTGTTTTCGGGGCCAGGGTTGATGGTCAGGACGACGTGTCGACCGTCGCGCACCACCTCGATCGGAGCGTCCTGCCCGATCTTGAGCTGGCGGACGGCGACGACGAATTCGTCGGCGTCGGCGACGGTGCGGTCACCCACCTTGACGATGACGTCGTTCTCCAGGATGCCCGCCTTCTCCGCGGGGCTGCCTGCCTTCACGTTGGCCACCTGCGCGCCCTGCGCGAGGTCGTTGCTCACCGAGCGGGCGGTCAGGCCCAGCGTCGGATGCGCGATCTTGCCGTCCTTGATCAGCGCCTCGGCCGTGGCCTTCACCTCGTTGACCGGGATCGCGAAGCCCAAGCCGCTGGCGCTCTGCGACATCGACTTGCCCGCGGTGTTGATGCCGATCACGTTGCCGTTCATGTCGATCAGCGGGCCGCCGGAGTTGCCGTGGTTGATCGACGCGTCGGTCTGCACGCCGTCGATGACGGTGTCGGTGTCGGACCCTTCGCCGGACAGCGGGACCGGGCGGTGCAGCGCGCTGATGATGCCCTGCGTGACCGTGCTGCGCAGGCCCAGCGGTGCGCCCGCGGCGATCACCTCGTCGCCGACCTGGAGCTTGTCGGAGTCGCCCATCTGCGCGACGGTCAGGTTGTCGACGTTGTCGACCTTCAGCACGGCGAGGTCGGTCTTGGGATCGCGCCCGACGAGATTGGCGGGCACCTCTTTGCCGTCGTTGAACACCACCGTGATCTTGAACTGGCTGGGGCTGTTCGCCGCGTCGGAGATGACGTGGTTGTTGGTGACGATGTAACCGCGGCCGTCGACGATGACTCCGGAACCGATGGAGCCCTCCTGGTCGCTCTCGGTCTCCACGGTGACCACCGAATCAGCCACTGCCGCAGCCACTTTGGCGAACCGGCCTTCGGGGGGCGGGTCGGAGTTGTTGGTCTCCAGCGTCACCTTCGAGGTGGTGAACGCCTCGACCACCTCGGCGGTCTTGCGACCCACCCAGCCGCCGGCGATGCCGATCACCAGCGCGACGATGCCCAGCACCGCCAGCGCGACGTAGGACACCCGGCCGCCGAACAGGACTTCGCGCACGCCGAGCTTGCCCATGCTGACGTTCGCAGGCGCGTGGGCCTGCTGAGGCACCGCCGGGGTGCCCAGCGCCGCGGCGGCGCCCGGATCGCGCCACGGATCGTCGGCCTCGTCTGCCCCCGCATCGCGTTCGGCGTCAAGCGCACCCGTATCGGTCGGGTGCCGCTGCAGGGAGTCGCCACCCTGATAGGGCCGGCCGAACGCCTCGGCCAGCACCGGATCGGGCGGCTGATCCTTGGGCGTGTACTCGCCTTGGTCGCGGTACTTCTCTACGCCGAGGAAGGATCCGGTTGCGCCCTCGGGGCGGCCGAACGCCCGCCGCGACGCCGGATCGACAGGCGGCCGCGATACGGGACGCGGCTCGAGACGATCACGACCGGTCTGGTCCAGATTGGTCACCCGTTCATCATCCTTCACTTGGACTCAACATCTGCGCGCCAGCAATGGCCGACGCACGTCGTTGTTCGACTTTGCATCCACCCTACCTGCGCTTACGGCGCGCTTCGCGCACGCCATCAGCTAACTGAGGCTCCTGTCCCTGGTCAGGGGTTTCCGCCGGAGTCTGGTGTGGAATCTGCGACAGCTGACCGAGCAGTGCGGTCGGAATGGCTATCGGACGCGAATCGCGCAGTGCGCTACGCGCCTGGCGCTGGGCCTCCACCTCTGCGGCGCACTGCGGGCACAGGGACATGTGGTGTGCTGCGCGCAGGTGCGCGGTCATGCGCAGTTCACCGTCCACAAAGGCGGCGACAGCCTCGGTGGACAGATGCTCGGTGGAACCGAATTGCCGCGGGCCTACGGGCCCATCACTCTGCGATGCGAGCTGAGCCGGCAGCCAGGCGAACGCGCGGCGGAACACGTGTCCCGGGTCGACCATCGCCCAGCTCCCCTCGGCTTACTCGCGTCGCAAAGACGTTACTGAATCGAATGTAGCGCGGCGCGCTGCGCCAAACACGTGCGAACCCTCAGGCTGACTTGGCCGTGTCCGGGTAGGAACCCGACAGTTCGGTGGCGCCATGGCTGGCCAGGTAGTCGCGCAACGCCTGCCTACCGCGATGGATACGGCTGCGCACCGTGCCCAGCTTTACGCCGAGCGTGGCGCCGATCTCCTCGTAGGACAGACCCTCGACGTCGCACAGCACCACCGCGGCGCGGAATTCCGGCGGCAGTGAGTCCAGCGCGGCCTGCAGGTCAGGGCCGAGCCGCGAGTCGTGGTAGATCTGCTCGGGGTTCGGGTCGTCGGCAGGTACCCGGTCGTAGTCCTCGGGAAGGGCTTCCATCCGGATGCGACCGCGCCTGCGGACCATGTCGAGAAACAGGTTCGTCGTGATGCGGTGCAACCAGCCCTCGAACGTGCCGGGCTGATAGTTCTGGACCGAGCGGAAGACGCGGATGAAGGTCTCCTGCGTCAGATCCTCGGCGTCGTGCTGATTGCCGGACAGCCGATAGGCCAGCCGGTAGACCCGATCGGCGTGCTCGCGTACCAGCTCGTCCCAGGACGGCATCGCGGCGACGTCTCCGGTGGCGTCGAACACCGCCGTGCCGGACAACTCGTCGGACGGCTCAACCCACTCCCCATCGGTGAACTGCTCGAGATGGGCCATGGAAACCGGAGCCGCTGGGGCGCTTGAACTGGTCGTCAGATCCTCCTGGTCACAGCCGCCATGACGGATCGACGGCTCGATGCCCGCGACAACGTGAAAGTCCTCACGGTTATTCCCTGCATGCCAGCGTGCGCCGTCTTCCATGCGACATACCGTCTCCGACGGGGGTGTGCTTGGCATATGAGCAAACTGAACATTTCCTGAGAAAGATTTCTACCCAATTTCGACCTGCGGAAACCCGCCGATTTCGGCCGAATAGTAGCTGCCGGGGACGGGCGTGTCGCGGCGTAGCCGATGCGGGATGGCTCTACGCTGCGGGCATGGCCGGCAGCGACGACGTCATCGGACCGCAAAGCCGGGCCGAATCGATCGTCACGCACGCCGAGCAATCGATCTCCGAGGACGCCATCGTGGCCGCGGCCCGTGAGCGGGCGATCGACATCGGCGCAGGTGCGGTCACCCCCGCGGTCGGGGCGCTGCTGTGTGTCCTTGCCAAGGTGACCGGGGCCAAGGCCGTCGTCGAAGTCGGCACCGGTGCGGGGGTCAGCGGGCTGTGGCTGCTCTCGGGCATGCGGGACGACGGCGTGCTCACCACGATCGACGTCGAGCCCGAACATCAGCGCATCGCCAAGCAGGCGTTCACCGAGGCCGGGATAGGGCCGGGCCGAACCAGACTGATCAGCGGCAGGGCTCAGGACGTGCTCACCCGGCTGGCCGACGAGACCTACGACCTCGTGTTCATCGACGCCGATCCCGTCGACCAGCCGCAGTTCGTCGTCGAAGGCGTGCGGCTGCTGCGGTCCGGCGGCGCCATCGTGGTGCACCGCGCGGCGCTGGGCGGCCGGGCCGGCGATGCGAGCGCGAACGACGCCGAGGTGAGCGCGGTGCGCGAGGCCGCGCGGTTGATCGCCGAGGACGAGCGGCTCACCCCGGTGCTGGTCCCGCTCGGCGACGGCCTGCTCGCCGCGGCCCGCGACTGATCGCTTTTTCCAGCGAAATCCGTTCTTTACGACTTCTTGATCGCCTTGGTTCTTGACTGCGCACTGAACGCGTGTTTAGTGTACTAAACATGCGTTCAGCGCCAGAGGATCGAACGGCCATCGCCCGGATCCGCGACGCCGCGATCGACCAGTGGGGCCGGAACGGATTCAACGTGGGGCTTCGCAGCATCGCCGAGGCCGCGGGCGTGTCCGCCGCGCTGGTGATCCACCACTTCGGGTCCAAGGAGGGCCTGCGCAAGGCGTGCGACGACTACATCGCCGAGGAGGTGCGCGAGGCCAAGTCCGAGTCGTTGCGCACCACCGACCCGGCCAACTGGCTCGGAGCGGTGGCCGAGATCGAGGAGTATGCGCCGATGACGGCCTACCTCGTGCGCAGCATGCAGTCCGGCAGCGAACTGGCGAAGTCGTTCTGGCAGCGCATGATCGACAACGCAGAGCAGTACCTCGAGGAGGGCGTTCGCGCGGGCACGCTCAAGCCCAGCCGCGACCCGAAGGCCAGGGCGAAGTTCCTCGGCATGATCAACGGCGGCGGCTTGCTGCTGTACCTGCAGATGCACGACAACCCCGGCGACCTGCGCGCGGTGCTTCGCGATTACGGCGAAGAAATGATGCTGCCGGCGCTCGAGCTGTTCAGCAACGGCTTGATGACCGACTCGACCATGTACGACGCGTTCCTTGCGCAACGCGAACAAGGCGTCCCGTTCACTTCGACAGAAGGAGAGCAAAATGACGGCACCGTCCCTGCAGCGGGCTGACGCTGGCGAACGATCTCACTTCGCGGTCGAAATCCGCGGACTGTCAAAGTCTTTCGGGCGAACCAAGGCGCTCGACGGCCTGGATCTGACCGTCGCACCGGGTGACATCGCCGGATTCCTCGGACCGAACGGCGCAGGCAAGTCGACCACCATCCGCGTGCTGCTCGGCCTGTTGCACGCCGACGGCGGCGACGTGCGGTTGCTCGGCGGCGATCCGTGGCGCGACGCGGTCGCGTTGCACCGCCGGATCGCCTACGTCCCAGGCGATGTGACGTTGTGGCCCAACCTGACCGGTCTGCAGGCCATCGACTTTCTGGCCCGGCTACGCGGCAACGGCGTCGACACCGGCCGCCGCGACCAGCTCATCGAGCGCTTCGAACTCGACCCCCATAAGAAGGCGCGCACCTACTCCAAGGGAAACCGGCAGAAGGTGGCGATCGTCGCCGCCTTCTCGACAAACGCCGAGCTCTACATCCTCGACGAGCCGACCTCGGGTCTGGACCCGTTGATGGAGAAGGCGTTTCAGACATGCGTCGAGGAGGTGGCCCACCGCGGCGCGGCCGTGCTGCTGTCCAGCCACATCCTCGCCGAGGTCGAAAAGCTCTGCGACAGCGTCACGATCATCCGCTCCGGGCGCGCGGTGCGCTCTGGCACGCTGGACGAGTTGCGGCACCTGATGCGCACCACGATCACGGTGCGCACCCACAAAGACGGTCAGCAACTGCAGCGCACGCCCTTCGTGCACGACTTCTCGGTCAAGGACGGCCATTACGTCTTCTCGGTCGACCGCAACGAGCTCGACCGCGCGATGGCCGTACTCACCGATCTCGGGATCATCGACCTGACGGTCACGCCTGCCTCGCTCGAAGACATGTTCCTGCGCGAGTACCGGGGAGCCACCCGATGACCGCCACCGCCACCGCACCACCCACACAGCGGCGCGATTCCTCGCCGACCGGCTCGCCGTGGACCGGGACGGGCAGGCTTCTGTGGCTGGCACTGCGCCGTGATCGCATCCGGCTGTCGGTATGGATGGCCGTCCTGACGCTGATGATGGTCTACGCACCGAACGCGATCAGGCTGGCCTATCCCGAGGAGGCGCAGCGGCAGGCTCGGGTGAACCTGATGAAGACGCCCGCGGCGATCATCATGGGCGGCCCGATGTTCGGCGGCAACGAGGCCGATCTCGGTGCGATGATGGCCAACGAGCTGATGCTGACGATGATCGTCGCCACGTCGATCTTGGCCATTCTCACCGTCATTCGGCACACCCGCGCCGAGGAAGAAAACGGCACGGCGGAATTGGTGCTTTCGTCCGTCGTCGGCCGGTACGCGCGGACCAACGCGGCGCTGATCCTGGTCGGTGGTGTGAACGCAGTGCTGGCGGTGACGATGACGGTCGCGATGGCCTCCACCGGATTCGGGCTCGTCGACACCGCGGCGATGTGTCTGGGCATCACCGGTGTGGCGATGGTGTTCGGTGCGGTCGCCGCCGTCACCGCGCAGCTGTGGCGCCAGGCGCGCACCGCCACCGGCTCGGCGATGGCCGTACTCGCGCTGGCCGCTATGGTCCGCGGCATCGGCGACGTCATCGACAACTCCGGCAGCGCGCTGAGCTGGTTTTCGCCGATCGCGTGGGCACAGCAGATGCGGGCGTTCGTCGACCTGCGGTGGTGGCCATTCTGCCGCTGATCGTGGGCTGCGCGTAGCGCTGATGGCGCTAGCGGCCGTGCTGGAGAGCAGGCGGCAGTACGACGACGGCAACATCCCGTCCACCGGCGAGCGCCCGAACGCGCACCCGATCAAGAGTCGTGCTCGGCATGCACCTGACACTCCAGCGGGGCCAGACGATCGGCTGGGCCGTCGGATTGTTCCTGGGCGGCTTGGCCTTTGGCTCGATGACGAAGTCGCTGCTGGACGCCGCGCAGGACAACGAATTGCTTCAGCGCGTGCTGGCACAGCAGGGCAACGACGGCGTCTACACGACGATGACGCAGTTCCTCGCCGCCGCGGCCACCGCGTACGTCGTCGGCGCGGTGCTGCGGGTGCTCACCGACGAAGAGAAGGGCCTCGGCGAAGTGGTGCTGGCGGGCGCGGTTTCGCGGTGGCGCTGGCTGTGCACGGGTGTGGCCTCCGCCGTGATCGGTTCCACGGCGCTGATGTTCGTCGCGGGTCTGGGCAACGGGCTCGGTGCCGGCATCACCATCGGCGAGCCGCAAACCATCGTGCGGCTGACCCTGGCCGGGCTGGCATTTGTGCCCGCGATGGCCGTGCTGGCCGGTATCGCGGCGCTCGCCGTCGCGGTGCGTCGCCGCTGGATCGGTTGGCTTGCCGTCACATTCGTTGTCGCGTCGCTCTATCTCGGCGCACTGCTGCGCTTGCCGAAGTGGCTGATCGACCTTTCGCCGGTCGGCCGGACGACTGCCCCGATGAACTACCCGGTCCTCGCGCTGACGGTGATGGTCGTCGTCGCTGGTCTGCTGACGTTGCTCGCCGGATTGATCTATCGTCGTCGCGACGCGGTGTAGCAAACGACTTGGAGATGGACGACATGAAAATCGGCGTGGTAGCAACGGTGGTGTCAAGCCTCTTCGGGATCCTCATCACCGGCGTGTTGTTGTTCCTGCCCGCAGGCACGTTCAACTACTGGCAGGCGTGGGTTTTCATCGCGATGTTCGCTGTCATACCGAGCATTCCGAACCTGTACCTGGCCATGCGTCGACCCGATGTCCTGCGGCGGCGCATGAAGGCAGGGCCCACGTCCGAAACAAGACCGGTGCAGAAGCTCGTCAGCATCGGCTATTTCGTGTTCTTCGCTGTCGTCGCGGTGATCAGCGCACTCGACCATCGCTTCGGCTGGTCGTCGGTCCCCGCATGGGTTGTGGTCCTCGGCCAGGTTCTGGTGGCATCGGTCTGTTCATCGCGATGCTGTCGACCCTGCAGAACAGCTTCGCCGCCTCACGTCACCGTCGAGACGGCCAGAGGGTGATCTCGACCGGGCTGTACGGGTTCGTCCGACACCCGATGTACCTGGGGCGGCTGATCATGATGATCGGGGCTCCGCTCGCGCTCGACTCCTACTGGGGGCTCGTCGCCTTCGTGCCGGCTGTCGCTGGTGTTCGCGATCCGCATCCTCGACGAGGAGAAGCTGCTGCGCTCCGAACTGCCCGGCTACGACTACTACGCCTTCAGAGTGCGCTCCCGGTTGGTGCCGTACGTGTGGTGACGGCCCGACCGAGGTGTCAACAATCGAAAGAACAGGAGAGAAGGGATCATGAAGACCGTTGTTCAGGCGGCGGCCACCTCAGTCATCGGCGCTCGGCGTCTTCATGCTGATGGTGTTCCTGCCTGCCGGAACGTTCGACTACTGGCGCGGCTGGTCATTCATCGCGGTGTTCGCGGCCGCGACGCTGGTTCCCAGCGTCTATCTGGCCGCAACGAATCCGGCCGCCCTCCAACGCCGCATGCAGGCCGGGCCGGCGGCAGAGACCCGGCCGCTGCAGAAGATCATCATCACGGTCGCATTCTTCTCGGTGGCGGCGATGATCGTGGTGAGTGCACTGGACTATCGATTCGGATGGTCGTCGGTGCCCGCGGCGGTCTCGGTGATCGGCGACGTTCTGGTCGGCGCCGGGCTTCTCATCGCGATGATCACGACGATCCAAAACGGATACGCAGCAGCGAACATCAAGGTCGAGCGCGACCAGACGGTCGTGTCGACCGGCTTGTACTCCGTCGTCCGGCACCCGATGTACTTCGGCAATGTCGTGCTGATGATCGGCACACCACTGGCCCTCGGGTCGTACTGGGGACTGCTGTTCATCATCCCGGGCCTGGCGGTGCTCGCGACGCGGATCCTCGATGAGGAGAGGGCGTTGACGCTCGAGCTCACGGGCTATCGCGAGTACATGCAACGGGTGCACTAGCCGGCTCGTGCCCTACGTCTGGTGAAGGAGGACCCTGTGAAACCCTGGATTCAGGCGATTGCCGGCAGCCTGTCCGGACTGCTTTTCTTCGGCGTGTTCCTCTTCGGCCCGGCGGGCACCTTCGACTATTGGCAGGCATGGGTTTTCATCGCGGTCTTCGCGGTGATGTCGACCGGCCCCACCGTGTACTGGGGGCTTCGGAAGCCCGAGGTGCTGCGACGCCGCATGCGGTCGGGACCGATCGCGGAGACCAGGCCGGCGCAGAAGTTGGCGATTATCGGCATCGTCGCGACGGTGATCGCGGTCTGCGTCGTCAGCGCGTTGGATCACCGGTTCGGGTGGTCGCAGGTGCCGATGCCGGTCGTGGTGGTCGGCGACATCCTCGTCGCGGCCGGGCTCGGCTTGACGACCGTGGTGATCAACCAGAACGAGTTACGCCGCCGCCACCATCACCGTGGAGTCGCAACAGACGGTGATCTCCACGGGGCTGTATGGGATTGTCCGCCACCCGATGTACGCGTTCGCGTCCCTGATGATCGTCGGCATGCCGCTGGCCCTCGACTCGTACTGGGGGCTGGTCACCGTCGTTCCGGCGGTCGCGGTGTTCGCCTTCCGGATCACCGACGAGGAGAAGGCGCTGCACGCCGAGCTCGCGGGCTACGACGAGTACACCGAACAGGTGCGCTATCGGCTGGTGCCGGGCGTCTGGTGACGCCGCGCCGACCACCACACCCCGAGGAGCACCGCGACCACCACGAATCGCAGCACCGTGTTGGCGATCATCGTGGCGTTCGGCTGCGTCAGCGCCATGTAGACGATGTCGAGGATGCCGCTCGCCAAATGCAGCACCACCAGCGTCATCACGATGAGCCGCAGGGCGGCCGCGTCGGCGAGGCGGGCCGCGCCGAACGACAGCACCGCGACCGCCAGCTCCGCCGCGCCGACCAGATACACCAGCAGATAGTCCTGGCGCTCCAGCGTGATGCCCACCATCGACGGGATCGCGGTGGGAAACACCATGAGCACCACGGCACCGGCCAGTGTGATCAGCCCGTGCACCACCAAAACAGCCCGTAGCGTTCTCATATCGGTCAGCCTTCCCGTCATGTCAGCACGTCCTCATCCGTCAATAGAGATGACGGATCGGATGAGCGGATCATGACGACGGAGGTGAGACGGTGAGCGGCGAGCCGTTCGAGGAGCACCGCGCGCATCTGCGGGCGGTCGCCTACCGGATGCTCGGCTCGCCTGCCGAGGCCGACGACGCAGTGCAGGAGGCGTGGCTGCGGATGGACCGCGCCGACATCGGCGGCGTGCACAATCTGCGCGGCTGGTTGACGACCGTCGTCGCACGGATCTGCCTGGACATGCTGCGGGCCCGCAGCGCGCGGCCGGAGCAGCCGCTCGACGACATCCCCGCGGCGCGACAAATCGCGTCGGCCGATCCGGTGGACCCCGAACAGGAGGCAGAGCTGGCCGATTCGATCGGCGTGGCGCTGCTCGTCATCCTGCAGAACCTGTCGCCCGCCGAGCGGCTGGCGTTCGTGCTGCACGACATGTTCGATCTGCCCTTCGCCGAGATCGCGCCGATCGTGGGCCGCTCGGAGAACACCGCCGCGCAGCTCGCGTCGCGGGCGCGACGCCGAGTGCGCGGCAAGACCCGGATCCCACAACGGATCTCGTGCGTCAGCGCCGGCTCGTCGAGGCGTTTCTGGCGGCCGCGCGCGACGGCGACTTCGACGCGCTGCTGGCGGTGCTGGACAGTGACGTCGTGCTGCACGTCGATGCCGCCGCGGCCGGCGCTGCCGACCACGATCCGCGGTGCAGCGGCGGTGGGCCGCAACGCGCGGCTGTTCTCGGCCAACGCGCGATTCGCCGAGCCCGCGCTCGTCGACGACGCGGTCGGCATCGTCGTCGCGCCTGAAGGCCGACTGGCGCTTGTGCTGCGATTCAGTGTGACCGGTGAGCTGATCTCCGAGATCACCATCGACGCCGAGCCAGCGCGGCTGCGCCGGTTCAATCTCGCTGTCCTGCCCTGAGATCAGGCGGCGGGAAACCCTGCCAGGTGATGGGCGATTCGAGTCAGCCGCGGTGGGTGAGAAGTTCGCAGCCTTTATCCACAGCCCGCCTCATACTGACTATGTGGAACTGCTGACCGGGTTCGGGCTGGCCACCGCCGCGGGGCTGAACGCCTACATCCCGTTGCTTGGCCTTGGATTGCTGTCCCGGTTCACCGACCTCATCACGCTGCCGCACGGCTGGGCCTGGCTGGAGAACGGCTGGGTGATGGCGATCGTCGCCGTTCTGCTCGTCGTCGAGATCGTCGCCGACAAGATCCCGGCCCTCGACAGCGTCAACGACGCCATCCAGACGTTCATCCGGCCGACCGCGGGCGGCATCGTGTTCGGGTCCGGCACCGCCGCGCAGACCTCCGCGGTCGCCGATCCGGGCGCATTCGCGCAGTCCGGGCAGTGGATTCCCGTCGCGATCGGTGTCGTCACCGCACTCGTCGGTGTCGCTGACCAAAACGGCGGTACGGCCCGTCGCCAATGTCGCCACCGCGGGCATGGCCGCGCCCGTGCTGAGCACCATCGAGGACGCCACGAGTGTCGGCCTGGTGTTCCTTGCGATCCTGCTGCCGGTGCTGGTGCTGGTGGTGGTCGTCGCGTTGGTCTGGGCGGTGGTGCGCCTCGTGCGTCGACGACGGCGCAACGCCCCCGCCTAGCGCTTAGATCCAGACGCCCTTACCGACGGCGACCACGCCGCCTGCGCTGATCGCGAAGCGTTCGCGGTCCTTGTCGAGGTCGACGCCGACCATCTCTCCCGGGCCCACGACGACGTTCTTGTCCAGGATGGCGTGGCGCACCACCGCGCCACGGCCCACCCGCGTGCCCGGCATGATCACGCTGCCCTCCACGATCGCGCCGTCGTCGACCACGACGTTTGACGACAGCACCGAGTTGCGAACGGACGCCGCGGAAATGATGCTGCCCGCCCCGACCACCGACTCCTGCGCCGAGCCGCCGTTGACGAACTTCGCCGGCGCCAGCATCTCCATCTCACCGCGGATCGGCCAGCGCTTGTTGTAGAGGTTGAACACCGGATGCACGGACACCAGGTCCATGTGTGCGTCGTAGAACGCGTCCAGCGTTCCGACGTCGCGCCAGTAGCCGTGGTCGCGTTCGGTGGCGCCGGGCACCTCGTTGTTGTTGAAGTCGTAGACGGCGGCCATTCCGTCCACAACCAATCGCGGGATGATGTCGCCGCCCATATCGTGATCGGAGTTGTCGTCGTCGGCGTCGGCGCGGATGGCGTCGATCAGCACCTTGGTGGTGAAGATGTAGTTGCCCATCGACACGAATGTCTGTTCCGGATCGTCGGGCGTGCCGGGCGGGTCCGCCGGTTTCTCGATGAAGCCTTTGATGCGACCGGACTCGTCGGCGTCGATACAGCCGAACGCGGTCGCCTCCGCCCGCGGCACCCGGATACCGGCCACCGTGGCCCCGGCGCCGCTCTCGACGTGGAAGGTGAGCATCTGCTCGGGATCCATCCGGTACACGTGGTCGGCCCCGAAGATGATGATGTAGTCGGGATCCTCGTCGTAGATCAGGTTCAGCGACTGGTAGATCGCATCGGCGGAGCCGGTGTACCAGCGCGGGCCGAGCCTCTGCTGCGCGGGGACCGGGGTGACGTACTCCCCCGCCAGCCCCGACAGCCGCCAGTTTCGCGAGATGTGCCGGTCCAGCGAGTGCGACTTGTACTGCGTGAGCACACAGATTCGCAGGTATCGGGCGTTGACCAGATTGGACAGCACGAAGTCGATGAGCCGGTACGCGCCGCCGAAGGGCACCGCCGGTTTGGCGCGGTCGACCGTCAACGGGTAGAGCCGCTTGCCCTCTCCGCCCGCCAGGACTATGCCCAGCACGTGTGGCAACTCGCGCATTACTCAAACCTATCGGCACGTGCGAACCGCGGCTAGGCATTCGCACCATCCATCAAGGTAATTGGCGCGGTTTTAACGTTTGTCCGTCCCTTGCTCGGCTCGCCAGTCATCATTTCCCGCCCCTGTTTCGCCCGCCCGCGAACCGTTCGCCCGGTTGTCGTCTCAACACGGCTGCGGGCGCTGGCCACGGCTACTACGGTCGTCACCATGCGGGTGGGCATGTTGACGCGGGAGTACCCGCCGGAGGTCTACGGCGGGGCCGGGGTGCACGTCACCGAGCTCGTCGCGCAGCTGCGGCACCTGTGCGAGGTGGACGTGCACTGCATGGGCGCGCCGCGGGCCGGAGCGTTCGTGGCGGCACCCGATCCCGCGCTGCTCGGTGCCAACCCGGCGCTTTCGACGTTGTCGGCGGACCTGACCATGGTCAACGCCGCCGGGCAGGCCACGGTGGTGCATTCGCACACCTGGTACACCGGGCTGGCGGGCCACCTCGCCGCGCTTCTCTACGGCATTCCGCATGTGCTGACAGCGCATTCCCTCGAGCCGATGCGGCCGTGGAAGGCCGAGCAGCTCGGTGGCGGGTATCGGGTGTCGTCGTGGGTCGAGAGGACCGCCGTCGAGGCGGCCGATGCGGTGATCGCGGTCAGTTCGGGAATGCGCGAGGACGTGCTGGCCACCTATCCGTCGTTGGATCCCAACCGCGTCCACGTGGTGCGCAACGGGATCGACACCGAAGTCTGGTACCCGGCACAGCCGCAGGCGGGCGAGTCTGTGCTCGCCGAGCTCGGTGTCGATATCACGCGACCGATCGTGGCGTTCGTCGGGCGCATCACCCGCCAGAAGGGCGTCGCACACCTGATCGCGGCCGCGCATGGGTTCGCCCCGGACGTTCAGCTGGTGCTGTGCGCCGGCGCGCCGGACACCCCCGAGATCGCCGCGGAGGTGACGGAGGCGGTGCAGCTACTGGCCCGCCAACGGAGCGGCGTGTTTTGGGTCCGCGAAATGCTGCCGATCGGCAAGATTCGCGAAATTCTTTCCGCCGCAACAGTTTTCGTGTGTCCGTCGGTGTACGAGCCGCTGGGAATCGTCAACTTGGAGGCCATGGCGTGCGCGACGGCGGTGGTGGCGTCCGACGTCGGGGGCATCCCCGAGGTGGTGGCCGATCGCCAAACCGGGCTGCTGGTGCACTACGACCAGCACGACCCCGCGTACTTCGAGTCGCGGTTGGCCGATGCGGTCAATTCGCTGGTGGCCGATCCCGGCAGAGCCGCCCAATACGGTAAGGCCGGGCGGCAGCGCTGCATCGAGGAGTTCTCGTGGGCGCACATCGCCGAGCAGACCCTGGAGATCTATCGGAAGGTCTCGACGTAGGAGGATGTCCCCCGCGCTGGGTCCCGCGTGTTCAGGGACTCAGCTGGTGACGCCCTTGAGCTCGTCCCCGAGGGCGGCTGCCTCGTCGGGTGTCAATTCGACGACGAGTCGCCCACCGCCCTCCAGTGGTACCCGCATCACGATGCCGCGCCCCTCCTTGGTTGCTTCCAGTGGACCGTCGCCGGTCCGGGGCTTCATCGCCGCCATCGAGTGCTCCCTCCACATGAGCCGAGACTGCCCACCCGATGACAGCTCCCGGCACTGAACTGCTAACTATCGCCCCCCATTGTTCCCTATGCGCGGCGTTGGGTGTGCAAAGACCCGGCTAAGACCGCCGCGACGCGGCGCGTTTGACCGGTGGCACCCAGCAGTCCGCCGTGTGGTCGTCGACCATTCCGGTGGCCTGCATCAAGGCGTAGGCGGTCGTCGGCCCGACGAACCGGAAGCCACGACGTTTCAGCTCCTTGGCCATCGCGGTTGATTCCGGGGTCACCGCGGGCACCTGCGAGAAGTCGGCGGGCCGCGGCCGCGGCGGCGGCGAAAACGACCACAGCAGCTCACCGAGGTCGTCTCCAGCATCCGAGAGATCCGCGGCCGCGCGCGCGTTGGCGATGGTGGCCTCGATCTTCGCGCGGTTGCGCACAATCCCGGTGTCGGCCATCAGCCGATCGACGTCGCGTTTGGTGTAGCGGGCGATCCGCTCGATATCGAAACGGTGAAACGCGCGCCGGAAGTTCTCCCGCTTGCGCAGGATGATCAGCCACGACAGCCCGCTTTGAAACGCCTCAAGGCTGACCCGCTCGAACAGCGCGGCCGAGTCGCGCAGCGGCTGACCCCACTCGGTGTCGTGGTAGTCCCGATAGAGGATGAAATCGGCAGGCGCCAGACGTGATTCGTCGATCCATCCGCATCGGACGCGTCCGTCGGGCGTGGGGGCGGCCGTGCTGCTCGCGTCCGCGCTCACGATTCGTCCGGACCCTCCGACTGCAGCGCGTGAGCGCCACCTTCGACCCGCCCTTCGCCGTCGGACTCCTCGTCGTCGAGCCCGCGCGTTGCCCGCACCGCGGCGAGCTGCCCGCGCACCAGGTCGAGCTCTTGGCCGAGCCGGTCGAGCACCCAGTCCACCTCGCTGGTCTTGTAGCCACGCAACGTCTGGGTGAACTTGAGTGCGTCCACGTCCGCGCCGGTGACACCCGAGGCGGGCAACACGGTGGCGGTCGTGTCGCGAGGAAGGGGCGGCAACGACTCGCCGCGGCCGAACAGCACGCTGCCCAGGGCGAACAACACGATCGCGATCAGGACCAGCACCACCAGGTAGAGCAGAACCAGGGTCACGCCCTCGATACTGCCTCAGTCCCCCGACATCGGGCAGCCGCCTCGCCCCCGATGCTCGGAACAGCGGCTATCCGCGCGGCCGCAGCGTGATCATCGGCGGGCGGTCGGCCAGCGACACCTCCGAGGTGCGCGGGGAGAATCCGTCGCCGTCAGCGAAGAACTGGGTGAGGCCCACGCCGGAGTCCGGCACGCCGCAGCGTGACAGGAGCGTGGCGATGACCTGGCGGCTCATCGACGCGAGTTCGGTCAGCGGACGGTTGCGGTGTTTCCGCACGCCGAGATTGACCTGCGCGATCGCGTCCAGCCCGAGGCGGTCGTAGGTGTCGACCAGCAGGCCGATCTCCACGCCGTAGCCCGGCGCGAACGGCACCGACGTCAGCAGTTCTCGGGTGGCCGCGTATTCACCGCCGAGCGGCTGCAGAAGATTCGTCAGCTCGGGCCGAAGCGCGGCCAGCAGGGGCCGTGCCACCAACTCGGTGACGCGGCCGCCGCCGTTGGCGTCTTCGCTGCCGCTGATCTTCAGCGGCCGACGGTAGAAGCCCTTGACGAAGTGGACGCCTTCGGTGGTGAGCAGCGGGCCGAGCAGTTTGGGCACGAACATCGGATCGGGGTCGATCAGGTCGGAGTCGACGAAGACGACGATGTCGCCGGTGGCGACGGCCAGAGACCGCCACAGCACTTCGCCCTTGCCCGGTTGCGGCTCGACTTCGGGCAGCGCGACCTCGCGGCTGATCACCCTCGCGCCCGCCGCCAGTGCACGGATCTCGGTGTCGTCGGTCGAGCCGGAATCCAGCACGATCAGCTCGTCGACCAGACCGCCGAGAAGGGGCGTGATGGTCTCGACGACGGATCCGACGGTCTCTTCCTCGTTGAGAGCGGGTAGGACCACCGAGATGGTGCGGCCCGCCTTGGCGGCCTCCAGCTCGGCGATCGTCCACGTCGGCCTGTTCCAGCTGCGGTCGGCCAGCCATCGGCTCGTCACGACGTCAGTGCCGGGCAACTCGGGTGTCAGTGTCATGCCAGTCCCCTCACCGTGCGCGTGGGCGGACGCACGCCCTGGATCGACGCGACCATCTCCAGCACGCGTCGTGTCGGTCCCACCTCATGCACCCGGAACATCGCGGCACCTTCGGCAGCGGCCAGGGCGGTCGCTGCCAGTGTGCCTTCGAGGCGTTCGGTGAGACCCACACCAAGAGTTTCCCCGACAAAATCTTTATTGCTGAGTGCCATCAGGACAGGCCATCCAGTGTTTACAAGGTCGTTTACGTGGCGCAACAAACTAAGGCCGTGATAAGTGTTCTTGCCGAAATCGTGGGTCGGGTCGATCAGAATCGACTCCCTGGCCACCCCGAGGGTCACCGCGCGTTCGGCCGCCGCGGTCACCTCGGCGATCACATCGTCGACGACGCCACGCTCGGTCGTGCCGTAGTTGACGCGGAACGGCCGGGTCCGCGGCTCGGCGCCGCCGGTGTGCGAACAGACCAACCCGGCGCCGAACTCCGCAGCGACCTCCGGAAGCGCCGTGTCGTGTCCGCCCCAGGTGTCGTTGATGAGGTCCGCGCCTGCCGCGCACGCCTGCTTGGCGACCTCCGAGCGCCAGGTGTCGACGCTGATCAGCTGGTCGGGGTAGGTGTCGCGCAGCCATTCGATGAACGGCACCACCCGCGCGATCTCCTCGTCGACGTCGACGGAGCTGCCGGGTCCGGCCTTGACGCCGCCCACGTCGACGACGTCGGCGCCGTCTTCGATCACCCGGTGGGCGGCCGTCTTGGCGGCCTCATCGGTGAACGTGGCGCCACGGTCGTAGAACGAGTCCGGCGTCCGGTTCACGATCGCCATGATCAGCGCTCTATCGCCGGCGACCGGTCGGCCGAGGAAAGGCCAGAGAACGTCGACTGCACGCCTTCCAGGCTACGGGCCAGCGATTTCGGCGCGAATCGTGCGCTGCGCGTCGTCGACACGATGACGATTCGCACGTCACGGTGGTCATCACAGGCAAGAGACCGACGAAAGGAGTCATGATGCGACGAGTCGTCCTATTCCAGATGTGGTCCCTCGACGGAGTTGCCGAGGAGCCCAGCGACTGGCTCTTCGACGTCGACCAGGCGAATCTTCGACAGACACTCGCCGAGTGGTTGAAGATTCCGTTTTCGTCGTACGACAGCGCCGCGCAGGAACACGTCCGCGAACTCAAGGAACAAGACGGCGGCAGACATCGGCATCCACGGCAGCATCAGCCTGGCGACCTCGCTGCTCGATGCCGGTTTGATCGACGACTATCGGTTGGTGATCGCGCCCACCCTGGCCGGCAGGGGCAGGCGATTGTTCGACGGACAGCAGGAACTGCGCCGCTTGGAGCTGGTCGAATCGCATCACACCGAGAGCGGAGTTCTACTCCTGCACTACACAAGTCGCTAGTTCTTCGGCTTCTTGCCGTCCTTCACCTCGGCGAGGTAGTCGTCGTAGAACTCGACGTAGCCCTCGTCGCGGCCCGACAGCACGTAGATCGGATCCTCGATGTCGTTGGCCTCTTCGTCGCCCTCGCCCGAATTGCCGCCGTAGCCTTCCTTGCGCAGATCCACCTTCTGGCTCTTGAACGTCGAGGTGTGCGCCAGCTCCTTGACGACCCGGACGAACAGCGGCACCGCGTAGCCGGGCAGGCGTTCGTAGACCGCCTTGGCCAGCGCCTTGCCGTCGAACTCCTCGCCCTCCTTGAGCTGGATCGCCGCCATGCCCGCCTTACCGCCCGCGTCGGGGACCTCCACCCCGAAGACGGTGGCCTCCTCGATCTGCGGGTCGGTCGCGACCGCGGCCTCGACCTCGGTGGTGGCCACGTTCTCGCCCTTCCAGCGGAAGGTGTCGCCGAGCCGGTCGGTGAAGGCGGCGTGCCCGAAGCCCTGCGAGCGCATCAGGTCGCCGGTGTTGAACCAGACATCGCCCTCTTTGAACGCGTCGCGCACCAACTTCTTCTCGCTGGCCTTCTTGTCGGTGTAGCCGTCGAACGGCTGGAAGCTGCTGACCTTGGACAGCAGCAGGCCCGGTTCCCCGGTCTTGACCTTGCGGACGCGGCCGTTGTCGTCACGCACCGGTTCCCCGCTGTCCGCGTCGTACTCGACGAAGGCCACCGGCGTCGGGCAGATCCCGGTCGACTTGTCGATGTTGAGGACGTTGACGAACGCGGTGTTGCCCTCACTGGCGGCGTAGAACTCGCACACCCGCTCGATGCCGAACCGCTCGGTGAACTCGTCCCAGATGGCCGGCCGCAGGCCGTTGCCGATGATCACGCGCACCTTGTGCTTGCGGTCGGTGTCCTTGGGCGGTTGGTTGAGCAGGTAGGCGCAGATCTCGCCGATGTAGATGAATGCCGTTGCGCGGTAACGGATGACGTCGTCCCAGAACTTCGACGCGGAGAACGACTTGCCGAGCGCCAGCGTCGCGCCTGCGTTGACCGTCGAGCCGACCGCGACGGTCAGCGCGTTGTTGTGGTACAGCGGCAGGCAGCAGTACAGCGTGTCGTCGCTGTGCAGCCGCAGCCCCAGACCGCCGAAGCCGGCCAGCGCCCGCAGCCATCGGTAGTGCGTCATCACGCTGGCCTTGGGCATCCCGGTGGTGCCCGAGGTGAAGATGTAGAACGCCTTGTCCTTGGCCAGTACCGCCGCCGTCGCAGCGGGGTTCTGGGTGGGCGCGGTGGCCGCGAGCCGCTCCAGTTCCTCGACCGTGATCAGTCCGTCGGTGTCCGCACCGCTGTCGGTGATCACCTCGACGAGATCGGTTTCGGAGACGACCGCCTTGGCCTCCAGCAGCCCGATGCTGTGGGCAAGGACATCGCCGCGCTGGTTGTAGTTGAGCATTCCCGCGATTGCGCCGCATTTGACCACCGCCAGCATGAGCACGCACCGCGTTCGGCGAGTTGCGCAGCATGATGCCGACGACGTCGCCGTGCCCGACGCCCCGCGCGGCCAGCACGGCCGCGTAGCGGTTGGCGGCCTCGTTGGCCTGCCGGTAGGTCAGCTGCTGGTCCTCGAACTTGACGAACACGCGGTCGGCGTGGCGGGCCGCCCTGTCCTGGAACACCTTGCCGATGGAGGTCTTCGCCGTCGGGCGGGCCATGAATCCGGTCAGGGCGCCGCGCACCATGACGGGCACGTCCATCAGCAGTCCCGGCATCCGGGCGGCGATGTCGAGCAGCCCCACGCTGCTGCGGACGCCTGATTTCTCGTCGGTCATGCGGTCGAGTCCCCTCCGGTTCTCGTGTGCAGGACACACCCTATCGGCGCTGTTGATGGCCATCACTTACCCGGTGCGCAGGCGTCCAAAGCCGCATTGACGTCGTCGACCACCACCAGTCGATCCATCGCTTCAGGCGAGACGTACCCGCTGTCGATCAGCCCGTACAGCCAGGCCAGCAGGCCGGCGTAGTGCCCGATGGGGTCGAGGATCACGACCGGCTTGTCGTGCATACCGAGATAGCCGGCGGTCCAGGCCTCGAAGAATTCCTCGAGCGTGCCGATTCCACCCGGCAGCGCGATGAATGCGTCCGCCCGGTCCTCCATCACCTGCTTGCGCTCGCGCATCGTGTCGGTGATGACGAGTTCGTCTGCGTCGATGTCGGCGACCTCGCGGTGCACGAGCGCCTTCGGGATCACGCCGACGGTGTGGCCGCCACGGCCCCTGGCGGCGGCGGCCAGCGCGCCCATCGCCGACACATTGCCGCCGCCGGACACCAGGGTCCAGCCCCGGTCGGCGATCGCCTCGCCGACCCGGACGGCCAGCTCGAGAAGCTCGGGATGCGTCGGTCCCGACGCGCAATAAACACAGACCGCCCACTCGCGGTCGGTTTCCAAGGACACACCGTTAAACGTAGCTATAGGCTCGCGCGGTGCCGATTGAGTGGGTGACCGCTCCGCCCGAACCGGCACTCGAGCTGGTCGAAGCCGGTGTGCGCGAGCGGGCGGGCGCGGTGCTGATCGGCCCCGCCGGGGTGGGCAAGACCACGCTGGCTCGCACGGCCGCCGCGCGGCTCGGCTCGCAGTTCGGCCGCGTGGACTGGGTCACTGGGACGGCGCCGATGGCCGCGGTCCCGTTCGCCGCATTCAGCGACGTGATCGACGTCCCCGACGCGGGTAAGACCGCCGAGGTGTTGCGGCTCGCGCGCGAGACCCTCGGCGACGGACGGCTGCTGATAGTCGACGACGCCCATCTGCTGGACAAGTTGTCCGCGGCGCTGGTCTACCAGTTGGCGGTCAGCGGGGCGGCGAAGGTCATCGTGACCGTCACAGCCAATGGGCCTGTGGCCGAAGAGATCTCGGCGCTGTGGAAAGACGATGTACTCGCGCGAATCGACCTCCAGCCGCCCGGCCATGACGACAGCCAGGCTGGCCACGCTGGTCGAGGAGTTCGTCGCGGCACTGCCCTGCCGCCGCGCATCGGGTGCTGGAATACCTGGCCGTCGACGACCCGCTGCCGCTCGACGACATCGTCGCGCTGGTCGGGGCCGAGGCCGTCGCCGAGGCGCAGGACGTCCGGCGCAATCGTCATCGACGACGACCGGCTGCGTCCGGCGCACCCGCTGTTCGTCGACGCGGTGCGCGACGCGCTGGGCGGGCCCGAGCTGCGCCGATTGCGCACGGAGCTGGTCGACCGGTTCGCCGCCGTGCCTGCACGCAGCGTGGTGGACGACCTTCGGCTGGCGGTGCTGGCGCTGGACAGCGATCGCCCGCAGCCGACCGCCGATGTGATCCGGGCCGCCGAGGAGGCGCTGCGCCTCGGCGACCTGGTGCTGTCCGAACGGCTCGGGCGGGCCGCGGTGCAACGCGGGGCGGGACTGCCCGCCCGGCTGACGCTGGCCTACGCGCTGGCGTGGCAGGGCCGGGGCCGCGACGCCGATTCGGTGCTCGCCGAGGTGGACCCGACGGAGCTGTCGGAGCCCGAGCTGATGGCGTGGGCGCTGCCGCGCGCGGCCAACCAGTTCTGGATGCTGTCCGAGCCGGAGCGGGCGACCGCGTTCCTGCAAGCCACGCGCAACAGGGTGTCGTCGCCGATCGGCGCAAACCACGCTCGACGCGCTATCGGCGACGTTCGCGATGAACGCGGGCAACCCCGGTCGCGCCACGCAGATCGCCGAGGAGGTGCTGGCGTCGCCGTCGGCCGATGACACCGCGGTCGGCTGGGCGGCGGCGGCCGCCGCGCTGAGCTCGGCACGGATGGGCCGCTTCGCCGACGTCGACGCGTTGGCCGAACGCGCGATCGCGGCCGGACATCCGGGATTGCTGCGATTCACAAGTGGATTCGGCCAGACGACATCGCTGGTGATGGCCGGCGAGCTGGACCGGGCGCAGGCGCTGGGTCAGCAGCTGGCCGACTTCGCGCAGCTGCAGCAGCCGGGCCGCGCGATCGGTGAGGTGCTGGTTGCCGATGTGCTGATCGCGAAGGGGGACCTCGAGGCCGCGGTGCGGCTGTTGCGCAGGGCGGCAGCGGCATTGGCGCCGACCGGCTACTCGTGGGGCCCGCTGGCGTGGATGCTGCTGGCCCAGGCGCTCGGCCAGCAGGGCGCGACGGTCGAGGCCGGAAAGGCGTTGTCCCGCGCGGAGTCTCGGCACGGATTGAAGTCCATGCTGTTCGCGCCGGAACTCGCGCTTGGCGCGCGCGTGGACGATGTCGGCGCGCACGGGACAAGCACGGGGCGGTCGCTGCGGCCCGCGAGGCGGCGCGCAGCGCCGAGCGTGGCGGGCAGTCGGCGGTGGCGCTGCGGGCGCTGCTCGACGCCGTGCGGCTCGGCGACATCCGGGCGATCGACGGCATCGCGCGGATCGTGTGAGGACGTCGATTGCGTTGTCGGCCGGTTGGCGCTGGCGCACGCCCGCGCGCTGGTCGACCGGGACGCCGCCGCCCTGGGCGACGTCGTCGCAGCGGTTGGCCGCGATCGGCATGAAGCGGGCCGCCGCAGACGCCGCGAGCGCAGGCGAAGCGCGCGGTCGGCGCTGAATTGGCGCGAGGGACGCGCGTCGTCGCGGCTCTAGACTTGTCGCATGAGCGGCGATCAGCTGTACGTGCAGACCGACGGTGTGCTGTCGTACTCCCAGATACACGACCAGGTCGCGGCGGGCCTGTCGCAGTTGACCGGTGCGGCGGCACCTGAGGCTGCGGGTGTGCAGACCTCGCACGGGACCATCGCCTCCGCGGTGAGCACCGCCCTGTCCAGCGTGCTCGGGTCGCGCGCACGGCACGATGCAGACCACCGCGACCTCGGGCAACACGATTGCCGAGCTCCTGAAGAAGGCCGCCCAGATGTACGAGCAGGGCGACCAGCAGGGCGCCGAAAAGCTCAGGGCCGCAGCCGAAGCCCTTCGAGGGACAACAGGGCCGCAGGCGCGGTCGGGGCCGGCGGCGGCCGGCGGGCGCAGCGACAGGCGCCGGGCCGGCGCAGGCGGTCAGTCGGGCACGAGCGCGGCCAGCTGCGGCGGCGAGATGGTCGGCCAGATGCTCGGGCAGGCGGGCAGATGGTCGGCCAGCTGACGCAGCCGCTGCAGGGTCTCGCCCAAGGGCTTGCAGCAGATTCCGCAGCAGGTCATGCAGGGCGTTCAGCAGGCCGTCCAGGGAGGGTCGCAGTCCTCCGAGTCGGGCGACACCCCAATCGACGACAAGCCGGGTCAGACAAAAGGATCACGCCGGCCGTCGCCGACCGACGATCACGCACCCCCACCGCACCAGGACCACGCACCTCACGCACGGCAGGCCGCACCCGGAGGATCCACGAGCAGCGGACCGGCGCCCGACACCTCAGACCGGCCTGCGCCCGCGCAGACCCGCCCGCAGGACCGGCCGTCGCCGCTATAGCGCTATAGCCTGCGGCGGATATCGTCGTCGCCGGTGTGGCGCGGATGCTCCGGCGGTGCCACCGGGGCCGCGCCCGCGCCCGGCTCGCCGTGCTCAGGTCCGGCCGCGCCGGGCGCCGGACGGTCGTCGGCTCGCTGCAACGGCTCGCCGGGTCTCGCGTTGACGTTCCTGTGGTTGGCTCGAATGATCTTCGCGCGCTTCGGTTTTCGGCTCGGCAGCGACGGCGCCGGGCTGCGGCTGACCGGCAGCGCCCGCCGGACTGGGCGTGCCACCGGCCGGTGCACCTGCACCGGCGGGAGCGCGGCCGCAGCGGGCGGCGGCGCACCTGCACCGGCGAGCCCGCTGGATTCTGCCCGTCTGCTGACTGCCCGCCCCCGCCTCCACCCTGGGCCGCCTGCATCGCCTGCTGGATCAGCGAACCGAACATGCCCGCGCCCTGACCGGCCGCCTGCGCGGGCGCGCCCGCCATCTGTCCCATCTGCCCGGCTTGCTGTCCCAGTTGTCCGAGCATGCCGACCATCTGCCCGACGGACTGCGAACCTGGTCGTCGGAGGTCTGATACGCCGCCTGGGCGGCGCCCAGCTTGCCGGCGAACATGCTCTCCTTGGCCTGCAGCGTCGCGACGTTGGCCGCCAACTGGACGGCCAGTGTCGGAAGCACCGCCGCGATGGTCGAGCTCAACGCGTCCTGGCCCGGCTGAATCGTCGGTATCTCGGGAAGCTCGACCGAGGCCGGGTTCCAGTTGAGGCCCTCGGCGCTTCTTCATCGGCATGTTCATCGGGCGTCTCCCCTGCTGTCACCAGTCATCGTCGTACGTCGCCATCATCGAGGTCATGGTCGAGCGGCGCGGGCACCGCCAGGCTTGCACTGGTGCCACCGCTCTCACCGCGCTGACCCATCATCGGCGCCATGCCGCCCATGCCGCCGCCCGCGGCCATCGGGGCGGCCCCGCCGGTTGCGGTGGACTCCGGCCATCGCGCCCTCCGGCGGCGCGGTGCTGACGGACTTGGTGCCCACCAGATTGGCCATCTGCGGCGTCTGCAGGGGAATCCCGCCGGATCCGGGCAGCGAGGCCGCCTTCACCATGCCCGAGCCGCCGCCCGCGCCCGTGCCACCCGCCAGCCGGATGGTTGGAGAACGACGAGAACGGCAGACCCGCGGCGCCCAGTCGAGTCGGCCTTGCCTCCGGAGCCGAACATCGACGTCAGTTGTTGCAGCGGCTGGGACAGCTGCTGCAGCTGCTGGCCCATCTGCTGAGGCACTGCCATCAGCGCCTGGCCGATCTGCATCGGGATCTGCGCGGCCATCGATCCCATCTGGCTCATCATCTGCATCGCCTGCTGGGATCCGCCACCGGCTTGTTTCGTGGCCTCCTCCGCGGCGTCTTTCGCCTCTTTGCCGCCGGGCACCGACGGCGCGGCACCGGCGAACGGGATGCTCGGGGGCACGCCGAGGGTGTTGGCGAGCTCGGTCGTATGGGCCGTCACGTTGGCGATGTTCTGCGACAGCCCCATCTTGATGCGGCTCTGCACCAGCTCCTGGGCATTGCTGAAGGGCATCGCCGAGATCGCCTCGCACTCGTGCTGGACCTCTTGGGCGATCGTGTTCGCCAGCATCTTGGCCTTGACGACGGTGGCCTCCATGGCGCGCAGCTTGCCCGCGATCGCGGCGGCGTGTGCGGCGTTGGCCTCGTGGCCGCCGATGATCGTGGTGGCCTCGCCGGCAGCGGCCAGCGACCCGGCACCCTCCCACTGGTCGGCCAGCTTCATCAGCTGGCCTTGCTGCTGGGGCACGATCGATCCGGTGATCTTCGCGGCCAGCGCCTCGTACGTCGCCGCGGCGGCGGCCAGCGTCTCCTCGTCGACGTTCGGCCAGCCAGGACCCGTCACCGTCTGCGACCCGTACGGGGTGGAATCGGGAGGTATGGCCATGGGAAACGAATTTACCGTGCCGCCGATAGCTGCCGGTCCGCAAAATTGCACATCGGCGTTACCGATCAGCCCCGATTACGCGGGCTCCAACCTGCCGTCGGATAGCCGGAGCGTGCGTTGCACCCCTATCTCCGGCCAGAAATCGCTCGTCATGGCTGACGACGATGAACGCGCCCTGGTAGGCGTTCAGCGCGGTTTCGAGCTGTCCGACGCTGTCCAGGTCGAGGTTGTTGGTGGGCTCGTCGAGCAGCAGCAACTGCGGCGCCGGTTCGGCGTAGAGCACACACGCCAGCGTCGCGCGCAGCCGCTCGCCGCCGGACAGCGCCGCCAACGGGTAGGTGGATCCGGTTGCCCCGGAACAGGAACTGGGCCAGCAGGTGCATGCGGCGGGTCTCGCGACAAGTTCGGCGCGAACGCGACGAGGTTTTCGGCGACGGTGCGCTCGAGGTTCAACAGGTCCAGCCGCTGCGACAGGTAGGCCACCCGGCCGTCAGCGCGCCGGACGCTTCCGCCGTCGGGCGGCAGTTCGCCACCGATGATGCGCAGAAGGGTGGACTTGCCCGCACCGTTGCGACCGGTGAGCGCGATGCGTTCGGGACCGCGCACAACCAGGTCGACGTCGGTGAACAGTGTCCGGCCGCCGCGACTGGCGGCCACGCCCTCGATGCTGACGACGGTGCGTCCTGCGGGCACGTTGGTGTCGGGCAGATCCAGCACGATCGAATCGTCGTCGCGCAGCGTGCGCTCGGCGTCCTCGAGGCGCATCCGCGCGTCGGCGACCCTGGCGGCGTTGACGCCGTCGATGCGGCCCGCCGACTCCTGCGCACTGCGCTTCATCGCACCCGCGATGATCTTCGGCAGCCCGGCGTCTTTCACGTTGCGCGCCGCGGTGGACGATCCGTCGTGCCGCACGCTCGCGGGCCTGCTGCATCTCGCGCTTTTCGCGCTTGAGTTGTTGTTCGGCGTTTCGGATGTTGCTCTCGGCCAGCCGCTTCGCCTCGCTAACAGAGTCTTCGTACATCGTGAAATTGCCTCCGTAGAAAAGCATTTCGCCGCGGTGTAGCTCGGCGATGCGGTCCATCCGATCGAGCAGCTCGCGGTCGTGGCTGACCACCAGCAGGCAGCCGGTGAAGTCATCGAGCGCGCCGTAGAGCTTGCGGCGCGCATCGCCGTCGAGATTGTTGGTCGGTTCGTCGAGCAGCAGCACGCCGGGCCGCGTGAGCAGCTCGGCGGCCAGGCCGACCGAGACGACCTCGCCGCCGGACAGCGAGCCGAGCCGCCGTCCGAGATCGAGGTGGCCGAGGCCGAGCCGGTCGAGTTGCGCGCGGGTGCGCTCCTCGACGTCCCAGTCGTCGCCGATCGCGGCGAACACCGCGTCGCCGGCGTCACCGGCCGCCAGGGCGTTGAGCGCGTCGATCACCGCTGAGACGCCGAGCACCTCGGCGACGGTCTTCTCCGCGACGAAGGGCAGTGTCTGCGGCAGGTAGCCGAGTGTGCCGTCGACGGTGACCGATCCGGCGGTGGGCGCAGTCGAACCGGCGATCAACTCGAGCAGGGTGCTCTTGCCTGCGCCGTTGGGCGCTACCAGGCCGGTGCGGCCGTCACCGACGGTGAACGACAGGTCGGTGAACAGGGGTGTGTCGTCGGGCCAGGCGAACGACAGATTCGAACAAACGATGGAAGACATGCGAGAGATCTCTCGTAGATACGACTGGGGTTACCGGAGTCGTCGTCTCACCACATGCTTTCAGCGTACGGACCGGGTCAACCGGTTAAGTACCGCCGCAGCATGTCCGCTGCCGCGGTGATCGCAGACGACCTCAACGTGTTCGTCGGCACGGTGCGCCAGGTTCGGGTCGCCGGGTCCGTAGTTGACCGCCGGAATGCCAAGCGCCGCAAAGCGTGCGACGTCGGTCCACCCGTACTTCGCCCGCACCTGTCCACCGGCGGCCTCGACGAGTGCGGCGGCGGCAGGCGCCGACAAGCCCGGGCAGAGCGCCTGCGGCCGAGTCGGTCAGCTCGACGTTCACGTCAAGCCCGTCGAACAACTCGTGCACATGCTGTGTTGCTTCGGCGACAGTGCGGTCCGGCGCGAAGCGGAAGTTCACCGTCAGCGAGGCGGCGTCGGGAATCACGTTGCCCGCGATCCCGCCGTCGATGCGCACCGCCGACAGCCCCTCGCGATAAGTGCAGCCGTCGATGTCCACGCTTCGGGCCTGGTACGCCTTCAGCCGATCCAACACGGCGCCGAGCTTGTGAATCGCGTTGTCGCCCAACCATGATCGTGCCGAGTGGGCACGCGTGCCGGTCGCGCTGACGACGACGCGTAGCGTGCCCTGGCAGCCCGCCTCGATAAAGCCGCCGGACGGCTCACCGAGGATCGCGACGTCGGCGCGCAGCCAGTCGGGCAGCTCGAGTTCGATGCGGCCCAAACCGTTTGCGGCGGCTTCGATCTCCTCGCAGTCGTACATCACCAACGTGATGTCGTGCGCCGGGCTCGGCGACCGTGGCGGCCAGATGCAGGAAGACCGCGTCGCCGGACTTCATGTCCGACGTGCCGCAGCCGTACAGCTCGGCCGTCGTCGAGTCGGCTCGGCACATTGTCGGCGGCGGGAACCGTGTCGGTGTGGCCGGCCAGCAGCACCCGCGACGACCGCCCCAGGTTCGTGCGGGCCAGCACCGCGTCGCCGTTGCGCACGATCTCGAACCCGGTGGTCTGCTCGCGTAGCGCGGCCTCGATCTCGTCGGCGATGCGCGTTTCGCGGCGCGACTCGCTGGGGATGTCGACCAGCGCCGCGGTCAGGGCGATCGGGTCGCCGCGCAAATCCAGCACAACTCCCCAGGCTAGCGGGTCAGTACTGGATCGCTTCGATCAGCGGGGACGGCTCGTCCATCAGCGCCCAGAACCGATCCCTGATGGCGACGGTCATCGGTCCGGGCTCACCGTTGCCGATCGGTTCACCGTCGAGCGTGTTGATCGGGGTGACACCACCGGCGGTGGTGACGGCCATGATCTCGTCGGCGTCGTACAGCTCGTGGCTGGTGACGTCGCGCAGGCTCGCCTCGATGCCCATCGCGTCGGCGAGTTCGAACACGGTCTTGCGGGTGATGCCCGGCAGGGCATTTCGTGACGGCGATGCCAGCCTGCCGTCCTTGACGATGCAGACGTTGAAGCCGGGACCCTCGGCCACGCAGCTGTCGGAGTCGAGCAGGATGGCGGTGCGCGCGCCGCGGTCCTTGGCCTCGAAACTCGCAGCGGTCAGGTCACCCCACTGGTAGTTCTTGATTGTCGGGTCGACGGTGTTGCGTCCGGCGCGCCGTACGTGGCGAGGAACGACCGCGGTGGTGCCGAAGATCTGCTCGGCCGGCGGGAAGGCCCACAGATACGGGATCGCGTAGATGTACACCTGGTGGGTCAGCTTGGAGAGATCCTTCTCCCCCTTGCGTCTTTCCATATCCGCGGGTAACGGTCAGGTTGACGAACGACTCCCGCAGCTGCGACATGGAGACACACTTCTTGGTGATCTCGGCGAGTTCGTCCTTGCTGTAGCCGGGGTCGAGGCGCAGCTTGCGCGACCCGTCGAATAGCCGGTCGAGGTGGTCACCGAGCCGGAAGATGTTGCCGTGCCACACATGTGCCACGGTGTACGTCAGATCCGAATGGCCGAAACCGGTGTCGAAGATCGAGATCTTGGCGTCCTCGGCGGGCATGTACTCGCCCTCGATCCAGGCCACCCCGCCGGCGAATGGGCTGGAGGTGTCGAGTTCGTAGTCGCTGTACTGGATCACAGAGCCGGGCGGCGTGTCCTCGCGGATGGCGCCGGGCTCGACGGCGACGAGGTTGCTCGAGAGGCTGGTAGTGAGCGTCATGTCAACGAATTCCTTTGATAGCTAGTGAATTTCAGGAGGTGTGGGTCTTGGCGTAGTTCGGCCCGGCCTCGCCGGTCGTCAGCCGCTTGCGCAGTCCGGTGAGGGCCCAGAGCGTGACGAGTGCGAGCAGGCCACCGAAGACGTAACCATTGCCTGCGAACTGCGGGAGGAAGATCAGCGCGGCGCAGACCAGGGTGAAGGCGATGGCCGCGATCACGGCCACCGGCACGCGCGTCTTGCCGAGGTCGAACGTGCCTGGCTCGGGCGCCGGGATGGTTCCGCGGCGGGTGGCGATCATCACTGCGATGGTCTGAAGGAGGTACATCGAGCAGACCGCCAGCGAGGAGAGCCCGAGGATGAGGAAGAACGCCTTCTCGCTGACCAGTGCGGACAGCAGCAGGACCGTCGAGAACCCGAAGATTCCGAGCACCGCGTACGTGGGCGTGCGGTTCGACGGGGACACGTGCCGCCAGATGTGGGAGAACGGGAGCATGTTGTCGCGGGCCATCGAGTAGGTCAGCCGGGTGGCGACCAGGATGTTGGCCAGGATGCAGGCCAGCACGTTGGTCAGTGCCACGGCGACGACGATCCTGCTGATGACCGGGCCGACCTGCTGGGTGATGATCTCCTCGATGGGGGCAGCTGATGCGGCCTGAACGGCGTCTGCATTCTTGATCGCGAGCACGTAGACGACGTACATGCCGAACTCGATGATGATCGAGGCGGTCAATGCGTAGAACATCGTGCGCGGAATGACGTGACGGGCGTTGACGGTCTCCTCGGCGATGTCCGCGCTGGCCTCCACTCCGATGAGCCCGAAGAAGGGGCCGAGCGAGGCGGCCAGCCAAGCCAGCACATACGGCGTACTGCCGTCAGACGTGCCGCCGGTGAAGAGCACCGAGACGGATTGGTGGTTGTCCGGCGAGGAGAAGGCGACGATGGCGACGAGAATCGTTGCACCAACGGTGATGACGAACTCGAGGCTCACGCCGATGTTGTTGACCATCGTCGCGAACCGCACGCCGTACAGGTTGATGAGCATGCAGACGGCCATCACGCCGATGGCGACGAGGATCTGCGCGGTCTGGCTCATGTTCCAGCCGAACAGGCTGCCGAGGTAGCCGGACAGAATGAAGCCGACACCGGTCATGCCGCAGATCCATCCGGCGAGGGCCAGCACGCCGGTGAACAGTGCCATCGTCGAGCCGACGAGGCGACTGGTCCACTGGTACGAATAGCCGGCCAGGGGGATCTTGGCGGTCAGGTCGGCCGCGATGAGCGTCCAGATCACGAACACCGCGGCGGCGAGCAACAGGGTCCACACGAACGGTCCGCCCGCGGTGAAGTAGCCAGCGCCGAAGCCGGTGAACACCGCGGTGGTCGCGCTGATCGTCGCGAAACCGATCGCGAACGACGCGAGTCGGCCGACCGAGCGGTCGAGCTTCTGCGTATAGCCAAACTGCTCGAGCTTCGCGTCCTCGGAGATCACAGGCTGCGAGGCCTTCGCGTCGGCGGTGGCCGCTATATCGGTCATGGCTTCTCCAGACAAGGGGCGGGACAGTGCTCCAAGAAAACCCCCTTGACCAGGTATGCGGAAGTTCCAATAACTGATCTACTGATAACTTGGGCTTATCAGTCGGTCAGTAGTCAGTTGCAGGCCGTTCATCAGCTCCGCCCTCGTCGAAGCTCCATTGCTCTCGGACGTGACTGACGAGCGCCGCGGCTTCGGTGCTCAGGGTGGCCGGATTCCACGCCAGTGCCGTGTAGTTGCGCGGGCGGTCGACGATGGGGACGTAGGCGATGCCCTGTCGGTCGTACAGCCGGGCGCTGGCCTCACTGGTGAAGCTGATGCCGAGTCCGCGGGCGATCGTGGTGGTCTCCTCTTCGTACGTCGCCGCCACCGCCGCGATGGTGGGTGGACGGTCCCTGACATCCATCGCCATCCAGTAGTCGCGCCAGCGGCCCGCGCTGGCAGGCGCGACCACGATGGGATCGTCGAGCAACTCGGTGATGGACAGCTCGGTGCGGTGGGCGAGGCGATGGTCGCGCGGGAGGCAGGCCACCCAGGCTTCGGCGTCCAGAATGAACATTCGATGATGCGGCAGGTCGACCGGCGGCCGGATGATGGCGACTTCACTGGTTCCGTCGGCGAGCCCGGCCGTCGGGTCGGTGAAGTCGAATTCCCTTGGCTCCAATCGAATGTCGGGCTGGGCGGCCTCGAAATGGCGGGCCAGTTTGAAAAGCAGGTCGGCGCCGGTGCCGATCAAGTAGCCCAGGTGAATCCTGCGATCACGCTGGGCCAGTGTGACGAGGTTGTCGACGACGGATTCGACTCCCGAGATCGCCCTCTGCACTTGGGGAAGCCACGCGGCGCCGAGTTCAGTCAGTGCGACCTCGCGGGTGTTCCGCGTGAAGAGGACGACGCCGAAGTGGTGCTCGAGCGCCTTGATCGCGGTGGACAGCGCCGGCTGCGTGATGAACAACTTTTCCGCCGCGCGCCGATAGTTCAACTCTTCGCCGAGTACGGCGAAGTAGCGAAGCTGGCGCAGTGTGACGTCGGCGGTCGTCGTTTTCCCCTCCTGGCCTGGTCGGATGTCGCCGCCGGAGCGGCTCCGGTCTCGGCACCCCGTGAAGCGATGCTAGGCCCACCGGTAGCCTGAAGCACCGTGACTTCTGCAGCAGGTATCGGGCTGGCGACCATCGCCGCTGACGGATCGGTGCTCGATACGTGGTTTCCCGAACCCGAGCTCGGCGCCGAGGGGCCGTCCGGCACAGTGCGTTTGTCGGTGGCCGAGGTGCCCGAGGAGTTCGGCGTGCTCACCGGTCGCGACGAGGAACGCGACGTCGAGACGGTCGCGGTCCGCACCGTCATTTCGTCGCTCGACGAAAAGGCGACCGACACCTACGACGCCTACCTGCGCCTGCATCTGCTGTCGCATCGGCTGGTCGCGCCGCACGGACTGAACGCCGATGGCTTCTTCGGCTTGCTGACCAACGTGGTGTGGACCAATCACGGCCCGTGCGCGGTGTCCGGCTTCGAAATGGTGCGGGCTCGCCTTCGCCGCCGCGGCCCGGTCACCGTCTACGGCGTCGACAAGTTCCCGCGCATGGTCGACTACGTGGTACCTGCCGGCGTGCGTGTCGCCGATGCCGACCGTGTGCGTCTCGGTGCACACCTCGCGTCGGGCACCACCGTCATGCACGAAGGTTTCGTCAACTTCAACGCAGGCACGCTCGGCAGCTCGATGGTCGAGGGCCGCATCTCGGCGGGCGTGGTCGTCGACGATGGATCCGACATCGGCGGCGGTGCGTCCATCATGGGCACGCTGTCCGGTGGTGGCACGCAGGTCATCTCGGTGGGCAAGCGCTGCCTGCTCGGAGCCAACGCCGGCCTTGGCATCTCGCTCGGCGACGACTGCATCATCGAGGCGGGCCTGTACGTCACGGCAGGAACCAAGGTGCAGACGGCCGACGGTCAGACGGTCAAGGCGCGCGAGCTGTCGGGCGCGAACAACCTTCTGTTCCGGCGTAATTCGGTGACGGGCGCGGTCGAGGTCGTCAAGCGCGACGGCAGCGGCATCACCCTCAACGAGGCCCTGCACGCCAACTAGTCAACCGCTCTGCCGCTGCGCCCAATCCGCAAGCCCCGCCGGAGCTGGTGACGTCGTCAAGCGCCAACGCCACCGCGCCGTGCAGCGGCCCCTCCTCGCCATATACGCCGTCACGCACGGGGGGTGCTGAGCCCTTGCGAAACGCCATCAGCGCGTCGCGGTAGGCGTTGTCGAAAACATCCGGCGCGGCTGCCCGTAACGGCGCCGCGACGCCACCAAGCGTGATCACCTCGGGGTCATGCAGGTTCACCAGCCCACCGATGCCGCGCCCCAGCGAGGCGGCAACGGCCTCCAATGCGCGACGGGCGTCGCGGTCGGATCGTGCGATGACGTGGTGGACGTAACCGACAGCATCGTCGGGCGGCGCATCGCCGAGGTGCCGGGCCAGCGCCCGCCCGTCGATGGTGAGATCCCAGCAGCCCCGCGCCCCGCACGGACAGACGAGATCCGGGTCGGCGAATGGGATGTGGCCGTATTCGCCCGCCGCTCCGTGCGCGCCGGTGACGGGCTCGCCGTTGACCACCAGCGTGCCGCCGAGGCCCTGCGCGACGATCAGGTGAAGCGCCGTCGACGCCGACCGGGCAGCGCCGGTGCGCGCCTCGGCCAGTCCCGCCAGTGTCGCGTCGTTCCCGAGCAGCAGGCGCACGCCGGCACGGTCCGGGATCTTCGCGGTCAACACCGAAAGGTCGACATCATTCCAGCCTCTGGCGGGGAACTGGCCCAGCCGCGCGCCACTGACGGGGCCTGCGGCTGAAACCGCAATCGCCCTGAGCCGCTTGGGATTACGCCGGTACGCCGCACCGATCGCGTCGGCCAGCTGCCCGAGGACGACGTCCGGTTCCGCTCCTGCATACCCGGTCTGGGTGACCACGCGGGGCACGCCGTCGATGTCCGCGAGCGCCAGTCGCCAGTCACTCGCACGCAGGTCAGCGGCAAGCACCAGCGGCCCGTCGGCGTGGGGACCCAGCACGGTCGTCGGCCTGCCGCGTCCCTGCGCAGGCGCGGGCGTCTCGTCGAGCAGTCGTGCCTGACGCATCCGTGTCACGAGCTCGGCCGCGCCGCCGCTGCCGATGCCGAGACGCTGGGCCGCGCCTGCCCGCGTGATGCCGGGCTCGGACCGCACGACCCCGATCAGTTGAGCAGCCCCCGACCACCGCATCTGTGCGGCTTGCCCCGCGTCGTGTGCCATCGCCGGTAGTATCCCATTGAATTTACTCGTAGCCCGAGTATATTCGGCGATATGACCCTCACCGCCGGCCGCGCTCCCTCGCAGAGCCTTCGCGCGAGCCTGCCGGGATTGCTTTCGCTCGGGATGGCGTCATGCCTGGCTGTGACCACGGAGCTACTGCCGGTGGGGCTGCTGCCACAGATGGGAGCCACGTTCTCGGTGTCCGAATCGGTCACCGGCCTCTTGGTCAGCCTGTACGCCGTGATGGTCGCGACGCTGGCGGTGCCGTTGACCCTGGCCACCTCGCGCTTCGGCCGCAAGCCCCTGGTGCTCGCCACGCTGCTCGGCTACGCGCTGAGCAATGCGCTGGTGGCGGCCGCGCCGACATTCGCGGTTGTCGCCGTCGGGCGCACTGTCGGCGGGGTGACGCACGCCCTGTTCTTCTCGTTGGTCATCGGGTATGCCCCACGGCTCGTGGCGCGCGCCAATGTCGGGCGTGCGCTTGCGCTCGTGTCCAGCGGCGCATCGGCGGGTTTCGTACTGGGCGTGCCGTTGTCCACCTCGCTCGGCAACGCAGTCGGGTGGCGCCTGTCATTCGCGATTCTGGCTGCGCTGTCGCTTCTTACGTTCGTGCTCGTGAGCCGGTTGTTGCCCCGCGTCGACCACGATTCCTCGACGCGCAGCGTTGTGCGGGAGGGCCGAAGCGCACTCGCCGCAGTCGCGGCATCGAATCTGCTGACGTTTCTTGGTCAGTTCACCCTCTACACATTTGTCAGCGTGTTGCTGCTGTCCAGTGGCGTCAGCCCGGCATTCGTCGGCCCCATCCTGCTCGGCTGCGGCGCCTGCGGACTGCTCGGTCTGTGGTACGCAGGCCGCACCCTTGACCGAACGCCGAGGCGAACGGCGGTGGTGTTGCTGGCCCTTGTCATCGGCGCCATCGTCGTAATCGGTTTCTCCGGGCCGACTCTCGCGGTGATACTCGTCGCCGTGGCCGTGTGGAATGGCGCATTCGGCGCGGTGCCGTCGATGTATCAGACGAGCGCGGTGCGCACGCATGCGTTGGCACCGGAACTCTCCGGTGCGTGGATCAACGCCACCGCCAACGTCGGCATCGCGGGCGGCGCGGCTATCGGCGCGGGGCTGCTGCACGCAGCGGGGCTATGGTCGCTGCCGTGGGCAGCCGCGGCGCTGGTGGGGCTCGGTCTTGCGGTGCTCCTGCTGTCCCACAGAGCATTTCCGTCGCGAGTCGCCACCCGGCATTAGCCCGCGGCGTTGGGCTTCAACGGCGGACAACGGCCCTGATCGTCGACCGCGAGCTCGAAATGCCAGATCTCGTTGGCATAGATCTGGCACAAGCCGAACTGCGGCCCGTTCCGAATGAGCCACTTGTCGGCTTCGACCGGCGCGATGTCGACGGCCTTGCCCTTCACATGGTTGGACGTCTCGGGTGACGCGACGAACTCCTTCGCCTTCTCGATGCTGCCGTACGTGCGGACGCCGTCGTCGAACAACCGCTGCTGGAAGCCCTTCGAACGCCAGCCCGAATTGATACGTATGTCGATGCCTTCGGCGCTGGCCTTGCCTGCTGCATCCTGAATTGCCTTGAGCAACGCCGGATCCAGCTGCCCGACGATGGGGTTGGACACGTCGAACGGGCTCAGCGTCGTGCCGTCGGGTAACCATCCGCCGATGGTGTCGGTGGCCGCAGTGCCGATGTCGAGCGGCGAGGAGTCATCGCTCGGCGCAGGCGGCGGCGCGGGTTGCGCGTGCGATGTGGCACACGCGGCGATGGACAGCCCCAGTACTGCCACGAGCGTGCACAGCTCGCGGGGATGCAGGATCAATCGTCTGCGGCCAGGATGCAGAATTCGTTGCCCTCGGGATCGGCCAGCACGACCCAGCTTTCATCGCCGGTCTGCCCGACATCGACGTGGCGGGCGCCAAGGCCGACCACCCGGTCCACCTCGGCCTGCTGATCGTCGGGACGGAAGTCGAGATGGATGCGGTTCTTGACCACCTTTTCGTCGGGTACGGCGATGAACAACCAATTGGGTCCCGCACCCGGTGGTGCCGCCAGGACGACATCTCCATCATCGTCGACATGGTTGGGCCAGCCCAGCACGCTCGACCACCACGTACCCAGTGCGGTGGCGTCGTGCGAGTCGATGCAGATCTCGTCGAACTTCAGTCCCATTGCGCCAACTCCTTTTTGAGCACCTTGCCGAGGGCGTTGCGCGGCAGCGCGTCGACAATCCGCACTTCACGCGGCCGCTTGTGCACCGAAAGCTCCTTCGCCACGAAATCGATCAGCGCTTCCGGCTCGGCGTCCCCGACGATGAACGCGACGATGCGTTGACCCAGGTCGTCATCCGGAAGACCCACCACCGCCGCCTCTTGCACACCGGGATGCCCCAGCAGCACAGTCTCGATCTCGCCGGCGCCGACGCGGAACCCTCCGGTCTTGATCAGGTCGACCGACTCGCGACCGACGATCCGGTGCATGCCGCCGTCGTCGATCACCGCGACGTCGCCGGTGCGGTACCAGCCGTCGGCGTCGAGCGCCTCGGCGGTGGCGTCCGGGCGGTTGTAGTAGCCGTCGAACATCATCGGTCCCCGAACCTGAAGTCGCCCAATGGTTTCACCATCGTTCTCCACACCGCTGCCGTCTTCGGCGACCAGTCGCGTCTCGACGCCCGCCAGCGGCAGTCCCACCCAGCCTGGGCGGCGCTCTCCGTCGGCGCGGGTGCTCAACGTGATCAAGGATTCCGTGGCGCCGTAGCGCTCGATCGGCCGGTGCCCGGTGAGGTCGGCCAGGCTCTCGAACACCGGCACGGGCAGCGGCGCACTGCCCGACACCAGGAGTCGGGCCGACTTCAGCGCGGCCGCCGCGGACCGGTCGCCGGCCACCCGAGTCCAAATCGTCGGCACGCCGAAGTACAGCGAGCCACCCGCGGCGGCGTACGCCTCCGGCGTCGGTTTCCCGGTGTGCACGAAGCGATTTCCGATGCGCAGCGACCCGAGCAGACCCAACACCAGCCCGTGCACGTGATACAGCGGCAGACCGTGCACCAAGGTGTCGTCGGGCGTCCACTGCCAGGCCTCGGCGAGCGCGTCGATGCAGGCGGCGATCGCCCGCCGGCTCACCACCACGCCCTTGGGCGCGCCGGTGGTACCGGAGGTGTAGATGATCAGCGCGGTGTTCTCCGGCGGAGGTTCGGCGTAACGATGCCAAGACCGGGCATGCAGTCGCACCGGTATGTGCTCCAGGCCGTCGGTCTCGGCGGGCTTGTCCCCCAGCCACGCCTGGGCGCCGGAGTCGGTGACGATATGCCTGCGTTCGGCGCCGCCGACGTCGGCGGGCACCGGGACGATCGGCACGCCTGCGATCAGGCAGCCCGTCATCGCCAGCACAGTGGCCGGGGTGGGGGTGGCCAGCACGGCCACGCGTTTGGCCCCGGCGACCCGCTCGGCCACGGACGTCGCGGCGCCGACGAGATCGCTGCGGCTCAACACGGTGTCGGCGATTCGCAGGGCGTCGCCGACGTCATCACCGGCTGAGACTGCGGCGGGGTTCAAGGAGGCCAATAGCACGTTCGTGAGGATACTGGGCGCGTGGACCGGATCCAGACTGTCGCGTCGCGTGAGGTGTACCGGAATAGCTGGATGACACTGCGCGAGGACGATATCCGCCGCCCCGACGGCAGCATCGGCATCTACTCGGTCGTCGACAAGCCGGCGTATGCGCTCGTGGTGGCCCAGGATGGGGACCGCTTCCACCTCGTCGAGCAGTTCCGCTATCCGTTGGGCGAACGGCGCTGGGAGTTTCCGCAGGGCACCGCACCCGGCCTCGAACGTCTCGAGCCGAGCGACCTGGCCGCGCGTGAGCTGCGCGAAGAGACCGGTCTGCGGGCGGCGGACATGACACTGCTGGGCCAGCTCGACGTCGCGCCGGGCATGAGCAGCCAGCGCGGCTGGGTGTTCCTGGCCACCGGCATCACCGAGGGTGAGCACGAACGCGAGCACGAAGAGCAGGACATGCACAGCGAGTGGTTCGGCCGCGATGAGGTGGAACGGATGATCCGCGACGGCGAGATCACCGACTCCCAGACGATCGCGGCGTGGGCGCTGCTGATGCTTTCCCGGCGCTAGTCGGCGGCCTGCCGTGCCTGGGAGGTTGCAATAACCTCAAAGCTCAATAGAATATTTTCTATTGAGGAGGTTCGCGATGCAGTTGTCGCCCGAAGAAGAAGCGATCGTCAAGACGGTCCACGACTTCGTTGAAAAGCAGGTCAAACCGGTCGTGCGGGATCTCGAGCACGCGAACACCTATCCCGAAGACCTCATCGAGACGATGAAGGACATCGGCGTCTTCGGTCTCGCCATCCCTGAGCCCTACGGCTTCGGGCAGGTGTCGATGCCCTGCTATGTCCAGGTCGCCGAGGAGCTCGCCCGCGGCTGGATGAGCCTGGCAGGCGCGATGGGCGGACACACCGTGGTGTCCAAGCTCCTCACGCTCTTCGGCACCGACGCCCAGAAGCAGACCTACCTGCCCCGGATGGCCACCGGCGAACTGCGGGCCACCATGGCACTCACCGAGCCCAGCGGAGGTTCGGATCTGCAGGCGATGCACACCGTCGCCCGCCGCGACGGCGATGAGTACGTGATCAACGGCAGCAAGACCTGGATCTCCAATGCCCGCCGCTCCGGCCTGATCGCGCTGCTGTGCAAGACCGACCCCGATGCGGAGCCGGCTCACCGCGGCGTCTCGATCCTCCTGGTCGAAAAGGTCCCGGGGTTCACCGTCTCCAAAGACCTGCCCAAGCTCGGCTACAAGGGCATGGAGAGCTGCGAGCTCAACTTCACCGATTGCCGCGTCCCGACCGATGCGCTGCTGGGCACCGACGAGGGCCACGGGTTCGCTCAGATGATGAAGGGGCTCGAGGTCGGCCGCCTTCAGGTCGCCGCGCGGGCGACCGGCGTCGCACGGGCGGCGTTCGAGGACGCACTTGCCTACGCCCAGGACCGCGAGAGTTTCGGCAAACCCATCTGGCAGCACCAGGCGGTGGGCAACATGCTCGCCGACATGGGCACGAAGCTCGCCGCCGCCCGTGCGCTATTGCTCTCCGCCGCAGAGCGTTTCGATTCCGGCGAGCGTTGCGATATGGAGGCCGGGATGGCCAAACTCTTCGCGTCCGAGGCAGCCATGCAGATCGCGTTGGATGCGGTCCGAGTGCACGGGGGTTACGGATACTCGACGGAGTACGACGTGGAACGCTACTTCCGCGATGCGCCGCTGATGATTGTCGGCGAGGGCACCAACGAGATCCAGAAGAACGTCATCGCCAAGCAATTGGTCAAGCGCGGCGGGCTGGATCTGTGACGGGACACAGTCGCTCGGGCGCGCAGGCGTGCTACCTCTGAGCGGTCTCACGGTGCTGTCGCTGGAGCATGCGGTCGCGGCGCCGTTCGCCACGCGCCAACTCGCCGATCTCGGCGCGCGGGTGATCAAGGTCGAGCGTCCGGGCTCGGGAGACTTCGCCCGCCAGTACGACGATTCGGTCAACGGCCTGTCGAGTTATTTCGTATGGCTGAACCGCTCCAAGGAATCCATCGCGCTGGACGTCAAGTCAGCACAGGGCCGAGAGGTGCTGCACGAGCTGGCCGAGCGAGCCGACGTCATCGTGCAGAATCTCGGTCCCGGCGCCGCGGCGAGGTTAGGCCTTTCGGCCGAAGCGGTGCGCGCGCGCGACCCGCGCAAGATCGTCGTCGGCATCACCGGATGGGGCAGCGACGGGCCATGGGCGGATCGCAAGGCGTATGACCTTCTCGTCCAATGCGAGACCGGCCTGGTGTCCCTGACGGGCACCCCGGCCGACGTCGCGAAGGTCGGCGTATCGATCGCGGACATCGCGGCGGGGATGTACGCCTTCAGCGGGGTCCTTGCCGCGCTGTATGCCCGCGAGAGGACCGGCGAAGGCGCCTCCATCGAGGTGTCCCTGTTCGAAGCACTCGCCGAATGGGTCGGCCAGCCAGCGGTTTTCACGGCGGGTAAGGGGCATCAACCCAATCGCTTCGGTGCCCAGCACGCGACGATCGCGCCATACGGGCCGTACGAAGCCGGTGACGGTCACACCATTCTCATCGCCATCCAGAACGAACCGGAGTGGGCGCGCTTCTGCGAAACGGTCCTTGCGCGTCCGGACCTCGCACACGACGCCCGGTTTGCCTCCAACACCTCGCGGGTCGCCCACCGCGAAGAACTCAACCAGGTGATCACGGCGAGTTTCGGACAGCACTCGAGCGATACTCTCGAGTCGAGGCTCACGACCGCTCGTATCGCCTTCGCCGGTGTCAACACCGTCTCGGAGTTCTTGGATCACCCTGTGCTGCAAAGCCGTAACCGCTGGCGGGACACGCCGACCGAAAACGGCACCGTGAAATCGCTGCTTCCCCCATTCGATCTCGGTGTCGAGCCCAGGATGGGTCCGGTGCCTGCGCTCGGCGCGCACACCGACCAGATTCTCGCCGAGCTCGGCCGTGGCCCGAAAGAGAACTGAGCAGCTATCCCGAGGTTCCTTGTGCAGCAAGGTGTTCGGCCAACAACACACCCGCATTGCGAATGTGGCGCGCCATAGCTTCACGCGCTTGGTCGGCGTCGTTGGCCCGCAGGTGTTCGATGATCGCCCGGTGGTCCTGCGCGGAGGCTTCCGGCCAACCCTCGACCAAAGCGAAGAACTTGCGCGGAGCGTATGCGAGCGTGTTCTTGATGATCCAGCGAATCTTGCGTGAGCCCGCGAGCCGGTAAATGGTTTCGTGGAACCGATGGTTGAGCCGCTCGACCGCGTCGAAGTCACGATCGAGGGCCGCCTTCTCCAACTCGGCCTGGATCGCTTCCAGTTCGTTCACCAGGTCGGGACCGATCACCCGGGCCGCCCTCGCGGTGAGCTCACCACCGAGCAGTGCCTGAGCGTCGTAGATGTCCTGGATGTCCTGGCTGGACAGCGCGGTCACCGTGAAGCCGCGCCTGGGCTCGACCGTGAGGAATCCCTCGGTCTGGAGCTGCAGCAGGCCCTCCCGGGCGGGGGTGGCACTGATGCCGAGGTCGTCGGCCACCGACTCCGGCCGGATGAACTCGCCGGCTCGCAGCTGCCCGGACACGATCAGCTCGCGCACGTGGGCGGCGGCCATATCGCTGAGCCGGAGTATCGGGCTCCGTTTCGGCTTCGCCGCCAGCGGATTCACGGTCCGAATATAGACAATTTTCTGTGCGGACCGGTCGGCGGCGCACCGTGGCCGGCCGGCACCACGGCTTCTGCGATGAACCGCGGACAGTGTTGCTGGCCGAACATCAACCTTTGTCAGTACATTCGTGAACCAGCCCGCAGGCACCGCGAATTCGCCTCCTCGCAGTACAGGGCCGCCCCGTTGCTGAGAATTCACCGACGGGACGCTGTGAATGATTGACATTTGCCTCATTAGTGCGTACATATCGCCTTATGGGGGACGATCCGGGCGTCTTCGAGTCGACCGCCGTGCTGGGGCCGGCGTATCAGCGCATCGCTGAGGCACTGCGACTGGCGGTGCTCCGTTCGGCCGACTCGGAGACCCGGCTGCCGACCGAGGCCGAACTGGCCGACGAGCACGGCGTCAGCCGGCAAACCGTTCGTCGTGCCTACCAGGAACTGGTTGCCGACGGGCTGGTCCGGCGCATTCCCGGGCGAGGCACGTTCGCCGCGCACGGCGGGTCGCAGTATTTGCGCCGGTTCGGCACGGTCGAGGACCTGATGAGCCTGTCCGAAGACACCGAGATGGAGGTCCTCGCGCCGTTGACGAGGCGGATCGACATCGAGGCCGCCGGCCGCCTGGGCCTGCCAAGCGACGTCACGGCGACGATCTCGTTCCGTCGCCTGCACCTGGGCGTTCCGTTCTGCATCACCGATGTCTACCTGCCCCCCGACATCGGCAGTCTGATCGCAGGCATCCCCGAGGTCCAGCAGGGAGCGCGCAACGCTCGAACGATCATCGGGCTGCTCGACCCCGTGCTCCCCGAGCCGATCAGTGGAGCCGATCAGATGATCACCGTGACGGTCGCTGACTCCCGTGTCGCGGCAGCAACGGAGTGCGAGGTCAGCGAACCGATGCTGCGGATCGACCGGATCTACCGGACCGTCAGCGGGGATCCGGTCGAGCTCGCTATCACGCGGTTCGTCGCGTCGCGGTACAGCTATCGATCCAGCCTGCGCCGCGGCCGCGGCTGACCGGAGCACCATCCCGTCGCCATCCGGCAATGGCCGCAACATGACGATCCCACAATGTGGACCGCCTGTCGATTGATTTGACCTGGTCACTACCGGGTACCTGGAAGTATCGGCCGTTCTGGTCTTGACTCGGAAATGTACGGCCATATGCTGGTTATGACCCGAATCACAGACGATCGGACGCGAAATGACACGTCACATCAGCACAAGCGCGCTCATCGGCGCCGCAGCATTCGCCCTCGTTCTTTCCGGATGCGCATCGGACTCGGGCGGAGGTGACATTCAGCGGAAAGCAGATCCGCTGGATCGTGTCCAGCTCTGCCGGCGGCGGCTTCGACACCACCACCCGCCAGATCGAGCCATACTTCACCAAGGAAATCGGCGCCAACGCCGTCGTCGAGAACCACGAAGGCGGCGGGTACGCGATCGGCGCTCAGACCGCCGCTGACCTCGGTAGCCGACTGCACCAGCGATCGTCACCCACGGCGTGCCGCATCTCGCGTTCTCCTACCTCACCCAGAACGTCGACTATGACCTCTCGGACTTCGCGCCGATCGGCGGAATCAGCATCGAACCCGGCGTTCTGCGCGTATGAAGGATGCGCCCTGGCAGACGATCAAGGACTTCGTGGCGGATGCGCGCAAGCGGCCCGGTCAGATCAAGGTCAGCGTCAGCGACCTGCAGAGCAACAACTACATCGCGCTGCTGCAGATGGAGCAGCAGCTGGGCATCGATCTCAACATCATCGGCTACGACGGCGGTGGCCCCTCGCGCACGGCGCTGGTCACCCATGAGGTCGACGCCACCCATGCGGGCGTGTTCAACAGCCTGTCGATCGCCGACGAGACCCGGGTGCTGGCCGTGACCCAGCCGGAGAACAAGTGGCCGGAAGTCACCGACAACGCCCCGCCGATCAATGAAGCGCTTGGTGTGAACCTTCCGTCCAACGCGTCCAACTACGTGCTGCTGGCATCCGCTGAATGCCGCGACAAGAACCCGGAGCGGTATAAGCAGCTTGTCGACGCCTTGGCGGCATCGGTGAAGAACGAGGAGTACCTCGCCTCGCTCGACAAGCTCGGCGAGAAGTCCAAGGTCGCCTATCTGACCCCCGATCAGCTCACCGCACTGGCCCAGGAGAGCCAGACCGAGATGGAGCAGCTGTTGAAAGCGAACCCCAATGCCTTCGCAGGCTGATCCCGTGCAGGTGACCGACGCGCCGCCGAGCCGGTGCTGCGGGGGCGGCTGCTGATCGCGGTGCCCGGCACGCTCGGTGTGATCTTCGCGCTGATCGCGTGGGCAATTCGTTCGACCTGAATCCCGACGACACCGGTTACCCTCGGGTGCTCGCGACCGTGTTGCTGGTGCTCGGTGTCTGGAACATCGTCGCCGACCTGCGGGCCAGAGCCGTTGAGGGTGGGGTGGACGAGGAGTATGGCGCACTGGCCACCGGCCGGGTCATCAGCTTCGCACTCCTTGTCGCAGTGAGCATTTGGTTGGTCACACCGATCGGCTTCTATCCGGCTGCCGCGATCGTCGTGATCGGCGGCATGGCGATCATGGGGGTGCGGAGACCGTTGCTGCTGATCGGCTACCCGGTCGTGCTGCTGGCCCTCGGCTATGTGCTGTTCTCGGTGCTGCTGAAAGTGCCTCTGCCACTGGCGAGGGGGTTCTGATGTTGCAGTGACATCACCGGAGGTTTGCATCTGCTGATGCAGCCCGGCCCGCTGATGTGGTTGGTATTCGGGGTGATCATCGGCTTTCTGGTCGGTGTCCTGCCCGGCCTGAGCACGTCGAACACCGCCGCGCTGCTATTGCCTTTCGCAATAACGCTTCCGCTGGAGAACTCGCTGGTGCTCATCGTCAGCATCTATGCGGGCGCCGCGTTCGGCGGTGCGGTGCCTGCCATCTTGTTCAACGTGCCGGGGGAGACCGGTTCGGCCGTGACAGCCCTCGACGGCTACCCGATGGCGAAGAAGGGCCAGGCCGGACTCGCGATCGGCATCGCCCGTATGGCGTCGGTGCTCGGTGGGGTAATCAGCGGCGTCGTCGTTTTGGTGCTGCTGCAGCCATCGGGTGCGCTGTCGTTGAAGTTCGGCGCACGCGAGATGTTCGTCATCATCCTGCTCGGCCTGATCGTCGCCTCGACACTGATGGGTGGGTCGGCGCGTAAAGGCCTGATGGTGGGCGTACTGGGGCTGCTGCTTAGCGGTCGTCGGCGTCAGCCCGGGAACGGCGGCGAATCGGTTCACGTTCGATAATTGTCGCTCTACGACGGCATTCCGTTTCTGTCCGCGCTGATCGGGACGTTCGCGATCAGCGAGATGCTCATGCTCGTCGGGTCCAACGTGATTCGGAAACGACAGGACTGATCAGTCCGTCACGCACCGGTGGTCTGCGCAAGGAGACCCGCGACGCCATCGCCGGCGTGAAAGCCACCCTCGCCGAACCCGGCGCCGTCTTCCGGTCCAGTGGCATCGGCATCCTCCTCGGCGTTATCCCAGGGATCGGGACGTCGGTGGCGAACTTCCTCAGCTACGCGCGGAAAAGAAGCGGTCGAAGAATCCGGATGAATTCGGCAAGGGCAGCCACAAGGGCATCATCGCCTCGGAAGCGTGCGACAACGCTGTCGCCAGCGCGAGCCTCATCCCGACCTTCACGCTCGGGATCCCCGGCAGCGCCACCATGGCCGTCGTGTTGGCCGCGTTCTATCTACAGGGTGTCGCAGCCCGGACCCCGGGTGCTGGAGACCAACAACGCCGAGGTCTACGCCGTCGTACTGGCACTGATCGTGGCGAGTGTGCTGATTCTGCCGCTGGGTGTGCTGCTGGCCGGACCGCTGGCGTCGGTTACCCGGTTGCCGATGTCGCTGCTGGTGCCGACCGTGATGTTCCTGTCCATGGTCGGTGTGTTCGCAATCCGCAATTCGATCTTCGACGTCGGGCTGGCGCTGTTCTTCGGCGTGATCGGATTGTTGTTGCGTGTCAACGGATATCCCGTGATTCCATTGGTTCTTGGCTTGATTTTGGGTCCGTTGGCCGAAGAGTATCTGCTGCGCAGTCTGGAACTCGCCGACGGCCCCGGTTACTTCGTCGGGTCGGTCGTCGTCAACATTCTGTGGGCGATCCTGGCGGCGGCGCTTGATCGGGATGGTCGTGATGGAATTCGTTCGCCGGCGGCGTGAGCGCGTCACGGGCGAACCGGTGAGACACCGGTCGGATGAGGTCCGCAATCGTGACGGGCGCGAGCCGCAACATCGGTATGGCGATCGCCGGCAGCTTCTCCACGACGGTTGGCGGGTGTGCTTGACCGGTCGCGACAAAATGCGCTCGCAGGAGCGGCATCGGGCCTCGGTGCCGACGGCGAGGTGCGTTGGGTCGCAGGCGATGTCGGCGTTGAGGCCGACGTCCGGCGGCTCGTCGACGAAGTCGAGGGCGCCTGGGGTGCCGTCGATGCGGTCGTCAACAACGCAGGTATCCGTGCGCACGGTCCGATCGAGTCGCTGGCACTGCGTGATTGGGATGCGGTGTTGGCCACGGTGCTCACCGGTGCGTTCCTCACAACGCGGGCGACGCTGCCGAGTATGCGGGAGCGCGGATGGGGCCGCATCGTCAACATCGTCGGGATGTCGGGACAGTGCGGAGCCGCCGGTCGCGCTCCGGTGGTGGCCGCGAAGTCCGGCTTGATCGGACTGACGAAGGCCTGCGCCCACGAGGCCGACGGCCGCGGAGTGACGGTGAACGCCGATTTCGCCCGGGCTCATCGACACCGAACGCCGTCCCGGCCTCGGGGATATCGAACGTTGCGGAACAGCACTACAAACAGCTCGGCCATCAAGGCAATCCCGTCGGCCGCATCGGCACCGTTGAAGACGTCGCGGCCATGGTGTCGTATCCTGTGCAGCGACGACGCGGGATACGTCACCGGCCAAGTCATGGCGGTAAACGGTGGCGCCTATATGTGACCGCACCGGTCCGACCAGAGCCCGCTATCACCGCACTCAACTCGAAAGGATTATGATGGCTGCCGACATCAGCCCCGAGACCCGTGCGACTCGCCGAGTATATGAGCGGCGCACTGTGAGCCCGTTGCCGTCCAACGTCGTTCACAAGACCAAGCACCACGTCATCGATACGGTCGCCGCGATGGTGTCCGGATCGCAGCTGCTGCCCGGGCGCCGTGGCCTGAGTACGTGTCGCAATCGTCAGGACGGGCCAAGCATGCTCATCGGCGGGCGACGGTCACTCGCCCGTGGAAGCCGCTCTGGCGAACGGGATGTCGGCGCATGCCGACGAGACCGACGACTCCCATGCCCGATCCATCAGCCATCCGGGCTGTGCGGTGGTGCCCGCCGCGCTGGCGGTCGCCGAGAGCAACCGGGCAGACGGGCGCACAACTGTTGCGGGCCGTTGCCGCCGGCTACGACGTCGGCACCCGCGTCGGTGCTGAGCCTCGGCACCGCCGGTGCTCGAACACCGAGTCGAGCGGCAAGCAGCACACACGCCTACTGCGAGCCTGTTCGGGGCCGCCGGGGCGGCGGCGGTGCTGTACGGACTCAACGAGGAGCGGGTCCGGCACGCACTGTCCTATGCGGCGCAGAGCGCTCGGGCGTCACCAGCTGGGTGCGCGATCCCAACCACGTCGAGAAGGCGTTCGTGTTCGCGGGTATGCCCGCCGCCAACGGTGTTCGTGCGGCGGCAATGGTCGCGTCGGGCTGTGACGGTGTCGCCGACGTGTTCAGCGGCGTGCCGAATTTCCTTGACGCCCTGTCGATGCAGCGCGACCGCGCCGAGCTGGCCGCCGATCTCGGCGAGCGCTACGAGATCATGCAGACCAACATCAAGAAGTTCGCCGTCGGGTCGCCCGCGCAGGCGGCCGTGCAAGCGATGCTCGAGTTGGTCGAAGAGGAACCGATCGACCCGGCACAGGTTGCGCAGCATCCGCATCGTGCTGCCGCGCGATCTGGTGCGTGTGGTCGACGACCGGTCGAGATGCCCGACATCAACTGCCAGTACCTGGTGGCAGGCACGCTGATCGATCGCGCGTTCACCTTCGCGATGGCCCACGACGACGATCGGATGGCCGATCCGACGATCCAGGCGCTGCGCGCTCGCACCGAGTTGGTCCCCGATCCCGATCGTGCCGGCGTGCGGACCGCCGACGTCACCGTGACGCTGCGCGACGGCACCTCGCGGCAGCGCTTCATCGGCGCCGTGCGGGGCACGGTCGACGACCCGATGACCGACGACGAGGTGAGCGCCAAGGCCGTCGACCTGATGGAGCCGGTGCTGGGAAGCGCGACCACCAAGGCGCTGATGGCGCGGCTGTGGTCGCTCGAGCGAGTGCGCGGACATCGCCGAGCTCACCGCACCGCTGTCGGGCGCCGCCCTGACGGGGGCCGCCAAGTGAGCGTCCGCCTGAGCCCGGACGTGCAGACCACGACCGAGGCCCTCGCGGCAGTGGGCGGCGGAACTGGTGCCCAGTGTCGCCGACCTGGAGTTGGCCCAGACCGCGCTGATCGACACCGTTGCGGTCGCGGTGGCGGCCCACGACCACCCGCTGACCGCATCGTGGTCGCGGGGTTGCCCGCGGCGGCGCGGTGGGCCGCACAGGCACACGTGCTCGACTACGACGATCTGCATCTGCCGTCGACCACCCACATCAGCACGGTTTGCGTGCCCGCCAGCCGCGGCGACCGGTGGCGATGACGCCCGCGCATACCTGGCAGGTGCGGGCGTCATGGCGCGGTTGGGCGCCGCGCTCGGATGGAACCACTACTCGCGGGGCTGGCACGCCACGTCGACGACGGCGCCGGTGGCCGCGGCGACCGTGGCCGCCACCGCCATGGGGCTCGATGTCCGGCGCACCGCGATGGCGATGGCACTGTCGGTCTCCAGCGCAGGCGGTGTGCAGCGCGCATTCGGCAGTGACGCCAAGGCAATTCAGGTCGGCCTCGCCGTCGACGCGGGTGTCCGCGCGGCCCAACTCGTGGCGGACGGCGCGACGGTCGACATGCGCGTGCTGGATGCGTGGCTGAGCCTGGTCTCCGATCCGCCGTTCGACTTGGCGCTGGAGAACCCCGCCGCGGTTCCCGGCGGTCTGGCGGTCAAGGTCTATCCATGCTGCTATGCCCTGCAGCGACCGATCGCGTGCGCGGCCGACGTAACCCGCGACCTGAGGTCCGAGGACGTCGACCGGATTTCAGTGTGGGCCAAGGAATCCGCCGTGCAGCCCTTGGTCCATCATCGGCCTACCTCCGGCCTGGAGGCGAAGTTCTGCCTCGAGCATGCGGTGGCGGTCGCCGTGGTGGATCGCGTGCCCGGATTCGAAAGCTTCTCCGACGCGGCGGTGCAGCGCGACGAGGTCGTGCGGCTCACCGAAAGCGTCGACATCCACCTCGAGGCCGGCGGTGACGGCCTGCTCGGCGACACCCTGCGCATTCGAGGTGAGGACCACCGACGGACGCACCCACACCGGCGACATCGACATCCCGCCCGGCGCTCCAGGGCGACCCGTGACGCGAGAACAGTTGGCGCAGAAGGTCGCCGACTGCACCGGAGACCGTGCCGATGCGGTGATGTCGGCCAAGTGGGAGAACGTCGCAGAGCTGATCGAAGGCGCGGCGTCACCGAGGAGGACACCATGATCGATCTGACCGGCCTTGCCGCTGACGCGATCGCGGCCGCGGACCGCATCGACAGCACGGTTGAGGCCGAGACCACAAGGGCTCTGCTCAACGTGGTCGGCACCGCCATCGGCGCCGCCGACGCGACGGAAACCGGGCGGCTGGTCGCCGGCCTGAACCGCACCGGAGCGCCGGGTGACGTGCCGGTGCCCGGCCGCGTGGACACGTTCGACCCGGCGTCCGCGGCGTTGATCACCGCCTTCGCCGCCCATCTGGACGATTACGACGACACACACCTGGCCACGGTCGTCCATCCCGGCGCTTCGGTTCTGGGCGCGGCGCTCGGCGCGACGTCGTTGCGGGATGTTGACGGTGCTGCGCTGTTGCGCGCCATCGCGATTGGGATCGAGCTGCAGCTGCGTGTCGCGGTGGCGATGTCGCCGTCACACTACGACGCCGGCTGGCACATCACCGGCACCGTCGGACCGCTCGGCGCCGCGACGACGTCGGCGCTTCTGCTCGGGCTGGATGCCGAGACGATGGGGCGTGCGCTGGGCGTGGCGTCCAGCATGACGCTCGGTCACCGCGAGGGGTTCGGCACGATGAACAAGCCGCTGCACCCCGGCAAGGCGGCGGCCAACGGTCTGATCGCGGCCGTCGTGGCGCGCCACGGCCTGACCGCGTCGCCCTCTGCGCTCGACGGACCGCGCGGCTACTTCGCCGTCCTCGCACCGGAACTCGACCTCGGCCTGCTCCTCGACGACTGGGGCCGCCGGTGGGAGCTGCTCTCCAACACCTACAAGCCGTATCCGTGCGGCATCGTGTGTCATCCGGCGATCGAGGCCGCCGAGGCATTGCACGGTGTGGTCGCGGGGCGCGACGTCGAGCGCGCCGAGTTGCACTGCCACCCACTGGTCGTCGAGTTGACCGGAAATCCCGATCCGACGAACGGTCTGGAAGCCCGGTTCAGTACCGTGCACGGCGTCGCGTGCGGGCTCTATGACGGCACGGTAGACCTGAGCTCCTACGAGGACGAGCATGTGCGGTCGGCTACGGTCAGCGCGATGCGGTCGCGCGTGGTCCTGACGCCGGATCCGGCCATCCCCCGCGCCGCGGCCCGCCTTCACGTCCGGCTCGCCGACGGCACCAGCGAGGTCGCGGAGGTCGCGCACGCTCGCGGCAGTCTGGAGGCGCCGCTGTCGGAGGACCGGCTCGACCAGAAGGTGATGGCGTTGGTCGAGCGCGCCATGCCGGGTCGCGAGAAGGAGATCGTCGAGGCACACACGTACGGTGGCCGGCTGCTCCAGCAGCCGAGATTGGTTCGCTGCCCTGGCGAAAGGCGAATCTGCATGAGCCCCAACGTGACTTCACGCCTCAGCCGTGTTCGTATCGGGACTGCAATGGGCCGACGTGCCCGAGTCCGCCCGCATCGCGGCACGACGCACGGCCGCGAACGTCATCGGCCTTTCGGTGGGCGCCGCGCGAGTTCCCGCGGCCGAGGCGGTCCTGGCCGCCGCGGCGGATCTCGGTCAGCAGGGCGATGCCCGTGTGTTGGGCCGCCCCGAGCGGCTGCACCCCGCCGTGGGCGGCGCTCGTCAACGGATTGACCGCCCACGTCGAGGACTACGACGACACCTACCTGTCATGCATCCTGCACCCCGGCGCTCCGATCGTGCCCGCAGCGCTCGCGGCGGCGGAGATCGCCGGGGCGGGCGGTGAGGAGTTGATGACCGGAGTCGTCGCGGGCGTGGAGGTGGCCGGCAGGCTCGGCGACGCGCTGTGGCCATCGCATTTCGACCGCGGCTGGCACGTGACCGGCGACGACGGGCCCGGTGGGCGCGGCGTGCGCGGCGGCCCGGGTGCTCGGCCTCGACGCCGACCGCACCGCCGCAGCCATCGCGATCGCCGCCACGCAGGCCGCGGGCCACACCGAGCAGCTCGGCTCGATGACCAAGTCGTTCCAGGTTGGGCGGGCGGCCGCCAACGGAATCGAGGCGGCGCTGTTCGCCGAACAGGGCTTCGCCGGACCCGACGAACCGCTGGCGGGGCGCCGCGGCATGGCCGCGCTGATGGCCGGCGACGCCGACTGGACCGGAATGGATGATCTCGGGTCACGGTGGCTGATCGAGCTCAACGCTCTGAAGCCCTACAGCTGCGGAATTGTCAGCCATCCGGTCATCGACGCTGGCCGCGAGCTGCGGGCCGATGTGACGGATCCCGACCAGATCGCTGCGGTGCTACTCGACGTGCACCCCCGCGTGCTCGACGTCATGGGCGTCACGGAACCGACAAGCGGCCTGCAGAGCAAGTTCTCGGTCTACCACTGCTTCGCGGTCGGGCTGTTGTGTGGTGCCAGGCGGGCCGCCGGAATTCAGTGACGAGCGTGCCGTCGACCCGGCCGTGGGGCAGATGCGACGGCGAGTGCAGGTTGCGCTGGACCCGTCGATGCCCGCCGACGCGTGCCGCATGACGGTCACGCTGCGCAGCGGCGAGCAGATCGTGCGGACGGTCGAGCACGCGACGGGCAGTACGTCCGCGCCGATGACAGCGGATCAACTCGAGGCAAAGGTTGCCCGGCTCGTCGGGCATCTCGACGACCCCGGCCGCCTCTGGAATACGGCCTGGCGCTTGGACGAGGTGTCCGACGTGTCCGAACTCTTCGAAAGCGCCGCCCGATGAGCGACGAAGCGGCGATCCGGGAGCTGATCACCCGCTGGGCGGAGGCGGTTCACACCGGGGATCTCGATTCTGTTCTGGCCGACCATGATCCGGACATCGTGATGTTCGACGTGCCGCCGCCGTATCAGGGTGTGCGCGGGTTGAGCGAATACCGCGACGTCTGGCCGCCGTTCTTCGAATGGCAGCGCCAGGGCGCACAGTTCGAGATCGTCGAGCTCGAGTGACGGCCGGTCAAGACGTCGCGTTCGCGTGGGCACTGCTACGCTGCGGGACCGCCGACGAGTTCGAAGCCGAGCCCGACAAGCGGCTGCGGCTGACCATCGGTCTACGCAAACGTGACGGCCGCTGGGTCGTCACGCACGAGCATCACTCGTTCCCAGTCACCGACTAGCGTCAGTGCCTGCGTTCGGCCAGCGCGCGTAGGAAGAACGTCAGGTTGGCGGGCCGCTCGGCCAGTCGGCGCACGAAATAGCCGTACCACTGCGTGCCGAACGGCACGTAGACCCGAACGTGGTTGCCGTCGTCGGCCAGCCGGCGCTGTTCGGCATCGCGGATGCCGTACAGCATCTGATACTCGAAATCATCCACGCCGCGGCCGGTCTCGCCGACCATGGCCGGCACGGCTTCGATGATCTCCGGATCGTGCGACGCCACCATCGGATAGCCGTTGCCCGCCATCAGCGTCCGCAGGCACCGCAGGTAGGAGTCGGTGACCTCGTCGCGGTCGCGGTAGGCGACCGAAGCGGGTTCGTCGTAGGCACCCTTGCACAGCCGGATCCGTGCACCGGAGGCGGCGAACTCCTCGCAGTCGCCGTGGGTGCGCTTGAGATAGGCCTGCAAAACCGTGCCCAGCCAATCGAATTCGGTACGCAGGTCGCGCACGATGGACAGCGTCGAGTCGGTCGTGGTGTGGTCCTCGGCGTCCACCGTGACCCACGCCCCGACCCGCTGCGCCCGCTCGCAGATGGTGTGGGCGTTCTCCAGCGCGATCTTCTCGCCGTCGCGGGGCAACGCCTGCCCCAGCGCCGACAGCTTCAGCGACACCTCCAGCGGCCGCACCTTGCCGGCGGCCTCGTCGCGGCCGCCGAGCGCGTCGAGCAGGTTCAGATAGGCGTTGACGGTGGCGTTGGCCGTGTCGACATCGGTGACGTCCTCGCCGAGGTAGTCGATCGAGACGAGTCGGCCCGAATTGCGCAGCTGTGCAACGGAGCCCAGTGCATCATCGACGGTCTCACCGGGCACGAAGCGGTGCACGACCTGCCGCGTGACCGGCAGGCGCTCCGCGGCTCGGCGCAGCCCCTCCCGTCTGCTGGCCGCCAGGATGGCCGGGCGCGCGACCCGCTCGAAGACGCCCACCTCACGCCTCCATGTGGGGGTAGGTGTGGTCGGTCGGCGGGACGAACGTCTCCTTGATGGACCGTGGCCGACGTCCAGCGCAGCAGGTTCAGCGCCGAGCCCGCCTTGTCGTTGGTGCCCGAGGCCCGCGAGCCGCCGAACGGCTGCTGCCCCACGACCGCGCCGGTGGGCTTGTCGTTGACGTAGAAGTTGCCCGCCGCGTGGCGCAGCCGATGCTCGGCCGCCAGGACCGCCGAGCGGTCGTCGGCGATCACCGCACCGGTCAGCGCGTAGGCCGCGCCGCTGTCGACGACGTCGATGATGCGGTCGTAGTCGTCGTCGGGATAGACGTGCACCGAAAGGATCGGTCCGAAGTACTCGGTGGTGAACGACTCGTCGGTCGGGTCGTCGGACAGCAGCACCGTCGGCCGCACGAAATAGCCTTCGCTGTCGTCGTATTCGCCGCCGACGGCGACGGTGACGCCGGCGGCGCTCTTGGCCCGCTCGATGGCCTTGACGTTCTTGGCGAACGCCCGCTCGTCGATCAGCGCGCCGCCGAAGTTGGTCAGGTCGGTCACGTCGCCGTAGCGCAGCGCCTCGGTCGCAGAAGGAAGTCGTCGCCCATCTGCTGCCACACCGAACGCGGGATGAAGGCCCGCGACGCCGCCGAGCACTTCTGGCCCTGGTAGTCGAAGGCGCCGCGGATCAGCGCGGTGCGCAGGACGTCCGGCCGCGCCGACGAGTGCGCGAGCACGAAGTCCTTGCCGCCGGTCTCACCGACCAGCCGCGGGTAGGTGTGGTAGCGGTCGATGTTGGTGCCGACCTCGCGCCACAGGTGCTGGAACGTCGCCGTCGAGCCGGTGAAGTGGATGCCGGCCAGCCGCGGATCCGCCAGTGCCACTTCGGAAACCGCGAGCCCGTCGCCGGCCAACAGGTTGATCACCCCCGGCGGCAGCCCCGCGGCCTCGAGCAGCTGCATGGTCAGGTAGGCGGCGAACGTCTGGGTCGGCGACGGCTTCCACACACGGTGTTGCCCATCAGGGCGGGCGCGCTCGGCAGGTTGCCCGCGATCGCGGTGAAGTTGAACGGCGTGATGGCGTAGACGAAGCCCTCCAGCGGCCGGTAGTCGGTGCGGTTCCACACGCCGCGCACACTGATCGGCTGCTGGGCCAGGATCTGACGGGCGAAATCGACGTTGAACCGCCAGAAGTCGATCAGCTCGCACGCCGCGTCGATCTCGGCCTGGTATGCGGACTTGGACTGGCCCAGCATGGTCGCGGCGCACAGCTTCTCGCGCCACGGGCCGGCCAGCAGGTCGGCGGCGCGCAGGAACACCGCGGCGCGTTCGTCGAACGGGGTCGCCTCCCAATCGGCCTTGGCGGCGATGCGCGGCATCGATCGGCCGCGGTCGCGTCGGCGTGCTCGGCGTTGGTGAAGGTGCCCAGCCGCGCGGCATGGCGGTGCGGCTGGACCACGTCGGTGCGGGCTCCGCCGCCCATGCGGTGGATGCCGCCGATGACATGAGGCAGCTCGATGGGATCGTCGCCGAGCGATTTCAGCGCGGCGTTCAGCCGGGTGCGCTCACCCGAACCTGGTGCGTATTCGTGTATCGGCTCATTGACCGGTGCGGGCACGTCGGTGATGGCGTCCATGCTGCAAGGATGCCCGTTTGAACCGACGTCGAACCGATGGTCGATCCGACAAGCTGCTCGCCGGGTTTATAGTCGAATCGGACAAAGGAGGGTGTGATGGTGGCGCAGCCCGCCGGTCTGGGCCTCGGTCAGCTGCTGCTCGCCCTGGACCGGACGATGGTGACGCTGGTGGCGGCGCCGCGCGGGCTGGACATGCCGGTGGGTTCGGTGGCGCTCGTCGACGCCGACGATGTGCGGCTGGGTCTGGCGGTCGGGCCAGGCTCTGCGGACCTGTTCTTTCTGCTCGGCGTGTCCGACGCCGAGGCGGTGCGCTGGATCGCCGAGCGGCAGTTCGCCGGGACCGGCCGCGTACCGGCCGCCATCTTCGTCAAGGAACCCTCGCAGGCGGCGGTCGAACGGGCGTCAAGCTGGGCACCGCCGTGGTGGCGGTGGAACCGCGGGCGCGCTGGGAGTCGCTCTACAAGCTCGTCAACCACGCGTTCGAACACCACGGCGACCGGGGTGATCCGCGCAATGACTCCGGCACCGACCTGTTCGGGCTGGCGCAATCCATCGCCGACCGCACCCGCGGCATGATCAGCATCGAGGATGAGCAGTCCCACGTGCTGGCGTATTCGGCGTCCAGCGACGAGGCCGACGAACTGCGCCGACTGACGATCCTGGGCCGCGCGGGCCCGCCCGAACATCTGGAGTGGATCGGCCAGTGGGGCATCTTCGACGCGCTGCGCGCGAGCGGCGATGTGGTGCGCGTCGCCGAGCGCCCGGAGTTGGGTCTGCGCCCGCGGCTCGCGGTGGGCATCCATCTGCCGTCGGCGCCGCAGCGCCGCGGACCCGCCTTCGCGGGCACGATCTGGCTGCAGCAGGGGTCGACGCCGCTGGCCGACGACGCCGAGGACATCCTGCGCGGCGGCGCGGTGCTGGCGGCCCGCGTCATGTCGCGGCTGGCGGCCGCGCCGTCGATGCACACGGTGCGGGTGCAGGAGCTGCTCGGACTCGGCGCAGATGACGTCGACGTCACGGCGACCGCGCGCGAGCTGGGAATCACCGCCGATGCCCGGGCGGCGCTCATCGGATTCCGAGGTGCAGGCACGGCAGTGCCCACCGAGGTTATCGCCTTGAGCGCCAGTGCTTTTCGCGCCGACGCGCAGGTGACGTCGACCGGCGAGCGCGTCTACGTGCTGCTGCCGAAGATCGGGGCGCCGTCGTCGGTGACGTCGTGGGTGCGCGGAGTGGTGGCAGCCCTGCATCGCGAACTCGGTCTGACGGTGCACGCGGTGATCGCGGCTCCGCTGGCGGGGCTGGCCGGCGCCGCGACGGCGCGGGTGGAGGTGGACCGTGTGTTCGACAGCGCGCGACGTCATCCCGGCGCGATCGCGGACAGTCACGTCGCTCGACGAAGCACGCACCACGGTGCTGCTGGACGAGATCGTGTCGCAGGTGGCCGACCGGCCGCGACTGGTGGATCCGCGGGTACGGCAGCTGCGTGAGACAGGATCCGATGCTGGCCGACACGCTGCACGCTTATCTCGACGGGTTCGGCGACATCGCCGCGGTGGCGCAGCGGCTGCACGTGCACCCGAACACCGTGCGCTACCGCGTGCGCCGCATCGAGAAGCTGCTGTCGACGTCGCTCGATGACCCCGACGACCGGCTGGTGCTTGCGCTCGGATTGCGGGCCACCGAACTGCGCTAGACCTCGAACGCGCCGGCGACCAACTCGTCGAACCGCTCGATGGCCTCCTCGCCGTCGGCGTCCAGGCCCCGAAGCGGGCCGCGATCGGCCAGATAGCGCTGGGCATACAGCCTGGCCACGAGAGCCTTTCTGTCGGTGCGATTTTCGGCCCGCTCCCACGCAGCTTGTTCGGTCAGCAGCGCGCCTGCATAGACATCGCCCATGAATGAGGCGAGCGGATACAGTCGCGCCTCGGCCACCGCGCCGTCCTGCTTGGTCCACGCGGTGATCGCAGCATCGAGATCCTCGACGCGCCGCGCCACCAGGCGGGTGGTGGTCGTCGTCGTCGGAGACCGATACCGCGTCTTGTAGGCGTGCCAGGAGCTGCTCATGTGCCTGCGCACGTTCGATTCCCCGACGCACGTCGAGGCAGAGGATGTTGTCGGGGCCCTCCCAGATGGTGTTCACCTGAGCGTCGCGAAGCAGCCGCGCGACCGGCCACGTCTCGATATAGCCGTTACCGCCGTGGATTTCGATCGCATCCGATGCCATGGTGATGCCGAGCCGGCACACCTTCAGCTTCGTGACGGGCACGGCGATGCGCTGCCGCACCTTGCGGGGCTGACGGTGGTTCGCCGCGCCGGTGCCGTCGAACACCAGGGCCTGGGCGGCTTCCACGTCAACGATCATCTCGGCCAGCTTGCGACGCATCAGCGGCTTGTCGATCAGTGCATCGCCGAAGGCGTGCCGTCGGCGTGCGTAGCACAGCGACTCGACCAGGGCCCGCCGCGCGTTCCCGAGGGCGAACAATGCGATGCCAAGGCGTGCGGAGTTCGTCAACTCCATCATCCGGCCGAGCCCCTTGCCGTCGGCCGGGCCCGCGTCGTCGCTCGCTTCACCGGACAGCAGGAACGCTTCGGCGTCAACGAACTCGATTTCCCCGGAGGCCACCGAGCGAGTGCCGAGTTTGTCCTTGAGGCGGCGAACCCGGACGCCGTTTCGGGAGCCGTCGCGACGCGTCCGCAGCACGAGGAACGTCGCGACGCCGCGGCTGGAGTCCGGCGCCCCTTCGGGTTTGGCCAACACGACGAACGCCTCGCCGTTGCAGTTCGACGCAAACCACTTGAACCCGTTGAGCTTCCAGGCGTCGCCGTCGCGTGCCGCCGTCGTCTCCAGCGCGCCCAGATCGGACCCACCCGTGCGCTCCGTCAGAAGCTGCGCGGTTTCGCCCTCCCACTCCCCCGACTCGAATTTCGCCAACACGTGATCGCGCACATCGGCCGGCGCGTAGGCGGCGACCAAGGACTTCACCATGCCGCCGCCGGTCCCCAGTGCGCATCCCATGCCGATGTCGGCCTGATTGAGCAGATAGTTGGACGCGAACAGCGGCAGCGATGTGCTCACCCGGCGCGTCGCGCGTCGCCGCGCAATGCTTTCTGCGCCTCCAGGACCGTGCTCCGCGACTCGGCGAACGAGGTCGGCATCACCACCCGGCTGACGTCGTGGCCCCACCGGTCGTAGCGCTCCAGCCGCGGCGGGTTGCGGTCGGTTTCCTCTGCCCACCGTGCGACCGGACCGCCCATCAGCGCGCCGATTCGTCGTCAGGTGCGGCTCGGCGACCGCAAGCTCATCGGGCGTCAGGTAGTACGCCATCGTCGCCCGAAGGGTGGGGTCGGTCGTGTACCAGTTGAGGCCAACGGCTCCCTGGTAGTCCTCGGTCCGGTAGCGCGCGGATTTCTCCGGCGTGGTGAAGGGCAGCCGGTCCACGGCCTCCACGTCGTAGTCGTCCATGCGGCGACGGTATTACAGCAGACCCGCCGACAAGGTGGAAAGGTGATGCCATGGCAGAAGAGCCGAGAAGCACGCCGCTGGTGCCCGCCGACTTCGTGGTGCCGCGGGAGTTGCGATCTGCACAGTTCCGGCTCGAACCGCTGGGCCCGCAACACAACGCCAGGGATCACCAGGCATGGATGTCGAGCATCCGCGCATGTTCAGACCACACCGGGATTCGCCGATCACGGCTGGCCGCCGGACGAGGGATTTTCAGCGGAGCGCAACCTCGCCGACCTGGAGATGCACGCCGACGAGTTCGAACGGCGGGTGGCGTTCGCCTACTCGGTGCTGAGTCCCGATACCGATGACGTCATCGGCTGTGTTACGTCGACCCTGGCGATGTGCCGGGAAGCGCAAAGGTGCGATCCTGGGTGCGCGCCGACGTCGCCGAGCTCGACGGTCCGTTGCGCAGGGCAGTGCATGACTGGGTGAAAGAGCTTGGCCGTTCGACTCCATCGACTACGCAGGCGTATGAGCTGACGCCGGGTGACGCAGATGCTTCCGCGCGGCGACCTCGTCCGCGTCGAGATACGTCATCATCGGCACATCGGGCGCACACAACATGAAGACCACGAACCTGCTGGCGATGTCGTCGCGCAGATTCGCGGCCTGGTAGTGCACGACGTCAAAACCCGGCTCCCAGAATGCCTCTCCCGCCTTGATCGGATAGGGCTCCTGGCCTTCGAGTTCGAAGAGGATCTCGCCTTCGAGCACGTAGCCGAACACCGGGCCGGAGTGACGGTGCGGACCGCTGCCGGGATCGCCCGGCGGGACGGTGACCGTGGCGACCATCGCGCCGGAGCCCGGTGCGATCGTCGGATCCTGATGCAGCAGAACATCGAAGGAGTTCGTCGGCGACGGTCCGATTGGCATGCCTTCGACGCTAGAACCGGATACCCGTCGGCCGGTGGTCCATTCGACAGCTACCTGCGTGGGCCAATCAGGCCGTAAGTCGTTGCACGGCAGCCGATATTCGCTCGTCGGTCGCGGTCAATGCGACCCGTACGTGCTTCGATCCGCCCGGCCCGTAGAACTCGCCAGGCGCGACCAGGATGCCGTATTGCGCCAGCCACGCAACGGTGTCGCGGCACGGCTCGCCGCGCGTCGCCCACAGGTACAGGCCGGCCTCGGAGTGATCGATCGTCAGCCCCACCGACTGCAGGGCGGGCAGCAGCAGGGCCCGGCGACGCGCGTATCGGTCACGCTGCTCGGCCTCGTGGGGGTCATCGTCGAGCGCGGCGACCATCGCCGCCTGCACGGGCGTCGGCACCATCATGCCCGCGTGCTTGCGCACCGCCAGCAACTCCTCGACGACCGAGGGATCGCCTGCGACGAAGCCGGCGCGGTATCCGGCCATCGACGAGGTCTTCGACAGCGAGTGGATGGCGAGCAGGCCGCTGTGGTCGCCGTCGCTGACGGACGGATGCAGCACCGAGACGGGTTCGGCGTCCCAGCCCAGACCCAGGTAGCACTCGTCGGAGGCGACCAGCGCGCCACGCTCGCGTGCCCAGCCGACGACCTTGCGCAGATGGTCGGTGCCCGAGCACCTTGCCGGTGGGGTTGCTGGGCGAGTTGAGATAGACCAGCGCAGGCGACCGCGGGCCGAGCTGCGTCAACGAATCCGCACGCAGCACCTGCGTGCCCGCCAGTTGCGCGCCGACTTCGTATGTCGGATAGGCCAGTTCGGGGACGACGACGACGTCTTCGGCCCCCAGGCCCAGCAGCGTCGGCAGCCAGGCGATCAGTTCCTTGGTCCCGATCACCGGCAGAATCGCGCGCCCGGTCAGGCCGGTGACGCCGTAGCGGCGCTCCAGCGCCTTGGCCGCAGACTCCCGCAACGCCGGGGTGCCCGCGGTGGCCGGATAACCGGAGGCGGCGCTGGCCTCGGCCAGCGCTTGCCGGATCACTGGCGCGGGCGGATCCACGGGCGTGCCGACCGACAGGTCGACGATGCCGTCCGGGTGTGCCCGGGCGAGCGCGGTGACGTCGGCCAGGGTGTCCCAGGGGAACACCGGCAATGACGTTGAGCGGGCCTGTCTGGCCGTCAGGAGTCCTCGCCCTGAGGAGCCAGGTCTTTGACGGACTGCGGGTCGTTCTCCGTCATACCGACCTTCGACGCGCCGCCCGGCGACCCCAGCTCGCTGAAGAAGTCCGCGTTGATCTGGGTGTATCCGCTCCACTGATCGGGCACATCATCTTCGTAGTAGATGGCCTCGACCGGGCAGACCGGCTCGCAGGCGCCGCAGTCCACGCACTCGTCGGGGTGGATGTACAGCATGCGTGCGCCCTCGTAGATGCAATCGACTGGGCACTCCTCGATACACGCCTTGTCTTTGATGTCGACGCAGGGTTCGGCAATCGTGTACGTCACGAATGTCTCCTCGATCTCCTGTCCGGTGGGGCTGCCGGTCTTTGTAGGACCCGCTGAAGTCGCAGCCAGTATCCGTTGCCGATACTCGCACGCCTGTGTCAGTGTGCCCTAACTTTACGCGCCGCCCGGTTAAGGGTGGCGCGCGGTTACTGATACTAGACGTAGCAGATACACGTTGCCTAGGCAGACACCCCTATGCGCATGGGTGCAGTGCAACAAGTTGCATATGGTCGCGGCCCGCCCTAGGCTGCCCGCGTGGCCCTCCCCCACGCGATCCTGGTGGCGCTCTGCGAGCAGTCCGGCTCGGGCTATGAGCTCGCGCGCCGGTTCGACCGGTCCATCGGCTACTTCTGGGCCGCCACCCATCAGCAGATCTACCGCACGCTGCGGGCGATGGAGGACGACGGCTGGGTGCACGTCACGCCGCGTGGCCCAACAGGGCCGACCGGACAAGAAGGTGTACACCGTTTCCGACCAGGGCCGCGACGAGCTGGCCCGCTGGATCGCCGAACCGCTGTCCGGCCGGGGCAGCACCGTTGCCGACAACCGCACCCGCGATCTGGCGGTGAAGGTTCGCGGCGCCGTGCACGGCGAGCGTCGAGGCCGTGCGAAGTCAGGTCGGCGCGCTGCGCGCCGAACGCGCCGAATTGCTGGACACCTACCGGGGATTCGAGAAACGCCAGTTCCCTGACCCGCGCGGCCTGACCGGAAGCGCCCTTCATCAGTACCTGGTGCTGCGCGGCGGTATCCGCGCGGAGGAAGGCTCGATCGACTGGCTCGACGAAGTCGCGCGCGGCACTGGTGAGCGAGCCACGAAGACCGATGACCTATCCGAACCTGCTGTCGCCGTTGGATCTCGGCTTCACCACGCTGCGCAACCGCGTGGTGATGGGGTCGATGCACACCGGCCTCGAGGACCGCGCCCGCGACACCGACCGGCTCGCCGCGTACTTCGCCGAACGCGCCCGCGGCGGCGTCGGCCTGATCATCACCGGCGGCTACGCCCCCAACCGGACCGGCTGGCTGCTGCCGTTCGCCGCGCAGATGACTCTCGCGTCAGACGCCCGCCGGCACCGCCGGATCACCGGGCCGGTGCACGACGCGGGCGGCAAGATCCTGCTGCAGATCCTGCACGCGGGACGCTATGCGTATCACCCGTTTTCGGTGAGCGCGTCGGCGATCAAGGCGCCGATCAACCCGTTCAAGCCGCGCGCGCTGTCGCGAGCGTCGACGGCACGATCGACGACTTCGCGCGCGTGCGCGGCGCTGGCGCGCGAGGCCGGCTACGACGGCGTCGAGATCATGGGCAGCGAGGGCTACCTGCTCAACCAGTTCCTGGCGCCGCGCACCAACAAGCGCACCGACGCGTGGGGCGGCACTCCGGAGAAGCGCCGCCGGATGCCGGTCGAGATCGTGCGGCGCACCCGCGCGGCCGTCGGCGACGACTTCATCATCTGCTACCGGATGTCGATGGCCGACTACGTCGAGGACGGCCAGAGCTGGGACGAGATCGTCGCGCTGGCAACCGAAGTCGAGGCCGCCGGCGCGACGATCATCAACACCGGCATCGGCTGGCACGAGGCGCGGGTGCCGACGATCGTCACCTCGGTGCCGCACGGCGCGTTCGTCGACATCAGCAACGCGCTGGCCGAACACGTCAGCATTCCGGTGGTCGCGTCCAACCGGATCAACATGCCGCAGGCCGCCGAGCAGATCCTCGCCGACGGCCACGTCGCAGCTGGTCTCGATGGCGCGCCCGCTGCTGGCCGACCCGGACTGGGTGCAACAAGGCCGCAGCCGACGCGCGCCGACGAGATCAACACCTGCATCGCCTGCAACCAGGCCTGCCTGGACCACGCGTTCGTGCACAAGACGGTGTCCTGCCTGCTGAACCCGCGCGCCGGCCACGAGACCGAACTGGTGCTCGGGCCGACGCGGCGCACCAAAGCGCATCGCCGTCGTCGGCGCCGGGCCCGGCCGGGCTGGCCGCCGCGGTCGACCGCGGCACAGCGCGGCCACCAGGTGACGCTGTTCGAGGCCGGCGACGAGATCGGCGGCCAGTTCGACTTGGCGCGAAGGATTCCCGGCAAGGAGGAGTTCGCCGAGACGATTCGCTACTTCACCGCGGATGCTGGACAAGCACGGCGTCGACGTGCGGCTTCGGACGCGGGCGACGGTGCGACGAGCTGGCCGGCATTCGACGAGGTGGTGCTGGCCACCGGGGTGACGCCGCGGATCCCCGACATCCCCGGCATCGACCATCCGATGGTGCTGTCGTACGCCGGAGGCGATCACGGGCAAGCCGCGTCGGCAAGACGGTCGCGGTCGTCGGCGCCGGCGGCATCGGCTTCGACGTCAGCGAGTTCCTGGTCGACCGACGAGTCTCCCGACGCTCGAACCTCAAGGAGTGGAAGGCCGAGTGGGGCGTCGCCGATCCCGCAGGAGACGCGCGGCGCCCTGACGACACCGATTCCCGCGCCGCCGGCGCGCGAGGTGTACCTGCTGCAGCGCAAGAAGGGCCCGCAGGGCAAGCGGACTCGGCAAGACTCGGGCTGGGTGCACCGCGCGGCGCTGAAGGCCAAGGGCGTCGAGCAGCTGTCCGGGGTGAACTACGAGCGCATCGACGACGACGGCCTGCACATCAGCTTCGGGCCGGACCGCGTCGAGGCCCGAGGCTGCTCGAGGTCGACAACGTGGTGATCTGCGCCGGCCAGGAATCGGTGCGCGACCTCGAAGAGGGTGTGCGCGCCAACGGCATTGAGCCGCACGTCATCGGCGGCGCGGAGGTGGCCGCCGAGCTGGACGCCAAACGCGCGATCAAACAGGGCACGGAGCTCGCGGCACGCCTCTAGCGCTCGTTTCGGTTTCACCAGATGTCCACGAGTGTCAAGGCGTGGACGATTTCGCACGACCTGCGGCGGTAGTCACATGTTGCCGACTGCGAAAGGACAAGCAACATGACTGCACTCACGCACAAGCGGGCCAACGGTCAATGGCGTCACGCTCCACTATGTCGTCGCCGGCAGCGGTCCGGTGGTGCTGTGCATGCACGGATGGCCGCAGAACCATCGCGAATTCCTGCCGATCATCAACGGGCTGGCGGACCGTTACACGTTCATCGCGCCCGACCTGCGCGGCTACGCCGACAGCGACAAACCCGTCGACGGCTACGAGCCGCTGACGATCGCAGCGGACATGCTGGCGCTGCTCGACGTCGAAGGCGTCGACGAAGTTCCACATCCTCAGCCATGACCTCGGCGGCCCGCCGTCTGTCGCGCTGGCCTACAAGGCGGAGGACCGCGCCATTGTCGCTCGCCACCATCGAAACCCCGTTCTTCGGGCTGGACTACCCGGGTTACATCGATCCGCAGGTGGCCTACTGGCATCTGACCATGCACATGCACGTGGACATCACGCAGCTTCCTGGTGGAGGGCCGCGAAGAGCAGTACCTCCGGCACTTCTTCCGCGACTTCGCCTACAACCCCTCAGCGATGCCGGAAAGTGAAGTGCAGCAGTACATCACGCTGATGCGTCAGCCGGGCAACCTGCGCGGAAGCCTCAAGCACTACGGCTACATTCCGCAGATGGCGGCGCAAACCGCCGAGCTGACGAAGAACCAGCTGCAGTGCCGATGCTGGCGTGGGCCGGCCGCGCGTCCTTCGGTGACCATTGCTTTACCAGTGCCAAGGCGATCGCGGCATCGGCAGAAGGCGGCGTCATCGAGGAATGCGGCCACTGGGTCTTCGAGGAGCAGCCGGAATTCATCATCAAGGAACTCGCGCGCTTCTGGGCTAACCACAGCTGAATTCTTCAGTGGTGCACGCTTTCCCGCCGTGTACATCGAGACCGCTCAGGTGAACGCGCTATTCTCGGGCCTCCGCCATCCTGAGGCTCATGAGCGATCAGACCCGTGATTCTCACAACTCTTGTCCATCGCGGCTCGTCCGCTCGCTTCACTCATGTCTTGCGCCGCTCCCGCAGCGGCGGCCATCTGGCTCATCCACCGTCAACCGTCTTGACCGCTGCAGAGTAAAAGCGATGCCGAGGAGCCGGCCGACTGCTCCACAGGCCGCCACCGATCCCCCCACTTCGGCACCCTCCGGCGCGGGGCGCGGCGATAGCAGACTCCAGACCCGGGCCACGACAAGTGTAAGAAGAAAAAGACAGGCGGCTGCTGCCCTGGTGCACCGACCCGGGCACGCGGCTGGATGGGTGCGACAACGTTGCGAGGAGTGCCGCAACCCCAGTCGACATTCACACGAGAGATGTGTGAAGCGAACAGCTATCGACCTTCGGTGGGCTGCCATAGCGTGCGCAGAGCGGAGCTGGCCAGACGGCGACGAGGTCCGACAGGAAACGAAGAAGTAATACCGTCGTTCGTCGGATGATCAGGGCTGGATGACGACGCGGCCGGCCGTCCCGTCAGCGACCGCTTTATAGGCCGCCGGGCCCTCGGCTAGCGGGTACGTGGCGGTGATCGGAAGCGGCTGAAGTTCGCCGCTCTCGAAGTAGACCGCTCAGCCGGTCGAGGCGACGCGCTGAGTCCACGACATCGAGCTTGCGGCTGTCAGACCCGAGGATCTGAGTTTCGTTGTGGTACAGGTCCACCAGATCGATCTCGACCGTCCGGGAACCGACTGCATTGATGACCACCAGCCGCCCACGGTGTGCCAGCGATGCCGAGTGCCGTCGCGGTCGTGACACCGCCCACCGCGTCGTAGACCACGTCCACACCCCGGCCGCCGGTGAGGCGCCGCACTTCTGCCGCGACGTCGGCGTCCTGATCCAGGCGGACGAATGCGTCGATGCTGGCGGCGGCCGGGGTGTCGTCGCCCGGCACGCGGCGGTCCACGCCGATCGTCCTCGCGCCGATCATATGGGCGATCTGGGCCACCGCTCCGCCAACGCCACCGGACACCCCGAAGATCGCGATGGTGTCGGTCTTCTCGAGCCGCGCGGTCTCAACCGCGCCGAGCCAACGCGACCACGAAGTTGACTCCGACCGCCGATGCCTCATCGAAGCTGAGGCGAGAAGGCATGCGGACCAACGCGTCAACGGGAAGCGACATCAGTTCGGCATGTGAACCGTCCCGGGTGAACCCGACATCTCCTCCGGTTCCCCACACCGGCACTCCGCGCCAGTCCGGCGGCCCGTCGATGACGACGCCCGCGAAATCACGACCGGGTACACGCGGCAACACGGTGCCCTGCATAGCGCCGCCGACGTTCTTCACATCGGAAGGGTTGACCGAGGCGGCGCGCACCTGGATCACTGCCTCCGCCGCGGCGGGGACCGGGTCGGGTAGTTCGGTGACCGTGAGCACGTCTGGATCACCGAACCGGTCAAAGCGAAGCGCCAGCATTGAGATTCCTCCGGTCCGGGTTGTCCCGCGCCTAGACCTTGCGGTTCTCGGAGTTGATCATCCAGGCCAGCTTTTCCAGCGAGTCGATGATCTGGTGCAACAAATCGGAGGTGCTCGGATCTTCGGCGTCGACTGCATCGTGGACAGAACGGATCGTCGCCACCGCCGCATAGACGCGCGTCGTGATGAGGTCGACGACGTCGGTGGTGTTCTGCTCTCCTGCCGGGTAGAGCGGCAGGCTCGTGGTCGCCGCGACCGTGTCGGACCGCCCGTCGGGAACGGCGTACAGGGCGCGCATCCGCTCGGCGATGGTGTCGCTGGCCTCACGCGCCACATCGACGAGCTCGTCCAGCTGCAGATGCAGGTCACGGAAGTTGGTGCCCACGACGTTCCAGTGGGCCTGCTTGCCCTGCAGATGCAGTTCGATCAGATCGACCAGCACCCGCTGCAGACTGGATTCAGCTGTGCGACGCGGTGAAGTTGCGGACGTCGTTCTCCGAGATGCGGCCGACGGTTGTTGTGGATGCCACGATTTCGCTCCCTACGTCAATCGCGGTTACGGTGGCTATGGGTTTTGAATGAGTTCGACGATCGACCCGTCGTGGTCGCGCAGGTACGCGAAGCGAGAGCCGGCGAGCGGCCCTTCGACGCCCGTCTGCGGCTTGCCGACGAGCTGTCCACCCACGTTGTGCGCAGGCCTCGGCGGCCGAGTCGAGATCATCGACATTGACCGCGACGTGAAACGATCCGACGTCGCACGGTCGGGGACACACATGCGCGCGTTCGGTCGGGCGCAGGTATTGCAGGAGCTCGATGTGATGACCACCGCCGGCGAGGACAGCCAGCACGAAGTGCGCATCGGCCACACCGGTGATCTGTTCTGCGAACTCCCCCGACAGCTCCAACCGATGCTGCACCTCGAAGCCGAAGACATCCCGCCAGAACGAGATCGACGCATCCAGGTCGCGGACGGTAATGCCGGTGTGCGCCACCGCTTTGACTACAGCCATGGCTCCACATTCGTTCGAGCACCACGGTTTCGGCGTCCATCGGCCGACAGCGATGTTCACCGCACGAGGACGAATCACGGCCGCATCATGATCAAGAGAGTGCGACGATAGCGGCCTGAACGACGCAATGTCGCATCCGGCAGTAGTCTCGGCCCAGAATTCGAACGTTCGCTAGCTACCGTCGTTTTCGTGAGGCCAGTCCGAGCGGCGGTGCGACGAGCCTGACGGGCCGTCGCGCGGAACGCCGAACCCTCGACCACTGGTGGCGGTGATCCGCAACGGTGAGAGCCGGTCGCTGGTGGTGTACGGGGAGGCCGGCGTCGGCAAGACCGCCCTGCTGGAGTATTTGGCCGAACAGGCGTCGGGGTGCCGGATCGAACGTGCGGCGGGAGTCCAGTCCGAGATGGAGTTGGCGTTCGCCGGGCTGCATCAGTTGTGTGCGCCGATGCTGGACCAGCTCGACCGTCTGCCGGCGCCACAGCGGGACGCGCTGCGGACAGCGTTCGGTATGAGCGAGGGGTCGGCGCCGGACCAGTTCCTGATCGGATCGCGGTCTTGAGTCTGTTGTCGGAGGTGGCCGAGGACCAGCCGCTGCTGTGCCTGATCGATGACCAGCAGTGGGTCGACAGCGCCTCGGCGAACGCCCTCGCGTTTGTCGCCCGCCGCCTCGGCGCGGAGTCGGTGGGCATGGTCTTCGGCGTGCGGGTGCCCGGTGAGGAACTGGCCGGCCTGACGGAGCTGGAGGTCACCGGCCTGCCGGTTGCGGACGCACGGGAGCTACTGGATTCGGCGCTGCGGCGGCCCGATGGACAGCCGGGTGCGCGATCAGATCGTCGCCGAGACCCGAGGCAACCCGCTGGCGCTGCTCGAAATCCCGCGCGGCCTGACGCCGGCAGAGCTGGCCGGCGGGTACGGAATCCCCGACGTGGCGGGGCACCGGCGCGCATGGAGGAAACCTTCCGCTTGCGCGTCGAGGCCATGCCGGATGACACCCGCCGCTTGTTGGTGCTCGCCGCCGCCGACCCGACCGGCGATCCGGCCTGGTCTGGCGAGCCGCGGCACTGCTGGGCATCACCGCCGACGCCGCGTTACCCGCCGCCGCAGCAGGTCTGGCCGAGATCGGCACCCGGGTGCGATTCCGTCATCCGCTGGTGCGCTCGGCCGCCTACCGATGGGCGTCGCTGGAGGAGAAACAGCGGGCACACGGCGCGTTGGCGGAGGCCATCGATCCCGACACCGACGCAGAGCGGCGCGCCTGGCACCGCGCGCACGCGGTACCTGGACCAGACGAAGACGTCGCGGCCGAACTGGAACGCTCCGCCGACCTGGCACGGGCCGGGGCGGGCTGGCGGCGGCGGCGGCATTCCTCGAGTGCGCCACCGTGCTGACGCTGGACGCCGCGCAACGGGCCGCCAGGGCACTGGCCGCCGCGTCTGCCAAAGCACAGGCGGGCGCCCTGGACGCGGCGCAGGACCTACTGGGCATCGCGGAAGCGGGACCGCTCAATGACTTTCAACAGGCTCGTGCCGAAATGGTGCGCGCCCAAATCGCTTTCGTCACGAACCGAAGCAGCGACGCCCCGCCCCTGCTGCTGAAGGCCGCCAGGCGTCTGGCCGCAATCGACGCCGACCTCTCCAGGGAGACCTATCTCGAATCCTTGTCCGCCGCAGTGATTGTCGAAGGCCTGGCCGTTGGCGGAGCCGTTGTCGAGGTGGCGCACGCCATGGGCGCGGCACCACCGCCGACGCACGCGCCGGAACCACACGATCTCCTGCTCGAGGGCATGTCCGCGTGGTACAGCGACGGATATGCGGCGGTCGTACCCTACTTTCGCCGCGCACTGGCCGGCTTCGAAAGCGGCATGCCCGCCGACGACGAAGTGCGGTGGCTGTGGCTGGCGTGCCTGGCCGCGATCGTCGTGTGGGATGACGATAGTTGGGACAGGCTGTCGGATCGGCACGTCCGGCTTGCCCGCAGCTCTGGCGCCCTCAGTGAGATGCCACTGGCCCTGACATCCCGGGCACTCATGCTTGTGTTCATCGGCGACCTCACCGCCGCGGACCGCTGATCGAGGAACTGGATGCCGCGATGCAGGCCACGGGCGTTCGGCTTGCCCCCTTCGGCGCCATGGGCCTGACGGCGTTGCGCGGCGATCATGCCATGGCAGAGAACCTCATCGAGGCGACCACAGCCGAGGCGGCGCAACGGGGTGAAGGCATCAGCGTATCGCCTGCTGGGCGCGTGCCGCGCTGAACAACGGCAGCGGCAATTACCAACAGGCAGTGACGGCTGCCCAACACGCCACCGACCAAAAGGGCACACTGGGCCCGCCGCCATGGGCCCTCGTCGAGCTGATCGAGGCCGCCGTGCGCAGCGGGAACACCGACGTGGCGGCCGATGCGCTTCTCGGCTCACCGAACAGACCAGCGCCACCGGCACCGGCTGGGCGCTGGGCGTCCAGGCGCGTTCACGCGCACTGTTGAGCGACGGTGAAGCCGCCGATTGTCTCTATCGCGAGTCGATCGAGCGCCTGAGCGGAACCCGCGTCCGCGTCGAGCTCGCCCGCGCACACCTCCTCTACGGCGAATGGTTGCGCCGCGAACGCCGACGCATCGATGCGCGAGAACAGTTGCGCACCGCTGGCCAATTTTTCGAGGCGATGGGCATGGCGGGGTTCGCGGACCGAGCCACGGCGCGAGCTGCTCGCAACCGGTGAGACCGCCCGTAAGCGAGTCGTCAGCGCGAGCGGTGCGGAACTCACCGCTCAGGAAGTCCAGATAGCCCGGATGGCGCGCGATGGGCTGTCGAATCCCGAGATCGGTCTCCGCTTGTTCATCAGCCCCAAGACCGTTCAGTACCACCTGAGCAAGGTCTTTGTGAAACTCGGCATCACCTCGCGCAGTCAGCTCGACGCCGCGCTCGATTAGCCACTCCCGGACGTCCCTTGCGACTGTGGGTCAATTGATCGGCAACTCGGGGTAACTTGCCCTTGTGAGACCGCTGGACGGGGGCTGGGCGACGGGCCTGATCGGCCGCCGCAGCGAACGCCGAGCGCTTGATCGTTTGCTGTCGGCGATGCGTGACGGTCACAGCCAGGCGTTGGTGATTCACGGTGAGGCCGGCGTCGGCAAGACGGCACTGATGGAGTACCTGGCCGGCTCTGCGTCGGTCTGCCGGATTGTGAGCGCGGCGGGCGTCCAGTCGGAGATGGAACTGGCCTTCGCGGGCTTGCATCAGCTCTGCGCACCGCTGCTGGATCACCTCGATCGCCTTCCCACCCCTCAGCGGGATGCGCTCCGCACCGCGTTCGGCATGAGCCCTGGATCGGCGCCGGACCAATTCCTGATCGGTCTGGCGGTTCTGAGCCTGTTGTCCGACGTGGCCGAGGAGCGCCCGCTGCTGTGCCTGGTCGATGACCAGCAGTGGGTGGACCGAGCCTCGGCTCAGGTCCTGGCGTTTGTTGCCCGCCGCCTCGGGGCCGAGTCGGTCGGCATGGTCTTCGGTGTCCGGGTGCCCGGCCAGGAATTGGCGGGCTTGCCGGACCTTGAGGTGATCGGCCTGCCCGATGCCGACGCGCGAGAGCTGCTGAACTCGGTGCTGCGCGGACCGCTCGACACCCGGGTGCGCGATCAGATCATTGCCGAGACGCGCGGTAATCCATTGGCACTGCTCGAGATTCCGCGCGGCCTCACACCGGCCGAGCTCGCCGCAGGGTACGGATTTCCCGACATCGCACGGGTGCCCGCCAGCATGGAAGAAACCTTCCGTATGCGCGTCGATGCCCTGCCTGAACCGACCCGGCGACTACTGGTGCTCGCCGCGGCCGACGCCACAGGAGATCCGACGCTGGTGTGGCGGGCCGCCGCGGTGCTGGGAATCGATTTCGCCGCGTCGGGCGCGGCGATCGAAGCAGGCCTGGCTGAGTTCGGCACCCGGATACGGTTTCGCCATCCCCTGGTGCGCTCGGTGATCTATTGGTCGGCGACGCCCGCACAACGCCAAGCGGTTCACGGCGCTCTGGCGGAGGCGACAAATCGAGCACTGGACCCTGACCGCCGGGTATGGCACCTGGCCGAGGCCGCAACGGGACCGGATGAGGACATCGCCGCGGATCTCGAACGATCTGCCGAGCACGCCAGGGCCCGGGGTGGGTTGGCCGCGGCCGCCGCGTTCCTCGAACGCGCAGCCGAGCTGACCGTCGACCCCGGGCCACGGGCACAGCGGGCGTTGGCCGCGGCAAGCACCAAGTTCCAGGCGGGCGCGTTCGACGCGGCGACGGCGTTGTTGGCGACGGCTGAGGGCGGACCACTTGACGAGCTCCAGCAAGCCCACGTCGACCTCGTGCGGGCCCAGCTCGCGTTCGCCACCAGCCGGGGAGGTGAGGCTCCGCTCCTGCTGCTGCGGGCTGCCCGGCGGTTCGAGCCGATCGAAGCGAGCCTCGCCAGGGAGACCTATCTGGACGCCATTTCCGCCGCGGCGTTCGCAGGGCGCTTGGCCACTCCGGGCGGTCATGTCCTCGAAGTGGCCGGGGCCGCCGCTTCGGCTCCGCGGCCGGCGCACCCGCCGCGCGCGTGCGACCTCCTGATGGACGGATTGGCGGCAAACTTCGTCGGCGGATATCCGGCGGGAACGCCCGATCTTAGCGGCCGCACTGACCGTCTTCGGAAGCGGAATGTCGGTCGACGAAGAGCTGCGCTGGATGTGGCTCATCAATCTGGCGGCCCTGCATCTGTGGGACGACGAGCATTGGGACGCTCTTGTCGGCGCGCTACATACACCTGGCGCGGACGGCAGGCGCGGTGAACGAGCTTCCGCTTGCCCTGAGCACGCGAGCCCTCATGCTGATGTTCGTCGGCGATCTGCCGACAGCAGCCGCGTTGATCGATGAGCAGCACACGGTGACAGAGGCCACCGGAATCGGCCTCGCCGCGTACGGCGGCATGCGCCTCGCCGCGATGCGGGGCCAGCAGGCGGAAACGATTGCCCTCATCGAGCAGACTGCCACTGAGGCGCCCCGGCGGGGCGAAGGGATTTCGATTGCGGTCGCCGAGTGGACGCGAGCAGTCCTCTATAACGGTCTCGGCAACTATCCGGAGGCGATGGCTGCGGCCAAACAGGCTCTCTACCACCAGGAGTACCCCGATCTCCACTATCCGGGCGTGGCGAATTGGGCTGCAGCCGAGCTCATCGAGGCGGCCGCGTACAGCGGGATGACCGACACCGCGGCCGAAGCCACCGCCTGGATCACCGAGATGACCGAAGCCAGCGGCACCCCCTGGGCGCTGGGGGTGGGAGCCCGCTCGCGCGCGCTGGTGGCCGAGGGGGATGACGCTGAGCGGCACTACAAAGAAGCGATCATTCACCTTTCAGGTAGCCGTGTCCGTACCGAACTCGCCCGCGCGCATCTGTTGTACGGCGAATGGTTGCGCCGCGAGCGCCGTCGGAGCGATGCGCGCGAACAACTGCGCACGGCACGCCAAATGCTGGAGGAAATGGGCATGGCGGCATTCGCCGACAGAGCCGAGCGGGAACTGCTCGCCACCGGCGAGGCCGCCCGAAAGCGGACCGTCGTCGCAAGCACCGCAGAACTGACCACGCACGAGAACCAGGTAGCCCGATTGGCCCGCGACGGACTGTCGAACCCCGAGATCGGTCTTCGACTGTTCATCAGCCCGAAAACCGTCCAGTACCACCTCAGCAAGGTCTTCGTAAAACTCGACATCAGCTCGCGCGCCAGCCAACTCGACGGCACACTCGCCGGCTAGCGAAGATCGTCTGGCAGGGCTTGATCGAGCTGGCTGCGGGAGCTGATGCCAAGCTTGGTGAACACCTTGCTCAGGTGGTACTGAACCGTCTTGGCGCTGATGAACAGACGCGCACCGATCTCGGGATTGGTCAGGCCTTCCGCGGCTAACCGCGCGATCTGGCCTTCCTGCGCCGTCAGCTGCGGGCCGCTCGTCACACCGGTGCGCTTGCGGGCCGTCTCCCCGGTGGCCAGTAGCTCACGGCGGGCCCGCTCGGCGAACGCCTGCATCCCCATCGCGTCGAACATGTCGTGCGCGATGCGCAACTGCGTGCGCGCGTCGGTGCGGCGGCGCTCGCGCCGCAACCATTCCCCATAGAGCAGATGGGCACGGGCAAGTTCGGTGCGCACGCGGGTACGGCCCAGCCGCTCGATCGCCTCGCAATACAGACGCTCGGCCTCGGCGCCATCGCTGAGCAGCGCACGCGACCGCGCTTCTACGCCAAGCGCCCAGTCAGTACCACAGGCACTGGTGATCTCGGTAAGCCGAGTGAGAGCGTCGGCCGCGATCTCCATCGCGCCACTGCGAACCGCGGCTTCGACGAGCTCGGCGGAGGCCCAGCTCGAAACGCCGCCGAACACGGGCTCCTCGGCGGCGCGCCGGGCTGCGGCGACAGCGTCACCGTATCGGCCGAGGCCGTTGTTCAGCACCGCACGTGTCCACTCGGCGACCGTCAGCCCGATGCCTTCCCCTCGACTCGTCGCGTCTTTCGTCGTCGCCGCGGTCAGATCGGCTACCGCCGCTTCGTCACCGCGAAGCGCAGCGAGTCCGATTGCACCGTAAGGAGAAAGACTGCTGCCGGTCGCTTCGGTTACCGTCTGCACCTCATGCACGAGGGATTCTGCGGCGTTCAGTTCGCCCGCGAACAAATGCATCACCGCGCGCGAACTGAGGGCGAGCGGCAGCTCGGTCAGCGCGCCGGTGGCGCGGGCAAGGTCGACGTGGCGCGCCGAGAGAACCTCCCAGCCGTCGTCGTCCCAGACGTGCAACGCGGCGATACCAACCTGCCATAGACAACGCAGGAGGTTGTCTGAAGACGCCCCCCGCCGAGCCGAGCTGATTGCACGACGCAGCGTGGGCAGAGCCGCCGCATTACCGTCAAGGAAGTACGTCGCGAGACCTTCCAGAAGGAGATCGGATAAGAGCGGAGTTGACGCGCGCGGCAAGGCCTCGACGGCGTGCGCCACGTCCAGCGCCCCGGCGCCAACGGCTAATCGTCCCGCGAAGATCGCCGCCGATAGGGCCTCCAGGTAGGTCGAACGGGATAGCGCGGCGTCGATCGGTTCGAGTCGTTCGGCCGCCTTCAACAGCAGGGGCGGGGCATCGCTGCCCCTGCCGGTCACATAGGCGAGCTGGGCTCGGATGAGGTCGGCGTTGGCGATTTGAAAATCGCTGAGCGGCCCGCCCTCGGCGACGGCGAGCAGATCCAGCGCCGCGTCGAAGGCACCCGCTTGCACCTTGGCCGACGCGGCGGCCAGCGCCCGCTCGGCTCGCAGTTGCGGTTCGAGCGTGAGCGACGTGGCTCGCTCGAGAAACGCGGCCGCAGCAGCAAGGCCGGCCCGTGCCCTCGCCCGATCGGCCGAGCGGACGAGCTCGGCGGCGACGTCCTCGTCGGGTCCCTCCGCCGCATGGGCTCGATGCCACGCACGCCGATCGGGGTCGCTGTCCGGATCGGTCACGTCCGCCAACGCTTGGTGTACCAATTGCCTTTCCCGAACCGGCGCGGACCGGTACGTCGCCGAGCGCACGAGCGGATGCCGAAAGCGAATCCGAGAGCCGAACTCGGCGAGCCCGTCTGAAGCGGCGGGTGCGGCAGCGTCGGCACTGATGCCAAGCCGAGCGGCCGCACGCCACACCAGGGTCGGATCACCGGTCGGCTCGGCCGCCGCGATCAGTAAGAGCCGTCGGGTCTGCTCGGGCAACGAGGCAAGGCGGCGCTGGAAGCTTTCTTCGATGCGACCCGAAAGTCTTAGCGCACTGGGCATCCCGAATCCGCCAGCGAGGTCCGGAGGCGGTCAGATCGCGAGGAAGCTCCAAGAGCGCCAACGGATTACCCCGAGTCTCGGCGACGATCTGATCGCGCACCCGCTCGTCGAGCGGCGCGGTCCACACCACGTCCAGCAGCGCCCGGGCGTCGGCCTCGCGCAGACCCGCGAGCTCCATCGTCGGCAAATTGGTCAGGTCGGATCTGGACGGCGCGCGTCGCCATGATCAAGGCAACCGATTCGGCGCCGAGCCGGCGGGCCAGAAACGCCAGCACCTGCGCCGAGGCGGCGTCGAGCCACTGCAGGTCATCGATCAGGCAGACCACGGGCTGCTCCTCGGCGACGTCGGATAGCAGGCTCAAGACGGCCAGCCCGATCAGCAGCCGGTCGGGTGCGGGCCCGGCGCTCAGGCCGAACGCGATGCTCAGCGCATCACGCTGCGGGGCCGGAAGATCATCGAGGCGATCCAGCAGCGGTGCGCACAACTGGTGCAGTGCGGCATAGGCGAGCTCCATCTCGGATTCGACACCGGCCGCGCGGACCAGCCGGCAGCCGATGGCCTGCTCGGCCAAATATTCCATCAACGCCGACTTGCCTACGCCCGGGTCGCCGCGCAGCACCAGCACCCGGCTTTTCCCCGACCGCACATCCCGCAGCACCCCATCCAGCAGGCTGCGTTCGGCGCGGCGGTCGATCAGCTCCATCGCACACAGATACTCGCATCTTACACAGCCATCGATTGGTAGGAACTTCTACGGTCCGGGCGGGAATGGAATCGGACTATAGTCCGTTTGATCGGTGGAAGGCGTCGGGCAGGCCGTCGCCTCCCCAGTGAAAGAGAAATCCACATGACCGCAACGACCGGAACCGCCCAGCTCAGCACCGGTGTCTGGGCGATCGACCCCGTTCACTCGTCGATCGGCTTCTCGGTACGCCATCTCATGGTCAGCAAGGTACGCGGGCAGTTCGAGACGTTCAGCGGCGCGATCACGGTCGCGCAGGACGGCACGCCCTCGGTCACCGCAGAGGTCGCCGTCGATTCGCTCACCACCCGCAACGAGCAGCGCGATGCGCATATCAAGTCGGCCGACTTCTTCGACGCCGATCGGTATCCGGTCGCAACGTTCCGGTCGACCGCGGTGCGCGCCGATGGCGACGACTACGTGTTGGACGGCGACTTCACCCTCAAGGGTGTCACCAAGCCGATCAGCCTGCATCTGGAATTCAATGGGGTGAACCCCGGTATGGGCCAGGGCGAGGTTGCCGGCTTCGAGGCCTCGATTGTGCTGAACCGCAAGGACTTCGGCATCGACATCGACATGCCCCTGGAAACCGGCGGCACCGTGGTCGGCGATAAGATCACGATCACTCTGGAGATCGAAGCGCTCAAGCAGTCCTAGATCCCGGCAATTGTGACGCCGTGGCGCGACTCGGATCCGATTCTGCGCCATGGCGTTACATTGCGTCAGCCTTGTCGGCCCCAGACGGCCTCCGCGCCTGCGTCGCCGATCCGGACCACGCCGACGATCGACGAGACACCGACCACGATCGCCAGAACGGCGACGGTCGCGGCGGCCGCTTTGCGCGGTTTGTCCGAACGGCTCTCCAGCCAGTGCAGTACCGCCAGCGCGATCGCGACGATGAGCAGTGCGGCCGAGAACAGGATCATCCATTGCCCCCGGTTCGCGTGGGTGATGAGAATGTCGCTCGGCTGCGGCTGCTGGTTGAACAGCCAGTCGCCGGCGGTCGTGGTCAACGGGGTCAGCACCAGCGTGACTGCCGCGAAGGCCAGCACGAGCCAGACGAGCCGTCGCCGCGCGGCGGGCCACAGCGCGCACAGCATCTCCAGCAGCGCGGTCAACGGCGCCAGCACCACCATGGCGTGGACGAGCAGGGCATGGGCGGGGATGCCGGTGATCGTGGTCATGCGCGCTCCTGGGCTGGGGACGGCGAGGATCACTATCTCTATACGGCTCAGAGTTACATCCGAGCGGCGCGAGCGTGCGCAAATGCACCTTAGGCGTCGGCGTGTCGGCCGCAGACCCGCACGCTCGCGGGACGGGGACGGGGACAGAGGACGTCAGACCATTGATGTGATGTGCTGCTCCACGTTCAGCAGCGCCTTGCCGTACACCTCGTAACCGACCGCGGCGTTGAGTCCGGCGTGGCGCGCCGCGGTGTTGGCGTCACGCCAGATCTGCTGCATGCGGCTCGATTCCGCGAAACTGCCTGCGCCGTGGATGTTCACCAGCTCGTGGATAGCCTCGAGCACCTGCTGCGCGGCATAGCCGGCCTGCGACTTCATCCGGGCGCGAGTCACGTAGTCAGCCTCACCCCCATTGGCGAGCTCGTCCAGTTCATCGACGATGTCGTAGATGTGCAGTCGCGCGCTGCGCAGCTTCATTGCCGCCTCGGCGAGCTGGATCTGCACGCCGACAGACTCGCTCTGCGAGGCGAAGAAAGTGTGGTGCATGCCCTTGCCCGGCGCCTTCTCGATGACCAGATCGAGCGCCGCCTGGCCTGCGCCAAGTATCGGGCCCAGGAGAGACACGGTCGCCAGCCGGCACGAAAGGTATCCGGCAGATCGCCTCCTCCGTGGCGACCGGCAACGCTGCCGTCGGTGACCGCGGTCATGGATATCAGGCGGTGATCGGGGACGAAGACTGTCTTCGCCGACCCAGGTGTTGCTCCCGGTGCCCCGCATACCCGTGGTGTGCCAGGTGTCCTCCATCGTCAGTTCCGAAGCCGGAGCGAAGCCCATGACGGCATCGACGACCGCCCCCGACTCATCCGTCACCACACCGGAGATCGATGCCCACGTCGCGAAATGCGCACCGGATGCGTACGGCCACCGTCCGGTCATGCGCACGCCCCCGTCGACGCGAACGGCCACGGCGGGGGCGACCGCCACCGGCCACCCGCAAATTGGGGTCGGATCCAAACAGATCCTGTTGCGCCTGCACGGATGCCCGGCCCACCAGCGCGCCCGCTCCGGCGGACAGCGCGACCAGCCACGCCGCAGATGCATCGCCGGCGCCCAGCGTTTCGGCAACCTCCGTCACGACCCGCAAACTGGCCTCGTAGCCACCGAAGCGCCGCGGAGTCAAAAGGCGGAAGAAACCCGCCTCGGTCAGCGCCTCGTTGACCTCGTCGGGGAGGCGGCGCATCGCGTCGGTCTTGGCGGCGTGCTCCAGCAGCAAAGGCTGAATCGCACGTGCCCGGGCGGTCAGCTCGTCGCGTCCGGGAATCACATTGCGGTTAGCTGTATTCGACGCCGTCATCAGGCTCCTCGTCAGGTCCGCGGTAAAGGGGAACACCGCTTCCAACGGGGTAGGGCGGTCGACCTGTTCAATCGACCGGCCGTGACACCGGTCACACCTGCGTCAGGCGGCGAGCGGCGCGTACGTCGTGGAGCGTTGGCGTGCGGGGCGTCCGATGCCTTCGGCGATCGCGACGAGTTCCTCGACGCTCTTGGCCGAACCGAACTCCGAGCCGGCCATCCGCGAGATGGTCTCCTCCATCAGCGTGCCGCCGAGGTCGTTGGCGCCACCGTTGAGCATCACCTGTGTGCGCTCGACGCCGAGTTTCACCCAGCTCGTCTGAATGTTGGAGATCCTGCCGTGCAACATGATCCGCGCCAGGGCGTGCACGGCGCGGTTGTCGCGGTGCGTCGGACCCGGGCGCGCGCCGCCTGCCAGGTACAGCGGCGAGCTCTGATGAACGAACGGCAGGGGCACGAACTCGGTGAACCCGCCGGTGCGGTCCTGGATGTCGCGCAGCACGCGAAGATGGCCGACCCAGTGGTGCGGCTGATCGACGTGGCCGTACATCATCGTCGAACTCGATCGCAGACCCACCTCGTGTGCGGTGGTGATGACCTCGATCCACATCGATGTCGGCAGCTTGCCTTTCGTCAGCACCCAGCGGACCTCGTCGTCGAGGATCTCGGCGGCCGTGCCGGGAATGCTGCCCAGTCCCGCCTCCCGCAACGAGGTCAACCACTCCCGGATCGAAATCCCACTCTTGGTAACGCCGTTGGCGATCTCCATCGGTGAGAACGCGTGCACGTGCATCGACGGCACTCGCGCTTTGACGCCTCGGACCAGATCCGCATAGCCGGTCACCGGTAGCTCGGGGTCGATGCCGCCCTGCATGCACACTTCGGTGGCGCCTGCGACGTGCGCCTCCCAGGCCCGCTCGGCGACTTCGTCGACGGACAGCGAGTACGCGTCGGCGTCGCCCTTGCGCTGCGCGAACGCGCAGAACCGGCAGCCGGTGTAGCAGATGTTGGTGAAGTTGATATTGCGGTTGACGACGAACGTGACGTCATCGCCGACGGCGTCTCGGCGCAGTGAATCCGCCAGCGCGGCGACGGCGTCCAACGCGGGCCCGTCGGCCGTCGCCAGCGCGAGGTACGCGTCGTCGGAGAGGCCTGCGGGATCGTGCTCGGCCGAGCGCAGCGCCGCCAGCACGTCGGTGTCGATCCGCTCGGGCGCTCTGGCCGCGAGCTCGGACACCTTCTCGCGAATGGACTCCCAGTCGCCGAACGCGCTACCCAGGTCGCTGCGGGTTTCGGTGAGCCGGCCCTCGCCGTCGATGGCTGCGTGAAGATCCGTGCGGCCCAACGACTCCCACGCCTCGTCGGGCTCCTGCCACGGCCGGCCGGCGGGATTGACGTCCAAGGCAAGTCCGGTGTCGGGGTCGGCAAGCGCGTCGACGTGTCCGCGTACCCTCGGGTCGATCCAGGCCGCGCCCGCTTGCACATACTGCGGTTGCGCCGTCAACCGTTGCACCAGCTCGTAACCCGCCTCGGCGGTGACAGCGGACAGCTCATCGAGTGCGGGCCACGGCCGCTCGGGATTGACGTGATCCGGGGTCAGCGGCGACACCCCGCCCCAGTCGTCGACACCCGCGCCGACCAGCGCGAGGCACTCCTCGCGCGAAACCAGGTTGGGCGGCGCCTGGATACGCATCTTGGGTCCCATCACCAAGCGCGTGACCGCCACCGTCGCGACGAAATCCTCGAACCCCGTGTCAGGCGTTGAGGCCATCGCGGTGTGGTCCTTGGCCCGGAAGTTCTGCACGATCACTTCCTGGACGTGCCCGAACTCCTTGTGCGAACGGCGGATCGCATGGATCGTCTCGGCGCGCTCGACAAGCGTCTCGCCGATGCCGACCAGCAGACCCGTGGTGAACGGGATGGACAACCGCCCCGCGTCGGCCAGCGTGCGCAGCCGGACCTCGGGGTCTTTATCCGGGCTGCCGTAGTGCGCCAGCCCCTTCGTCTCGTATAGCCGCCGCGACGTGGTCTCCAGCATCATCCCCATCGACGGGGCGACCGGCTTGAGCCGTGACAGCTCCGACCAGCTCATCACACCGGGGTTCAGGTGCGGGAGAAGGCCGGTCTCCTCGAGCACCCGGATCGCCATCGCCCGTACGTAGTCGAGCGTGGAGTCATATCCTCGTTCGTCGAGCCACTGGCGCGCCTCGTCCCACCGGTCCTCCGGACGGTCGCCGAGCGTGAACAACGCTTCCTTGCAACCCAATTCGGCGCCGCGACGCGCTACGTCGAGGATCTCGTCGGGCTCCATGTACATGCCCATGCCCTGCGCGCGCAGTTTGCCGGGGACGGTGACGAACGTGCAGTAGTGGCAGGTGTCACGGCACAGATGCGTGACCGGAATGAATACCTTGCGCGAGTAGGTCACCGGCAGGCGCCCGCCGGGTCCACGGCGACCTGACGCCTCGAGGCCGGCGTCGCGCACCCGCGCCGCACTCGCGCACAGGTCGGCAAGGTCCTCGCCACGCGCGGTCATCGCGAGGGCGGCCTCGTCGACGTTGAGTGCCACCCCGTCGCGCGCGCGCCGCAATACACGTCGCAGAGCGGCAGGGCTCTGCGCACCGGACTTCGGTGGGACCACCGGGCTGGGCAGATCGGCGCCGCGCTGGGGGTTCAGAGCCACTCCCGTGTAACCCACACGTTGTCGAGAATCATCCGCGCGTCTCACATTCTGAAACCACTGCGCCCCGCATATCGGTCACAGTAGTCCGCTCGTTGCCCGCAGTGGCGGGCTGCCGTCGTACCCGCGGCAACGGACGCGCGCGAGGCGGCCAATTCCTGACGCGGCGGAGCAGTAGTCAGGCGTGAAGGCGCCGCCACAGCACCGCGGCGGGCGGCAGCGTGCCCAGCACGATGAGCAGGAACGGCGCGAACTCGAGGATCCCGTTGCCGCCGAACACGATGTCGTCGCCAGGGCCGCCGAGCGTCAACGCAGCGACGGTCAGCAGCCAGGCCCACAGCGGCAGGGCGGCCAGCCTCGGTGAGGACGTCCACTGCAGCGCGGCCCACACCAACGCCGCATTGACCAGCCCGCTGATCAGCGCGCTGATGGGAAAAGGAACCGTTCCGATATGGGCTTGCAGGAAGAACGCCCCCGCTATCGCGCATAGGACGCCGTCGACCGCGAGCAGCGCCAGCACCACGGGGCGCTGACGGTCAGTGTTGGGTGTGGGTGAACTCAGGTCGGGATGCTGTCGAACAACGCCGCAACGGAGCCGATCACCCAATCCAGGTTGTCGAGCCGGTCCTGCCAGTGCTGCAGGTTGGGATCCAGGTCCTGGTCCATTGCCATCCCTTCCACGCGCCGACGATTGCCGAGGAGCTTACCCCGTCGTGCTCGTGCTATCCGAGCTTCAGGCCCGCCAGCAGGTCGGTTTCCCAGCCGCGGGCGTCGCGGTCGCCCGGCGTACCCGTCACCAGTATGTAGTGCTCGACGGCGCCGACCGGCAGCGCGATGTTGTTCGACAGCGCGAGCGACCGACCATTCGGCGCGACGCTGACCTGCGTGGCGTGCGCACGCAGTGCAGCCACCTTCGCCTGCAATTGGTCGGGCACGTCGATCACCGCATCGATGGCGTCGTCGGGATAGCCGAACGGCACCTCGTCGATCGACACTCGGATCCATTCGCCGGGCACGTCCTCGAGGGCCTCCAGACCGCCGGCCATCGCGGTCTTCGACATCACGGTCCAGTACACCTTGGGCACGGTCCACGGCTCGCCGGGATAGTCCGAACCGGCCGATGCGGCGACGGCGGCCATCGTCACCTCGTGGGCGTGGATGTGGTCGGGATGTCCGTACCCGCCCTTGGGGTCGTAGGTGACGACGACGTGCGGGCGCAGCTCACGGATGATCGCCACCAACGCTCCAACCGCTTCGCGCGGGTCGGCGTCGATGAACCGCTGGTGGTGTCGCGGCGCGGTGCCCGCCATGCCCGAGTCGCGCCAGCGCCCCGCGCCGCCGAGGAAGACGGGATCGCCGACTCCCAGTGCGGTCAGCGCCGCGCTGAGTTCACCGATCCGGAAGCCGCCCAACTGGTCGGCTTCGTCAACGGCGAGGTGCGCCCACTGTTCGCCGATCACCTCGCCCTCCTCGCCGAGCGTGCACGTGACGACCCGCACCTGCGCCCCGCGCGCGATGTAATGGGCGATGGTCGCGCCCGTCGTCAGCGTCTCGTCGTCGGGATGTGCGTGCACGAACAGCAGCCGGCCGACGGCGGCGCCGTCAATCGCGTCGAGTTCCATTCGCAACAGCTTGCCCGTTGGCTGGCATAGATTCACCTGGTGTCGCGCCGCACCGTTGAGTTCGGATGCGCGATCATCGTCGTCGGACTGCTCGCCGGCGTGGCCGGTGCCGCCACCACACTGCTGCTGCACGGCATCGAACACCTCACGTACCACTACACATTCGGCACGCTGCTGACCGGCGTCGGCGACAGCAGCCCCGTTCGGCGCGCGGTCGGGCCGATGGTCGGCTGCGCGCTGGCCGGCTTCGGGTGGTGGATGCTGCGGCGGCGGACCGACGTTCCGTCGCTGAACGCGACGATCGCGAGCCACCGGCCGATCCCCCGCCTGCCGTTGTCCATCGACGCCGGGCTTCAGGTGCTGCTCGTCGGTTCGGGTGCATCACTGGGCCGCGAAGGCGCACCACGCCAACTCTCCGCCGCGCTAGGTGATTTCGGCATCTCGCGGCTGTCGCTGACCGCGCGAGACCGCGAGATTCTGCTGGCATGCGCCGCAGGGGCGGGACTGGGGGCGGTGTACAGCGTGCCGCTGGGTGGCGCACTGTTCGCCGCGCGGATCGTGCTCGGCACGTGGCATCCGCGCGTGTTGGGTACGGCGTTGATCACGTCGAGCCTCGCGGTGGCGGTCGCGTTTCCCGTGACGCATTTCGAGCATGTCGCTGTCGTGGCCGGACGCGAAGCTGTCCTACCTGTTCGCGTTCCTGGCGTTGGCGATCGCGCCGCTGGCCGCCGCCATCGGGCTGGCGTTCAACCGCGTCATGGCCGCCGCCCGGCCGAGAGTCCAGATCCGCTCCTGGGTCCTGATCCCGACGGTCGCGGCGGCGGGACTGCTGACCGGAATCTGCTCGATCTGGTGGCCGGAGCTGCCCGGCAACGGTAGGAGCATCCTGACCGTGAGCCTCAACAGCGGGCTCACCCTCGGCGCGGCGGCAGTGATACTGCTGTTGAAGCCGCTTCTGACGGCGCTGTTTCTGCGCGCGGGTGCGGTCGGCGGCATGATCACACCCGCGATGGCCACCGGCGCGGCAGCCGGATCGCTTGCCGCGCTTGCGCTGAATGAGCTGGCCGGGACGGACATCCACGTCGCGGCGGTGTCGTTGACATGCGCTGCCGGGGTGTTGGCGATCACGCAGCGCGCGCCGTTGTGGGCCGCGCTGTTCGTCTGGGAACTGGCGCGCCCGCCGTACTGGTTCCTGATCGTGTTCGCTATCGCCGCATACGCTGCCCACGGCCTGCGGCTGGTGCGCGAACGGCAGGCCGCGACCGCCGCCACCTAACTGACCGCCGAACTCACCTCTAGCAAACGTCGTCGCCGCGTCTCAATGGGGTTTTCTTGAGCCGACTTACCATCACCGACACCGATGGCAAACTGAGGCGCCCGCGACGATACCAAAGGTATGTTCAGCCATCCACACGGCGTTTGCTGTCTGGACCGAGAGAAATTTGCCGCGCAAACGAGATAACTGAACTTATAAAACCACTGAACTGTGCGAACAGGAGATTCACAGTCTGTGAGGCACACCGTTGAACATCGATCTAGCTCCAGCGATAATTTTTGCGGATTGCGTTGCGGTTCCGGCAACATAAGGTAACCTCAGCACTGCGGCCAAGGGCGACGATGTCGCGACCGAGGCCACGTCAACCACATCAGGAGGGCGGCAAACTCGACGGGCGATAGCGACGACACCTGCATCCACACACGTGGCGGCTCCGACCAAGCCGCTACGGATGCGGGAACCGACGACGCGGCCCGACAACATCGAGGGGTAGCCACCCGGATTGGTCGGCCCCCCTTCCAGGGGAGGGGAAGGGGGGCAGATCACCATTTCGCCTCCGCAACCTGAGCCAATCGGCCCTCTTCCATCGGGAGGGGGCCGATGCTGTTGCTACTGCTTGGTCTTGACCCATCTGCCTGCATCGCCGACGATGCCGATCGGCACTGCGCCGGACAAGCTCACGTTCTGCACGCTCGGACCCGCCGCGACGATCGTGGTGTCCTGCAGGATCGGCAACACCGTCGCCAGATTCCACAATCGCGGTTCGACCGCGGTGATCACGTCGTCGATGTTCTGGGTGCCGTCGAGGGCAGCATCGATCTTCGGCTGGATGCTGCGGTCGCAGATACCGGTGATATTGCTCGGCGCCTGGACCAGTCAGCCGATTCCGGGGCAGGGCTGGCGTGGTCAGCGTCGCCGTCGTCGTCGGTCCGGCGTCGACGATGTGGGCTCTGGCCGGCGATGGCGAAGGCGATGTCGCGTGGCGCGCCGGATGCGGTCGTCGACACTGCCGTTGCCTCGAGTGCGGGGCAGCCGTAGCGAGACGACAGCGCGGTCGCGAGGTCGCCGCCCGGCGTGATGCCAGCCGACGACGGCGTCGACGCGGTTGTTGGTCAACGCGTCGCCGTAAAGGACCACCGGGTCGAGCGCCGAAACCGATGCGGTGATGCCGACATTGCGCAGTTGGTCGGCGGCGGTGTTGGCGACGGCTACCGACGTCGGGTCATTGGCCGCCACCCCGATCACCAGCGACAGCGGCGCACCGTCCTTGGTGATCCGTCCGCGGCTGTTGTCCGGGGACCGGGGTGCCCGGCGTTGGCGGCGCGGGGTCTCAACAAGCTCCACCTGATAGCCGGAGTCGGCAAGCAACCCAAGCGCGGCCTCTTTCGTCATCGCCGGCGGCGCGGTGGGCACGTAGCCCGGATCCGACGGAGAGCGGACCTGCGCCTGTGCCAACGTCACCGTGTTGTCGTCGCCTGCGCCGACCGAGGCAAGCAGATCGACGTCGAGCAGGCCGAAAATCGCTTTGCGCACTTGGGAATCCGCCAGTGCGGGCTGCTGGGCGCGCAGTGACATCTGCATGACGCGGGGCGTGACGATCCGCGCGGTCCGGACGTCGGGGATGGCGGACAGTTGCGCGAACGCTGCCGCGCCGCCGTGCACCTGGGCCACCTGGGTGTCGCCGTTACGGATCGAGTCGGCCAATGCCGCGGTGTCGCCACCGCGACGGAACAGCACTTGGTCGGGTTTGGCAGGCGCGCTCCAATACCGATCGTTGCGGGCGAGCAGAATCTCGTCGCGCTGCGGGTCGATGTTGTCCACTCGGAACTGTCCGCCGGTGACGGGCAACGCCCGCGCCAAGCCCGCGGCGAACCCGCCGGGCACATCCTTGACGATGTGGGAGGGCAGGATGTTATTGAACATCTCGCGCCACGCCAGATACGGCTGCGAGAACGTCACCACCGCGGTCTTGCCGCCCTCTACCGACTCCACGCCGGTGATCAGGTCATAGCCCGCGGGATCGACGACCCCGGGTTGCTGACCATTTGCCGCCACAGGTACCAGAAGTCGTCGGCGGCGATCGGCGCGTTGTCGGTCCACGACGCCTCGGGACGGATCGTGTAGGTCACGGTGAAGGGGGCCTGATCGGTCACCTCCGCCGATTCCAGCAGCGTGGTGTCGAGCTCCCACCGCGAGCCGGTCGGGGTGTTCGGATCCGGAACCGGCCGAAACGAACTGGGCAGCACCAACGAACTGATCGCCGCGTTCACCGGTGACTGGTCGGACAGCAGGTGCGGGTTGAAGCCCGGGCCGATCCAGTCGATCGCCATGATGATCTGCGTCGCCTCATCGGAGGTGGGGCCATGGTCTCCGTGGTGTCGGTGCTCTGCGGCGCCGGCGGCGGGCTGACCGTACACCCCGCAGTCAAGGTCATCAGCGCGGCTATCACGGCGACGACGCGTAAGGGGCCCGGCACGCCATTCAGCGTATCGGCAGGTTCACAGCAAGCTCAGGCCAGCGTTGTCGTGGGCCGGTCTCTTGCCGCCGGCGAAGTGGCAGCCCCTGCCAATCTGTAGCGACTGCACGAGTGAATGGCGAACAACGCGACTCGCCCTGCCCGCTCGCGGCATCGATGCCTCGCGAACTCGTACGATTGGTCTAGACCGCTCTTGCCGTGAAGTAAATATGGACCGCACGGCGAAACGCCGGGCTGGCCGCTCCGAGCTCTGGCTACCGCCTGATCATCGAGACCGCCCGTCGTCGCGCCGCAGATCAAGATCAATAAATGACGTTTGCCGACCAGTCCGGCATGAGTCCACACCATTCGCGGTGCTGACATTTCACCATTGATCTGTAATGCGCACCTTGCCCGCATTGTTTTAACTGCGCTAATTACTTTCGCATAAGATGCCTCTGAACAGCGTATTACACGTCGACAAACGGCAGATTAGCTGACCATTCACAGCATTCTTAGGGCAGCTATACAGTCTTGAAAAATGTATGGATTTCAAACTTACTCATCGGTAGGTTCGGCCAGTCATGGTTGTTGACTAAGGAGCTTCCATGAACGTCGCCGTCAGGCCCCGCGCCAAACCCGGGCTCGCCCTGGCGGGTGCCGCCGTCATCGCCGTGAGCCCGATCGCGCCGACGCTGCCCAACGTCCATGTGCCCGACATCCACCTGCCGAGCACTTCACCAGACACAGGTCGAGCTGACCGCGCTGACCAATCCCTTGGAGCAGTGGGCGCAGGTCATCGGCACGGCGCTCGACAACGTCGGCGCAACTGGGTGGTGAGGACTGGCGGCCGATCCGGCACCGATCATCCAGATAGATCATCCAGGACCAGCTCGCGAACGGGCTGTGCTCGGAGCGGCCGCCGAAGAGCACCATCGGCGCCGTCAACATCGCGGTCACGGGCCTGCCCGGCTATATTGCAGTCGGCGGCGAACCAGCGGCAGCCGGTGACATCCCCGGCGCGGTTGACAGGGATCGTCTCGGCGGCGCTGCCCCCTGCACTGAACATCGTCGACGGCGTCACCGCGGATTCCCAGGCGTGACCAACACCGTGCAGAACCTGGCCAACGTGGTCGCGGCGATACCGCAATCTGCTGTTGCCGACTGTGCTGGCGGTCGCCGGTCCGGTCATCTCGATGGTGAATGCGGGGGCGGCATCGACGGCCAGGCGTTGGTCGACGCGCCTCGGCGCCGGCGATCTCGAGGGCATCGCCAATGCGTTGCTCGACGCGCCTGGCCACCTTGCCGGCGCTGCGCTGAACGGGTTCGGCAACTCGCCGCTCGGCTTCCTTCCCCGGGGTTGCTGTCTCCCACAGGTGCGTTCGGCGCGTTTTCTGCCGGAACCATCTCTGGGCTGCTGGATCTGCGCGACATCGTCGCCGCCGCGCTGCACCCACTGCCGGCGCCCCACGCCCGGCACCCGGCCGCGAGTCTGCAAGCGAAACTGCAGAGCGGCACACCGGTTGGTGAACTGCCGGCCGCCTCGGGGACGCAGTCGGTCACGGTGTCCGTCCCGAGGCCACCTCGTCGACGGATACCGGCAAGGGTGATACCACGCCGACAACGTCAGACGAAAAGGGCGCGACCTCAGGCGAATCCGCCTCCAACGGCGAGACGGCGACCCCGTCCGACACCGACGGTACCGCGGATTCGACAACCGGCAAGACGGATACCGACACCACCAAGGGTGACGCGATCGATCCTGCGAAGGACGGTAGCGCACGAGCGGTAAGACGGACGAATCCGCCTCGGACACCGGCGATTCCACCGGCAAGCCCGGCAAGCCCGATCACCAGGAGTCGACGGGTAACTCGGGCAGGCACCGATCTGACGCCACCGGATCGAAGGACACCACCGGATCGAAGGACGGGTCCAGCGACACCGGCTCGGCGGCCAAGTCGACCGCCAATTCGTCGGACAAGTCCAACGGTTCGGAGCACAAGTCGGAGAGCAAGTCCGACAGCAAGTAACGCACTGACGGTTGAGCCCCCTCCAATTTGGAGGGGGCTCAACTGTTTTGCGTGAACTGTGGCTAGCCGCGGGCCTTGGCGCGAGCCTTCGCGCGGGCCCGCTGGGTCGCGTCCAGCTCCACCTTGCGTACCCGGACGATCTCCGGCGTGACCTCGACGCACTCGTCCTCGGCGCAGAACTCCATGGCGAGTTCGAGGCCCAGTTCGAGCGGACGGGCCAGCGTCTCGAAGACGTCGGCGGTCGACGAGCGCATGTTGGTGAGCTTCTTCTCGCGGGTCGCATTGATGTCGAGGTCCTCGGCGCGCGGGTTGATCCCCACGACCTGGCCCTCGTAGGTGTCCTGGCCCGGTTCGACGAAGAACTGGCCGCGGTCGGACAGCTGGGTCAGGGCGAACGGCGTGATCTTGCCGGTTCGGTCCGAGACCAGCGACCCGGTGTGCCGGGCCCGGATCTCCCCCGCCCAGGGGCGGTAGCCGTCGAACACGGCGTTGGCGATCCCGGTGCCGCGGGTGATGGTCAGGAAATCGGTGCGGAAGCCGATCAGCCCGCGGCTGGGCACGATGAAGTCCATTCGGACCCACCCTGCGGCGTGGTTGATCATCTCCTCCATGCGGCCCTTGCGGGCGGCCATCAGCTGGGTGATGGCGCCGACGAACTCGTCGGGGCAGTCGATGGTCATCGCCTCGAACGGCTCATGCAGCTTGCCGTCGATCGTGCGGGTGACCACCTGCGGCTTGCCGACGGTCAGCTCGAAGCCCTCGCGGCGCATCTGCTCGACGAGCACGGCCAGCGCGAGCTCCCCACGGCCCTGCACCTCCCAGGCGTCGGGGCGGCCGATGTCGACGACCTTGATCGACACGTTGCCGACCAGCTCGGTGTCCAGCCGCGACTTGACCATGCGGGCGGTCAGCTTGTGGCCCGACACCTTGCCCGCCAGCGGCGAGGTGTTGGTGCCGATCGTGACCGAGATCGCGGGCTCGTCGACCGTGATGCGCGGCAGCGCGTGCGCGTGTTCGGTGTCGGCGAGCGTGTCGCCGATCATGATCTCGGGCAGACCCGCGACGGCGACGATGTCGCCGGCGATGGCCTCGTCGGTGGAGGTCCGGTCGACGCCCTCGGTGACCAGCAGTTCGGTGATCTTGGCGTTCGTGATGACCGGATGGCCGTCCACCTCGCGCATCCACGCGACCTGCTGGCCCTTGCGGAGCCGGCCCTTGTAGATGCGGATCAGCGCGAGCCTGCCGAGGAAGGCCGACGCGTCGAGGTTGGTCACCAGCGCCTGCAGCGGGGCCTCGGGATCGCCCTGCGGCGGCGGGATGTGCTCCAGCAGCACGTCGAACAGCGGGTCGAGGTTCTCGCCGTCGGGATTCTCGCCGTTGGCGGGCTCGGTGGTGCTGGCGATGCCCGCGCGGCCCGACGCGTACAGCGTCGGCAGCCCGAGCGCGTCCTCGGCGGCCTTCTGCGCCTCGTCGTCGAGGTCCGACGCGACGTCGAGCAGCAGGTCGTGGCTCTCGGAGACGACCTCGGCGATCCGGGCGTCGGGGCGGTCGGTCTTGTTGACGACGAGGATGACGGGCAGGTGCGCCGCGAGCGCCTTGCGCAGCACGAAGCGGGTCTGGGGCAGCGGGCCCTCGGATGCGTCGACGAGCAGCAGCACGCCGTCGACCATGGACAGCCCGCGCTCGACCTCGCCGCCGAAGTCGGCGTGTCCCGGGGTGTCGATGACGTTGATCACCGTCATGCTGCCGTCGGGGTGCTTGCGGTGCACGGCGGTGTTCTTCGCCAGGATCGTGATGCCCTTTTCCTTCTCCAGGTCACCGGAGTCCATCAAGCGTTCGACGGTGTCGTCGCCTCGATGGGTCAGGGCGCCGGACTGCCGCAGCATCGCGTCGACGAGGGTCGTCTTCCCATGGTCGACGTGTGCCACGATGGCGACGTTGCGAAAGTCAGGCGGTGAATCCACCCCGTCATCCTCCCAGTGCAGGCCACATATCACGAAAACGAGAGACGCCCGTCACTTGAAGTCAAGCAAGCTTCTCGACCTCCAGCCAAAGAAGAAGTGCTGCCGCAGCAAGCCGCGCTGCAAGCGGTGCCCGGTCGTCGTCTCCAAGGTTCGCAAGGCCGAACACCACGGGACCCGTGGAAAGGACCTGGTGAAAGTGTTCAAACGGGCCCGAAAAGTGCCGTGAAATCTGGGATCGGTGTACAGGCTTGCCGGCGTACCGTTAATTCGGTCAGGCACGTCTGGAGGTCGACGATCATGTCCGTTTTTGAGATTTCCACCATCGTTCTCATCGCAGTGCTGGGGGCAGCCGCCACCGCGGCGATTTACCTCGGACTGCTCAACTGGATGGGCGCCTTCTACGTGGTGCGGTGTGTCGCGTGTCACCACATGACGTTCTCGTCCGCGAAGCAGTCGCCCGAATCCTGTGCGCACTGCCGTCATCCGGCGCTGATGCATCCGATCTACGCGATGCACCACCATGCCGGCGTTCGGGTGATCAACGACCGCCTGCACTACTGACGCTACCGATGCTAATGAGCGAGCGCCTGTTTGAGGTCGGCGAGCCAGGTGCGATCGGCGGGCACCCAGGCTAGGTCGTCGAGTTCGTCGACGCTGACCCATTTGATGGCACGGTGATCGTCGGGGCGAGGCTCACCGTCGACGAGGGCCACGAGGTAGGCGCGAAGCGTCGTCGTCGGGTTCAGGGCGACGTCGACGCCGAGGCGGGCACCGACGGTGACGTCCACGCCGAGTTCCTCGTTGAGTTCACGGGCGAGGGCCGCCTGGTCGGATTCGCCGGCCGCGACCTTGCCGCCGGGCAGCTCCCACAGGCCGGCGAGCTCGGGCGGTCGCGCGCGCTGGGCCACCAGAAGCGAAGCACCCGAAATCAGCGCACCCGCAACGACGATCTGGTTCGACATCGAGGCCGACGGTATACGGTCGAAAGTATGGCTGTGTTATCCGACGACCAAGTAGACGCCGCACTGCCCGACCTCAATGGCTGGGAGCGCGCCGACGGCGCACTTCGCCGATCGATCAAGTTTCCCGCCTTTCTCGACGGCATCGACGCGGTCCGGCGCGTCGGAGAGAAAGCCGAGGAGAAGGATCACCACCCCGACATCGACATCCGCTGGCGGACAGTGACTTTCGCGTTGGTCACGCATTCGGAGGGCGGCATCACCGACAAGGACGTCGAGATGGCCCGCGAGATCAACGGGCTCGTCGACTAGCGGCGATCCACCCCAGCGTCGCCAGCGTCGCGACGATGTAGATCAGCCCGGCCCAGGCCAGATACCACGGCCGGGGGATGACCCAGATCGTCGGCTGGGCGAAGCTCAGCAGCCACGGCACCCCGACGAGCGTCAACCCCAACCACCCCCAACCGAGCACCCGCGCACCCAGTCGTTCGCGCAGCGGTCCGTGCAGCAGCCAGATCATCAGCGGGATCAGCCAGACCCAGTGATGCGTCCACGAGATCGGCGAGAGCAGCAGCCCGAACAATTGCACGACGACGATCGCGCCGAGCCGATCCGACGCGCCGCCGATCGCACGCCACGCCAACACCGCCAGCACCGCGGTCACCGCGACACCGGCCAGCACCAGCGGCCCGTATCCCGCGTCATGCCCGAGGATCCGCGAAATCCCACCGCGCCACGACTGGTTGAACGACGTGCCGATCGGACCGACCCGCTTGGCGTCGCCGAGTAATTCCGTGAAGTAGTAACGGGTTTCGTCGCCGATCACCAGCCACGAAATCCCCACGGTGCCGAAGAACGCCACCGCCGCGAACACCACGGTGCCCCACCGTCGCGCACCGACGAAGTACAGCCCCGACACCGCAGGCGTCAGCTTCACGCCCGCGGCAAGGCCGACCAGTAACCCCGACAACCACCATCGCGTGCTGTACACCGCGTACAACACCGCCAGCACCAGCAGCACGTTGATCTGTCCGTAGTCGAACGTGCTGCGCAGCGGTTCGATCCAGATGCCGACGGCGGTCCACAGCATCGCCGTTTGACGGTCGCCGCCGCCGAGCAGCCGCTGGCTGATCCGCACCACGCCGTACAACGCGGCGATGATTCCGAGCTGCCATACGAATGCGACGAATCCGAACGGCAGCAGGTGCAGCGGGTAGAACACCACGGCCGCGAAGGGCGGATAGGTGAACGGGAGCGGGAAGTCGGGCGTCTGTTCGGCGTAGACGTAGTCGTACAGCGCGCCCGGTTGGCCCAATGTCCCGGCGCCGCCGACGTACACGTGCAGATCGACGAAGTTGGCGCCGTTGGGAACCAGATACGTCCACGCCAGTCGCGCGGCGATGCTGATCGCCAAGCAGCACCGGCGCCGCAGCGGCCAGCCGAGCGGGCATGCGCGGCAGCAGTCGATCCGGCGGTCGTCGAGGCGTCGATTGCTCCGACTCTAGCGACGGGTCACCCAAGTCCTTCGCTTCCGTAACGGTTGAATAACCGCCACACGTGTCCCTTGAGTCACACCAGTAACGCCGTAGCTTCGGGCTCAGGCGTGCCGACAACCGATTGGGAGAACCATGCATATCACCAGAAAAGCCTTCGCGACCACGATGATCGCCGCGGCGGGAGCCGTCTCGGCCGCGCTGGCGCTGAGCGCCACTGCGGCTGCCCAGCCTGCCGCGCCGGCACCGGCGCCCGGCATCCCCGGACTTCCGTTCATCCAACAGCTCGCGAGCAATCCCGCGGCCGCGACGCAGCTCATGCAGGGCTTCACGTCCTTGCTCGGCGCGGCCCAGACCCCGGCTGCCCCCGCCGCCGCCCCGCAGACGGCGACGGCGTCGGTCACCCTGCCTCAACCGCCGGCCGCACTTCCCGGTGCCACCGCGCCGTTGAACACGCCGGCCGCCGCCGCGCCTGCGGCGAGCCCGATGAGCTTGCTGCCGGACGGCCTGCCGTTCCCGGCTGATCTCGCGAAGTTGATGCCCGCCGGATTGCCGCTGGCCGGTCTCTTGCCCTCAACGCCAGCCGCTCCTGCGGCGGCCACTGCGCCGGTCGCGGCCGCCGTCACTGCCCCGGTCGCGGCCGCGCCCGCGATCGCTGCGCCGGCAACCGCGCCACTGCTGATGCCGATGACAGCGCTGTCGGCACTGCCGTAAAGACGGCGGTTCCGCACATACAACCCGACCAGGCTATGGGGAGTTATGTCTCACAGGAAGTTCGTTAGTACCGCCATTGTGATCGGCTCATCGGCCACGCTGCTGTTCGGTGGCGTGACCGGTGTAGCCAACGCGGACCCTGCACCGCCGTTGCCAATTGACGGATTGCAGGCCCCCGGCCTGCAGGCGGTGCAGAGTCTCGGGCCTGCCATTCAGAAGGCCGCCGCGGACCCGACCAATGCGGCGTCCACACTGATGGCCGCCGCCGCGGTGTTCGCCGGAAATGCCGCAGCGCCAACCGATTCGAGGAATGTCGCGACCGCGGTCAATCAGTTCGTCGCTCAGCCGGCCGCTCACGTGCCTGCTCCCGGCGCCGTGCCGGGCGCAGAGGCGCATCTGCCCGCGGGCATCGATCCGGCGCACGCCGTAGGCCCCATGCCCGAGGTGGCGACGCATGCCCGAGGCGGCGACCATGCCCGCACCTTCACCGGAAGCCGCCCCCGCTGCAGCACCCGCACCGGAGGCCGCTCCGGCTCCTGCGCCCGCACCGGAAGCCGCGCCCGCTCCCGCCCCACCACCCGCGCCGGCGGCCGCACCCGGCGGCCCGGAATTCGGGCCGGACGCCCCGCCGACGCAGGACTTCATCTATCCGTCGATCAGTAACGGGTGTTTGAAGGACGGCGGAAGCGTGATCGCAACCGCGATTTCGGTGGCGGGCCCGGCCAAGATCCCGACACCGGGACCGGAAGCCGGCCAGACCGCCTACGTGTTCACGGCCGTCGGCACGCCGGGTCCCGCGGCAGAGCAGAAGCTGCCGCTGAACGTCACCTGGGTCAACCTGTCCACCGGCAAGTCGGGCAGCGCCACGCTCACGCCGCGGTCCGACATCAACCCGGAGGGACCCACCACGCTGACGGCGATCGTCCCCACCGGCTCGGGCAGCATCATCTCGACGATCTTCGGCCAGGTCACCACGACCGAGAAGCAGTGTCAGTTCATGCCGACGATCGGCTCTACCGTCGTGCCGTAGCTTTCTGCGACGCGGAGGTCAGTAGGCCATGAAGAGGATCGCGTCCCGGTCGTATTCCCGGCCGGGGTGCACCTCGGACAGATGCGCCTGGGCCTTCTCGACCAGATCGTCCTCGTTCTCGCCGGTGATCGCCTCACCACAGGGGCAGTTCAGGTGTGTCTTCATATCTTCACGATCCCACAGTCAATGATGTGAGTCATGGAGCTCTATGACGTCATGCGCACTACGGGCGCCGTCCGCAGATTCACCGACGACCCGGTGCCCGATGAGGTCATCGAGCGCATCCTCGACAACGCACGCTTCGCCCCCACAGGGGGCAACCGTCAGGGTGCGCACGTCATCGTGATCCGCGATCGCGAGACCAGAGAGAAGCTGGTCGAGCTCAGCGTCACGGGTGCGCAGCGCTACATCGCGCAATCCAAGAACGGTGAAGGCCCATGGAATCCCGTGAAGCCCATGCAGGTCAGCGCCGAAGAGGTCGCCGCCACCGAAGTGCCGCCCCAACTCGGAGCGCCCGTGCTCGGCGCGGGCGCGGTGCTAGTCGTCTGCGTGGACCTCAACGTGTGCGCGGCGTTCGACCAATTCCTCGACCGCATCGGTCTCATCCCCGGCGCTTCGGTGTATCCGTTTGTCTGGGGCATCCTGCTGGCTGCGCGCAACGAGGGCTATGGCGGTGTGCTGACCACGATGGCGGTGGCCGAGGAACCCCGCGTCAAGGAACTGCTCGGCATTCCGGATGACTATGCGATCGCGGCGCTGTTGCCGATCGGCAAGCCGGTGAAGCAGGTCAACAAGCTCACGCGCAAGCCTGTCTCCGAGATTGCGACCTGCGAGCGATTCGATGGCCCGCCCTTCGGCGCCTAACGGCCGATGGCGGACATGTCGGCATATCGTTCGCCCGCGGCGGGTCCGATCGCGTTCAGCCGGCCCAGTTGCTCCTCGGTGAACGTGATGGCGTCCGCGGCGGCGTTCTCCTCCAGGCGAGCCAGGCGCTTCGTCCCCGGGATCGGCGCGATGTGGTCGCTCTGCGCCAGCAGCCACGCGAACGCGACCTGCCCGGGCGTCGCGTCTAGTTCACCCGCCACCGCCCGCACCTCTTCGACGATGCGCAGGTTCTGCTCGAAGTTCGCTTCGGAGAAACGCGGGTTGTTGCTGCGGAAGTCGTTGGGGTCCAAGTCCGCACGCGACTTGATCTGGCCTGTCAGGAAGCCCCGCCCGAGCGGCGAATACGCGACGAAGCCGATCCCCAATTCCCGAGTGAGTGCCAGGATTTCGGTCTCGGGATCGCGTGTCCACAGCGAGTACTCGTTCTGCAGCGCCGCCACCGGATGCACCGCGTGTGCGCGCCGGATGGTATCGGGCGCGGCTTCCGAAAGCCCGATGTGCCGAATCTTTCCGGCCTGCACCAGATCCGCGAGCGCGCCCACCGTGTCCTCGATCGGCGTGTCCGGGTCTACCCGGTGCTGGTAGTACAGGTCGATGTGGTCGACGTTCAGCCTCCTCAGCGAACCGTCCACCGCGACCCGGATGCTCTCGGCCGAGCTGTCCAAGGTGTTGGCCTCATCTTTGCCGTCGCGATGCGAAACCATCCCGAATTTCGTTGCCAGGACGATCTCGTCGCGGCGCCCCGCGATTGCCCGGCCGACGAGTTCCTCGTTCGTGTAGGGCCCATAGATTTCGGCCGTGTCCAGAAATGTGATGCCGAGGTCGAGTGCGCGGTGGATGGTCCGGATCGACTCGTCGTCATCGCTGCCGGCGCCTGCGTAATACGCCGACATGCCCATGCAGCCCAAGCCGAGCCGCGAAACGTCCAGTGCACCAAGGGAGACATGTTTGATTGCCACTCCGGGCTAAACAACCAATCGCCCGTTTTCGATCCCACCGGATCCGGCCGTCACGGCAACCGGGTCGCGATGTTTCCGTTGGATAACAGTTCGGGTCTTAGCCAGACTCGATGCATGTCGCCTCTTCCCACATAGCGGGAGTCGTGGGACCTTTAGTTGGTGACCTGCACGCTGGGGTACGCCACCGCCAGCATCCTCGGGCAGAACCTCGAGGATCAACTCGCAGCGTTGAACGCGGCGGGCGTTGATCCGCGGCGGGTGTTCACCGACAAGCTGTCCGACACCGCCGAGCGTGCGCGCGCGGGACTGCACGCGATGTTGAGCTACGCCCGCTCGGGCGACACCGTCATCGTCCTCGCGCTCGACAGGCTCGGCCGTTCGGCGTCCGAGGTCGCGCGGACCATCGCCGACCTCACCGAGCGCGGAATCAGGCTCCGGACCATAAAAGAAGGCCTGGACACGGGCACGTCGACCGGGCGCGTCGTCGCGAGCATCATCACGACCCTGGCCCATCTGGACACCGAGACGCTTAGCACCTAGGCCTTGGCGGCCTTGGCGGCCTTCGCTGCCGCCTTCGCCTGCTTCTTGTACGAGCGCACCTTCTCCAACGAGCCGGGGTCGACAACGTCGGCCACCGACAGGAACGACCCGGCCTTGCCGTAGTCGCCCGCGGCCTCACGCCAACCCTTCGGCGTCACCCCGTACTGCTTGCCCAGCAGGGCCACGAAGATCTTCGCCTTCTGCTCGCCGAACCCGGGCAGCGACTTGATCCGACGCAGCACCTCCGCGCCGTCGGGATCGCCTGCGGTCCACAGCGCCGAGGCATTGCCGTCGTACTGGTCGACGATGATTTGCGCCAGCGTCTGGACCCGCTTTGCCATGGAGCCCGGGAAGCGGTGTATCGCAGGGGTTTTCGAACACAGGGCCGCGAACTCTTCTGGATCGTAGTCAGCGATTTCACGAGGTTCGACGGCGCCGATGCGGTCGGCGATCTTCTTCGGGCCCGCGAAGGCAGCCTCCATCGGGTACTGCTGATCCAGCAGCATCCCGACGAGCAGCGCAAAGGGGTTGGACTCCAGCAGCGCATCGGCGGCCGGATCTTGAACTAGCTGCAGTTTCGCCACTTGGCCAGTTTAGATCGCGGGTTTGAGCTTAAAGTGGCCTGGGAACTAGCTGAGTGTGACGCAGGTCGCATGATGATGCGCGCACAACTACACATCGAGGTCAGGAGTCGCCGTGCCCGAGACCCAACATCCGCCCTCTGAGACCGCGGTAAGCGGCCAGGAGTACATAGCCGTGCAGGCCAGCCCCGAGTTTCAGGAATTACGGAGTAGGTTGCGCCGCTTCGTCTTCCCGATGAGTGCGCTGTTCCTGCTTTGGTATTCCGCCTACGTGCTGCTGGGTGCCTTCGCACACGACTTCATGGCGATCAAGGTGTGGGGCGATATCAACGTCGGTCTGCTGATCGGCCTCGGCCAGTTCTTGTCCACGTTCGTGATCACCGCCATCTACGTCGTGTGGGCCAACCGTGAACTCGATCCGCGCGCCGAAGCAATCCGCTCCAAGCTCGAAGGCGGTGCGGCATGACTGCACCATGACATCCTGGCCGCCGAAGGCACCACCGTCGGCAATCCCGTCGCCAACATCGGCATCTTCGCGCTCTTCGTCGCGATCACGCTGTTCATCGTGATCCGCGCGAGCAAGAAGAACACCACCGCCGCCGAGTTCTTCACCGCGGGGCGCTCGTTCACCGGACCGCAGAACGGCATCGCGATCTCCGGCGACTACCTGTCGGCGGCGAGCTTCCTCGGCATCGCGGGCGCGATCGCCGTCTACGGCTATGACGGCTTCCTGTACTCCATCGGCTTCCTGGTCGCCTGGCTCGTCGCGTTGCTGCTGGTCGCCGAATTGCTGCGCAACGCAGGCAAATTCACGATGGCCGACGTCTTGAGCTTCCGGCTCAAGCAACGCCCGGTACGGCTGGCCGCCGCGACCACGACGCTGGCGGTATGCCTGTTCTACCTGCTGGCGCAGATGGCAGGCGCAGGCGGATTGGTGGCGCTGCTCCTCAACGTCACAAGCGACCTCGGTCAGGCCTTGGTCATCGCCGTCGTCGGCCTGCTGATGATCCTCTACGTGCTGATCGGCGGGATGAAGGGCACCACCTGGGTGCAGATCATCAAGGCCGTCCTGCTGATCGGCGGCGCCGCGCTGATGACGGTGATGGTGCTGGCCAAGTTCGGGCTGAACTTCTCCGAGATGCTCGGTGCCGCTCAAACGGCGGTCTCGGGCTCGACCACCGAGGCCGTCGCCGGCCGCGACGTGCTGGCTCCCGGCGCCCAGTACGGCGGATCGCTGACCTCGCAGATCAACTTCATCTCGCTGGCGATCGCACTGGTGCTCGGCACGGCCGGCCTGCCGCACGTGCTGATGCGCTTCTACACGGTGCCCACCGCCAAGGAGGCCCGCCGCTCGGTGGTGTGGGCGATCGTCCTCGATCGGCGCCTTCTACCTGTTCACGCTGGTGCTGGGCTACGGCGCCGCGGCCCTCGTCGGTCCCGACGAAATACTCGCGGCTCCCGGCGCCCAGAACTCGGCCGCGCCGCTGCTGGCATTCCACCTCGGCGGTGTCGTCCTGCTCGGCATCATCTCGGCGGTGGCGTTCGCGACGATCCTCGCGGTGGTCGCCGGCCTGACCATCACCGCGGCCACCTCGTTCGCGCACGACATCTATGCCAGCGTGCTCGAAGAGCGACCAGGTGACCGAGGACGAGCAGGTGCGGGTGTCGCGCATCACCGTTGTGGTGATCGGCATCCTCTCGATCGGCCTGGGCATCCTGGCCGCCGAGCAGAACATCGCGTTCCTGGTCGCGCTCGCGTTCGCGGTCGCCGCCGCGGCCAACCTGCCGACGATCCTGTACTCGCTGTACTGGCCGCGGTTCAACACCCGCGGCGCGCTGTGGAGCATGTACGGCGGCCTGATCTCGACGATCGTGCTGATCGTCTTCTCCCCCGCCGTGTCGGGCGCGAAGACCGCGATGCTGCCGAACGTCGACTTCGCGTGGTTCCCGTTGGCCAACCCCGGCATCGTGTCGATCCCGCTGGCGTTCCTCCTCGGCATCGTCGGCACGCTGACGTCGCCCGACCGCGGCGACCCGGAGATCAACGCCGAGTTCGAGGTGCGGGCGCTGACCGGGGTGGGAGCGGAGAAGGCCGTCGCGCACTGACGCCCGCGGGATTACCAGGCCCGCCGGGGTGGTTATCTTCACCCGTGGCCGCCAGACGATTCGCCTTCCCCCTGCTGGCGTACGCGTTTGCGGCGATCATGGTCGGCACCACCCTGCCGACGCCGATGTACGCGCTGTACGCCGAGCACATGCACTTCGCGGTGCTGACCACGACGGTGATCTACGCGACATACGCAGGCGGCGTGTTGTTCGCGCTGCTGGTGTTCGGCCGCTGGTCCGACGCGATCGGCCGGCGGCCGGTGCTGCTGGCCGGAGTGGTGGCCGCGCTGGCAAGCGGCGCGGTCTTCCTCGTGGCCGATTCGGTGCCGCTGCTGTTGGTCGGCCGCGTGTTGTCCGGGCTGTCTGCGGGGATCTTCACCGGGACGGCCACCGCCGCGGTGATCGAGGCGGCACCGCCGAGCTGGCGTAACAGGGCCGCCGCCGTCGCGACCGTCGCGAACATGGGCGGTCTGGGCATGGGTCCGTTGCTGGCCGGTGTGCTCGTCGAGTACGCCCCGCAACCGCTGCGCCTGAGCTTCGTCGTGCACATCGTGCTGGCGCTGCTGGCTGGTCTCGCTGTGTTGACTGTGCCCGAGACCTCAACGCGCACCGGCAGGATCGGCGTGCAACGACTGTCGGTGCCCGCCGAGGTGCGCTCGGTGTTCATCATTGCCAGCCTCGCGGCGTTCGCCGGCTTCGCGGTGACCGGCCTGTTCGCCGCGGTGGCCCCGTCGTTTCTCCACGGAGTCGTGGGCATCGACAACCACGCGATCGCAGGCCTGGTCGCGGGCTCGATCTTCATGGCGTCGGCGGCAGCACAGGTCGCCGCCAACAACATGTCACCGCCCCGTGCCGTCGCGATAGGTTGCGCGATCCTGGTTGTCGGCATGATCATTCTGGCTGTCGCGCTTCACTTTTCGTCACTGACGGGGTTGATCGCCGCAGCGGTGGTATCCGGCATCGGACAGGGCATCAGCTTCAGCCGCGGCTTGGCCGCGGTCGCCGAACGCACACCGGCCGAGCGGCGCGCCGAGGTGAGCTCGAGCTACTTCGTCGTTGCGTACGTGGCGCTCTCGCTCCCCGTCGTCGGCGAAGGGCTGGCCGCGCAGCACTGGGGATTGCAAACGGCTGGGGTGAGTTTCGCCGTGGCCGTCGCGGTCCTTGCCGCCATCTGCCTGGTCGCGATTCTGGTGCAGGAGGCCAGGGAGTCCCGCCACGCCGTCGAGGTCTGAGTGCTTCTACTCAGGCTGCGCGCACAGCTGCGGCGCGCACAATCTGACGCATGGCGCTTTTCCCGAGCCCGGCCGAAGTCGAGGCGAGCACCCCGACGACTCGTGATCGGGCCATCGACGTCATCCGCATCGTGTCGCTGTTCGGCGTCGTGGTGGGACACACCGTCATGGCCACCAGCGAGCTGCGCGACAACGTGTTCATCTGGAGCAATCTGCTGACCTCCTCGCCGGTGTTCCAGGCGCTGACGTGGGTGTTTCAGATCATGCCGCTGTTCTTCTTCGCCGGCGTCGCGGCATCTGTCGACTCTTGGACACCCGGCACCAGTTGGGGCAACTGGCTGATGCGGCGATGCACCCGGCTCTACCGGCCGGTGTTCTACTACCTGGCCTTCTGGGGCGTCACGCTGACCGCGGCGAGGATGGTGCTGCCCGAGCACGTCTACGAGCCGGTCGCCGGAATCTCATGGCAGCTGTTGTGGTTTCTCGGCGCCTACGTTCTTGTGCTCGCCGCGGTGCCGCTGCTGGCCCGGATCACCACCACGGCGCGGCTGGCCGCAGCGGTCGTCGGCGGGTACGCCGCCGTCGCGGTGGTCGACGCGATCCGTATCAACGTCGACGGCGCCTCCGCAGCTGGGATACCTGAACATGGCCGCCTGGCTGATCCCGGGCATGCTCGCGGTGGCCTACCGCCGCAACCTGCTGACACCGCGGGCCGCCCTGGCCGTCGCGGTACCGATGATGGCCGTCAACCTGGCGCTGGTGGTGTACGGACCCTACGAACTGAGCCTTGTCGGCATCGAAACACAACAGCTCAAGAACATGACGCCGCCGTCGCTCCTGTTGACCGGACACGCAATCATGATGTGCGCGTTGGCAATTGCCGCGGCACCCGCGATTGCCCGCTGGGCGCGACGGCCTCGGGTGTGGTGGCTGGTCGCGATCGGCAACACCGGTGCGATGACGCTGTATCTCTGGCATATCCCGCCGCTACTGGCAGTGCACCTGGCGTTCGACTACCTCGGTTATCCGCGCTTCGATCCGGCCACACCGGGCTTCATCGTGCTGTCGGTCGCGCAACTGCTGATCATGGCTGCGGTCGTCGCGGTGGTGTTCGTCGCGCTGCGCCCGCTGGAGAACAATCCGCTGCCGCTGTGGGACGGCGGACTCGTCGCCGCGCCCGGCGCCAGGAGCGCCGCGGTCGGGGTGCTGTTATGCGTCGCCGGTGCCGCCACCCTGGCGTCGGCCGGCTGGGGCCTGAAGGATCAGGGCCTGATCTGTGTGGCGGTCATGCTCGGGGCACTGATCGCCGCGCGCCGGCTCGCTAGCCGCTCTTGCGCCGGAACTCCCGGCGACTCTCGGCCGGTCCGTGCGTCCGCGGCTGCTTAGCCCCGCCGTCCTTGTGCGCCGCACCGCCCCCTGCCTGGGCCTTCTTCCGCTCCAGCGCTTCCCGGAACTTGCGCTTGTTGTCGTCTTCCGGTTCGTCAGCCATGACGGCAGCGTAGCGCGCCGCGACGCGAATCGTGGCCTGCTTTACCGCTTGCCGGGCGGCATGCCGTAGACGTGCGAGATCGGCAGCGTCAACACCACCCGCCTGTCGTCGACCATGGCCCGCCGGTAGTCGTCCCAGTCGGGATGCTCACCGGCAATGTTGCGGTACAACGCAATCAGTGCCTCGACCGTGTCGTCATCGGGCGACGCGGCGGGCGGGGTGAGGGCGGCGTCCCCGTCCGCGACGGCATATGACCAGCCGTCGTCCGAGCTGACGTGGATCGAGGCCCGCGGATCGCGCCGCAGATTGCGGGTCTTGGCCCGCGGCTCGGTGATCGACACCTGGATCGTCAGGTTGCGCGAGTCGAAGTAGTAGGACACGTTCGACAGCTGCGGCCTGCCGTCACTCTTGATCGTGGCCAGGACGCCGAGTGAGTTCCCGCTTATCAGCGCCAACAGCTTGTCGTCGAAAACGTGACGTCCCATGTGATGAGCCTACGTCTCTAGGTTGTCGAGCGGTTTTCCCGATTCGGCCGGATAGCGGTTTTCCCAATCGGCTCTACGCTGGGCTGGAATATGACTCACTACGCGGCATTTCTGCGCGGCGTGAACGTCGGCGGTGTCAACCTCAAGATGGCCGAAGTGGCCAAAGCACTCGAGGACGCCGGATTCACCAACGTGCGAACGATTTTGGCCACCGGCAACGTGCTGCTC
>CAVYCT010000028.1:0-252813 GCA_963766945.1 uncultured Actinomycetota bacterium
CCCACAGGCCAGAGGGCGATCTCGCCCTCTGGCCTTCAACTTTCCAGCGCCTTCAACCCCGCATGCTCTCGAGGCGACCAATAGCGACGGCGGGCACTGACTGGAGACGTCAGATGTTGGCGTTGCCCGCTCTCCATTGCTCCCACGGGATGTTCCAGTCGCCGAGCCCGTCGGTGCCCGGCAGCGTGGAGCCGACCGAGTTGACGATCTCCACGATGTCGCCGCGCTTGGAGTTGTCGTAGAACCACTGCGCCGTTGCTGCTGCTGACGTTGATGCAGCCGTGGCTGACATTGCTGTAGCCCTGGCTGCCCACCGACCACGGCGCAGCGTGCACGTAGATCCCGCTGTAGGAGATCTGGGTGGCCCAGTCCACCTCGGTGCGGTAGCCGTTGGGCGAGTTCGTCGGCACGCCGTAGGTCGACGAGTCCATCACCATGTGTGACCGACGGTCGCCGACGATGTAGGTGCCGTTGTTGGTCGGCGTGCTGTCCTTGCCCATCGATATCGGCATCGTCTTGATCACTTCGCCGTTGCGCGTCACCGTCAGCGTCTTGGTGTTGTCGTCGACGCGGGTGATCACCTCGTCGCCGATGGTGAAGTGCGTGGTGACGTTCTCCTGGCCGAACAAACCGTCGCCCAGGTCGACGCCATAGGTGTTGACCGCCACCTCGACCGTCGTGCCCGGCTTCCAGTAAGCCGCTGGGCGCCAACGCACTTCGCGGTTGTTGAGCCAATAGAAGGCGCCCTCGACGGGCGGGTTGGTCTTGATCTTGATGGCCTGCTGGGCGGCCAACCGGTTCGGGATGTTCTCGTCGAACTGGACGGCAACGGGCTGGCCGACACCGACGACCTCGCCCTCGCTGGGCACCACGTACGCCATCGTCAGGTTTTCCGGCGAGTGCGTCTCGAACGTCATCTGCCGGCTGGTCATACCTCCGAGCCCGAGCGCCTCGGCGGTCAGCGTGTACTGCTTGTTGTAGCCGAGCGGCTCGGCGGTCGACCACGTCAGCCCGTCAGGGCTGAGCTTGCCGGCGACGGGGGTGCCTGTCCTCGTTGACCATGGTGACCGCGCCGAGCACGCCGTCCTCCGCGGTGACGGTGACCGGCGAGTCGACGCTGACACCCACGGCGCCGTCGTTCACCGACGCGGTCAGCTTCGGGACCAGCAGATCGCCGAACGGCGTGCCCTTATCGGTGATGACCTGGGGCGGCGGCGGCGCGGAGTTGGTGCTGCACGCGGACAGCCCGAGCACGACGGCGGGAATGAGCGCGACGGCCACCAGCCACGCACGACTCCGACGCGGACGGGCCACGGAACGGACCTGCCACATTCTTTGCTCCACCTCGCAACACGGACATCGACGATTTCTTGGCAATAGTTTAAGGGCAACTTCGACAGTCGGGGCGCGACGGTGGCGCCGCCCCGGCGCGAGTCGAGCGGGATTTCACGCCGCGCCGCAGGGCCTGTTATTGTCGCACACGCAGCGCCGTTAGCTCAGTTGGTAGAGCAGCTGACTCTTAATCAGCGGGTCCGGGGTTCGAAACCCTGACGGCGCACTCAGTCGAGATCCTTCGTCCGGTCACTCTTCGCGTCTCCCGCCGGGTCAACGCTCGCATGGTTGCGGCTGACGCAGGCGTAAATTTCTTACCGGCGATCTGCCCGATCCGCCAAATGTGTGCTGGAACTCACTTAGAAGTCTCCCGGTTATCGGCTACGGTTAACCAGGGCCAATCGTTGCGGAAAAAGCACAATCCATAGTGTTTTCCGGTTTCAAGCTGCTGGAAACCGGGTAGCGGTGTTACAGTCCGAGTTAGCTGACACTCCCGGCTTCGCGTGGGTGTTGGCAGGGCGGACACAACGAGACAAGGACTTAGCTGATGTCGCAGATGGGCGCATCGTTCGCGGCGGGCGCGGCGGGCGCACACGCTGACGATGAGGTAACTGCGCAGGGGCCGATCGCGGTCTACAACTGCAGCCGTCTCGGCCGTGTCGCCAATCCGCCCAGCTTCTCGTTCGCCGACTGGTTCCGCTCCGCCCGCCGGCGCTGACCGACCGCCTCAGCGCTGCCTGATCCGGCCGCACGACCAGCACGATCACGAACAGCACCCACACCGGCCAGCGAAACCGCCACGGCCGGCTTCTTGACGAACCGCGCCAACCCCGCCTTGAAGTCGTCGGCGAGCCTGCGCGGATTGGCACGCTCGGCGAGGGAGTCCACGGTCGACGCCAGCTGGTCACGAGCCTGATCGATGTCCTGCTTGATGGTGTCGGGATCGCGGTCCGCCACTTGCCCTCCAATGCGCTCCAAGCCCTGCTCCAAGTCTGGTGCCTTGCCGAACTACCCTAGATCAGCTCGCGCTCATCGCAGTGCACCGGTCTATAAGAAGGGATGCCATCGCGTGCCACAGACTCCCCGACTCGAGGTGGGCGACAAAGCCCCCGCGTTCAGCCTGCCCGACGCCGACGGCAACGACCGTGAAGCTGTCCGACTACAAGGGCCGCAAGGTCATCGTGTACTTCTATCCCGCCGCGTCGACACCGGGCTGCACCAAGGAGGCCTGCGACTTCCGCGACAACCTGCGCGACCTCAACGATGCCGGTCTCGACGTCGTCGGGATCTCCCCCGACAAGCCCGCCAAGCTGGCCAAGTTCCGCGACGAGCAGAAGCTGACGTTCCCGTTGCTGTCGGATCCGGACCGCAAGGTGCTCACTGCGTGGGGCGCCTTCGGCGAGAAGATGATGTACGGCAAGACCGTTGAGGGCGTGATCCGCTCGACGTTCGTCGTCGACGAGAAGGGCAAGATCGCGGTGGCGCAGTACAACATTCGCGCCACCGGCCACGTCGCCAAGCTACGGCGAGACCTGTCCGTCTGACCCGAGGTTCGCCAGCAGCAGCGCCTCGGCGGTCGCGGCGCGTTCCAGCACTCCCAGGTGCAGGCTCTCGTTGACGCTGTGCGCCTGTGTCGCAGGATCTTCCACGCCGGTCACCAGGATCTTCGCCGACGGGAACGCCGCCGCGAACTCGGCGATGAACGGGATCGAGCCGCCGACGCCGGTGTCGACGGGTTCGGCACCCCACGCCTGCCGGAACGCCGCGCGGGCCGCGTCGTAGACCGGTCCGCTGGCGTCGATGGCGTACGGCTGGCCGACGTCGCCGGGCGTGACGGTCACCTGCGCTCCCCACGGCGCGTGCTGCTCGAGGTGGCGCGTCAGCGCCGCCAGGTGTTCACGCGCGTCACCGCCCGGCGCGACCCGCATGCTGACCTTCGCCCGCGCCCGCGGGATCAGCGTGTTCGACGACTTGTCGATCGGCGTGGTGTCGATCCCGATGACCGTGATCGCCGGTTTGGCCCAAAGCCGTTGCGGCACTGAGCCGGAGCCGATCTCGGACACGCCGTCGAGCAGGCCGGCCTCCTCGCGAACCCGCTCCGGCGGATAGTCGACATCGGCGGCCTTCGGCCTCGTGCAGACCCGCCACGGCGACGTTGCCGTCGTCGTCGTGCAGGCTGGCCAGCAGTCGCACCAGCACGCTCAGCGCGTCGGGCACCACACCGCCCCACAGCCCCGAATGCAGCCCGTGGTCCAGCGTGGCGACCTCGACGACGCAGTCGGCGAGTCCGCGCAGCGACACCGTCAGCGAGGGCACGTCGGTGCTCCAGTTGTCGGAGTCGGCGATGACGATCACGTCGGAGGCCAGCGTGTCGCGATGGGCGGCCAGCAGCCGGGACAGCGACGGCGATCCCGACTCCTCCTCCCCCTCGACGAACACCGTCACACCGACCGGCGGGTTGCCGTCGTGCGCCCGAAACGCCGCCAAATGCGTTGCGATTCCGGCCTTGTCGTCGGCGCTGCCGCGGCCGTAGAGGCGGCCGTCGCGTTCGGTCGGTTCGAACGGCGGCGACTGCCACTGGCTGTGGTCGCCCTCGGGCTGCACGTCGTGATGGGCGTACAGCAGCACCGTCGGCGCGCCCGGCGGGGCGGGATGCCGGGCGATGACGGCGGGTGCGCCGCCTTCGCTGACGATCTGGACATCGCCGAACCCCGCGTCCGACAACAGTTTCGCCACCGCCTCGGCGCTGCGCTGCACTTCGCCGCGGCGGGCCGGATCGGCCCACACCGACTCGATACGCACCAGGTCTTCCAGGTCGCGCCGCACCGACGGCAGCACCTCACGCACGCGCTCCACCAGATCGCTCATGGAGCCGAGGTTAACGGCCTTCAGTGACGCATCAGGTGGACCTCCGGGCACGCGATCGCTGCAGCTCATGGCATCAGCCGCGAGCTAGCGCTCTTCGAGGATCGCGACCGCCGCGGCGGTGTCGGCCTCATGTGTCAGCGACAAGTGGATCGTCACGTCCTTGAGGTGCTCGGCGATCGCGCCGGTCAGCCGCACCTTCGGCCGGCCCCACATGTCGGTGATGACCTCGATGTCGCGGTGAATGCCCTCGGGCAGCACCGGCCGCTTCGCGAACCGCGAACCCGACCACGCCTTGATGACGGCCTCCTTGGCCGCCCAGCGCGCCGCCAGATGCCGTGCCGCCGACGAACTCTTGTCGGCGGCGTCGCGACGCTCACCGGGCGTGAACGTCTCGGCGAACACCGTGCCCGGCTGGTCGACCTGCTCGGCGAAGTCGGGAATGGAGACCAGGTCGATCCCCACCCCGACTATCGCCATGGCACGACGCTATCTCACTATGCTATTGCGCCGGACGCACATACAGATCGTCGTCGCCGAGCCGCGACGCCGGGTCGAGGAGCATCTCGGCTTCCTGCGGCTTCTCCGGCGCGTCGGCGCTGAATCGACGGTCTGCGGGCTTCTCGTACAGCGGCCGCCCGCCGGCGATCGCCGATGCCAGCCTGCGCTGACCCGCCATCACCCGTGCGTCGGAGCGCTGCTTGTAGTCCCGTCGCTCCTCGGGAGCCAGCGCGGCCAAGAACGCCTGCGGGTGCACCAGCGCGACCAGACCGGACACGTGGCCGAACCCGAGGCTGGTGACCAGACCCGCCTTCAGCGGGAACTTTTCGCCCAGCCGCAGGGTGTCGCGCACCCAGACGAAGTGGGCGGCGCCGGCGAGCTCGTCGTCGACGCAGTCCAGGCTGCGGTTCGGCGGAATGACGCCGTCGCGCAGGATCTGGCACAGCCCCATCATCTGGAAGGCCGCCGCACCACCCTTGGAGTGACCGGTGAGGCTCTTCTGGCGACACCACGAACAGCGGTGCGCCCTCGGAGCGGCCCAGCGAGTCGGCCAGCCGCTCGTGCAGCTCCGTCTCGTTCGGATCGTTGGCCAGCGTCGAGGTGTCGTGCTTGGAGATCACCGCGATGTCGTCGGGGCCGACGCCCAGCTTCGCGAGCGAACGCGCGAGCTGCGAGTCCTTGCCGCCGCGACCGGCGGCCAGCGCACCGAGCCCCGGAGCGGGGATCGAGGTGTGCATACCGTCGCCGAACGACGACACGTAGGCGATCACCGACAAGCACCGGCAGGCCCATCTTCAGCGCGAGGTCGCCGCGGGCCAGCAGGATGGTGCCGCCGCCCTGTCCCTCGACGAACCCGAGCCTGCGACGGTCGTTGGCGCGGGAGAACTTCGAGTCGCTGATGCCCTTGGCCCGCATCATTTCGGTGTCGGCGGTGGCCGCCATGTCACCGAACCCGATGATCGCCTCCAGCGTCAGGTCGTCGTAGCCGCCCGCCACCACGAACTCGGCCTTGCCGAGCCGGATCTTGTCGACGCCCTCCTCGACCGAGATCGCTGCGGTGGCGCATGCGCCGACCGGGATGGATCATCGCGCCGTAGCTGCCGACGTAGGACTGAACGACGTGTCCCGCAAAGACATTCGGCAGGACTTCCTGCAGGATGTCGTTCGGCTTGTTCCGGCCGAGCAGGTTGCCGTGGTACATCGTCTGCATCGACGTCATGCCGCCCATGCCGGTGCCCTGCGTGCTGGCCACCAGGCTCGGGTGCACCCAGCGCATCAGCTCGGTCGGGCTGAACCCGGCGGACAGGAACGCGTCGACGGTGGTGACGAGGTTCCACAACGCCACCCGGTCGATCGAGGACGACCATGTCCGGGCTGACGCCGTAGACCATCGGGTCGAACCCGGTGGGGATCTGCGCGCCGACCGTCCGGGACAGCTTCGTCTTGCGCGGCACCCGGATCTCGGTGCCCGCCTTACGGGTGACCTGCCAGTCGGCGCTGTCGGGCACCGGCGCGATCACGGTGTGCTCGGGATCGAACTGGACGAATGCGCGCGCGTCGGCCTCCGAGGACACCACGAACGTGAAGTCCTTGTCGAGGAACACCGAAACCAGCAGCGGCGCGGCGTGATCAGGATCGATCGCGCCGTCGTCGACCCACTCCCGGATGCCGACCCGCTCGACGACCGCGTCGTGGTAGCGCTCCACCAGCTCGCCCTCGTCGACCAGGTCACCGGTCTCGGTGTCGTACCAGCCCGGGGTGGGATCGTCTTCCCACTTGACCAGGCCGGTCGTCCAGGCCAGCTCGAGCACACCGGCCGCCGACAGCTCGTTGTCGACCTCCATCTCGAAGCGGGTCCGCGACGAGCCGTACGGTCCGAGTTCGGCGCCGCCGACGATCACCACCAGGTCGGCCGGGTCGACGTCGAGGTCGTCCCATGCCGGCGGCGGCGCCGCCGGTAGCCGCGCGGCGGCGACGGAAGCGCGCGGATGGTTCCGTGCATTCGTCGTCCACGTCCCATCGTCGGCGGCTCTCGCCGCCGATCTCCTCGCGGGCCTTGGTGGCCAGCTCGGACATGTCGAGGTCGACGTCGGCAAGGCCACCGGTCAGGTCCGACCTGCAGCGGTTCGCGCGCCGCCGCAACCTTGGACTCGATGTCGCACAGTGTCGAGCAGCATGCGCGGCCATCTCGTCGGTGGAGTACGTCGTCACGCCGGCTTCCTCGACCGCGTCGACGATGGCGTCGTTGTGGCCCATCAGACCGGTGCCCTTGGTCCAGCCGATCAGCGCGTGCGCCAACGAAACTCGCTGCGCCCACGACGATTCGGCCTTCCACCGCGTCACCAGCGCGTCGAGCGCGGACTTGGACTCGCCGTACGCGCCGTCGCCGCCGAACATGCCGCGGTTGGGCGAACCGGGCAGCACGACATGCAGCCGCGCGGCGATGTCACGCTCGGCACCGATGTGTGAAAGGCCGCCGATGAGCCGCTGCACGGCCCACAGCAGAACCTTCATCTCCATCTCGGCGCGCGACCCGGCGTCGGAGAGATCGCCGGCCACCCGTGGCGCTGCGAACGGGAACAGCAGGGTCGGTGTCTGCGCGTCCTTGAGATGAATCGACTGCGGCCCAAGGCTTTCCGTCTGCTCGTTGCCCACCCACGACACGAGCGCGTCGATGTCGGTGTATGACGCCATGTTGGCGGGCACCACCCACAGCTTCGCGCCGAACCGGGCGTTGTCGCGGTAGAGCGCGCGGTAGAACGCCAGCCGGTCGTCGTCGAGCTTGGACGTCGTGGCGATCACCGTCGCGCCGCCGTCGAGCAGCCCGGCCACCACCGAGGCGGCGATGGAGCCCTTGGATGCGCCGGTGACGACGGCGATCTCGTCGGCGTAGCGACCCTTGCCCGGGTTCTCCGCGCCTGCGGCGGCGCGACCGAACAACGAGGCGTGAATGTTGCGGCCCGCGGCCAGGGCCCTGCCCTGCCACCATGTGGCCTGGGTGCCGACGATGTGACCGGCGCCCTCGAATCGCTCCGACAGCCGCGGCCAGTCGGCGTCGATCTCGCCCTCGTCCATCAGCCACAACTTGGCCAGGTCCTCGCGGGCGCTGGCCCAGCGGTCGTCCAACAGGACCGCCTTGCGGCCGTCGAACACCGGCGCCACCAAACGCGGCCAGTCCGAACCGAGCTCGGCGGTGACCAGATCGATCAGCTCGGCGTCGGATGCCTCCGGCACATGGACGGGGGTGTTCAGGCCGAGCTCGCCCAGGATCAAGCGGGCCGCCGATGCCAGCACGCCGTCGGGGCCGGTGACCTTGGCGGCGAACTCGCCCAGAGCGGCCGAGTCGACGACACCACCACCGCCGCCGCCGGCAGCCGAGGGCAGCGACACCGCCACACCCTTTCGCGCACCGACCGCGGCCACCGCCGCGTCGATGACCTTGTCGACGGTCGCCGCATCGCCGAGCGCGCCGTCATGCAGCCCGCCGAGGTCACCGCCGCGCACGCTGGATCCTTCGCGCGTGCCGAGTGCGACCTCGACCGTCACGTGCTTGACCCAGCCGTCGCCGAGCTCCCAGTTCTTCTTGACCCGTTCGGCGATGTACGCCGGCCGCTTGCCGGACGGTCCGAGGACCGTGCGCAGCTGATCGTTGACGGCGTCGGAAAGCACTGGGCCATAAGGCTTGTAGGTGCGGGCCAGCTTGGTGACCTGTCCCTTCAAGCCCGCCAGGTCAGCTTCGCCCGCCCCGTCGATGGCACCGAGGTTGAGTTCGGAGCCCAGGTCGACCAGCAGCTGGTTGCGCCGCGATGACGCGCCGTCGGTGATGGACTCGATGGAGTCCAGCGGCTCGATCTGGTCGATACGCATCTTCGCCGACAGCGCGATCAGCGCCATGGTGGCTTCGGCCGCGTCGTAGGTCAGATCGTCCGGCCGCGGACCGCCGCTGGGAGCGGCGGGTGCGGCAGGCGCAGGCGCTGCGGGCGCCGCCTCGGCAGGCGCGGCCTCTTCTGCGGCGGGTGCGGACGTCTCTTCGACGTCGTCGAAGTCCGGCTCGGGATCGGTGTCCGTTGCGAACAGCACCGCGGCATCCCGCTCGGAGTTCAGCACTTCAGTTGTGTTGTGCGAATATTCGGGCAGCTTCAACGTGTTGGTGGCCAGGCCCGCGACGGTCGGCATTGACTTGACACCGATCTCGACGAAACGCTCGATGCCCAGACCACCGGCGGCCTCCTCGATGAAGAGCAGATCCTGCGTCTCGATCCACCGCACCGGGCTGGCGAACTGCCATGCCAACAACTCGATGACGACCTTGCGGCAGAGCTCGCTCGGCTTCTCGTTTCGCCACGTGTCGTAGTCGGCGAGGATCTCGTCGAGCGGCTCGGCGGGCACCAGATCGCGGATCTCCTGGATGAAGTCGCGGTCAAGGGTGAACGGCCGTGGCACGAGGTTCGGGATGTACTTGCCGACGATCAGGTCCGGATCCTGATCGCGCGGCATCACCCGATCCAGCGAGCGACGGAAGTCGGCGACGCCCACTCGCAGCACCGAGGAGTGGAATGGCACGTCGATGCCGGGCACCAGAATGAACGACCGCTTCCCGCCACTGATCTCGCGCCGCTTCTCGACCTCTTCCTCGAGGGCCTCGAGCCCGCGGACGGTGCCCGCGATCGCGTACTGCGACCCACGCAGGTTGAAGTTGACGATCTGTAGGTACTCGCCGGTGCGCTCCGAGATGCCGTCGACGAACGCGGGCACGTCGTCGTCGTCCAAGTCGATCTGTGACGGCCGGATCGCCGCCAGCCGGTAGTTGGACCGGCCGAGGTGATCGCGGGGCACGATGTCGTGCATCTTGCTGCCGCGGTGGAAGACCACCTCCAGCAGCGCGTCCAGCTCGTAGACGCCGCTGACGCACGCCAGCGCGGTGTACTCACCGACCGAGTGCCCGCAGGCGATCGCATCCTCGACGAACGCGCCCTGCTCACGCATCTCGGCGACCTGCGCGGCGGCCACGGTCGCCATAGCGACCTGGGTGAACTGCGTCAGGTACAACACGCCCTCGGGGTGCTGATAGTGCACGCCGGAGGCGATCAGGCTGGTCGGGTTGTCGCGCACGACGTGCAGCACCGAGAAGCCCAGTGTGTCGCGGGTGAACTTGTCCGCGGTATCCCACACCTTGCGGGCCGCCTTGGACCTGGCCCGCACCTCCATGCCCATGCCCTTGTGCTGGATGCCCTGGCCGGGGAACGCGTAGACCGTCTTGGGCGCGGCCAATTGCGCGGTCGCCGACATCACCAGCTCGTTGTCGACCTTCGCGGTGACCTCGATGATCTCTGCGCCGCGGTCGATCCCGACGCGGTCGACGCGGAAGTCGATCTGATCGCCAGGAAGCACCATCCCCAGGAATCGGGAGGTCCAGCCGACCACGCGGGCAGGCGGACCGGGCTTGCCATCGGTCGCGGTGACCGCGTGCTGGGCGGCAGCCGAGAGCCACATGCCGTGCACGATCGGCGTTTTCAGCCCGGCGAGCAGCGCGGCGGCCCGATCGGTGTGAATGGGGTTGTGGTCACCGGACACGACCGCGAATGCGCTCATATCGGTCGGCGCGACGACGGCGACGTCGCGGCGGCGGCGGCGCGGCGTATCAGTCGCGTTATCGGTGATCGCTCCGCCGGCGCGCGGCGGGTCCTGCAGTTCGGCCGAGCCGCTGCGGCCGCGGATCGCGAACCGCTCTTCGAGCGTGGCGAGCACGGTGCCGTTGGCGTCGGAGATGCGCACCGATACCGGGATGACACGCCCGTACTCGGTGTCGCTTGCCGCCGAAGCCGTTGCGGTGACGGTCAGTTCGGCTCGCTCGCCGGGCATCGGCGCCACCAGATGCGCGGCGTGGTCCAGGTGCACCAGGCTCAGCAGACCCTCCACGACCGGGAATCCGTCGTCGGTGAGCGCAGCGCCGATGGCGGCGAAGACCGCGGGCCAGCAATGGCCGACAAGCGCATCGGGAATCAGCGTCAGACCGGGCGCCAGCGGCGCACCGAATGTCGCGGTCACGCCGGTGTGGTCAGCGACCTGCTCGGGGTCCCAGGCGACCGTCACCTTGGCGGTGTTGTCCTGCACCGGCGGCAGCGCGTCGGGTCCGTCGACACCGGCGGCGATGGCCAGCACCGAGCGCATGGCGGCAGAGGCGTCCTCGACGGTGACGACCGGCATGCCGCCGTCGACCGTGCACGACGGCAGCGTGAAGCGGATGGTGATCCACACCTCGGAAAGCGGCACGCTGAGCGTGACGGTGTCACCGGTGAGCTCCAGTCGAGAGCCGGTGGAAGGGTGTGTGGCACTGCGGTTTTCGTTGACCTGCCACTCGTCGGGCGCGCCGATGCGGTGCACCGGGTTGACGGCGGTGCGGCCGGCCCACAGCACGTCGGGCGAGTCGAGCACGACCGAAAGCGGGCCGGTGACGTCGGCGCGCGCCTGGCGTCGCGAGACTACTGGCGTCGGCGTCGCGCCCGACGTCAGCACATCGTCGATCGCGGACTGCTCGAAGCGGTCGAGCAGCTCACCGACCGGCTCGTCGACGCGGGTGATGCCTGCCACCGATTGCGTGCCGGGGATGATGCACACCTCGTCGGCGGTGTAGCGCGCGTCGTGCGCCTGCCACAGCGAGTCGCTGCGCCACCAACGGCGCACGTCCTTGTCGATGACCGGCACGAAGTTGACCGGCTTGCCCAGCGCCTTGCACAGCGTGACGAAGAACGGGACATCGGCGGGATGCAGCTGGATCGTCTCGGCGTCGGGATGGCGCTCGAGCAGCTTGGTGAGCGCCTGCTCGCGGGTTCTCCAGCAGCGCTTGGCCTTCCGCATCATCGCCGAACAGCGTGTCGATCGGCCCCGAGTCATGGGGATGCAGCCGCGCTTCGGCTCGCTTGAGCATCTCGGCGAACCGGTCGCGCCACGTGTCGGCCAGCCATGGACTGCCCGGCGCCGCGGTGTCGGCGGTGCTGTCGCCGTCGCCGATCGCCAATTCGACGTAGCGCTGCAGCCACTGCAGATAGGTCATGTCACCGACGTCGCCGAAATACGGCTTGGCGGTGTCGGCCATCGCGGCGATCAGCTCGTCGCGGCGTGCGGCAACTGCGTCAGCGTCGCCGGCGACCTCGTCGAGCAGCCGCCCGCATCGAGAGGCGGCGTTGTCGATCTCATGGATGTCGGCCCCGAGCTGGCTGCGGCTGGAAGCCATGCCGCCCTGGGCTTTTCCGGCGCTGATCCACTGGTCGGTGCCGTTGACGTCGACCAGCATCTGCTTGACCGCGGGCGACGTGGTCGACTCCATCGGTCGCCATCGCCGCGGTGCCGACCAGGATGCCATCGACGGGCATCACGGGGAAGCCGTAGGCGTTGGCCCAACGGCCGGAAAGGTATTCGGCCGCCCGTTCGGGTGTTCCGATTCCGCCGCCGACGCAGATCGTGATGTTGGACAGCTTGCGCAACTCCGAGTAAGTGCTCAGCAGCAGATCGTCGAGGTCTTCCCAGGAGTGGTGCCCGCCGGCGCGGCCGCCCTCGATGTGGACGATCACGTCCTTGCCGGGCACCTCGGCCGCGATCTTGATGACGGATTTGATCTGGTCGATCGTGCCGGGCTTGAACACCACGTGGCTGATGCCGACGCTGTTGAGCTCGTCGATCAGGTCGACGGCGTCCTCGAGATCGGGGATGCCTGCGGACACGACGAGACCGTCGATCGGCGCACCCGACTGACGGGCCCGCTGCACCAACCGCTTTCCACCGACCTGCAGCTTCCACAGGTACGGGTCGAGGAACAGCGAGTTGAACTGCACCGCGCGGCCGGGCTCCAGCAGTCCGGTCAGCTCGGCGATGCGGGCCTCGAAGATCTCCTCGGTGACCTGGCCGCCGCCGGCCAGCTCGGCCCAGTGGCCGGCGTTCGCGGCCGCGGCGACGATCTTGGCGTCGACGGTCGTCGGCGTCATGCCCGCGAGCAGGATCGGCGACCGTCCGGTCAGCCGGGTGAACTTGGTCGACAGCTTGACCGACTTGTCGGGCAGCTCCACCAGCGTCGGCGCGTAGCTCGGAGTACGGCGGCTGGATCTCGGGCGCCGCGCCGGCGGTGAACAAGCTGCGCTGGCCTTCCCGGGTGGCGGCGGCGACGATGCCGATTCCCAGGCCGCGAATCACCGGCGCGGTCAGGCGCGTCGCGGTGTCGCTCGGGCCCAGGTCGATGATCCAGCGGGCGCCGGCGTCGTGCAGTTCCTCGACCTGCGCGACCCAGTCGACATGGTCGATGAAGATCTTCTCCGCCATCAACCGCGCGAGCGCGGCGTCGACACCGACCTTTGCTGCCCACTCGTCGACCAGAGTGACGCCGTCGGCCAGGCGCGGGGTGTGGAAACCGACCTCCACCGGGAGCCGGATTGAAGACAGGACGGAAGACGGCGCCGCCGCGCAGCTTGTTCTTACGCTCCGCCTCTTCTTTCTCGGTGATCTTCTCGCAGTACAGCTCGAACCGGGACAGCTGTTCGGGGGTGCCGGTGATGACGACGGCCCGCCTGCCGTTGCGGATCGAAAGCGCGGGCGCCTGCACGGTGCGGACGTCCTGTGCGAAATCGTGAGCAGCTCGGCGATCTTGTCGGGGTCGACGTTGATCACCGAGAGCATCGGCGACTCGTCACCCCTGCGCACCATGCCGCGACGGCGGGACACCAGCGAGCCCGCGGCGCCGATCAGCTGACCCATTGCCAGCACCTCGACATCTCGCGGCTCCGGCGGCCTTGCAGCGACTCGACGGCGGTGACGCCCTGTGAGTGACCGGCGATCGCGACGGGCGGATGCCCAACCAGATCGAGGCCCTGGCGCTCGAGGGCGCGGATCGCCGCCATCTGTGTCAGCAGGATGCCGGGCCCCGAGATCGCGGCGGTCATGAGGTCCTTGGCGGTCGGGAGTCGGCTCGTCTGCGGCCAGGCTGCGGATCCACTTCATCGGCTCGAAGCCGATCGGCCGCACGACGACCAGGTCGCGGGCGAGCGGCTCGAGGAGCAGTTCGGCCTCGGCGACAAGCTCGCTGATCTCGGACTCGATGCCCGCGGAGCTGACCAGTTCTTCGAGGTTCTCCAGCCATTCGCCGCCCTGACCACCGAAGATGACGGCATACGGTTCACCGGCGTGCAGCCGATCGACCAGGGCTGGGTCCCGGCATGGGACTCCGGGCGCGCGGTCTTACGGTCGGCGGACACTCGGTGCTGCTCGTAGATCGTCACGTCTTGTTATCTCCCTCGGTACTGTCTTGCGCGTATCGCTCGTCTGTCGGCTGTGTCTCTAGAGGCTGTGATGGCGCCGCAACCCTGCGGGCCATGCGATTCGGCGTCGAATCCGGCCGGTTCAGGCACCGTCTGCGATCGCGGCCCAGCGGACACTCCAGCTGCACTAAGAGTGTCATAAGAGACAGCACCATTTTCGCGCCTCAGATGGTTACTAGCGAGTTCTACGCACGGGTAACCAAGAGCTTGGATAACACCGGCCTCCGGAGACCGGCGGAACCTATCCGGGACAAACGTCCTGCATGCAGGTGGTTACGGTCGAGTAGGCGCAACAGCGCAGATCAAGGCAGTATTGTTATCGAATCGTTATGTAAAAATTTCGCCCCGTCTCACCTGGGACATCGCTGTGCTTCGAGTGGACAGTTCGGTCGAGATTTGTCTCGTCTGACGACGTCGGCGACCGACAATAGTTTGCTGGCTGAATACTTACTAGTCGGTAAGGTTTAGTCCCACTGTCCGAATCGGGGCTTGAGAATCTGGTTGATGTCCACCCCGATGCCCCCGACGGACCGCTTGTCGATCTCCACCTGATGCAAATGCGCGGCCGGGTGGGCGACTTTCCCCGGCGATCCCCAGTTGTGCTGCCAGAAGTAGGACGCCCAAGCCGTCCTGCAACGCCCACTCGATGGTCTTGGAGTTGGCGTACACGCCGACCCGCTGATGGCCCAACACCGCCTCCCAGCCCCGCAGATAGGGCGCAACCTGCTGCTTGTACTGGTCGTAGGACGGGTCGTCGTCGATCGAGGCGTAGATCGGCGCTCCGTAGGATCCCCCGGCGGCCACATGTAGCTGCCAACCCCGCTTGGCGTGCGCGACCCCGGCATTCTGCCCACCCAGCCAGTCGGCGGTGTCCTGCTTGCCGTACTGATAGCAGGAGACGATCTTCAGCCCGTTGCCGTAGAGGTCGCGGGCCTCGGGAAGCTGGATCGGCTTTCCCAGCATCCAGTCGCCGCCGGGGCGCCGGTCGGATACGTACCGGATGGCGCCGAGTGCGCCCGATGCGCGCAGCTCGGCAGCCCCGATGACACCTGCCGCGTAGTCGAGCAGGACTCCCGGCTGCGCCGCCGACGCCGATGGGCGCGCGCCAGCGCCGGACGCCAGGGCGAGCGCCGCAGGCGCCGCTGCGGCGCCTTTCAGCAGGTCGCGGCGCGATATTGACACGTGCCACAGAGTACGACAATTGCATCAATTTTCACGCCAGCGCCACTGGTCACAGTGGTATCAAGATTTCGACTCACACGGTTCAGCCAGGTAGCCGAGCGAAGGCTGAGAGCCACGACGAGCCGCCAGTGGCGGTCGTTTCACCGCCAACACGGAAACCTGGTCCAACACGGGCTCGCGCCACGAAATCCGCAATGCCTGTGCGCCCAACGATTCGAATTCATACGATTGGCCATGCCCTCGGAGACGGTCAGCTCAGAGTCGGCTGTGAATTTCTCTGCTGCCGTTGATGATCCACAGGTCGAGTTGATCGGCGTCCGAAAGGAGTTCGGCAACAAGTTCGTTCGGCAACAAGACCGTCGCCGTCGAGGGTGCGGACCTCGCGGTCGCCGACGGGGAGTTGTTCGCCATCCTGGGACCCTCGGGATCTGGCAAGACGACGGTGTTGCGGATGATCGCCGGATTCGAACAACCCACCGCTGGCGTGATCAAACTCGGTGGCGTCGACGTCACCGCAGCTACCGGCGCGGCGCCGCGACGTCAACACCGTGTTCCAGGAATACGCACTGTTCCCGCATATGACGGTGGCGCAGAACATCGAGTACGGGCTGAAGGTGCGCGGGGTGGCCAAGGCCGAACGCCGCCGTCGCACCGCCGACGCGTTGGACATGGTGCGGCTGCCCGACTATGCACAACGCAGGCCGGAGCAGCTGTCCGGCGGCCAGCGTCAACGCATCGCCCTGGCCCGCGCCCTGGTCGGGCGGCCCCGCGTGCTGCTGCTCGACGAACCACTCGGCGCGCTGGATCTCAAGCTCCGCGAACAGATGCAGATCGAACTGAAGTCGATTCAGCGTGAGGTCGGAATCACCTTCGTCATCGTCACCCACGACCAGGACGAGGCGCTGACGCTGTGCGACCGGCTCGCGGTGTTCAACGACGGACGCATCGAACAGATCGGCGCGGCACGCGACGTCTACGAGAGCCCGGTCAACCGCTTCGTCGCCGACTTCGTCGGGACATCCAATGTGCTCGACGGCGTCGCGGCGAAGGAACTCGTCGGTCGCGCCGGAATGTTCGTGGTGCGGCCCGAGCGCATCGGGGTCTTCGCGCCGGGGACCGACTCGGTGCCAGGCGTGCGCACGGCCGAGGGGACGGTGTCCGAGATCATCTATGCCGGGCCCACCACCCGGATCACCGCCGACACGCGCGTCGGTGTCACCCTCACCGCCACCGTTCTCACCGCCAGCACATGGCTGCCGCCGGACATGCGCCACGGTAGTCCGATCACGTTGGCATGGCCGGAAAAAGCAATACACACCCTGACAGTCGAGGAGTAGCGAAATGCCGTCACGTTCATTCACCGCCGCCCGAATCGGACTCGCGCTGACCGCTTGTGCCGCGTTGGTCGTGGGCTTCACCACCTCCTGCAGCTCCGACAAATCCAGCGAAAGCGGCCAAGCACCACCAAAAATGGAGCCTCTAGGCGCCGTCGGCGATGGCGAAGGCCAGCTGAACATCATCGCGTGGGCCGGCTACGCCGAGGACGGCTCCAACGACCCCGCCCATCGACTGGGTGACCCCGTTCGAGAAGCAGACGGGATGCCAGGTGAACGTGAAGATCGGCAACACGTCCGACGAGATGGTGCAGCTGATGCGGTCCGGCCAATACGACGGCGTCTCGGCGTCCGGCGACGCCACGCCTGCGGCTGATCTACGCGGGCGACGTTGCCCCCGTGAACACTTCACTGGTGCCCAACTACGCGGATATCTCGTCATTCCTCAAAGACAAGTCATGGAATTCGGTGGACGGTCAGATGTACGGGATCCCGCACGGCTGGGGCGCGAACCTGCTGATGTACAACCTCGATGTGGTCCGTGACGCGCCCAATTCGTGGTCGGCCGTGTTCGACGATTCAAGCAAGTACAAGGGCAGGGTCACCGCGTACGACTCCCCCATTTACATCGCCGACGCCGCGCTGTATCTGTCCAAGACGAAGCCGGACCTGGGTATCAAGGATCCCTACTCGCTGACGCCCGAACAGCTCGACGCCGCAACCGAATTGCTCAAGAAGCAGCACGAGAACGTCGGCGAGTACTGGGCGGACTACACCAAGGAGGTGCAGGCCTTCGAGTCAGGCACCTCGGTGATCGGCACCACCTGGCAGGTGATCGCGAACACGATCGGCACGGACAATAAGGTTCAGGTCAATACGGTGCTGCCGAAGGAGGGCGCGACCGGCTGGTCGGATACCTGGATGCTCTCGTCGAAGGCCGCCCACCCCAACTGCATGTACAAGTGGATGGACTGGATCACCTCGCCGGAGGTCAACGCGCAGGTGGCCGAGTACTTCGGTGAGGCGCCCGCGAACACCAAGGCGTGCGAGCACACCAGCGAGAAGGACTTCTGCGACATCTATCACGCCACCGACGAGGAATTCGCATCCCAGATCCGGTACTGGACCACGCCACAGAAGGAGTGCGTCGACGGCAGTGGCGACAACTGCACGGCCTACAACGAGTGGGTCGACAAGTGGCAGCAGATCAAGGGTTGAGGCAACGCGGCGCAGCAGCTGACCGATCGCTTCAGTCTCTCTGAGTCGCCGAATAAGCCTGGCGTTCCTGCTTGTGCCGCCGATGGCCTGGCTGGTGCTGGCCTACCTGGGTTCACTTGCGGTGCTGCTGGTTTCGGCCTTCTGGACCACGAACGAGTTCACCGGCGCGGTGGTGCACACCTTCACCGGCGACAACATCGTACGAGTGCTGACCGACGCCGTGTTCCGCACCGCGACCATGCGCACCATCGCGGTGGCGCTGTCGGTGACGGTGATCTGCGCGGTTCTTGCCGTGCCGCTGGCGTTCTACATGGCCAAGATCGCCAGCCCGCGGGTGCGTCTGGCGTTGGTGGTGGCCGTGACGACGCCGCTGTGGGCCAGCTACCTGGTGAAGGCCTACGCGTGGCGGATGTTGTTATCGCCGGAGGGCCCGCTGTCGTACGCGACCGGCTACACCCCGGGCTACGGGCTGATCGCCACTGTGGTCACGCTGGCGTACCTGTGGTTGCCCTACATGGTGATTCCCGTGTTCGCGGCGTTTCAGCGGGTGCCTGATTCGCTCATCGACGCGAGCTCCGATCTGGGCGCCTCCGATCTGTCCACCCTGCGGATGGTGGTGGCGCCGTTGGTGTTCCCAGGCATCGCGGCGGGTTCGATCTTCACGTTCTCGCTTTCGCTGGGCGACTACATCGCCGTGACGATCGTCGGCGGCAAGACTCAGATGCTGGGAAACATCATCTACGGCCAGCTCGTCACCGCCAACAACCAACCGCTCGCCGCGGCGCTGTCGCTCATCCCTCTGCTGGCCATCGTGTTGTATCTGCTCGCGATGCGGCGCACGGGCGCCCTGGAGAACGTCTGATGCTGTCGACAGGTGCGCGACGAGCGGTCCGCGCATGGGCCGTACTGGTGCTGGTGTTCCTCTACGCGCCGCTGCTACTCGTGGTGATCAACGCCTTCAACTCGTCGCGGAGTTTCGCGTTCCCGCCAACCGGATTCACGCTGGCGTGGTGGGCCGACGCATGGAACAGCGAGGGCATGTGGCGGGCGCTGGCCAACTCGGCCGTGGTTGGGCTCGGCGCGACGGTGATCGCACTGGTACTGGGCACCATGGCGGCGTTCGCCGTGCAGCGGTACGACTTCTTCGGCAAGCACGTGGTGAGTTTTCTTGTGGTGCTGCCGATTACGCTTCCCGGCATCGTCACCGGTATCGCCTTGAACGCGACGTTCACCTCCGCTCTGGGTATGACGCTCGGCCTGGCGACCGTCATCATCGGGCACGCCACCTTCTGCATCGTCATCGTGTTCAACAACACTCAGGCGCGACTGCGTCGAACGGGCACCGGCCTCGAAGAGGCATCTTCGGACCTCGGCGCGTCGCCGTGGCAGACCTTCCGATACGTGACATTCCCGATGATGCGCGGCGCGCTGGTCGCCGGGGCGATACTGGCGTTCGCACTCTCCTTCGACGAGATCGTGGTGACGACATTCACTGCCGGACCGACGGTGCAGACGCTGCCGATCTGGATCTTCGGAAATCTGTTCCGCCCCAACCAGGCTCCCGTGATCAACGTGGTCGCCGCGGCGCTGACGATCGTCGCAATCATTCCGGTTTGGCTTGCCCAGCGCTTCGGCGGCGACCCCGCGGCCACCCGCGTGTAGGGCGCTAGGACTTGCGCGGCTCGGACGCCCGTGGCGCCTTCGCCTCCGGCTGGCCACTCAGCAGGACTCCGGCGGCGTAGTCGGATCCGGAGCTTGCCATCTGCTGGTGCAGCGACTTGTCCAGGCGATCCGACACGACGCCGCTCCACAGATCCCGGTAGTCCTGGACGATCTGGCTCAACTCACCGATCTCCTCCGGCTTCGGGTCGTAGCCCTTTCCGAACCTGTCGGCTATGAACTCCTCCAGCGCGTGCACGAATCCGGCCGCCAAGCCGTCGATGGCGTCCCGCGTCGCTTCGAAGATGTGCAACAGCGCGCGCACGTAGAGCAGCTGGTCCGACGTTCGGGCCACGATCTCACCGATCTTCGGATCGATCATGATCACCCTGGAGTCGGCCAGCTCGGCGAGGCCGTGTTCGACTAGCCGGCGCGCCTCGTCGCCGTCGGGATCGATGTCGACGGCGGGCCGCGGGGTCCCCGCTGCGCGCCGGTCGACCGCCGGCCCTCCTCGAGGCTCGGCGGCCTGCTCCGGTCCCAGGACGGCGCGCTGAATTCCCAGGATGTCGGCGAGGTCGGCGCCTTGGCGCATGCTCGCGAAGAACTCGGCGATGTGAGCCGAGTTGAAGCCCCGGCGAAGCAGTTGGTTGATCGTTCGGAGCTGCGACAAGTGGTAGTCGTCGTAGAACGCCGACCGGCCCACCCGCCGCGGCGGGTCGAGCAGCCCTCGTCTCCCGGTAGGCGCGGATATTGCGGGCGCTCACACCGGAGATCTGCGCGAGCTCGTCGAGTCGGTACTCAGCCAACGCAACGCACCCCGGACGTCTCCGTGGCGCGGGTGAGCACTGCGCCGCGTCGATTCATGCGACCACTTTAGCGCGAGACAGTGTTTGCGAGCGAAACTTGGACGCCTCTCGCCGATGACTTGCCAGCTATTCATCGAATGCGTCACCATCTGCGATATATTGACGCCGGTCGAAATTCGTCTCTGCACGGCACGCGCAGTTTCAGCCAACTCGATTCGGTCGTCGCCCGGACGCGCTGGTGAGTGAATTCACGCCGCGCAATTGGCTTCGGGACCCGGTCGGTGCGGGACGATGAAGTCGACGCACATCAAGATGAACGGTTGTGATGAAAGGTTCGGCGTGCGTCCCTGGATCGTCTGGGCCACCGGACTCTTCGCCTACATCGTGGCCGTTCTCGACCGCACCACGCTGGGTGTCTCCGGCCTGGACGCGGCGGACCGTTTCAACGCCAGCCCCAGCGTGCTGTCGACATTCGTCGTGCTGCAGGTCATCGTCTACGCCGCTGCGCAGGTCCCTGCCGGTCTGCTGCTCGACCGATTCGGCTCCAAGGCGCTCATCATCTCGGGTGCCGCGCTGATGGCGTCGGGCCAACTCGTGCTGGCGTTCACCGAGTCCCTGCCTGCCGCCATTGCCGCGCGCGCGGTGCTCGGCCTGGGCGACGCGCTCACTTTCATCTCCGTGTTGCGCCTGGTGCCGCACTGGTTCACGCCCCGGCAGGTTCCGTTGGTCACGCAGCTGACCGGAATCTGCGGACAACTCGGCCAGGTGCTCTCGGCGATCCCCTTCTTCGCCGTCCTCGCCGGATCGGGCTGGACCACCGCCTACGTTTCGGTGGCCGCGACTCGGCGTCATGTCGATGGTCCTCACGCTGGTCCTGGTGCAGAACACGCCCGGCGGCCGACGTCGTCGAAACCGAAACCACGTCCATCGCGCGAAACCCTGGCCAGCGTCAAGACGGTGTGGCTGCGACCGGGTACCCGACTGGGTTTCTTCACCCACATGGGCACCCAGTTCTCCGTCACGGTCTTCGCGTTGATGTGGGGGGTGCCGTATCTGACGGTGGCCCAGGGGGTGTCCAGCCACGTCGCCGGGATCCTTCTGACGATCTCCGTCATCGCGGCCATCTCGCGCGGGCATCGTGATCGGCATCTTCACCGGCCGCCACCCGCACCGAAGGTCGCGGTTGGTGTTGGCCATCATCGCCAGCAACGCCCTGGTGTGGACGGTGGTGCTGGCGCTGCCGGGCAAGGCGCCGCTGTGGCTGCTGGTGGTGTTGATCGTGGTGATCTCGGTTGGCGGCCCGGGGTCGATGGTCGGTTTCGACTTCGCGCGCACGTTCAACGCGAGGGCCACGCTGGGCACCGCGACAGGCATGGTGAACATGGGCGGCTTCGTCGCCTCACTGCTGGTCATGCAGGCGATGGGCATGATAATCGATGCCGCCGGCGGCTATTCGTTCGATGCGTTCCGGTCGGCGTGGACCGTCCAATACGTGATCTGGGTCCTCGCGGTCGTCGGCATCCTCATCACCCGCCGCAAGGCGCGACAACAGATGCGACTCGAACTGGGGCACCGGACCGTTCGCAAGTTTCCGACCGGATGCTGCTCGAGAGCTTCGAGACGCGGCTGAGCTAGCGGTTGCGCGCGGTGGCTCGGCGATTGGCCTTCTTGATGGCCGAGACCAGCTCACCCTTGCTCATGGTGGAGCGGCCCGAAATATCCAGGCGCCGTGCGATATCCATCAGGTGCCGCTTCGAGGCATTGGCATCGACACCCTCAGCGGACTTCCCGCTCGGGTTTGGCCCGCCGCTGGCGGCCCGCGAATCCGACGGACCCTTCTCGGCCTTGGGTTCCCAATGGTCGCCGACCTTCTCGTAGCTGTGCTTCAGCGCGTCGAAGGCGGTCCGGTGTGCGCGTTCACCTTCCCCATACTGCTCGGCCGCCGCATCGTGGACCTTCGCGAAAGTGCGCTGCGCCTTGGCTTCCGACTTGCGCAGCGTGCTCGGCAGCTCGCTCTTTTTCGCGTCGCCGTCCTTCGTCGTCTTCGGCATCGTGGCACTCCTCGCGGTGACTGTGCACGAGACTGTTCAGAGGCGTACCACCGTTGCCGGGTGGCTAAACCCGCTACTCAGCCGCGGTCTCCAGGCACTTGGCGACGGCCTGCGCGGCGTGCCGATGGCCCACCACCTCGTAGCCGATCACCGTCACCATCGGCGCCAGAGTGACGACCAACAGGCAGTTGGCCATCGAATAGCCCGCGTCGGCCAGCCAGACCGCGATGGCCAGCACAACAGCGGTGAGTACCAGGAGGAGGAGATGGAACGCGTCGATCGTCCGCACGATCACCGCATACAAGAGGTAGAGGGACGCGATGTATATCCCGACGGGCAGCGCCACCGCCAACACCGTCTCGGTGGATCCGAGCTTGGAATGGTGCTCGATGTAGTACGCCGCGGCGTGCAGACCCGCGCCGGTGGCCACGATCGCGCCGAACATCACGATGGGCAGATATCCGAACCAAAACGACCGCTCGGGGTGCGCACGCAGCAGTTCCGCCTGCGGCACCACGAAGTACGACCACCACATTCCGAAGGTCAACCCGACGCCCGCGACTACCACGAACACCGCGTCGAACGACCAGCCCTGCGCGCTGACCACCGCCGACAGCGACGCCACGGTGCCGACCACGCCCTCGCCGAGCGCAATGATGGTGAGCAGGCTGTAGCGCTCGGCGATGTGATGCGGGTGCCACGGCGTGCGGGCCTTCCTCTCCGCGAGGACCGGGCCCATGGTCTCGATGCCGATCAGCAGCGCGACCATCACGAACGTCACCGGGATCGAGGTGTGCACGATGGTGCCCGCAATCCAGCCGGCCTGCGCAACGGTGACCCACACGCGCATAGGTGAGGCAGGCCGCACGGCGCGCAGGATCCTGCTTGGCCGCGCGTAACCACTGCCCCACCAACGCAATTCGCATGATCACGTAGCCGGCCGCCAGCACCCGGGTGTCGACGTGTTCGCCGTGCTCGATCGATGCGAACATCGGCGGGAAGCCCAGCGCCATGATGATGACGCCGACCATCTGCAGCATGGTCATCAGGCGGTAGACCCAGTCGTCGGTGTCATAGGCCGACGCGAACCAGCTGAAGTTGATCCAGGCCCAGGTCACGGCGAAGGTCGCGAGCGCAAAACCGAGGACGCCTGCGCCGACATGGTTCTCGGCGAGCTGATGGGCGAATTCATTCGCGGCGATGCCGAAGGCGATCACGAACGTCAGGTCGAACAGCAGCTCGAGCGGTGTGGCCACCCGATGCTGCTCGTTCGGGTCGCGACCCGACATCCGCCGAACCCGGTGCTGGACAGCTGTCGGCCGCTCCTGCGTCTCGCTCATTGGACCCGTCCTTTCCCGATACATCTCACCGCACCGCGAGTGTGTGCGTCCGCAAAAGGAGTAGTGCACTACGCATGCCCGGGGGCCTGCGCGGCTACACGATCGAAGCATGGCCGAGTTCTCGCTGCATCTCCTTGGCGGATTCGCTGTTCACCACGGTGAACAACCCGTCGACCTGCCGCCGGCCTGCCAACGGTTCGTCGCGCTCATCGCGCTGAAGCGCAAGCCCGTGCACCGTCTCTGGGTGTGTGCCACCCTGTGGCCGCATGCACAGACCCGCAGGGCGGTCGCGAGCCTGCGGTCCGCGATGTGGCGGCTACGGCCCGCCGGCGCTGACCCACTGTTGATCACCGATCCCCAGCACATCCAGCTGGCACCGGAGGTCTCGGTCGACTGGCATGACTCCGTCGATCTCATCGAGCAACTGCTCGGCGGTGAAATCGATCCACGGCTGGTGGCCGACCTGCTTCCGCTGCTTCGGGCGGGGGAGCTGCTCGACAGATGGGCCGAGCCCTGGGTCGCTCATGAGCGCGACCGGTACCACGGCATGCGGACCAGTGCCCTCGAGACGCTGGGCCACGGCACAGACAAGGTCCCGCCACACCACAAATGCGGGTCGATCCGCTCCGTCCATGTGCACCGATCGATCGCGACCGCCACCACTGACATCACCGAAGCGGGCGAACCATGACGACGTTGGTGTTCATCTGCGTCTCGATCGGCGCACCGCTGGCCGCCATGGGCGTCTACGACCTGCAGACGCGGCTGGAGCGGTGGGACTACAACCGCCACGCTGAGGACTGACGGTCGACGGCGGTGTGGTCGCGACCTACCGTGGTCGGGTGGACGCACTCTCAGATGATGTGATCGCTTTCCTCTCCGAAGGCACCCGCACCGGAATGCTGGGTTACCTGGCAGCTGACGGACGCCCGCTGGTCGCGCCGGTCTGGTTTATCGTCGACGGCGGCCAATTGGTGTTCAACACCGGGAAGACCACCGCGAAAGGCCGCGCACTGATGCGTGATCCGCGTGCGGTGATGACTGTCGACGACCCGCGCCCGCCATACTCCTTCGTTCAGGTCCAGGGCGTGGCCTCCATCAGCGAAGACCCTCAGGAACTGGTCGACATCGCGAGCAGGACCGGCGCCCGCTACATGGGCGCCGACCGTGCCGAGGAGTTCGGCCGCCGAAACAGCGCGCCCGGTGAGCTCGTGGTGCGCATCGCGCCGACCAAAGTGCTCAAGGCGTTCGACGTGGCGGACTGAGCCACGTTCGGCCGAAGCCACTTTCCCACAATCGGAATGCCTCCGCTGGATCTGAGCACCACCGAGGTGGTAGGCCAACAGATGGGCGCCGGTTAGCGCCGTGCGCCCCTTCGACCGGCCCTGTCTCCCAACCCATCCCGGTGAAGCGCTGGGGCTCGTTGTAAAGCACGGTCCGATCACGAAGGTCGAGCACGTTGTCGATGGTGTAGATCGACAGATACGCACCGAGGTGATGCATGAACTGGCTCTCCGGGCCGAACACGAGCTCACGGATGCCCGAGTGGTGACCGTCCGCGCCGATCACGAGGTCGACGTCATGGGGCGCGGAGGAGAGGAGCATCGAATAAGGCCCTGCACAGTGTCAAGATACGAGGATGAATGCGTCGTCGGGGCCCTACGCCGTTGGCGTGGTGCTCGCGGCCGGCATGGGTACCCGTGTCGGCGCCGACGGCAACAAGGCATATCTGCGGGTGGCCGGCCGCACGATGGTGTCCTGGTCGCTGGACGCGCTGACACGGGTACCGGGGATCGCCCGCACGGTGTTGGTGTTCAGGCGCGGTGAACGCGAGCTTGCGCAGGACACGGTGAGCCGGGAGCTGCCCTCCACGACAGTCGAGTTCGTCGAGGGCGGCGAGAGCAGGCACGCCTCCGAGTTCAACGTGCTGCGATACCTGGCCGCCGACATCGAATCCGGCTCGATCGACGTCGTGCTCATACACGACGCGGCGCGGCCGGTGGCAGGTCCCGACATGTTCATCACGGCGCTTTCGGTTGCACGCGAATTCGGTGGGGCGATTCCCGCGATACCGGTTCCGGATGTGGTGACGGGCGACCCTGGCGCGCGCCCCGAGTCGTTGAGCGACACGGGGACGCTGATGCGGGTGCAGACACCACAGGCGTTCCGCGCCGCGCCGCTGCTTCGAGGCGTACCGTGCTGCGGACCGGGCAGGATTCGAGGGCACCGACACGTCGTCGTGTGTCGAGGCGTTCACCGATACGGAGGTGCGCACGTTCCGCGGCGAGCAACGCAACCTCAAGGTCACCTACGCCCCCGACATCGCCGTTGCCGAACGGCTCCTCACGAGTCGCGAAGGTCCGGCCGCCGGCTCGCGATGACTGCCTCGAGAAACTGCGAGTCCCTGGGCAGTTCGGCCGGAAACCCGTCAGGGTCACCGTCGACGAGGGTGATCGCCACACCGGCGTGAATCGCCTCCGCGAGTTCGTCGAAGTCCTCGGACGTGCGCAGCGAAATCAACTGGGACAGTTGACCGGTGGTGAATCCGCGTGGAAACTGCACCGCGCGCAGCGTCGAGCGATCAACGGTGGCAGTCACCGACCCTCGCGCATCAACGGCCTTCACACTGTCGGTGACCGGCAGCGCGGGCATCACGACGCCGTCGCCTTGACGAAGGCCGTCGACAACCCGGTTCCATACTCCCGCCGATACCATCGGCCGCGAAACCTCGTGGAGTAGTACATAACGCGACGAAAGCGCTTCGTTCTCAAGGTATTCCAGTGCAGCGGATAAGCACTGCGCCCGAGTAGCACGTGCTCCAGCGTTCGCGATGCTCACCGACGAGAGGCCATGAGATACAAGGTCTTGGCGAACTTCGCCGACGAGCCGTTCCGCCGCGGCGACGACAACTCTCCTGGGCTCGGTCACCGCGCCGAGCATCGCCCGCACGACACGCACCAATGACGACTCGCCGGCCAACGGGACGAACGGCGCCTCGTCTCCGATCGAAATCGGAAGCGGCACAATCGCCGAAAGCTCCACGACTGCGCGACTACACAGGGTCGAATGCCGAGATCAGCCAGCGGTCGTCGAGCTTCGTCAGCCCCACCTTCACGGCGCTGGCCGCAAATGCACCGTCGGGGTTCTCCTTGCTCGTGGTGACCTGGTTGATGAACACCAGCACCACCGCGGAGTCCGGATGTATCTCGGATACCCCGGCGCGGACGACCGACGCAGTCGTCTTGACCTGCTTCTCTTTGGCGGCCGGGGTCACGATCTCCGTGGTGAACTGGGTGTAGTACGACAGGAAGTCGCCGGTCAGGTTCGATTTTGCGGTGGTGAAATCCTTGTCGAGAGTGTCCGGCGAGTACGACAGCAGCGACACGGTGCCGCTCTTGGCGGCATCCAGCGCCGCTGTCGATGCGGCCGCATCGGTCTGCTGGCCGTTTCGGTACTCGAAGAAATACAGCCACGACGGCGAGCCCCGCCGACAGGACCAGCGCGGCCGCCACCAGGATGGCGCCGATGTACCGTCGCGCTCCGCGCGACTCGCTCCCGTGGATAGCGTTGTTCTCCGCGGCCTTACCGTCGTCTCTCGTCGGCCGGCTCGTCGACTGCGGAGGCCGCCTCATCGACATTCGACGGTTCGGTGAGCTCGACGGCTTCGCTTGTCTCGGCGAGAGTGGGCTCGTCTTCGCCTGCGTTTGTGTTCTCGTCCTTGGTCACGGCACAAACTCGACTTTCGACATCTTGATCTGCCCACTGTCTCTCTGCAGGTCCACCGACAACCGCCACGCGCGCGGCTCCTGTTTGGCCCCTGCAGAATTGCGTCACCCGCGAGGTGGCCGCGACCAAGACGGTGGCCTTGTCCTGGCTCATCGACTCAACGGCGGTGGAGTTGATTGTGACGTCGGTGACCACCTTGGAGTCCTGTGCCACCTTGACGAAATCTGCCGCCTGGTTCTGGAAGTCCGTCTTGAATTGGCCGGTCGAATTGTCGATGATGCGCTGCACGTCTTCCTGGGCCTTGTTGAAGTCCAACGACATCAGCGTCACGACACTTTGCCGACCCGCGGCGGCGTACTCCGCATTCAGCTTCTGTTCGGCGGCGGCATCACGGCGTTGCGACGACATGACGACGACCATGATGGCGCTGAGCGCCAACAAGGCGACCGTGCACAGGATCGCCAGCGTCATCGCGACGATTTTGAGGACCCGGCCGCGGTCGCGTCGCCAAGACACTTCCACCTCGTCGGGCGCATCCTCGGCCTCATCAGGGGCCTCGGGCTCATCGAGGACTTCGGGCTCATCAAGGAGGGCGTCGGACTTCTCTGCGACGACAGCCTCATCGTTCGCGGCGTCGTCCGTGACGCTCTCGGACTCGCGTTCCGGCTCCGCCTCGTCAGCGGGCACGGTCTCGGTCGGTTCGCTCTGCACAGCGGCGGCCGAACCGTTCGTGGATTTGGATCCGCTGGTCGCTGCCTCACGTCGCAGGCGTATCGCCCGCGCCCTCGCACGAGCCGCCGCGGCCATCGCCTCCGCTTCGGCCGCCTCCGCCTCGGCCTCCTCGGCCAGTGCCAGCGCATTCGCCGCGTCCGGGGCGTCCACAGGCTCCTTGGGCGGTTCGCTGACCTTGTCAGTGTCGGTCACCGACGCACGGCGCCTAAATGACGGCACGGCGACCTCCTTGTCTGCCCACTACTCATGAGAATGCCATTATCCATTTCTGAGTATCGCCGCGACGATACCGGCCTCCGCAGGCACCCGCAAAGGCCGACTTTCCTGCGGAAATGCTATTTACACGCTGTGCGGATGCTCAGCCGTGTCTTTTATATAGGTCGTCTTTCACCACCTTGCCGGTGGCGTTCAACGGCAACTCGTCGAGGAACTCTACATACCGGGGCACCTTGAATCCCGCCATTCGCTCGCGGCTCCATGCGATCAGATCCTCGGCGCCGGGCCCCGGACCGCCGTCCTTGGCCACGATGAACGCCTTGCCCACCTGGCCCATCCGCTCGTCGGGCACCCCGATCACCGCGGCCTGGGCGACGGCGGGGTGCTCCATCAGGAAACCCTCGATCTCGGCGGGATAGGCGTTGAACCCGCCGACGATGAACATGTCCTTCTTCCGCCCGACTATCCGCAACCGGCCCGATTCGGTGAGCTCGCCGAGATCACCGGTGTGCAGCCAACCGTCGGCGTCGATCGCCTGCGCCGTCGCATCCGGGTCGCCGAGGTAGCCCTTCATCACGTTGTAGCCGCGCACCAGTACCTCGCCGTCGTCGGCGATACGCACCTCGACCCCATCGCACGGCAGGCCCGCGGTGGTGGCGATGTCCTCGGCCGTGTCGCCGGGCCGCGACAACGTGACGTTGCCCGCCTCGGTCAGCCCGTAGCCCGTCATCAACGACCGGAACGGCATCTCGTCGCGGATCCGCCGCACCAGTTCGACCGGGATGTCGGCAGCACCGGTCACCGCGGCCCGTAGCGTCGCGAGCTTGCGCTTGTCGCCGACGGTGAGCAGCGAGTGATACAGCGTTGGCGGTCCCGGCAGCATCGTGACGCGTTCCCGCTCAATGAGTTCCACGACACGGTCGACATCGAATACCGGCACAGGCAGCATCGTCGCCCCGCGCAGGAAGGATGCGACAAGGCCGGCCTTCAACCCGAACGTGTGGAAGTACGGGTTGATCATCAGGTAGCGGTCACCTTGACGCAGATCCGCCAGCGTCGACCACTCCTCGTACGCCCGCAGCGTCTGTCGGTGGTTCAGCATGGCGCCCTTGGGCCGACCGGTGGTACCCGATGTGTAGATGACGTCGGAGACATCGTCGCCGTCGATGTCGTCGCATTCGAACGGCGACCCGCTACCGAGGAAGTCCGACTGCACGTCGATCATCGGCACATCGAGGGCCACACCGTAGTCCTGCCCCAGAAAGCCCCGCCGGACCATCACCAGTTTCGCGCCGCTGCGCGAAACGATGTCGGAAGCCTCCTCGGCCTTGAAGCGCGTATTGACCGGGACCAGCACCGCGCCCGCGGTCATGATCCCGAACGCGGTGATGATCCACTCGGCCGAGTTCGGCGCCCAGAGGGCCACCCGGTCGCCCTTTGCGACGCCAAACTCGGCGAACGCACCTGCGGCGCAACGAATCCGCTGGACGACCTCGGTGAACGACAGCCGCAGCGGGCCATCGACGACCGCCTCCGCGTCGCCGAAGCGGTCCGCCGCGCTCAGGACCATCTCGGGGATGGTCTGCCAGCGTGGCTGGTAGGTCACACCGTGACGAGTCGAGACAGGTTGCCGCCCATGATCTTTGCCTGATCGTCGAGTGAGAGATGCTCGAGCGCAGTCACGTAGTGGGTCGGCTCCGCCAGGCCCTCGGGATGCGGGTAATCCGAACCGTAGAGCACCCGCTCCACGCCGATCAGGTTGATCAGGTCGTCGATGCCCTCCTCGTAGAAGGGGCTGACGTGGATGCGGTTCTTGATCTCCTCCATCGGGTTACCTGGGAAGGCCTCGGGTGCCTTCTTCCAGACCTCGGCCATGTTGTCCAGCAGCGGGAACATCCACTTCGACCCGGCCTCGATGACGGCGACCTTGAGCGTCGGGAACCGGAACAGCGCGCCGTGAATCACCCACGAGCCCACCGCGTCTTGAATCGGGCGCCACTCGTTGAGAATGTTCATCGCGTTGGTCTGGAACGGCAGCATCTCCTGCTCGGAGCCGTCCCATTCGGAGGTGTAGCGGGAGTATCCGCTGTCGCTGGAGTGCATCGCGACCAGCACGTCGTGCTCGACGCACTTCTGCCAGAACGGGTCGAACTCGGGCAGCGCGAACGACCGCGGCCCGCGGTAGCCGGGCACCGGGGCGGGGCGGATCAGGACGACGCGGGCGCCGCGTTTGACCACCCACTCCAGCTCCTCGATCGCCTTCTCGACGATGGGCAGGGTGATCACCGGGGTGGTGAAGATGCGGTTCTGGTAGTTGAATCCCCACACCTCATCGAGCCATTCGTTCAGCGCGTGGATGATGACGTGAATCGCGACCGGATCGTCGCGCAGCCGCTCCTCGACCAGGCTGGCCAGCGTGGGGAACATCAGCGAGCGTTCGAGACCCAGCTGGTTCATCAGCTCCAGGCGCGGGGCCGGCTCGAAGAACGCCGGAATCGACCGCATCGGCTCGCCGAAGAGCTCGCGCTTGCTCTTGCCGTCGGGATTGCCGAACTTGAAGTACTCCTCCCACGCGCCGGGCTTGGCGACCACGGAGAACGTGGGGTTTGGGATGTAGTTGCTGATCTGACCACGCAGCGCGATCTTGGTGCGCCCGTTGATCTGCACGTACTGGACGACGTCCTTGTACTCCTTCGGCAGGAACTTGGTCAGCGCCTCCTCCGGCTCGTACAGGTGGTTGTCCGCGTCGAACAGCGGAAACGGGATATCGACCCGATGCGAAAGCTGGCCCATGGAACACTCCTTATCCTCTTGCGAGAATCCTATTCTCATACCTGCTAAGTGGCAATCCCTTGCCGACTCAGGCTCGAATGTCCTGGCGGACGAGAAACTTCTGCACCTTGCCGCTGGCGGTGCGCGGGAAGTCGTCGACCCGATGCAGTTCCTCGGGCCACTTCTGGATCGCGACGCCCGCGGCCTTGAAGTGGCCACGGACCTCGTCGAGGGTCGGCATGTCGTGGCCGTCTCGGATGCGCAGGACGGCCGCCGTTCGCTCCCCGAGTCGTACGTCCGGCGCGGCCACGACGACGGCCTCGGCGACCGCAGGCATGGCGAGCAGTTCCTCCTCGACCTCGAGCGCGCTGATGTTCTCGCCGCCGCGGATGATGACGTCGGCCTTGCGGTCGGTGATGGTGAGGTAGCCGTCGTCGTCGAGCACGCCGACGTCGCCGGTGCGGTACCAGCCATCGTCGTCGAATGCCCGTGCCGTCATCTCGTCATCGGTGTAGCCCAGGCACAGATCCGGACCGCGACTGAAGATCTCGCCGTCTGGCCCCAACCGAATCTCCACGCCCGGCCTGACGTCTCCGTCGGTGAACAGCCGCTTGTCTTCGGGTGCGCTGCGGCGCGAACCCGTGATCGACGGGTGTTCTGTGCTGCCGTAGGACCGGAACACGAACATGCCCAGGTCCGCCAGCCGCTGGGTGACCGCCGCTGGAACCGTCGAGCCGCCGAGCCCGACGGTCGTGAAGTGGCGCACGTGCTCGGCCGTGCAGTTCGGATGGTCCAGCACGCTGGTGACGAAGTAGGGGGGGCCACCGCCGATCGACAGCCCGTCGCTTTCGATCAACTCGAGGACCCGACCCGGATCCCACACATCGCATAGATCGATCGGTGCCCCTTCGAGAACGGGGATGAGGAACGCGCCGAGCATGCCGATGAAGTGGCCGACCGGGGTGGCGGTGAGCTGCCTGCCGCGGTCGGGTGGGTAGTTCTCGAGGAGTTGGCGCGTCTCGAAGCCCAGCGTCTGATGGCTGTGGACGACGCCCTTCGGATTGCTCGTGGTGCCCGACGTGAAGGCGATGAGCGCCGGGGTCGCGGGGTCGGCGCGGACCGTTCCGACCATCGGCTCGTCGGCCAGCAGATCGTTGAAGTTCTCGCCGACCAACCCAACGATCGGAATATCGGCGCACAGGTCGGGCTGGAACGTCATCCGGCCGAACTCCGCGGCGGTGATGAACGCCTTCGGCCTCGAGGTGGAGAGGATATGGCTCAGTTCCTTGCGGCCGTAGAAGTGCACGATCGGCACCACCACCGCGCCGAGAAACGTCGACGCCCAGAATGCCGCCGCGGCTTCCATCCAATTGGGCAGCTGGATGGCGATGGCGTCGCCGGGCCCGACGCCGCGCGCCTGTAGGCCCGCCGCCAACCGGCGTGCCTGGATCTCGACTTCACCAAAGGTGCCTGCGAACGGTCGGACCGCGGAGTGCACATGGAAGGTCGCGGTGGGGTTGGCCAGCAGTCCGCGGGCCACCAGATCACCGAGGGTCTCCTCCGTCCACCACCCTTCGGCCACATAGCGTTTGGTCAGTTCAACGGGGATTTTCCGCATGGTCCTCTACTCTTCGCGCAAGCGGCGCATCATCCATTCCGCCAGCACCTCCGATTCGAGTGCGATGCTATTCTCCGCAGGAGAGAATGCCAATACCGCAGTCGGAGAATGCATAATGGTCGACCTTGAGTTGGATGACGGTCTGGCCGTCATCACCATCGACCGACCCCAGGCCCGCAACGCCATCTCGCTCGAGACGATGGACCGGCTCGACGAGGCACTCGACGGCGCCGCCGGCGCGCGGGCGTTGGTCATCAAGGGTGCGGGTGACAAGGCGTTCGTCTCTGGCGGGGACTTGAAGGAACTGGGCGCGATCCGCACCGAGGAGGACGCCGCGGCGATGGCACGACGTATGCGCTCGGTGTGTGGGCGCATCGCGCGCTTTCCGGGACCGACGTTGGCCGCGCTGAACGGCCACGCCCTTGGCGGTGGGGCCGAGGTGGCGGTCACGACAGACATCCGGATCGCCGCCGACGACATCAAGATCGGCTTCAATCAGGTGGCGCTCGAGATCATGCCCGCTTGGGGTGGGGCCGAGCGGCTGGCAACCCTGGTCGGTACGAGCCAGGCACTTCTGCTGGCAGGCACCGGCGCGATACTGTCGGCGGCCGAGGCCGAGAAGGTGGGCCTGGTCCAAAAGGTCGTCTCACGCGAGGCCTTCGAGGACGAATGGCGCGGCCTGGCGCGCAAACTGGCGCATCGTGCCGCCGGGGAGATCAAACGGGTCATTGCCGGCGCGGGTGAGGACGAGGCCGTCGCCGCGTTCGCAAGGCTGTGGGTGTCCGACGAGCATTGGGCCGCCGCCGACAAGGTGATGAAACGCGGCAAGTAACCCGCGCTGCACTAACCGGTGAGAACGCGGATCGGGTCGCTGCCGTCCCACGTCGCTGCTGCGTCGCGAACGAACTTGCCCATGCCGGTCGTCGCGTCGTTCAACTCCATGATCTCGATGATGGTGGCGGGGCTGTCGGGCGGTTCGCAATAGGCGAATCGGGTTCCGACGGTCGCGTCACCGAGCCACACCACAGGCCAGCCGGCATCGGCCACGGCACCCATGGTGGCGTCGAAATCATCGGTCCAGTAAGCCAATTGGTGGTAGCCCTCGCGACCAGAGGCCAGAAACTCCGAATAGATGCTCGGCCCGTCGTCGTCCTGGGCGATCAATTCGATCTGCATCTCGCCGCTGTTGGCCAACGCCATCGAGATGGCGGTCTCACAAGGGTCACCGCGGTACAGGGCCCGAATCGGGACGCCACGCAAGACGAACCAGGGACCGACGCCAAGGGCGACCCAGCCCGCGAGCGCCGGGTCGAGATCGGAGACGACGTATCCGATCTGGCGGATCGGGTCCGGGCAGGACGGTCATGACAACTCCTCGGGTGGACGACGACGCGCGGCGGGCCCTGACCCTTGCGCACCTGCTCGATGGCCTCGGGTACCTCGTCGAGGCCGATGGTCCTGCCGATGCTGGGCAGCGGGTCCAGGCGCCCGTCGGCGACCGCGTCCAGTGTGCCGTACCAGTCCTGTGGGTGCGGTCCGCCGCCGAATTGAATCGTCATGCCCTTGTGCGTGGCATCGGTGCAGTCGATCGTGCCCGCGTCATACCAGCCACCCGCGACGAATACCCGCGCCATGAACTCGCACGAGTCCACGATGCTCTGCAGCAGCCCGTTCGCCCCAACGCATTCGAATATCACCTGCGGCGTCTGGATGTTGTTGCTTCTGAAGGTTTCCCGCCAGACGTCGTATGGATTGCGGTTGGCCGGGTTGACCAGGACGACGTCGGCGCCGAACTTCTTGGCGTACGCGAGCCGGTCGTCGCTGTAGTCCGACACGACGATCGGGCCGACGCCGCGGGCTGCCAGCGCGGCCACCGTCGACAGGCCGATGGCGCCGGCCCCGATGACCAGCGGTAGCTCGCCCGGCCCGATGCCTGAACAGCGAACGTAGAACTCCCCCACCGCGAACGCATCGACAACCGCGACCGCGTCGTTCGGGACACCGTCGGGCACCGCGCGCGACATCACCTCTGAAACGATCATCAGCTCACCGAACGCACCCGGCGCGTCGGGGTGGTGTCCGATGACCAGCGGCTCCTCGCCGGCACGAATCAGGATCGGCATGCTGGTGACGCGCGACCCGAGCGGGAAGTCACCCGAACAGTCCGGACCGTGGCCGACCACCTCGCCGATGAACTCGTGGCCCATGATGGTGTCGCGGTCGGCGTCCCACGACGAACCGCGGCGCGGAGTTCGGATGGTCCATGTAGTGGACATCGGACGCGCAGATCGCGGCGGACAGTGGCTTGATCAACAATTCGCCAGGGCCGGGCACCGGATCGGCGGTCTCCCGGACCTCCAGTCGGCCGTCGCGCAGCACCACCGCCCGCATCAGCCTGCCGTCCCCTGCTTGCTCGCGGAGTCGACGGACGCTGCGCTCATGAGCTCGACGAGCGTGCGCCGGTCGGAGGTCCAGATCATGGATGCCATGGTTCGGTTGCTCTCTCCCACAGGGTAAGTCGGGCCGTTGCCGATGTTCTCGATGATCTCGCGGGCCACGTCCTCCGGGAGCATGACGGTCGCGGGGTCGTACGGAAATCCCATCCGCTGATAGGCCTCCGTCCAGGTCTGACCCAGCGGCGTGCAGCACACGTCCACTCCGTGCGGCCGCAGTTCGGCCCACAGCCCCTCGGCGAAGTTGACATCGAACGCCTTCACCGCGGAGTACACCGCCATCAGCGAGGCCCCGGCCAGGCAGGCCAGCGAGCCGACCAGGACGATGCCGCCCCGGCCGCGATCGCGCATGGCGGGGGCGAAGTGCCGGCTCAGCTCGACGGGCCCAATGCAGGCCAGCTTGATCTGGTTGAGCGCGAAGTCGACCGGGTCATCGAGAAACTCGACGGTCCGGTTGGCCGCGCCCGCGTTGTAGATCAGCAGCCCGACCTCGAGTCCATCGGTTGCCTCGGCCACCCGATCACCGACGTCCGGCACCGTCAGGTCCAACACCAGCGGACGCACCTCGACACCGTGGCGATCCCGCACGCCCGCCGCGACGTCGTCAAGCAGCGTTCCGTTTCGCGCGATGAGCACGAGATCCAATCCGCGCGCGGCCAATTGGTCGGCCAGGCTCGCACCGACGCCTTCCGACGCCCCTGCGATGACGGCCCACCGGCCGTACTTCTGCGCGAAGTCCGCGGTCATGACTGCGGCGCCGGTATGACGCCCGACTGGACGCGGGCAATGTGAGTGGTGCGCTTGGCGATGCGCCAACCCTCCGACGTGCGGATCAGTTCGTCGTCGTAGTGCCCAAGTGCCTCAACCCAACTGGTGGGGTTATCCGGCAATGCCTGCAGATGCGCAAAAACGTAGCGACCTCGCGGTTGCGCGGTCCCCTTCGACGGCGATCGCGAAGTTCGAAAGGCGGTGGTACGTCGGGCCCATGCCCTGATGCATCTGCTCCATGAAGCCGGTGATGGCATCGACGCCCGAGTATTGCCCTACCTCGCCGTAGTCGGCGTCGACGTCGTCGGTCCAACAGGTGCGCAGCAATGCCCAATCCTTGAAATCGATTCCGGTGGCGTAGCGGATCAAGACGTCGGTGATCTGCGCTTTGTCGGCATCCACATCGGCAGGCTAACGATAAGTTAGACTCGGGTCAACTATGAAATCAGCGGGAAAGCGTTGCTAATGAGCGCGATTGCGGGGGGTCGAGTTGCTGACCAGGGTCAGCGGCGGGCGTCGTTTCAACAGGCGCGCTCGCATGCGACCAAGCAGTCCCTCGTGCAGGCGGCGATGGCGCTGTGGCGCACCAACGGTTACGCCCGCACGACGGTCGCCGACATCTGCCGGGCCGCCGGTGTGTCGAAGGCGTTGTTCTACTTCTATTTTCCGCGCAAGGAGGATGTGCTCTTCGAGGTCGGGATGCTCTCGACGGATGCCGCCCACGACAAGGCGCGCGACGCCATGACTCGAGCCATATGACGTGGCGTCGGTGATCACCGCGGTGCTCGCCAGCCTCGAGGAGACGATGCGCAGCAGCACACCCGAACTCCTGCTCGAAGCGATCGTCGAGGGGTACCGGCAGGCCGCGGCGGGCCACGACCACCTGGAGCGGACCTCGGTGATCTTCGCCGAGGTGTTTCACCGCGCTCAGGACGACGGCAAGCTGCCCGCCGATCTCGACGTCGCACATGTCGCGAATGTCGCGCAGTCATTGGTGAGCGAGGGCGCCAGGCACTGGGCGATGGGCACCTACGGTGAGCGGTCCTACGCCGAGGTCGTCGGTCGCGACATCGCGGCACTCGTCACGGGCTACACCAGGTAACCGGCAACCGCACCAGCTGTTCTCTCTAGACGAGAACGCCATTTCCGATTATGGTCAACGCGGTGTCGACACAGAAGGCGCTTGCGCCCGAGATCTCCACGTGGCCCGACGAGAATCCGCAGCTGATCGGCAGTCGCTGCGGCGCGTGCGGGGCCACTACATTCCCCGTTCAGCAGCGCTGCCCGCGGTGCAGCGCAGGCGAGATGTCCGATGTGCTGCTCCCCCGTCGCGGCACGGTCGTCGCCTGGACCACTCAGGGATTTCCGCCAGGAGCCCCCTACAAGGGCCCGGCGGGCAAGGACTTCGTGCCGTTCGGTGTCGGCCTCGTGCAACTCGGTGATGTGATCCGGGTAGAGGGCCGCCTCACCGAGAACGACCCCGAGAAGCTGAAGTTCGGCATGGAGGTCGAGTTGACCATGGTGCCGTTCACCACCGACGAGGAAGGCAACGAGATCGTGACGTTCGCCTTCCAACCGGTCTAGAGAGGGGCTGACTCAATGACCAACGACGTCGCCATCATCGGCGTGGGGCTCCATCCGTTCGGCCGGTTCGACAAGACGGCCATGGAGATGGGCGCAGAAGCGATTCAGTTCGCACTCGAGGACGCGGGTGTCGGCTGGAAGGACATCCAGTTCGGCTTCGGCGGCAGCCACGAGGTGTCCAACCCGGATGCGGTGACCCGGCTGGTCGGCCTGACCGGCATCACGTTCACCAATGTGTTCAACGCGTGCGCCACCGCGGCGTCGGCGATCCAGCAGACCGCGGACACCATCAGGCTCGGCAAGTACGACATCGGCATCGCGATCGGACTCGACAAGCACCCCCGCGGTGCGTTCACCGACGACCCCGCCAAACTCGCGCTGCCGCAGTGGTATGCGGAGAACGGGCAGTTCGTCACCACGAAGTTCTTCGGGATCAAGGCGAACCACTACCTCCACAAGCACGGGATCTCGCAGGAGACGCTGGCCAAGGTTGCGGCCAAGAACTTCCGCAACGGTGAGAGGAACCCGAACGCGTTCCGCCGCAAGCCGATTTCAGAGGAGGAGATCCTCAACTCGCCGGTGTTGAACTATCCGCTCACGCAGTACATGTTCTGTGCACCCGACGAGGGTGCGGCCGCGGTCATCATGTGCCGTGCCGACATCGCGCACCGGTTCACGAAGAAGCCGGTGTATGTGAAGGCGACCGAAATCCGGACCCGAACCTTCGGCGCCTACGAGGTGCATGCGACGTTCGCGCCGCTCGACGAGGACGTCTCACCGACCGTGTACGCCGCGAAAGCCGCGTACGAGGAGGCGGGCATCGGGCCGGAGGACGTCGACATCGCGCAGTTGCAGGACACCGATGCGGGGGCGGAGGTCATCCACATGGCCGAGACCGGCCTGTGCGCCGACGGGGATCAGGAGAAGCTGCTCGCCGACGGTGCGACCGAGATTCACGGGACCATGCCGATCAACACCGACGGTGGACTGATCGCCAACGGCGAACCGATCGGCGCGTCGGGCCTCCGTCAGGTCCACGAGCTGGTGCGCCAGCTGCGCGGCGAGGCCGGCGAACGTCAGGTGCCGGGCGAGCCGAAGGTCGGCCTGGCACAGGTCTACGGCGCACCCGGAACGGCGTCGGCAACGATCCTGTCGGTCTGACGTGGATTGCGATTCGGCCCCGCCCTCGAAAACATCCTTCTAAAATTCGGAAATGATGTTTCCGCGAGCACGCCACGATTCAGGTCGCAGAACATTGCTCCGGCTCGCGTCAGCAACCGCTTTGGTCGTTGGCGGCCTCGCGATCCCGGCCGCGACGGCTACCGCGCAGGACCCGCCGCCTGCGCCGTTGCACAACGTCAAATACACGATCTTCGCCGAGACGCCGACGTTCGTGGAGATCTATTACCGCGACGTCGACCCGCCGAACTGGGCCGACTACAGCCACAACCCGTACGTGTTCAGCCCGAACGCGGAATCCAACGTCGGTCCGGATCAGCAGTGGAATCTCGACGTGCAACTGGCCAACCCCGACGAGTGGGCGATGGTCACCGCCACCAGCGGCCAAGGCGCGCCGTCAAACGTCCACTGCGTGCTGGCGGTGGACGGCGCCGTGGTCAAGACGCATCAAGGGCCGAAGGGTGCGCTCTGCTCGATTCGCAATTGGTGATCGCCCGCCGACACCATGCCGTCGGCGGGCAGGGGTTCGCCCTCCAGCTGGCGAATCCACCGCTCGCAGTACGCGAACGTTTCGGCGTGACCCGTGGTCATGCCGAGCGCGCGTTCCATCACCAGGCCCTGCGAGACGCTGGTCGCGAAGACCGTCCAGACGACCGGCGGAATGTCGCCGGCCTCGACGCCATAGCGCTGAAGCGCCGCGCCGATGGCCTTGTTTTGCTCTTCGCGGAATCGTTCTGCGTAATAGACGATTTCGGCCCGCAGCGCCTTGCGATGGTTGGCCAGACCCATGAATTCCATCGTCAACCGGGTGGCCTCCGGCTGCGTGCTGAACCTCCACAGCGCCCACAACGGCTGTGGCGAGGCCAACGCCGTCGCCAGAACACCGAGCCCTTCCTCCGCCCTGCGGCGGAAGACCTCCAAGAAAAGGTCCTCCATCGTGCGGAAGTAGTAGTGAACGAGTTGGGGCTTGAGCCCCGCCTTCTCGGCGACCCGGCGCGAGGTGACCGCCGCGTAGCCCTCCTCGAGGAGCAGGTGCTCGGCAGCGTCGAGCAGCACGCCGCGATTCTTCGCGTCCGGCGCCCCGATTCTTCGCGCCGTTGCCATGCCAACCCCGTATTCGCTCAGTTCCGACACGCCGATCGTAACGGCGACCCGCCGCGTGTCCTTGACCACAACTCTGCCACAATGCTAAGCAGTTGCTCAGCAATTGGGCGAATCGCCCCACCGGCTTCGAGAGGGACATAGCGAATGACCACAGACTTCGACTCGGTTGACTACTTCACCGATCCGTCGCTCGTCCCGGACCCTCACCCCTACTACGACCATGTCCGCGGCAAGGACCCGGCGTGTTGCCCGATCGACCACGGCGTGCTGGCGGTCACCGGCTGGGAAGCGGCCAACACCGTCTACAAGGACACCGAGAACTATTCATCCTGCGTCGCGGTGATGGGCCCGTTCACGCCGATACCGTTCACACCCTCCGGTGACGACATCTGCGCGGAACTCGAGGCGCACCGCACCGAGATCCCGATGTTCGAGCACATGGTCACGATGGATCCGCCGCAGCACACCGATGCCCGGTCGATTCTTTCTCGGCTGCTGACTCCCAAGCGGCTGAAGGAGAACGAGGACTTCATGTGGCGGCTCGCCGATCGCCACATCGACGAGTTCATCGCCAACGGCAGATGCGAATTCCTTGCCGCGTATGCAAAGCCGTTCTCGCTCTTGGTCGTCGCCGACCTGCTCGGTGTTCCCGAATCCGACCACGAGGATTTCCGCGAGAGCGTTCGGCGCCCAGCTCGAGGGCACCAACATCGGTGGCCTCAACCACGAGGTGATCGCCACCAACCCGCTGGCGTGGGCGGACGAGAAGTTCTCTGCCTACATCGAGGAGCGCCGCGAGGCCCCCCGCGACGACGTGCTGACTTCCATCGCGACCGCGAAATATCCGGACGGTTCGACGCCCGAGGTGGTCGATGTCGTCCGCACCGCGACATTCCTGTTCGCCGCCGGTCAGGAGACCACCGCGAAACTGCTCGGCGCCGCGATGCGGATCCTGTCCGACCGCCCCGACATCCAGCAGCAGCTGCGCGACGACCGCAGCCTCATTCCGATCTTCATCGAAGAGTGCCTGCGGATGGACAGCCCGGTCAAGAGTGTGTTCCGGATGGCGCGCAAGTCAACGACACTCGGCGATACTGCGGTGCCCGCGGGCACCACGGTGATGGTCAGCCCGGGTGCCGCCAACCGCGACCCTCGGCGGTTCGAGAATCCGCACGAGTTCTCCCTCGAGCGCAAGAACGTCCGTGAGCACATCGCGTTCAGCCGTGGCATCCATTCCTGCCCGGGCGCGCCGCTGGCACGTGTCGAAGGCCGGGTCTCCATCGAGCGAATCCTGGACCGCATGGCCGACATCACCGTCGACGAGGAGAAGCACGGGCCGATCGATGCCCGACAGTACGTTTACGAGCCGACGTTCATCCTGCGCGGCCTGACCGAGATCAACATCGAGTTCAAGCCCATCGGCTGAGCGGGAGCGGTGACCTACAGGTCGCCACGCTCCCAGGCCGACCTGCCGTCGCGCGCCACGCATGTGAGGAAGAGGCCGTCGGGCGCCTGCGCGACGTCGCCGTCCTGCGCGGGGCACAGGTCGTTCTCGAGCTTCACGCCATGCATCTCGGGTGAGCGGAACCAGCGGGGTTCGTAGCGCCGCGGGGACCCGCAGAACACCAACCGTCCCCAGTCCGTCACGCCGAATGCGTAGTAGGTGGGGTTGTCGCAGTAGGAACCCAGCACGATGCCCGGCCGGATGCCCGGCGTGCAGTTGGGATAGTTGCACTCGCCTCCCGGCGGGGGCGGCGGCGGCTGAGCCGCCGACGGTGGTGCGGACAGTACCGTGGCCGAAGTCATCACGGCAGCGAGCAACTGCAACGATGGATCGCACCGCGCCATTCTCACACAGCATGGGAACGAAATTCTCCCTTTTGGAGAGGATAACTACCAGCCAAGATAGGCTGCGCGTATGCGTGGAGTAGACATCGCCGCCGGTGCTGCGGCCCTCGCTTTGGTCGGAAGTCTATGCGCGGCACCGCCTACGCGAGCCGATTCCAAGGACGAGCTCAACGGCACCTACCAGGTCATGTCGGACGGCGAATGGTCGCAGCGGTCGGCCGCACCCGGTGGGGCCAACGTCTTCATCGACCAGCCGACGGTCACCGAAACATGGACGATGAGCACCTCGTGCATCAGTCCGGTTGAATGCAGCGGGACGGTGACGAGTTCCCTCGGGTGGACCGGTCAAGTCCGACTCGACGATTTCTGGTATGTCGACCACGAGATGCCCAACTGGCTGCCGTGCCCCGACGGCACCTTCGCACCGGGTCACCAGAAGTTCATCATCTGGGGGATCGATCCCGCCACACTCGAACGGGTGCGGTCGAACATCACGTTCGCCGCGGGCCGCAACCTGACGAAGGCCCCAAGTGGCGCATGCGGCAGGAATCAGCCGCTCGTCCTCGAGATGCCCGTGAAGATGGTGAAGCTGACCTGACCGTCGCGCGCATGCCGCCGCGACCGTCAGTTCGGCATCAGGTCCGTCCACGACTTGGGGATACCGCCGGCAGCCAGGTTCGTCTGCTGCTGGAGCAGTCCGTCAGGCGAGAGGTAGTCGCCGGTCCGCGGGTCATAGTGCGCGATGGCGACCGACGGCCCCGGAGAACCGTTGTCGTTGAACGCACTTGGCGCAGCGGGCACCGCACCGTCAACAGGAGCCGGCGGCAAAGGCACCGGCGGGATCGGGCGTCCCGTTGACGGAGAGTCCGGGCGGAGGCGGTGGCGGAATCGGTAACTGCACAGGAGCAGGCGGAGGCGGTCCTGGCGGAACAGCCCCTGGCGGAGGCACACCAGGAGGTGTTCCCGACGGAACCGCGCCGGGCGGCAGCGGGGTGCCCTGGAGCGGTGCGAAGATCCGCTCCTGGAAGTCCACCCGATCATCCACCGGGACGCCCTGCGACACGAGGTTGGGGTCGAACGGGTACGGTCCGACCGAGTGCTGGCGGATCGCCAGCGGCTGATACCCCTTGGGGTCGTCGCAGAGTTCGACTGTGGGCGCACGCTTTCCGGGATGACCCAGGCACGGATAGTTGCGCGCGCCGCGCACCGAGATCGGGGAGTCCTGCGGCAGTTTGCAGTACAAGCCGTCGGGGGTGTCGATGGAGGTCATGTCCTCCGGATTGCGCCATTGCGACGGCGGCAGGAAGCCGACCGTGCACGCGGGCGGGTCGGTGACGGTGAGCGCGAAATCGCCTGTGGGCAGACCGGTGGGGTTGTTCACCGGGAGGCCGAACGCCTGCTCTGCCGCGACGATGGCCGGAGTGATCACCAGGAGCTGTTCGAGCGCCGGGTTGTAGGTGACCAGGATCTGCCCAACGGTGGTGAGATTGGCCAGCAGTATCGGCAGCGTCGGCTTGATGTCGTTCAGCAGCCCCGAAACCTCTTGCGCGAACCCGGGTCCGCGCTGCAGGATCGCCCGCACTTCCGGGTCGTTCTGGGCGAGCTGACCGCTGATTCCGGCCAGGCTGCGCGCCCAGGTTCGGATCGAGTCGGTGGTCTCGGCCTGTGAATCCAGCAGCGGCCCGCTGTCGTCGATCAGCCCTCGGAGTTGATCCGATACCCCGTTGGCGTCCGCGCTGATCTTCCCTCCGGAGTCGATCAGCGACTGGAAATCGGGACCCGCCCCGTTGAACGCCTTGAAGGTCTCGTCGAGCAGGTCGCCGATCCTGTCCCCGGGGATGCTGCTGACAAGTTTGTTGACCTGTTCGAGCATCGGCCCCACTTCTTGCGGGATGGTGGTGTTGGCCACCGGGATTCGCGAGCCGTCCTGCAGGTAGGGCGCGGAGTCGGTGCGCGGCCGCAGATCCACGTACTGCTCACCGATGGCCGAGACGCTGAGTACGTCGGCCTGCAGATCGGCGGGAATCTTCGGCGACGTGTCAAGCGAGAGCGTGGCTTCCGCGCCGGTGTCCGTCAGTTTCACCTCGGTCACCTTGCCCATCTGGACACCGCGGTAGGTCACGTTGCCGAAGCGATAGAGGCCGCCGGCGGCAGGCAACTCCAGGGTCACCTTGAGGCGGCCGACGCCGAGCAGAGTCGGCACCTGCATGTAGGCGAACAGCATCACCATCATGCCGATGATCGAGGCAATGATGAAGATGATCAGCTGGTTTCGGACGAAGCGTGTCAGCATCAGCCACCACCTCCCGGTGCCGGTGGAACATCAAGAGGCGGTGCGCCTGGCGGCGCTGCCGGGGCGGGCGGCGGCGCATCGGCGCCGAACGGTCCCGCGAAGATCTGCCCCGTGGTCGTCACCTGCCCGGTAGGCGCCCAGGGGTTCGCTTGCAGGTGCCGGTACCACCGGCAGCAGCGGCTGTGCCACGGGCGCCGGTATGGGCAGCACCCCTTCCGGGAGCTTCGAGGCGGCGTCCGGCGGCGGAGTCATGCCGAAGTCCATCGGGCTGTACGAGTAGTTCGCCCAGTACGGATCCCCGGGCGCCGGAATGAGTTTGGCGTTCTCGTCGCCCCACCGCGTGCCGAGCAGCAGCGTCTTCTTCAACCGGGGATAGGTGAGGTCGAAGGTGGCGAACAGGTTGATGTAGTCACCACGGGTGATCCGGTCGGCGAACGTCGGACCGTACGGGAACGCCGTCGCCCACAGCACCGCGTAGTTGAGATCCGGGCCGATGTCGGCGAGCGCACCGAGCGCAGGTCCGAGGTTCTGCAGGTCCTTGACCAGATCGTCGCCCGCGTCGTTGACCAGATTGGCGGCGGTGTCGCCGAACTTCCCGAGCTTCTCCAGCGCCGTGGTCAGGGTCGGGCGCTCCTTGATGAGCACGTCTATCGCCGGCGGGATCTGCTTGAGCGCGCGGTCGAACGTATCGCGCTGACCGGCGAAGGTGCCCGCGACCCTGTTCAATTGCTGGATCGAGGCGATGATGTTGTCGCGCTGCGCATCGAGAACCCCGACGAAAGTGTCCAGCCGGGTGAGCAGTTCGCGGATCTCGGGTTCGCGACCCGACACCGCGGTACTGAAGTTGTGAATGATGTCGCTGATCTGACCCAGCCCACCGCCGTTGACGACGGTCGACAACGAAGACAACGTCCGCTCGGTGGTCGGGTAGGTCGACGCGTCGTTGAGCGGAATGGTGGCGCCCGCCTGCAGTCGGCCGGTTGGCTTTTCGCCGAGCGGCGGGTTCAGTGCCAGATGCATCGATCCCAACAGGCTCGTCTGCCCGACCGTGGCCACCGCGTTTCCGGGAACCACCACGTCGGGCTTGACCGAGATCTCGACGTCGGCGTGCCAGTCCCTGACCGTCATCTTGCCGACGCTGCCGACGATCACGTCACTGATCATCACCGGCGAATTCGACTCCAGCGTGGCGACATTCGGCACCTCGACGTGATAGGTGACGGCGTCTGGTCCGCGGCCCACGGCGCCGGGCAACGGCAGCGAGTTGACGCCCTGGAACGAGCAACCCGTCAGCGCGTCACGGCCAGGCAGGATGCGGCAATGGCCAATCGCTTCAATCCGCGGATCATCACGGCGACCCCACTTCTGCAGGCAACGGTGGACCGGGCAGGCGCCGGTGGAGGCGTCGGAGGAAGCAACATGCTGTCCACGGTGGGCGGTCCCGCCGGAATGTTCGACTGGACGTTGGGCGGCCCCGGAATCGGCGCCCGCGGGTACAGCGCGGGCGACGGAATGGCAGGGCCGTCGCCGTCCGGTGTCCGTAAATTCCGTCCGGACCACCCTGTGGCGCACCCCAGCCGGGAGGCGGTGGGATATCGCCGTCCTGGCCGGTATAGGCCGACACCGTCGGCGCCGGTTCGGGCGGGTCCCCCGGTCCCGCGCCGCCCGGCGCGATCTTCGGGTCGGTGAAGATGAGCCGATCCGGGCTTGGCGCCGGCCGCAGGTACGGGTTGATCGGCAACGGGATGTTGTTGACGCTCAGCAGTCGCAACGCCGGACCGAGGTACTGCGCGCAGAGTTTCGCGGTTTCGGGCGCGGTGGTGTTGGCGACGCCGCCGATCAGGCCGCAGAAGAAGAACACCGGGTTCGCGAAGTTGGCCAACGAGAACGCGCCGGTCACCGAGCCGCCGTTCGGGTAATAGATGTTGTCGAAGTTGGCGATCGCATTCGGCGCGATGTGCAGGAGGTTCTGAAGCGCCATCTTGTTGTCGACCAGGATCTGCGTCAGGGCCGTCAGCTTTTGCACCTGTTCGGTGGTTTCGTTGCGGCTGCCCGCCACGAAGCGCTGCACCTCGCCGATCGCGGTCGACAGATTGGTCAGCGCCGCGTCGAGGTCCGACTTGCTGTCGTCGATGACGCTGGTCAGGGTGGCCAGTCGGTTCTGGAACAGCACGATCTGCTGCTTGCTGTCGCGCAGCGCGGTGACGAAGATCTGCAGGTTCTTGATGATGTCGACGATGTTGCCGCTGCCTTCGGCGAAAACCCTTGCCACGCCGGACAGTTGAGCCAGAGTGTCTGACGCAGCTTCTCGCCGTTGCCGCCCATGGCGTTGGCGGCGCTGTCGATGAACCGGGAAACGGAGGTGCCGGAGACTCCCGTCTTCGGTCCGAGTTCGGTTGACAGGCGCATCAGTTGGGTCTTGACCTCGTCCCATTCGATCGGAACGGCGGTGCGGTCGCTGGGAATCACCGCGCCGTCGGCCATCTTCGGCCCCTTGTTGTTGCGGTAGGCAGGCGTCAGCTGGACGTAGCGGGCGGCGACCAGGTTCTGCGCGACGATGACCGCCTTGGCGTCGGCCGGTACCGGCACGTCGCGGTCGACCTCGAGGACCATCTTCGTCTGGGTGCCTTCGGGTTTGATCGATTCGATCGTGCCGACCTTGACCCCCGACACCCGCACCTCGTCACCCGGATAGATGGACGTCGCCGTCGGGAAGTACGCCGTGATGGTGTTCGGCCCGAAGAACACCTGCCGCACCAGGAACGCCGCGCCGGCGACTATGGCGATCGCCAGTGCGATCGCCGTGCCGGCCACCAGCCGCTTACGGGTTGCCATCATCGGGAAGATCTCCTGGCTGGGGAATGCCGTTGACGGGGAATGGAAGCTCTGCGCGCGGACCTGCGTTGTCCGGCGGCTGCCCGGCGTCCATGCCGCGGCGGAATCCGAACGCGTAGTCGAGGAACGGCTGAAGGATCTGCGCGGGCGAGATGTTGGGTATCAGCGCGTTGTAATAGGCGCCGTTGGAAACGATTTCGCCTTGCGTCAAATAGTATTTGGACGCGCCGGGCAGCGTCTTCGCGAGGTTGTCGCGGTTCTTCACCAGCATTCCGGTCACCTCGTTGAGCTGCCGAAGCGTGGGCGCCAACTTCTGCTCGTTGTCGGCGACCACACCGGTCAATGTCTGCGACACCGCGGAAGTGGCGTTGAGCAGGCTGGTGATCGCGTACCGACGTTCGTTGAGCACCGCGACCAGATCGTTCGCGTTGAGGATCAGCTGGTTCACCTGCTTGCTGCGCTCGGAGAAGATCCCGGTCACATCGCCCGCGGTCTTCAGCAGCTCCGCCAGGCTTTCGTTGCGGTTGTTCAGCGACTTCGACAACCGGGCGACGCCGTCGAATGTCGGCCCCAGTTGCGGGGCGATCTGGTCGAGGGTGTCCGACAGCGTGTCCAACGACTGATTGAGCGATTCGGTGTTGGTGCCCGCCGTATTCGACGTCAGGTCGCTGACGGCGTCGGTCAGTGAATACGGCGACGACGTGCGCGTCGTCGGGAATCGTCTGCTGCGGATCGAGTGTGCCGCTGCCCGCCGAGTCCAGTGCCAGCACCCGCTCGCCGAGCAGGGTGCCGGTGCGGATGTGCGCGGTGGTGTCCGAGCCGAGCGCGTACTTGCCGTTGATCGTGAAGCCGACGAGCGCATCGCCGTTGACGAGTTCGACCGACGACACCGCACCGACCTTGATCCCCGACACGGTGACGTCATTGCCCGTGACAATGCCGCCTGCCTCGGTGAACAGCGCCTGATACCTCAGCGACGTCGCCCATTGGATGAGCCGCTCGGGCTGCAGCCCGACGGCGATGACGAGAATGATCAGGACAACGCCGATGAAGCCCGCCCTGATCAGTTGGTTTCCGCGGTACTTCAGCATCTAGCTGTCCACGCACCTTCCCGTATCCTGCTTGATCCACGGGAACTGGACGGTGTGTCCCTGAAGGTCGCTGGCGCGGAAGGCGATTCCACAGATGTAGTACGGGAAGAACGCGCCGTAGCTGCCGACCCGAGCGAGCTTGCGGTAGATCTCGGGCAGTCGCTGGATGGTCGCGTCGAGGCGCGGCAGGTCATTGTTGATCAGGCGGGGCCAGCCTGTTGAGCGATTCGATCGTGCCCGCCAGCGGCTGCCGCCCCCGGCCGAGCAGATCCGCGAGCGACGTCGTGCCGTTGTCCAACGACTCGATGGCATTTCCGATCGGGTCGCGGTCGGCGGAGAGGCCCTTGATCAACTGGTCGAGTTTGTCGATGGCACCGGAGAATTCGTCGCCATCCTTGGACAGAGTGTCGAGCACATCTCGCAGATTGCCGATCAGTTCCTCGATGACCTGGTTGTTGTCGGCCAGCGAGTTCGAGAACGACGATGTCTTGGAGAACAGCGAGTCGAGCGTGCCGCCCTGGCCCTGCAGGATCTGGATCAGCGATCCGGTCAGCGCGTTGACATCCTCTGGATTCAGGCCCTGGATAACGGGTTTGAGCCCACCGAGCAACAGGTCGAGGTCCAGTGCCGGCGCGGTGCGATCCACGGGTATCTGCGCGCCCGCAGGAAGGATCTTCGCGGCCCCTGGCGTATCGACGAGTTCCAGATAGCGGTCCCCGACCAGGTTGAGGTAGCGGATCGCGGCCTTGGTGCCGGTGGTCAGCTTGGTGCTGCGGTCGGTGTCGAACTTGACCACGACCTTCCGGTCGGCCTCCAGGGACACGTCCCGCACGGTGCCAACGCGGATGCCCGCGATCCGCACGGTGTCCCCTGCTTCCAGCCGCGATGCATCGGCGAACACGGCCGAATAGTCCTCTGTCGCACCGGTTCTGGACTCGCCGAAGACGGCGAACAGGAAACCGGTCAGCATCGCCATGATCACGCCGAAGATGCCGAATTTGATGAGCGTGCCAGCTGATCGCGTCATCCCGGCATTCCGATCTGCGCGGTGTTGCGCGGGGGCCCGTCCAGCGGCCCGAACAGCCAGTTCTTGAGCGCCTCGGAGTTCAACAGGATGCCCGAGTTGCCGTACTGCGCAGGATTGGTGCCGTAGTCGCCGACGACTTGCGGCGGTGTGAAGTTCGGCGGCACTTCGGGCAGACCCAACTCCTTGCAGTAGTCACGACCACCACTCGATGGCCGCAACCTTCGGCAGGTCGCCGGGATAGCGGTAACGCTCGACGCCGAGCGTCAGACCGGCGTTAACCAGGACTCCCGAGTACTGCGGTGGCGACTTCGCCAGCGGGATGAAACCACCGAGTCCACACGTGATCGATTTGCGGTACTCGTTGAGCAGACCGAGGGTGGGTACCAGCACGTGCGCCACATCACCGAGAGCGCCGCTGTTGGTGCCGATCACGTCGTTGCCGGCGTCGGCCAGACCGATTGTGCTGACCAGGAACTCGTCGAGGTTCTGCTGCTGGTCGACGATGGAGTTGCTCAGTGTCGTCGCATTCTTGACGGTGTCGACGAGGTCCTGCGCCGCGTCGCCGTATGCATTCAGCGTCGGCACGGACGCCTCGATGTCGTGTGAGAGATTCGGCAGGCTCGGTTCGATCTTGGCCAGCAGCGCGTTGAAGTCGACCAGCGTCTGGCCGAACTGCTCGCCACGGCCGTTGAACGCCGTCGCGATCGCGCCGAGGGTCTGGTTGAGCTTGGCGGGATCGATCTTGTCCAGCACCGTGACCAGTTGCTGGAACACCGTGTTGACCTCGACCATGACGTGCTGGCTCTGGATGACCTGGCCTTCCCGCAGCTTCTGCGCGGACGGATCTTTCGGCGGCATCAGTTGCACGAACTTGGCGCCGAACACCGTCGACGACGTGATGTCGACGGACACGTTCTCGGGAATCATCGGCAGCGCCGACTTCTCCACGTCCAGATGAAGCGCGGCCGTGCCATCGGGTTGCGACTCGATCGAGGACACCTGGCCGACCTGCACCCCGCGCATCTTCACCTTCGCCTCGGGGTTCATCACCAGACCGGCGCGGTCCGAGATCACCGTCACCGGAACGGTGTCGGCCCAGGTGCCCCGGAACATGGCGATGGCCAGGGCGATGATCGCGACGATCGCGACGATCATGGCCAGGCCCGTCAGCGGGCGTACCGCACTGCTTTTCATCTGCGAGTGCCCCTAACCCGACAGGTTGAAGTTGCCGTTGGAACCGTAAATCGCCAGCGAGACCAGCAGCGTCACCGACACGACCACGACCAGCGAGGTGCGCACCGCGTTTCCGACCGCGACACCGACACCCGATGGGCCGCCGGTGGCGAAGTAACCGAAGTACGTATGGATCAACAGGATCGTGATCGCCATCAGCACCGCCTGCAGGAACGACCACAGCAGGTCGATCGGGTTCAGGAACGTGTCGAAATAGTGGTCGTACAGGCCGCCGGACTGGCCGAACAACACCACCGTCGTGAACTGGCTGGCGACGAACGACAGGATCACCGCGATCGCGTACAGCGGCGTGATCGCGACCATCCCGGCCACCAGGCGGGTCGACGCCAGATATTCGATGGGCCGGATGGCCATCGACTCCAGCGCGTCGATCTCCTCGTTGATCCGCATCGCGCCCAGCTGCGCGGTCACACCCGCGCCGAACGTGGCCGCCAAACCGATGCCCGCCACCACCGGCGCCGCGATGCGCACATTGATGAACGCCGCCAGGAATCCGGTCAGCGCCTCGATGCCGATGTTGCCCAGCGACGAGTAGCCCTGAACGGCAAGCGTGCCGCCCGCGGCCGAGCGTCAGGAACCCGACGATCACGACGGTGCCGCCGATCATCGCCAACGTGCCTGCACCCATGGAGATCTCGGCGATCAGTCGCACGATCTCCTTGCGATAATGAATCGCCGCGTGCGGTATTCCGCCGAGCGCCTTGAGGTAGAAGATCATGTGGTCGCCGATGCGGCCGAGCGCCTCGACCGGGCGGCGCGCCCCGCGCGTGAGGCGCGGATAGGTCGACTTCAGGATCGTCATAGTTCCCATAGAGAGACCCGCGCTATCCCGTCGTCATCCGGATGCCGATGGCGGTCACGAGCACATTGATCACGAACAGCGCCATGAACGCGTAGACCACCGTCTCGTTGACGGCGTTGCCGACCGCCTTGGCGCCGCCGCCGGTGATGATCAACCCGCGATAGCAGGCCACCAGGCCCGCGATCAAGCCGAACAGGGCGGCCTTGACGCAGGAGATGATCACTTCGGGGACCCCGGTCAGCAGCGTGATACCCGCGGCGAACGCGCCGGGGTTGACGTCCTGGATGAACACCGAGAACATGTAGCCGCCCAGGATTCCGATGATCACCACGAAGCTGTTCAGCAGCAGCGCCACCAGACCGGAGGCCAGCATCCGCGGTGTCACCAGCCGCTGCACCGGGTTGATGCCGAGCACCTCCATCGCGTCGATCTCTTCGCGGATCGTGCGCGATCCCAGGTCCGCACAGATCGCCGTCGAACCCGCGCCCGCGACGATCAGCACCGTCACGATCGGGCCGACCTGGGTGACCGCGCCGAACGCCGCACCCGCGCCGGACAGGTCGGCCGCTCCCAGTTCGCGCAGCAGGATGTTGAGCGTGAAGCTGATCAGCACCGTGAACGGGATCGCCACCAGCAGCGTCGGCGCCAACGCCACCCGGGCGATGAACCAGCACTGCTCCAGGAACTCCCGCCACTGAAACGGCCGGCGAAACACGAACCGCACCGCATCGGCCGACATCGAGAACAGGCCGCCGACCGCCTGCATCGGCCCCGCGAGGTTCCGAATCGGCGGCATACCGGCCGACCACCGTTCTGGTCCGCTACCGCGTGCCATTGGCGGCTCCTTCCAGGATGGTGACCGCTGAAACGGCTGTCGGGCCACCGATGTTGTGCGCTAGGCCAATCCGCGCGCCGTCCACCTGATTGATGGCTTCGCCGCGCAGTTGGGCGAAGAGTTCCACGCACTGTGCCACACCGGTCGCGCCTGGTGGGTGTCCTTTGGCCTTCAGCCCGCCGCTGGGGTTGACCGGAAGCGAGCCGCCGACGCTGGTGACTTCGGTCTTCGAGGAGTTTGTAGGCCCCGAACCGTTCGGCGAATCCGAGGTCTTCATAGCTGATCATCTCGATGCCCGTGAAGAAATCGTGGACTTCGGCGACATCGACATCCGACGGTGTCATGCCGGCCATCGTTGAAGGCCTGCTTGGCCGCACGGACAGTCGCCGTCAGCGTCGTCAAGTCCGGCTTGTGTTGGTGCATCACCGAATCCAGCCCGATACCGACACCGCGAATCCACACCGGACGGTCAGTGAATCGGTCGACGACGTCCTCGGCGGCGAGCACGAGCGCGGCGGCGCCGTCGCTCTGCGGTGCGCAGTCGTACAGGCGGAAGGGCGTCACCACCGTCGGCGCGTTCAACGCCTGCTCCATCGTGATCTCGAACCGCAGCCGCGCCTTCGGGTTGTTCACGCCGTGGCGGTGGTTCTTGACCGCGACCATCGCCAGGTGTTCTTCGGTAGCGGGCGACTCGTGCAGGTAACGACGGACGTGCAGGGCGAACCCTGCCGGTGACACGACCCCGAGTGGGTAGTCCCATGCCATGTCGCGGGTCATGGCCTCCCACTCCCACAGCATGTCCCGAGACGTGGTGTCGCGCAGCTTGTCGGCGCCCATCACCAGAGCGACGTCGAAGGCCCCCGATGCCACGCCGAACAACGCGTTGCGGACCGCATCGTTTCCCGTGGCACAGGAGTTCTCGACGCGGGTGACCGGCAAGTCGGGCAGGCCCAGGCTGTCGGCGAGAATGCCGGACGGGAATCCGTCCGTGGTGCCCATCGCCCCGAACCACGCGGCCTGCAGGTCCGACTTCGACAGCCCCTTGTCGACGCTGGCCGCGCAGTCGGCGAACGCCATCGGCAGCAGGTCCTTGATGCCGAGCGCGAAATGCTCGCCGAATGGCGTCATGCCGGCACCGACGATCGCCACGTTCCTCATGCGCGATCCGCCTTCGGCTTCTCGCTCGTCCTCATGCGGCGATCCGCCTTCGGCTTCTCGCTCGTCCTCATGCGGCGACCTCCGGCTCGAACGCATACCCGTAGTCGGGGACTCCGGATCGGACCGCGACGCGACGCAAGGCCAGCCGGCCGCGGTCGCCGATGTCGACAGTGCCGGGTTCCACGCCGGTCACCTTCACCAGGGCACGAACGCCGACCCCGTCCAGTTCGACGATCACCAGAGAGTACGGAGTCTTAAGCCCCGGCACCGGGATCTGCACCGTGGTTTCCGTGTACACCGTTCCCGTGCGCGGCAACGGAACGAGCTCGTAGCCGGTGGTCAGTGCTCCGTCGTCGCCGACGCGGTAGCGGGGCGGGAAGTCAAGTTCGTCGGAGTCGGCGAATCGTCCTGCCTCCCAACGCACTTTGGCTTCGAAGGCCCGCTCGTAAGCCGCCAGTGAGATCGGTATCTCGCGTGCCCGCGGTGAATCGACCCTCCGGCATCGGCCGTGCGGTGGGTTCGCGGCGGTGGATCTCTGCCGTGCCGCCGGACACCGTGATTCCGGAGAGGATCGCCTGCTCGACGGCGACCAACGGGCCGGTCGTGGCGGAGTCGGCCATGCCGGCCAGCGCGAACAGGCTCGAGCTGGCGCCCGTCGTCGGCAGCGGCGCAGGATTGCCGATGCAGAGCTCGGCGGCGCGTTCGTGGTCCACGCCTGCGACTGCGGCAGGGGTGTCCAGCCATGCCGCCTCCAGCGAGGCGATCAGGCCCCTCTCGTGCAGAAGCCGCGGATCGCCGTAGTCGTGCACGTCTCCACTCGACTTGCGGGTACGCACCGGAAGACTGCGCGCGACGCGGGCCGCGGTGCGGACCTGAAGTCCTCGCTCGGCAGTCAGGATGGCGGCCGCGCCTGCGGGGTCGAGATCGGTGCCGATGATCAGTGTCCGCGGCCGCGCCGAGCTGAGGGCGTCCAGCGTCGCCGGGGCACCGCCGAGCCGCTCGTCGACCTCCAGTTCCGGGTCGAGCCCCAGTCCGGCGAGCAGCACAGCCGCATTGCTGCTGTCGAGCAGCGGCTGATCGCGACTGACCACGACAACTCGCTCGACGGCTCCGCTGGCGATCAACGCCGCGCGGCCCGCTTCTACCGCGAGCGTGATGGCGTCCTCGTCGTCACCGGCCACCCGGTGCTGGGGCGTTCCCCAGCACGGCAGGTAGGTACCGATCGACGCGACGTAGGGCATTGGGCTGTGTCCCCCCTGGCCTCTCTAGATCTAGGTGACGGCGCCGGCCGTCTTGAGCTCGATGATGCGGTCCCAATCCAAGCCGAGTTCCAGCAAGATTTCGTCAGTTTGCTCCGCAAATCCCGGCGCGGGACCGGTTTGAGGTGCGCTGACATCAAACTGCACCGGGTTCGCGACCAATTCGAGCTCGCCCGCCTGAACCATGTACTCGTTCGCCCGGATCTGCGCGTCGTCTGCGGCCTGCAGCGTGTCCTGTACGGGCGCCCATGGCCCGGCCAGCGTCGCGAACCGTTCGCTCCACTCCACCAGCGGTCGCTTGGACATCGCCTCGGTGAGGATCTCGTTGGCGGCCGCCGTGTTCTCGGCGATCGATTCCGCCGTCGCGAAGCGTGGATCGTCGACGAGGTCGTCCAGGTCCATGTGGCGGCAGACGTCCGCCCAGAACTTGGTCGGCTGCATCATCACGAAGGAGATATAGCGGTCGTCGGCGGTCGGATACAGCCCGACGAGCGGGTTGAACGGCGACCCCTGCGTTCCCGGCGGGAATGCCTCCATGCGCTGGTTCAGGTGTTTGGTCAGCGCCACCGTGTGGCCCATCGACCACAGGCCACTGCCGAGCAGCGAGACATCGACGACCGACGGCTCGCCGGTCCGCTCACGCTTCAGCAGCGCCGCCGCGATCCCACCCGCGAGATTGGTGCCGGAGATCGTGTCGCCGTACGCCGGCCCCGGGGGCCCGATCATCCCCGGCATGTCGGGAGGGGTGATGGTGCGAGCCGTGCCTGCGCGGCACCAGAAGGCGGTCATGTCGTAACCGCCCTTGACCGACTCCTCGCCCCTTGGCCCGAGCGCACTGCCCCTCGCGTAGATGATCTTCGGGTTGACAGCGCGGATGTCGTCGACGTCGATGCCGAACTTCTGCCGGTGGCCGGGCAGGAAGCTGGTCAGGAACACATCGGAGCGCTTGGCCAGCTCCAGCAGCACCTCTTTGCCCTCGGGCACGGACATGTCCAGGCCGATGCTGCGCTTGTTGCGGTTGGCGTGCTCGATGTTGGGATTGGGATCACCCTCGACCCGCAGGAGTCCGGTCTGGCGCAGCCCGCGCTGAGGATCGCCGGTGATGGCGTGCTCGACCTTGATGACGTCGGCGCCCCATTCGGTCAGCACGGCGCCTGCCGACGGGACGAAGCCGTACATGGCGACTTCGAGAACGCGAATTCCCTCCAGCGGCCTGCTCATGACGACGCCTCCGAGACAACGGCTGCGTATGTCTTGCGCTCGAAGAACTCCTCGAGGCCCGCGGCGCCCATTTCGCGGCCGATCCCGGACTGCTTGTAGCCGCCGAACGGACTGTCTGCGCCGTAGTACATGCCGCCGTTGATGGACAGCGTGCCGGTGCGAATGCGGCGCGCCACCGCGATCGCGCGATCCTCGCTGCCGTAGACCGCCCCGGAGAGTCCGTAGATCGAGTTGTTGGCGATCCGGACTGCGTCGTCATCGTCGTCGTAGGCGATGACGACGAGAACGGGGCCGAACACCTCGTGCTGGGCGATCTCACTGTCCGGGTCGACATCGGTGAGCAGTGTGGGCTTGTAGAAGAAGCCGGGGTCGACCTTCTCTCCGCCTGCGACCAGCGTCGCGCCCGCCTCGACGGCTCGCTTGACCATGCCGTCGACCTTGTCGCGCTGTTTCTCACTGATCAGCGGACCCATATAGGTGTTCGGGTCGGCGGGGTCGCCGTAGTTGATCAGGCCGAAGTTGTTCTTGACCTTGTCGACGATCTCGTCGTGGTGCTTGCGGGGCACCAGCATCCGGGTCGTGATCGCGCAGCCCTGGCCGGAGTGGCTTGCGGTGGCGAATGCCGAGAACAGTGCCGCCATATCGAAGTCGGCATCGTCGAGCACGATCGCCGCGGACTTGCCGCCCAGTTCGAGGAACACGCGCTTGCACGTCTCACTGGCCGCGGCCATGATCGCCCGCCCTGTCGGGGTCGAGCCGGTGAAGGTGACCATGTCGACGTCGGGGCTCGTGGTGAGCGCCACGCCAACCGCCGGGTCGGCGCCGCTCAGCACGTTGACCACGCCTGCCGGAATGTCGGTGTGGTTGGCGATCAACTCACCGAGCGCGAGTGTGATCAACGGCGTGTCCGGTGCGCCCTTGAGCACGACGGTGCATCCCGCCGCCAGCGCGGGTCCGAGCTTGGCCAGCGCCAGCTGGGTCGGATAGTTGTAGGCGATGATCGCCGCGACCACCCCCGCGGCTTCTTTCTCCACCCAGCGGCGGTGTTGCATGCCGTGGCTCTCGATGTTGCCGATGTCCTCGGTCAACGGATAGTCCTTCAACAGCTCCGCGTAGTAGCGGACGATCTCGATCGGCGCGTCCAGCTGTGGGCCCGCGTTCAGGGCGGTCGTCGCGCCGACTTCGGCGGTGTTCAGCGCGGCCAGCTCGTCGCGGTGATCGACCAGGGCCCGATGCAACTGTTCGAGGCAGCGGATCCGCAGCTCGGTGTTCGTCGCCCAGTCCGTCTCGTCGAACGCCCGCCGCGCGGCGGCGACGGCGGCTTCCGCATCGGCGACCGTGGCGTCGGGGGCGTAGCCGAGCACCTCGCCGGTGGCGGGGTTGATAGAAGGAAACGTCCGGGACGTCTCGAGCAGCTTGCCGTCGATCAGCAGACGCCGTTGCGCGCCGGCTTCGGCGGTGATGTCCCCATCCCGGGCGCTCGAGATCGTGGTCGTTTCCTGCATCATCCTCCTCAGCACACACGCCTATGTGATGGAAACTTCATTCTCATCACCGGCGAATCATACATTCGCGGGGAGAGAACTCAAGGAAAAGGACAGAACTCCTCGCTGCCTGCAATTAACGTTGCGACAAACGACTCTGCAACGTCTCATCAGTGCGAATCGCACCTCCCTCCTGTCTTGCGGGATTGCAACTGCCGAGAGTACGGTTCTCATAATCGGAAGGATGATTCTTGATGCTTGTTCCACAGGGGTGGCTGATGCCTGATCGCCAGGGGTGGCGGTGAAGAACGCGGTCGTGACCGGAGGCAACTCGGGCATCGGTCAGGCCATCGCGCACCGCCTGCGCGCCGACGGCCTGAACGTCGCGACTCTCGACCTCACCCCTCGGAGGACGAGTTCCGCCTTCACCGCCGACGTCACCGACCGCGCAGCAGGTCGACGCGGCGTTGGCCGCGATCCGCGAGCAAGCTCGGGCCGGTGACCGTTCTGGTGAACGCGGCCGGACTCGACAAGTTCAAGCGATTCATCGACCTCAAGTTCGCCGATTGGCAACGGGTCATCGACGTCAACCTCAACGGCGTCTTCCATTGCATCCAGGCGGTGCTGCCCGACATGGTCGAGGCCGGCTGGGGCCGCATCGTCAACATCTCGTCGTCGAGCACCCATTCCGGCCAGCCGTTCATGTCGCCCTACGTCGCGGCCAAGTCCGCGGTCAACGGGCTGACCAAGTGCCTGGCGCTGGAGTACGGCCCCAGCGGCATCACCGTGAACGCGGTGCCGCCCGGCTTCATCGACACCCCGATGCTGCGCAAGTCCGAAGAACGCGGCTTCCTCGGCGCGTCGATCGACGAGCACATCGCCCGCACGCCCGTCCGCCGCGTCGGCACGCCCGAGGACATCGCCGCCGCGTGCGCATTCCTGATCTCGGACGAGGCCGGCTACATCACCGGGCAGATCCTGGGCGTCAACGGCGGCCGAAACACCTAAACGAATCTCGTAGCCAACGGACAGCCAGGAAAGGACATCTCCAGTGGGACGCGTTCAAGGGAAAGTCGCATTCGTCACCGGCGCCGCGACGCGGTCAGGGCCGCAGCCACGCGGTCCGGCTCGCCGAGGAAGGCGCCGACATCATCGCGGTCGACCGCTGTGAGGACTTCGCGACGATCGGCTACCCGATGGCGACGCCGGAAGACCTCGAGGAGACGGCGCAGTTCGTCGAGAAGACGGGGCAGCGCGTCGTCACCGCGAAGGTCGACGTGAGTGACGCCGGCCAGCTGAAGTCGGCCCTCGAGGACGGCATCGCCGAGCTGGGCAGGCTCGACATCGTCGTCACGTCGGCCGGAATCGCGGGCATGAAGGGGTCCGGGGACATGCAGGCCTGGATCGACGTGATGAACACCAACCTGATCGGCACCCTCAACGCCATCCACGCCGCGCTGCCGCACCTGTCCGAGGGCGCCTCGATCATCGCGACCGGCTCCACCGCGGCGCTGATGGACGTCGGCGAGAACGACAATCCCGGCACCGACCCGGGCGGCTCGGCCTACCTGCATTCGAAGCGGTTGCTGTCGCAGTACGTCCACAACCTCGCGGCCGAGCTCGCCCCGCGGGGCATCCGGGCCAATGTCGTTCACCCGACGAACTGCAACACCCCGATGCTGCAGAGCGAACCGATGTACAGGTCGTTCCGTCCGGATCTGGAGCATCCGACCCAGGCGGACGCCGAACCGGTCTTCTATGTCCAGCAGGCCATGAAGGTTCCGTGGGTGGAGCCCGAAGACATCAGCAACATGGTCCTGTTCCTGGCATCGGACGAGGCCCGGTACATCACGGGCACACAGCAGCGCGTCGACGCGGGCGGCTACCTGAAGTGGTACGACTACCACGTCTAGAGGAGAAGACAGTGAAGGTCTTTGTTGATTCGGGACGCTGCCAGGGTCACACGCTGTGCGCGATGATCGCCCCGGATTCCTTCGAGCTCAGCGACATTGACGGCACCTCGTCGCCCGTGAACGAAGTGGTACCGCCCGACCAGGAGGATGCCGTGCGCGAAGCCGTGCATTCCTGCCCCGAGCAGGCCATCTCGATCGAAGAGTAGGGAGAGATCAACCTTGAGCGTCGACGACATCCGCGCCGCCGACGGCGAACGCAAGAAGAACAACTACCACTTCGACCGGCACACGCCGGAGTACCGGCTGCAGTTCGAGAAGATCACCGAGGAAATGCAGTCCAAGTGCCCGGTGGCGTGGTCGGAAACCTACGACGGACATTGGGTCGCCGCGGGCAGCAAGGAGGTTTTCGAACTCGCCCGCTGCCCGGTGGTGTCCAACGACCATGACATCAACGGGGAGCGCAGCGGTTACCAGGGCATCACCATCCCCAAGGCCCAACGCGCCACAGTGGTGCGCGGCGGCATCCTGGAAATGGATGAGCCCGAGCACAGCGTCTACCGGGGCGCGCTGAATCCCTACCTGTCCCCCGCCGCGATCAAGCGGTGGGTGCCCTTCGTCGACGAGATCACGCGCGCAGCGCTCGACGAGAAGATCGAGTCCGGCCGTATCGACTTCGTCGACGACCTCGCCAACATCGTGCCCGCGGTGCTCACGCTGGCGATGATGGGCATTCCCCTCGACAAGTGGCCGGTCTACAGCGAGCCCGCCCACCTTTCGGTGTCCACGCCCGAACACTCACCCGATGCCCCGCGCGTCGCCGAGATGAACCGGCAGATGGGCATCGACATGATCACCACCATGATGGAGGTCCGCGAGAATCCCCGGCCGGGACTGATCAACGCCCTGCTGCAACTGCGCATCAACGGCGAACCCGCGCCCGATCTGGAAATCCTGGGCAACCTCGGGCTGATCATCGGCGGCGGATTCGACACCACGACCGCGCTGACCGCGCACTCGCTGGAGTGGCTGTCGGACAATCCGGACAAGCGCGAACTGCTCAGCCGCGAGCGCGACACCCTGCTGAACCCGGCCACCGAGGAATTCCTGCGCTACTACACGCCCGCACCGGGTGACGGCCGGACATTCTCCGAAGATGTCGAGGTCGAGGGCCAGAGGTTCAAGGAGGGCGAGCGACTCTGGATCTCGTGGGCGATGGCCAACCGCGATCCGTCGGTGTTCGAGCAGCCCAACGAGATCGTTCTTGACCGTAAGGGCAACCGGCACTTCAGCTTCGGCATCGGCGTGCACCGCTGCGTGGGCTCCAATGTCGCCCGTACGGTATTCAAGTCGATGCTGACCGCCGTGCTCGACCGGATGCCCGACTACAAATGCGATCCCGAGGGCACCGAACACTACGAGACCATCGGCGTCATCCAGGGCATGAAGCACCTGCCCGCGACGTTCACGCCGAGCAAGCCGTTGGGCCCGGGCCTCGACGAGACGCTGGGGAAGCTGCAACGGATCTGCGACGAGCAGCAATCGGCCAGGCCCATCACCGAACACAAGGACGCCGTCGTAATCGACTGAAACACCAACCGAGTCGCCCGGCCGGATGGTTTGATATGCAGCACTTGAGATGGGAGGGACGCACGTGAATCCCTTGAAGGCGGTGACCGCGGCGGCCGTGCTCGCGGCGGCCTCGACCGTGATCGCCGCGCCCGCGAACGCGATGATGGTGTGGGGCAACTACGACGTGCTCACCAACCGCTACGACCGGGCGTCGTGGGCGTGGATGGTCTATCCGTGCAATCCGGACAAGAAACCCGACTGCGCCACTGTCAGCGGAATCGCCCGGCTCAAGTACTACTACGAGTACACCGGCAACGCGTCTCTCGATCAGGACGGCAACTACACGCTGGTGGTGGACGTTCCCGACGGGCTGCGCTGCCCCGGCCAAGTCCTGCCGACGCGTGACACCTACAGGTGGAACCAGCTGTCACTGGCGGGAACGATCGACTCGGTGTACGACGTCGGCTGCTTCAACGGGCCGCCGGGAACCCAATTCTGGACGTTCGCGCTGCAACGGCTCTGACGGCTCACACCCCGGGCGGCGGGACGAACCCGCCGAGGAGTTCTTCGATCCCTTGCGCCACGGCCAGCGTGGTGCGGTCCTCGAGATACGGTCCGACGATCTGCACACCGACAGGCAGACCATTCGCGGTGCGGCCGACCGGCACCGTCGTAGCGGGTAGATATGCCGCGGTGGCCAACCCCACCCAGCCGAAAAGGTCCATGTACGAACGGTTTCCGGCGGCCACCTCGATCGTGCGGTCGGCGAGCGGTTCGGTGTGATCGTGCCGAATCGCGGGTACGACGGCCACCGGCATCAGCAGTGCGTCGACGTCGCGGAAGAATTCCGACATCCGGGCCCTCAGCTGTTCGCGCCGCTCATTGACCGCGAGCCAGTCGTGGTGTCGCAGTTTCGACGAGGGGTCCATCAGCGGGTGCGAGCAGTTTCATGTGCAGCTCCGACCAGTTCGGGCAGCGTTGCAGGCGGCTGCGTGTCGACGAGCCGCGCTCCTGCGCCTGCCAGCGCGGCGACCGCCGATTCGAGCACGGCGGCGACCTCGCTCTCCACGGGGTATGCCGGATCGTTCAGCCATACCGCCAGCCGCAGTTCCTTCAGTGACGAGGCGCGCGCAGGCGGCAGCTCGAGGCGCCACCCGACGGCGGGCGGGCCCGCCGGGCCTGCGAGGACGTCGAGCGCGATTTGCAGGTCGGCGACGTCGCGTGCCATCGGTCCCACCACGGCGAGATCGCCGGTGGCCAGCCCGCCGGGCGCCGGAGGCATGTGACCGCGGTGCGGCACGATGCCCCAACTCGACTTGTGGCCACAGACTCCGCACCAATTCGACGGCAGCCGAATCGACCCGGCGATGTCACTGCCCAGCTCGAGTCCGGTCAGGCCCGCGGCGAGCGCCGCGGCCGATCCACCCGACGATCCACCCGTGCTGCGCGAGGTGTCCCACGGATTGTTGGTGGTGCCGAAGATCGCATTGAAGGTCTGTACGTCACCGGCGAAGGCGGGCGTATTGGTCTTGCCGAAGATGACCGCGCCGGCATCACGCAGCCGTCGCACGGCTTCGGCGTCCCGTTCGGGAATGTGATCCCAGACTTCCACACCACAGGTGGTTCGAAGGCCCGCGGTTTCGTAGGTGTCCTTGATGGTCATCGGTACGCCGTGCAACGGGCCGACGGCATCTCCGCGCAATAGCGCCGCATCGGCATCATCGGCGGCACGACGCGCGCCGTCTTGATCAAGTGTCACAACGGCATTGATCGCCGGGTTCACCCTGTCGATACGCGCCAGGTAGTGGTCGAGCAGTTCGCGGCTCGACATCTCGCGACGCCTGATGGCCTCGGCCAGCTGATGGGCGGGCCAGAGCGCGGTATCGGACATGGTGGGGCCCCGCCTTCCTGCGCGAACTGGGCCTACGGTTAGTTCCCAGTTGCGGTCAAGGTTCCGATACCAGTTCAGCGCACCGGTAAACCCGGTGCGGGTGAATTGCGCGATGTAATGATCGAGTTCGTGTTGACTGAGCCAGTCGGGCAAGCCCGACGGCTCGAGCAGGCGCTCGACGTAGCCTTCTGGACCAGGCCGCGTCATCAGGATGGACTGCTCCTCGCTCGTTGAACCCGCGGCAAGCACGCGCCGCATTGTGGTGGCCGGATCGCGCCCCAGGTCGGCGTCGGCGACGCCCGGCTGCTGAAAGTAGAGGATGTAAAAGAAGTTGTCGCCAAACTTGTTGCGCCAGGCCTGTATCGGCGGTTTCCGCGATCGAGGAACGGGCGGCCCGCTCAGTCCCGCCACCGCGGCGACCCGGTCCGGGTACAACAGCGGCAAATTCCAGGCGATGATTGAACCCCAGTCATGGCCTACGAAGGTCGCCTGTTCGGCACCCGCGTCATCGACTAGGCCGATCAGATCGGCGGCCAACTTGTCGATGCTGTACTCCTCGACCGCCCCCGGGCACGTCGACTGACCATAGCCGCGCTGATCTGGTGCCAGTACGTGGTATCCGGCCGCGGCCAGCGCCGGTATCTGGTGCCGCCACGAATAGGCCAGTTCCGGAAAGCCATGGGCCAACACGACCAGCGGGTCGCCGAGACGTCCCGCCTCCAGCGTGCGCAACCGCACACCATTGGATTCGACAACCCGCTCCGTGATGCTTGCGGTCATGGTCCAACTCTACGAACCTGCGCACAGATCGGTGTCAACGAGGCAGGACCAAACCCGCTAATATGCGACCGTCCCGTTGCGACGTTCACTGGAATCCGCCGAGGTGTCGGGGCCTTTTGCGTCAACTCGCGCAGGAAAGTCAGCCAGGCGGTGGCGGCAACACGGGCAGGGGTGGTGTTCCCGGAGGCGGTGGAGCGTCCGGCGGCGGCGGCGGGTCGGGCAGGAATTGGACCAACCCCGGCGGGACGTTGGTGCCCGGCAGCGGTGCGGTGCCCGGCAGCGGCTCGCCCAGCTGCTCCTGAGGCATCTGGCCCAGCAGCCCGCCCTTGAGCAGTCCTGCGCGTTGCATGTCGATGTACCTGCCGAACCACTCGCGCTTGCTGACGTCCGCGTTCTCCTGGCCGGGAGGAACGTCGAACTGCTCTCCCTGACCGGGCGCCGAAGGCACCAGGTTCTGCTGGACGCCGTAGGAATTGTTGAACACGTTGAGGTTCGGGACCACACCCGGGCCCGCGCCGGGTGCGGTCGGCAGCGGCGTCTGACCCAACACCGTGGTTGCATCCAGCCCAACGGTGCCGAGCGGAGCGCCGCCGGCGCCTTAGCCGCTGACTCCTGCCCGTTCTGCGCCAGTATGCCGAAGGCATCGGTTGTCAGCGGTGCGCCGATGACCGGGGCCGGAAAACCGGAAGGCTCAGCAGGCGGTGCGGCGGCAGGCACCGGTGCGCCCGGCACGGGCGGCGGGGCAGCCGGTACCGGTGCGGGCGCGGGCGCTGCCGGCACGAGCATCGGATCCGGTGGCGGCGGATCGGCCGCGGCGGTCGCCATGGAGGCGACCGCCGCGCCGAGCACGAAAACACTTACCGCCGCGGCGTTTACGACCGTGTGAGTTCTTCGACTAGACGTCATCGAATGATCAGACGGCCTTGGTCACGCCGTAATAGGCCACGACGTCGTCGGTGTCGGTCGTCGAGCTCGTCAGCGTCGCGTAGGACCGGATGAACGACTGACCCACGCAACCGTCAACCTTGATGTGGGTGTCCTTGAGGGTGACACGCGCAGGCGCGGCCTTGAACGTCTTCTTGTCCACGGTGACGGTGGACACGGTGCCCGGCTTCGGGTGGATCTCGATGGTGCCCGACAGCGGGAAGCTGATGCTGGTCGGAAGCAACGCGGTCGGCGTCACGGCGCCGAGGCCGATGCCCGCCTGGCCGATCAGACGGACCTGGCCGAGTTCGATACCGCAGCCGATCTGATACCCCGCCTCGAGCGATCCACCGCTCAGGGTGGTCTTGCCACCACCCGTGACGGTTCCCGTGAAGGTACCGCCGACGAGATACTCACGCGACGACACCGCCGTCGTCAGCGGTGCGATCGGCAGCTGGGTCTCATCCTTGGCCACGACCGTCAACACCCAGCCGTCCGGAGAGGTCACCACCCCGGGAGGGGCCGACGCGACCACGCCATTGTCTGGCGGCGGTCCCGGGTCCTCGGCCGGCGGCTGCGCCGACGCCAGGGACGCGGACGCAATCGGGATCAGTGAGCAGGCGGCCACAACGGCAATGCGCTTCAACATGTTCATCTTTCCGGTTCGAGTTCGACTGGGACTAAACGGCCTTGGTGACGCCGAGGTAGGTGATGACGTCATCGGTGTTGTCGGTGGACGATGTCAGCGTCGCGTAAGAGCGGATGAACGACTGACCGGCGCACTGGTCGGTCTTGATCCGCACACCGGTGATCGAGACGCGTGTCGACGTCCCCTTGAACGACTTCTTGTCGATCGCGACGGTCGTCACCGTGCCCGGCTTCAGATACACCTTGCCCTGGATGGACACGCCGACCGCGAGGCTGGGACCCGTGAGGCCGAGTGCCGGTGTCAGGCTCGCGCCCGGGTTGATCTCCGTTTCGTCGGAGATGATGCCGCAACCGATCTGCTCACCGGCCTCCATGGTCCCGCCCGTCAGCTTGGTGCTGCCGCCACCGGTGATCTTTCCGGTGAACGTTCCTGCGATAAGGTATTCGCGCGACGAAATGGCGGTGGTCAATGGTGCGACGGGAAACTGGGTCTCGTTGGTACCCACCACCTCGAGGTGCCAGCCGTCGGGAGTGTCCAGGACACCTGGCGCGGCGGAAGGTACCCGGCCTTCCGGTGGCAGCGGGTTGCTGGGATCTATCGGCGCGATCGCCTGATCCGCCGCAGGCGGCGCTGGCGGCGGAGGCGGCTGGGCTGCCGCGAGAGGTGCGGCGCCGACAGGGATCGCGATGCAGACAGTTGCCAGCACGGCAAATCGGTTAAACATGGTGTGTCGGTGCCTCTCATGGTTGGAATCAAAGGTATGCAACGGGTTCATAACGGCTCTGTCGCGGCGAAGCCTCTAATGGCCGGGTTTCCAAACGGTGAACAGACAGCCAACGCTGTAGGGGCGTTTCTTATCCACTGTGCACTTCGGCTCATCGAGTTTTAATCACAGTTGATACCAACTCTTTTCACAGATTCGAGTTAACCAATGGACCGCTACCGGCAACCGCAGATACCCCTGCCGTTCACAATTTTGACATTTGCTCATTCAACGGTGGATCGGGTAATCGCCTCGAACCCACACGGGGCTCGCCGCGGGTCCGATCGCCGGTGCGCATACGACGCCGTAGTGACACCGAGCAAACTCGCGGGACCCGACGAACTTGGGAGGAAATGTTGAGGCCATCCCACGTGGCTCTCCGGACGACGGGGGCGTACTTCATCGCGTTGGGCATCGCACTGACGACGGTGCCCCCGGCGTCCGCCGACGACTTCGCGGGCGATCCGTCGATGCCCGATCCCGTTCAGGTGGCCGCGGTACCGACGTCGGACGGGGCAGACCCCGTGGCGGTTGCGGCCTGCGCGCAGTTCGCCCAGGTGCTGGACGGAAGTGCCACCTACTACGGCGAATTCGCCGATTCGTTCGAGGGCTCCGACTATGCAGACCCCGGCTGTCGACAGCAGTAACTCCGTGGGCCGCACCGCATTACGCGAAGCGGCAGGCATCGCGATGAACACGTCGAATACCCCCGGCTTGCGCGCGGACATCGCAGATCCGATGCGGACGTGGTCGATGAGCGCGACTGCGCTACTGGTCAAGATGGGCGTGCGGATGCCCGGTGACAGCCTGAACACCACCGCGACCAACATGAACAACGACGCCACAGAGGTGCAAGAGGCATGCGCTGCTGCCGGCACGCACGCCTGAGCGACTGCGCTTGTTGATCAGAAGTCTTGTGGGTGCATTCGCGCTCAGCATCGCGTTGGCCGGGTGTTCGGGCGGGACGACCTCGGGCGCATCAGCACCGCCGAAGCCCGTTGCGGACTCCGCCCTTGACGGGTTGCTCCTCAGCGTCGACGAGGTCAACGGACATCATGGGCACCAGCTGGGATGCAGCAGCACGCAACGGTGCGCCAGATGGCCGATCATCGCAACATGCTGCCCAACCTCGACTGCCTGGGTGTCTGGCAGGTCAATGAGGCACCGGTTTATGACTCCAGCCACTGGAAGTCCGTCCGGCAGAGAACTGTTTCGGGTACCCGACACCGACGCATGGGACAGCCTCCTCGTGCAGTCTGTCGTCTCCTATCGCACCGCCGACGGCGCCGACGAGTTCTTCACGCAATCCGCGGATCGCTGGTCGAGGTGCACCAATCACAATGTCAACATCCGCGTCAACGACCAACCGTTGCCAGCGTGGAAGAGTGGCGATCTCACCAAGACCGACAGTCGACTGTCAATGCCCTACACCCGTGGCAGCGGAGACCTGACGCGCTCGTGCCAGCACGTGCTCGCCGTGGCCGCCAACCTGATCATCGACGTCGCGGCCTGCGGACCCCAAACGCCGAGCTTCGCCAAGGGCGACGAGGTCGCGGCCGAAATCGAATCGAGACTTCCCCGCTAGCGCGGCTCAGTGCCCGTAGCGCAGTCGAATACCGTTGAAGCGTAACCACATAGCGGTTGTTCGCTCGGCCTCGGTGACCGTCGCGGTGTCCGGCGGCAACGCGTTCGCCAGGTCGGCGTGCTTGACGACAGTTGTACTCAGCGGCACCGGCTCACCCTCGAGCATGTGACGGTAGGTGACATTGCCACGCTCGAAGCCCTGGGTGTCCATCCAGTTGTGGTAGCCCGGGTCTCGGTGGGCCAGGATCAGACGCACCTTGCCGTCGCCGTCCACCGAGGCGCGGCTCGGCGTGTAGCTCACCGGGCGGTACAGGTAGTCCATGCTGGTGAAGAAGGCGCCCATGTTGGTCAGTGTCCACAAACCGGCGTGCGCATCGAATTCGATGATCAAGGCCTCGTCGGGCGCGAGTTCCCAGTACATGTTCGACGCGGCCCTGCCGCGTTTGGCGTCGTCGCCGGTCGAGGCGACCTCGGGAAAACGATTGGGGCTGCTTGGCATCCACCCCGCCGTGGCGTGAACGGGATATTCGGGCCAGTCGTCCATCAATCCGGTGACGAAGTCGGCCGCCCAGTTCATCGCCTCGATCATCGTGTCCGGCGTGGGCACCGGCTTGGGCGAGTCCATGTCGACCCGCTCGATCCGCAGCCGGGCAGGTCTCTCCTCCCACCCGTCGAAACCCTGGCGGATGAACAGCTTGCGCGAACCGGCGGTGGTGGGCAGCCAGTTGGTCTCGCGCTCGTCTCCCGCCGACGTAGACCTCGATGCTGCCGTCGGGCGCGTCGGCGATCTGATGTGCCGAAGCAGATTCGCTTCGGGCACATCGCCGAACGGTTCGTGCAGCACGCCGGGACCGTCGGGGCGCGGCCCCTGGACGGTGATGTTGAGGAAGCGGGCGGTGCCGCGGTCGCCGGTGATCCGGTACGTCGAGTCCCCGTCGATCCAGGCCTGCTGATAGGTGAAGTCGGCGCAGTCGCCGCCGAGCTTGCGGGTCGGATTGCAGAAGGCATGGATGGCCGGGTAGCGCGGTGTCCTTGGTTTCCAGTGCCAGATCGAACGCCTGGCCGAGGTTCTGGGTGAGGAAACCGGAAGCCGTCGGCGCGCTGCAGTCCCGACGTCGCGTTGTGGTCCTTGAACACCCGCTCGTCCCGCCGATTTCAGCCGGTCGCAGAACTGCGCCCACGCGCGTCTGCAGCGCCGCATCATCTGGGCCGTCTCCGAACGCCATCGGTCATCCCCTATGCGCCGAGTCTTTCCAGCATCGTCGATACGGTCTCACACCCGCGGCGCGCCGCCTCGAATCGGCCTTCGCGCTCGATGCGCGGCCCGATCAACTCGAGGTCGAAGCCGTGGGCATACCCACCTGCGAGCACCTGCGCAACGAACGGCTCGATCGGGATCGCGCCGTCGCCCGGGACGGCGCGCGCGGGCAGCGACCGGTCGCCGAGCACGTAGTCGCTCAACTGGATCTGTTGAGTGCGCGGCAGCGCCCGCTCGACAAGCCCGCCGAGGCCGGCCTCGGCCCAGCAGTGGAACAGGTCGATGCAGATCCCAGCCCTGCCATCTCGGCGAGCGTGATCGTGTCGCGCAGGGTGTGCGCGATGTGGATGTCGGCGTATAGGGCGGAGGCGTTTTCGATCGCCAATGCCACGCCGGCCCGCTCGGCCTGACCGACACACGGTGCAACGGCGGCGCAGAAACGTTCCGCCGCCTGCTCCCAGCTGAGCTCGCCCGCGTCCGCCGGTCAGCATGTAGACCGCGCGGGCGCCGACGCGCCGCCGCGGCGTCGATGACACGGGACAGTCCGTCCGATCGAGCCGAACAGGTGGTAGACCGTGTCGACCGAATAGCCGTATCTCTCGATGAGTTGCGCCAGATCGGGTTCGGCCAGTTGGGAGTCGATCAGGCTCAGCCGGGTGACGACCGAGCGCCTGCCAGTGCGCCTGCAGCTCGGGCAGCGTCGCGCCGAGGAACGTCACACTGTGCACGGACAGACGCTCGTGCACCGCGTCAGTCCCGCTTCTCGATCGCGACGCCGAAACGCTCGCGGAAACGGCCGGAATTCGTCGTGCAGCGCGTCGAGGTCCTCGCCGATGTCGGTGAGCAGCTTGGTCGAATAGCGGAACTTGCCGTGCCGGTCGCCCGGATTGTTCGGCCAGGTACGCGCGCATCGCCGCCTCCGCCGTCGGCGGTCAGTGCCCGACCGCAGAAGTCGTAGTAGCGGCGCACGGTGCCGACCTGGTCGGCGATGAAGTCCGGGTAGCGGACATGCAGGATCCGCGGGTCGTTCGACCATCGGGTTGGTCATCGTGTTGGCGATGCTCACGCGCGTCAGCTCCAGGTGCATCTTGGCCGCGGCCTGCAGGTCGATGGGACCGACGATGCCCTCCAGGATGTCGGCCATCATCATCGTGCGCGACGCCGCGACCTGCACCGGGTCGCGGTGCAGCCACAGCAGGTTGGCGTCGGGGTAGGCGTCGAAGAGCTCCTTGAGCCGAAAGCCATGAAAGCCCTTGAGCACCCAGTATTTCCGTGGCCGGCGGTACTGGAACTGCTGCAGCATCGCCTTGTGGATGCGGTACTGCGCCGCGCGGATCGGTTGGCAGGCCACCGACGACCGTCTGCATCGGGACCCGCCACCACGCGGTCGGCGTCATCACCCGGAAGTCGAACGCCCAGGTGCGTTCGTCCTCGGGCAGGCCGTCGCCGAGCATGTCGTTGTAGGGATGGCTGTGCAGCCATTTCGGCATCTTGGCGTTGATCTCGCGCCAGTCGGCGTCGGCGCGCGCACGGCGCGGATCGTCGCCGCCGCGTGAGCGCCGGGCGGCGGGGACGGGTACATCACCTCCCAGAACCGCAGGGCGCGCGCGTCGGGATCGACCGACATCAGCGCGTGCATCAGCGTGGTGCCCGAGCGTGGCTCGCCGGTCACGAACATCGGCCGCTCGACGATTTCGTCGGCGACCGGATAGCGGTTGCGGTCCTCGAAGAACTCCAGGCGCGAGGTGAGCAACCAGTGGCACACGTCGGCGGCCGCCCGCCTGCCCGTCGGCGTCCATGCCGATGCCGTTGAGAAGGTCGACGGCCAGCGCCGAACCGTGTCGGCAGCGTGGGGTCGCCGTAGTCGTCGCAGGCCGGTGTCGGCCTCGGCCCGGTCCAGCATGTCCGCCGCGTCCAGTTGCTCCGCTCACTGCACATCTCCGCACAATCGCATCAGCTCGTCCTCGACTTCGCGCACGTTGTCCGCCGACGCCGCGGCATACGACAGCCCGGCCATCGCGCCGTAATCCAGGATCTTGGGCACCCGCAGGCCCGCGTCCACATAGTCGGAGATCGATGCGCGCGACCTGCTTGGGTGTTCCGTGCGGCACGACCGCGAGGATCGATTCGGGGTCGACGCGGTCGAGGAAGTCGACGATGCGCTCGCGGGTCAGCGTCGCGGGGTCGATGTCCTGATAGCCCCGCCAGTTCTCGCCCATCGGGTGCTCGTAGCCGAACTTGCGCAGCATCTCGGCCGATACCTGAAGCAGGAACGCCTTCACCAGCGGCGCCTCCAGGATCTCGGCGAGCGCCGCATCGTCGCGACCGATCAGGCACACCTGGATGAAGCACGGGGTGATCGCCATCGGATCGCGGCCGGCGCGCTCAGCGGAAACCCGTACCGCGGCCAGCTTTTCGGCGTAGTCCTCCGGCGTCCACGCGCCCGTCGGCCACCAGCCGTCGGCGTACCGGCCGACGAGGTCCAGCGTGCGCGGCCCGCTCCCGCCTATCCAGATCCGCGGGGAGCTTCCCTCGGTACGGCTCGGTGTCGAGGCGGGCGTGGTGCAGGCGGTAGAACTGCCCGTCGAAGTCGACGGGTCCCTCGCTGTCCCAGAGCAGCCGAATGACCTTGCAGCGCCTCCTCGAAGCGGCTGACCGGTTTGGCGAAGTCGAACCCGTAGGGCACGGTGTTCTCGGTCTCGCCGCTGCCGAGGCCGAGGATGAAACGGCCCTTGGCGAGATGGTCGATGGTCAGCGCGCTCTGCGCGAGCAGCGAGGGATGCCGTGCGCACCGTGTCGACGACGCTGGTGACCAGCGGCACGTTCGTCGTCAGCACCGCCGCGGCGGCCGCGACCGCCATGCCGTCCAGGTGGCGGTGCGGAGACGGGGAAACGGTTGCGAGATCGGTGAATTCGGGAGTCCAGATCGAATCCGGCCAGAAACTGACCATGTGATCCGGCAGCCAGATGGAGTGGTAGCGGCCGCTGTCGAGCGTCTCGAGCTAGCGACAGGTCCAGCGGCAGCGTGGTGCGCAGGTAGGCGGCCGGCTGAACCTTCAACTCAGCCAGCCGATCTCGCGCAGGAACGGCTGCGTGTGGGCGATGCGGCCGGTCAGCGTCTTCGGGATCGCCCGTGCACAGCACGAACGCGGTCTGGGTGATCAGCGCGATGTCCTCGGTGTCGGTCTTGGCCAGGTCCAGCGCCCCTGCGCCTGGCGTGGCGACCGGATTGGACGGCGCCGCGGCGTTGACGGCGATGCCGTCGTCGTACAGTTCGGCCGCAAGGCTTTTCGTCAACCGATTCAGTGCGGCCTTGACGGTGCCGTATACGCCGAATCCGGCAGTGCGGTCGAACTCGGAGAACGGCGGCCCGTCGGGCAGGTCGCCGCCCACCGACGTCACGTTGAGGACCCAACCGCGGCCGCGCTCGCGCATGGCCGGAATGGCCAACTGGGTGAGATGAAGCGGCGCCATCACGTGCATCTCCATCATCAGGCGCACCCGTCGCTCCGGGAACTCGTCGAGCGGGCGCAGGAAGGTGACCGCCGCGTTGTTGACGAGAATGTCCGGTGCGCCGACCTTGTCGACCACTTCGGCGAAGAGGCGTTCGCGGTCCTCGACACTGGAGAGATCGGCGGCGACGGCGATCGCCGAGCCGCCCGAGTCTGTCGATCTCCTCGAGCGTCTGGCGAAGCGAGCCTTGATATTTCGGATCGGGCTCCATGGTGCGCGCGGTGAGCGCGACCGTCGCACCCTCGCTCGCCAGCCGCTGCGCGATCGCCTTTCCCAGACCCCGGCTGCAGCCGGTCACCAAGGCGACCTTGCCGTCACAGGATGCGGACAACGCCAAACCTCACTTCCTGTGTCAGCCGCGAGGAATACCCGCGAGCTTGTCGGCGAACTTCGCTTCGGCCGCCTCCCGCAGCCGCAGCAGGTGCTCCGAGGGGAACATGTCGGGCGCCGGCTTGTGGTCCTTGAGCAGCAGGCGGGCCAGCGTCACCTTGTGCACCTCGGTCGGCCCGTCGGCGAGCCCGAGCACGAACGACTCCACGAGATACTGCACGAAGGGCATCTCGTGGGTCGTGCCCAGCGAGCCGTGCAACTGCAGAGCGCGGGCCGACACATCGTGAAGCACCTTCTGCATCATCGCCTTGACCGCCGAGATGTCCGCGCGAACCGCCTTGTAGTCGTTGTGCTGGTCGATCTTCCACGCCGTCTGCATCGTCAGAAGCCGGAACGCCTCGATCTCCATCCACGAGTCGGCGATCATCTCCTGGACGAGCTGCTTGTTGGACAGCATGTCGCCCTGGGTGTATCGGGACACCGCGCGCTCGCAGAGCATGTCGTAGATCCGCCGGACGAGCCCGACGGTGCGCATCGCATGGTGGATCCGGCCGCCGCCCAGCCGTGTCTGAGCGACGACGAACGCGCCCCCGCGCGGGCCCAGCATGTGGTCGGCGGGAACGCGGACGTCTTCGTACCGCACGTATCCCTCACGCCCGCCGCCGAGCGGCTGATAGCCCGAGACCGACGTCGCGCATGACGTTGATGCCGGGTGTCTCGCCCGGCACGACGAACATCGAATAGCGCTCGTAGGGCGGCGCGTCCGGGTCGGTCATCGCCATCACGATGATGAACGACGCCATCGACGCGAACGACGAGAACCACTTCTCGCCGTTGATCACCCAGTGGTCGCCGTCCTGCACCGCCGTGGTGGTGAACACCTTGGGGTCGGCACCGCCCTGCGGTTCGGTCATCGAGAAGCAGGACACGATCCGGTTGTCCAGGAGGGGCTCCAGGTAGCGCTGTCTTGAGCTCCGGGGTGCCGTAGTGGGCGAGGATCTCGCTGTTGCCCGAGTCGGGCGCGTGCGAGCCGAAAACGATTGGCGCGCATTCGGACCGGCCGAGGATCTCGTTGAGCAGCGCGAGCTTGACCTGACCGAATCCGGGGCCGCCCAGATGCGGGCCGAGGTGGGTCGCCCACAGGCCGCGCTCCTTGACGATCTTCTGCAGCGGCGGGATCAGCGCCTGGCGCACCGGGTCATTCAGGTCGTGAGACTCCTTGACGATCAGATCGATCGGCTCGCATTCGGCACGGACGAACTCGATCGACCCAGGCGAGCTGCTCCGCCCACTCGGGGATCGGTCGAGAAGTCCCACGCCATTGCGAATTACCGCCCTTCCGTCAATGTGTCACTTACCGCGGCCGCCGCCGTGCCGCGGCCTCGTCGGTGGCGTGGCTCAGCACCTGGTTGCGGTTCTCCAGTTCCAGTGCCGCGCCGAGTCCCGACGCGTCGGTGTTCACCTGCAGCGCCCGCTTGGTCAACTGCACACCAAGCGGCGGCAATTCGGCGATGGCACGGGCAAGTTCAAGCGCCCGTGGACCGAGGCTGCTCCGGCTCGACCAGCTCGCTCACCAAGCCCCGGCGGTCGGCTTCGGCCGCCGTCACCGTCCGGCCGGTCATCATCCAGTCCGCGGCCACACTGGTGCCGACGATCCGGGGCAGGTGGTAGCTCATCCCCATCTCGGCGCCGGACAGGCCCAGCAGAATCGCGCCGTTGCCGAACGTCGCGGCCGTCGAGCAGATCCGGATGTCGGAGGCCAGGCACAGTGCGAAGCCCGCGCCGACGCACGGCCCGTTGACCGCGGCGATGACGGGCTGCGGCAGATTCCAGATCGCCTGCGGCAGTGCGGCCATCGCCTCCTGGAACCGCAGCCGGTCGATCGCGGGGTCGGACGCCTCGACCGTCCGGGCCGCGAAGTTGCGGACGTCGATGCCCGAGCAGAACCCGCGGCCCGCCCCGGTGATGACGACGACGTTGACCGCGGTGTCCGTGCCGATCGCGGCGAAGCGTCGCGGTCAGCTCGTCGCGCATGAGCTCGTTGATCGCGTTGAGTTGCTTGGGCCGGTTGAGTTGCAGCACAACGACGCCGGGCTGCGGCCGGTCGACGATCAGCGTCTCGGTCACCGAGTCAGCGCCGCGGCAGACCGAGCACCTGCTGCGCGATGATGTTGCGCTGGATCTCCGAGGTTCCGCCTGCGATGGTGCCGCCGAAGCTGCGGGCGTAACGCTCGAACCAGCTGGCGAAGTAGTGGTCGAGGTTCATGTGCTCGTACGGACCCGTCGTCGACGGATGCAGTCAGCCCGTCCGGCCCCGCGGCGGTCAGCGCGTTCTCCAACGCCTGCCGCTCCGCCTCGGATCCGAACAGCTTGAGCACCGACACCGACGCGGTGTCCATCTCGCCGCGCGCGGCCCGGGCCAGCGCCGCCGAACCCATCGCCCGCAGCGCCTGGTAGTCCATGATCGTCGTGGCGTACTGGTCGCGCTGCAGCTCGGTGCGCGGCCGGAAGTCGGCGATCATGTTGTCGATCCGGTCGGCGAAGCCCAGCCACATCATCGTGCGCTCGTGCCCGAGCGAGCCGTTGGCCACGCCCCAGCCGCCGTTGAGCGGGCCGACGAGGTTCTCGGCGGGCACCCGTGCGTCGGTGAAGAAGACCTCGTTGAAGTCCAGGTTGTCCTGACCGCACATGTCGGCGAACGGCCGGCACACCACGCCCGGGTGTGTCGGTCGGAATGATCAGCGCGCTGATGCCCTTGTGCTTCGGCGCGTCCGGGTCGGTGCGCACGAACGCCAGCAGGAAGTCGGCGTGGTGGGCGCCGGAGGTCCACACCTTCTGGCCGTTGACCACGAAATGGTCGCCGTCGAATGGGAACGCGCGCGGGTCCGCAGCGACGCCAGGTCGGATCCGGCGCTTGGCTCACTCATGCCGAGCGACGCGGTCAGTCTCACCCTTCAGCACCGGCACCGCCCAGCGGTGCTTCTGCTCGTCGGAGCCGAACGAAATCAGCGACGCCGCAATGATGTTCACGCCCTGCGGGTTGAGGCTGTGGTAGATGCGGCGCCGGCACAGCTCGTCGAGGTGCACGAACTGCTGCAACACCGTCGCATTGCGGCCGCCGAACTCCGGCGGTTGCGCGGGCAGCAGCCAGCCGTTGTCGAACAGCAGCCGCTGCCAGTCGCGCGCCCACTGCGGCATGTGCGACACCGACGTCGGCCGCTCCAGCGTCAGGTCCTCGGACGGCAGGTGCTCGTCGAGGAACGCCGCGAACTCGGCGCGGAACTCCTCGACGTCGGAATCAAAAGTCAGCTGCATCGAATTCCTCCGCGATCATCGCGCGATGTTCGGCCGCGCCGCCCAGCAGCAGCTCGCCGGCCTTGGCCCGCTTCAGCGCGAACTGGAGGTCGTTCTCCCAGGTGAAACCCATGGCGCCGAACAGCTGCAGGCCGTGGCGGAACACCACCGCCTGGCACTCCCCCGCGGATGCCTTGGCCATCGCCGCCGCCAGCCGCCGACGCGGATCGTCCGCGGCGATCGTCAGCGCGGCGAAGTACGACAACGCCCGGGCGCGTTCGGTGGCGACGTGCATGTCGACGGCCTTGTGCTGCACGGCCTGAAACGTTCCGATCGCCACGCCGAACTGCTGGCGCTGCTTCACGTGCTCGAGCACCAGATCGAGGATGCGCTGGCAGGCACCGACGGTGGTGATCGCCATGCCGGTCAGCGCCACATGGCGGGCCTGCTCGCGCATCGACGCGCACGCGGTCGGTGTCGGGCACGTGCACACCGTCGAACGACACCTCGGCGATGTGCAGCACCGGATCGAAAACCGGGCTGCGCCTGGCGACCGCCTCGGCCCGCGTCGACGAGGAAGACGCCGGCGTCGGTGACGACCGCGAGTCTTCTCGGCCCGATCGCCGTCGAGCACGTGATGCGCGGTGCCGTTCAGCACCCAGCCGTCGGCGTCGCGGTGGGCCGTCACCCCGCCGTAGACGGCGGTGCCCGCCTGCTGCGCGTCGAATCGGTCGCCCGCCAAGCGGGGCGAACTGGGTCATCGTCGCCAGAAACGGCGTCGGATCGGTGGCGCGGCCCAGCTCCTCGAGGACGATCGCCAGCTCGACGGCGTGCTCCGGATCGGTCAGCTCCGTCCAGCCCGCGTCCACGTAGGTCTTCCACAGCGGTGCTCGGATCGACGCCGTCCTCGGCGATGCTGCGCACCAGCGTCGGCGGGCACTGCTTGGTCACCGCGTCGCGCACGGTCTCCTGCCACAGCCGCTGATCGGCGTCGAACTCCAGTAACACCAGGGCCTCCCGGGGGCTCGTCGTCCGGTCGGTAGGCACGAGAATAACATTCTCCTTAGATGCTGTAACCGTTCTCGCGATTCGACTACCTCGTTTCGGCGCGAGGCTGCCGATGCGACTGACCAGCCCACACCCTGACCTGCGAAGAAGTAAGCGATTTGCTGAGAACTCGATTCTTGCGATTGAAGAACAACGCTTTACACTGAGATCGTCCGGCGCTTCGCGCAGCGCTATTTCTGCGCCTGCCGTCGGCCGGATGACATCGGAGGACAGCCTTGGTGATGCAACACCCGGACGGGACGACGACGCCCGTCATCGATGCCAGCGTGCACATCTTCAGCAAGTCGAACAAGGACCTGCGCAGAACTTCCTGCGTGAGCCGTTCAAGAGCCGCGGCTTCCCGGACTACGAGATGGACTGGTACGGCGCACCCGGCGGCGAGTACGCGCCGAACACCGAGGGCCCGATCGTCGCTATCCCGGGTCGGACCCCGAGTTCGTCGGCGGCCAGCTGTTCGACGAGCGCGGCGTCGACGTCGCGATCCTGCATCCGATGACGCCGCGGCATCATGCCCGACCGCCATCTCGGCACCGCGATCGCGGCGGCGCACAACGAGATGATGGTGTCGCGCTGGCTGGAGGACAACCCGCTACGCCGACCGGTTCCGCGGCACCATCCGGGTGAATCCCGACGACATCACCGGCGCGCTGCGCGAGATCGCCAAGTACGCCGACCACCCGCGGGTCGTGCAGATCGGCGTCCCGCTGCAGTCGCGGGAGCTGTACGGCAAGCCGCAGTACTGGCCGCTGTGGGAAGCGGCCGTCGAGGCGAACCTGCCTGTCGCGGTGCACATCGAGGTCGGCGCCGGGCGTGTCGTTCGCGCCGACGCCGCACGGGTGTGCCGCGGACCTACGAGCAGTACGTCAGCTTCATGGCGCTGAATTTCCTCTACCACCTGATGAACATGATCGTCGAAGGGGTATTCGAAAGGATGCCCACGTTGAAGTTCGTGTGGGCCGACGGAGCCGCCGACATGTTGACGCCGTTCATGTGGCGGATGGACTGCTTCGGTCGTCCCCACCTCGAACAGACGCCGTGGGCGCCGAAGATGCCGAGCGACTACCTGCCCGGCCACACCTACTTCATCCAGGGCGCGATGGACGGTCCGGGCGACACCGAATTCGCCGGCGAGTGGTTCGGCTTCACCGGCAAGGACGACATGGTGATGTACGGGTCGAGCTACCCGCACTGGCAGACTCAACGAGCTGACGGTGCCCGCCTCGTACTCCGACGAACAGCGCGACAAGCTGTGCTGGCGAAACGCCGCGCAGCTGTACGGCATAGACGTCGGGGCCGGCGTCAGCGCACAGTGACAAGAGACCTGGCGATCAAGGAGGCCACGATGACGGTGACAACCACAGAGCGGAAGCCCGCGGCGGAGCGCATCGCCGTGCGCTGCGTCGACTCCGACGTGCATCCGGTGCCCAAGAGCGGGGTGTTGGCGCAGTACATCCCGGAGCCGTGGCGCAGCAAGTACTTCCTGCCGCGCAAGATCGGCGACCAGATCTACTACGACGCGCCCGATTACGCGCACGCCTACGCGATGCGGGTGGACACGTTCCCGGCCGACGGCGAGTTCGCGGGCAGCGACCCCGATCTGGCGTTCAAGCAGTTGATCATGGAGGCCGGCGCCGACATCGCCATCCTCGAGCCCGCCGCCTATCCGGCGCGCTTCCCCGAGGTGAACCACGCGATGAGCTGCGCGCTGAACGACTGGCAGGACAACCACTGGCTGGACAGCCACAACAACTGGCATGAGCGTTGGCGCGGATCCATCTGCGCGGCGATCGAGGCGCCGGAGGACGGCGCCCGCGAGATCGAACGCTGGGCCGGGCATCCCTACATGGGGCAGATCCTGATCAAGGCCGAGCCGCGGCCGGCCATGGGGCGATCCCAAGTACGACCCGATCTGGGAGGCGGCCACCAAGCACGACATCCCCGTGAGCTGCCACCTGTCCCGCAGCCACCACGAGGAACTGCCGATCCCGCCGGTCGGATTCCCCAGCTACAACCACGATTTCATGGTCACCTACTCGCTGCTGGCCGCGAACCAGGTGATGAGCATGGTCTTCGACGGTCTCTTCGACCGCTTCCCGACGCTGCGAATCGTGTTGGTGGAGCACGCATTCACGTGGATCCTGCCGCTGATGTGGCGGATGGACGCCATCTACGAGGCCCGCAAGTCGTGGGTGGACATCAAGCGCAAGCCGTCGGAGTACGTCAAGGACCACATCAAGTTCACCACCCAGCCGCTGGACTACCCCGAGGACAAGACGGAACTGTCCCGCGCGTTCGAGTGGATGGAGTGCGAGAAGATCCTGCTGTTCTGCTCGGACTACCCGCACTGGACGTTCGACGACCCGCGTTGGCTGGTCAAGCATCTGCCCGAGCACGCCCGCGAGGCGGTGATGTTCCGCAACGGCATCGCGACCTACCACCTGCCCGAGACGGTTCCGGCCCTCGAGGGCCAGGTCCGGGTGTTCTGAGCAGGATGGCAGAGGAAACGAAACCGCCTCCGGCTGGCCCAAAAAGATTGGCACAGGGGCGTGAGCACATCGTGGCCACGGTCGACGAGATCCCGCCGGGCAAACACAAACTGGTGCCGATCGGGCGCCACGGCGTCGGCGTGTACAACGTCAACGGCACGTTCTACGCCATCGCGAACTACTGCCCGCACGAGGGCGGTCCGCTGTGTTCGGGACGGCCGCGTGGACGCACCATCGTCGACGAGACGTGCCGGGCGACGCGGTGATGGTGCGCGACCTCGAATTCATCTACTGCCCATGGCACCAATGGGGTTTCGAACTGGCCACCGGCACCACCGCGGTCAAACCCGAGTGGAGCATCCGCACCTATCCCGTCCGCGTGGTCGGCAAAGATGTGTTGGTGCAGGCATGACGACCTCTGCAAGGCCCCACGCTCAAGCGCGGCGAGAAGACCTTCGAGGTCAACGGCGGCAACGTCGTGTACGAAATCCTGGGCAAGGACAGGCGATTTCATCGCGCTGACGCCAGGCGGCCGGTTCAGCAAGGACATCGAGGGCCTGCGGCCCTTGGCGGAGGAACTGGTCAAGGGCGGCTATCGCGTCCTGCTGTGGGACCGGCCGAACTGCGGAAAATCCGACGTCCAGTTCTACGGGCAGAGCGAATCCCACATGCGAGCCGAGACGCTGTACGCGCTGATCACCGGACTCGACATCGGGCCGTGCATCATCGCCGGCGGTTCGGGCGGCGCCCGCGATTCGATGCTGACCACGATGCTCTACCCGGAGATCGTGCGAAAGCTGGTGGTGTGGAACATCGTCGGCGGCGTGTACGGCATCGTTCGTGCTCGGCGGCGCACTACATCGTGCCGAGCATCCTCGCGGTCCGAGGCGCTCGGGATCGAAGGCCTGCTGCACGTGCGCGAGTGGAAGGAACGCATCGCCGAGAATCCCGCCAACGAGACGCGGATCCTCTCGCTCGACGCCGACGAGTTCCTCAAGGTGATGCTGCGCTGGCTCAACGCGTTCGTCTCCAAGCCGGGCCAGACCATTCCCGGCGTCGAGGACGAGATGTTCGACAACATCAAGGTGCCGACGCTGATCATCCGCGGCGGCGAGAACGACTGGGACCACCCGAAGCGGACCTCGCTGGAGGTGAGCTGCCTGATCAAGGGCTCCAAGCTGATCGACCCGCCGTGGCCGGAGGACGCCTGGGAGCGCGCGGGCGAGGAAGTCGCCTCGGGCAAGGTGAAGAGGTTCAACATGTTCGACACGTGGGTGCAGGCCGCGCCCGCGATCCTGAAGTTCCTGGACGGCTAGATGAAGCTACGTCGTGCGGATGTGCACTTCGCAGTTGAGGGACGCCTCGAGCGCGGTGTGGACGCGGCTCTCGGGCACGCGCTCCAGGTCCGCCTTGCGCAGCGTCACGTGCACCACGTCCCAGCCGTCGTCCCCCGGCACGCGTTCGATGTCACCGGACAGCCCGAAGCCCGGCCAGCACGCCGTGGGCGTCGTCGTCGGTGCCTCGGCTGATGAACGTGAGCACCCCGGGCACCGGTGTCGGTGCCGAACGCCTTGGCGCACAAGCCGACCGCGACCCGCTCGAGCTCGGCGGGGTCGTCGCCGGCGATCAACAACTCCACCTCGCGGCGCTGCGGCGGAAGGGCGGCGAGATTCGTTGTCCACCACGCTCGATACCCGCCGCGCCGGCCAACTCGCGGAGGCGTGCCATGCCGTCGCGTTAACTGCGCGGGCGCGAGCTCGCCGGCCCGGTCGACGCCGACACGCACCACCGCAGTCCTCATGTCCGTCAGCCTATCCGCGGAGCAGGAAGGACCGTCCCATGACCTCCACCGCAACCGAACTCATCGTCGCCGCCTGGCCGGACTGCGCGCCGCGACTGCTGCGCCCGTCGCAGGCCGCGGCGGAGGACTACGCCGAGTACGCGCAGGCCGGCGGCTACCGGCCGCTCGACGATGCCGATGCGCTGCTGGAGCAGGTCGACCTGTCGGGGCTGCTCGGACGCGGCGGCGCGGCCTTCCCGCTCGGGACCAAGCTGCGCACGGTGCGCGACGCCGGTCGGCGCGGCCTCGAGACGGTCGTCGTCGCGAACGGCGAAGAGGGCGAACCCGCGTCGGTCAAGGACCGCTGGCTGCTGCGCAACCGGCCGCACCTGGTGCTCGACGGGCTGCGACTGGCCACCGCGATGGTCGGCGCCGTCACGTGCCTATGTGTACGTCTCCGACGAACAGTCGGCCGCCGCGGTCACGACTGCGCTGGCCGCAACTGACCCCGCGACGTTCGGCGGCGCCGACGTCACCGTGATCACCGTCGAACCCGGCTACGTCGCAGGCGAGGAAACCGCGGCGGTGCGGCGCATCAACGGCGGGCCGGCGAAGCCCACCGACAAGCCGCCGCGGCCCTTCGAGGAAGGTGTGTCGGGCCTGCCGACGATGGTCAGCAATGTCGAGACGCTGGCCAACCTGCCCTACATCCACGAGCACGGCTCGCAGAGCTTCCGCGCGGTCGGCACCCCGATGTCACCGGGCACGTTCCTCGCGACGATCACCGGTGCGGGCAGACCCGCCGCGCTCTACGAGATTCCGTACGGCGCAGCATTTTCCGATCTGCTGACGCGTACACGGGCTGACGGCCGACTCGGTGGCCGGAGTCTTGATGGGCGGCTACTTCGCCGGCCTGGTCAACACCGACATCCTCGACGCGACGCTCGATCACGAAACGATCCGCCGCCTCGGCAGCGGCCTCGGATGCGGCGCGATCTCGATCCTCACCGACGACTGCCCCGTCGCCGTCACGGCATCGGTGATGTCCTACTTCGACCGCGAGAACGCCGGTCAGTGCGGATCGTGCTTCAACGGCACCGCCGCGATGGCCGCCGTCACGTCGGCGCTACGCGACGGGGTGGCGACCGACGAGGATCTGGCACGGCTGGAGCGGTGGTCGGTGGTGCTGCGCGGCCGCGGCGCGTGCGGCACCCTCGACGGCGCCACCAACGTCGCCGCGAGCCTGCTGCGGCAGTTCCCGCAGCTGGTGGCGCGCCATCTCGCGAACGATTGCCCGTCCTGCCGAGCCGGCGCGTTCAACGCCGCTGCGGCCCTACGAAGTGGAGGCGGTGGCTCAATCGTGAGTGACGGCTTGAGGATTCGTCTCGATCGGACGATGTGCGACGGCTTCGGCATCTGCGCCAAGCACGCACCGGAGTACTTCTCGCTCGACGACTGGGGCTACGCGTCGCTGATCGGCGACGGAACCGTGCCCGAGAAGGACCGCGACGCCGTGATGCGGGCACTGCTGGACTGCCCCGTGCACGCGATCATCTACATGGGCGAGCACCGGCCATCCGGTGACGGGGCGGCGCATCAGCGATGCGCAGGAGTCACCCGAACCTGATCCGAAAACCGATGACAACGAAGCGATCTCGGGATTCGTCCGATGACACGGCCGCTGCCGGAACTCACGTCCCAGAACGAGTTCTTCTGGACCGCGGGCGGCGACGGTGTGCTGCGCATTCAGGAGTGCCGCGACTGCGAGGCGTTGATCCATCCGCCGCAGCCGGTATGCCGGTACTGCCGCAGCCGCAACATGGGAGTGCGCGACGTCTCCGGCAAGGCGACGCTGTCTGCCTTCACCGTGAATCACCGGTTCGGCTTCCCCGACCTGCCTCCGCCGTACGTCGTCGCACAGGTCGCCGTCGTCGAGGACCCTCGAGTTCGGTTGACCACCAACATCGTCGACTGCGACCCCGATGAGCTGCGAGCTCGGCCAGACGGTCGAGGTCACTTTCGAGAAGATCGAGGATGTCTGGCTGCCGCTCTTCAGGCCGACGGCGTGACAAAGAGCCGGTCCGCTTCCCGAGGACGAGATCGCACCGGAGGATTTCGCCCGCCACGTCAGCCCGCCGCTGACAACCCAGCGGTTCGAGGAAGACTCGGCGATCACCGGCATCGGCGCGTCGCGCCTCGGCAGGCGCCTGATGGTGCCGCCGCTGTCGTTGACGATCGACGCCTGCGAAGCCGCAATCGCCGACGCCGGATTGACTTTCGCCGACATCGACGGGCTGTCCACCTACCCCGGACTCGACATCGCGGGCATGGGCGAAGGCGGCGTCAGCGCACTGGAAGGCGCGCTTGGGATCCGCCCGGCGTGGATCAACGGCGGCATGGACACCTTCGGGCCCGGCGGCTCGATCATCGCGGCGATGATGGCGATCGCCACCGGGATGGCCCGGCACGTGCTGTGCTTTCGCACGCTGTGGGAGGCGACGTTCCAGCAGCTGATGAAGGAGGGCAAGGCCTCGCCTCCCGGCGGATCCCGCACCTCGAGCTGGCAGATGCCCTTCGGCGCCACGTCGGCCGCCCACGTCTTGGCGCTCAACGCGCAGCGCCACTTTCAGCGCTACGGTACGACGCGTGAGACCCTCGGCTGGATCGCGCTGAACCAGCGCGCCAATGCGGCGCTGAACCCGACGGCCATCTACCGCGACCCGATGACCATGGACGACTACCTGAACGCGCGGATGATCACCACGCCGTTCGGGCCTGTATGACTGCGACGTCCCGTGCGACGGCGCGGTCGCGGTGATCGTCTCGGCCATGGACGCCGCCAAGGACATGCCCCGTAAGCCGGTGTTGTTCGAGGCGGTCGGCACCCAGATCGTCGAGCGCACCGACTGGGACCAGACGACGATGACCCACGAACCGCAGGTGCTCGGCCAGTCGGCGCACCTGTGGACGCGAACATCGCTGCGGCCCAAGGATGTCGACGTTGCCGAGCTGTACGACGGCTTCTCGTTCAACTGCCTGTCGTGGCTGGAGGCGCTCGGCTTCTGCGGCATCGGCGAGGCGAAGGATTTCCTCGACGGCGGGAAGGCCATCGCCCGTGACGGCGTGATCCCGCTGAACACGCACGGCGGCCAGCTCTCCCACGGTCGCACGCACGGCATGGGTCTGGTCCACGAAGCGGTGAGCCAGTTGCGCGGCGATGCGGGCGAACGGCAGGTGAAGGATGCGCGCGTCGCGGTGGTCAGCAGCGGCGGCCTGACGCCCAGCGGGGTCGATTCTGATGCGGACCGACGCGTGACCGCGACGGCTGTGCGTCCCCGCGTCGTCCTGGTCGACGGCGTGCCGATGTCCGGGCTGGTCGCGGAGGCAGCTCATCAGACCAAGAGCCACGGGCCGTCATCGTCGCGTTCCACGGAGGATCCAGTACCGCAGCGTATTTCGACTGCCCCGGACATCCGCAGCTGTCACTGCTGCGCAGTCGGCGCCGACACTCGGTTACACAATGGTCGCGCTGGATCGGCCCGGATACGGGAGTTCGGCACCCTATCCCGATGCGATGGAGCGGCCGGAGCAACGCGTCGCACTGGCGTACGGAGCGGTCGACAAGATGCTCGGCACCAAGCCCCGGGGCGCGGGGCTGTTTCTCGTCGGCCACTCCGCGGGTTGCGAGTTGGCGGTGCGGATGGCCGCCGAGGAGCGCGATCCTGACGACGTCATCGGCCTCGAATTGGCAGGCACCGGACTGCAGTACGACCCGGCGATGGCGGACATCATGAAGGCTGCGACGGACACCGGCAGGCCCGCCGGCCTGCGCGAGATGCTGTGGCAGCCCGCGGAGTTGTATCCGCCAGACGTGCTCTCGGGTATGACGAACTCCTCGACCGGCGCGGTGTACGAGATGGGGATGACCACGAACTGGCCGCGCCAGGACTTTCCCGCGCTCGCGCCGCGCGTGCGGGTGCCGGTGCAGTTCAGTGTCGCCGAGCACGAACGGGTTTGGCGTATCGGATCCGGAGACGCTGGCACAGATCGGTGCGATGTTCACCGCGTGCGCCGCGGTTCGCGGTCAACGAGCAGTCGGGCGCGGGACACAACCTGTCGTTGTCGGTCAACGCCGCGGCTTACCACACGAAGGTGCTGTCGTTCGTCGAGGAATGCCTCGTCGCACACGAAGGCACATCGCAGAATTTGGAGGCGGGTTGATGCGCGTCGGTTTCATCGGACTGGGCAGCCAGGGCGGTCCCATGGCGCGCCGAATCGTCGAAGGCGGGTTCGAGACGACGCTGTGGGCGCGTAGAGCCGCCAGCCTCGAACCGTATGCCGACACCGCCGCGAAGTCCGCGGGCTCGCCCGCCGAACTGGCGGCGGCCAGCGATCTCGTCTGCGTATGTGTGGTCGGTGACGACGATGTCCGGGAGGTGCTGTACGGCGAGTCCGGGGTTCTCGCCGGCCTTGCATCGGGCGGAATCGTCGCCATTCACAGCACGGTGCACCCCGACACCTGTCGGGAGATCGCCGAGAAGGCTGCGGCGCAGGGCGTTTCGTTGATCGACGCCCCGGTGAGTGGAGGTGCGCCCGCTGTCGAGGAAGGCAAGCTCCTGGTCATGATCGGCGGCGAGGAGGATGTCGCCGATCGGTGCCGTCCGGTGTTCGCCACCTACGCCGACCCGATCGTCCACCTCGGCCCGGTTGGCAGCGGCCAGGTCACCAAGATCCTGAACAACCTGCTCTTCACCGCCAACCTCGGCAGCGCCGCCACCACGCTCGAATTGGGCAAGTCGCTCGGCATCCCGCGTCGACAGCCTCGCCGCGGTTCTGAACGGTGGGTCCGCGACCAGCAAGGCGCTCGGCAGCGTCGCGGCCATGGGGGGCAGCCTGGAGCAGCTGGGTGCGATCGCAGGCGGGCTGCTGCAGAAGGACGTTCGCCACGCGGCGAGCCTCGCGGACGCCGCGTCAGCGGCGGAGGGCGCCGTGTTCACCGCGGCCGACGCCGCTCTTGACGCGATGGACCACCCGCGGTGATGAGCGCTTGCGCGAAGAACAGAGTGGGTTGATGAGCGCTTGCGCGAAGAACAGAGCGAAATGACACGCATCGGGTTCGTCGGGGCGGGCCGCATGGGGGGACCGATGGTCCGGCGTCTCGTCGAATCCGGCCACGCCGTCCGCGCCCTCGGCAGGACTGCCGAAAAGCGCCAAGCCGCGACTTCGCTCGGTGCGCAGGCGGTCGCCGGACTTCACGACATCGCCAGGGAAGCAGAAGTCCTCATCGTCTGCGTCTTCACCGACGAGCAGGTGGCGCAGGTGTGCTCTCCCGGCGTGCTCTCCGCGATGTCGCCCGGCGCGGCACTCGTCGTTCACACGACCGGAAGCCCACGCACCGTGCAGGCGATCGCCGCCCACTCTCCGGGCATCGACGTCCTCGACGCCCCGGTCAGCGGCGGACCGCACGACATCGCCGCTGGTGCACTCACGTTGTTCGTCGGCGGTCCCGACGATGCCGTCTCACGCGTGCGGCCGGTGCTCGCGAGCTACGGCGATCCGATACTGCACGTCGGCCCCCTCGGGGCAGGCCAGGCGGTGAAGTTGACCAACAACGCGCTGTTCGCCGCCCAGATCGGGCTGCTCAAGGAGGCCGTCGCGCTGGGCAACCGGCTGGGTGTCGGTGAGGCAGCGCTGCTGGAGGCGATCACTCACGGCAGCGGAGCGAGCAGAGTGGCGGGCTTCGCCGCTGCCGGCGGTTCGGTGGATGCGTTCGTCGAGCGGACGGGCGAATTCATCGGCAAGGACGTCGCGGTGGTGCGGACAGATCGCCGCTGAACTGGACGGCGAACTCGGCCTCCTCGACGACGTCATCAATGCCGGAATTCGGCCATGAAAGAGCGGCGAATTTGCTCACTCAACAGCCTCCCGTGAGGCATACTATGCGTTACACAAATGCAGCCTCGCGTAACGGAAGCGGTCGCTAGCCCGCCGCGAAAGAGGAGACCATGACCAAGCCCAAAGCTGGTGTTCAGCCCGGTAGCGCAGGATTACTTCGACAATCCGTACGAGATCTACAAGCGGATGCGTGACGAAGCGCCGGTCTACTACGACGAGGAAGAGGACTTCTACGCGCTGACCCGGCACGCCGACGTGGCCGCCGCGTTCAAGGATCACGACTCGTTCTCGTCGGCCCGCGGATGCGACCTGGGCATGGTGCGGTCCGGCGACGTCGCCGCAGAAGTCGATCATCTTCATGGACCCGCCCGACCATCGCCACATGCGCAGCCTGCTCAACAAGGCGTTCACCCCGCGCGCGATCCAGTCGCAGCGCGAGACGGTCATCGAGCTCATCGAGCACTACCTCGGCAAGGCCGATCCCGACAACTTCGACGTCGTGCAGGACTTCTCCGGCCCGTTCCCGGTCGAGGTCATCACCCGGATGGCGGGTGTGCCCGAGGATTTCCGCCAGCAGGTCCGGCACTGGATCGACAAGAGCCTGCATCGCAAGCCCGGACAGATCGACCTGGACGACGACAACATGCAGGCCAACATCGACTCCGGCATGTACTACTACGGCCTGGTCCAGGAGCGCCGCGAGAACCCGCAGGACGACATGATCAGCCGACTGATCGCCGCGGAGATCCCCGACGAGAACGGCGACATGCGCCAGCTGGACGACATCGAGATCACCGGATTCACGACGCTTCTGGGTGGCGCGGGCGCGGAGACGGTCACCAAGCTGGTCGGCAGTGCCGTGGTCGAGTCTTCGCGCAGCATCCCGATCAGTGGCAGATGCTGCTCGACGACCGCAGCAGGATTCCCGACGCGGTCGAGGAGTTGCTCCGCTACGTCGGCCCGGTGCAGTACAACGTCCGCTACAGCGTCAAGGACGTCGAGGTGCCCAGCGGCACGATCCCGGCCAACAAGCCCGTCTTCCTGATGGGCGCCGCCGCCAATCGCGATCCCCGGGCCTTCGACGACGGCGAGACGTTCGACATCACCCGCGACCGCACGCAGGCGCAGAATCTCGGCCTCGGCTACGGCATCCACAGCTGCCTCGGCGCGGCGCTGGCCCGCATGGAAAGCGCCATCGCGCTGGATCGTCTGCTCGACTTCATGCCCCGCTACGAGGTCGACTTCGACGGGCTGGAACGGGTGAACATGCAGAACGTCGCCGGATACCACCACGTGCCCGTGAAGGTGTTGAAGTGGAGCGACCTGACAAAAGATCGAAGTCGACTTCGGGCTGTGCGAGAGCAACGGGGTGTGCATGGGCATCATCCCGGAGGTCTTCGATCTCGACGACCAGGACTACCTCCACGTCCTGCAGGAAGAAGTGACGCCGGACAACGAGCAGCAGGTCAAGGAAGCCGTTCGTCAGTGTCCGCGCCAAGCCATCTTCGTCCGCGACGAATGACCACTTCGAAGCTCGTCTTCGATCCGTTCTCAGAGGAGTTCTTCAACGGGCCGTGGGAGATATATCGGCGCATGCGGTCCGAAGCGCCGGTTTATTACAACGAGGAGCACGACTTCTACGCATTGTCCCGGCACGAGGACGTAGCGGCGGCCTATAAGGACTTTGAATCCTATTCGTCGGCATACGGTCTCGACCTGGCGACGGTGCGGTCGGATGAACCGATGATGGCGAAGATGATCATCATCATGGATCCGCCCGAACACCGGCAGATGCGGAGTTTGGTCAACAAGGTGTTCACCCCGCGGGCGATCGAGGCGTTGCGGCCCATGGTGACCGACACCATCGATCGCTACCTCTCGGCCGCCAAGCCCGAACAGTTCGACGTCGTACAAGACTTTTCGGCCCTGTTCCCGGTACAGGTGATCACCCAGATGCTCGGTGTGCCGGAGGAGTTTCGCAAGCAAGTCGGCGAGTGGGTGGACACAACCCTGCGTCGCGAACCCGGTCAGGTCGACATGTCCAAGGAGGGCATGCAGGCCGTCGGTGAGTTGATGGGGCTGTACTACAACATCATCCAGCAGCGTCGAGCCGAGCCATGTGACGACATGTTCAGCCGGCTGATCGCTGCCGAGGTCGAGCGGGAAGACGGCGAGAAGCAGTCTCTCGACGACTTCGAGATCGCGGGCTTTGCAACGGTCCTGGGCGGTGCAGGCGCGGAGACGGTCACCAAGCTGATCGGCAACGCTGCGGTGACCTTCGCGCGCTTCCCCGACCAGTGGCAGAAGCTGCTAGACGACCGCAGCAAGATCCCGGCAGCGGTCGAGGAATTGCTGCGTTACGAGGCGCCGAACCAGTACAACGTCCGCCGATCGATGAAAGAGGTCGAGTTGCACGGCGTCACCATCCCCGTCGGGAAACCCGTGTTCTTGCTTGCAGGTTCGGCGAATCGGGACCCCGAAGCGTTCACCGACGCCGACACCTTCGACATCGATCGCGAGCGCTCCGAGGCGCAGAACCTCGGTTTCGGATACGGGGTGCACAGCTGTCTTGGCGCGGCGCTGGCCCGGATGGAGAGCGCAATAGCGCTGGAGCGGTTACTCGACTACATGCCGCGCTACGAGGTGACTTGGGACGACTGCAAGCGGGTGGCGGCGCAGAACGTCGCGGGCTGGTCGCACGTCCCAGTGCGAGTGCTGAACTAAATCGATGCGTTTCGTCCTCGTGCACGGCGGTTTTCACGCCGCCTGGTGCTGGGACCGCACGATCACGGAGCTGGAATCGCTCGGCCACGAAGCGGTTGCCGTCGACCTGCCCGGTCACGGTGTGCGGGTGGACGAGGAGTCGACGCTGGCCAACCGGCGTGACGCGATCGTCTCTGCGTTGCAACCGGGTGACGTTCTGGTCGGGCATTCGGGGGGCGGGTTCGACGCCACGCTGGCCGCGGACGCCGCACCGGATCTGGTCAGCCACATCAGTTACGTGGCCGCGGCACTGCCACGCGAAGGCCGCACCTATCCCGAGGCGATGGTGATGCGGGACTCCAGCGACATTCAGGAGGGCGAGATTCGACGCCGACGTCGGAGAGATGTTGGGTTACTTGAAGTTCGACGACGACGGCGCCATGTGGTTTGCCGACTTCGATGGCGCCTGGAAGTACTTCTACCACGACTGCGACGAGGCGACAGCGCGATGGGCCTTTGAGCGTCTGGGGCCGGAGCGCTTCGGCGACACCACGGTGACTCCGGTCTCCGTGCCTGCGTTCTGGGACGCTGCGCTCCCCCGCAGCTTCATCCGCTGCCTTCAGGATCAATCGATGCCGCGCTGGCTGGCCGACACGGTGACGCGGCGACTCGGCGTCGAACAACTCACCATCGACACGTCACACTCGCCGTTCCTGTCCCGCCCGCGCGAACTCGCAGAGCTGCTCGTGCACGCGACGACCACCAAGCCCACGGGTCCCCTCGTCCCCCACTGATCAGCGCGAGCAGGCGCCGGGGTCGTGCCACACGCCACTGATATTCCAGCTGCTGTCGTAGAACGCAGCCCGGCAGGCGCTGTTGCGGCACTGCTTGAGACGCTGCCAGGTACCGGCCTGGCGACTCAACAAGACTTCGCCGAGGACCGCGCCCATTGAGCCATCGCCACCCCTGGCCTCTCGGCATCCACGAGATGTCCGCCGCGTCGGTGAGCGTAAACCGCGCGGTGCTGGAAAAGCTGTCCAGCCGTCCAAGCGGCACCCCCGCGAGCGCACGCTCGAGTGCGCTGCGCAAGTCCCGCAGCCTGCCCGCATCATGGTTCGTCAATGCCGGTGGCAGACTGGATATCTCCCGTTCGGCAGACCAGGCGCGCACCGCGTGCGCTGCCCAGGCTTCTGCGTTCGCTGAGTCGCGGAGCAGGTCCGGTCCGTATTCCTCACTGGCCCGGGTGTTGAGAAGATCCTGGACCAAAGCCAGACCTCTTGGCGCTGGGCGAAGCCGATAGCGTGCGGTGGCCACCCATCGCGGCGACGCCGCACGCGCAGGGTCGGGCTCAGCCATGGCTGATCAATTCAGCAGCGCGTTCGGCGATCGCATAGACGGTGGCATTGGTGTTGGCGGACGGAATCGACGGCATCACAGAGGCGTCGGCAACGCGCAGACCCCTGATACCGTGCACGCGCAATTCATCGTCAACGACCGACATCTCGGTATCGCCCATCGCGCATGTGCCCACCGGATGGAAGTACGTCGAGTAGTTGGTCTTCACGTATTCGCGCATTGACTCATCGTCGTCGACATCTCGCCCTGGCGCGATCTCCTCGCCGCGCCAGGCATCCAGTGCGCTTGCCTGCCCGATCCGGCGGATCAGCCGCAGCCCCGCGAGGACGGTGCGCATGTCCCTGTCATCTCCGAAATAGTTCGGATCGATCAGCGGGCCGGCGCCGGCGTCGGGTCCGGACAGCCGGACGGTGCCGCGACTGAACGGTTGAATGACGGCTGCAAACATCCCATAGCCGGTCTCTGGGCCATCCATGCCGGGCATGAGGCCCACCCCGGAATCGAAAACGACGATCTGTAGATCTGGTGTGCCGTCTGCGAACTCGCTTTCAGTCAGTCCGAGCACTTCGCCATGATTGGACGTGGCCGTCGGGATCGGAACCGACGCACGATAGGTAACGGGCACCAGCACGTGATCGTGCAGGTTCGCGCCGACACCGGGGAGATCGTGTACGACATCGATCCCGATTTCACGAAGGTGAGCCTGCGGGCCGATACCGGAGAGCATCAGCAGCTGCGGCGACCCGATCGCGCCCGCGGTGACCACGACCTCGACGGCCGCGGCTGCAAACGTCGGACTGCCGCCGCCTGTCCTGTATTCGACGCCGCTGCACCGGCGATCAGCAACACGCAGCCGTTCGACGATGGCGTTGGGCACGAAGTCAAGGTTTTCGCGTGCCGAGGCGGGCGTGAGATAGGCGTCGGCCGCGCTCTGGCGCTGTCCGTCAACGATGTTGGCGTCAACCGGTCCGAACCCCACCTCTACGCCACCACTGATATCGGCCGCATAGCCGAGTCCGCATTCGATGGCGGCCTGCAGGCAGGCCGCCGCCACATCATGGAGCGGGTTCGTCGGTGCGACCTGCAGTGGACCGTCGGTGCCACGCAGGGCCGGATCCTTGCCTGCGGCGGTTTCGCACCGCTTGAAGTACGGCAGCAGGTCGTCGAATCCCCAGCCGGTGGGGCCGACCCGCTGCCAGGGTTCGTAACTCGTGTGGTGTCCCCGCAGGTACATCATCCCGTTGATCGCGGATGAGCCGCCGACGCCCCGGCCACGCGGGAACGGGGTGGCCGCCCCGGTCACAGCCTGGGGCGTGGACATTTCTCCCCAGCTGGCCTCGGAGCCAAGGAGTGTCGTCCATTCGGCCGCGGTCGCACTCGCCGGGGGTGGGGTGGCCACCTCCGGCCTCGAGCAACAACACGCGCACTGCCGGGTCTTCGGACAGCCGCGCCGCGATCACACAGCCCGCGGTGCCCGCTCCCACGACGATGAAGTCATACGAGTTCGTCGATGTCATCGATTCGCATATCCCTTCTCACGCGGCGAAGGCGCGTCACACTCTGCTGTTATCGTTGATAACAAATCATACGTATCGATGCTATGCAATTCGCCTATGTGACCTTGTGCACACACGTCGCGGTGCTAACGTTCGCCGGGTGGATACGCGGTCAAAAATGTTGCGGGCCGCGGAGGCCCAGCTACAGGCCTCCCCGGCGCGTGACATCTCCACGCGTGCGGTTTGCGATGCGGTCGGCGTCGGGGCTCCCGTGCTCTACCGGCTGTTCGGCGACAAGAACGGCTTGTTGGCCGCCGTCGTCGACAGGGCATTCGAGCGGTATCTGACCTCGAAACGCACCCAGAAGTTGTCGGATGATCCGGTCAACGACCTGTACTCGGCATGGGATTCGCATATCGCGTTCGCGTTGAAGAACCCGGCCGTGTATCGCATCGCTTATGCACCGGGACTGTCCGACGTGCCCGCCGGCGTCGACGAAGCGCGACGGCTGCTGGTCGAGAGGCTGGTCCGGTGCGCGCAGGCCGGCAGGTTGAACACCACTCCTGACGAGGCGGCCCAGATCATGATGGCCGCCAGCATCGGCGTCGCGCTGAGCCTGATCACCCAACCCGCCACATTCACCCTTCGAGGGCTTTCCCACCGAGTCCGCGACGCGGTTGTCGGCGATTTTCTGGTCGACGCTGCGCCGGCCACGGACCACCACGTCGGCTCGCTGAAGTCGGTCGCGTCTACAGATGTCTGCCTTGATTCGATCCGACGCCGACGCCGCTGACGAACCCCGAGGTCCTGATGATGCTGCAATGGCTGGACACGATCGCCTCGGCCAAGGACACCGCGGGGGCCGCGGCTACGAAGATGCAACGGCGTCGAAGGGCTCACGTCGTAGTCGATGAGCGAAGACGACGCGACAGCCAGGCCGGGATCAGAGGCCGGAGAGGATGACGCCGTTGCAGTCGGCGGCGGCCTGACGCAGCTTGGCGGCCTCCTGATAGGCGTCGGAGTTGTACCACTCGCGGGCCGCCTCGACCGATTCGAACTCCAGCACGACGGTCTGGCTGCCGTGCCATTCGCCCTCGATCACCTCGGGCTTCGTGTCGAACGACAGCAGCGTCGAGCCGGCCATCGCCTTACCTGCCAGCTTGGCGTACTCGGCCATGCCTGCTGGATCCTTGACGTCCTCGGTGATGACGATGTAGCCCTTGGGCATCGGATGCTCCTTGGTGTCAGTCGATTTCGACGATGGCTTGTTCTGGGCAGTTGACGATGGCGTCCTTGGCCGAGTCCTCCAGCCCGGCAGGCACCTCCGACGGGTCGGCGACGGCGTAACCGTCGTCGTGCATGTGGAACACGTCTGGGCACAGCGTCAGGCACATGCCGTGGCCGCGGCAGCGGTCCTCGTCGACCCTGACCTTCATCGATCGCGCCTTCGTCGCTCTCGCGAGCGTCACGGTCGAACTCCAGGTGCAACTCGGTGAGCCCGCGCAGGATGTAGGTCGGAATGTATTGGTAGCGACGGTCGCCCGCCGGGCCGTGGTGAGCTTCGCTGATCCGGATGTCGGTGGTGCGATCCAGCAGCCGCTCGAGCCCGACCCGGGTCTCGGCGCGGGCCAGCGGCGCACCCGGGCAGCTGTGGATGCCCCGGCCGAACGCGAGGTGCTGGCGGGCGTTCTTGCGTTCGGGGTCGAAGGTGTCCGGGTCCTCGAAGCGGCGCGGGTCGCGGTTGGCGGCCCCGTTGACGACCATCACCGTGCAGCCGGCGCCGATCGCTTCCTCGCCGATGGTGACCGGCACCCGCGACAACCGGAAGTCGCCCTTGACCGGGCTCTCGATGCGCAGGCACTCCTCGATGAAGTTCGGCGAGCAGGCTGCGGTCCTCGCGCAGCCTGCTCTGGATGTCGGGGCGGTCCCCCATCACCTTCAGCGCGGTGACTGAGCAGCCGCACCGTCGTCTCCTGGCCCGGCCGAGAAGACGTTGGTGGCGACCCGCACGACGTCGCCGACCTCGGGCATCGTGCCGTCCGGGAACGTCGCCGTCGCCAGCCCGGTCAGCACGTCGTCGCGGGGTTCGGCCCGACGGTCCTCGACGTAGGTCGCGAAGATCTCGTAGAGGTATTCCAGCGGGGTCTTGTTCATGCGTCTTCTCGGCATTGCCCAGCCGCGCTGCCGTGCGTGCCGCGCGCGAGCCGCTCGAGGAGATCGTCGCGATCTTCTTCGGGCACGCCCAGCAGGTCGGCGATGACCCGCAGCGTGAACGGGCCGGCGAAGCCCTTGATGAACTCGCCCTCGCCCGGTGCCAGGAAGTCGTCGAGGATCTCGTCGGCGAGCGCCCACATCGCGTCCTCGTTCTCCTTGAGGCGCTTGGGCGTGATCAGCCGCATCAGCAGCGCACGGTGATTGGTGTGGGTCGGCGGGTCCAGCGTCGGCAGCTGGTCGCTGAACGGAATCTCGTCGCGGTGCTTCACGATCAGGTCGGTGACGTCGTCGCCTTCGAGCGGGACCGGGAAAGCCGGGGAACGGGCCGGTCACCGAGATGCACGAGGAGAACGTCTCCGCGTCGTTGTAGACGTCGACGGCCTCCTGCCAGCCGGTCACCATCGTCACGCCGTAGTGGTCCTCGCGGCTGACCGGGCACTTGTTGCGCAGCGCCTCGTAGAACGGGAACGGGTCGTCCGTCAGACGACGGTCCCGGAAAAAGTCGACCGAGGTGAGGTCCTCCGCCATGCGCTACTCCGTTTCCGACGATCTCGACCAGCGAGAACGTGATTCTCATAACTGGGTATTAGATTTCCATAGTGGCACGGCCGGCGTCAACGACGGGGCTGTGCACCCGCTCAGCGCGTCGGCGCCGTCTATTGGATCGGCTCGTCGCCGAGCACCGTGGTGCGCAGCATCTCCCGCGGTGAATCGGGGTCGTACGGCGCCGCCCGGTGCAGGACGCCGTGGTTGTCCCAGATCACGGTGTCGCCGACGGACCAGCTTGTGGCTGTACACCAGGTCGGGCTGGGTGGCGCGGTCGAGCAGATCGGCCAGCAGCGCCCTGCCCTCGTCGGGATCCATGCCGACGACATAGTCGGCCGACGCGCCGAGCACCAGCGACTTGCGGCCGCTGCGGTGCGTCCATACCAGCGGATGCTCGTGGGTGGGCCGGGCCCGCCACCGCGCCAACAGCTCCGGCGAGGGATCCGGGGTGACCCGGCGCTGCGACGCCTCCAGCGAGTGCACCACCCGCAACGACCCGAAGCGTTGCTTCTCCTCCGTCGCTCAACGCCTCGTAGGCGGCATAGGAGTTGGCGAACTCCGTCTCGCCGCCGCGATCGGCGACCTGCTCGGCCGACAGCACGGTCGCCTTCTGCGGGCACTCGTCGTCGGTCGGCGTGCAGCCGTCGATGTGCCAGTCGAACGTGGCCCGCAGATAGTCCGCCGAGGAGTTCTTCGACTTGTCGAGCGTCACCGGGTAGATGCCGGCGACCGGATGGTGCCCGTCGGAGGAGTGGTCGATCTCGCCGAGCCGCCGGCAGAACGCCACCTGCGCCTCGGGATCGAGGCCCAATCCCGGAAACACCAGCACGCCATTGTCTTCCAGCGCCTCGAGCACGGCGGCGCCCAGCGCGTCGTCGGCGGCCAGCGCGTCGGGGTCCAGGCCGGTCACCTCCGCGCCGACCGAGTCGGTGAGCTTGTTGATCGTCAGCAGACTCATAATCGTTCCGTCCTGTCCGTCATGGCACCGGCGCGCTGACGCGGTGCATGACGGCGTCGGCGGAGTCGGCGGGTTTCTGCGTACCGAAGATCTCGACGGCCATCGAGACCATGATCATCGAGTAGATGAGGTGCAGCAGGTTCAGCGCGTCGTCGGGCACATCGTCGAGCGGGAACTTGTCGCAGTAGTCGATCGCCTCTTCGAAGCGGGGCGAGAACGCGTCGTAGAACTCCCGGATCTCCGGCATCGGGGTGGTCAGCCGCGCTTCCCAGCGCTGCGCTTCCGTTGCCAGGCACCATTTCTCGGCAAACGGCTCGAATTCGGCGAAGGCGCTCGGCAGTCGCGGTTCCGTCATGGTCACACCCCCACCGGCCTGCGCTCGGCCTTGTAGTCGCTCGACCCAGTCGACGGACACCTTGTGCAGATGCCGCACCAGGATCTCCTGATCGCTGAGCGGGAAGTCGTCGACGACGCCGTACTCCAGCGCCGCCTGGGTGCCGCCGAGCATGCCCGCATCCTGCAGTGCGAACTCCTTGAGCACCACCGACGCGACCTCGTGTTCGATGCGCTCGCGCACGGTGCGCGCCGGGTGAAACGCGTTGTAGGCCTCGAACTTGTGGGTGTTGTGCGACGTCGGCCAGTACCGGTACAGCAGATACCAGCCGTGGTAGATGAGGATCTCCAGGTTCGGGAAGATCTGGAAGTTGGTGATGCCCCACGGTTCGATGCCGCCCGGATTCAGGCCGGCGGACTGGTGCGTCTCCGGCGTCCGCCACGGGCCGACCAGCCCACTGCGCGTGACCCGTTCGACCGGATACATGAATTCCGGTGCCATCAGCCAGCGGCGGGTGCCCGCGGTGGACACCAGCCGGTGCGGGCCGTCGATCTGGAAATGTCCGCACTCGAACGTCGCGTTGGGTTGGCGCACCTCGCTGGGCACCTGCTGCGAATGCAGCGACGGAACGTGGTAGTACTCCTGGAAGGCGTCGGCGAAGATCTTCCAGTTGCTGTTGTTGTGTGCGACGAAATCGTAGCGCTCGGTCATCAGCTCGAACGGATAGTCGTCCAGCGCGGTGATCATCGGGCCGAGGAATTCGCGCAGGCTCTGCCGCGGCTCGGGATCGAAGTTGATGAAGATGAAGCCGTTCCAGACGTCGCAGTGCACCGGCTTCAGGCCGTACTCGCGTGCTGTCGAGGTCGAAGAACTCGCCGGGCTGCTGGACGAACTTCAGCGCCCCTTCGAGGTCGTAGCGCCAGCCGTGGTACTTGCAGGTGAACTGGCGGCAGGTGCCCTTGACCTCCTCGTTGGGAAAGTCGTTCCACACCAGCTTGTTTCCGCGGTGCCGGCAGATGTTGTAGAAGGCGCGGATCTCGCTCGTCCTTGCCCTTCACCACGATCACCGACGTCTTGGCGGCATCGATCTCCTTGGTGAGATAGCTGCCGACCCGCGGCAGCTCCTCCACGCGGGCGACGTTGAGCCATGCGCGCTTGAAGATCGGCCTCGCGCTCGAGTTCGTAGAACTCCGGCGATGTCGAGTCGCGGAACGAGATCGGCCCGGTGCCGAGCTCCGGGTAGTGCTCCGTCCAGCTGCCCTCGGCCGGCTTAGGCCATTTGCCCATGCGAACCTCCGTATCGTCGCGCTCTGCGAAAGATTCATCGAGCTCACATCACCGACCCCGCCGTTGACGCCGAGGGTCTGGCCGGTGATGAAGCCGGCCTCCTCCGAGCACAGGAACCCGACCGCCGCGGCGATGTCGTCACCCGTACCCAGATGTCCCACCGGGACGCTGGCCGCCATCTGCTCGTTGGACCAAGGTGTCCCGTCGACCTGCGACTGTCGCTGCATCGGCGTCTCGATCGCCGACGGCGGGATGTTGTTGACGGTGATTCCCGCCGGTCGCGTACTCGCGCGCGAGCGATCTTGGTCAGCGAGAGCAATGCACCCTTGGACGCGGCATAGTGCGCCATTCTCGGCGATCCGCGCTGAGCGCTCGACGACGAGATCATCACGATGCGGCCCCAGTGCGCGTCGACCATGTCCGGCAGCGCCACCTGGCAGCAGTGAAAGGTGCCCGTCAGGTTGACGTCGATGATCCGGTTCCACGACTCCACCGTGATGTCGGTGAACGGCGCTGAACGCCACCGTGCCTGCGCTGGTGACCAGGATGTGCACCGGCCCCAACTCGCTGCGCACCTTGGCGAACGCCTCTTCGACGGCGGCTCGGTCGGTGACGTCGGCGGCCACCCCGAGCGCCTGGACACCCGCCGCCCGCAGGTCTTCGGAGACCCGTTGCGCCGCTTCGCCGTTGATGTCGAGCACCGCGACCTTGTGCCCGCGCCTGCCGAGCTCATGGCACGTCGCCTCGCCCATGCCCGACGCTCCCCCGGTCACCACTGCCACACGGCTCATCGCTTGTCCCTACGCTCCTTCTACTCGAAGACCACTCGGACTGTTCGGCTGGTCGGCAGGGACTGGCAGGTCACGACCCAGCCGTCGGCGACCTCGTCATCGTCGAGCGCGTCGTTGTTGAGCATTCGCGCACTGCCCTCGACGATGCGCGCCATACACGTTCCGCAGGAGCCGGTTTCGCACGAGGACGGTGCCTTCAGTCCCGCGCTGCGGACAGCACTGCAGCAGGGTGTCGCCCTGGCGGTAGCGGCATGGTGGTGGTGCGACGATCCAGCTCGATCGTCACTTCCTCGGTGGTCGTCGTGGTGTCGCGCGGGGTCAGCCGTCGCCACCTCGAACCGCTCCAGGTGCAACCGGTCGCGCGGCACCCCCGCGGCCAACACGGAGGCTTCGACCGTGTCCATGAACGCGCCGGGGCCCACAGACGTAATAGTCGACGTCCTGACCGGCGCCGACGAACTCCTCGACCGCGCTGGGCGCGACGACGCCGGCATCGTCGTCGAAGTGATGTGTCACCTGCAACCGGTCGGGATTGGTGTCGGCGAGTGCCGTCAGCGACTCGACCGAAGATCACCGAGTCGCGGCTTCGGTTCGCATAGAACAGCCGCACGCGCCGCGACGTGCCCGCCAGCGCAGCGCCGATGAGCGAGAAGATCGGGGTGATTCCGCTCCCGCCCGCGAACGCGACGATGTCACGGTCCCGTCGGCAAGGACGAACCGCCCCTCCGGTGGTGCGGCATGGATTTCGCTTCCCGCCGAGGCAATGTCGTTCAGCCAGTTCGAGACCAGTCCGCCGGGGTCGCGTTTGACGGTGATCTGAAGGTCGTCGCCGCTGTGGGGTGACGACGACATCGAGTAGCACCGTCGGTGATGGTCTCCGGCCGACCTCGACCTGAAGCGTCAGGAATTGGCCGGCCTGGTAGCGGAACCGCTGCGAGCAATGCTCCGGCACGTCGAGCACCAACGACACCGCGTCGGTGGTTTCGCGCACCACGCGCTTGATGCGCAGCGGCGCGAACTCGGAATCCGTCGGACATCACCGTCGACAGTATCAAGTACTTGTCACTAGTATCAAGCACTTTATACTCCACCCGGTTGAACAGGCGTCATTCGCCGATGTGGTCGTTGAACAGCGTGTGACCCGTGCCCTTCTCCACCACGCGTGCCAGCAGGTCACGCAGGGTTTGTTGCTCCTCGGGGGTCAACACCCCGAAGACGGCCTCATGCGCGGCGATCGCGTCGCTGACCACCGCGCCCGCGACGGCTCGGCCCTGATCGGTCAGATACGCCTGCAGGATCCGGGCGTGCTGGGGGTCGGGCTTGCGCTCCACCAGACCGCGCTGTTCGAGCGCCTTCAGCGCGAGTTGCACACCCTGGGGCGTGATCAGCAGCCGGCGCGCGAGTTCGGCGCCGGAGAGCCCGGGCTCGTCGGCGAGCTGGCGCAGGATGCCGATCTGCGCGGTACTGACGCCGTGCTGGCTGACCGCGTCGTTCATCGCCGTGAGCGAGAAGTACCACGCCTGTTTGAGATGCCACAGGATGTTGTCGACCAGTTCCATGCTCGTTTCGTTTGCCATGGCGCTAGTTCCCGTCGTGGGTGTAGATGTGTCCGTCCTTCATCACGAATCGGACGTCGAGCGTGGTGGCGATGTCCCGCGACGGGTCACCCGGCACGGCGACGATGTCGGCCAGGTAGCCCGGCGCGAGACGACCCAACTCGTCGTCGGCCTCGATCAGCTCGGCGCTGATGACCGTCGCGGCGCGGATCGCCTGCATCGGTGTCATGCCGCGGTCGACCAGCGCGCACAACTCCTTGGCGTTCTGGCCGTGCGGAATGGCGGGCGCGTCGGTACCACAGGCGATGCGCACACCCGCGGCGATCGCCTTGGGCAGCATGGCCTGCGCTTGCGGGAAGACCACTTCGGCCTTCTTGCGGAGCTCCGGCGCGATGCGGTCGATGGCCATCGCCTCGGTGAGGTAGGTGGTCGATACCAGGAACGTGCCGGTGTCGGCCATCAATTTGAATCGTGTCATCGGTGGCGAGGAAGCCGTGTTCGATGCAGTCGATGCCCGCCCGGATGCAGGCGCGAATGGCGCTGTCCCCCACCGCATGCGCGGCCACCCGCACACCGGCCCGGTGCGCCTCGTCGGCGATCGCGGCGAACTCGTCGTCGGAATACTGCTGGGCGCCGGGCGCGGTGCTGTGCGACATCACGCCGCCCGACGCCGACACCTTGATCAGCTTGGCGCCGTGGCGGACCTGGTAGCGCACACACGCCCGCACCTCGTCGACGCCGTTGGCGATGCCCTCCGCGACAGACAGCGGCATGATGCCCGGCGCCAGCCGCTGGAACACCGTCGGGTCGAGGTGCCCGCCGTAGGGCGTGACCGCGTGGCCGGCCGGATAGATCCGGGGCCCGGCATGCCAGCCCTGGTCGATGGCGCGTTGCAGTGCGACGTCGAGCAGATAGCCACCCGTCTTCACCATCAGCCCGAGGTTGCGCACGGTGGTGAATCCGGCGTCGAGTGTGGTGCGTGCGTTCACCGCGCCGCGCAGCGTGCGGTACGCGGGGTCGTCCTGCACGCCGTGCATGGGGTTCGGCAGTCCCTCCGGTCCGCCCGGCCCGCCGATGAGCAGGTTCAGCTCCATGTCCATCAGGCCGGGCAGCAGCGTGACGTCGCCGAGGTCGATCTACCGTGGCATCGAATCCGGTACGGCTCAACGGGATTCACCGCCGTGATGCGGTTGCCGTCGATGACGACCACCGCCGGGCGAGCGCACCTCGCCGGCTTCGACGTCGGCCCAGCGCGCGGCCCGCAGGACGGTGACGTCGCCGAATGGTCGCTCGGGGCAAGCCTCGCTCCGTACTCACGGCACGGGTTCAGACAGGCAGTCCAGCCTCGCGGCACCGGAGTCCGGCACCCGCGGCTGCTTCCAGCACTCGACCGGGAACGACACCATGATCATCGAGTACAGCAGATGCATCAGGTTGAGGACGTCGTCGGGCATGTCGTCGAGGGAGAACTTGTCGCAGAAGGAGATCGCCTCCTCCGCGCGCGGGCGTGATCGCGTCGTAGAAGGCCTGCATCTCGGCCATCGAAGCTGGCCAACCGCTTGGCGTATCGCTCGGGCTCGGTCGCCAGGCACCAGTCGCGAGAACTGTTCCAGGTCAGCGAATTCGGGCGGCAGCATGGCGAGATCTCAGTCATCGCGCTCACACCTCCGCCGTCTTGCGCTGGTAGTCCTCCACCCACGCCGCGGTCTCCTTGTGCAGGTGGCGGATGAGCACCTCCTGGTCGCACAGCAGGAACTCGTCGACGGCCCGGGATTCGACCATGGTCTGGGTGGCCTCCAGGGTGTTGGCGTCCTGCAGCCCGTACTCCTTGAACGACACCGCCGCCAGTTCCTGGGCGATGCGCTCCCGCGGCGTGCGCGGCTGCGGGAAGTACAGCGTGCCCTCGAAGATGTGCGTGTTATACGACGTCGGCCAGTAGTGGTAGGTCAGATACCAGCCCTGGCCCCAGACCAGGATCACGAAGTTGGGGAACAACTGGAACGAATCCAGGCCCCACGGATCGCATTTGGCGGGGTTCAGCCCGGCGGGCATCGCGCCCGAGATCCGGCTTGTCCCATGGCCCGAACAGCCCGCTCTGGCAGATGTCCTCCATCGGCTTGCGCATCTCCGGGTCCATCTCCCACGCCTTGATGCCCGAGGTGCTGACCAGCCGGTGCGGGCCGTCGATGCGGTAGTGCGGCGCCTCGAATCCCGCCTCGGCGGCCGCCTTGGAGAACGTCGACGGCGACTGGTTCGCGTGCAGGATGGGTGCGTGATAGAACTCCTGGAACGCGTCCATGTAGAGCTTCCAGTTGGCCTTCACCTCTGAGCGGTAGTAGAACCGCGAGGTCATCTCCGCCGAACGGATAGCCCTCCAGGCCGGTGATCATCGGGCCGAGGAAGTCGCGCAGCGACTGCTCGGGTTCGGGCGCGAAGTTGACGAAGATGAACCCTTCCCAGACCTCGCAGTGCACCGGCACCAGCCCGTAGCGGCTCTTGTCGAGGTCGAAGAACTCCCCTTCCTGCTGGACGAACGTCAGGTTGCCGTCCAGGTCGTAGCGCCAGGCGTGGTACTTGCAGGTGAACTGCCTGCAGACAGCCGCTGGTCTCCTCCAGCGGCATGTCGTTCCACACCAGCTTGTTGCCGCGGTGACGGCAGATGTTGTGATACGCCTTGACCTCGCCCGCGACTGGTGCGCACCACGATGATCGAGGTGTTGGCGACCTTCAGCTCCTTGGTGAAGTAACTGCCCTTGCGTGGGAGTTGTTCGATGCGACCGACATTCAGCCATGCCCGCTTGAACACCGCCTTGCGCTCGGCCTCGTAGAACTCCGGGCTGATCGAGTCCTCGTAGGACACCGGCTCGGTACCCAGCTCCGGATAGTGCTGCGGTCCAACTGCCTTCGGGCGGTTTGGGGAATCGAGCCATCGGCTGTCTCCTGTCGATTCGCGCGTTTCGGCATTCAGCGGGAGCCTGCAGCGCCGACGGTATATGCTCCGTCACGTCAATCGCAAGTAGTTGATACTGCCCGGCCGAAGCGGAGGCACTTCATGACGACGCCTCAGGCGTCCGAGACCGAACTTCGCCCGGCCGTGGGCGCCCCACCGGCGCGCATCTATCTCGGGCGTCTGCGGTATTCACCGGCGTGGTTTTCGTACTGATGACGGTCGGTGTCGGCGTCGGACTCATCGAGCCGACGTTCACGTCGGACGTCATCGCGAACCTGCTCTTCGGCATCCCGGTGATTCTGCTGCCCCTCGTCATCCTCTGGGATGCGCCCGGCGAGAACCGATCTCGGCTCGACAAGGCCGCAGAACTGACGCTGTTCTACCTGCCCTACACCGCCTTCAGCCAGATCGGCTACGAGCTGATGTTCCTGATCGGCCATCCGCTCGGTCTGTGGGCACCGACGACGGACCCCGGCTGGAAATGGCTGTGGTGGCAGTACGGGCTGGCCGACACCCGCTACGCCAGCGGTAACCCGTGGATGTTCGGGCTGGAGGTCGTCGGCGTCACCACCGGCGTCGTCGTCATCACGATGTGGACCCGGCTGATCCGGCCGGATCTTCCGACCGAGTCCCGCATCCGGTGCCTCTGGGTGGCGTTCGCCGGCGTCGCGGTCCTGATGAGCAGCACCGCGGTCTACTTCATATCCGAGGTGGGCGCCGGGTTCAGCGACATCGGCCAGGGCGCGTTCGGGCTGTGGTTCAAGTTCATCGGCGAGAACATTCCGTTCATCGTCCTGCCGCCGCTCGTGCTGTACTCGATCCACCTGCAGATCGATTACCTGACCCGGCGGGCCGGCCCGCGCGTCGAAGCCGAGCCGAAGCCGCCGCGTCAGGGCAGTTTGATCGCCGAGACGTACATCTCGACGATCGGCCGGTAGAGGTCGACGTCGTCGAGCTCGCTGCCGAGCACGACGGAGTCGCTCGTGGCGATGAGGACCTGGGCGAAGGTCAACGGCGGCATCAGAAGCGTCGCCACCGAGCCGGTCCATGCCCTCCTCGATGAACTTCGCCAAGGCCTCAACGACCTCTGATCGCTTGGCGGCCACCCGATCCCGGGCATCGGGATTGCGCAGCAGATACAGCGTGAACTCGTGACCCAGCGCGGCGTGCTCGGCGCCGCGGTCTCGGCTCAGTTGGCGCCAACGCTTCGCGATCTCGTCGAGTTCGCGCGCGGTGACCTGCTTCGCCGCGGACATCACCTCGGCGAAGTTGTCGAAATAGCGCCGCCAGTACCGGTCGCTGACCGCCAGGAAGAGGTCTTCCTTGGTGGCGAAGTGCTTGTAGATGGCGCCTTTGGTGTAGCCCGCCGCGTGCGCGATGTCATCGAGAGTCGCTGGCGTGAAGCCCTTTTCGGCGAAGACGTCCTCGGCGGCGTCGAGGAGCAGCGAACGGGTGTGCTCGAGGCGTCGCTCCCGCGTCCATCGCTCGGCCATGCCGAAAAGTCTCCCACAGAATCCAAGAAACTCATTGGCTACTGAGATACTGACTGGTATCTTGCCGAACATGCATGCGTCCGAGTCCGAGGAGGCATCGTGAGCGACCTGTCGAACAAGAAAGCCCAGGTCATCGAGTCGGTCGGCCGGCGCGGCGGCGCTCGGCGACCGAGGCCAGGCCCAGTCAAGCGCGTGTCAAGATCTGGGCGGCCGTCGGCGGCGCGATCCTGGCTCTCAGCTGTACGTGTGGATCCGGTGGATCACCGGGCCCTACTTCGAGCGGGTTCCGGGCGGGCCGACCGACCCACCGATGTACATGAAGGTGATGCTGCTCGGCCAACGCGGTCGCTGATGTGCATCGGCCTGCCCGTCGCCATCTGGTGGTTCATCATCCGGCCCTGGCTTCGCGAGCGGCGGATCACCCTCGACGGCCTGCTCTTGGTGTCGTGCGCGCTGTTCTTCTTCCAGGATCCACTGTTGAACTACTTCAACACCTGGTGTACGTACAACACCTGGCTGTGGAATCGCGGTTCCTGGTCGTCGCACATTCCGGGCTGGGTATCGCCCGAATCCCCCGGACGTCAGGTTGCCGAACCACTGATGATCAACGCGACCGGATACGGAATGGGTTCTCATCCTGACCATCGCCGGTTGCTGGCTGATGCGGCAAGATCAAGTCGCGCTGGCCGGGCATCAGCAACTTCGGTTGATCCTGGTCACGTACGCGGCGGCCATCGTCGCCGACTTCGTCATGGAAGCGCTGATCTTCCTGCCGATTGGCCTGTACACCTATCCCGGCGCCATCCAGGCGGTTTCGGTCTTCGCCGGCACCTATCACCAGTGGCCGATCTACGAGGGACTGATGTGGGGCGGCGTCATGACGGCCCTGAGCTGCCTGCGCTTCTTCACCGACGATCGCGGCCGGACCGTTGTCGAGCGCGGACTGGACCAGATACGGGCGGATTCGCGAAACAGCAGTTCATCCGATTCCTCGCGGTCTTCGCCGCCGTCAGCGCCTGCTTCTTCTTCTTCTACAACGTGCCCGCGCAGTGGTTCGGCCATGCACGCCGACCCGTGGCCCGAGGATCACCAGAAGCGTTCGTACTTCAACGGCGGCATCTGCGGCGACGGCACCGACGTGCCGTGCCCCGATCCCGCGCTGCCGATACCCACCAAGCACTCCGGCTACATCAACGTCGATGGCGAACTCGTCCTGCCGGACGGCGTAGAGCTGCCCAGGGTCGTGCCCTTCGAACGAGGGAACTGAGTGTCGACCAACAGCCACCCGACCGCCGTCGAATCTCGTTCCGAGGCACCGTTTTACCGTGCCGGTCGGCGACGAGGTGGAGGTCTTTCGGGCGGCGGCCCGCCGCGGTGTGCCGGTGCTGTTGAAGGGTCCCACCGGCTGCGGGAAGACGCGGTTCGTCGAGGCGATGGCGCACGACGTCGGTCGTGATCTGATCACCGTCGCCGGCCACGAGGACATGACCTCTGCGGATCTGGTGGGCCGTTTCCTGCTCAAGGGCGCCGAAACGGTCTGGGTGGACGGACCGCTGACCCGGGCCGTGCGCGAAGGTGCGATCTTCTACCTCGACGAGGTGGTGGAGGCGCGCCAGGACACCACCGTGGTCATCCACCCGCTCGCCGATCACCGCCGCGAGCTCCCTATCGACCGCCTCGGCACGACACTGCCTGCGGCGCCGGGATTTCAGCTGGTCATCTCCTACAACCCCGGCTATCAGAGCGTTCTGAAGAACCTGAAGGAGTCGACCCGTCAACGGTTCGTCGCCATCGAACTCGGCTTCCCGCCCACCGACACCGAGACGGAGGTGGTTGCCCACGAAGCTGGCATCGACGTCGAAACCGCCCGCACACTGGTGAAGATCGGTAACGCCATCCGTAACCTTGACGGCTCTCCGCTGCGCGAAGTGTCATCCACTCGCATGCTGATCCTCGCCGCCGAACTCGTCGGCGAAGGACTGAGCCTGCGGAGTGCGGTTCAGGCGGCAATCGTGCAGGTCCTTTCCGACGACCACGATGTCGTCCGCGCTCTCGGCGAACTCGTCGATGCCCTCCTCCCCTGACCGGTTCCGGCTCCTCGCGACGCACATCGCCGGCACGGCAATTGAGGTCGCCCTGGCGGCCCCTGGTCAGGCGTCGTACACCGACGGCCTCGTCATCTACGTCTCCGCGGACGACCCGAGCACCCAGCGTCGACGAGATCCTCGTCCAAAGTGCGTTGCTCGGCGCGGGAAGCCTGGATCCGCAGATCGTCAAGGCATTACGGGGCCGGCCGTCGCTGGCGCACCGCTATCTGGCTCTCGAAGGGCGGCGAGTGCTGGCCGACCTGGCCCGAACCCTTCCGCTTGCAGCGGGATTCGGCATCGACGGCCGCACGGCGAGTTCAACCGAATCGATGGCGATTGCCAACGGGAGAGCAACAGTTGCGCCGGCACCGGCGTGGTTCGGCGTCATCAAGCCGTCGAAGCTGTTGGCTTCGCACCGGGAGTCGGGCTCGCGAGCGACGGATCAGGACATGCGCCTGCAATTCGATGCTGTGGCAGCCGACGACGAAGACGAGGACGACGAGCGAGCGCTCGGACGACAGCAAGATTCTCAAGCTGTTCGAAGCGCCGATCGGCTCGCGGGCGCTCGCGAACTTTCTCTCCAAGATGTTCGGCGGTTCACGCTCGCGGAGTGACCAAGCGGCCGGGGCGGAGTTGCAACTCGGGTCAACTCGGCGCGCCCACCTGACCGGCCCCCACGTCCGCCCACTTCCAAGCCGGATCCAGTTCACGAGTGGGGACAAGCCCGGCGCGGCAATCGGCGTCGGAGGCGCCCTTCACCCGGAGTGGGACGACTACCGCAACCGCTACCGGCCCGACTGGTGCCGCGTCATCGACTTTCCGTTGACGGCCGACGCGGACGTCTCCGCCGCGGGCATCCCACACGACGACGTGCTTCGGCGCCGTCTGTCTCGAGTCGGCCTCGGCCCAAAGGTGTTGCGCGGCCGCGCCGACGGTGACGAACTCGACCTGGAGGCGCTCATCGACCTGGTGATCGATCTGCGTTCCGGCCACTCGCCGCCGGAACACGTCTACACCGAACGCCGCAAGCTCGCGCGCGACCTCGGAGTCCTCATCCTCGTCGATGCCTCCGGATCCGCGAACGATAGCGACGCCAGTGGCCGCGCCGTCCACGACCACCAGCGGCGGGCCGCGGCCACCCTGGCGGCCACCCTCGAAGAACTCGGCGACCGGGTCGCCGTCTACGCGTTTCGGTCCCATGGCCGCCATGCCGTGCACCTTCCCGCGATCAAGGTGTTCGGGCATCGGTTCGGCGCGCTGGCACGTGCCCGGCTGAATCAGCTGCAGCCATCGGGGTACACCCGGCTCGGCGCCGGCATTCGCGGTGCGGGCGAGATCCTCAAGAACGAGGCGGGGACACCGAACCGGTTGTTGGTGGTGCTGTCCGATGGGTTCCCGTACGACGACGGGTACGAAGGCCGCTATGCCGAAGCCGACGCGGCAAGAGCGCTCGGCGAGCTCCGCGCTGAAGGCATTGCGTGTCTGTGCCTTGCCATCGGCGCCACCACCGCCCCCGATGTGCTTCGCCGCGTCTTCGGCTCGGCGGGATTCGCCACCGCGGAGACGCTCGCGGACCTGAGCCCGCGAATGGACGAACTGTTCCTGTCGTCGTTGCGCGAGCTGGCCGCTCCGCTATCGCGCGGGTAGCCCCAGTACTCGCTGCGCGATGATGTTGCGCTGGATCTCCGACGTGCCACCCGAGATGGTGCCCGCGAAGGTGCTCGAGTAGCGCATGAACCAGCTCCGGTGTAGAGGTCTGGGTTGTACGGGTTGTACGGAGCGGTGAGCGCGGGATCGATGAGTCCGTCGGCGCCTGCGGCGTCCAGCGCGTGCCCGGCAGCGTTCTGCTCGGCCTCCGACCCGAACAGCTTCAGCACCGAGATACCGGGCATGTCTCGCTCGCCGCGGGCCGCCTGTCCCAGCGCCACCGAGCCCAGCAGCCGCAGCGCCTGGTAGTCCATGGCGATCGTGGCGTAACGGTCGCGCTCCAGCTCCCCGTCGGGGTGGAAGTCCTCCAGCAGCTGGCCCAACCGATTGGCGAACGCCATCCACATCATCGTGCGTTCGTGACCCAGCGATCCGTTGGCGACCTTCCAGCCCGCCATTGAACGGACCGACGAGATTCTCCGCGGGGACCCGCACATCGGTGAAGAACACCTCGTTGAAGTCCAGGCTGTCCCGGTCGTACACGGACGCGAACGGCCTGCGTTCAACCCCGGGCGTATCGGTAGGGATGAGCAGGGCGCTGATCCCGCTTGTGCTTGGCGCATCCGGATCGGTGCGGACGAAGGTGAGGATGACATCGGCGTCGTGGGCGCCCGACGTCCACACCTTCTGCCCGTTGACCACGAAGTGGTCGCCGTCGAGGACCGCGCGGGTGGCCAGCCCTGCCAGGTCGGATCCGGCGCCCGGTTCACTCATGCCCAGTGACGCGGTCATGTCCGCGCGCAGGATCGGAACCGCCCACCGCTGCTTCTGCTCCTCCGTGCCGAACGACAGCAGCGACGCGGCGATGATGCCGACGCCCTGAGGGTTGAAGCGTGGTAGATCCGCCGCCTGGCCATCTCTTCTCGGTGGACGAACTGCTGCAGGATGCCCGCGTTGCGGCCGCCGAACTCCGGCGGGTTGCCCGGCAGCAGCCATCCGTGGTCGAACTGGAGTTGCTGCCAGCGACGAGCCCACTCCGGGACGTGCGCTGTCGAACGCGATCGCTCGGGCGGCCTCCGCCTCGGCGGGCAGGTGCTCGTCGAGGAACCTGATGAACTCCGCCCGGAAGGCCTCGACGTCGGCGTCGAAAGTGAGCTGCACAGGGCAACAGTATCAAGTACTTAACATATGCGCGCCGATGCGCTAGAACTAGAGGGATGCTCGACTCGGAGAAGATCCTGATCACCGGCGCGACCGGCAAGATCGCCTTTCCCATCGCGCGGGCCCTCGCGCAGCGCAACGAGGTGTGGGGCGCCGCGCGCCTGCGGGACCCGGCGGATCGGGACAAGCTGGTCGCGCGCCGGCATCACACCCTTTGCGCTCGACATGAGCACGGGCGACTTCACCGGTCTGCCCGACGATTTCACCTACGTGTTTCACGCCGCGGTGGATACCGGTGTCGACGACTGGTCGCGATGCGTCGAGACGAACGCGCACAACTCCGGCGAGTTGCTCTACCACTGTCGCGGGCGCCAAGGGCTTCGTCTTCTGCTCGACAGGATCGGTCTACGGATACCAGGGCCAGCGCCCGCTGCGGGAGTCCGATCCGCCCGGGGTGCCGCTGCGGGCGAACTACAGCTTCTCCAAGATCGCGGCGGAGGCCGTGTGCACCTGGATCGCCAAGCAGTACCGGATTCCCCTCACGATCATCCGGATCTGCTCGACCTACGGACCGGAGGGCGGAGCACCGGCCGATCGGCTGGAGATGATGTTGGCGCACAAGCCGATTCGGCTGTACCCCGACAAGCCCAACAATTACAACCCGATCTACGAGGACGACTACGTCGAACTCGGGATCCGGGCCATGGAGGTCGCCGCCACGCCGCCGATCGTGGTGAACTGGGCGGGCAGCGAGACGGTCAGCGTCGAGGACTACTGCGCCTACATGGGCGAGCTCGTCGGTGTCGAGCCGGTCTTCAGTACACCGCCGACGCCCACACCCCACTGTGGCCCGACGTCACCTACATGCATGAGGTGCTCGGCGCGACGAAGGTGCACTGGCGCGACGGGTTCCGGCGCATGATCGAGGCGCGTCACCCCGAAATCGCAACTGACGCAAGCCGATTCGAGGTAAGGACGGTATACATGCTGCTGCCCGGCACACCCTCGGACGAGGTCGCCGACGTCCTCGCCACCGGACGCGGCGACATCACCACGCTGTTCGTGTCCATGGCCACGCGCCATCCGGACGGGACGGACGCCGAGTACCTGCGCTGGCACACCCTCGACCATCGGCCCGAACAGCATCGGCTGTCCGCGGTTCGCGCGTCGCTGCGGTTGGTGTCGACGCCGGCCTGCCGGGCCGCGCGGGCATCGACTGACGAGACGATTCGACGCCATCGACCATGTGATGACCTACTTCTTCACGGATCGCACGCGGGCTGAAGGGATTCAACGAGCTGTCCACGGCGCTCGGCGACGCGGACCGGAAACTGCCGCTGCTGCCGCCGGTCGCAACGCGGCGTCTACACGGTGCAGAGCAAGGCGGCCGCGCCGCGGGTGAAGGTCGGCGCCGACGTGCTGCCGTGGTGGCCGGTCCGGGGTGATGTACCTGCTGCTGGAAACGGGGGCGACAGCCGCCGACGGAGCTGGTCGACGTCGACGGTGTCGCCGGGGTGTGGTCGGCGGCGTCGCATTCGGTGCACGCCGGCCTGGCCAGCGCCCCTGCCGGGCAGACCGTTTCGTACTGCTTTCTCGACGACGACCCGGTCGACACCGCGGAGCGGCTGCGCCCGGCGCTGGAGAAACGGTGGAGCGACCGGCGATCGCACCGCTGCTGGCCGCGCCGTTCTACCCCGTCGTGCCGCACGAATGGGACCGCTATGTGCCGTAGGGGGTTCGCATGCGGATCGGCTTGATGGTCGGCTCGGACAAGGAGCGCTCACGCGCGGACCGGATGACCGGGCTGCTGGATGACGGAAAGAGCCGCCGAGGACCAGGGTTTCGCGTCGTTCTGGATTCCGCAGGTTCCCGGCTATCTCGACGCGATGACGGCCGTCGCGCTGCTCGGGCAGGTGACCGAACGCATCGAAATCGGCACCGCGGTCGTCCCAATCCAGACCCGCCATCCGCTCATCATGGCGCAGCAGGCGCTGACCACCCAGGTCGCGTGTGCGCGGCCGGTTCACGCTCGGCATCGGCCCGTCGCACCACTGGATCATCGCCGATCAGCTCGGGCTGCCCTACGACCGACCGGCAGCGACTGGTGCGCGACTACCTCGATGTGCTGGACGCGGCGTTCGCCGGTCCCGGGGCCGTCGGCGGTGGACAACGCGAACTACCGCGTGCACAGCCCGGTGGACGTCACCGACGCTTTCGGCATGCCGGTGCTCATCGCCGCGCTCGGACCCGCGATGCTGCGAATCGCCGGCGAACGCACCGGCGGAACCATCCTGTGGATGGCCGACGAACGAGCGATCGGCGACTACGTGGTGCCGCGCATCACCGAGGCCGCGCGATGCCGCGGGCCGGGCCGGAATTCGGGTGGTCGCAGGCGTTCCCGTCGCCCTGTGCTCGAACAACGAGGTCGACGGCGCCCGCGACTACGCGAGCGAGGTGCTCGGTCATGCCGACTTCTCCCCCAACTACGTTCGGCTGCTCGAGCACGGTGACGCCGAAGACGTCGGCGACACCATGGCGGCCGGCGACGAGTCGGCCGTCCTCGCGCGGCTGCGCCGCTACCGCGACGCAGGCGTCACCGATCTCGCCGTCCGGGTGGTTCCGACTGGGCAGGACGCCAGGAGACGCACGCGCGTCGCGACGCCGCACTCAGGAGTTCGTCGCGTCGCTGCTCTCCGAGTTCGCATCTGGGGCATAGCCGCCCATGAACTCGACGGGCACGCCGCCCATGGTGCAGAAGAACAATTCGACGCCCGGCGCGCCGGTGTCGAACACCGTGACATCGTTTGCGAATGCTCCGGCCTTTCCCGGGCGCCGTCGAAATCGTCGGTCAGGAACGACAGCGCGGCCAGGCCCTCGGGCGCCGACATCGCGCAGATGCTCTGGCACGTCGAGCACTTCGATGAGCCCGGCGTCGCCGCTGCCGAGCATGGTGACATCGGCCCCGTCGGACGGCGGCCAGCCCAACGTCTTCTCGAGCACTTCACCGGGAACGCGCATTTGGAACTGGACCTCCATGCCGGCGACGTCGGTCAGGAAGGCGATGAAAGTCTGCGCCGAATGGCTGCGCATCACGACGTGATGCAGTTGTTTTGGCATGTAGCGCCTTTCGTCGTGTTGCAGTTATGCGCCGAGCATGACCAGGCCGCCGTCGACGGCGACGAGTTGGCCGGTCATGAAATGTGATCCTTCGCTGCAGAAGAAGACCAGTGCGGGACCCAGATCCTTCACGGGATCGCCGAGCGCGCCGCCCAGCGGGATGGACGTCTTGATCTGTTCGTCGATGAACTCCGCGGCCGCGGGGCCGAGGAACTCGCGAAGGCGGTCGGCACCCGGAGTCTGCACGGCGGGCGCCAGCGCGATCGCCGACACCTTCTCGGCGGCCCACGCCTTGGCGATCGAACGGGTCCACGCCGCGACGGCACCCTTCGTCGCCGCGTAGACGGCCGAGATCGGGCTGCCCATCACCGCCTCGCCCGAACCGAAGTTGATGATCCGGCCGCCGCCGTTCTTGCGCATCACCGCGTAGGCCGCCTGGTTGGTGAAGATGGTGGCCTTGAGATTGGTGTCGACGAGAAAGTCGATGTCGGCCGCGGTGATCTGACCGGGAATGCCCGGCTGCCATAGCCCGGCGGCGTGCAGCAGCACATCGAGGCCGCCCATCTGCTTGGGCTGCGGTCTGGTACCATGGCGTCGACCGCGGTGGCGTCGCGCACGTCGCACTGCAGCCACGACACGCCGGCGACTTCGGGCGGCGGTGTCTGGTGATACGTCGCGACCACCTGCGCGCCCGCGTCGGTGAGCACCTCGACCGCTGCCGCGCCGATGCCCGTGGCACCGCCGGTGACCAACATGCGCCTGCCATGCAGTGGAATCCGTCATCCTAAGATAGTTAGACAAACGTCAACTATTTGCAAGTGTCAATCTGGCTGTTACAGTGCGGCTGTGCCGAAGAAGTGCAGGGAACCGCCGTTAACGGTGGTCAGCGCAGGGCCTCATTTCAGCGGGCCCGGTCGCATGAGACCAAGCGCGGCCTGGTGCAGGCGGCCATGGCACTGTGGCGCACGAACGGCTACGCGAAGACCACGGTCGCCGACATCTGCCGGGCCGCGGGCGTCTCGCGCGCGCTGTTCTACTTCTACTTCCCGGCCAAGGAGGACGTGCTCTTCGAGGTCGGCCTGCTGTCGACCAGGGCGGCGCAGAAGATCGTCCGCTCCCGGCTGGACACCGACTACGACGTCGAGGCCGTGATCGCCGAGGCGTTGCGCAGCCTCGAACGGTCGATGGCCCGAAATCCACGCGACCTGATCGTCGAGACGATCCTCGAGGGCTACCGGCACGAGCACCGGATACTGGCCGGCGACGAACACAACGATCTCGACGCCGACATGTTCGGCGAGCTGTTCGCAAGGGCCCAACAGGACGGCAAGCTGGCCGCCCACGTCGACGTGGTCCACCTCTCCCACCTCGCCGGGATGCACGTGAGCGAGGGCGTGCGCCATTGGGCGGGCGGCAGTTTCGGCGACCGGTCCTTCGCCGACGTCGTCACCAACGACATCGCCGCACTGATCGCCGGATACAACGTGGGAGCGCGCCGATGAGGGCCTCGATGGTGACAGCGCCCGGCGAGACGCGGGTGGTCGACGTACCGAAGCCGACAGTCGGGCCGAACGACGCACTGATCAGAATGCGCGCATGCGGCATCTGCGGCTCCGACGCCTTCTACATCTCGATCGGCGGGCTACGGCAGGGACAAACGCCTCTCGGACACGAGCCGGCGGGTGAGGTCGCCGAGATCGGCAGCGCCGTCACGGGCATTGCGGTCGGCGACCACGTCGTCATCAATCCGATGGCTTCGCCGAGTGGAATCATCGGCAACGGAGGACCGACCGGTGCGCTGGCGGAGTACCTGCTCATCGAGAATGCGGTCCGCGGCAAGAGCCTGGAGGTCGTGCCCGACCACATCCCGTTCGAGGTGGCCGCGCTCAACGAACCCATGGCGGTGGCCCGCCACGGCGTCAATCAATGTCGGCCCAGGCCCTCCGACAAGGTCGTCGTGTTCGGCGCGGGCCCGATCGGGCTTGGCGCCACCATCGCATTCAAATCGGTTGGTGTGAGCCATGTTGTCGTCGCCGATGTCATTCCCGGCAGGCTCGACAAGGCCATGAAGGTCGGTGCCGACGCAGTGATCAATTCCGCCGACGAGGACGTCGCCCAACGCCTGATCGAACTGCACGGTCCCGGCGATTCGATGTTCCCCGGCAAGGCGGGCACCGACATCTTCTTCGACGCCGCGGGCGTGCCCGCGGTGATCAATGCGGCGCTGGCCGCCGCACAGCGGGGCGCCCGACTGGGCGTCGTTGCGGTGCACAAGGAACCGATCCCGGTCGACTTCCTCAACATCATGAGCAACGAGATCACCATCGTCGGCTCGATGGGCTACCCCGACGAGATCTTCGAGGTCACCGAGGACCTCGTCGCCAACTGGGAGAAATACGCCGTGATCGTCAGCCACACGATTCCGTTCGACGAGGTCGACGAGGCGTTGCGAACGGCATCCACCCCCGGCGCCGCCGACAAGGTCGTCGTTGTTTTCAAGTGAGTGGGTCACCTTCAACTGAGAGGAGCGCCGACAATGGCGTGGGATTTCGAGACCGACCCCGAGTACCAGAAGCTGCTGGATTGGGCCGACGAGTTCGTCCGCGACGAGGTCGAACCGCTGGATCTGGCGTTCCCGCACCAGCAGTTCGTGCCGCTGGAGGGTAAGCGACGCGACGCGATCGACCCGCTCAAAGAGGAGGTGCGCCGGCGCGGGCTGTGGGCCACCCACCTCGGGCCCGAACTCGGCGGCCAGGGCTACGGGCAGCTCAAACTGGCGCTGCTCAACGAGATCCTCGGCCGATCGCAGTGGGCGCCGATCGTGTTCGGCTGCCAGGCGCCCGACACCGGCAACGCCGAGATCATCGCGCACTACGGCACCGAGGAGCAGAAGCAGCGCTATCTGCATCCGCTGCTGACCGGCGAGCTGTTCTCCTGCTACTCGATGACCGAACCGCATGCCGGCGCCGATCCCGACCCTGTTCAAGACCCGCGCGGTGCGCGACGGCGACGACTGGGTGATCAACGGTCGGAAGTTCTTCTCCTCCAACGCCAGCGACCGCCTCGTTCCTGATCGTGATGGTGGTGACCAACCCCGAAGTCAGTGCCTACCAGGGCATGTCGATGTTCCTCGTGCCGACCGACACCCCGGGCGTCAACATCGTCCGCAACATCGGCCTGTACGGCGAGCCCGAGGGCGAGGGCTCCCACGCGCTGATCCACTACGACAACGTGCGGGTGCCCGCCGATGCGCTTCTCGGCGGCGAGGGCCAGGCGTTCGTCATCGCTCAGACCCGCCTCGGCGGCGGCCGCATCCACCACGCCATGCGCACGATCGGCATGTCCGCAGAGGGCGCTGGACATGATGTGCGAGCGCGCGCTCAGCCGCGAGACGCAGGGCAGCCGGCTGTCGGACAAGCAGTTCGTGCAGGGCTACATCGCCGACTCGTACGCGCAGCTGCTCCAGTTCCGGCTGATGGTGCTCTACACCGCGTGGGAGATCGACAAGTACAACGACTACAAGAAGGTGCGCAAGGACATCGCCGCGGTGAAGGTCGCCATGCCGACGGTGCTGCACGACATCGCCTGGCGGGCAATGCAAGTGCACGGCGCGCTCGGCGTCACCAACGAGATGCCGTTCCTCGGGATGGTCACCGGCGCCGCCGTGATGGGGCTGGCCGACGGCCCGACCGAGGTGCACAAGACCACGGTGGCCAAGCAGGTGCTGCGCGACTACCAGCCCACCGACGACACCTGGCCGACCGAATGGACTCCGCGCAAACGTGAAGCGGCCCGGGCGAAGTACGCCGACTTCCTGGAGCACGAGGTGGGCAACCTGTGAGCGAGAACCGCGAGATCGACACCGCGCGGCTCGCCGAATGGATGGACGAGCGCGGCGCTGCCCGGCAAGGGCGAGCCGCTCGAGGCCCGCTTCCTGTCCGGCGGCACGCAGAACGTCATCTACGAGATCCGCCGCGGCGAGGACGTGCTGCGTCCTGCGCATGCCCCCGCCGGGCGCGCCGCCCGACCGGGACAAGGGCATCCTGCGGGAGTGGCGGATCATCGAGGCGCTCGACGGCACCGAGGTGCCGCACACCGCGGCCGTCGGCGTGTGCCCGGATGCGTCGGTGCTCGGCCGGCCCGTTCTACCTGATGGGCTTCGTCGACGGCTGGTCGCCGATGGATCTGGACACGGCGAAGCTGGCCGGAGCCGTTCGACAGCGACCTCGACGCGCGCGCCGGGCCTGTCCTACCAACTGGCCGAGGGCATCGCGCTGTTGTCCAAGGTCGACTGGAAGGCCAAGGGGCTGCACGATCTCGGCCGACCCGACGGCTTCCACGAACGCCAAGTCGACCGGTGGACAGGGTTTTTCGAACGGATCAAGGGCCGCGAGATCGACGGCCTCGACGTCGCCACGGCATGGCTGCGCAACCATCGGCCGCTCGACTTCATCCCCGGCCTGATGCACGGCGACTACCAGTTCGCCAACGTCATGTACCGGCACGGCGCCCCGGCGCAGCTGGCCGCGATCGTCGACTGGGAGATGGGCACGGTCGGCGACCCGAAGCTGGATCTCGGCGTGGATGGTGCAGAGCTGGCCCGAGGACACCGACGCAGCCGTCGGCGATGAGCTACGTCGACATGCGTGGGATGCCCTCGCGCACCGAGGTGGTCGACCACTACGCCAAGGTGTCCGGCCGTCAGGTCGACGACCTCGACTACTACCTGGTGCTGGCCAAGTGGAAGCTCGCGATCGTGCTGGAGCAGGGCTTCCAACGTGCGGGCGACAACGAGAAGCTGCTCGCCTACGGACCTGTCATCACCTCACTGATGCGCTCGGCGGCCGATCTCGCCGAGATCCAGCGACTACCGGTGAGAGCCGCGGTCTGCCCGGCGTACGGACCGCCGGACGTGGTCCGCATCGAAGAGCAGCCGTCGCCCGCCGTCACCGAGGGACAGGTGCGGGTGCGGGTCGCCGCCGCGGCGGTGAACTTCCCGGACGTGCTGCTGATCGCCGACCAGTATCAGATCAGCGTGCCTGCGCCGTTCGTCCCGGCAGCGAGTTCGCGGGCGTCATCGTCGAAACCGGCGACGGTGTCGAGGGTTTCGCGGTCGGCGACCGGGTCACCGGCACCGGCATGTACGGTGCGTTCGCCGAGGAGGTCGTCGTCGCCCGCCGCGGGGCTGGCCCGCATCCCCGACGGCGTCGACGACCGCACCGCCGCGGCATTCGGCGTGGCGTACCGCACGGCGTATCACGCGCTGCGATCGGTGGCGCGCGTGCAGCCGCGGCGACGAGGTGATCGTGCTCGGCGCAGGCGGCGGCGTGGGGCTGGCCGCGGTTCAGCTCGGCGTGCAGCTCGGCGCCTCGGTCACCGCGGTCGCGTCGTCGGACGAAAAGCTCGACGTGGCAGCATCTTACGGCGCGCACGCACCTCGATCAACCACCAGCCGGCGACACTGCGCGATGCGCTGCAGCGAGGCGCTTCCCGACGGCGCCGACGCGGTGATCGACCCGGTCGGCGGTGAGTTGTCCGAGCCCGCGTTGCGGTCGCTGCGCCGCGGCGGGCGGTTCGTCACGGTGGGGTTCGCGTCCGGCGTCATCCCCCGCATTCCGCTGAACCTGGTGCTGGTGAAGGGCATTGCGGTGCGTGGGCTTTCAGTTTCAGGATGTGCCCGCCGACGAGTTCGCCCGCAACGAGGACGAACTGCGCGACCATCTGGTCAGCGGCCGGGTGCGCCCGCACGTCGGCGCGGTCTATCCGCTCGCCGAAACGGTCGCAGGCGCTGAAGCACGTCGCCGACGGCCGCGCCATCGGCAAGGTCCTGATCGACCTGACCTAGCATTGCGCCGACGAGATCTAGCTCGCCGGGATCAGGTCCGCGGCCACCGAGGCCATCATCCCGCAGCGGAACGTCTCGCTGTGGCCGACGGAGTCGGCTCCGGCATCGTTGGCCGCCGCGAGCGCGCGAGCCTTGAACGCCCGTGCCGCCGCGCTCAAGTGGTGCTGCGCGGAATCGACGCTGTGGTCGAGCTCGGCGGGCAGGCGCTCGCCCCACAGCGTCACCTCGGTCGCACCTTGCTCGAGCGCGTTGCGCACGTGCGCCAGCACTCGCGGATCGCGATCGAAGAGCTCCGCCGCCACCGCAACGGTCTGCGGGTGGGGCCGGTCCTCCCACGTCCGCCAGCACCGATTCCAGGTCCAGCGTCTCGGCGCCGAGGATCTGCAGCGGACGTAGGTCGTCGTCGCTGCCGACCAGGACGGTGACATCCCAGCCCGCCATCACCCGGTCATAGATCCAGCCGCCGGCGAACTTCACCGCGTCGAGCACGGTCGGGGCGACGACGTCGAGCCGGTACCTCATGTCGAGCTCCTGTGGCGCCAAGTCGCGGCCCAGCGACTCCGCGTATCCCTTGAACACCTCGGCCAGCGGTATCGAGGGATCGAGTAACCATAAGGTCTCCATTCCGTTGATGAAGGCGAGTATCTCCACGGCCTTGGTGGCCGCATCGAGATCTGTGCGGTACTGGCCGTCCTGCTGGCCCCGCGTCGATGAGGTCGCGGTGACGATGTCCATCGCGTCGCGGTAGCGCTTGTGCAGCCGGTCGTGCAGCGGAGCGTCGGGCGCGATGTTCTCGACCAGCAGCACCGTGAACGTGCCGACGAGTTCGGGTGCGCGGTCGAACCGCTCGGGCACCCGGCTGAGTCTCGGTGACGAGGTCACCGGAGCGGTAGTCGGCGTGGATCTCGTCGTCGGCGTCGCGGGCGTCGAGCACCGCGTTGAGCAGCTGTTCCTTGGATTCGAAGTGATGCAGCAGCCCGGCCGGGGTCACCCCGGCCTCCTTGGCGATCTGCGCCAGCGAGGTGTTGCGCCAGCCGTTGCGCGCCAGCAGCCGCTCGGCCACGGCAAGAATCCGCTGCCTGCGGTCCTCCCCCTTGGCGAGGAGGTCGTAGGCTGCGATGAGCGCTTGCGCGAGGCCGACGGCTCGGGGCTGACACGGGGCTCCTTCGTTGCAACCAACCTAGTGAACACACAGTAGGTAGGTTTGCCCGCTGTGACAAGGGTCTCAGCGAAAAAGGCCGACCGCTGTCAGCGCGGCTCAGTCAGCGATTTCGAGCGTGATACGTCACGCTGAGCGTGCCGGCACGCCGAAGTCGCAGGCTACAGAGGCCGAGCGACTTGGCGATGATCACCTTCATCACCTCGCTGGTGCCCGCGTAGATCCGGGCCACCCGCGCATCGGTGTACAGCCGGGCGATCGGATACTCCATCATGTAGCCGTAGCCGCCGAACAGCTGCAGGCAGCGGTCCACGACGCGCTGCTGCATCTCGGTGCAGAACAGCTTCACCCGCGCCGCGTCGGCCGCCGTCAGCTCGCCCTCGACGTGCAGCGTGACCGCCCGGTCGAGCATCGCCTGCGCGGCCTCGACCTCGGTCGAGCAGGCGGCGAGCTCGAACTTCGTGTTCTGGAACGACGCGACCGGCGTGCCGAACGCCTTGCGGTTCTTGGTGTAGTCGATCGCCGCGGCGATCGCCGAGCGGGCCTGCGACACCGATCCGACGGCGACGGTGAGCCGCTCCTGCGGCAGGTTGTGGCCGAGGTAGCCGAACGCCTCGCCCTCCTCGCCGAGCACGTTGGCCGCCGGGACGCGCACGTCGACGAAGGACAGCTCGGCGGTGTCCTGCACCTTGCAGCCCATCTTCTCCAGCTCGCGGCCCCGGGTGAAGCCCGCCATGCCGTCCTCGACGACGAACAGCGTCAGACCCTTGCGTCGGTTGTCCGGATCGGTCGACGTGCGCGCCACCACGATCACCAGGTCGGCCTGCATGCCGCCGGTGATGAATGTCTTGGCGCCGTTGACGATCCAGTCGTCGCCGTCGCGCACCGCGGTGGTGCGCATGCCCGCCAGGTCGGACCCGGTGCCCGGCTCGGTCATCGCGACGGCGGTCAGCAGGGTGCCCGCGGCCAGCCCGGGGAACCAGCGCTTGCGCTGCTCTTCGTTCGCGTAGTGCAGGAAGTACGGCAGGATCACCTCGAGCTGGGTGCGCACCGTCGACAGCGTGACCAGCGCCCGCGCCGCCTCCTCCTGCATGCACGACGTTGTAGCGGTAATCGGGCGTGCCGCCGCCGCCGTATTCCTCGGGGATGGCCATCCCGAGCATGCCCAGCGAACCCATGTGCTTGAAGACGTCGCGAGGCATGCGTCCGCCCTTCTCCCACTCGGGATAGTGCGGAACCACCTCCTTCTCGACGAAGTCGCGGGCGAGTTCGCGGAATGCTTCGTGGTCTTCGGTGAACAGGTCTCTGCGCACGCGCGTCCTCTTTCCGTCTTATGCGATGAGTTCGACCAGGGTGGCGTTGGCGGTGCCGCCGCCTTCGCACATGGTCTGCAGTCCGTAGCGAATTCCGTTGTCGCGCATGTGGTTGATCATGCGGGTCATCAAGCACCGCGCCCGAGGCGCCCAGCGGGTGACCGAGCGCGATCGCCCCGCCGAGCGGGTTGAGCTTCGCCTCGTCGGCGCCCGTCTCGGCCAGCCACGCCAGCGGCACCGGCGCGAACGCCTCGTTGACCTCGAACACGCCGACCTCGTCGAGCCGGACGCCGGCCTTGTGCAGCACCTTCTCGGTGGCCGGAATCGGGCCGGTCAGCATCAGCACCGGATCCGCGCCGGTGACCGCGCCTGCGCGGTAGCGCGCGATCGGCCGCAGCCCCATCGCGACCGCGTTCTCGGCGGTCATCACCAGCAGCGCCGCGGCGCCGTCGGAGATCTGCGACGAGTTCCCGGCGTGGATGACGCCGTCCTCCTTGAACGCCGGCTTGAGTCCGGCGAGCTTCTCGACGGTGCTCCCCCGCCGCACCCCCTCGTCGGCCACCACCGGCTCGCCGTCGGTGAACACCGGCATGATCTGCGCCTCGAACGCACCGGCGTCCTGCGCGGCGGCGGCCAGCTCATGCGACCGCACCGAGTACTCGTCGAGCCGGGTCCGCGAGAAGCCCCACTTCTGGCGCGATCATCTCGGCGGAGATGCCCTGGTTGAACGAGAAATCCGCATAGCGCTCAAGGACTTTCGGGCCGTACGGCATGCCGGTGGCCCGCGCCGAACCGAGCGGCACCCGGCTCATCACCTCGACCCCGCCCGCCACGACGACGTCCTGCTGACCCGACATCACCGCCTGCACGGCGAAGTCCAGCGCCTGCTGGCTGGACCCGCAGGCCCGGTTGACCGTGGTGCCCGGGATGCTCTCCGGCCAGCCCGCGGCGAGCACCGAGTAGCGGCCGATATTGCTCGACTGGTCGCCGACCTGCGACACGCAACCCCACACCACGTCGTCGACGATGTCGGGTCGCAGACCCGCTCGCTCCACCAGCGCGTTGAGGACGATGGCGGACAGGTCCGCGGCGTGCATGTCCGACAGTCCGCCGTTGCGCTTGCCGACGGGGGTGCGCACCGCCTCGACGATCACGGTTTCACGCATTTTCGTTCTCCGATCTCAACTCTCGTGTGCTCCTCGCGTCGCGGCGACACGGCCCATTGACCAGTGAACTCGGCGTCGCGTTTCTCCGCGAACGCCGCGTACGCCTCTGTCGAGTCTGCGGTGGCGAAATTGCCCGGCTGCGCCCGGGCCTCGTTGGCCAGCGCCTCGCGCAGTGTCGCGTCGGCGCCGTCGTTGAGCAGCGCCTTGCTCTGCGGCGAGCGCGACGGGCGGTCCGGCCGCGAGCCGGCCCGCGAGGTCCGCGACGAATCGCGTCGATCTCGTCGGCTGCTCTTGACCCAGGTGACCAGCCCCAGCGACCGCGCCTCTGCGGCGTCGATCATGTCGGCCAGCAGCACCAGACGCTTGGCCTGCTGCAGCCCGACCAGCTTGGGCAGCAGCCAGGAACCGCCGAGATCCACCGACAGGCCGCGCTTGGAGAAGATCTGGCAGAACCGCGATTCGGGCGTCGCCACCACGAAATCGCAACCGAGCGCCAGGTTCCAGCCGGCGCCGACGGCCACGCCGGTCACCTTCGCGATCGTGGGGACGCCGAGTTCGTGAAGCGCCAGCGCGACGTCGGTGAGCCTGCGCAACTTGTGCCTCGGATGGATGTCCTCCGGCATGGAGATGTCGGCACCCGAGCAGAATGCGCCGCCCGCGCCGGTGATCACCAGGACCCGCAGGTCCGCGTCGCGGGCGGCGGCGCGCAGGGCGTCGGCCAACTCTTCCCAGAGCCGCGCGTTGATCGCGTTCTTGCGGTCGGGCCGGTTCAGGGTCAGCGTGCGCACGCCGTCGCGGTCGGCCGTCAACAGCACCCGTTCCTCGCTCACGAGTACGCCGGCCCGATCGCCCCGTCGGCACGCAGCGCGCCGATTTCGTCTGCGGTCAGGCCCAATTCGCCGAGCACCGCGTCGGTGTGCTCGCCCAGCCCGGGCACCGCACCCATCGGTTGCTCGAATCCGCTGATCACCGGCGGCGGCCGCAGCGCCTGGATGTCCCCCTTGGGCGTGCCGACCGTGCGCCAGCGGTCGCGGGCGGTCAGCTGCGGGTGGACCACCACTTCGCTGGGCACGTTGTAGCGGGAGTTGCCGATCCCCGCAGCGTCGGCGATCTTCTGGATGTCGGCGAGATCGTGCTGGGCGCACCAGGATCCGATGGCCTCGTCGAGGATGTCGCGGTGCGCGCAGCGGCCCGGGTTGGTGGCGAACCGCGGGTCGTCGGCCAGATCGGGACGATCGATGATCTCCCTGGCCACCCGCTGCCACTCGCGGTCGTTGGTGGTGCCGAGCACGACGGTCTGGCCGTCGCGGGTGGGAAACGCGCCGTAGGGCGCGACCGCGGGCGAACCGACGCCGAGCGGCTGCTGGTCGATGCCCGAGTGCTGGGTGTAGGTCAGCGCGTAGCCCATGACGTCGGTCATCACGTCGAACAGGCTCAGTTCGACGGCGGGCGCCGCCGCACCGGCGGGCGCCCGCCCCGCGCGAACAGCAGCGCCAGGATCGAGATCGCGGCGTACAGCCCGGTGGTGAAGTCGGCCATCGCCGGCCCCGGCTTGGCGGGCATGCCGGGATAGCCGGTGACCGCACACGAGCCCGATTCCGCTTGCACCAGAAGGTCATACGCGCGCTTGTGCGAGATCGGTCCGCCGGGGCCGTAGCCGTCGATCTCGACGGGATGACGTTGGGGTGGCGCTGCGGCCAGGTCGGCGGCCGCGATGCCCATCCTGGCCGTGGATCCCGGCGCGAGGTTGGACACGAACGCGTCGGCCCGGTCCAGCAGCCGGTGCAGCAGGTCCATGCCTGCCGGCGACTTCGTGTTGAGCGTCACCGACTCCTTGCCGCGGTTGCACCACACGAAGTGCGCGGCGAGGCCGCCGGGGCCGTTGACCACGTCGTCGTAGTCGCGGGCGAAGTCACCGCCGTTGGGGTTCTCCACCTTGATCACGCGCGCGCCGAAGTCGGCGAGCACGCGCGTGCACATCGGCGCGGCGACGGCCTGTTCCATCGCGACGACCGTGACGCCGGCGAGTGGCGCGGCAGACGGACGCGTCACATCACCATGCCGCCGTCGACCGGCAGCACCTGGCCGGTGATGTAGGACGCCGCGTCGGACGCCATGAACACGAACGCGCCTGCGATCTCCGACGGGCTCGGCCCAGCGCTTCATCGGGATGCGGTTCATCATGTTGGCGGCGAACTTCTCGTTGGTGCGGATGGTTTCGGTCATCGGCGTCGCGGCCAGCGGGGCGAGCGCATTGACCATGATGTTCTTGGTGGCCAGCTCGCGGGCAAGCGATTTGGTGAAGCCGATGATGCCCGCCTTGGCCGCCGAGTAGTTGACCTGGCCGAGCGTGCCGGTCAGCCCGGCCGCCGACGTGACGTTGATGATGCGCCCGGTGCCGTCGGTCGGGATGTAGGGCAGCGCCGCCTGGGTGACGTTGAACGCGCCCATCACGTGGATGTCGAACAGCAGCCGCATCGACTCCTCGGTGAGTCTTGTCGAACATCGCCGGCTTGGTGACGCCCGCGTTGTTGATCACGATGTGCAGCGCGCCGTCGGTCAGTGCCGCCGCCTGCGCCGCGGCCGCATCGGCGGATTCGCGGTCCGACACGTCCAGCGCCGCCGACTCCGCCCTGCCGCCGGCCGCCGAAATGCGTTCGGCCACAGCGGCGGCGCGCGTCCTTGTCGAGATCGGTGACCAGCACCGCCGCGCCCGCATCGGCCAGCGCCGTGCGCCACCGCGGAGCCGATACCGCCCGCCGCGCCGGTCACCAGGGCAGAGCGGCCGGTCAGATCGAAATAGTTCGTCATCATCAGTAGCTCCTCGGCATGCCCAGCACGTGCTCGCCGAGGAAGTTCAGGATCATCTCCTGGCTGACCGGCGCGATCTTCATCAGCCGCGACTCGCGGAAGTAGCGCGACACGTGGTACTCCTCGGAGTAGCCCATCCCGCCGTGCAACTGCAGCGCGCGGTCGGCGGCGTCGAATCCGGCGTCGGCACACAGGTACTTGGCGGTGTTGGCCTCGCGCCCACACGGCTTGCCGTTGTCGTACAGCCAGGTCGCCTTGCGCAGCACCAGTTCGGCGGCGTCGAGGCGGGCCAGCGAGTCGGCCAGCGGGAACTGCAGGCCCTGGTTCATGCCGATCGGCCGGTTGAACACGACGCGCTCGTTGCCGTACTTGACCGCCTTCTCCAGCGCGACCCGGCCGATGCCCAGCGCCTCGGCGGCGATGAGCATCCGCTCGGGGTTCAGCCCGTCGAGGATGTACTTGAATCCCTTGCCCTCCTCGCCGACCCGATCCCCGACCGGCACGATGAGGTCGTCGATGAACAGCTCGTTGGAGCTGACGGCGTTGCGGCCCATCTTCTTGATCGGCCGGATGTCGACGTGGTCGCGGTCGAGGTCGGTGAGGAACAGCGTCATGCCGTCGGTCTTCTTGGTGACCTCGTCGTACGGCGTGGTGCGGGTGAGCAGCAGGATCTTCTCGGACTCCAGCGCCTTGGAGATCCACACCTTGCGGCCGTTGATGCGGTAGTTGTCGCCCTCGCGCTTGGCGAAGGTGGTGATGCGCGAGGTGTCCAGGCCCGCACCGGGTTCGGTGACGCCGAAGCACACGTGCAGATCGCCGTTGACGATGCGCGGCAGCGTCGCGCGCCTTCAGCTCGTCGGAGCCGTGCTTGACCACGGGCTGCATGCCGAAGATCGACAGGTGGATGGCGCTGGCGCCGTTCATCGCCGCCCCGGAGCGCGCGACCTCCTCGAGCAGCAGGGTGGCCTCGGTGATGCCGAGCCCGTGGCCGCCGTACTCCTCCGGGATGGTCATGCCGAGCCAGCCGCCCTTGGCGATGGCGTCGTAGAACTCCTGCGGGAATTCGTGCGCCAGGTCCTTCTCCATCCAGTAGTGGTCGTCGAACTTGCCTGCCAGCTCGGCGACGGACTTGCGGATCAGCTCCTGATCCTCGGTCAGCTCGAAGCTCATACCCCCGGGCACGTGTGTTCTCCTCTGGTCATCCCGCATAGCGACTTCGGCGTGCAACGGTTCCTCGCGCCAGCGCACTGACTCACGGCACGCCGAAATCGCTCGTGGGCTCAGTCCTTGTTGCCGGTCAGTTCCTTTGCGTTGGCCGCGAAGTCGGCGAAGCTGGCGCCGCCGTGTTCGTGCTTGCTCAGCGCCTGGATGGAGACGTCGTGGCCTTCGGCGGCCTTGCGCAGCGCGCCGACGGTGGCCTGTTCTCTGGTGATGTGGGTGAACGGATCCCAGTGATACCAGCGCATCGCGTTCTCGTAGGTCATCTTGTTGACCTCGTCGTCGGGCACGTTGTTCTTCTTCAGCACCTCGTGCAGTTGCTCGGGCGCACCGGGCCACATCGAGTCGCTGTGCGGGTAGTCGGCCTCCCAGCAGATGTTGTCGATGCCGATCTCGTTGCGCAGCTGCCACCCCGACGTGATCGGAGATGAAGCAGGTCAGGAAGTGATCGCGGAACACCTCGGACGGCTTCTGCTTGCCGAAGTCCTGACCCGTCCACGTCGAATGCATCTCATAGGTGCGGTCCGCGCGCTCGAGGAAGTACGGGATCCAGCCGGTGCCGCCCTCCGACAGCGCGATCTTGAGATCCGGGTACTTCTTGATCGGCTCGGACCACAACAGATCCGCGGCGGCCTGCACGATGTTCATCGGCTGCAGCGTGATCATCACGTCCATCGGCGCATCCGGGGCGGTGATCGCCAGCCGGCCCGACGAGCCGATGTGCACGTTCATCACCGTGTCGGTGTCGACCAGCGCCTCCCACAACGGCGTCCAGTAGTCGTCGTGGAAGGACGGATAGCCCATCGCGGCCGGGTTCTCGGTGAACGTCAACGAATGCACGCCACGCTCGGCGTTGCGCCGCACCTCCTTGGCGCACGCTTCGGCATCCCAGATCACCGGCAGCGTCATCGGAATGAACCGCGCCGGGTACGCCGCGCACCACTCCTCGACGTGCCAGTCGTTGTAGGCCTGCACCAGCGCCAGCGAGAACTCCGGGTCCTCGGTGGCGAACAGCCGGCCCGCGAAGCCCGGGAACGACGGGAAGCACATCGACCCCAGGATGCCGCCGGCGTTCATGTCCTTGACCCGCTCGTCGACCTGCCAGCAACCCTGGCCGGATCTCGTCGAGGCCCTGCGGCTCCAGGCCGTACTCCTCCTTCGGCCGGCCCGCCACGGCGTTCAGCGCCACGTTGGGGATCACGACGTCGCGGAACTGCCAGGTGTCGACGCCGTCGGGGTTGTGCACCAGCCGCGGCGCCTCGTCCAGGTATTTCTTCGGCAGGTGGTTCTTGAACATGTCCGGCGGCTCGACGATGTGATCATCCACGCTGATCAGGATCATGTCGTCTTTGTTCATGCTGTTCCTTCCGTCGAAGTCTGCCGCCACATACCACCCTAGGCCAGCAATGTTCTCGATCAAGGAAACTATCTTCTCATAGTACGAGAATCAATGTCCGACGCCCAGTCCATGGCCCCCAGGCAGCACCGTTGCGCCGCGCTGGGTATCGCCGTGACCGCCGCTTCTGCCCGCTGGCATTGACCAGTCGGCGGAAAGGTGGAAACCTATTGGCGAAATATGAGAATCTGATTCTCGTGAACGAGAGGAACCGGCCGTGCGACTGCCGCCGCTGCCCGCGGACGAGTGGGACGACGCTGTCGCAGCGGGCGCTCGCCGTGATGCTTCCCGAGGAGCGCCGCAATCCCGAGAATGCGAGCAATATCCTCTCGACGTTCGTCCGCCATCCCGCGCTGACCAAGGAGTTCCTGCGCTTCAACGTCCACCTGCTGTTCCGCTCGACGCTGCCGCCGCGGCTGCGCGAACTCGCCATCCTGCGCGTCGCACATCGCACCGACTCCGAATACGAGTGGGGCCAGCACGTCAAGATGGGCCTGCGCGAAGGGCTCACCGAGGACGAGATCGCCGGCGTGCAGCGCGGTGAGGCCGCCGACGAGTTCGACCGCACGGTCCTGGCCGGGGTCGACGAGCTGATGGACAAATTCGAACTCTCCGACGCGACGTGGGCCGCGCTGGGCGAACGCTTCGACGAGCGACAGCGGATGGACTTCGTCTTCACCATCGGCTGCTACATCACCGTGGCCATGGCATTGAAAACCTTTGGCGTAGAACCCGATCAGGAGAGGTAACACCGTGGCATTTTTTCCGAAGCCCGCCGCGGGCAGCTGGACCGAGAACTGGCCGGAACTGGGCACCGCGCCGGTCAACTACGAGGACTCGATCGACCCCGAGCACTACAAGCTCGAGCAGCAGGCGATCTTCAAGAAGACCTGGCTCAACGTCGGCCGCGTCGAGCGGCTGCCCAAGAAGGGCAGCTACTTCACCCGCGAGATGCCGTCGGCCGGCCCCGGCACGTCGGTGATCATCGTCAAGGACAAGCAGGAGAAGGTCCGCGCCTTCTACAACATGTGCCGCCACCGCGGTAACAAGCTGGTGTGGAACGACTTTCCTGGCGAGGAGGTGTCGGGCACCTGCCGCCAGTTCACCTGCAAGTACCACGCCTGGCGCTACAGCCTCGAGGGCGACCTGACCTTCGTCCAGCAGGAAGGCGAGTTCTTCGACCTCGACAAGGCGAACTACGGGCTGGTTCCCGTGCGCTGCGAGGTGTGGGAAGGGCTTCATCTTCATCAACTTCGACAACGACGCCGCGCCGCTGGACGAGTACCTGGGCGACTTCGCGAAGGGCCTCGAGGGCTACCCGTTCCACGAGATGACCGAGCACTACAGCTACCGCTCGGAGATCAACGCCAACTGGAAGCTGTTCATCGACGCGTTCGTCGAGTTCTACCACGCGCCGATCCTGCACATGAAGCAGGCGGAGAAGGAGGAGGCCGAGAAGCTGGCCAAGTTCGGCTTCGAGGCGCTGGCGTACGACATCAAGGGCGACCACTCCATGGTGTCGTCCTGGGGCGGGATGTCGCCGCCGAAGGACCTGAGCATGGTCAAGCCCATCGAGCGGATCCTGCACAGCGGCCTGTTCGGACCGTGGGACCGCCCCGACATCAAGGGCATCCTGCCCGACGAACTGCCGCCGGCCATCAACCCGGGGCGCCACAAGACCTGGGGCACCGACTCTTTCGAGTTCTTCCCGAACTTCACGCTGCTGTTCTGGGCGCCGGGCTGGTACCTCACCTACCACTACTGGCCGACCGCGGTGGACAAGCACATCTTCGAGGCCGACCTCTACTTCGTGCCGCCGAAGAACCTCCGTGAGCGGCTGTCCCAGGAACTGGCCGCGGTGACGTTCAAGGAATACGCGTTCCAGGACGCCAACACCCTGGAGGCCACCCAGACGCAGATCGGCACCAGGGTCGTCACCGACTTCCCGCTGTGCGACCAGGAGATCCTGCTGCGCCACCTGCACATGACCGCGCACCAGTACGTGGACAGGTACAAGGCAGTCGCTGGCGAACGGAAACGGCTCCGCCGCCGGCAAGCACGCGGCCAAGACCGAAGACGAGAAGGCCGCCGAGAAGGATGCAGCCCATGTCTAAGTTGCCCGAGGAATTCGCCGACCTGGAGCGGTTCACCGACTGGTGCCTGCCGACCGAGGAGGAGCGCTACGCCAAGCGCCTGAACTCGACGATGGCCGAGATGCAGGAGTTCTACGACGCGGGCATGGCGCGGCTCGAGGAGATCATGGTCTACGTCGACGCCCGCTTCCCGCTCGAAGGGATGCCGGACGACGCCAAGGCGCTGGTGCATCTGGGACAGTCGATCGTCATGGTGAGCTTCCCCGTCGAGGTGTGGAAGCAGCCGCGGGTGCTCGACAGCGGCGCCTCCTACATCCAACTCATCAAGGAGCCGGTGGTCTGAGGTGCTGTCCGCTCTTCGCGCAGGCGGCTCATCGACCCTCAAAGCCGCGGGTTACGTCGACGTCGACGCCGGCGAGATCGTCCGGCCGGGAATCGTCCACATCGAGGGCGACCGGATCGTCGGCCTCGGCGGCGACACCACCGAAGGTCGAGGTCATCGATCTCGGCGACGCCATCCTGCTGCCCGGCCTGATGGACATGGAGGTCAACCTGCTGATGGGCGGCCGCGGGGAGAACCCCGGCCTGTCGCAGGTGCAGGACGATCCCCCGACCCGGGTGCTGCGTGCGGTCGGCAATGCCCGCCGCACGCTGCGCGCCGGCTTCACCACGGTCCGCAACCTCGGATTGTTCGTCAAGACCGGCGGTTACCTGCTCGACGTCGCACTGGGCAAGGCCATCGACGCCGGCTGGATCGAGGGCCCCCGGGTGATTCCGGCGGGGCACGCGATCACGCCGACGGGCGGGCATCTCGATCCGACGATGTTCGCCGCCTTCATGCCGGGCGCCCTGGAGCTGACCGTCGAAGAGGGCATCGCCAACGGCGTCGACGAGATCCGCAAGGCGGTGCGCTACCAGATCAAGCACGGCGCCCAGCTGATCAAGGTCTGCGTTTCGGGTGGCGTCATGTCGCTGACCGGAGAGGCCGGCGCGCAACACTATTCGGACGAGGAGCTGCGCGCCATCGTCGACGAGGCGCACCGCCGCGGACTGCGGGTCGCCGCGCACACCCACGGCGCCGAGGCGGTCAAGCACGCCGTCGACTGCGGCATCGACTGCATCGAACACGGCTTCCTGATGGACGACGAGGCGATCCAGATGCTGGTCGACAACGACCGGTTCCTGGTCACCACGCGACGACTCGCCGAGGCGATGGACGTGTCGAGAGCGCCGAAGGAGTTGCAGGACAAGGCCGCCGAGATGTTCCCGAAGGCGCGCACGTCGATCAAGGCGGCCTACGAGGCCGGCGTGAAGATCGCCGTCGGCACCGATGCCCCGGCGATCCCGCACGGCAAGAACGCCGACGAGCTCGTCACGCTGGTCGACTGGGGCATGCCGCCCGCCGCGGTGCTGCGCGCGGCCACCGTCGTCGCCGCCGACCTGATCAACAAGCCCGACCTGGGCCGCATCGCCGAGGGCTACCTCGCCGACATCATCGCGGTGCCCGGAGATCCGCTGGCGGACATCACCACTGTCCGGAACGTGAACTTCGTGATGAAGGGCGGGAAGGTCTTCCGAAATGACACAACCAACGCGAACTGACGATCTGGTCGAGATCCAGCAGCTGCTCGCCAAGTACGCGGTCACCATCACCCAGGGCGACGTCGACGGACTGGTCTCGGTGTTCACGCCCGACGGCACGTACAGCGCGTTCGGCGCGACCTACACGCTGGCGCGCTTCCCCGAACTCGTCGACGGCGGCCCCGAGGGGCTGTTCATGACCGGCACATCGCTCGTCGACCTCGACGGCGACGATCCCGACAAGGCCACCGGCACCCAGCCGCTGTGCTTCATCGAGCACTCCAAGCACGACATGCGCATCGGCTACTACAAGGACACCTATGTGCGCACCGACGACGGCTGGCGGCTGAAAACCCGTGCCATGACATTCATCCGGCGCAGCGGCGACCACGACTCCGGCCGTCCGCACGCGATCGGGAGGCCGGAGGCGGGATGACGGCTCCCGGCGAGCAGTCAGCGATCCCGACGACGGCCGAGTTCCGTTCGCAATTGATCGCCTGGCTCGACGAGAACGACCTGACCCCGCCGCCCGACGACCACTCGCTGGACGCACACCAGGCGCAGCACTTGCGCGTGTTGAGCGCGCTGTACGACGCGGGCTGGATGCGTTACGGCTGGCCGGAATCGGCGGGCGGCCTCGGCGGGCCCGCGATCCTGCGCGCCGTCGTCGGCGAGGAGATCGTCGGCCGCGGCCTCGACCATCCCGGGCCGTACTCGATGCTCGAAGTGCTGGCCCCGACGATGATCGACTACGCGCGACCCGAACTGGCCGCGGAGATGGTGCCGAGGCTGCTGTCCGGCCGCGAATCGTGGTGCCAGGGCTTCTCCGAGCCCGGCTCCGGCAGCGATCTGGCGTCCCTGACCACGCGTGCCGAGCAGCGCGGCGACGACTGGGTGATCAACGGGCAGAAGGTGTGGACCAGCTTCGCGCAGTACGCGACACGCTGCGTCCTGCTCACCCGGACCGGGGCGGCGGGAACGCCCGAACCACGAGGCGATCACCGCGTTCTTCGTCGACTTGGACACCCCCGGAATCACCGTGCGCCCGCTGCGCACGATGCACGATGTCGACGAGTTCTGCGAGGTGTACTTCGACGACGTGGTGGTGCCCGCCGACCGCATGCTCGGCAAGCCCGGCGACGGCTGGCAGCTGGCGATGGATCTGCTGCCCTACGAACGCTCGACCTGCTTCTGGCAGCGCATCGCCTACCTCTACTCGCGATTCGACGCGCTGATCGGTGAAGTCAAAGGACTCGGCCAGGCCGTCGACTCGGATCTCGGCGAGGCGTATCTGGCGCTGCACACGCTGCGCTGCCGGTCCCGGGCCACCCAGTACCGGCTGGCCGACGGACACAAGCTCGGTCCGGACACCTCGATCGACAAGGTGCTGCTCGCCAGCGCCGAACAGAGGCTCTTCGACACCGCACGCGATCTGCTGCCCGGCGTCATCGAACTCGACGACACCCCCTGGCGCACCGAGTACCTGTATTCGCGGGCGGCCACCATCTACGGCGGCACCGCCGAAGTTCAGCGCAACATCATCGCCCGCCGCCTGCTGGACCTCGGGAAGGAGTGACGATGGACAGCCAATCAGGTGCAGCACTCGACGCGGAGTCTCTCGAGCTTCTCGAAGACGGACTGCGCAAGACCATGTTGTCGACCTCCGGTGCCGAACTGGACACTGCGCTGGCCGAACTGGGCTGGGCCGACATGCTTTCCGACATGTCCGATGTGGCGATACCGCTGGTGTTCCGGCTGCTGGGCGAAACGGGCTCGCACGCCTCGGTTCTCAACGACGTGATGCTGGAGACCATCGGCGGTTTGCCCGGCGGGACGCCGCCCTTGCCGTATGCCGGCGGCTGGGTGGTGTGGGAACGCGACAACAGCGAAGCCAGCGCGAACACGCTCGGTGGGCTGCCGCTGCGCCGGGTGCCCGAGGGCGAGGCGATGCGGCTGTCCGAGGCCCGCCGGGCACTGGGCTGGTGGCTGGTCGGTTCGGCCAGGGCGATGCTGGCCCTGGCCCGGCAGCACGCGCTGGACCGGGTCCAGTTCGGCAGGCCGATCGCGTCGTTCCAGGCGGTCCGGCATCGGCTGGCCGAGACGCTGGTCGCCATCGAAGGCGCCGAGGCGACGCTGAGCCTGCCGGGCGCGGGCAATGTCGACCTGACCGTCACTGCTGGCCAAGGCCGCCGCGGGCAAGGCCGCGCTGACCGCGGCCCGACACTGCCAGCAGGTCCTCGGCGGCATCGGCTTCACCGCCGAGCACGACCTGCACCATCACGTGAAGCGGGCGCTGGTGCTCGACGGATTGCTCGGCAGCTCAAGAGAACTCACCCGCAAGGCCGGCGCGGGACTGCGGGCCCGTGGCTCGGCACCACGTCTGATCGACCTCTGAGCAGCGAGCTGGGGACGCGTGATGCAACGGCGCGCGTTCAGACGAAATCGCTGCCGCCGTCGACGTTCACCGTTGCGCCGGTGACGTAGCCGTTGCGCCGAGACGCAAGGTAGGTGGTGATCGAGGCGATCTCCTCCGGCAGACCCGCTCGGCCCAGATCACACGGTTGATGGAAGTTGTTGTCGATCCACGTCATGACGTCGACCGGGTTGTTCGCGTCCAATCCGTCGGCGGCGAGGATGTCGCGAAGCTGCTCGGTGAAGCTCGCTGTGACAATGGTGCCGGGGCAGACGCAGTTCACCAGGATGCCGTCCTTGGCAAGGCTTTTCGACAGATTCTTGGTCACACTCGACAGCGCCGCCTTGGCCGCCGTGTATGCGACGATTCGCGGGTTTTGCCGCTGGATCGAGTGTGCCGACAGGGTCACGATGCGGGCCCAGTCGGCTGCCCGCAGCAGCGGTAGAGCGGCCCGTATCGACCGCACGCCGGACATGGTGCCCAGCGTGAAGGCATCATGCCAGTCCGCGTCGGTCATTTCCTCGAAGTAACCGTCGCCCGGCCCGATCGTGTGAACGAGGCTGTTGACGTGGCCCCACCGTGCCCCGACAACCTCGAAGGCGGCACCGATGGACTCCGCGTCGGCCATGTCGGCACTGATGCCGACGGCGTCGGTCGCACCCTCGGCCCGCAATGACTCGACGGCGCGGTCCAGCGCCTCCTGACCTCGTGCCATCACCGCGACGCGGGCCCCTTCCGCTGCGAGCGTCTGCGCGATCGCCAGCCCCATGCCCTTGCTGCCCCCTGTGACGACGGCGACCGACCCACTCAAGCCCAGATCCACGGTATTCCTTTCAGCGAGATTGCTTGGTCTTCACAGATTTCTTGCGCGTCAACGGTTTCGACGTTGGCCGCTTGTCGGCGACGACAGCAGCGATCACATCAGAGGCGACACCGAGCCCCCGCAGACAGAAGCGTTGTACGCGCTCCCCGATGTCGCTGCGCGCACCGGTTCCCGTCGCCCATTGGCGTTCGACGTGCGCCCACACCACACCTTGGATCGACAACGCCTCCGCGGTGGGATCCACATCGGCGAACAATCCCATCGCCGCTCCGCGGTTGATCTGGTCGACCAGCGGGCCCAAGATCTCGGCGTAGGCCGGCGCGATCAGCTTCGGCGAGGCGAACATCTGCGACTGTGCCTCCAGCGACATCTGTCGCAAGTCGGATTCCAGCCCGGCGTCGAAGGCCAGATCCAGCCGTCCGTCGATCCATGCCGCCACCGCACGAACGGGATCGGCGCCCGCCATCTTCGCCTCGAGTCGTTGCATCTCGACGCGCGCCATTTCGGCGAACATGGCAGCGACCAATTGGTCCTTGGAGTCGAAATGGCGGTAGAACGCCCGGGTGCCGAGTTGCGCCCGGTCGAGCACCTGCGCGATTCCCAGCCCACGGACGCCGTCATCACGCACGATCTCGAGCGCGGCGGACAGTATCTTCGCACGCACCTGCGGGTCGGGTTCCACCTTCGGCCGTCCGCCGCCAGTCATGGCCATTTCGTATCAGCGTTGAAGTCGGTTCACGCCGAGGCGTCAAAGGTGGCCAGGTAGTCGCCGAATGCCTCACGCACCTGTTCGGGTGTCAGTCCGTAGTCGGCGAGGTCGTAGGAGTGTGTGCCGCGATGACCCGGCTGGTGGCCGTGCGCCCACTCCTGCACCCTGGCGTGCGCCTCATCGCTGAACTCCAGACCCAACTGCGCATAGCTGCCCGCGACCGCGTTCACCGGATCGTTCTGCAGGTCGGCGAAGGAGACGTCGACGAAGCGATCGTCACCGAACTTTCTGCGGAACTCCATTGCCCGTCCGATGCCTTCCACCCACCAGGCGAGTTGTTCCGCGCCGAGCTCCTCCGGATCCCTGGTAGTCGCTGCTCCAACTCCGGATATACGCGATCAGACTGCACACCGAGCCCAGTACTTTGGCCGGATCTCGATGGCTCCAGAGGAATTTGGCATTCGGGTAGGCCTCGACGAAGGCGTCGAGCGCGAACATGTGCACGGGCGTGCGGAGATTCCACAGACTGGGCTTGCAGCGCCACTGCAGCAGTTTGAGGACATCGCGGTGAAACGTGTAGGTCTCTCGCATATCGCAATCGGCCAACCATTCGACGTAACCCGGCACCCGAACCACGCCGTCGAAGTGGAACGTGCGAAAGCTCATCCCCATCAGGTCCTGGCATTCGGTTGCGGCTTCCGCTTCCGAGCTGACTGTCGCGCGAAAGTCGGGAAACATCTGCTCGATCATGGCGATTCCTTCGGCGGCCGCAGCGATGCGCGGATCCGTGTGCTGCGTCGCCGTCTCCGGTGGCGGAGTGGGCGCCTGCGATTCCCACGTGCGCAGGAATCTGAACTGCGGATCGGCCGAGATCAGTTGCCCCAGCGCCGTTGTTCCGGTCCGCGGCAGGCCCAGTACGACGACGGGACCGTCGACGACCTCGTCGGCGATCTCGGGGTGCGCCTTGTAGGTGTCGACGATCTTGAGCCGCTGGATCAGCGCGTTGCTCATCGTCGCGTGCTGCATGACCCGACCGAGATCGTTGAGGGCGGCCTCGGTGTTCAGCGCGTCCACCGTGCGATCCAGGCCCTCGCGGTAGTAGGACGAGCCAAAGTCACTCAAGCCGGTCGCCGCCCGCGCACCGTCTTCGAGTTCGTCAGCGGAGAAGCTCATCGGCGGAACCTTTCGTATACGGCGCGGCGGCGCCCAGCGATGACTCGGGCGCGCTCGTCGGGTGTGGTCATCGCCGTCGCCTTCCGGCAACGCCGCGGTGACTTCGTCGAACTTGACGATTCGCGTCGCCGGCACGGGCGCGGATTCGGTCCGCACACATCGCAGGAGCATCGCCCCGTTGCTGTGCCCGGCGCTGTCAAGCCAATTCGCCACTCCTGGGTCGCGTGCGGCGATGACGAATCGGGCCTTGCCGTCCCCGTCGATGACCGCTTGGTGTCCGTTCAGGCTGGACTGGTGGCGCCCGTAGTGGATGGTCTCCAGCCACGGATTGCCGAGCGAGATGCTCCAGTAGACCCCTTCGGGCGGCTCGAACTCCAGGATCAGTGCTTCGTCGGGTTCGAGTTCGAATCGCCCTATGACAGGGCGGTTTTCGGCTGCGGCGCCCATTTCGCTCATGTCCATCGGGGGCACGAAGTCGTTGGCTTGCGGCATCGCCCCGAAGTCGAGAAAGAACTTCAGGTTGTCGTAGACGAAGTCGCCGAGCGCGTACAGCGCTGATGTCACAGACGCCGCCTCGTCGACGCGCTCCCCCGCCGGGCCGCGCACGGTGCCGACGCGCTCGACCTCGAGCGAGGCCGGCGACTCGGTATCCCAGTCGTAGAAGAAGTTTCGGACTGTCAGGGTCGGATGGTCACCGGCCAGTCGAAGCCAGTTGCCCGCGTGCTCATCTGGGGACAAGATCACTTCGAAGTTTCCGTCGGAATCGACCTCGAGTTCGTCGACCAGGCAGTTGGCGGTCGCCGCGATTCCGTCCATGGTCTGCAGCCCGACGTATCGCGCTGTGCCCCGATTGCCGAACAGCCGATATGTCTCGCCCGCGCGCAGAGTGGCGTTCAAATACACGCAGTCCGGACACTCCAGACCCCAGGTGACGATGTCATCCATGCTGGCGCGAGTGACGGCCAAGACGGGGTCGGGGTCTGCCCGCAACGCCATGTCGACGCCGACGGCCAACAACACCATCAGGTGGCGCATCCCCGACGCGTAATCGATCCGGTTCTTGTTGACGGGTGCGGACATCACCAAGCGCGCCGCCTCACCCAGCCGCTGCTGTAGATGCGCCCACGCGGCCGCCGGGTCGGCATCACCTGCGGCGGGTGAAAGCGCGGCTTCGGCGATCGAGTGCGGCAGCCAGGCCAGGGGGTTCTTCCACGCCTGTGCGGACGGTGTTTCCGTCACAACTCCTCCGTCGCCTGCCATGCGATGTGGCATTTTGAAAATGCTATTTTCGAAATATGGCGAGGACTCTACGCCCGCTGCCACGGATGTCAATCGTCGATGCGGCCGAGCCGGCGACCATGAACTACTGGATGTTGGCCTTCATCTCGTCGAGGTTCACCAAAACGGGCCAGCCGCCTACGCTCAGCGCGTTGCCGTGGCCGGTCTGGTGGATGTCGAACACCGACTGGATGGCCGCATAGAAGCCCTGCACGTCGAGGGTCTGGTTGACGGCCCGCTTGGCCTGGCGCAGCGCGAACGACGGCATCTTGGCGATCTGCTCGGCGAGTGCCCTCGTCTCACTGTCGAGCTGGTCTCGGGGTACGACCCGGTTGACCATGCCGGTGGCGGCCACCTCGTCGGCGGTCATCGCCCGGCCGGTGAAGAGGATCTCCTTGGCCTTGCGGGGTCCCAGTTCCCAGGTGTGGCCGTGGTATTCGACGCCACCGATGCCCATGAGCACCACCGGATCGGAGAACAACGCGTCGTCGGCGGCCAGGATCAGGTCGCAGGGCCAGCACAGCAGCAGCCCGCCCGAGATGCACCGGCCTTGCACGGCGGCGATCGACGGCTTGGGCACGTTGCGCCACTTCAAGGTGTATTCCAGGTACCGCTTCTGCTCGTGGGCAATGATGAACTCGAGCGTGATCTTGTCGGGGACCGGCCCGCCACCGCGCAGGTCATGTCCGGCCGAGAAGTGTTTCCCGTTGGCGCGCAAGATGATCACGGCGACGTCGTTGTCCGCGGCGGCCCGTGTCCACGCCGCATCCAGTTCATCGAGGAACTCAGGGTTCTGGGCATTGGCGGCCTCGGGGCGGTTGAGCGTGATGGTCGCGATCTTGTCGGCGACTTCGTAGTCGATGTACACGTCGGTCCTCGGTTCCAGTCCTAGTTACGGGGTAGGCCCAGCACTCGCTGGGCGATGATGTTGCGTTGAATCTCGGACGTGCCGCCTGCGATGGTGCCGCCGAACGAGCGGACGTAGCGCTCGAACCATCCGCTCCGATAGAGGTCGAGGTGGTGCGCGCTGTACGGGCCCGAGATGCTCGGGTGGGCGAACGCCTCGGGACCCGCTGCGGCGAGCGCGTACTCGGACGCCATCTGGGACGCCTCCGAGCCGAAAAGCTTCAGCACCGACAGCGCCGCCGCATCCTCGTCGCCGCGCGCGGCGCGCGCCAGTGCTACCGAGCCGAGCAGGCGCAACGCCTGGTTGTCCATCACCAGCGTGGCGTATCGGTCACGGTCCAGCGCCGAGGAGGGCCGGACGTCTTCGACGAGTTCCTCCAACCGGTCGGCGTAGCTGAGCCACAACATGTTCCGCTCATGACCGAGCGACCCATTGGCTACCCGCCAGCCTTCGTTCAACGGACCGATGAGATTCTCGGCGGGCACCCGCACATCGCTGAAGAAGACCTCGTTGAAGTCGAGGTCGCCCTCATCGCAAAGTGACGCGAACGGTCGCCGCACCACCCCCGGCAGGTCGGTCGGGATCATCAGCACGCTGATGCCCTTGTGTTTCGGGGCGTTCGGATCGGTGCGAACAAAAGTCAACAACACGTCGGCGTCGTGCGCCCCGGAGGTCCACACCTTCTGGCCGTTCACCACGAAGTGGTCGCCGGCCGAATCAGAACCGCGCACTGCGCGGGTCCGCAATGACGCGAGGTCGGATCCGGCGCCGGGCTCGCTCATTCCCAGCGATGCGGTGATCTCGGCCCGCAGGATGGGGACGGCCCAACGCTCCTGCTGCTCGCGCGTGCCGAACGAGATCAGCGATGCGGAGATGATCCCGACGCCCTGCGGATTGAAGGTCAGATAGACCCTTCGGCGCGCCAGCTCCTGCTGGTGGACGTACTGCTGAAGGATCGTGGCGTTGCGACCGCCGAACTCGGGCGGATAGCCCGGCATGAGCCAACCGTTGTCGAACATCAGCCGCTGCCAGCGCCGTGCCCATTCCGGGACGTGACTGCTGGACCCCGAGCGGTCAAGCGCCTCGTCGTCCGGGGGCACGTTCTCGTCGAGAAACGCGATGAACTCCGCGCGGAACGCCTCGACATCAGCGTCGAAGGTCAGCTGCACAGGCACTCCGCCGGATCAAAATTTTGGGTAAGGCTACTGTTCTCAACAAAATGAGAATACTATTCTCCAAGTGAGAAAGTTACAATCTCTGACACGTTGGCCGCGAGGGGGTCGAGGACCGCAATGGCAAGGCGTTCTCCGGTACAGTCAGTCCATGTTCTCCCTAATCGGGCAGCATCCGAGCCGCACGGTGACGAGCCCCAGCGAAGAACCCGCCTGGAAGCAGCGCGCGGTCGAGCGATCGATCAAAACCGCGAAGCTCCGGGCCGCACAACGCGTTCAGCGTTTCCTCGACGCCGCCCAGGCGATCATCATCGAAAAGGGCAGCACAGACTTCACCGTGCAAGAGGTCGTCGACCGCTCTCGGCAGTCGCTGCGAAGCTTCTACCTGCAGTTCGACGGTAAGCACGAGTTGCTGCTTGCGCTGTTCGAAGATGCGCTGGCGCGATCGGCCGACCAGATTCGCGCCGCCACCGTCCAACGCCGACGAGCCGATCGAGCGCCTCAGGGTCGCGATCCAGCTGCTGTTCGAGTCGTCGCGTCCGGACCCGACCGCCAGGCGGCCGCTGTTCACCGACTTCGCACCCCGGCTTCTGGTGTCCCATCCGTCCGAGGTCAAGATCGCCCACGCACCGCTGCTCGCGCTGCTCACCGAGTTGATGGAAGAGGCCGAGCGCCGCAGGTCAGCTGCGTGACGGGATCAACCCGAAGCGGATGGCGGCGATGACGATGCAGACGGTCATGTTCAACGCGGCCCAGTCCAACGGCGAGATCGAGGACGGCGTCGCGCACCCGATCAGCGCCGACGAACTGTGGGACTTCTGTTCGCACGGATTCGCCGCCAGCTAGCGCTGAGAACTAGGTTCTCGGCGACGAGAATCTGACTTACACTGGGCGAGTGCCCGATCTCTGGACCGATCTTCTCGCGTGTCTGGACGTCTCCCCGGCACCGACGCGAGACGGCGATGCGAACGTATTCGAGGGCCGGAATCAGCAGCTGGAATATCACCGGGTGTTCGGCGGCCAGATCCTCGGGCAGTTCCTCCGCATCGCGGCGCTGACCTGTCCGGATAAGGCGGTCAAATCCCAGCACGCGGTTTTCACGCGGGAGGGCACTGCCGATGAGCCGATCCGCTACGAGGCGACGCTGCAACACGAAGGCCGATCCTTCGCCGCGGTCACGATCGTCGCCCGGCAGAGTCGCGGCCCCATCGCGACCGCCTCGATCAGCATGCACGCCGTCGAGGGCGGGCCAGAACATCAGGAGGCCGACGACGTCGGCGCGGTCCTCGGCCCGGAGCACGAGGTCGCGCTCGATCTCATCCCGTGGGAGACGCGTGCGGCCGACGACCTCAACGCCATCACGACCGGCCCCCCACAATTCGAGTTCTGGATGCGCACGCCGGCCGTCGATCCCGAACTGGCGCCGGCACTTTCGGCCTACGCCACGGATCTGACGCTGATCGGTACGGCACTGCGGCCCATCGACGGTGTCGGCCAGCGCGGCAACGGCACGACCTTCACCTCCGCCGTCACGTCGCACACCCTGTGGTTCCATCGACCGTTTCGCACCGACAACTGGTTGCTGCTGCGCCAGCACAGTCCCCTGCTGGCGCATGGCCGGTGCTTCGGCCGCGGCGATGTTCTCACCGAGAACGGCGTCCTGGTCGCTTCGTACGGCCAGGAAGCGCTGCTCCGCTTTGCGGAACCACGCTGAGAAGCCCGTTCTGTTAAGCGGAGAGTACAAATTGCCCGAAACGAGTCTGTCGTTGACACCCTTGTATCGGCGATGCCAGAGTTGTGAGACAAAATGCAGCCATATGTCTTACGTCCCCTGGTCCGGCGAGAGGTGACCCGTGACGATCAGTGCTGAAAACTCCGAAGTGCGGGATGCCGCGACAGCGGATGAGTTGTACTACGACCCGTACAGACGTCGAACTCAACATGAACCCGTATCCGGTGTTCGCCCGCATGCGCGAAGAGGCGCCGCTGTACTACAACGACAAGCACGACTTCTATGCGTTGAGCCGCTACGACGACGTCAACAAGGCGGTGATCGACCACGAGACCTTCATCTCCGGTCGCGGCGCGCTGCTCGAGATCATCAAGTCCGGCATGGAGATCCCGCCCGGCACACTGATTTTCGAGGATCCGCCGATCCACAACATCCACCGCAATCTGCTGTCGCGGATGTTCACGCCGCGCAAGGTGCTCGCCCTGGAGCCGCAGATCCGCGAGTTCACCGCCCGCTGCCTGGACCCGTTGGTGGGCACGGGCCGATTCGACTTCGTCAACGACCTCGGCGAGCAGATGCCGATGCGGGTCATCGGCATGCTGCTGGGCATCCCGGAGGAAGACCAGCGCCGGGTCGACCGACCACGGCGAAGCCACGCCTGCAGAGCAAGGAGGTCGACACTGCTGGCCACCGGCGAGGTCTTCGCCGAGTTCATCGACTACCGCACCGAGCATCCGTCCGACGACATCATGACCGACCTGCTCAACGTCGAGTTCGAGGACGAGACCGGCACCGTGCGACGGCTGAGCCGCGACGAACTGCTGATGTACCTGACGGTCGTCGCCACCGCGGGCGCGGAGACCACCACCCGGCTGATCGGCTGGGCCGGCAAGACGTTGGCCGAACACCCCGATCAGCGTCGCGAACTGGCGGAGAACCCCGCCCTGATCCCACAGGCGATCGAAGAGATCCTGCGCTGGGAGCCGCCGGCGCTGCAGGTCGGCCCGCTACGTTGCGCGCGACACCGAGTATTACGGCCAGACGGTGCCGGAAGGCAGCGCGATGCTGCTGTTGATGGGCGCCGCCAACCGTGACCACCGCCGCTTCCCGCCGAACGGCGATGTCTTCGACATCCACCGAGAGCTGCACTCGCACATGACGTTCGGCGCGGGAACGCACTTCTGCATGGGCAACGCGCTGGCGCGTCTGGAGGGCCGAATCGCGCTCGAGGAGATCCTCAAGAGATTCCCGACGTGGGAGGTCGACTGGCCGAACGCACATCCGTCTCAGACCACGGCGGTCCGCGGCTGGGAATCCATGCCCACATTTGTTTCGTGAATAACCACCACTACCACCAAAAGGACTGAGAGACATGGCAGGACGTGTAGAAGGCAAGGTCGCTTTCATCACCGGCGCGGCGCGGGGACAGGGCCGCGCGCATGCGGTGCGGCTGGCGCAGGAGGGCGCCGACATCATCGCCGTCGACATCTGTAAGAAGATCGACACCGTGGACGTGATCGCCGCGTCCACACCCGAGGATCTGGCCGAGACCGCCGATCTGGTCAAGGGCCACAACCGCCGCATCTTCACCGCCGAGGTCGACGTCCGCGACTACGACGCGCTGAAGGCGGCCGTGGACACGCGGCGTCGAGCAGATGGGCCGCCTCGACATCATCGTCGCCAACGCCGGCATCGGCAACGGCGGCGAGACACTGGACAAGACCAGCGAAGCCGACTGGACCGCCATGATCGACATCAACCTCGGCGGCGTGTGGAAGACCGTCAAGGCCGGCGTGCCGCACATCCTCAGCGGCGGCCGCGGCGGCTCGATCATCCTGACCAGCTCGGTTGGCGGCCTGAAGGCCTATCCGCACTGCGGTCACTACGTCGCCGCCAAACACGGTGTGGTCGGCCTGATGCGGACCTTCGCCGTCGAACTCGGCGCGCAGAACATCCGCGTCAACTCGGTGCACCCGACCAACGTGAACACCCCGTTGTTCATGAACGACGACACCATGAAGCTGTTCCGCCCCGACCTGGAGAACCCGGGCCCGGACGACATGAAGGTCGTCGGGGCAGCTGATGCACACGCTGCCGATCGGCTGGGTCGAGCCCGAGGACATCGCCAACGCCGTGCTGTTCCTGGCATCCGACGAGGCCCGCTACATCACCGGCGTCACGCTGCCGGTCGATGGCGGCAGCTGCCTGAAGTAGCGCGACCACACGTGAGAATCGCGGAGTTGTCACTTCCGCACGGATGGGATGACATCACCGCGGAGTGGATGACGGCCGCGCTCGCGCATCATCATCCGGACGCTGTCGTCGACGAGGTGACCGTCGTGCTCCGCGACGACGGCACCAACAAGCGCGCGCGGCTCGCGCTGACGTATTCGGCGGGTTCGGGACCGGCGACGGTGTTCGCCAAGGCCGTCGATCCCGACCACGCCGAACTCGTCGCGCTGACCAGCGGGCTCTACCACGAGCCGCGGCTGTTCTCCTCGGGCATCGAGCTGCCGCTCGACCATCCGACCGTCTACGCGGCGCTCATCGACGAGGACCGCTCGGACTTCCTGATGATCATGGAGGACGTCGTCGCACGCGGGGCCGACCCGCGCGACTCCACGCGCCCGATGTCGATCGACCAGGCGGCCAACGGCGTGCGCGGACTGGCGCGCATGCACGGCCGGTTCTGGGGCGCACGCCTCGACACTCACCCGACATTGGGGTGGCTGGAGCCGTTCGTCGCATTCGAAGGTATGCAGTACGCGCCATTGCACATCGCCCACGAGCGATTGGGCGACACGGTCCCCGCAGAGATCCCGGCGCTAAGCGGCACAGAGTTGTTCGTCGACATCTGGGCCCGCTACATCGGCACGCTGACCGGAGACTCGAAAACGCCGCAGACCCTGCTGCACGGCGATCCCCACATCGGCAACACCTACGTCCTCCCCGATGACGACGTCGGATTCCTCGACTGGCAGATGGCGCGGCGCGGCAACTGGTCGCTGGATCTCGGCTACTTCCTGCAGGGCGCGCTGACGATCGAGGACCGCAGGCGGGCCGAGCGGGACCTGCTGGCGGAGTACCGCGACGCGCTCGCGCTGCCCGCCGACGAGCTGCCCAGCGCGGAGGAGGTCTGGCTGCGGTACCGCGCATCGGTCGCACACGGGTTGGCCATCTGGATGGCCACCCTGTCGGGCGGGGACGCCTGGCAGAGCGCCGCGATCTGTCTCGCACTCGCGCAGCGGTACTCCGCGGCGTTCATCGACCTGGAGACCCGCGCGGCCCTCGACGCGATCGACGTATAACCCATTTGAGGGAAAGCGACCGATTCCGGGTACCCGAGTGCTTGCATAGAACCCGTCCGTAGGGGGTGGGTATGAGGCGACTCAACGGCATGGACGCCATGCTGCTGTACAGCGAGACGCCGAACCTGCACACCCACACGCTGAAGGTCGCGATCATCAACGCCGCCGACTACGATGGCGAGTTCACGTTCGATGTCTTCCGCCAGACCGTCGCCCGTCGGCTGCACCTGCTCGATCCGTTGCGCTACCGACTCATCGACATCCCGTGGCAGCTGCATCACCCGATGTGGCTGCGAGGACTGCCCCGTCGACCTCGACTATCACCTGCGCCGGGTGCAGGTTCCCAGTCCCGGCGGCCGCCGCGAACTCGACGAGGTGATCGGGCGGATCGCCAGCACGCCGCTGGACCGCAGACCATCCGCTGTGGGAGTTCCACTTCGCCGAGGGAATGGCCGACGACCGCTTCGCTCTCATCGGCAAGGTGCACCACACGCTGGCCGACGGGGTCGCATCGGCCAACCTGCTGGCCCGGCTGATGGACCTGTCCGGACGGCCCACAGGACGAGCGCGACGACTACGTCACCTGTGATCCGCCCGACGAAGACCGAGCTGCTGCGGGAAGCGCTCCGCGACCACGTCGGCACACATCGCCGCGCTGCCCGGACTGGCGCGGGATGCCGCCCAGCGGCATCTCCCGGCTCGGCGACGCACCAAGGAGCGCAGCGACCACCCCGACCTGGCGAAGATGTTCAAGACTCCGCCGACATTCCTCAACCATGTGGTCTCGCCCGTCCGGACCTTCGCCACCGCGTCGCTGTCGTTGGCCGAGGTGAAGGAGACCGCCAAGCACCTCGGCGTGACGTTCAACGACATCGTGCTGGCGACGGCCGCGGGCGGTCTGCGAGAACTGCTGCTGCGCTACGACGGCCGCGCGGACCGGCCGCTCATGGCATCGGTGCCGGTCAGCACCAACCGGTCCGCCGACCGGATCACCGGCAACGAGATCGGCGGCCTGTCGGTGTCACTGCCCGTCCACATCGATGATGCCGCTCGAGCGGGTCCGGCTGACCGCGCTGTCGACCGCCCGCGCCAAGGAGGACTACGACCTCCTCGGCCCGAAACTGCAGGGCCAGATGATGGAGTATCTGCCACCGCCGTTGACCCCGGCGCTACTCGGTGGCAGTCGAAACGCGCTGCGCACAACAGGCTGATGAACGTCGCGGTGTCGAACGTGCCCGGGCCGCGCGAACGCGGTCACATCGGCGGCGCGCCGGTCACCGAGATCTATTCGATCGGCGTGCTCTCGGCGGGCAGCGCCTTCAACATGACCGTGTGGAGCTACGTCGACCAGGTCGACATCTCGATGCTGTCCGACGACGAGACGTTCGACGACGTCCACGAAGCGACCGACGCGATGATCCACGGCCTCAACGAGATCCGTAGCGCGCTGGAACTGCCTGCACTCACCGCTGTCGACACCGCAATGGCTCCCGCAACGGCGGTCACTTAGGCGCAGGCGGCCACGCAGTTCGTTGCGCAGGATCTTGCCTGTGCTGCCGCGGGGCAGCTCGTCGAGGACCGTGATCTCGCGCGGCACTTTGTAATTCGCGAGGTTGTCGCGCACATGCTGCTTGAGGGCGTCCTGCGTGGCCGACGCCGCTCGACTCGAGCACCACGAACGCGACGAGACGCTGCCCGTACTGCTCGTCGTCGACGCCGAGGACGGCCGCTTCGGCCACCTCCGGGTGCGCGGCCAACGTCTTCTCGACCTCGATCGGGTAGACGTTCTCGCCGCCGGAGACGATCATCTCGTCGTCGCGGCCGACCACGAACAAGCGACCCGCATCGTCGAGGTATCCCATGTCACCCGATGCCATGAAGCCGTCGTGGAAGTCCTTGGTGGTGCCGGAGGTGTAGCCGTCGAACAGCGTGCCGCTGCGGACGAAGATCTGTCCCACCTCGCCTGCAGGCACCTGCGTTGAAGCCCTCGTCGAGTATCCGGATCTCGGTGCCGTCAGCGGGTTTTCCCGCGGTATCGGGTGCGGCACGCAGGTCGGCGGGCGTTGCGGTCGCGATCATGCCGGCCTCGGTGGCGTTGTAGTTGTTGTAGATGACGTCGCCGAACTGGTCCATGAACTTGATCACCACGTCGGGTCGCATCCGTGAGCCCGATGCGGTGGCGAATCGAAGTGACTTGCCGCTGTATCGGTTTCGCACGTCGTCGGGCAGGTCCATGATCCGGTCGAACATCACCGGGACGACCGCAAGGCCGGTCGCCTTGTGCTTGTCGATGAGTTCCAGTGTGGCTTCCGGGTCGAACTTGCGACGGGTGACGATCGGGCAAGCCAGCAACGCCGCGAACAGCAGTTGGGAGAACCCCCACGCGTGGAACATCGGCGCGACGATGACGATCGGCTCCTCGGCCCGCCACGGCGTGCGGTCGAGCACCGCCTTGAGGTCACCGGCGCCGCCGCTGCCCTCGCCCCGCTTCGCACCCTTGGGCGTTCCCGTCGTCCCGGACGTGAGAAGGATGATGTCGCTCTTGCGGTCGCTGGGCTGTGGCCGCTGCCCCGAGTGGGAATCGATCAAGCTTATCCAGGTCAGACAGCCGTCGGCGCCATCGGTCCAGCCCAAGATCCTCGTGGCGTCAGGCCTGTCGGCCAGCGCCCGGTCAACGATCTCAGTGAACTCCTCGTCGTAGATGACGACGTCGGCTCCCTCGCGGTCGACGACCTCGGCCAGCGCGGGCCCCGCGAACGACGTGTTCAGCAGCAGGACGTCGGATCCGATCCGGTTGGACGCCACCAGCGCCTCGATGAACCCGCGGTGGTTGCGGCACATCACCGCAACGGTTTTCGGAGCCGTCCCGGGTTGCGCCTGCAGCGCGGCCGCCAGCGCGTCACAGCGGTCGTCGAGCTGCTTCCACGTCAGCGTGCCGCGCTCGTCGATCAGGCCCGGCCGGTCCGGGCACCGCTGCGCAGCCGCGGCGAATCCGACGGTGGCCGTCATGCCGACCCGGCGCATCGCCGCGCCCATCCGCAGATATTTGTCGGGCCGCATCGGCGCGATCAGCCGGGCCCGCCACAGCGTCTGAAGGAGTCCCAGATGTGTCGGCCATGACCCGTTAGCCAAGCACAGGGAAGCGCCGCTCGCGGGCAAGTTCGTCAAGGGCCTTCTGCATCACCGCGCGCACATGCAGGTCGACCGCGTCGATGTCGGGGTCCTCGCCGAACTCCGCGACGACGTCGATCGGATCGAGCATTCGGGTGACGATCTTGGACGGCAACGGCAGGTTCGGTGGGAAGAACACCGAGACGCCGAAGGGGAAGCCGACGCTGATCGGCAGGATCTCGGCCCGCAGCCGCTTGAGTCCGAGACGTCCTGGCGATGGAATCGCCACGGGCGAGGAACAGCTGTGTCTCCTGCGCGCCGATCGACACCATCGGCACGATGGGCACTCCCGTCTCGACCGCGGTCCTGATGTAGCCGGTGCGTCCGTTGAAGTCGATGACGTTCTCGGTGAACGTCGGCCGGTAGGAGTCGTAGTCACCGCCGGGGAACACCAGCACGACCGCGCCGTCCCGCAGCGCCTGCGCGGCGTTGGCCCTGTTGGCCTCGATGACGCCGAGGCGGCGCAGCCAGGTTCCGATCGGGCCTACGAAGATCATGTCGTGGCCCAGGGTGTACACGGGCCGGTCGAAACCGAATTGCTCGTAGAAGGCGGGCGCGAAGACGAGCACGTCGGGCGTGAACATGCCGCCGGAGTGATTGGACACCACCAGGGCTCCACCCGCCGCAGGGATGGACTCCAGGTCGCGCACCTCGGCCCGGAAGTATCGCTTGATTGCCGGGCCCACCACGTTTGCGATCTGACGAGTGAACCCGGGATCCCACTTGGCGACTTGTTTGTCCGCCCCGTCGCTGCTCATGCTGTCAGAGTTCCCACTTCTCGCCGCCGCCACCCGAATGATGTCGTGGAGTATGAGTACTCTCCAAAAAAGAGAATGTCATATCCGCAGGTGGGAGGGCCTAATGTCGGGGACCGTGCTCGTCACGGGCGGCTTCGGCCTGGTCGGGTCCGAGACCGTGCGGCGGCTGGCCGCCGACGGTCGCCGCGTCGTCGCGGCCGATCTCGAGACGCCCGCCAATATCAAGGCGCTCAAGAAGCTGCCCGACGGCGCCGAATACCGATGGGCCGACCTCACCGATGCCGAACAGGTTCAGCGCCTGGTCTCCGAAGTCGATCCCGTCGCCATCATCCACCTCGCGGCGATCATCGCCCCGGCGATCTACCGCGATCCCCAAGGTGGCGCGGCGGGTCAATGTCGACGCCACGAAAACTTTGGTCAGCGTCGCCGAGGCGCAGCCGACTCCGCCGCGCTTCGTCCATGCGTCGAGCAACGCGGTGTTCGGCCCCCGCAACCCGCACCGCACTCCTGAGCCGCTGACCGCGGACGACCCGATGCGGCCCTGCGACCTATACAGCGGTACCAAGGCCGAGGCCGAAGAGATCGTGCGGTCGTCAAGTCTGGAATGGGTGGTTCTGCGGTTCGGCGGTGTGCTCAGCACCGATTTCTCGGCGCTGCCATTGGGCGCCGACGGCATGTTCATCGAGAACGCCATGCCGAGCGACGGTCGACTGCATAACGTCGACGTCCGCGACGTCGCGTTTGCGTGTGCCGCCGCGACGACGGCCGACGTCGCGCGCGAGATCCTTCTCATCGCGGGCGACGAGTCACACCGAATGCTGATGGGCGACATCGGCCCGCGCTCGCCGCGGCCGCGGGGTATCCCGGGCGCGACCCGCCAGGGACGGCCCGGCGACCCCGACAGCGACACCGACTGGTTCGTCACCGACTGGATGGACACCACCCGGGCGCAGGAGGCGTTGAAGTTCCAGCACCATTCATGGCCCGACATGGTGGCCGAGTTGCAGTCGAAGTTCTGGTGGACGCGATACTGGGGCGGACTGCTCGCGCCGCTTGTTCGCCAGGTGATGAAGCGCCGGTCGGTGTACTGGAATGCGCCCGGCCAGTACGCCGATCCGTGGGGCGCCATCCGCGCGAAGTTGGGCGACCCCTCGTGGGAACGGACCGCAGTCCTGACCGCATAGTCTTTCGCCCGTGGACAGTTACGAAGGGCGCACGAGCAGTCATCACCGGCGGGGCCAGCGGCATCGGGCTCGCCACGGCCAAGGAGTTCGCCCGCCGCGGTGCGCGGATCATGCTGGCCGACATCAACGAGACCGCGCTGAACGACGCGGTGGACGACCTGCGGGCTGACGGGATCGACGTGCACGGCGTGGTGTGCGACGTCAGCAAGCTCGACGACGTGATGCATTTGGCCGATGAGGCGTTTGACGTCTTCGGCGACGTGAATGTGGTGTTCAACAACGCGGGTATCGGACACGGCGGCGCGATGGCGACCACCAGCCACGACGACTGGCGCTTCGTGATCGACGTCGACCTGTGGGGCCCGATCCACGGTGTCGAGGCGTTCCTGCCGCGGCTGATTGCGCAGGACGACTTGAAGCCACATCGTGTTCACGTCGTCGTTCGCCGGCCTCATCCCGAACGTCGGGCTCGGGCCCTACTGCGTCGCGAAGTACGGTGTCGTCGCGCTCGCCGAGACGTTGTCCCGGGAGGTGCGCGCCAACGGGATCGGCGTTTCGGTGTTGTGCCCGATGATCGTCGAGACAGGCCTGGTGGCCAACAGCGAGCGCGTCAGGAGCGGCGATTACGGCCCGCCGACACAGACCATCGCCGACGACGCCCAGGAGCTACTGCTCGCACCAACGGACGCCGAGGTGAAGGTCGACGACGTCGCCAGGCTGACGGCCGATGCGATCTTGGCCAACCGGCTGTACATCGTCCCGCACAGCGCATCCCGCGGCTCGATCCAGCGCAGGTTCGAGCGCATCGACCGCAGCTTCGACGAGCAGGCCGCCGAGGGCTGGAATCACTGACTAATCGGGTCCCAACTGATAGTCGCCGGTCTGCGGATTGTGATACCAGCCGCTTGCGGCCTGGGTTCCGCCGTCGACGTGGAGCAACTGTCCGGTGATGTAGCTCGACATTTCCGATGCGAGAAACACCGCGGTGCTGGCGATTTCGTCGACATGGCCGGGTCGGTCCATCGGGATGTAGGGCGCGGTGTCGGTTCGCATCGTCCCGCCCGACAACTGCATTATCCCCTCGGTCAGGGTCAGGTCGGGGGCGATCGCGTTGACGCGGATGTGGTGCGGGGCCAATTCGAGGGCCGCCGTTTGGGTGTAGTTGACGACGCCGGCCTTGGCGGCCGCATACGCCGCATAGCCGGGCGCCGCCCGCACCCCCTCGATCGACGTCACGTTGACGACGCTGCCTCCCATGCCCGCTGCGACCAGGCGCCGGGCCACCCGCTGCGTGCACAACAACACGTGGCGCAGGTTGCTCCGGTACAGCGCGTCCCAGCCGTTCTCGGTGGTGTCCAGCAGCGGCGAGTTGAACACCCCGCCGGCGTTGTTGACGAGAATCGAGACTTCGCCGAGTTCTCCGACGGTGCGTTCGAGCGCGGCGTCGACCTGCTGGCTGTCGCGAACGTCGGCCACGATGCCCAGTGCGCCAATGCTTTCCGCGGCGGATGCACACGTGTCGGGGTCACGCTCCCAAATGGCCACCGACGCGCCGAACTTCGCCATCCCCTCGGCGACACCACGCCCGATCCCTGCTCCCCCGCCGGTGATCACCGCGACGCGCCCGGTCAGCAGGATGTCGGACGGATCGATGGCCATGCGTCGAGTTAACCAGTCTTGGTGGTGCGGATGCCAAGCCCTGCCGGGGCGGTGCCGATGATCCCCTGGTCTTCGAGGTCGGCGATCTCGTCCTCGCTCAGCCCCAGTCCGGAGAGCACCTCGCGGTTGTGCTGTCCGAGAAGCGGCGCGGCCGTCCGATGGAAGCGTGCGGGCCCCGTTGAGATGCGCATGGGAAGCGTGCTGTGCCTTGCGGTGGGGTTCACTGGATGGTCGACGAGTTCGTAGAAGCCGCGATGTACCAGCTGCGGCAAGTCGCCGACTCGATGCGGCTGCATCACCTTGGCGACGGGAACTCCTGCACCCCAGAGGGTTTCGACGATCTCATCACCGGTTCGGGTGGCACACCACTGACCGAGGTGCTCGTCGATCTCGTCGTGGCGTCGCCTCCGCCCGGCGGCGGCTGTCCAGCTCGTCGTCGGCTGCCCAGCCCGGACGGCCGAGCGCCTCGACGAGGTTCCTCCACTGCTCATCGGTGGCGACCGCGATCGCCACCCAATCGTCGGGGCGTCCGAACTCGTCGAGCTCGCCGGTGCGGTACAGGTTCTGGGGTGCCGCGGTCGGCCCGCGGTTGCCGTCTCGTTGCAGCAGGTTGCCGTAGGCCGAGTACTCGATGACCTGCTCGGCGGCGACGTTGAGCGCGGCGTCCACCATCGCGGCCTCGATCCGGACACCCTTGCCCGTGCGCCGCCGGTGCGCCATCGCGAGCATCAATGCGGCCAGCCCGTGCACCCCGGCGTTGGGGTCGCCGACCGAATAGGGCTCGACCGGGTTCTGGTCGGGATGGCCGGTCAGCCAGGTGATGCCGGATGCGTCCTCGATGACGTACGCGAAGGCAGGCTTGTCCCGCCATGGACCGTCGAGCCCGAAGCCGGGCATGCGCATCATGATCGCGTCGGGACGCAGCTGCTGCACGGCGTCGAAGTCGAGCCCGATGTGGTCGAGCACTCGCGGCGTGTAGTTCTCGACGATGACATCGCACGTCGTCACCAGCCGTCGCAGTAGCTCGACGCCGCGCTCGTTGCGGATGTCCAGCGTCACGCTCTTCTTGTTGGTGTTCAGCCCGGAGAAGATCGGGGAACGCTCCCACCACTGGCTCTCGGTGATGGGCACTCCCGCGATCAGCCGGGTGCCGTCGGGCCGCGACGTCGACTCCACATGGATGACCTCGGCGCCGAGCTGCGCCAACACGTGAGTGCATGACGGCCCGGCCCAGAAGCTGGTCATGTCGAGAACCCGCACGCCCTCGAACGGCAATCCCGCCGAAATGGAATTCCCGGCTGCTAAGCGCTCGCCTTCGCGACCCGGAATTCCGTTTCGGCGGTAGTGCGTCGGTGTGCTCGCCGAGCCGCGGCGCCGGCTGCGGCGCGCGAACAAGCGACGGAGTGGTGCGGTAGGGGGGCCCGGGCTGGGTGAAGCCATCGCGCGGGTTGGTGACGAACGTGTTCCGGTCGACGAACTGGTCGAACGAGGTGACGGTGGCGCCGTTGCCCACCGGCGCGTTCGGGATGCGGAATGCGGACGACAATTCCAGGATGTCGTCGACGCGATTCTCGCGCACCCACTGGTAGATCTCGTCGGCGTGGATATTGGCCTGTTCGGTGATCGAGAGCTCTGACTCCTCGTCGATCCACTCGTCGTGGCCGATCATGGCGCACAGGTCGAACCACTGCTGCGCGGTGCCGCATCCCAGCGCGATCAGCCCGTCGGCCGCCGTGGCGACACCGGGAATGGTGAGGCGACGCAGGTTGCGGAACGGCCGGCCCAGCACATCGAGGAAGGACACTGAATAGTAAGTGAGACAGAGGACTTCGGTCTCGAGCATGGATACGTCCACCAGGCCCGGATTGCACTGCCATCGTGCCCGCTGCCGCATATGCTCCTGCGAGCCACTCGCCGATCTGTCCCGCGACGAACAGCGGCGCGCGGTCCTGGGCACCCCGGCCGAGCCCGATGACTCCGCCCGACCAGGCCTGCACGGTGAACTCGGTGGCGGGCTTGTCCGCCCACGGCCCGTCGAGGCCGAACGGGGTGATCGACGTGACGGTCAGGTGGTCGTACGCGTCGGCCAGCGCCGCGGGTGTGAACTCCTCGATGGCGGCGACCGCAGATCCGCGCGACCACACCACGGCGTCGGCGCTCCGCAGCAAGTCGACGCAGAAGGTCTAGGTCATCGGACTTCTGTGGATCGACGATGACGCTGCGCTTGGCGCCGGCAAGGAAGCTGAACAGTGCGCCGTCCTCACCGGGCGGGATGACCGCGCCCGACGCCGACCATCCGCGTAGCGGATCACCCTGCGGCGCCTCGACTTTGACCACCGTCGCTCCGCCATCGGCCAGCATCTTCGTGCAATAGGCGCCCGCGATCCCGACGGACAGATCGATGACGGTGTATCCGTCGAGCGCCGCCACTAGTCCTTCTTCCTGCGATTGGCCTTGCTCAACCGGAACTCCGGTGGGAACTTCGCGTCGTTGTCGTTGACCGAATCGGCGAGCCCGGCGTCGATCGCGTCGCCGAGCATGAAATCGCCCTCGTCGGGCCGGACCGTGCTACCCATCGATTCGAAGACCGCCGAGAGCAGGCTGCCCATGTACTCGCCCTGGAACTGCTTGACCACCTCGAAGAACATCTTCTGCTGAAACACGCTGTCCACGGGGCGGTTACGCGCACACGCCAGCGCATACTTGGCGACCTCGGCCTCGAGTTGGTCGCGCGCGACGACCTTGTTGAGGAAATTGCACTGATACATCTCGTCGGCGGTGAACGGCCGCCCGGTGAACACCATCTCCTGGAACGGTCGCAGGCCCATCGTCAGGACCCAGGTCCACATGCGCGGTCCCCAGCCGTAGTACCGGAACGAGGGATGGCCGAAGAGCGCGTCGTCGGAGGAGATGACCAGGTCGGCGTCGGCACACTGATAGAAGTGCCAGCCGTAGCAGTAGCCCTTGGCCTCGACGATGCTGATCTTCTTCAGCTCCTGCAGCGCCCGGTTGCCCGCCGCCACGTTGGCGTACCACTGTCCCATCGTCGCTCCGTGGCGAAAGGACCCCTCGGGCGGATAGGTGACATCGGCGTCCTTCAGACGCAGTTCGGCCAGCCGCGCATCCTCGTCGCCCGCCATGAAGTCCGGCAGATCGGCGCCGCTGCCCAGATTCTCGCCGACACCGCGAATCACGACGACCTTGACGTCATCGTCTACGGTCGCCGCGCGCAGCAGATCCGCATATCGCAGTCGCGCCTCCGATGTCGGCGCGTTCAGGTACTCCGGCCGGTTGAAGGTGATCGTCGCGATCTTGGTCGCCGGGTCCTTCTCGTAGAGGACGATCTCCTCAGGCGACGGCCGACTTTCGTGCTCGGGCATGCAACGCCTCAGCCGATTCCGGCGGCGGCATTCCAGAACGGGCTCGAGGTGAGTAACTCGGATCCGTCAGCGGTGATGAGCACGGCCTCCCGTGCGAAGACAGAGCCGACTCCCTCCTGCCAGACATAGCCACTCACCGCAAGCACCATGCCCGGTTCGAGAATGTCCGCGGCAGCGGTAGCGGGAAGCTGTTGTGTGACCACGGGCGGGTCGTACCCCAACCCGAGACCGTGGGCGACGGCCATCGGCGGCAGCGGCTCGTCGGCGGCTTCATACGCGGACAGCAGGCCGCTCACGGGACTGCCGGGCCGGCAAGCGGCAGCCAGCCTGTCCCACAGCGCATTCCAGCGGCCATACAGTGCGGACGCGTCCACGTCACCTACGGGCCACGTCCGTCGCAACCTCGCCGAGGTAGCCGCCTGCCAGCACACCTGCGGCCAAGACCACGAGGTCTCCGCTCTCGATCCGTCCGCCGCTTCGGGCCCGCCGCCACGGATGTTCCTTCGACGTGATCCACGCGCCGTCCTGTGTGGCAGGTGTGCTCACGCCGCCCGCGGCCTGCGCCTCGAGCATCACACCGGTCAGCTCCTGCTCCGTGATCCCCTCACGCAACGCACCGAGAGCCGTCGCCAGCGAGTCCTCGGCAACAATGAGTGCCCCGCGAAGGGCCGCGACCTCGTCGGCCGTCTTGAGACGGCGGGCCGTCCGAATCGCCGGCTCCCCGTCGATGATCTCGGCGTTGGGGAAGGCCATCGGCAACAGCTTGGCGAAGGTCGGTGTGAGGGCGTCGGTTCCGACCCGCCGGGCAGCAGCCGCACCGTCGATCCCCTTCAACACCTCGATCAGCGTCATCGGGTTCCATGCCAGCCCGTAGAGGTGGTCGTGCGGGATGTCGTCGGGGATTCCCTCGTCCCATGAACTGTTCAGGTAGATCTCGCCGGTCGACCGGACGATCGTGCAGATCGGCGCGAACGGCCGGGTGCCCGCGACCCAGAGCTGAGGCGCACCCGAGAAGTACCGCACGTTGGCGTGTCGACCGAGCACCATCACGTCGAGATCGTGGGCCTCCATCTGTGCCAGTGCGCGCTCGCGGCGACCGCTCACCAGCGCCCGTTCATCGGGCAGGATTTCAGTCGCCATAAGGGGCGTATGTGTAGTCGGTCAACGGCGCGAAGCCGCCCTCGGTGATAACCACAATCTCCTCGCTTCTGTATCCGCCGGTGCCGTTTTCCCAGACCACCGGCTCCAGCACGAGCACCATGCCGGCGGGGTAATACGAAGTTGTCGTCGAACTCCTGGCCGAGATCCGTTCCGATCATAGGCATTTCGGCTGCGTTCGTGCCGATTCCGTGGCCGAGATAGAAGTGTGGCAGCCATGGCTTGCGGCCACCGTTGGCGGCGATCGCCGCGCGCGCCAGGTCACCCGATGTCGCACCGGCCCTGGTCACCTTCAGTACGGCGTCGAGGATGTGTCGCCATTGGTGGTACTGGTCCAGCTGTCGTGAGGTGGGGGTGTCGCCACCAACCAGGTGCGGCCGAAATCCGAGCAGAAACCGGTGTAGGTGATGCTGACATCGGTCCACAGCACGTCACCGGCCGCGAGTTCGCGCTCCGTCGTCAACAGTGGCAGCGCCAGGTCGCCGGTGGTGGTCCACACCGAGCCGCTGTTCCTCGTGGTGGGCATCACCTGCCAGATGGCCTCCAGCATGTTGGCGGTGGCGCCCAATTCGAAGGCACGGCGGACGAACTGCGCCGACAGATCGATCTGCCGCACACCGGGCGCCAATGCTTTCTGGACGTCGACGACCGCCGCTTCGGTGATGCGGCACGCCTTGCGGATACACGCGATCTGATCCGGTGTCTTCACCAGCTTGGCCGCCGCGACCACCGGTGCCGCATCGGACGGTGCTCCGGCCGGGAACAGCCTGTCCGCACCGCGACGCATCGCGCCGGTCAGCTCATCGACCGCCACCGCCGCTGGGGCGGGGATCAGCTCGGCGGCCATCCGCGCGAAGTGTTCGACTCCCTCGTCGAATTCCAGATACACCGGCGGGTGAATATGGTCGGCGGGAATCTGGGAATCCGACGGCGCGCCCTCGCGGAACGGCATGAACAGATGCGGGTGCTCGTCGTCGGCCAGCACCAGCGCGACCGGCCGCTCCACGTGTGACAGACCGGCGTCGACCAGTGGCCAGCTCGCCCCCGTCGCGTACACCACGTTTCCGTTGCCCTGCAGGATCAGCGCGTCAACGCCGTTGTCCTTCATGGCCGAACGCAGCCGGGCACCGCTCTCGCGGTACATCCGCGGCCGGTCGGGCAGATCGGGTATATCGAAGGCGGACAATCCCGCCGACGCAAAGGTGGTCATCTAGACGCCCAGGAATTTCTTGATGTTCGTGCTCACGATCTTGGTGGCGGCCTCGGGTCCGACCGCCTCCACCACGGAAGCCAGCGACTTCTCGGAGTAGCCGAACGTGGACTCGTTGTGCGGATAGTCCGACGACCAGAAGACATTCTCGACACCGATCCTGTCGATCAACCGCAGCCCCAGCGGATCCACCATGAACGAGGCACTCATGTGGTTGTCCCAGTAGTAGCGGACGTCATGTTCGAGTTCGTGGTTGAACATGTGCCGGTAGGAGGCCAGCAGGTGCTCGGCGTCCTGCAGCGCCGTTGGCACCCAAGCGATCCCGCCCTCGAACCAGCCGATCCGAAGGCTCGGATGCCGGTCCAGGATGCCGGAGAAGACGTACTTCGCGAACTGCTCGCGGAACGAGTCGACGTTGACCATCATGCCGACGACAACGCTGTTGTTCTCGCACGGGGTTTTCGGCGGCGTCTCGCCGATGTGATGGGTGACCGGCAGACCGGCGTCCTCGATCTCGTCCCACACCGCATCCATCGTCGCGCCGCCGTAGTCGTAGATCTTGTCCTCGTCATCCTTACCGGGATTCAGCGGCAGCAGGAACGTCTTGAGTCCCAACGACTTCAGTTCGGCAAGCGTGCTCCTGGTGCCCTTCGGATCCCACCAGTTGATCAGCCCGACACCGTGGAAGTGCCCGTTGGACTGCTCCTGCAGGTCCGCCATGTGCTCGTTGTAGATGCGGAAGACGCGCTCGCGCAGCGATTTGTCCGGGTAGTGGAACAGCGCGAGCACGGCGTTCGGGAACGCGAGTTCCTTGTCGATCCCGTCCTCTTTGAGTTCCCGGATGCGCGCCTCGATGTTGTTCGACGCGGCACCGGCGAGATCGTCGTACTGCATGAGGACACGCCCGAAATCGCCGCCCGTCCAGGCCTTGCCCTTCATGCCGACCATGTACGCGCCGTCCTCGTACCAGATACGCGGCGCCGCGCCCTTGAGCTCTTCGGGGAAGCGCTCGTAGAAGATGTCGTCGGCGACCGAGATGTGGTTGTCGGCGGAGAAGATCTCGGTTCCGGCGGGTATGCCGCGACGGTGCCGGTGGAGTGGCCCTGCCGGTTCTTGGGCGCTCCGAAACCTTCGGGGGGATACAGCGTTTGCGGGGGGTGGGCGGGCGCTGTGGGAGTCGGGGTAGACATCGTTGGTACTCCTATCGGGCTGCGGGCTGGGGGCTGTTCGGTGACTACCAGGTCACCGGCAGTTCGTACACGCCGTAGGCGAGGCGGTCGTGCTTGAACGGGACCTCGTCGAACGGGATGGCGAGTTTCATCGTGGGAATGCGGCGCAGCAGCGTGTGGAACACGATCTGCAACTCGGCGCGCGCGAGCTGCTGTCCGACGCACTGGTGGCGGCCGTAGCCGAAGCCGAGCTGCTGGCCTGCGTCGCGGGTGAAGTCGAGCCTGTCGGGATCGGGGTATGCGGCGGCATCCCAGTTGGCCGGTGCGAGGTCGATGATGATGCCCTCACCGGCGCGGATGGTCTCGCCACCGATCTCGATGTCCTCGATGGCCACTCGGCGCTGGCCGTTCTGGATGATCGACAGATAGCGCATCAGCTCTTCGGCGGCGTTGGCGATGAACTTGGGATCGTCGGAATCACGCAGCAGCGCCGCCTGTTCGGGATTCTCCAGCAGCGCGAGCACGCCGATGCCGATCATGTTGGCGGTGGTCTCGTGGCCGGCGATCAGCAGCCCCGTACCCAGCTGGGCGGCCTCCTTCACGCTGATCTCACCGGCAGTCACCCGTTCGGCGAGGTCGGAGACGGCGTCCTCGGACGGGTTCGCCATCTTCGTCTCGACGAGGTTGATCAGGTACTTGTGCAGGCTCATCGCCCCCTTCTGGCCGTCCTCCGCCGACGCGTAGCGGGCCAGACCGACGTTCGCGTGATGCTGGAAGAACTCGTGGTCCTCGTAGGGGACGCCGAGCATGTCGCTGATCACCTTGGTCGGCACCGGCAGCGCCAGTTTCGCGACGATGTCGGCGGGCTGCGGGCCTGCCAGGATCTCGTCGATGCACTCGTCGGTGACCTCTTGGATCGTCGTGCGCAGCGCCTCGACACGCTTGAAGGTGAACGGCTTCGACAGCATCCGGCGGAATCGGGTGTGCTCCTCGGCATCGGAGGTGAACACCGACCGCGGCCGCTTGTTCACGGTCGAGAGCATGTGCTCGTTCCAGTGCGGGAAGCCGTCGATGCGATCGTCGACGCTGACACGGGAGTCGGCGAACAGTGCCCGCGCCACCTCGTGTCCTGTGATCAGCCAGGGCGTGGTGCCATTCCAGATCCGCACCCGGGAAAGGGGTTTGGTTTCGCCCATCTCCAGCATCTGCGGCGGCGGCGCGAACGGGCACCGTGCCTCGCGCTCCATCGGATACTCGGGGACGTCGGCGGATACCGCCCTTCGGCGAGCGTGTCGGACATCTAGTTCACTCCTCGATGTGGATGGCCAGTGCCGGGCATGCTGCGGCGGCCTTGCGCGTCTCTTCGGCTTGGTCGGGTCCGGGGGTGTCGATCGAGCAGTTCGACGACGCCGTCGTCGTCACGCTGGTCGAAGACGTCGCTCGCGTTCATCACGCACATCCCCGAGGACACGCATTTGTCTTGGTCGACAGTGACTTTCATGTCAGGGCCGCCCCGTGACGGGCGCCATCCACAGCCCGACGATGGCGTCGATGAGGCCCGACGCGACCGAACTCCACGTGGTCCTGGGCATGGCGGCGCCTTCGGCGAAGGCGCGTTCGAAGTCGGCGCAGGTGTGCATCATCAGATTGCGCATCATGATGTTGCGCTCGGTGACCACGGCCATCGGCAGGTCGGGCAGGCAACGCGTGATGCCGTCGACGACCCGGAGCAGCGACGCGGAACCGAGTGCGTCCTTGACGACGATCTTCTGGTAGGTGGGGTCGGCCAATGCCTGGGCGGCGAAGCGGGCGTAGGTCGTCGGATTGCCGAGCTGGTCCAGATGCTCGGTGAGGGAGCAGACCATGCACGCGATCCAGTCGCGCAGTTCGGTGGACTCGCCGGTCTCGGCCATCATGCGCGCGAGCAACCGCTCGATCGGCACGCGATGTTTCTGCTCGATCGCGCGCACCAGGTCGGCCTTCGTGCCGAAGTGATAGCCGACCGCGGCGTTGTTGCCCTGCCCGGCGGCCTCACTCACCTGCCTGTTCGACACCGCGTAAACGCCGTGCTCGGCGAACAATCTCTCCGCCGCCGCCAGAATCGCTTCGCGCGTGACGCTGGCCCGCTCTGTTCGCACGGTCCTGCTGGCTGTGGTCACCGGACCAGTGAACCTCGGGACAGCAATTAAGTCAAGTGACTGAAGTAATTGCCTGCGGACTTCTCCGCCCCCGCCCCCGCGAACGCATAGAGTGCCGCTGACCATGGCTATCTCCCGCTTCACTGACAACGGCGACGTGGGCATCCACTACCTCGACTCCGGGGGCGACGATCGCGGCGCGCCGATCGTCTTCGTGCCCGGCATGACCGACGTCGCCCAGGACTACATCGGAAGTCCTGTCGCTGTTCGGGCGCCGGACGGTCGTCATGGATCTGCGAGGACACGGGAAGAGCAGCGCCCCGGACGGCGGCTATGACCTCGCCACGCTGAGCGCGGACGTCGGGGCCGTGGTGGATGCGGTGACCGACGGGCCCGTCCACGTGGTCACGTTCTCGCGGGGAACGACGTATGCGATCGGGTGGGTGATCGAGAACCCCGACAGGGTCCGCTCGGTCGCGATCGGCGACTACGTGCCGGAGGAGAAGGTCCTGCCCGAAGCGCTCTCCCGGCGCCTCATCGACGGCCGTTGGCGTGGGACTGCCGTTCGTGAACGCCTCGACGAAGCCGCTGCGGTCGCGACGTTTCGGGCTGCCAGGGGAAGGTCGTTCTGGGAGGAGCTTGCCCGACTGCAACTTCGGATTCTCGTCGTCCGCAGTGGCAACAGTGTGCTTGTCAGAGAGCAGGACTGGGCGCGCTACAGGCGACTGTTCCCGCACGCCACACTGGTTGACTTTCCCGACTCGCCCCATGACATCTTCCGACCCGACCGTGGCCGCTATCCCCTGCTCGTTGCACGGCATGCCGATCGCGCGGACGAAGATCTCTAGCCGTTGTCCCCGGCCTGGGTTTGCGAACGATCACCTTGCCCGCGACCGTGCCGCCGTCGACCGGAAGCACGGTGCCCGTGACATACCGCGAGCGGTCGGTCGCGAAGTACAGCGCGGCCTCTGCGACATCCTCCGCCGTACCCTCACGCTTCAGCGGACGGTCGTTGCGCATCGTCTCGCGGATCTTCGCCTCGAAGTCCTCGAGCTTGTCCAGATCCTCGCCCGCCGCCGACTTACGCACGATGGCCGTCCTGATGTTTCCCGGCGCGATGGCGTTGACCCGAATCTCGTAGTGCGCCAACTCGATAGCGGCGGATTTGGTGAACTGGATGACTGCCGCCTTCGAGGCCCGGTAGGTCATCACGCCGCCGCCGGCCAATATCCCGCCGATCGAGGTGATGTTGATGATCGAGCCACCTGTGTCCGCGTCACGCATGTGTCGTGCGGCGTCGCGCGTGCCGGCCATGACAGCCCGCACATTGACCGCCATCACCTTCTCGAAGTCCGCGAGATCATCGTTGAAAATGCTGCGGTGCATGGTGCCCGACACGCCCGCGTTGTTGACCATCACATGCAGACCGCCGAATTTCTCGACCGCCGTCGAGACCAGCCCGCTCGACCTGCTCGAGATCGGACACGTCGGCCTCGACGAAATGGGCCATGGGACCGATATCGGCAGCAAGCGCCTTACCGCTGTCCCGGTCGACGTCACCGATCAAAACCTGGGCGCCCTCGGCAGCGAACCGACGCGACAGTCCTTCTCCGAGTCCCGACGCACCGCCGGTGACGATTGCGACCTTGCCCGCCAATTCAGCTGTCATCTCGTCGCCCCTTCATGCTGCTCGGCCAGGAAGGCCAGAAGCAGTTCGTTGACCGTCGCGGGCTGCTCGATCTGCGGGCAGTGACCCGCATCGGGAATCACCGCCGACCGGGCCGAGGTGATCTGCCCGGCGATCTCGGCCGCCCAACCCGACGGGAGCAGCTTGTCGCCTCCGCCCTCGACCACGAGTGTGGGTACCGCGATGCGGTCGTACGCGCGCACGCTCGACGGCAGGGCCGGGGGTTCGAGGCCGGGCCTGCGAAACCTGGCTGCCGCCAACGCTTCCCACGCACCTGGCGCGATGCTCGACTCGTATCGCCGCTGCACGTAGCCGTCGTCGGCGGGATACGAAGGGTCGTAGAACAGGGCGGTGACGATTCGCCGCATACCGTCGAGCGTCGCGTCGTAGTCGTAGAGGGCGGCCGAATGTTCGTTGCGCTGGATCTCGCCACCGCCGCAGATCATCACCATGCTTCGCACGGGCAGCACCGGCGACTCCGAGGTGGCGTCGACGAACATGTTGACCGCGCCCATCGAGTTGCCGACGAAATGCGCCGACTCGATGCCGAGGACCTCGCAGAACCGCGCGATGTGACGGATCCGCATTCCGCGGCCGTCGTTGAAGTCGATGACCTTCGCCGAACCGCCGAACCCCAGCATGTCCAGTGCCAGCACCCGGTGGTGCGCGGCAAGTGCCGCAATCGTGTGCTCCCAGCCGAGCTCCGCGCTGACACCGAACTCGCCGCCATGCAACAGGACTACCGGATCACCGTCGCCCGCTTCGAGATAGCTGGTGGCCAGTCCGTCCACCAGAACGGTCCTGCGTTCGGGTTGACTCACGCGGATTCCCACGCGGCGCGGGCGAATTGGAGTACCTGGGTGGCCAGCATCTCCAGCTGGCCGCGCACCGCATCGTCGACCAAATCACCTGTCTGATCCCAGACTTGGTCGGCGGAGTTGATCGCCACCCCCAGGGGTGTCGGCCAGGCGCGCAGCGCGTGCCCGACCGAACGCAGTTGCCCGAGGGTGCCGACGGCCGCCTGCCAGCCGTACGCGCAGCTGATGCAGCCCCACGGCGTGTTGTCGAGATAGACGCGCGGGTCCTCCCGCAGGTCCTCGATGTAGTCGAGAGCATTCTTGACCAGACCCGAGATGGCGCCGTGGTATCCGGGCGACCCGACGACTACGGCGTCGGCGTCCCGGAGCGCTTTGACCAACTCGAGCGCCTTCGGCGTGCGTTCCAACTCGTGCGGCGCGTACATCGGCAGGTCGAGGTCCGGACCGCTGAAGAATCTCGTGCGCCCGCCTTGCTGCTCCACCGAGGTCAGGCAGTACCGCAGCGCCCGTTCGGTCGACGAATTGGCCCTCAACGTTCCGCCGAGTCCGACGACCAGCGGCGCACCGCCGGTTGCTGTGCTTGCGGTCATGAGCTGTACCTACTTGATTGCAATGGGATTCACGGGTGAACCGACGGCGCCGGTCACCCTCAACGGCGGTGCGATCAGCTGAAATTCGTACACCCCATCGGCGGCACAGTCCTCGGCCAGGGCGGTGAGGTCCCAATACTCCCCGAGCATCAGCCCCATGTCGCGCAGGCACAGCATGTGCATCGGCAGGAAGGCGCCGTCGATACCCGAGACCGGGTTCTCCACCATCAGGTTGTCGGCGGCCACCGCCGCGACCTCATGGTCATGCAGCCACGACGCGCAGGTCCAGTCCAGGCCGGCGCCCGGCTCGGTGCCGTCCCCCGTCTCGAGAAACCTTGCCCACCAACCGGTCCGCACCAACACGATGTCACCGCGCTCGACCACGACACCCTGCGTCCTGGCCGCCTCGTCGAGTTCGGCGGGCGTGATCGGGTCACCGAGTTCGCAGTACGTCTGCACCCCGCGCAGGCGCACGATGTCGAGCAGCACCCCGCGCGAGGTGATGCCCTTGCCATCGACCTTGTCGATGCCGCAATGAAACGCACCGAGGCTGGTGACCGAGCTCGCCGGGAATCCGTTGTAGAGCTTGTCCTCGTAGTAGACGTGCGAGAGCGCATCCCATTGGGTGGCCGCCTGCAGCGGCATGATGATGACGTCGTCGTTGAACCGCATCGGACCGGTAGTCCAGTACTCGCTCAGCTGGGTCGCCGCCGAGTTCTTCAGCCATCCAGGGCCGTACTCGGCCAGAGTGCTGGCATCGCCGCCGTCGATCGTCATCACATGCAGAGGGTTCTGCCGGAAGTGGAAAGCACCCTGCGGGCCCGACGAGCCGAAATCGACGCCAAGCGGAAACAGCTTGCCGTGCTTGACCAGACCGGCGGCCTGATGGACCTTTTCGCTGGTGATGAGGTTGAGGGTGCCGAGTTCGTCGGCGTCACCCCAGCGTCCCCAGTTCCTGACATCGTCGGCGACCCTACGAAAATCACTCAGACTGGCCACGCTCTACCTTTCGTCTGTCCGAGACGTCGCCGAAGAAGCTCTCCGCCACGGCACCGCCGTCCACGCAGATCACCTCACCGGTGATGTATCTGGCCGCCGCACTGTTGAGGAACACCAGCACGCTCGCCTGCTCGTCGGGAGTCGCGACCCGGCCAAGGGGAGTCTGGAACGATTCAACGAACTCCTGACCGAACGCCGTGCGCAGTTGGTCGAGGATGGGGGTGTCGGTGACACCCGGTGCGGTGCAGTTGATCCGGATGCCCTTGGCGCCGAGCGCGACGACGTTCGCCATTCCGTAGAGGATGGTCGCCTCCTTCGACAATCGATACCCCCCGCCGTCGTCGACCGGCTCGGGATTCTGCTCACACCATTCGATGCCTTCTGCCATCGTCGCGGTGTCCAGCAGTCCCATGGTGACGCTGGCGTTCGCCCGGTACTCCGCCGCGGCGAGCGAGGAGACGTTGGCGATCGCCGATCCTGGCGGCATTTTGGAGATAAGCGCTTCGGTGAAATGCCGCATACCGAGGAAGTTGATCGTCACGACCAGTAACGGGTTTCCGATGCCCGACGACACACCGGCGATGTTGAAGAGCGCATCCACCGGGCCGTCGATCGCCGCGACGGCCCTGTCGATCGACGCCGGGTCGGACAGGTCGATCTCGTGAAACTCGTCGACTTTGCGCGCAGGTCGCTCCGGGGCCAGCCCGACAACCTCGGCGCCCAGCTCGGTCAGCTGGCGCGCCACTTCGGCACCGATGCCCGAACTGCAGCCGGTGACTACCGCGCGGCGGCCGTCGTAACGCCAGAGGTCGTCGATCTGCGCCATGTTTCCCTCTACGTCTTGTCGGCAGTGGGGTTCCTGCTCGTCCAACCCTCCCCCGCCTTGAGCTTCGCCGCAGCAGCTTCGATGCCTGCGTTCATCTCGTCCATCGCCAGCGAGACCTCGTTGGCGGTGTAGTTCTCACGGCCGGTGGGCAGACCGCCGAACGCATACGTCTCGTCGAACAACGGCGCCTTCGACGCGGGCCTGCGCGCCTCGGCCTTCTCGATGATGGGCTCCATGCGCTTGGCCTTCTCCGCGACCGCCTTCTCGTTGCGCTCAATGAATTCCGGCAGGACTTCCTTGCCCATCAACTCGATGGACTCCATCGTCTCCTCGTGGCGGCGCGGAGTGAGCAGCAGGATCAGTTCGTCGACACCGCTGTCCTCATAGCCGCGCAGGAACTCACGCACGGTCGCCGGGCTGCCGATCGGCCCGCGGTCGGGGCCGTAGACGACGCTCGGGTCCTTCTCGATCTCCTCTAGGTGCCGCTTCCACACGCCCGTCCGGCCCGGTGTGTGCATGCCGGTCATGTAGTAGTGCATGATGCCGAACGCGAAGAACCCGCCGCCCTTTCCGAGCCGCTCGATGGCTTGCTCGTCGGTCTTGGCCACCATCATCGACAGGTCCCCGCCGATGGCAAGGATGTTGGGGTTCATCAGCGGGGTGACGGGGACCGCGCTCTCTTCGAATTCCTTGTAGTAGCCGTTGACCCGCTCGGTGAGTGGGCCGGGTCCGGTGTACGCGAAACTCAGTGCGCCCAGGCCCTTCTGCGCGGCCATCGACACCGACGCCGGCCGAGTGCACGCCACCCACACCGGCGGGTGCGGCTTCTGCAACGGCTTGGGCACCACATTGCGCGGCGGCATTTCGATGTGTTCACCCTTGAAGCCGGTGAACGGCTCCTCGATCATGCACCGGATCGAGACCTCGAGCGCTTCCTCCCACATCTTGCGCTTGTCCGCGGGGTCGATACCGAAACCGCCGAGCTCGCCGACCGAGGACGACTCGCCAGTGCCGAACTCGACCCGGCCGTTGGAGACGAGGTCAAGAGTGGACACGCGTTCGGCGACGCGAGCCGGATGGTTGACCTGTGGCGGCAAGTGCATGATCCCGAACCCGAGCCGAATGTCCTTGGTCCGCTGGCTCGCCGCCGACAGGAAGATCTCCGGCGCGGTGGAATGGCAGTACTCCTCGAGGAAGTGGTGCTCGGTCAACCACACCGTCGAGAATCCGGCCTTGTCGGCGGCCTCGACCTCGTCGAGGCCGTCCTGGAAAAGCTTGTGCTCGTCGTCGTCACTCCACGGCCTCGGCAGCGGGAATTCATAGAACAGCGAGATCTTCATTTCGTTACCTTTCGATGTGAATCGAGCGTCGAGCCGGTCTGGCCGCCAGTGCGAAGATCACTGGCCGGCAACTGGTTTGCGATGTGTTTGGCGGCCACATAGCCGAAAGTCATGGCGGGGCCGATGGTCGCCCCGGCACCCGCGTAGCTGCGGCCCATCACTGCGGCCGAGTTGTTGCCCGCGGCGTAAAGGCCTTTCACGATGCTGTCGTCGGTGCGCAGCACGCGGGCGTGCTCGTCGGTGCGCAGGCCGCCCGATGTGCCGAGGTCGCCCAGGATGATCTGGAACGCGTAGTAGGGAGGCTTTCCCAGCGGGTGCAGGTTGGGATTGGGCAGCGTGGGGTCGCCGTAGTAGTTGTCGTACGCGGAGTCGCCGCGATTGAAGTCATCGTCGTGGCCGTTGCGCGCCAATTCGTTGAAACGTTCCGCCGTCTGGCGAAGTGCCGCGGGCGGCACACCGATCTTGGCCGCCAGCTCCTCAAAGCTGTTCGCCTCGGCCACGACACCGGACTCCAGCCAGGCCTTCGGCACCTTCCACCCGGTCGGGACCGGGGCGAACGGAACCTTCGGAATGGGCAGGTGGCCGCCGACGACATAGCGATGGAACGACCGGATGTCGGTGACGAGCCAGCACGGGATATGTGCGACACCCGAGTTCTGGCCGTCGATCATCGCGTGCGCGAAGTCCATGTACGGCGCCGCCTCGTTGATGAACCGCTTGCCGTCGCCGTTGACGACGAACTGCGACGGCATCATGCGCTCGTTGAGCATGAACTGGAGCCGGCCGTCGGGCCAGCAGATGGCCGGGAACCACCATGCTTCGTCGAGCAGGTCGGTGGATCCGCCTGCCTTCTCCCCCGCCCGGATGCCGTCACCCATGGCGGCGGGATTGCCGAAGCTCCAATCCTTCTCGAGCACCGGCAGATGCTGCCTGCGCCAAGCCATGTCGTGGTCGAACCCGCCTGCGGCCAGGATCACCCCGTGCCGTGCGCCGATCCGCTGCGGCTTGCCGTCCTTCTCGACTACGACGCCCGTCACAGTGCCGTCCAGATCGGTGATCAGCTCGGTCATCGGGGAGCTCAGCCACAGCGGGATGCCCTGCTGCTTGAGAGCCAACCGCATCCTCGCGGCGAGCGATTGACCGATCGCGGCCATCCGGTCACCGAATACCCGCGCCCGGAACATCCGCCAGATCAACTTGACCAGGACGGCCTTGCCGCGCCAGTTCTGGCGGACCTGGTAGAACAGCCGAAGATCCTTGGGGGCGAACCAGATTCCCTTGGGCGCCAGCGCCAGCGGATGCAGCAGATTCTGTTCCTCGTCGCCCAGCTTGCGCAGGTCGATCGCCGGAACGTTGATCGTGCTGCCGAGTTCTGATCCGCCGGGTAGCTCCGGGTAGTAGTCCGCGTACCCCGGCTTCCACACGAACTCGAACCACGGGCTGAGCTTCTCGAGGAACTCCATCATCTCCGGGGCGGTGTCGACGTAGGCCCGCAGCCGTGCGTCGCTCACGACCCCGCCCGTGATCTGCCGCAGATACTCGACCACGTCGTCGGGGTTGGGAACGTAGCCCGCCTTGCGTTGCGACGGGGCGCCGGGCACCCAGATTCCACCGCCCGACAGCGCGGTGGAACCACCGAACTGTGGCGACTTCTCCACGATCAGCGTGTCGAGGCCGAACGCATCGGCGGCCAGCGCCGCCGTCATGCCGCCGCCACCGGAACCGACTACCAGCACATCCACGGTGTGGTCGAACGTGTCGGCACTCACGGGCTGCACACCGCCGTCCTGATCGCGAAGCCGGCGATCAACTCGGGCGCCGCCCGGTAGAACCTATGTCCGGTCTCGTAACGGCCGTGCGTGGCCAGCGCTGCGAATGCCGCCACCCACGTTCGTATCTCGTGCGCGGAGTGGCCGCCCTCCCGTTCGATCCAGCTGTTCGACCAGCCGTCCACCTCGGGCAGCCGATTGGCATCGAGCAACTCGAGAAACGCCTGATCCCACTCGGGGTTGAGCTGCTGCAGCGGGCTGTCGCCGTGCGCGAAGGCCTGCGCGGCCTCCATCACCGCGACCTGTCGCGCCTCCCGCTGCTCGGTTGTCATGGGTTGACCGTGGACGATCCGGTCCAACGCGGCAGGTGGCGCGGTGGCCAGCGTCGGCACGGGTGGATCATGGGACAGGCCACCGGATCCCACGATGAGGACCCGCTTGCCCACCGTCGCCATGTACGTGCCCACCGCGGCGCCCAGTGCGCGCACCCGCCGCAGTGGGCCGAGCGGTGTGGCGACGGAATTGATGAAGATCGGGATCACCGGCCGTGACGTCGCGTCGCCGAACAGCTTCTGCAGGGGCTGGACGGTGCCGTGATCGACGTCCATGCTCGCCGACAGTGCGACGTCGACGCCCGATTCGAGCACCGCTCGCGCACAGTCGGTGGCGATGTCCTCGGGCACGTCGAGCGGACCGGCGTGTGTGCCGAAATCGCCGACGCCCTGCGCGGCGGTGCCGATGCAGAACGGCGGCATCGTCCGGTAGAAGAACCCGTTGTAGTGGTCGGGCGAGAAGATGACGACCAACTCGGGGTCGTAGGCGCGGACGAACTCTCGTGCCGCATCGAGGGCGGAGTCGATGTCGTCAAGGAGTTCCTGCGATGGTCCCGGAAGATTCAGTAGCGGGCTGTGTGACATGCAGCAGAGGGCCAGTGTCGCCATGAGAACCTAAGCCTCCTCCCTGGGTCAGACAAAGGACGTCGAATAGCGATGCGCTCATCTCGGGGGCACGCTGCGCGATGCAGGCGCCTGCGATGCAGCGATCGGGACGCAGGAACAGCACGGAATCGGTGTAGGTGTCGAACCACGCCTTGAGGGCACCCGTGCGGTCGCCGATGACCACCACGTCGGCATCGTCGTGTCCGGGCCAGCGCAGTTGCGTCATCGGCCGGGCCTCGACGAATTTGGCTCCCAACGCTTTCCAGCGGTCGAATGCCTCGTCGCCGAGGATGGCACGCAGATTGTTGCTCCAACACAGCACCGCGAAGCCCGCACCGATCACGTCGTCGAGCAGGACGTTCTGTTCCTCGCGGGTGTCGACGCGGGGTTGGATGAACAGCGTGCCGGTCGGCGAGATTCCCCCGGAAGCACCGACACCCGGCTCGGAATGCGCAACGGCGCCCTGTTGGTAGCGCGGCATCGGCTTGAACCGCATCTCCAGGATGTAGCGCTTCAGGGTGGGCACGACCGATGCGGCGTGGATGACACGGTCGCGCAGCGCGGCCACCCGTCTGTTGGTCGGCGAGATCACCCGTCCCACCATGGTGGACAGGTCGATCATTGCGCGGGCGTGCTTGCGCCGCTCGATGTCGTAGGTGTCGAGCAGCCTGTCGTCGGCCTGACCGGTCACCACCGCCGCCAGCTTCCAGCCGAGGTTGGCCGCATCGCGGATGCCGCTGTTGTAGCCCTGGCCCTGCCACACGGGCATCAGGTGTGCGGCGTCGCCCGCCAACATCAGGCGTCCCTTTCGGAACGAACCGGCGATCCGCGAGTGATGGGTGTACACGCGATGGCGGATCATGTCGACACGCTCGGGATGCGGAACCCGTTGAGCGAGCATTCGTCTGACGAACGCCGGATCATCGGCCAGCTCATCGGACTCATCGGCGTGAATCAGGAACTCGAAGCGCCGGATGCCGTGGGCGATGGAGATCGAGACGTACGGACGCTTGGGATCCGCGCCGACCTCGCTGTTCGGATGGCCCAACGGATCATTGGCGACATCGACCACGAGCCAACGCGTCGATGACGTCGTGCCGTCGAACGACACACCCATCAACAGGCGGGTGGCACTGCGGCCGCCGTCACAGCCGACGACGTAACGCGCCAGGACCGGATCCTGTCCATCTGCGAAGCCGACCGTGACACCGTCGTCGGTCTCGACACAGGTCTCCATCCGATGTCCGAACCGGACGTCGACGTGGTCGAAGCGCTCCAGGCCGCCGAAAAGCTCGGCGTCGACCATCGGCTGGACGAAACCATTGCGCTTGGGCCAGCCGAATCGCGCATCGGGCGGCGCCATCTCGGCGAGCAGCCTGCGCTTGCCATCGAAGAACCGCAGGATCTGGTTGGGCACCGTGTGCGGCAGGACGCGGTCGACCAGGCCGATCGACTGGAATGTGCGCAAGGCCTCGTCGTCGAGACCGACGCCGCGCGGATAGTCGATGAGCGTGTCGCGCTCCTCCACGACGAGGGTCCGAACTCCCTGCAGCCCAAGGATGTTCGCCAGCGTCAGGCCGGATGGCCCGGCTCCGACGATGAGGACGTCCACCTGCCCTGAACTCATCGCCGTCCCAGCAGGAAATCGAGATGCAGGCGGTTGAACGTCTTGGGATCCTCGTACTGCGGCCAGTGCCCACAGCCGGGCATCACCTCGAACCGGGCACCCGGGATCATCGAGGCGATACGGCGCCCCTCGGCGACATCGGCCGTCGGATCATCGCTGGTCCACACGACCAGCGTCGGTGCGGCGATGGCTCCGTACTCGTTCGGGCCGAGCAGGTTTCGCGCGCGGATATCCGGATCCTGCAGCGCCATGATGTCTTTCATCGCGGCGGCGAACCCTGTCTGGCGATACACCCGCTGCCTGCTCGCGACGATGTCGTCGTAATCCTTGGACTTGTCGGCCATCAACCACTTGATCCGCGCCTGAACCGTCTGCCAGGTCGGGTCCTCGGCCGCGGCCATCGACAGGGTGATGATGCGCTTCATCACCTCGGGATCGGCCTGGGAGCCACCCGCGGTGTTGAGCACCAGGCGGTCCAGCCGGCCGGGGTGGTCGACGGCCGCCCGCGCGGCGACCCAGCCGCCAAGCGACTCACCGCTGATGTGCGCGCGCTCGGCGCCGATCGCGTCGAGGAACGCCATCAGGTGCACCACATAGTGATTCACCTCGAGCGGGCGGCCGGGTTTGTCGGTGTAGCCGTGTCCCAGCATGTCGATCGACCACGTGGAGAAATGCTCCGCGTGCGATTCGAGATTGCGGACGTAGGCCTCGGCGTGCCCACCGGAGCCGTGCAGGAAGACCAAGGCCGGCTTGGCCGTGTCGCCCGCGTGCAGATAACGGGTGCGCACGCCGCCGGCGTCGATGTAGCCCTGCGAGAACGGGACGCCTTGGAGGTCGCTCCAGACGCTCTCGAACTCCGGAGCCACTGAAGGCGTGTGGGGGACCGCCCTCCCGAAGGGTAGGGGGAGAGCGAAGGAGATTCCGACACTCGTCACCTCCCTTGACGGCGAGAATTCAATTCTCGTATGTTGTAAGCACCTTGCTCATTTATCGCACATGTACGTGCACTATAGTCAGAGCATCACTCTCGCGAGTGTCGATGTCAAGGAAGGGCTGCCATGTCCGGGCCGAGCACCAGCGACGTGCCAAGCGGCGCACCGGGCTCGCAGACGTTGGCCCGGGGTTTGACCGCTTTGCAACTGGTGGCGACGTCGCGATCGGGTCTGACCGCCCAGCAGGTTGCCGACGACATCGGCGTGCATCGGACTATCGCCTATCGGCTGCTGTCCACGCTTTCGGCGTTCCGCCTCGTGGCCAAGGGAGAGGATGGCCGCTACCGCGCGGCGGCCGCCCTCGCCGTGCTGGGGGCGTCGTTCGACAACAACGTGCGCCAGTTGAGCCAACCCACGCTGCGCGCGCTGGCCGACGAACTCGGGAGCACCGTGTCATTGCTCGTCGCGGAGGGTGATCAGCAGGTGGCGATCGCGGTGATCGTGCCGTCCAACGTCTTCTATCAACTCTCGTTCCACGAGGGCAGCCGGTACCCGCTGGACCGGGGCGCCGCCGGTATCGCACTGCTGGCGAGCATGCCGCCGCGGCCTTCGGAGCGCGGGCTCGTTCCCAAGGCGCGCCAGCAGGGTTGGGTGATCACCCATGGCGAGGTCGAGCCGAACACCTACGGCCTGGCCGTGCCCGTGCGCAGACAGCCGCCGGCGCCGCCGACGTGCATCAATCTCATCTCGCACCGTGAAGACGTGGTGATGGGCGGCAAGGACGCAGTCATCAGGGCCGCCAAGGAACTGTCGGCGATCCTCAGTTGAGATCGCCTCGGCCGAAAGGATGTGCACGTGACCGATTGGGATCATGAGGTCGACGTGGTCGTACTCGGCAGCGGCGGTGCGGGCCTGACGTCCGCGCTGACAGCCGCGGTCAACGGTGCCTCGGTCGAGATCTATGAAAAGGCCGCGACGGTCGGCGGCACGACCGCCGTATCGGGTGGCATCATCTGGATCCCTGCGCATCGTCGATCGTCCGAAGGCGAGCTGACGTTCGAGGACGCCATGAGTTACCTGCGCGCACAATCGCTCGGCTTCATGGACGACGAGCTCGTGGAGACGTTCGTCCGTACCGGACCGGAGATGCTCGACTTCGTCGAGGCGCACAGCGAGTTGCAGTTCGAGGTCGCCGAGGGCTTCCCGGATTACAAGCCCGAACTGCCCGGCGGACGACCGGCGGGCGGACGGTCGCTCAACGCCAAACCGTTCGACCTGGAGCGACTGGGCGAATGGCGGGACCGCATCACCTCGTTCCCCGCGGACTTCAGCAATGTCGGGATCGACGCCGAAACCCGCGCGCGCATTCACGCCTCGGTGGACGCCGAATCGGGCGACTTCTGCGTTGCAGGCACGGCGTTGATCGCGGGCCTGCTGAAGGGGCTGCTGGATCTGGGCGTGGCGCCGCGAACGAATGCCCGCGCGCTCGAACTGTTCGCCGACCCGCTGGGAATCACCGGTGTGCGAATCTCGCAGGACGGCAAGGACTTCAACGTGCGCGCCCGCCGGGGCGTCGTGCTCGGCACCGGCGGGTTCGAGTGGGACTCCAAGCTCGTCGAGGCATATCTGCGCGGCCCGATGCGGGGCGCGGTCTCGCCGCCCAACAACACCGGCGACGGCCTGCGGATGGCGATGGCACACGGCGCCGACCTGGCCAATATGGGCGAAGCATGGTGGGTGCCCATCGTGAAGCTGCCCGACGACACGTTCGGGGGCCAACCGCGTAGCCGCAGTGTGCGCCTGGAGCGGACCCGACCCAGAAGCATCATCGTCAACCGGGCGGGCAAGCGCTTCCTCAACGAGGCGGGCGAATACAACTCCATGGCGGGCCCGTTCCACTTCCTCGATCCCAAGCACGGGTACGCCAACGATCCCGCATGGATCGTCTTCGATTCGCTACACCTCAAGCACTACGGATTTCTCGGAGTCGATCCCGACGGCCCCGCGCCCGACTGGTTCACCCCATCGAAGGACCTCGACGAACTCGGCGAGAAGACAGGCATCGACGCAGAGGGCCTGGCCCGCACGCTTCATGCCTGGAACGACAACGTCGCCTCCGAGAGCGATCCCGAATTCGGCCGCGGCTCAAGCGCCTACGACGGCTACTGGGGCGATGAGCAAGGCCACCACGGCGGCGGGCAAGACCCTCGGGCCCATCGACACACCGCCGTACTACGCGGTGCCGGTGTCGATCGGCGCGATGGGCACCAAGGGTGGCCCCCGTACCGACCGCGACGGACGCGTGCTGCATGTCAGCGGCGCCGCCATCCCCGGCTTGTACGCCGCGGGCAATGCGATGGCGGGTGCAACAGGAAAGGCCTACGGCGGCGCGGGTGGGACCATCGGCCCCGCAATGGTATTCGGCTACCGCGCGGGCCTGGCGGTGTCGGCGCGAGTTTCTTAGCCGGCGATCGCCGAGCCGACGAAATAGCTGCCCAGCAGGCACACGCCGATGAGAACGACCCAGGCGTCCGTGAGGCGACACAGCAATGCGGGGGCATGGCGCACCTCCATGAACTCCCGGAAAATGATGCGCACCTTGATGAGTGCGATCCCGATCGCACTCACGGTGACCACGGTGCTGGCTCGCAACGTCCCGTTCTGATCGGCCGTGTGGTCGATCCAGACGTAAGCGAGCGTCATCGACGTCAGGATCAACCAGACGATCAGCAGTCTCTTGTTGAAAGTGGCGGTCACAGTTCACCTCACGACGTAGAGCAACGCAAAGATCAGAACCCACAGGAAGTCGACGGTGTGCCAGTACGTCGCACACGTTTCGACAAGCTGCTGGGAGCGCCGGGCCGGGCTCCACAACTGATAGACGACAACACCCAGCACGACGAAGCCGATCAACACGTGTATGCAGTGGATCGAGGTCAGGAAGAAATAGTGCTGAAAGAACTCGTTGCTGGTGAACGTGTTGCCCAGGTGGATCTCCTTGACCCACTCGAGCACCTTGGAAACCAGGAACACCACGCCGAAGAAGACCGTCAGGAACGCGTTGATCAACGCCGACCGATATGCACCCGCGCGGGACGCCTGGACACATCGGGCGATCGCCCACGAGCTCAGCAGCAAGGCGACCGTGTTGAAGACCCCGATGCGGAGATCCAGATCTCCCTGCGACTGCAGGTAGAGCTGCTCGTTCTGGGTACGGGAGACCAGATACACGGAGAAGTAGCCCGTGAAGAGAAGCGATTCGAACAGCACGAACATCCACATGTCCGGCTGCCCGGGCACGAACTTCGTCGGCTTCTCCTCGAGCTGCGGCCGGGAGTCGGCAACGTTCGTCATCGGACCGCCTCGACCGCATCCGAGCGTGCGGCCTCACCCTTTGGCGGAAGGTCGGGTAGCGGGCCGGTGCCGAAGTCCTCGCGCTGGATCATCCTCCGCAACAACACAATGAAGACACCGGTGTAGAGGACGAACACCACCATGTTGATCCACCACGCGATCGCGCCGTTCCACGCGAAGGCGCCGCGGTGGAAGATCCATGCGGGCGCGACGACCACTTCCGTCAGGGCGTTGCACAGGCTGAGATAGCCATACCACTTCGGGAACACCCGGTTCTTGTCGAGCAGGACCGCCACCAGATACACCAGGGAGCCGATCATGAACACTCCCATGGTTCCGCTGAACGACAGGAACGCGAAATCGTAGAGCCAGTGGATGATCTCGGGGTCACGGTCGGGCCGAAGGGCGCCGACGGTCATCGCGATGGCCATCACCAGCATGCCGGGGACTGCGGCCAGTGAATAGATGATCAAGTACGAGTAGGCGAAGAGCAGGACTCACCGACATCCGCCGCATCGAATAGGCGAGGAGGGCGTTCATCGGCGCGCACATGCCGGCGACGAGAAACACGACGCCGAAGCCGGCGCGAACGCCGAGGCTGTGGTCGGCGAACCAGCCCACGACTGTGGGGGTATCCCACGCCGGGCTCGGCGGCGGCTGGACGCGAGTGACGAAGAAGAACAGCACGCCGTACAGCTGGTAGAAGATCACCATCACCCACCACGCGAACCACAACTCGCGCTTGGGATGGTGACGGAAGTTCCACGCGAGCCGGCTCAGCCGCGAGCCCGCGGGCGGTTCGGGCATCGTCACCGACTCCCGAGAAGACGATGTCGATGTGCTCATGCAGCGACCAGCTCCTGCGCCCGCTGCTGCCGAATCGTCTGGCCGAGAACGATTCCCATGACGATGATCCATACGAATATCGCGATGTTCTTGACCCAGAACGAGATCAGACCATCCCAGGCGAGCGGCCCGGTGGACGCCAGCGCGGTGAAGGCCGCGGGTGCCAGCGCAACCGCGATCAGCAGATTGAAGTGTGCCACCCACGGTTTGAAGACCGGCTTGTCCTGCCGATCCCAGTAGATCGCCAACGCCAGCAGCAGGCACTGCGCGATCAGGTAGGGAACCACAACGGTGAAGGTCAGCCACGCGAGATCGTTGAGCAGCTGGGTCAGCTCCGGCGCGCGGTCCGGGCGGAACGAGCCGAGCAGCCAGAACATGTTCGCGATGAGAAACAGTGTGGGCGGGCCGCCGGCGCAGGCGATCAGGCAGTAGGACAGGATCGGCGTGCGGTGAGCCATCCGGCGGATCTGCATCGCCAACAGGATCACGATGGGGATCAGGCCAACGCCGAACCAGTTGAACAGGATCATGCTGTAGCGGATCCGCGCGGTGTCATCGCGATAGAACGCTGCGACCTCGTCCGCGGACATGGTCGGCGACATCGGGTGAAGGAAGCCGGGAAACAGCAGGAAGGCGGATACCCAAATGATCGCCACTACGGGCAATGTCCAGAACAGGATCAACTCGCCATCACGTCGTCTCATCGTCGAGCCCTCCCGATGCCCACAGCCAGTTGCCGATCGGCAACTCGGACGGTAGCCGATCGGCTACTTAGCGGTCAATCCTCGACTACCCTCGTCGCTGTGACGTCCACACAGGATGACCTCAAGTTCAGTGAGATCACCCGCACCGCCGCCCAGACCCGCGTGCTGGACGCGGCGTTGAAGCTCATCGCCGAGCACGGCGTCAGCGGAACGTCCCTGCAGATGATCGCCGACGAAATGGGCGTGACGAAGGCGGCGGTGTACCGCCAGTTCAAGACCAAGGAAGAGATCGTCATCGCGATCACCGAGCGGGAGATGAGCAGGCTGGAGGATGTGCTCGAGGCCGCCGAGGCCGAGGGGCACCCGCTGCGGGCGCGCGAGGTTCTGCTCGACCGGATGGTCGAACAGGCCATCGACCGCCGCGGCGCCTTCAACGTCCCGATGTTCGATCCGGTCATCATTCGCCTGCAGGCCGAGTACGAACCTTTTCAGCGATTCATCGAACGTCTGTATGCGGCACTGCTCGGTACGGAAGCCGGTGTCGAGGCGCGCCTACACGCGGCGATGCTGTCGAGCGCGATCAGTGTCGCCGTCATGCATCCGCTGCTCGCCAATGTCGACGGCGAGACGCTTCGCGTGCAGTTGCAGCAGATGACGCGCCGGATGCTCGGACTACCCGAATGACCGCCGCAGAGCGTATCTCCGACGAGCACGCAGATCCGAAGTCTCGTCGACCGATATGCCGATGCCGCCTCCCGCCGCGATCCCGCAGGCGTCGCAAGCACTTTCACCGACAGATGGCGAATGGCACGCTCCGGAGCTGGGTCACCACAAGGGGCGCGATGCGATGGTGTCGTTCTTCACCGCGATGCTCGACGGCTGGAACGTCTTCATCCAGGGGATGCAGTCCGGTGTCGTGGTCGTCGATGCGACGAATCCGGATCGTGCCACGGGCCGCTGGTTCGTCCAGGAGGTCGGCCAACGCAGCGGAGGCGCCAACCTCAACATGTTGGGGGTGTACCACGACGAGTACGTGCGCGACGCGGGCGACTGGCTCATCGCGCTCCGACGGTACGACCCGTTGCTGCGGAGCGCGGACGGCGTGGTGAGCAGCGTGCCGTTTCCCGCGGACGTGCCGACGATCGGGTAACTAGCGCTCGACCGGTTCGCCGAACAGTTGCTCGGCCGCGGTGTACGGATCGGAGCCGCCGTCGGCGACCGACTCCGCGAGGCGATCCAGCTCGGGATGGCTTCGCAGCAGGGTCTGCGCCAGCGACAGGATCTGCGCCCGAGCGCGCGCCTTGCGGCGTTCTGGACTGTCCGCGCGGTGATGGGCCTCGATGGCCTCGACGAGCTCGGGGATGCCCTGCGCCCTGTGCGGCAACGAGTTTCAGGATCGGGGCCTTGGTCTCCGCGCGCAGGTCTCGCACCGTCTGGTCGGCGCCCTCTCGATCGGCCTTGTTGACGACGACGATGTCGGCGACTTCCAGCAGGCCCGCCTTGGCCGCCTGTACCGCGTCGCCCGCACCGGGGTTGAGGATCACGATCGTCGGGTCGGCGATCGCGGCGATCTCGATTTCGGACTGCCCGACCCCGACCGTCTCCAGCACGATCAGGTCGTAGGACAGCGCGGCGAGCAGCCTGATCGCGGCCGGAACCGCTGCGGCCAGTCCACCGAGGTGACCGCGTGTGGCCACCGATCGGATGAGCACGTCGGAGTCGTTGATATGCGCGGCCATTCGAATCCGGTCACCCAGCAGCGCTCCCCCGCTGTAGGGCGACGACGGGTCGACGGCGAGCACCGCGACGCGCATCTCACGTTCGCGATACGCACCGACCAGGGCGCCGACCGTCGTCGACTTGCCCGCGCCGGGCGGGCCGGTGACCCCGACGATCCGCGGGGCGGACACCGCGCCGAGCGCGTCGAGGACTTCATCGCGCCGCGGACTCTCGACCAGGCTCAGCAACCGGCCGGCCGCCCGAGCGGATCCCGTCCGTGCCGCCTCGATGAGCTCGTCGATGGTCATCGCCGAAAGCTTACGATCACCATGAGAATGCTATTCTCTTAGTTCGAGAGTGCCAGTTGCAAGAAGGGGAACCATATGCACATCGCAGGTAGCTCGGCGATCGTCGTCGGAGGCGCAGGCGGCCTTGGTGAAGCGACCGTCCGGCGCCTGCACGGCGCAGGCGCCAAGGTGGTCGTCGCCGACCTCGCCGACGACAAGGGCAAGGCCCTGGAGGACGAGCTCGGTGTGCGCTATGTGCCGACGGACGCCACGTCGGAGGAGTCCGTCAACGCCGCGATCGCCGAAGCCGAGTCGCTGGCTCCGTTGCGGATCTCCGTCGACACCCACGGCGGTCCCGCCAGTGGCGGCCGGCTGATCGGCAAGGACGGCTCGCCACTGGACCTCGACGGCTTCAAGAAGACGATCGAGTTCTACCTGACCGCGGTCTTCAACGTGATGCGGCTGTCGGCCGCCGCGATCGCCAAGTCGGAGCCTCTCGAAGAGGGCGCCCGCGGCGTGATCATCAACACCGCTTCGATCGCGGGATACGAGGGACAGATCGGCCAGCTCCCCTACTCCGCCGCCAAGGGCGGTGTCCTCGGCATGACGCTCGTCGCCGCTCGCGACCTCTCGCCGCTCGGCATCCGCGTCGTCACCATCGCTCCTGGCACGATCAACACCCCCGCCTACGGCAAGGCGGCCGACCAGCTCGAGCAGTACTGGGGTCCGCAGGTGCCGTTCCCGAAGCGGATGGGACGCTCGATGGAATACGCGCAGCTGGCTCAGAGCATCGTCGAAAACGACTACCTCAACGGCGAAATCATTCGCCTCGACGGAGCGCTGCGGTTCCCACCGAAATGACCCAGAAGTGACCCCGGCGCCAAGCGGCGCGCTGGACGGGCAAGTGGCCTTCGTCGCCGGCGCCAGTCGCGGCATCGGCGCGACGGTCGCCGCGGCGCTGGCGCGCGAAGGAGCGGCGGTCGCGGTCGCAGCGCGCTCCGAGCAGGAGGGCAAGGTACCCGGCACGATTCACGCCGTCGCCGAGCGCATCACGGCCGCGGGCGGCCGAGCACTGCCGGTGAATTGCGACGTCACCAGTGAGGAGTCGGTGGAAGCCGCTGTGGCGCAGACGGTTTCGGAGTTCGGTGGCATCGACATCCTGATCGCCAACGCCGGAGTGCTCTGGCTCGGACCGGTCGAGTCGACGCCGCTGAAGCGATGGCAGTTGTGCTTGAACGTCAACTTGACCGGTGTCTTCCTCGTGACGAAGGCCGTCATCCCGCACGTGCGAGCACGAGGCGGCGGGTCGCTGATCGCCGATCACCACCACCGGCGTCGGCATGATCGACCACGGCGCCAACGCCTACTGGGTGTCGAAGGCAGGCGTGGAGCGGCTCTATCTCGGTCTCGCCGCGGATCTGAAATCCGACAACATCGCTGTGAACTGCCTGAGCCCGTCGCGCGTGGTGCTCACCGAGGGCTGGCAGGCCGGCGGCGGCGGCATGGAGATCCCGCCCGAGATGGTCGAACCGCCCGAAGCGATGGCAGATGCGGCAGTGCTGCTGGCACAGCAGGATGCATCCGGCATCACGGGCACGATCCAGCGCTCCGAAGAGCTCACCGCCTAGTGCGGACCCGCAGCAAGCGGCATTAAGCGAAGAGTCGAAATTGCCCGACCGCCCTCAGACACTGCGAGACTGGCCGCAGGACCGGGGGCTCGGGTTGAGGCAGATAGAGGAGATGAGCATGCCGGAGTTCGACTACGAAGAGATGAAGAAGGAAGCCGAGCAGTACATCAAGTTCGAGAAGGACACGCAAGAACCGGATCGCCACGATCACCTTCGATCGGCCGGATGCGCAGAACGCGACCACCCTGGGCATGCGTCAGGTCTACGCCGACCTGATTCACAAGTGCAATGTCGACGACGACGTCAAGGTCGTCGTGATCCGCGGCGAGGGACAGGATTTCGGCAGCGGCGGCGACCTTCCGGAGCAGCGCCGCATGTTGGAGAACCCCGGGATGCCGCTGTTGCACGAGCTCGCGATCAACGACGACGAGCGTCAAGTATCCGCCAGGCGGCTCGTATCGCTATCTGTCGACCGTCACCGACTTCTACGCCAAGGCACGCGCAGGCAACCGGCCGCTTCAGGAGCTGCGCAAGATCAGCATCATCGAGGCGAAGGGCTACTGCTACGGCTGGCACTTCTACCAGGCGGGGGACGCCGACCTGGTCATCTCCTCCGACGACGCGCTGTTCGGCCACCCGGCATTCCGCTACGTCGGATGGGGACCCCGGCTGTGGTGGTGGGCCGAGACCATGGGCCTGCGGAAGTTCTCCGAAATGCTGTTCACCGGGAGGCCTTTCAGCGCCAAGGAGATGTACGACTGCGGCTTCATCAACAGCGTGGTGCCCCGCGACAAGCTCGAGGAAGAGACCAAGAAGTACGCGATGGCGTGTTCGAAGTCCCGGCCCACCGACACGGTGGCCGTCCAGAAGACCTTCCTGGAGCTGTACAAGCAGCACAAGGGCGAGTACTTCGGCAGCCTGCTCACCGGCATGGTCGAAGGGATGCTGCCGATGATCCAGAACGACCAGCAGAACGACGTGGATCTCACCGACGGGCACCTTCGAGAAGGGCCTCAACAACGTGGTGAAGGACAACGACATGAACTTCCCACCGGAGTGGCGCCTGAGCCGGTCAGGGCGCAGCAAGCCCTGACATGTCGCGCACTGAGCGGCATCCGCATCATCGAGCTGGCGGAATCGGTGGCCGGCGAGTACTGCGGCAAGCTGCTCGCCGACCTGGGTGCCGACATAGTCAAGGTCGAACGGCCCGGGTGGGGCAGTCCCACCCGGGCGATGGCACCGCAACTCGGCGGGCGCGACGGTAGCGCGTTGTTCGCGTACCTGAATACGAACAAGCGATCGGCCGAACTGGACCCCAGCAGGTCCGGCGGCGCAGATGTCCTGCACGACCTCATCGCCACTGCCGACGCCGTGATCGACGACCACGGTGCGGCGTGGACCCAAACTGCCGGGTTGACTCAGAGCGACGTGACACGCCGCCACCCCGGCGTCGTCTTCTGCTCGGTCACGCCCTACGGGCAGGGTGCACCGCCGGAACTCCAGACTCTCAAGAGCCTCAACGTGTTCCATGGCAGCGGCTGGGGCTATCACACGCCCAGCCACGCCGATCCCAGCCGCCCACCGCTGAAAGGGCCTGGCCGGTTCCTCGCGGACTACGAGGCGGGCATCGACGCGGCGCTGTGCGTGGCTTCGGCGTTGTTCGGCCGGATGCACGGCGGCAATGGCGAGTTCATCGACGTGTCGCAGCAGGCGGTCCTGGTCTCGCGGGCCGACTGCATCCTGGGGCGCTTCGTCACCGGCGAGATCGCACCCGAGAACAGCCGAGAAGACTACGACCAGGCAGGCCCGGCGTCCTTCTTCGCCTGCCGTGACGGGTTCGTCTACCTCTACATGACCAGCCGTGCCCACTGGATCGGCCTCAAGGAACTGATGGGGATGCCCGCCTGGCTCGACGACTTCGATGACGACTGGCTCGAATTCGGCGTCACGCCACAGCGAGTCGCCCAGTTCCGGCGCGGGTTCGCGACGTGGATGCGCGACCTGCCCGGAGAGGCCACCGCCGAGAATGCACAGCGCCTCGGAGTCCCGCTGGTGCCCGTCAACGGCGCGGCCGAACTGCGCGCGCTCACCGCAATACCGCCATCGCAAGTTCTTCCACGACGTCAACCACCCGGCGCTCGGCGTCGCGTCCTACCCCACCGTGGGTTATCTCCTGAGTGCCTCACCGGCCCATATCGTCAGTCCCGCACCGAGTCTCGGCGAGCACACCACCGAGGTCCTTGACGAAATCGGTACCCCGCGTGCCGCGCCTACGGTGAAAATGCCGCAGCTGAAGACACCGGGGACACCCCGCGGTGGACCGCTGCAAGGCGTCCGCGTGGTCGAACTCACCAAGGTGTGGGCTGGCCCGTATGCGGGCAAGCTTCTCGCCTTCCTTGGCGCAGAGGTCATCAAAATCGAGAGCCTCGACAAGCCCGAGGAGATGCGCGCCTACGGCGGCACCGACATCAATCACGCCCCGTATTTTCTGAGCATCAATCCCGAAATCCTGAGCGTGGACCTCGACATCAAGACCGCGGCGGGACATGACCGCCTGCGCGAGTTGATCGCACGCAGCGACATCGTGATCAACAATCTTCGGCCAGGAGCCATGGAGCGCCAGGGTCTCGGGTATGCGGACCTCGCCGCCATCAAACCCGACATCATCTCGGTATCCATCAAGATGTGGGGCAACGACGGACCGATGGGCCACCAAACCGGCTATGCCCCTTGTTTCGCCGCACTCGCCGGTGTCGCCTCGTTGGTGGGCTATTCCGACGGAGCTCCCCTGGGCGCCAGCATGCGCTACGGAGATTCCACTGTGGGAGCGGCGGCCGCATTCGCTGCCATCGCGGCACTGCTGCACCGGGAGCGGACCGGCGAGGGCCAGTTCGTCGACGTCTCGGCTGTCGAGGTCCTTTCCTCGATGATCGGTGACAGCCTGCTGGAGCAGAACGTGACGGGGGTTGCGCCTGGGCCGGACGGTAACCGTCATCCCGATATGGCTCCGCACGGGTGTTACCCGTGCACCGGCGGCGACTGGGTCAGCCTCGCGGTCGCCGACGACACCGAATGGGTGCGGCTGTGCGAGGTGCTCGGCGCCGACGATCTGGCCGCCGACATCCGTTACGCGACAATGGCGGAACGGAAGCGAAACGTGGAAGCGTTGGATTCCGAACTTGGCCGCCTCACTCGGGCGCACGAGGCCGCGACGCTCGCGCAGCGGCTGCGCGACGCCGGGGTGAGTGCGGCCAAAAGCGCCACCGCGGTCGACGTGATCAGCGATCCGTTGTTGTGGGAGCGCGGCGCATATCGCTTCGTCTCCGATCACCGGGAGGGACAGCGACCCGTGCTGGGTCCGCCGTGGCGGCTGGCGCGGTGCCCTGCACGCATCGAGCGAGGGGCCCCCGAGTTGGGTGAGGACAATGACTACGTCTTCGGCGAGATCCTCGGGCAGGCAGGAGCACTGAACACATGACATCACCGCTGTCAGGGACGGTCGCATTGGTTACCGGGGCGAGCAGCGGCATCGGCGCGGCGACCGCCCAGGCGCTGGCCGCCGCGGGCGCGGCTGTCGCGCTTCTGGCACGCCGCGCCGATCGACTGCAGGATCTCGAGGCCGGCATCGAAGCGGCGGGCGGCACCGCGCTGGTCGTCCCCGCCGATGTCACCGATGCCGAGCAGGTCATCGCGGCAGTGGGAACCACCGTCGACGAGCTGGGCCGCCTCGACACGTTGGTGAACAACGCCGGGCTCTTGCGCATGGGCAATGCCGACGACGCACCGCTCGCGGACTGGGACGACCTCGTGTCCGTCAACGTGCAGGGTGTTCTCTACGCCACCCACGCGGCGCTGCCGCATCTCATCGCGGCCGCAGCCGACTCTCCGCGCGGCGTCGCCGATGTCGTCACGATCAGCTCGACCGGCGGACGGGTGGCCAGGCCGGGCACCGCGGTGTATTCGCTGACCAAGTTCGGCGTCAACGCGTTCAGCGAGGGGATCCGCCAAGAGCTGATCGGAAAGCGGGTGCGCGTCGGCATCGTCGAGCCGGGCACGGTGCAGACCGAGATCATGGATCACCTTTCGGGGCAGGCGAAGGAAGCCCAGAATGAGCGGACCGCGGGCATGGTCAAGCTTCGGCCCGAAGACATCGCTGACGCGGTGATGTTCATGGTCACCCGCGATCGGCGGGCGGCGGTGAACGAGATCCTGGTCCGCTCGGCCGAGCAGACCTGGTGACAGCGGGCTGGGTAGGAGGCGACAACACAGGTCTGTCCTTTCCCGCACATGTCGCCGCGCTGCGTGAGGGTGGAACGGCATTCCTCGACAAGGCGTTTCGTGCCACCGGCGTGCTCGGCGACGACAACAGCGTGGCGGGCATCGACAGGCTCGAGGACGTAACAGGGGGCAGCACCGGACGCAAAGCCATCCTCGACGTCCGGTACGCGAAACCCCAACCGGGTGTGCACAGCGGCCTGTTCGTGAAGTTCTCCCGAGACTTCGACGACGCCGTCCGTGACCGTGGCCGCACTCAGATGGAGTCCGAGGTCCGGTTCGCATCGCTGGCCCGGGCACCCGGCTTCCCCATCGCCGTCCCGGCGCACGCAGTTCGCCGACTACCACTGCGAGTCAGGCACCGGCCTCATCATCAGCGAGCGGATCGCCTTCGGCACCAACGGAATCGAGCGTCAGTACCACAAATGCCTCGACTACGAGATGCCCGGCCAGCTCGAACACTACCGCGCGTTGCTGACCGCCGTCGCGCGGCTCGCGGGCACACACCGTTCGGGACGGCTGCCCGGCGGCCTCGTCGACCAGTTCCCCGTCGACCTCCAGGCCGCAACGGTCGGCGAGCGGGTCGCCTACACCTCCGAACAGCTCGACCGTCGGCTGGCCCGACTGGCCGACTTCACTCGGGCCCATCCCGGTCTCTTCGCGGCCAATGTCTCCTCGACGCAATTCGCGTCGCGACTGACGGCGGAGGCACACGAGCTGCTGAAGCGGGAACCCGAGGTGTGGAACCACCTCAGGGATGCCGAAGACTACATCGCGCTGTGCCACTGGAACGCCAACGTCGACAACGCGTGGTTCTGGCGCGCCCAAGGCCGTGAGCTTGGCTGCGGACTGATGGACTGGGGATGCGTAAGTCAGATGAACATGGCGATGGCCATCTGGGGAGCGCTCTCGGGCGCCGAAACCGACTTGTGGGACAACCATTTGGACGTCCTGCTGGCGATGTTCTGCGCGGAGGTTCGTGACAGCGGCGGGCCCGTGCTCGATGCGGTCGCGCTGAGCCGCCACCTCGCACTGTATGCGGCCCTGATGGGTATCACGTGGCTGCTCGACGTCCCCGCGCTGATCCGCAGGCGGTTGCCGGACGCCGGGTCGCAGACGACACGGACCGATCCGCGGATCAGGGACGACGAAGGTGTGCGGGCCCCCCTGCAAATGCTCACCAACGTCCTCAACCTCTGGGAGACACGCGGTTTGGGCGACGTGCTGTCGCAGCTCTAGTCGAGCAGCGATCGGATCTGCTCGCGCGCGAAGAACAGCGTCAGCGTCCGTAGGGCGCGTACGGATAGTCCGTGATTCGTGTGAAGCCGTCTTCGGTGGTGATCACGATCTCTTCGCTGCGATAGCCACCCGTGCCGTCTTCCCAGACGACGGGTTCCAACACCAGCGCCATCGAGTGCGGGAACACGAAGTTGTCGTCGTGCTCCTCCCCCAGATCCGTTCCGATGAACGGTGCTTCGGCCGGGTAGGTGCCGATGCCATGGCCGACGTAGAAGTGCGGCAGCCACGGTTTGACGCCGCCGTTCGCCGCGGTCGCGGCGCGGGCGAGATCACCGGCGGTCGCGCCCGCCCTTGTGACGGCGAGCACCGCGTCCAGGATCTCGTGCCACCTCTGGAACTGCGCATGCTGGCGCGGCGACGGTTCCTGACCGACAACCCAGGTCCGGCCGAAGTCCGAGCAATACCCGGCGTAGGTGATGCTGATGTCGATCCACAGCACGTCACCCGCCGCAAGTTCCCGCTCCGTGGTGAGCAACGGCAGCGCCAGGTCGCCGTGGCTCGTCCAGACACCCTCGGCCCGCGAAGTGGGCATGACCTGCCAGATCGCGTCGAGCATGTTGGCGGTGGCGCCCAGTTCGAACGAGCGCCGCGCGAATGCGCCGGACAGATCGATCTGACGCACACCCGGCACCAACTGCTTCTGCACGTCGACCATCGCCCGCTCGGTGATGCGGCACGCCGTACGGATGCACGAGATCTCGTCCGATGTCTTGATCAGCTGCGCCGCGGCGACCACCACGGCGGCGTCCGACGGTGCGCCCGCGGGGAAGAGCCTGTCCGCGGCGCGGTGCATCGCGCCGGGCATCTCGTCGACGGCCACGCTGGCACGCCCGGGGACGAGCTCGGCGAGCACGCGTTCGAATTGCTCGACGCCTTCGTCGAACTCGAGATAGAGCGGGCCGTGCACGTGGTCGGCGGGGATTTGACAGTCGAATGCCACCCCCTCGCGAAAGGGCATGAACAGGTGCGGATGCTCGTCATCGACCAGGACGACCGCGACTGGACGTTCGACGTGGGACAGGCCGCCGTCCAGCAGTGGCCAGCTCACGCCCGTCGCATAGGCGACATGGCCGTTCATCAACAGGATCAGCGCGTCGACACCATGTTCGGTCATCGCCGCACGCAGCTGCGCGCCGACCTCGCGGTACATGCGCGCCAGGTCGGGCACCTCGGGGATGACGTCGAGCGTGGTCATGCGAGACCGACAAAACGCTCGACGGAATCGCTGACGATCTGCGCTGCGTTGTCGGGACCGACGGCGTCGACCACGGCCTCAGTGAACACCAGAAGTCAGCGGTAAATCAAGCAATTCATTCAACTCCTCACCCTTCCCGCGAGCGTGCGTGTCTGCGGCCGACACGCCGCGGATCGACGACACAACACGCACGCTCGCGGAGGAAGATACGACCATGATCAGTGCCGGATCGGCAGGCGTGCCGATCCGAGTCGTGGCACCGGACGCTGGTTGAAGCGAAGAGAACAGCAGCGCGTGACACAGACGGCAAGGCCCGGGGTGACGATCGTTATTCAAACGCGGGTGCATGTCGGGCGCGACGACGATTTCTCCGAACTGCAGCAGCGGATCAGCAATGCAGCATCCGGCTTCGACGGCTTCATCGAGCAAACGGTCATGCCGCCGAACCCGCCGGCGCAGATCGATTGGGTCATTCTGCAACGCTTCGCGAGTCTCGAAACCGCAACCTCCTGGCTGAATTCGAGAGAGCGGCTCGGCCTGATCGAGCACGCATTGCCGATGCTGGTTGGTCAGGATGACGTTCACATATTGAAGGATGAAGGAGTCGGTGTCCTGCCTTCGCCGGCGTCCGCAATTATCGCGACGAAGCTCAAGCCCGGCCTTGATGCGCAATATCGGGCGTGGGAACAGAAGGTCGCGAGGGTCCAGTCGAAAGCCAAGGGCTTTCAGGGTTTCAAGTTCGAGCCCCCAATTCCTGGCGTGCAGGACAGCTGGGTCTCCATCCTTCGCTTTGATTCCGAGGTCAACCTGCAGTCGTGGCTGGATTCGCCCGAACGGCTCGCGTTACTGAAGGAGGCCGAACCGTTCACCGAAGAGCTACACGCCCGGATCGTGCGCACCGGATTTGACCAATGGTTCAAGCCGGCGGAGGGTGCACCTCCTCCGGCCGTGTGGAAGATGAACATGCTGGTGTTGATGGTGCTTTACCCTTTGGTGTTCGTCTTCGGCGTCCTGGTGCAGACGCCCTTATTGACCGATAACGGCGTGCCCTACTGGCTGTCCTTGTTCGTCAGCCAAATTTTCAGCGTCCTCGTACTCAACTGGTTGGTGGGCTGGTCTGCTCGGCGGTTCAAATGGTGGCTCTCGCCGAAAAGCTCCCGGACCAATCTGATTGGGGCTGGTGTTCTGGTCGGTATCTATGCCGTGTCCCTGCTGGTTTTTGGCGTCTACTCGACCTGGGTTGCCCGATGACCGCGTTGCGCGCCCCTCGCTCAGATTAGATCGCCGCGAAGGGTTCGCCGTCCAGCGCTTCCGACGGCCGTCCATCGGGACCCTGTGGCACGTCGCCCACCAATGTCACCCGGTACAACCGGCGGTCGTGGTCAATCGTCAGATCGGTCGGCGCGAGGTGCACGGTGGATCGGTTGTCCCAGAAGGCAATGCTGCCCGGCTCCCACTTGAACCGCACCGTGTATTCGGGGCGGACCAACTCGTCGTAGAACAGACCGAGTAGCCGACGGCTCTCGTGCGGCGAAACACCGACGATGTGGGTCGTGAACCCAGGATTGACGTACAGTGCCTTCTCACCCGTCTCGGGATGCACCCGGACAACGGGATGTTCGGTGACCAGCGGGCGCCGGCTTACCCGCCGCTGATAGTCCTCCGTGGCGGTCGTGCCGTCCGGCGGTGAGAAGCGGTGCACCGCACGGAGTTTGTCGGCGAGACGTTGGACGGGCGCAGACAGCCCGGCGTACGCGGCGACGGTGTTGGACCACTGGGTGTCTCCGCCGTACGGGGGAATGACCTCGGCTCTCAGGATGGACGCCGCCGGCGGGTTGAGCGCGGCCGTGACGTCAGCATGCCAGTGCGGTTTGTCGAATCCGCGGCTACTGCCGTAGCGGGTTTTGAACCGGTCCCGGAAAATCGGATAGATGGTCGGATAGTTCGGGTCTGCGATCGCATCGAAGAGTGGATGGGCGGGTGTGGGTGCACCGAACGCCGAGGCGAAGCGCAGGTGGTCGTCGTGATCGATCAACTGATCGCGGAAGAACACCACCTTCCACGTCAACAGCGCCGCCCGGATCTCGGCGATTTGCTGTTGATCCAGCGGCCTGGTCAGATCGACCCCGTGAATCTCGGCCCCGGTCCAACCAGATTGCGGCTTGACCTCGAGCCGTGAAATTGCCTGTGTCATCGCAGTTCTCCTCTTCGTCAGAGATTGATCGGCTTGGGTGTCACACCGTCGAGCTCGTTCTGGGCCCGTACGATGTCGTTGTACCTGCCGTCGACATACGGCTTCAGGTCGACGTGCGCCTTAATCGTCCCGGTGTCGTAAAGGCCGTCGGCGACAGTCTGAAACAGGGCCGTCGAGGCGGGGTCGATCGGGTAGTAGGAGGCGACACCGTCCTCCTCGTAGAGTTTCTTGCCCTGGTCGAACGTGATGCCCTGCTGCTTGACGTAGTACTCGTTGATCCACTCGTCGGCATGGCTGTCCTTCCAGTTGTTGGCGGCGATAGCCCGACCGACATAGTCGCCGATCGCCGCCGCCTTGGCCGGGTTGTCGAGAATGTCCTTGCGCACGATCAGGCTCTGGATACCGGTGTTGATTCCCGTTCCGTCGCCGAGTATCGGCGGCTCGCCTAGCTGGTAGTACTGGTTGCCAAGCACGATGGCAGCGTCGACCGCGCCGGCCGCGAAGGTCGGAACCACCTCTGCCCCAGCCAGTTCCACCGGTTGAACATCGGTCTTGCAGGTCCAGGCCGTGTTGTTTGAGCAGCGCCGCGGTGATCATGTGGCGCCCCGAGCCCGGCGGATAGGCCACGCGCCTACCGCGAAGGTCCTCGATCTTGGTGACGCCGCTGTTGGGCTTGGCCACCAGGTAGTACCCACCGCTGGTACCCGGATTCGCCTGCAGCCCAATGGTGACCAGGTCGGTGACGCCACTGTCGACGGCGATCGGCACCGGCGCCTCGCCGATGGAACCGATGTCGGCGGCACCCGACCGCAGCGCCTCGATCACCGCGGCGCCGCCGCTGAAGTCCGCGAACTCCACCGCGTACGGAGCGTCCTTACCGGCGTTGGCGAGGTTCCACGGCAGTGACTGCGTCGCGTTCTGCTCGGCGACGACGAGCTTCGTGCCTGCGGGTACGTCGGTCTTCGTAGCGATCTCGACCGAATCGATCGCATTGCCTGCCTCATCGTCGGAGAGGCCGCAGGCGGCGACCAACACTGAGACCGCCAGCAGCGCAGAAAGCTTCCACCGCAGACGCGAAAAGTTTGACATGTTTGTAGGTCCTTCGTCAGGTGCGCGCAGCACGTTTCACAGCTGAACTTCTCCGGTGACGCCGAGTTCGCCGAGCAGGCGACGCCGCAGCGTCGCGAACTCGCTGTGAATCCCGGACGCGAGGGGTGGGCACCGAGACCTCCACGTCAAGCGAGATGGCTCCGTCGGTCAGCACGATCACCCGGTCGGCCAGCAGGATCGCCTCATCGACGTCGTGGGTGACCAGCAGCACGGCCGGCTTGTGCCGACGGCACAGGGCGAGCAGCAGTCCGTGCATCTTGATGCGGGTGAGCGCGTCCAGGGCACCGAACGGTTCGTCGAGAAGAAGCAGCTCAGGCTCGCGGACCAGTGCCCGGGCCAGCGCGACGCGCTGCGCTTCGCCGCCCGACAGCGTCCGTGGCCACACCTTGGCCTTGTCGGCCAGGCTCACCTCGCCCAGCGCGACGCGGGCCTGCTCCCGCACTGCGGCCGTCGCGGGCAGCCCGACGGTCACGTTGGTCAACACCCGCTGCCATGGCAGCAGCCGCGGATCCTGGAATACGATCGCCCGCCGCGCCGGCACGCGAACCTCGCCGTCGAAGTCACCGTCGAGTGCGCCGAGCGCACGCAAGAAGGTGCTCTTGCCCGAGCCGCTGCGACCCAGCATCGCAACGAACTCTCCCGCCCGGATCTCGAGATCGAGGCCCGTCGAGGACGACATTGTCGCCGAACGTCTTTCGGACATCGTGGGCGACGACGACGGTGTCGGTTTCGAGTTCAGTCGCCGTCATACGCGCGTCTCCAGGTGAGCAGCCGTGCTTCCAGGAAGCGGACGACGAGGATCGATGCCAGGCCGAGGATCGCATACACGGCGATCAGCACGAATACGACATCGATCTGGAAGTACTCGCGGGCATCGGTCATCATCCGGCCGAGGCCCCGTTTCGCGTTGATCGTCTCGGCGAAGATCAGCGACAGCCATGACGCGGTGAGCGCAAGGCGAAGGCCGACGAGGAAACCGGGAAGGGAACCGGGAATGATCACCCGGTAGATCAGTTCGGCCCGGCCCGCGCCGAACGACCGCGCGGCTTCCACCAGGCCGGCGTCCACGCTGCGGATCGCGCTGAAGGTGTTGATGTAGATGGCGACTGCCACCGCGAGGGTGATCAGGGTGATCTTCGGCACCTCGCTGATCCCGAACCAGACGATGAGCAGCGGCACCAGGGCGAAGTTCGGAACCGCCCGCAGCACTTCCATATTCGCGTCGACGAAGTTCTCCCCCACCCGCGACAGCCCGGAGACCAGCGCCAGGCCCAAGCCGAGCACGATGCCGAAGACGAGCCCGTAGCCGACCCGAAGCAGACTCGTGAACAGGTGTTCCTGTAGCGATCCGTCGGCGATGAGGCCGGACCCCCGCACTCACCACGCTCGTCGGCGGCGGCACCGTGCGGTCGTCGAAAACCCCGGTGGTGGACAGGATCTGCCACAGCGCGACCAGCAACACCGGGCCCAGCAGCCGCTGCAGCGAGCGTGGGACGAGCTGGTGCTCGCGCTGCGCTTGCCGATCACCGCGCGGGGATCGACGAGCACCCGGTCCGGCCGGCGAGACTCGGCTGTCGACCGCGACCGGGGGAGCACGATTGCCATGTCAGGCGGCGCCGAAGAAGTCGCCCGCTATCGACTCCGATGCGGCGGCCGTCGGGTCCGACCGGAACATCGCCCACCAACGTGATGCGGTGCAGGACGCGATCGCCGTCGACGTGCTCGAAGTCGCGTGGGGCGAGGTGCAATGCGGCCCGGTTGTCCCAGAACGCAACGCTTCCCGGTGCCCACTTGAATCGCACGGAGTACTCGGGGCGGGCGATCTCCTCGAACAACAGGTCGAGCACGTGCCTGCTTTCGCGGGGTGCGAGGTCGACGATCTCACGGGTGAAGGACGGGTTGACGTAGACGCACTCGTTCAGCCGGTCTCCGGATGGACCCGGACGACAGGGTGGATCGAGGCCAGCGGGTTGGTGCGGACCAGGTCGCCGATCTTCTCGGAGCTGCGATCAGCGGCTACGGTTGCGCCGAAGCGATGTTCGGCCCGCAGCTCATCGATGAAGCCGCGGACCGATTCGGAGAGCCCTGCGTAGACGGCGGCGACGTTGACGAACTGGGTGTCGCCGCCGTACGGCGGCACCTTCTCGGCGCGAAGGATCGAGTGCGACGGTGGGTTGATCAGCGGGGTTACATCGGCGTGCCAACCGGGGCCGTTCGGGCTCTGCTTCTTGCGGTATCGCGTGCCGTACCGATGGTCGTATGCGGCGGGTGAGACGGTGTGGATCTGTGGAAATCCCGCCGGGGCGGAGTCGCCCTCGTATGGATGCCCCGGTGTCACCTCACCGAACCGGGCGCCGAAGGCGATCTGGCCGGCGTGGTCGAGTGTCTGATCGCGAAAGAACACCACCTTCCACTCGTGCAGCGCGTTACGAATGACCGCCCTCTGGTCGTCAGACAGCGGGCCCGATAGATCGACTCCGGTGATCAGCGCGCCGGTCCATCCCGACAGCGGCGCTACCTGCAGCGCAGTATCCGTCGCAGCAGTCATCAAACCCGTCCCCTCGAAAGTGATTGCGAACATCGACGATTCGACGCTAACGGGGACACGCGATTGGGTGACCGGTTTGAATCGGCGTGATAAGAACCGCGCGGTTGAGGGGCGCGAGCAGTGAAGCGGCTACTTGTTCTTGGCGATAAGCCCGTCGACGATCTTGTTGAAGTCGGCGGTGCCGAAGGACACGTACTCGGACAGGTTGGCGTAGTCCAGCGACGCCATCACCGACTTCTCGAGTTGGATGTTCATCAGCCGCTTGGTGCTCTCGAGCGCTTGTTGCGGCAGCTCCATGATTTTCTTCGCGCACGCGATCGCCTCGGCCAGCGGGTCGGCGACCACGTGGTTGGCCATCCCCAGTTCGAGCGCTCGCGCCGGCCTTGATCCGCATCACCGGTGAATGCGAACTCCTTGGCCTGCAACATGCTGATCTGCAGACGGCCACACCAGCGGCCCGCCGTCGGCGGCCACCAGTCCGATGGACACGTGCGGGTCGGCGAAGAACGCGGTCTCGGCCATGTAGACGATGTCCGAGAGGGCCGCCAGGCTGCAGCCCAGCCCGACGGCCGGACCGTTGACCGCGGCGACCACCGGGATGCGGCATCGCACCATGCCGATGACGAGGTCACGGCCGTGCTTGATCGTCTTCTGGCGCAAGGCTTCATCGCTGCGCAGCTCGTCGAGGTAGTTGAAGTCACCGCCGGCCGAAAATGCCCGGCCCGCACCGGTGATCACGGCCGCCCGCGCACCGGCATCCTCGTTGAGCGCTTCCCAGATCTTGGCCAGCCCGACGTGCAACGCATCGTTGACCGCGTTGAGCTCATCAGGGCGATTGAGCGTGATGATGCGCAGGCCGCCGTCGGCCTTGACGTCGATTTCGTCTGGCATGTCGTACATTTCAGTTCCTTCCGTTCTTCGCGCAAGCGCTCATCACACACCCAATCCTAGAATGCGTGAAGCGATGATGTTCTTCTGAATCTGTGAGGTCCCGCCCATCACGCTCTGCGCGCGGCTGTACATGTAGGCGCCGAACAGCTCGGGGTCATTGGTGCCGACGGTCGCCAGCGCGGCGTGGCCGACGGATTGCTCGACCCAGGTCATCAGCAGCTTGTCCAGCGATCCCTGCGGCCCGTGGGTGATGCCGTCGAGCTGCTCGGAGAGCCGCCTGCGCACGTGCAGCCGCAGCATCTCGGTCTGCACCCACGCCCAGGACAATTCGTCCGGCGTCGCACCGTCCACGCGGGATGCCAACTGGCGCACCAGCTTCCCGTAGCGTGCCGAGAATCCGAGCGTCGACGGCTCCCGCTCATGGCTGACGACGGTCATCGCCATCTTCCAGCCGTCCCCCGGCGCGCCCACCATCTGGTCGGCGGGCACCCTGGCGCCGTCGAACGCCACCTGGCCGAATTCCTTGGTGACGCCGCTGATCATCTTCAGCGGTCGCTGCTCGACACCGGGCTGGTGCATCGAGACGACGAACGCCGAAATGCCCTTGTGTTTGGGTGCACGTCCTTGTCGGTGCGCGCCAGCAGCAGGCACCAGTCGGCGACATCGGAGTAGCTCGTCCAGATCTTGTGCCCGTGGATGACGTACTCAAGAATCCCCGCCCTCGCGGGTGGCGGTGGTGGTCAGCGACGCCAGGTCGGACCCCGCGCCCGGCTCGGAGAAGCCCTGGCACCACCGCTCGGTGCCGTTGATCATGCCGGGCAGGAAACGCTGCTGCAGTTCCTTGCTGCCGTGATGGCCGAAGGCGACGACGAGGTAGCCGAGGCTGGGCCGCGCCGGGGCACCCGCCTTCGCGATCTCCTCGTCGACGATGACGTCGTACACCGGCGGCAGGTCCTGGCCGCCGAACTCTTTGGGCCACGACGTGCCGAAGAAGCCGGCCTCGTAGAGCGCCTGATGCCAGGCGCCTTGGGCGGCCCAGTACTCGTCGCCCGACGTCGGGAACTTGCCCTTCTGCTCGGTCAGCCAGCCGCGCAGCCTTTCCCGGAATGCGGCTTCCTCCGGCGAATCACGAAAGTCCAATGGTCAGCTCCTCCAGCTTCACGGGCCACAGCTCGGTGGCCGTCAGCACCCGGCGCAGGTAGACGTGCGCGAGGCACTCCCACGTGTTGCCGATGCCGCCGTGCACCTGGATCGAGGTCTCGCAGACGGTCATAGCCGCACGCGCACAGTAGATCTTGGCCACCCGCCCGGCCTCGATGGCTTCGGCGGGAGGCAATTCGTCGACGGCCCACGCGGCATGCCGGGACACGCTGATCGAGCCCTCGATGAGGGCCAGGCTCTCGGCCAGCAGGTGCCCGACGGCCTGATAGGACCCGATGGTCGCGCCGTACTGCTCGCGCACCTTCGCGTACTCGCAGGCCAGAGCGTGCGTGCCCCGTGCGGCGCCGACCAGGTCGGCACAGGTGACCGCGAGCGCCAGCGCACGCCAGCGGGCGGCGTCCTCGGCGGACAGCTCGTCCAGCTCGGGCGGCGATTCGACCACTCCGGCAATACTTCTCGTCAGGTCGACGGACTCGAACTCCGCGCCGGGTGCCGACGGTTCGCGGCCGAGCACCCGCTGCAGGTCGTCGGCGAGCATCGGTCCGAGGAACGGCACGTCGACGAGGCCGCGCGCGAACTCCTCGGCGACGATGGCCACCTCGACACCGGATGCGCCGTCGGAGCGCAGCGTGCGGAAACCCGTCGCGTCCACCGCCTTCTCCAGCCGGGCGACACGGATCTCGTCGTCGAGATCGGCGACCGACCCGGGACCGAGGTCGTCGGCCAGCTTGGCCGCGGCCTCTCGCAGCTGCTGCTGTTCACTCGTCAGACGGACGTCCACAGCCGCTCCTTCAGCACTCGACGCAACACCTTTCCGGAAGGCAGGCGCGGGATTTCGGGTACGAACACCACTCGGCTCGGCCGCTTGTAGGACGCCAGCCGGTCGGCGACCAACGTGATCAGCTCGTCGGCCTCGACGGGCTGGCAGGTCTTCACGGCCGCGATCACGGCCTCGCCATTGACCGCGTCGGGCACGCCGAACACCGCGCAGTCCTCGACCGCGGGATGTCCGTGCAGCACCGCCTCGATCTCGGCGGGCGCGACCTGGAACCCGCGCACCTTGATCATCTCCTTCGACCGGTCGGTGATCCGCAGCCAGCCATCGGCATCGAGGTGTCCGACGTCGCCGGTGCGGTACCAGCCGTCCGAAAAGGCGTCGGCCGTCGCCGAATCCGGCAGGTAGCCGGCCATCGCGGAATCCGATCGGACCTGGATCTCGCCGAGCTCGCCGGGCCCGACCGCCTCGCCCGTATCCAGCGACGCGATCCGCACACTCACGCCCGGACGCCGCGCGGCCGACGGTGTCGAGACGCGCGCCCTCGATCTGGTTGCACGAGATCACCGGCAATTCGCTGGCGCCGTAGGCGGTCACCCAGGTCACCCCGGCCCTGCCCGTCACGGCTTCGGCGACGCTCTCCGTCACCGGCGTCGCGCACCACATGACGTACCGCAGCGACGACAGGTCGTAGGACTCCAGCTCCGGATGGGCGGCCAGCGCCAAAGCGATGGGCGCCACGGCCATCTCGATGGTGATCCGGTCGGATTCGATGTGGCGCAGCATCGGGTCGATGTCGAACCGGCGGTGCAAGCCGGATCCAGGCGCCCGTCTCGAGCGCCATCGCGATGTTGAGCAGGCCGAGGATGTGCGACGGCGGCGTCATGATCTGCATGCGGTCCGCCGACGACAGCTGCAGCGCGTCGCGCCAGTGCCGCACGGCCACCGCGAACGACGCGTGGGTGTGGCGGACCGCCTTGGGCATGCCGGTGGTGCCGGAGCTGAACACGAACAGGGCGTCGGCGCCGGAGTCGGGGCTCTCGACCGGACGCGACTCGGGCGTGATGGGCTCGTCGAGGTGCAGCATCGGCATCAACTCGGCCAGCACCGGGTGGTCGCCGACCGCGTGGGCGGGTTGCGTCAGCGCGAGCGCGTGCTCGACCTCGGCGCGCTTCCACGCCGGGCTCAGCAGGACCGCGGCGGCGCCGAGCAGCCAGATCGCCCGCAGCGCGATGACGAATTCCGGCCGGTTCGACGACATCAGCGCGACCCGATCGCCGGCCCGCACGCCGCGCTGCTCGAGGGTGGTCGCCATGCCGCCGGCCAGGGCGTCGAGCTGCGGAAGCGTGTACTCCCGCTCCTCGAAGGCGAGCGCGATCGGCCTCACTCACACCCTGTCCTCACTGGCCGTCGACGGTCCTACGATGCGATTGAGAATACCCTATCATTATAACGAGAATGGTATTCTCTAATAGCCAGAATCTACGTCGCCAGGAGAGGTCTGATGACGGCAGACCGATGCCCGCACCGCCCGCCCAGGACGGTGCCGGGCAGGTGACGATCCTCCTCGACCGCAAGAAGGTGTCGGTGGCCCGGGTGGCGAACGAGACGCTGCTGGAGAGCGCCCGGCGCGCCGGCCTGTCCCCGCCGTTCTCCTGCGAAGCGGGCAACTGCGGCACCTGCATGGCCAAGCTGACCGAGGGACGCGCCACCATGCGGGTCAACGACGCGCTTGACGAGGACGAGGTCGAGGAGGGATACGTCCTGACCTGCCAGGCCGTTCCGGACACCGACTCGATCAGCGTCAACTACGACGACTGAGCCGGCGAAGCCGTGATGTTGCCGTGCTCGTCGATGCGCGGCGGCGGCCGGTAGTCGGGCTCGTAGCCGTCGACGCGGATCGGGCTGCCGACCAACCGGAAATCTCCCGCGGTGACGACGACCTCCGGCGTCGCCTCCAACGCCTCGGGCAGCGTGCGCACCGCAGCGGCCGGGATCCCGAGCGGGCGCAGCCGCGCTTCCCAGCCCTCCGCGGTGTCGGTGGCCAGCGCCGCGGCGACGACGGCGAGCACCTCGTCGCGTCGCGCCGCACGCTCGGCCATCGTCGGGAAGCCCTCGATGCCGGCCTCCGCGGCGAACGACCTCCAGAATCCGTCGTGGGTGATGAACAGCGCCAGATAGCCGTCCGCCGTCGCGAACAGCTGCGCCGGAACGTAATACGAGTGCGCGCCGTACGGATAGCGCTGCGGCTCGGCGCCGTCGTTGAGATAGGCCGACGCCCGGTAGTTCAGCTGGGACAGCATCACGTCGCGCAGCGACACGTCGACCTGACCGCCGCGCCCCGAGACGATCTGCGCCAGCAGGCCCAGACGCCGCGGCCAACCCGGTGGAGTTGTCCGCCGACGAGTAGCCCGGCAGGGTCGGCGGATCGTCCGGGTGGCCGGTCATCGCCGCGACGCCCGTCGCCGCCTGAATGACGTAGTCGAACGCGGGATCGTCGCCGCCGTCCAACCCGAATCCGGTCAGCGCGACGCAGACGATCCGCTCGTTGAACTGCCGCAGCGCCTCGTAGGTCAGGCCGAGCCGGCGGATCGCCGACGGCTTCATATTCACCAGCAGCGCATGCGATTTCGCGACCAGCTCGCCGAGCCGCTGCCGCCCGGCCTCCGATCGCAGGTCAAGCACGACGCTCTGCTTGTTGCGGTTGAGGCTGGCGAAGTAGCTGTCGCTGACCTGTCGGGAGATCTCGCCGCCCGGCGGCTCGATCTTGATCACCTCGGCGCCGAGGTCGGCGAGCAGCATCGTCGCGTACGGGCCGGCCAGCATGACGCCGACCTCGAGGATGCGGATACCCGCCAGCGGGGCGCTGGCGCTCATCGCACTGCCTTGGCCAGCTCGCGCGATCACCTCGCGCGTGCGGTATTTCGACGCGATCAGCTCGTCACGGGTGTCCCCGATCGGCAGCAGGCGCACCGACAGGTCGGTCACGCCGGCGTCGGCGAACTGCTTGAACCGCGCCAGGATCGCTTCCTCGTCGCCGGCGGCGCACAGATCGCCGACGTCGCGCGCGTCGCCGCGGTCCAGCAGCCTCTGGTAGTTCGGCGACGTCTCGGCCTCGGCCAGGATGCGGTTGGCGCGGTCCTTCGCGGCGTCGATCTCGGAGTTGGCGCACAGACACACCGGGATGCCCGCGACGATGCGCGGCGCGGGGCGACCCGCGTCGGCGGCGGCCTTGTTGATCTTGCGGCGCGATGTGGTCGCCGATCGCCTTCTCGTCGGCCATCCACAGCACGGTGCCGTCGGCGTGCTCGCCCGCGATCTGCAGCATCACCGGTCCGAGCGCGGCGACCAGCACCGGCATCGGCGACTCGGCGCCCAGCACCGTCGGGTTGTGCACGGTGAAGTTGTCGTTCTCCACGTCGACCTCGCCGGGGCCTGCCAGCGCGGTGTTGAGCACCTCGAGGTAGTCGCGGGTGTAGGCGGCGGGCTTCTCGTACGGGATGCCGAGCATGTCGCGCACGATCCAGTGGTGCGACGGCCCGACGCCGAGCGCCAGCCGACCGCCGTGCCATCGCGTGCACCGACAGCGCCTGGCGCGCCAGCGCGATCGGGTGCTGCGCCTGCAGCGGCACCACGGCCGTGCCGAGCTCGATGCGTGACGTGTGCGCAGCCATCAGCGCCACCATGGTGAGGCAGTCGAAGTCGTTGGGCACCTGCGGCATCCACGCGGTGTCCATCCCCGCGGACTTCGGCCCACTCGATGTCGGCGACCAGCTTGTTGACCTTGCGGGCCATGTCGCCGCGCTCGGCCCCGATCATCACGCCAAGCCGCATGTCACTCTCCCACCTTGTCTCGTTCCCAGCCCTGCTTCGCCCGCCCGCTCCGACGTCAGTTTGCGCACCTCGTCGGACAAGGTCATCCAGCGGCGTGCCGGTCGGAAACACCGCGGCGGCACCCGCCGACAACAGCTTGGGCACGTCGGCTCTGCGGGATGGTGCCGCCGACGACCACGGCGATGTCGCCGGCGTCGGCGGCCCGCAGCGCCTCGACGGTGCGCGTGGTCAGCGCCAGGTGCGCGCCGGACAGGATCGAAAGGCCCACCAGCGCAACGTCTTCCTGCAGCGCGATCGACACGATGTCCTCGATGCGCTGCCGGATGCCGGTGTAGATGACCTCGAACCCGGCGTCGCGCAGCGTGCGCGCGACGATCTTCGCCCCGCGGTCGTGGCCGTCGAGGCCGGGCTTGGCGACGAGAACGCGGACGGCCACTGCCCTGGAGCTTGCGCAGCTCATCAGAACACCACCGGCTGCTGGAACTCGCCCCACACCGCTTTGAGCGCCGAAACCATCTCGCCCACCGTGCAGTAGGCGTTGGCGCAGTCGATCAGCTTGTGCATCAGATTGTCGGTCCCCTCCGCCGCGCTGGACAGCGCCGCGAGGCTGGCCGCGACGGCCGCGGCAGTCGCGCTCGGCCTTGACCTTGGCCAGCCGCTTGAGCTGCAGGTCGCGGCCCTCGGCGTCCAGTTCGTAGGTGTCGATCTCGGGCGGCGGCTCATCGGAGACGAACTTGTTGACGCCGACGACCGGCCGGTCGCCGGACTCGACCTCCTGGTGGATCTTGAACGCCTCGTCGGCGATCAGGCCCTGCAGGTAGCCGTCCTCGATGGCACGGACCATGCCGCCGTGCTGTCTCGAGGTCGTCCATGATCTCGATGATCTTCTCCTCGGTGGCGTCGGTCAGCGCCTCGACGAAGTAGGAGCCGCCGAGCGGATCGGCCACCTTCGTGACGCCGGTCTCGTAGGCCAGGATCTGCTGGGTGCGCAGCGCCAGCGTCGCGGACTCCTCGCTGGGCAGCGCGAACGGCTCGTCCCACGCGGCGGTGAACATCGACTGCACGCCGCCGAGCACCGCGGCCATCGCCTCGTAGGCGACCCGGACGAGGTTGTTCTGGGCCTGCGGCGCGTACAGCGAGGCGCCGCCGGCCACACAGCCGAAGCGGAACATCGACGCCTTGTCGGTGGAGGCGCCGTAGCGTTCGCGCACGATCGTGGCCCACCGGCGCCGGCCCGCCCGGTACTTGGCGATCTCCTCGAAGAAGTCGCCGTGGGTGTAGAAGAAGAAGGAGATCTGCGGCGCGAACTGGTCGATGGTCATCCGGCCCCGTTCGACGACGGTGTCGCAGTAGGTGACGCCGTCGGCGAGGGTGAACGCCATCTCCTGAACCGCGTTGGCGCCGGCGTCGCGGAAGTGCGCGCCGGCCACCGAGATCGCGTTGAACCTGGGCACCTCGGCCGCGCAGAACTCGATGGTGTCGGCGATCAGCCGCAGCGACGGCTCCGGCGGCCAGATCCAGGTGCCGCGCGACGCGTACTCCTTGAGGATGTCGTTCTGGATGGTGCCGGTGAGCTTCGCGCGCGGGCACGCCCTTCTTCTCGGCGGCGGCGACGTAGAAGGCCAGCAGGATCGCGGCGGTGCCGTTGATCGTGAAGCTGGTGCTGATCTTGTCCAGCGGGATGCCGTCGAACAGGATCTCGGCGTCGGCCAGCGTGTCGACCGCGACGCCGACGCGGCCGACCTCCTCGCCGAACTCGGGGTCGTCGGAGTCGTAGCCGCACTGGGTGGGCAGGTCGAGCGCGACCGACAGCCCGGTGCCGCCCTGGTCCAGCAGGTAGCGGTAGCGGCGGTTGGACTCCTCGGCCGTGCCGAAACCCGAGTACTGCCGGAAGGTCCACAGTCTTGCCGCGGTACCCGCTGGCGAAGTTGCCGCGGGTGAACGGGTACGTGCCCGGCGCGGGCGGATCGCCGGCCCGGTCCGCCGGTCCGTAGACGGGCTCGAGCGGGATGCCGGAGGGGGTCTGAACAGGGTCGGTCATCAGTGGATAACGTACTTGCAAAAAATGAGAATGCCAATACCGCACGCCGGAAACGCGCAGTGAGCGGGACACGCGACAGCGCCTTGATGGTCGCTCGAAGGCCCAGTAAACAGCGATTATGGCACTTGCCTAAAATGAGAATGCCAATACCACGTTCTGAGGTCCAGGTAGATCCCGAGGACAGCGCACCGCGAGGAGGCCGATGTCCACCTTCACTGACCGCACGCTCGTCGTGTCCGGCGGCAGTCGCGGCATCGGACTCGCGATCGCCCTCGGCGCGGCCAGGCACGGCGCGAACGTCGTGCTCCTGGCCAAGACCTCCGAGCCGCACCCCAAGCTGCCCGGCACCGTGCACACCGCTGTGGCCGAGGTCGAGGCCGCCGGGCGGCAAGGGCGTCGCGGTGGTCGGCGACGTCCGCAAGGAAGAAGACGTGCAGCGCGCGGTGGACACCGCCGTCGAGCACTTCGGCGGCGTCGACATCGTCATCAACAACGCCAGCGCGATCGCGACCGAACCGACCGAGCAGCTGGCGGCCAAGAAGTTCGACCTGATGATGGACATCAACGTCCGCGGCACGTTCCTGCTGACCAAGGCTGCCCTGCCTCACCTGCGCAAATCCCCGAACGCCCACGTGATCACGCTGGCGCCGCCGCTGAACATGAACCCGCACTGGCTGGGCGCTCACCCGCCTACACGCTGTCCAAGTACGGGATGACGCTGCTGTCGCTGGGCTGGGCCGCCGAGTACGCCGACGCGGGCATCGGTTTCACCTGCCTGTGGCCCCAGACGTACATCGCGACCTCCGCGGTGGCGAATGCGCCGGACTTCCAGAACCATGCTGGACAGATCGCGCAGTCCCGAGATCATGGCCGACGCGGCGGTCGAGATCCTGTCCCGGCCCGCCCGCAGAGGTCAACGGGCAGTGCTTCATCGACGCCGACGTTCTGACCTCGGCCGGCGTCACCGACTTGTCCCGCTACGGCGGTGGGGACGACCCCATCCTTGATATCTTCGTCGACAAATCATGAGCATCTCGTTGCTGCTCGAGATGGCAGCCTCAACCAACCCCGACCGGACCGCGGTCGTGTCCGGTGAGATGCGGCTGACCACAAACGAACTGAGTGCGCTCGCCGACGGCGGCGCGGGCGTCATCGCGGCGTCCGGCGCCTCACACGTCGCCTACGTCGGCACTCGGCGGCGCCATGCTGCCGCTGCTGCTGTTCTCCTCAGCGCGCGCCGGGGTGCCGTTCACGCCGCTGAACTACCGACTTGAGCGCCGACGGCCTGCGCGAGCTGATCGACCGCCTGCCCGCAGCCGCTGGTCGTCGCCGACGCCGAATACCGCGACGTGGTCGCCGGCGCAGGCAAGCAGGTCATCGAGTCGGACGAGTTCATCGCGGCCGCCCGTACCGCCGAGCCCGCCGCCGAGTTTCCCGACCCCGACGACGTCGGCGGTGGTGTTGTTCACCTCGGGCACCACGTCGCGACCCAAAGCCGTTGAGCTGACCCACAACAACCTGACCAGCTACGTCACCGGGACGGTCGAGTTCGATTCCGCCGACCCCGACGACGCCGCGCTGATCTGCGTGCCGCCGTATCACATCGCCGGGGTCAGCGCCGCGCTGTCGAACCTGTACGCCGGCCGAAAGATGGTGTACCTGCGGCAGTTCGACGCGAGCGAGTGGGTCCGGCTGGTCGGTGGCGAGGGCGTCACATCGGCGACCGTCGTGCCGACGATGCTCGACCGCATCGTGTCCGCCTTGGAATCGGCACCTGTCGCGCTGCCCACCCTGCGGAACCTGGCGTACGGCGGCTCGAAGGTGGCACTTCCCTTGGTGCGCAAGGCGCTCGGGCTGTTGCCCGACGTCGGCTTCGTCAACGCCTACGGGCTCACCGAGACAAGCTCGACCATCGCGGTACTCACCCCCGACGATCACCGCGCAGCACTGGCCACTACCGAATTCACCGTCACACGACGGCTCGGGTCGGTCGGCCAGCCGGTGCCCGGCATCGAGGTGCAGATCCGTGGCGACGACGGCGAGGTGCTCGGCCCCGGCGAGACAGGCGAACTGTTCGTGCGCGGCGATCAGGTGTCCGGTCGCTACACCGACATCGGCTCGGTGCTCGACGCCGACGGCTGGTTTCCCACCAAGGACATCGCCATGCTCGACGAGGACGGCTACCTGTTCATCGGCGGCCGGTCCGACGACACGATCATCCGCGGCGGCGAGAACATCGCGCCTGCCGAGATCGAAGACGTTCTCGTGGAGCACCCGGCGGTGCGCGACTGCGTGGTCGTCGGGCCGGAGGATCCTCAGTGGGGCCAGATCATCGTCGCCGTCGTGGTGCCCGCCGGGGGCGCCAACCCTGACCCCGACGAGTTGCGCGAGCACGTCCGCGCACAGCTGCGCGGATCACGCACGCCCGACCGGGTGGTCTTCCGTGATGAGCTGCCGACCAACGCGACCGGCAAGGTGCTGCGCCGTGAACTGATCGAAGAATTCACAGCCACGAAATGACACGCGGACATGAGGAACACGAAATGTTGAGGAGCCGACCATGATCAAGAACGGCACGCGGCTGCAGAGCCAGGTCTGCGACACGCAGGTGATCGTCGTGCGCAGCGCCGACAGCCTCGACGACCTCCGCGCCGGCGGGGTGCCGATGGTGCCGCTCGACGCGGAGAAATCCGCAGACGCCACCATGGACCCGGCTTTCTCCGACGGTAATGCGATGGGCAAGCGCTACGTCGACGAAACCGGCGCCGAGGTACTGGTGACCAAGGCGGGCGCCGGGACGCTGTCCGTCGGCACGACCGCGCTGTCCCTCAAGGAAGCCAAGCCGCTGCCCGCAAGCGACTGATACGTTCGGCCATGTGAAGGCCCGTCGGCCTGCTCGTTCGGTATGCCGCCGGGCTGACGTTCGCATATCTGCTGACCACGGCCGAGGTCACCGCCCTTGTCGTCTCACTGACCGGCAGCGGCGGAATCACCCCGGTGCTCATCGCCTCCGCGGCGACGCTGATCGTGGTGGGCACGACCATCGTGGCGGTCGGTGCGGTCCTCATCGTCAGGCCCGCGCTGCGCTGGCTCGGCATCCGCGAACCGACCGACGCCGAACGGGCTGACTGCGCTCAAGACGCTGCGCCGGCAGTCCGCGATCACGGTGGCGCCATGGGTGCTCAGCGCCGCCGTGATGATTCCGCTGAATCTCACCGAAGGACCCGAGGTGCAGGTGGTGGTCGCCTCGGCCATCCTGTTCGGCGCCATCGCGACGGTATGCACCGGATTCCTGTTCACATTGCGCACCCTTCGCCCGCTGTTGGCAGGCGTGACAGGGGATTTCAGCCAGATATCGCCGATCACGGCGCCGGGTGTGCGGGCCAGGCTGCTGATCATGTGGGCCGTGTGTACCGCACTGCCCGGCATGGCGATTGCGTCACTGCTGATCATGCGGACCAACGGCTGGATCATCCACAAGTCCACGCCGATCGAACTCGCCCTGCTGGTGCTGGCGCTCGTCGCCGTCGTCCTCGGGCTGCGGGCGATGATCCTGGTGTCGATCTCGATTTCGGACCCCGTTGACGAGGTCGTCGACGCGATGGCCGAGGTCGAGCGCGGGGACATCGACCGCACGCTCGAGGTCTACGAGTGGTCCGAAATCGGGCGGCTGCAAAGCGGATTCAACCGCATGGTCGCCGGGCTGCGCGAACGCGAACAGCTCGAGATCTGTTCGGCAGGCACGTCGGCGCCGAGGTGGTTCGTCGCGCCGTCGAGGAGAACGAATCACTGTCAGGAGACGAGCGCGACGTCGCGATCCTCTTCATCGACCTGGCTGAATCGACGCAACTCGCGGCCACCCGCGAACCCCACGAGGTGGCGGAGGTGCTCAATGAGTTCTTTCGCATCGTGGTCGACGAAGTCGACGAGCGGCACGGGCTGATCAACAAGTTCCAGGGCGACGCGGCGCTCGCGGTGTTCGGCGCCCCGCTGCGGATGGACGATCCAGCGTCGGCGGCGCTGGCCACCGCTCGCGCTCTGGGCGCTGAACTACGCCGCCTCCCAGTCGACTTCGGCATCGGTGTATCTGCCGGGCCCGTCTTCGCGGGCAACATCGGAGCGGAGAACCGCTACGAGTACACCGTCATCGGCGATGCCGTCAACGAGGCCGCCCGGCTCGCCGACCGCGCCAAGGAATTCGACAGTCGAATGTTGTGTTCGGGCGCTGCGCTCGAACGGGCAAGCGCTACCGAGCGCCGGCACTGGGCCGCGCACGGCGCGGAGGTGCTGCGCGGCCGCTCCACCGCGACAACGATCTCGGCGCCAGTGCAGGTCAGCCCGACGGGTTAGGCAATCGCCGCAAACGGGAATGCACGCTTATGGCCTTGCGCACTGCGGAGACCGCAGTCGACGCTAGGGCCCGCATTCGGTCGGGCGAACATGCGGGCCCGACCAGCGGTCTTTCGCCCGGGTTCGCGCAGGCCAATCTGGTTGTACTGCCCGCGGACGATGCCCTCGATTTCCTGCGGTTTTGCGTGCGGAACCCGAAACCGTGCCCGCTGCTCGAGGTGACCGACACCGGGTCGCCGCATCCGACCACTCTCGCGTCCGATGCCGACCTGCGCACCGATCTGCCGCGCTACCGGGTCTTTCGCGACGGACAGCTGGTCGACGAGCCGACGGAGGTGACGGCGTACTGGCGCGCCGACTTGGTGTCGTTCCTGCTGGGGTGTTCGTTCACTTTCGAGTGGGCGCTTGCATCGGCGGGTCTGCCTGTCGCGCATCAGCGCCAGGGCGTCAACGTCCCGATGTACGTCACGACTCGTCGCTGCACGCCCGCCGGATCGTTCAGCGGGCCGCTGGTGGTGTCGATGCGTCCGTTCGCACCCGCGGCCATCCCCCACGTCGTCGAGGTCTCCGCCCGCTTTCCCACCATGCACGGCGCGCCGGTGCACATCGGCGATCCAGCGGCGCTCGGCATCGCCGATCTCGATGCACCCGACTTCGGCGATCGAGTCCAGATCGCCCCCGGCGAAGTACCCGTTTTCTGGGCATGCGGGGTGACGCCGCAGGCCGTCGCGCTCGAGGCGCGGCCGTCGCTGGCGATCTTCCACGCACCCGGACACATGTTCGTCACCGATCGGCGCCATGTCGACTTCGACTGTCAGGAGGAGGGTCATGACCATCCATGACGCGCCCGACCGCCACACGCACCACCGACCCGGCGGCGGTCCGGAAAGCGGTGCGCGGCGCCGCGATCGGCAACACCGTCGAGTGGTACGACTTCGCCGTCTACAGCACCCTGGCGACCTACATCGCCGACAAGTTCTTTCCCTCCGGCGACGAAACAGCCGCCCTGCTCAGTACGTTCGCAGTCTTCGCGGCCGCGTTCTTCATGCGGCCGCTCGGCGGATTCTTCTTCGGGCCACTCGGTGACCGGATCGGGCGCCAACGGGTCCTCGCGTTGGTCATCCTGCTGATGTCGGCTTCCACGTTCGCCATCGGCCTGGTGCCGAGCTACGAATCCATCGGCGTTGCCGCACCGCTGCTGCTGCTGTTTCTGCGTTGTCTGCAGGGCTTTTCGGCCGGCGGCGAATACGGCAGCGGCGCATGCTACTTGGCCGAATTCGCGCCGGACAAACATCGCGGCTTCGTCGTCTCGTTCCTGGTGTGGTCGGTCGTCGTCGGCTTCCTGCTGGGTTCGCTGACGGTCACCGGGCTCGAGACGGTGCTCTCGGAAAGCGCAATGGATTCCTACGGCTGGCGTATCCCGTTCCTCATCGCAGGCGTATTGGGGGTCATCGGCCTCTACATCCGGCTGCGTCTCGGAGACACACCGGAGTTCGAGACGTTGCGCGACAAGGGCGAAGTCGCATCGTCGCCCCTGAAAGAGGCCTTGACGACATCGTGGCGGCCCATCCTGCAGATCGCCGGCCTGGTGGTGATTCACAACGTCGGGTTCTACATCGTATTCACTTATCTGCCAACATATTTCACGAAGACTCTTGAGTTCACCAAGACCAACGCGTTCGTCTCGATCATCATTGCCAGCATGGTGGCCATCATCCTCATCCCGCCGCTGGGCGCATTGTCGGACCGGATCGGTCGCAAACCCTGCTGATCGCGGGCGCAGTCGGCTTCGCGGTGTTCGCCTATCCGTTGTTCATGCTGCTCAACGCGGGCTCGCTGACTGCGGCCATCGCCGCGCATGCCGGACTGGCCGCAATCGAGGCGGTCTTCGTATCGTCATCGCTGGCGGCCGGGGCGGAGTTGTTCGCCACCCGGGTGCGTTCGAGCGGTTACTCGATCGGGTACAACGTGTCCGTCGCGATCTTCGGCGGTACGGCACCGTACGTGGCGACGTGGCTGGTCGCCCGCACGGGCAACGAGCTCGCCCCCGCCTTCTACGTCATCGCGGCGGCGATCATCACGCTCGCAACGGTGTTCACCATGCGCGAGACGGCGGGCACGACCGCTGCGGCAATTGGTGGGCACATAGCGCTGTCTAGGCCTTGGCGAGCTGCTTCTGCTGGCGTAGAGCCGCGCCCACTCCTTGCGCGGCCGGATCGACACGTCGACGTCGGTTGCCTTGGCGCGCAACGCCTTCACCGTCGCCTGCTCCTTCGGCGTGCGCGCGAACGGATCCCAGCCGAAGAAGCGGCAGGAGTTCTCCCAGGTGATCTTGTTGATGTCGGCGTCGTCGGCACCCGCGGCGTTGAGCTCGGCCAGCACCTGCTCGGGCGCGTCGGGCCAGAAGCAGTCCGAGTGCGGGTAGTCGCACTCCCACGCGATGATGTCGATGCCGATCTCGTGACGCAGCTTCAGCGACGTCTTGTCGGTGACGTAGCACGCCAGCGAGTGCTCGCGGAACACGTCGCTGGGCAGCTTGTCGCCGAAGTCGCGGCGCAGCCACTTCTGGTTCGTGTAGTGGCGGTCGCTGCGGTCCAGATAGAAAGGGATCCAGCCGATCCCGCCCTCGGAGAACGCGAACTTCAGGTCCGGGTAGTTGCGCATCGCCGGACCCCACAGCAGATCCTGCGCGCACATCGCCGAGACCTGGGTGGCCAGGATGATCAGGTTGTCGATCGGCGCGTTGGGCGCCATGCTGATCGCGCCGAACCCGGTGCCGATGTGCAGGCACATCACCACGTTCTCCTCGGACAGCGTCCGGAACACCGGGCCCCAGTAGTCGTCGTCGTGGTAGCTCGGAAGGCCTTCCAGGTGAGGCAGTTCCGGCATCGTGACCGCACGGCAGCCCTTGGCCGCGACGCGGCGGATCTCGGCGCACATGGCCTCGGGGTTCCACGTCGGCAGCACCGCGATCGGGATGAACCGGTCGGGGTAGCAGCCCGCCCACTCGTCGATGTGCCAGTCGTTGTAGGCCGACACCATCACCAGCGTGACGTCCTCGCGGTGCATGTTGAGGTGGCGGGCCGAGAACCCGGTGAAGGTCGGGAAGCACATCGACGCGAGGATGCCGTTGCGGTTCATGTCGCGGACGCGCTCGTGGACGTCGTACACGCCGGGGCGCATCTCGGCGAAGCCCGCGGGATCGCGGCCCCACTCCTCGGCGGGCCAGGACACCACCGCGTTGAGCCCGCTGACGCCCTGCGGCCTGCCCTGATACATCCACTGGTCGACGCCCTTGTCGTCGGTGACGACGACCGGCGCCTCGGCCTTGTACTTGGCCGGCACGTGGCGGAGGAACATGTCGGGCGGCTCCACGACGTGGTCGTCGATGCTCACCAGGATCAGGTCGTCAGTCTTCATACCCCAAGTAGTACCGTCTAGCGGTGTGACCGTCTCTGCGCTTTCGGACAGAGATTTGGCCGGAACGGCCAAATTGCCGAGGCGAGTGATCGAACTGCGCCGCGGTGGGCGCGCGCTCGGCGGCAGTTACCTCTACGAAGGCGACGGGCTGATCACCGGCTGGCACTCGCACGAAGTGCACCAGATCGAGTACGCGATCGGCGGCGTCGTCGAGGTCGAGACCGACGCGGCGCACTACCTGCTGCCGCCGCAGCAGGCGGCGTGGATGCCGGCCGGCCTCGAGCACCAGGCGACGATGAACCCGGACGTCAAGACCGTCGCGGTGATGTTCGACCCCGCGCTCGTCGCCGGCGCCGGCGACCGGGCCCGCATCCTCGCGGTGTCGCCGTTGATCCGCGAGATGATGATCTACGCGCTGCGGTGGCCGATCGACCGGCCCGACGGCGACGAGGTGTCCGACGGCTTCTTCCGCACCCTGGCCAACCTGGTGTCCGAGGCGCTGGACCACGAGGCGCCGCTGAGCCTGCCGACATCGGAGCACCCGATCGTCGCCGCCGCGATGGCCTTACACGAAGGAGCATCTGGACTCCGTGACCGCCGACAGAGGTCAGCCGCGCGGTGTCGGTGTCCGAGCGCACGCTGCGCCGGCTGTTCCAGGACACGCTCGGGTTGCCGTGGCGGACTTATCTGCTGCACGCCCGCATGCTGAGGGCGATGGCGCTGCTGGCCGCGCCGGGCCAGTCGGTGCAGGAGACCGCGACGGCCGTCGGCTTCGACAGCCTCAGCTCGTTTACCCGCGCCTTCACCCAGTTCTGCGGCGAGACGCCCAGCACCTACCGCAAAAGGGTTGCCGGCGAACGGGTTTGATGCTCGCGGTCTACGATCCGGTATCGCCGACGGGTCGGAGGAACAGACCTTCACGCAGCAGCGTCGTGACGGAATCTTGCCATCGCAGAAGGCCTGCGGGCGTGGAGAAGGCATCCGGGATCTGCCGTTCGATGTGACCACGGAGGATGAGGGTGCCCAACGCCAGCACGAGCGAGTTGAGACTTGCCCACGTCAGGTCGACATCCGCGCGCACTTCGCCGGTGTCCTTGCGCTGGTTCCACCGCACCGTGCCGAACGCCGAGAGGGTGTCGAAGATCGTGATGCCCAGCGGGCTGCCGTCGACGAGCGCGCGACCGTAGTAGTCGACGACCTCCGGATGCTCACTGACCAGAGTGACGACCCTGCTGCCCATGTCGGCCAACGAATCTTTGGGCGGTGTCGACACCGGCTGCGCGACGACCGCAACCACCACTGACATCACGTAATCATCGACGGCCTTGATCAGGCCGGCCTTGGTTGCGAAGTGGTGCTGCACCAGCCCAAGGGATACCCCCGCGTCTGCGGCGACCGAACGCAGTGACGTCGCGGCAGCACCTCGCGTCGCGAAACTCTTCAACGCGGCGCGGCGGATTCAGCTCGAGTTTCTTGAGCTCCTCGCCACCGACCCGGTCGCGCTCCGACACCGCCGTCATCGGTCGGTTCGTTCGGTGATCACGACCATAGAGTAGACAATACAAATGTATGGTGTCTACCATACAAACGTATTGTTGACGTCTCCGATGAAAGGGAAGGCCGACTCAGTGCCCGACCACAGACAACCCTCCACCGCAGTCGCGCTGCGCGAATTGAGTGAGTCCGTGAGTCCGATCGCGCTCGATGAGGGATGGAAGGGACCATGCACGCGCGATCCGGACCGTTGGACGACGACAGTCGATGAAGGCGCGAAGGCACTATGTCGTGCCTGCCCCCTCCGCTGGCAGTGCGCGCAGGCGGCCTGCAGGACACCCGGAGCAGAAGGCGTGTGGGCCGGCATTCTGATCCCCGAGGCCGGCCGCGGCCGCCGGTTCGCCCTGCGGCAGCTCCGGTCCTTGGCGGAGCTCAACGGGTTCCCGGTACGAGTGAACTGAGCCGCCGCACCGCCGTGCGCTCGAGCGTTTAACGCCGCCCGATTGGGGCAAACTGCTCGGCATGATTGACGACGGGATGGCCGAAGCCATCGCCACGGCCGGGCTGTTCCTGCTGTTCGCCGCGGTCATCGCGTCGTGGTCTGCCTGGCGAGCTGGGGTGCGGCCGACGGACCGTTCGCCGCCGCTGCAGGCGCCGTCGCCGTGGTCAGCTTCGCCGGGAGCATCGCGTGTTTCAGAGCGCAGGCCGATGAATCCGCGCCTGGAGAGCTGACAGTCGGTTAGCGCTTCGGCGTGGGCTGCAATGATGGTCAGCCATGGCCCGCTGGTATCCGCTCGAACCCGCCGACGACGACTTCATCGCCTCGGCGCCACATATCTTCCGCTTCCAGAAGCGGTTCGCTGCACCTCCCGAAAAGGTCTGGGAATCACTGTGCTCCGACGAGTCGCTGACGGCGTGGGGTTCGATGCTGCGGGAGATCGTCTGGACGTCACCGCGGCCGTTCGGGGTCGGCACCACACGTGAGGCGCAGCCACTGGCCGGACCGCGGGTACGCGAGCGCTACTACCGATGGGACGAGGGCCGAAGCCACGCGTTCTACGTGTACGAGGCGACGATGCCGCTGTTCCGGCGCTTCGCCGAGGACTACATCGTCGAACCGGACGGCGATGGCTCCGTGTTCACGTGGGTGATGGCGTTGGAGCCGAAGAGCGCGCTCGCACTGCCGTTCAAGGCGATCGCCCCGGTGATGAAGGCCGGCTTCGGGCGCATACCGGCCGACGGCCAGAAGTATTTCGCCAAGCACGACTGAAGGCCGCTGATCGCCGCGAGTTCTGCAGGAGGGTCGTTGACTCGGCGGAAATCACGACCCTGTTGCAGATCGCGGTGATCCAAAGGAGTGCGCGAGGGGGGATTCGAACCCCCACGCCCATAGGACAATGGCACCTAAAGCCATCGCGTCTGCCGTTCCGCCACTCGCGCATGGGCGCTCCAAGGGTATCGCGGTACCGTTGGAAGGTGTCCACTACGCGGCGTAGGAGACCGGCGCTCATCGCACTGGTTGTCGTGGGCGCCGCGGGTTGCCTGGCGCTGGCCTGGTGGCAGTGGACCCGTTTCGAATCCGCATCTGGCGACTTCCAGAACCTCGGCTATGCCTTGCAGTGGCCGCTGTTCTCCGGCTTCGTCGTATACGCCTACTACAAGTTCGTCCGCTACGAAGAGGCCCCGCCGGAGCCGAAGCAGCACGACGCCGTCACCGAGATCCCGACGGGTTTGTTGCCCGAAAGACCGAAAGCGTCAACCTCATCCGACGATGATCCCGCGCTGCGGGAGTACAACGCATATCTTGCCGACCTCGCCAAGAAAGACAAGGAAAGCCGACGACATGACCGAGAGCACGTCGACCCCCACCGAGTCCATCCGCAAGGCACTGATCGGCTACCGCGTATTGGCGTGGACGACGGGCATCTGGCTGATCGCGCTGTGCTACGAGATCTACGTCCGCTACGTGGTCAAGGTCGATGACCCGCCGACCTGGATCGGCGTGGTGCACGGCTGGGTGTATTTCGTCTACCTGCTCTTCACCGCGAATCTCGCTGTGAAGGTGCGCTGGCCGATCGCCAAGACCGTCGGCGTGCTGCTGGCGGGCACCATTCCGCTGGCGGGCATCATCGTCGAGCATTTCCAGACCGCCGATATCAAGGAGCGATTCAACATCTAGGGTCACCGAGGTGCTTGAGCACCTCTTCGGCCACTCGCTCGCCACGATCCTCCTGCAGGAAGTGTGACGCGCCCTCGATCCTGCACCTGCTCCGTCACGAGTCGGGATGAGGTCGACGAATGCCTGACCCGATTTCGGATACGGGAAAATGGGGTCCTGATCGGAGAACGCGACGAGCGCCGGCTTCTGCCACCGTGACAGCTCGTCTGTCACCGCACGCATCTCGCGTGCGCCCGACAGCGTCGTCGGTCGTCGGCACCAACAGCGGGAACTGCGCGGCGCCCGCCTTCGATTCCGCATTCGGGAACGGCGCATCGTAGGCGGCGACCACCTCGTCGGGAAGCTCCGTGGCGGTCGCGCCCTGAATCACGAAGCCGACCGGCAGATCCGGGTTCTTCTCGGCGAAATCCCGCCACGCGAGAAGTCCCTTGGAGACCCGGCCGGTGAACAGTCCGGTGTTGAAGATCGCAAGCGCGCCAACACGATCGGCGTTCTGCACTGCCCAGCGCAACCCGATCGGGCCGCCCCAGTCCTGAACGACCACGATCGCGTCCTGCAGATCGAGGCCACCGAGCACCTTCGTCATCAGCTCGCTGTGGCGGTCGTAGGTGTACCACCGCCGGTCGGTGGGTTTGTCCGATCGACCGAACCCCGCGTAGTCGGGCACGATCGACGCGGTGCCCGCCGTCGGCGCAGTGGGCCGATCATCTTGCGGTAGAGGTACGCCCAGCTCGGCTCCCCGTGAAAGCACACGACGGGCGTTCCGTCCTTGGGCCCCTCGTCGAGGTAGTGCATCCGCAGCCCGTCGACGTCGACGTAGTTGGGGGCGAAGCCGTATCCGGGAAGATCCTGGAAGCGGTCGTCCGGAGTCCGAAACACCTCTGCGGTCATGATCACAACGTAACCGGCACCCAGTCCCGCGTCAGCCCGCAGCCAACTCGCGCAGCGCGGGCAGCAGCAGTGCCAACGCGCGGCCGCGATGCGACTGCGCATCCTTCTCCGCCGGGCTGAGCTCCGCGGCGGTGCGCGACGAACCCGATGGCAGGAACACCGGGTCGTAGCCGAATCCCCCATCACCGCGCGGTGCCCGCACAATGCTGCCCGGCCACTCGCCCCGCACGACGACCTCGCCTGCGGCGGTCACCAAGGCGCACGCCGACACGAACGCCGCGCCACGCCGCTCGTCGGGCACATCGCCGAGCTGTGCCAGCAGCAGCGCGGTATTGCCCGGATCATCGCCGTGGCGACCCGACCAGCGCGCCGACAGCACGCCAGGCATGCCGTTCAACGCCTGCACTTCGAGCCCGGAGTCGTCGGCGACCGACGCCAGCCCGGTCGCCCGAAAGGCGTCGCGCGCCTTGGCCAACGCGTTGTCCTCGAACGTCGCCGCCGTCTCGGGCGCCTCGTCGAACGCGGCGACGTCATCGAGCGACAGCAGCGTCAAACCCGACACTCCTGCCGCGTCGAGCACCCGGTTCAGCTCGGCCAGCTTCTTGCGGTTGCGGCTGGCGACCAGCAGGTCGGTCACCAATCACTCCGAAACATTCCACCGACCCCCAGTCAGCTCCAGGCCCCAGCGCACAAAGCTAATCGCAGTCTGCACAGCCGGCTCGTCAGGGTCGAGCCAGCAGTGGGTCGTACCCACTGACCTGGTTCGGCGGCATTCTTCGCGCTTGCAGCGTCGTCCAACCATGTGGTGTCCTGAAGTTCGGAGGGAATCTATGGGAGCAGCCGCGATATGACCGCACCGGGCTGGTATCCCGATCCGTCCGGCGTACCGGGACAACGCTATTGGGACGGTATCGCCTGGACTGAAGCCCGTCCCTGCCGCCCGGGTGGCAACCGCCCGCCATTGACCGACAAGCAGAAGCACAGTGTCCAGGCACGGTCATCGGGGCGGCGGTCATCGCCTTCATCCTGGCCGCCATCGCTCTGTCGGGCGCGATCAGTGCGCTTGTCGTGGCCTCCACAGGGAATGACGACGAGACGCAAATCGAAGTGTGGGGCATAATGGCGTGGGGCCGATATTGCTGTGGGCTCTGCTGCGCTTGGTCATCGGCGGCCTGCTGGTGTGGGGCGGTATCGCAGCTCTGCGAGGTACGACCAACAAGGTTCTCGCCTTCACATTCGCCGGACTGTGCGTCTACAGCTTTTCCCAAATCGTCGTTTCACTCATGGATGACTCGCCGCCCAGAATCCTCGCTTACGTCGGCCTGATCTTCCAGTGCGTCGCTATCTGGCTTATCAGGGTTCGCCAAAGCAAGGATTTCTTCTCCGCCCGAGGAGGGACGGCGATCTAACGCTTGGTCAGCTTCCGAACGCCTTCTTCTGCGGCTCCCCCGACTCCGGAAGCACTCCGGGATAGGGCAACTCCAGCGCCTCACGCTGGATGACGAAGATCTCCTCGCACGCGGCCATTGCGACGTCGAGCATCTTGTCCAGCGTCGTGCGCGGGAACGTCGCGCCCTCACCGGTGCCCTGGATCTCCACCAGCGTTCCGGTGTCGGTGGCGACGACGTTCATGTCCACCTCGGCGCGGGAGTCCTCGGTGTAGGGCAGATCGACCCGGATGCGCCCGTCGACCACGCCCACACTCACCGCGGCGATCGCACACGACAGCGGCCGCGGATCCGACAACCGACCCGCCGCGGCCAAGTAGGTCACCGCATCGGCAAGCGCTACATATGCGCCCGTGATCGCCGCCGTGCGGGTGCCACCGTCGGCCTGCAATACGTCGCAGTCGAGCGCGATGGTGTTCTCCCCCAATGCCGCCAGATCGATGCAGGCGCGCAGTGAACGTCCGACCAGCCGGCTGATTTCCTGGGTGCGGCCGCCGACGCGGCCCTTGACAGACTCGCGGTCCGAACGCTCGTGCGTGGCGGCGGGCAACATCGCGTACTCCGCGGTCAGCCAGCCCTGCCCGGACCCCTTGCGCCAGCGCGGCACTCCCTCGGTGACGCTCGCCGCGCACATGACCCTGGTCTGGCCGAACTCCACGAGCACCGACCCGGCGGGATGGGAGGTGAAGCCGCGGGTGATACGGACGGGTCGAAGCTCGTCGTCAAGCCGGCCGTCTTCTCGTCTGGACACGCGCCAACCCTACGCGGTCGCTCCGACGGTCAGCCGCGCTCAGGAGTGCGTGACGTCAAAACTCTCGCCGCACACCACCGCGTGTACCGGGCCGTCGAACTCCGCCTTCGCTTCGCTGATGACGTCCTCGCGCGACGTCCACGGCGGGATGTGGGTCAACAGCAGTTCGGCGACGCCGGCCTCGGCGGCGGCCCTTCCGGCCTCGGTGCCCGACAAGTGCAGCCTGGGTGGGCGGTCGGGTGAATGCGTCCAGGACGCTTCGCAGAGGAACAGGTCGGCGCCGCGCGCAAGGTCGATCAGCGCGTCGCAGTATCCCGTGTCGCCGCTGTAGACGAGGGTGGCGCCGGACGGGTCGGTCATCCGCATGCCATAGGACTCGGTCGGGTGGCACACAAGACGCGGCTCCACACCGAGCGTGCCGATCTGCACGGTCTGCTTGTCGACCCAATGGTGGATCTCGAAAACGTCGGAGAAGTCGTCGATCTCGCCGCCCTCGGGAGAAGACGCCGCACCTAGACGCGCCCACGTGTTGGCGGGGCCGTACATCACGCCGCGTTCCTGCGCCGGCGACGGGTGATAGCGCCGCCAGACGAACAGGCCGGGCAGATCGAGACAGTGATCGGCATGCAGGTGCGACAAAAGCACATAGACAGAGTTGGGATCGGCGTAACGCTGCAACGCGCCCAGTACGCCACCGCCGAAATCGATCACCAACGGGGGCGTATCGGGGGCGGAAACCAGGTACCCGGACGCTGGCGAATCAGGCCCGACGACACTGCCGGAGCAACCGAGTACGGTGATTCGCACACCCACTAGCTTGCCATGCCCAATATCCATATGACGAAAACATTGCCGGTTTGAGCGACGGAAATCATGTTTCCGCCCCCACGTGACGCTGAACAGGGCGGACACCATCGAGCGTGGGCCCGAGAAAGCGGGCCGCAAGTGTGGTGAAGGCCTCAGGGTCACCTGTCGACTCGAATCGACGTCGAGCCGCGCCCAGGGGATCGTCGGGATGTGGCCGCAGCAAATCCAACTCGGTGAGCACTCGCAGCAAGTCCTTGGCCGTCTCCTCCGCACTGGACACCAGCGTCACCTGCTCGCCCATCGCAAGCTGGATCAAGCCTGACAGCATCGGATAGTGAGTACAGCCGAGCACCAGGGTGTCGACCTCGGCGCGCTGCAGCGGCTCGAGGTAGCCCTCGGCCAACCCGAGCACTTGGCGCCCGCTGGTCACGCCCCGCTCGACGAAGTCCACGAACCGTGGGCACGCCACCCCGATCACCTCGATGTCGCGTGCGGCCGCAAACGCGTCCTGATAGGCCCCTGACGCGATGGTCGCCGTCGTGCCGATGACGCCGATGCGGCCGTTGCGGGTGGCGGCCACCGCACGACGCACCGCGGGCAGGATCACCTCGATGACAGGCACCGGCGCGTAGCGTTCGCGGGCGTCGCGCAGGCAGGCCGACGACGCGGTGTTGCACGCGATCACAAGCGCCTTGACCCCGCGAGAGGCAAGGTCGTCTCCGATCGCCAATGCGTGCGCGCGGATCTCCGGAATGGTCAGCGGGCCGTACGGGCCGTTGCCCGTGTCGCCGACGTAGATGATGTCTTCGTCGGGCAGCTGATCGATGATCGCCCGCGCGACCGTCAGTCCGCCGACGCCGGAATCGAAGATGCCGACGGGCGCCAATGCGGAAGTCACGACGGGAGGTATGGGTTGATCGCTTTGGTTTTGCGACGCTCACGCGCCTTGCGTTCCGGTCCCGACAACAGGTACGCCGCCACGACGCCCGCAACCGCCCCACACAGGTGGCCCTGCCATGACACCCCGGGCGTTCCCGGCAACAGGCCGAGCAGCACGCCGCCGTAGACCACCAACACGATGACGCCGACCACGATCTCCCACACCTTGCGGGTGAAGAACCCGAACACGATCAAGAACGCCAGCCAGCCGAAGATGAGGCCCGACGCGCCGATGTGGTTGGTCTCGCAGCGCACACCGACGTAGGGGCAGTGCGCGCCGATATTGCCGATCAGCCACGTGCCGAGGCCGCCGACAATCCAGACGATGGCCGTGGCGACGATGAACCGCGACATACCCGCGAGCGTCATCAGGAAGCCGAGCACCAGTGCGGGAACGGTGTTGGCGATCAGGTGATCCCAGTTCGAGTGCAGCAGCGGCGCGAACACGATGCCCCACAGCCCGTCGCTCTCCAGGGGGCGGATGCCGTTGTCGTCCAGGCGGTGGTTGGTCAACGAATCCCACAGCTCGATGACGTAGAGCAGCACGACGAAGCTGACGATCGTCGCGCCGCCGACCAACCACGCGGGTCGCTTCTTCGGCTCGGTGGCCGACGGCACTCCCGGCACACTCATACGCGATCCGCTTCTCGCGTGTCCGTCAAGCCCATAGCTGCCCTTCCAGCGCGTCTTCCGCGTCATCCAGGCTACCGGCGTAGGCACCGGTCGACAGATACTTCCAGCCGGCGTCGGCGACGACGAACGCGATGTCGGCTTGGCGCTCCTCTTTGACCGCCTTGGCCGCCATGCCGAGCGCCGCGTGCAGCACCGCGCCGGTGGAGATCCCGGCGAAGATGCCCTCCACTTGGACCAGTTCACGGGTGCGCTTGACGGCGTCGTAGGAGCCGACCGAGTAGCGGGTGGTCAGCACGTCGGGGTCGTACAGCTCGGGGATGAAGCCCTCGTCGATGTTGCGGAGCGCGTAGACGCCTTCTCCGTAGCGGGGTTCGGCGGCCACGATCTGCGACGTCGGGCTTTTTTTCGCGCAGATACCGTCCGGTGCCCATCAACGTGCCGGTGGTGCCCAGCCCGGCGACGAAATGGGTGATCTCGGGCAGGTCCGCCAGGAGCTCGGGGCCGGTGGTTTCGAAATGCGCCAAACTGTTGGCCTCGTTGCCGTACTGATAGAGCATCACCCACGAAGGGTTTTCTGCCGCAATCTCTTTCGCGCGAGCGACCGCGGTGTTCGAACCACCCTCGGCCGGCGAGTCGATGATCCGTGCGCCGTACAGCTCGAGCAGCTGGCGACGTTCGATCGAGGTGTTCTCCGGCATCACGCAGATCATCTGGTAGCCCTTGAGCAGAGCGGCCATCGCCAGCGAGATGCCGGTGTTGCCGCTCGTGGGCTCCAGGATCGTCGCGCCCGGCTGCAGCAGACCGCGTTGTTCGGCGTCCTCGATCATCCGCAGCGCGGGCCGGTCCTTGATGGAGCCGGTCGGATTGCGATCCTCGAGCTTGGCCCAGAGTCGTACGTGTGGCGCTGGTCGTCCCAGCGTGGCGAGAGCCGCTTGAGCCCTACCAACGGCGTGTTGCCGAGCGCCTCGATCAGCGACTCGTAACGCGCCACTCTCAGCCGCCTGCGACGGCCGGCAGGATGGTCACCGAGTCGCCGTCGGAGATCGCGGTGTCCAGCCCGCCGGAGAACCGCACGTCCTCGTCGTTGACATAGACGTTGACGAAGCGATTCAGCTTGCCGGGATTGGCAGTGTCCATCAGACGCTCGGTGATGCCGGAGTAGTTCGCTTCGAGATCACTGATCACCGCCCCCAGGGTGTCCCCGGCGGCGGTGACGCGCTTCTCGCCCCCGGTGTGGCCGCGCAGGATGGTCGGGATCGAGACGTTCACAGTCATGGTGGCTCTTTCTTCGGATCTAGTACTGCTCGACGATCTTGACGGGTTCCTCGGTGACGACGCCGTCCACAATGCGGTAGCTGCGCAGTTCGTGCTCGTCGGGGTCGCGGGTCGACACCAGCACGTAGTGGGCGTCCGGCTCGGACGCATACGAGATGTCGGTTCGGCTCGGGTATGCCTCGGTCGCGGTGTGCGAGTGATAGATCACGACGGCCGCCTCGTCGGCGTCATCCATCGCGCGCCACACCTTCAGCTGCTCGCCCGAGTCGAACCGGTAGAACGTGGGCGAGCGCTCGGCGTTGAGCATCGAGATGAAACGCTCCGGACGGTCCGACCCCTCGGGCCCCGCAATCACGCCGCACGCCTCGTCGGGGTGGTCGGCGCGGGCGTGCGCGACCATGGCATCCACCAGGTCGGCTCGGATCACCAGCACTGTCGTAGACCTCTCATTCGAACGCTCCGGGCAACAGGTCCCGGTACGTCGGTATTCCGGCCACCGCCTCGGCCGCCAGCACACCGACCATCACGGCGCGCGCCAGACAGTCCGCCGCAGCCGCCCCGACGGCGGTGATCAGGGGCACCTCCGGTGACATCGACGCCGGTGTCGTCGGATCGGGCGGGACGTCGACGGCCCCCGTAGCCAGCGCAAACACCGTATCGCCATCGAGTGGGGTGTGGCACGGCCGGATGGTGCGGGCGAGGCCGTCCTGCGCGGCGACGGCCACGCGGCGACACCCCGCCTTGCTCAGCACGGCGTCGGTCGCAACGACGGCGATGGTGGTGTTGAGCGGGCTGAGCTCGGTGTGCCGATCGGCGTAGGCGGCGATCTGGTCGGCAGGCGGCGGGACAAGGCCGAACTCCTCGATCTGATCGGCGAGCCAAGGCAGTCCAGTCGCCGGGTCGACGGCGTCACCTGCCGCGTTGACCACCACCACCGCTCCGACCGTCACGCCCGAAGCGAGCGTGATCGACGCGGTGCCGACACCGCCCTTGAGCACACCGACGCGCGCGCCGACACCCGCACCGACGGTGCCGATGGCCACCTCGGTGCCCGCGTTCTCGGCGGCGGCGCGGCCGAACTCCGCCGTCGGCCTGCACTTCCATCCACCGACCGGAAGGTCAAAGATCACGGCGCCCGGAATGATCGGCACCACGCCGCCGTCCATCGCGACACCGCGGCCCTGCTCCTCCAGCCATGTCATCACGCCGTCCGCGGCCGCCAGCCCGAAGGCGCTGCCGCCGGACAGCACGACCGCATCGACATGTCGCACCGAGTTGATCGGGTCGAGCAGATCGGTTTCCCGGGTGCCCGGCGCGCCTCCCCTGCAGTCGACGGCGCCCACAGTTCCCGGCGGTGTCAGCACGACGGTCGTGCCGGTGGCCCATCCCGAACCGAGCTCGGCATCGGGATCCAGTCGGTGGTGATGGCCGACCCGAATCCCGCCGACGTCGGTGATCGCACTCAACCGTTCATCACGCGTAGCACGCGTACCCATGATTCCGAGCACCAGGTACTCCTGCAGCACGGTCAGCCACTGATACACGTCCAGGTGTCCCGCCATCGGGTGATCGGGCGACAGCTCCTGGGGGCCATCCGGCGCGACACCGAGCATGGTGCCCAAAGCGAGCCGCATGTCGTTGACCGCGGCGGCCCAGGCGTGGGCATCGTCCTCGCCGATCTCGAACTTGCCACCCTGTTCCGGCAACGTATCCAGCAACTGTTGCGCCGCTTGGCGTTTCGCTTCGATGATCTCGGGCTCGTGGAGGCTGCGCAGGGCACTGTTCAGGCTTTCGGCCGTACCGGAGCCGGCCGGGTGGTCGGTTTGCGGCCGGAAGAAGTCCGGCAACAGCCGTTTCATCGTTTCGTCCTGCGGCGGTGAGGAATTGCCGGTGCGCATTCCCGTGATCTCTTCGAGTTCATCAGCGGGAGAGGATGATTCGCGCTCCTCGAGCATGCCGATCATCGAGGTGGCCAGATTCTGCAGGAGTGCGGCCTCGTGGGAGGCCAATGCTGACCGGAAGCGCGGGCCGTCGGCGGTGTCGACCCGTTTCCATTTGCGCACTATCGTGTCAGCGGTCGTGTTGCAGGGTCGCCCACAAGCCGGCGGCATGGAGCTTGGAAACGTCGACCTCCATCGACTCGCGGCTGCCGGCGGACACCACGGCCTTGCCCTCGTTGTGCACCTGCATCATGAGTTTGGTCGCGTGCGGCTCGCTGTAGCCGAACAGCTTCTGGAAGATATAGGTCACGTAGGTCATCAGATTGACGGGGTCGTCCCACACGATGGTCACCCAGGGGGTATCCGTCGCGTCGAGGGTGGCGACGTCCTTCTCCTCGCGGGTTCCCGGTCGCGTCTTCGCCGGCGTAACCATGTCCCCAAGGATAGCGGGGGCATGGAACGGGCCTCGAACTACTACGGTTGCGATGTGACTTCAGGGTCTCCGGCGCTGCTGACCGACAAATATGAGCTGACCATGCTCGCGGCCGCGCTGCGCGATGGCACCGCCCACCGGCGGTCCACCTTCGAGGTGTTCGCCCGCCGGCTGCCCGAGGGACGTCGCTACGGTGTGGTGGCCGGCACGGCCCGGTTCGTAGAAGCCTTGCCGCGGTTCAGATTCGACGATGCCGCACTGTCGTCGCTCTCGGACTTCCTCGACCCCGTCACGCTGGAGTACCTTTCGGGCTACCGATTCGGCGGAGACGTCGACGGGTACGGCGAAGGAGAGCTGTATTTTCCGGGCTCCCCTGTCCTGTCGGTGCACGGCAGCTTCGCCGAATGCGTCCTGCTCGAAACGCTCGCGCTGTCGATCCTCAACCACGACACGGCGATCGCGTCGGCCGCCACCCGGATGGTCAGCGCGGCCAAGGGGCGCCCGTTGATCGAGATGGGATCGCGGCGCACCCACGAGCAGGCCGCCGTCGCCGCCGCGCGCGCCGCCTACATCGCCGGCTTCACCGGCACGTCGAACCTCGAGGCGCAGCGCACCTACGGGGTGCCCGCCCTGGGTACCAGTGCGCACGCGTTCACGCTGCTGCACACCGATCGGAACGGTCCGGACGAGAAGGCGGCATTCAAGGCGCAGGTCGACGCGTTGGGGGTCGACACCACGTTGCTCGTGGACACCTACGACATCACCGCGGGAGTGGCGAACGCCGTCGAGGTGGCGGGACCGAAGCTCGGCGCGGTCCGCATCGACTCGGGAGATCTGGGCGTGCTCGCGCGCCAGGTACGCGACCAGCTCGATGCGCTGGGTGCTCGCCAGACGCGCATCGTGGTCTCCGGTGATCTCGACGAATTCGCGATCGCCGCGCTGCGCGCCGAGCCCGTCGACATCTACGGCGTCGGCACCTCGGTGGTCACCGGCTCGGGCGCGCCGACCGCGGGCATGGTCTACAAGCTGGTGGAAGTCGACGGCATATCGGTGGAGAAACGCAGCACCCGCAAGGGGTCCCACGGGGGCCGCAAGCAGGCGCTGCGGCTCGCCAAGAGCACCGGAACCGTCGTCGAGGAAATCGTCCATCCGTTCGGCAGGCCACCGAAGGCCCAGCCGGGAGATGTCGAACGTCAGCTCATGGTGTCGCTGGTCCGAGACGGTGAACCAGTTGGCGACGGCGGCCTCGACGCCGCGCGCGAGCGGGTGAAGGCGGGGCTGCAAAGCTTGCCGTGGGACGGGCTCAAACTGTCCCGCGGCGAGCCGGCGATCCCGACCCGCATGGTGTCGCCGCACGAGAGCGCATAGGGGAAGCCACGACCGAGACGCCGCACGTCACCGATCTGCTGGCCAAGGCGGTCGCCGCGTTGGGCGGTGCCGAGCGCCGCGGTCAGATCGAAATGGCCGAGGCGGTGGCGCACGCCTTCGAGACCGGGGAACACCTGGCGGTGCAGGCGGGAACCGGCACCGGCAAGTCGCTGGCCTACCTGGTGCCCGCGATCGCGCGCGCCGTCGAGGACGACGAACCGGTCGTGGTGTCGACCGCGACGATCGCCCTGCAACGCCAGCTCGTCGACCGCGACCTGCCGCGGCTGGCCGAGTCGCTGGCCGACGCGCTGCCCCGCAGCCCAGAGTTCGCACTGCTGAAGGGACGCGGAAATTACCTGTGCCTCAACAAGATTCACAACGGAGCTGCGACTGAACCGGAAGGTCAGCCTCAGGAGGAGCTTTTCGAACCGATCGCCGCCAGCGCGCTCGGCCGTGACGTGCAGCGGCTTATCGCGTGGTCGTCGACGACCGACACCGGCGATCGCGACGAGCTGACACCGGGCGTGCCGGACCGGTCATGGTCGCAGGTGAGCGTCTCGGCGCGGGAATGCATCGGCGCCGCCCGCTGCCCGTTCGGGACCGACTGCTTCGCGGAGACGCGCCCGCGACAAGGCCGGCCACGCCGATGTCGTCGTCACCAATCACGCACTGCTTGCCATCGACGCGATCTCCGACGCCGCGGTGCTGCCCGAACATCGACCTGCTTGTGGTCGACGAGGCGCACGAACTGGTCGACCGGGTGACCTCGGTGGCCACCGCCGAGCTGTCGGCGACGTCGATGGGCGTCGCGCATCGACGATCCGCGCGCCTCGTCGACCAGGAGCTCGCGCAACGCCTGGAGGCGGCGACGGCGACGCTTTCGTCGGTCGATCCACGACGCCACACCGGGCCGCATCGACGCGCTCGACGACGAGATGACGACGTATCTGACCGCGCTGCGCGACGCCGCGAACCGGGTGCGGTCGGCGATCGACACCAGCCCGAGCGACCCGAAGGCGGCGTCGGCGCGCGCCGAGGCCGTCACGGCGCTGAACGACATCAGCGACACCGCGTCGCGCATCCTGGACTCGTTCATACCGGCCATCGCCGACCGCACCGATGTGGTGTGGCTGGACCATGAGGACAACCGCGGGACGCACAAGGGCCATCTTGCGGGTGGCGCCGTTATCGGTGTCAGGGTTGTTGCGCGGCAGGCTTTTTGAGCATTCGACGGCCGTGCTCACCTCGGCGACGCTGACCATCGGCGGCACCTTCGACGCGATGGCCTCGGCGTGGGGGCTGGCAGGCGACGACGCGAGGGCCCCGATGTCGCCGACCGAGCGGCCCCGGTGGCGCGGCATCGACGTCGGCTCCCCGTTCGAGCACGCGAAGTCGGGCATCCTCTACGTCGCCGCCCATCTCCCGCCGCCGGGACGCGACGGCACCGGCTCGGCCGAACAACTCGACGAGATCGCCGCGCTCGATCACCGCCGCGGGCGGCCGCACGCTCGGCCTCTTCTCATCGATGCGCGCGGCCAAGGCCGCCGCCGAAATCATGCGGGACCGGCTCGAAACCCCGGTGCTGTGTCAGGGCGAAGACACCACGTCGGCGTTGGTGACACGGTTCGCCGAGAACGACGAGACGTCACTGTTCGGGACGCTGTCGCTGTGGCAGGGGGTCGACGTTCCCGGAGCCGTCGCTGTCGCTGGTGCTCATCGACCGCATTCCCTTTCCCCGACCCGACGATCCGCTGCTGACGGCGCGCCAGCGTGCGGTGGCCGCCCGCGGCGGCAACGGATTCATGGCCGTCGCCGCCAGCCACGCGGCGCTTCTGCTGGCGCAGGGCGCAGGCCGGTTGCTGCGCACCATCGAGGACCGCGGTGTCGTCGCGGTGCTGGACTCCCGGATGGCCACCGCCCGCTACGGCGGATACCTGCGGGCCTCGCTGCCACCGTTCTGGGCGACGACCGACCCGATTCGGGTCCGCCAAGCGCTCGAACGTTTACGCGCGGGCTGATTTACTTCTCTATCCTGATGGCTAACTCGCAGTGCGCGCCGCCCGGGCCGCCGGCGTGGCTGGCGAAAGGCGGCGTTCATGAGCCGACGACACCTGGTTGGCGCGGTGATCACGGTGTGCTCGGCGCTGCTCGTCACCGCGTGCACGACGACCATGCAGGGCAAACCGGTCTCGGTATTCGATGACCCGTTCCGCGTCGCGGGCATGCCCGCGACCGATGGCCCCACCGGGCTGCGATCCGATGCGGCCGAACCGTCGCGCGACGTGGAGGGCACCGACGACAGCGACATCGACGAACTCGGCCGCCAGGCGATCAGCGACATCGAAGAATTCTGGGAAGGCGCTTACGGCCAGACCTTCGACGGCCAGTTCGAGCCCGTGGAGGCGCTGGTCTCCTGGGACGCCAACGGATTCGAGGACGCCTCGTTCTGCGGTGCCGACACGTACGGACTCGTCAACGCCGGCTTCTGCCACGAGAACAGGAAGATTGGATGGGACCGCGGGGCAGTTGCTGCCGGACCTCCGTGACGCGTTCGGCGATATGGGCGTCGCGATGGTGCTTGCGCACGAGTACGGCCACGCCGTCCAGCTCCAGGCCGGGTTGGTCAAGGAATCGACGCCGACGCTGGTGTCCGAACAGCAGGCCGACTGCCTCGCCGGGGTGTACATGCGGTGGGTTGCCGAGGGCAATTCGTCGCGCTTCACGGTCTCCACCGGCGACGGCCTCAACAACGTGCTTGCGGCCGTCATCGGCTTCCGTGATCCCCTGCTGAACGAGGACGACCCCGAGGTTGGGATGGACGAACACGGCTCGGCGTTCGAACGCGTCTCGGCGTTCCAGTTCGGCTTCACCGACGGACCGGGTGCCTGCAGCTCGATTGACATGAGGGAAATCGGCCAACGACGCGGCGACCTGCCCGTGTTGCTGCCAGAAGACGAGACCGGCGAATTGCCCATCACCAAGCAGTCGGTGCAGTCGATCGTCGATGCGATGGACATCCTGTTCTCCCCTGCCAACCTGCCCCAACTGAGCTTCGAAGCCGCAGATTGTCCCGACGCCCGATCCGGCCCTCCTGCGTCGTACTGCCCGGCCACCAACACGATCGTCGTCGATCTGCCCGAGCTCAAGGCGCTGGGCGCCCACGCGGATAACGAGCAGGGGGTCTCACTGGCCAACGGCGACAACACCGCCTATTCGGTGCTGGTCTCCCGATACATGCAAGCCATCCAGCATGAGCACGGCGGGGTGGCACTCGACAGCGCCGAGGCCGCGCTGCGCACCGCGTGCCTCACCGGCGTGGCCACCACGAAGATGTCGCAGAGCAGTACCACTCCCGAGGGCCGAACCGTCATGCTGACGGCCGGCGACGTCGACGAGGCGGTGTCGGGGATCCTGACCAACGGCCTGGCGGCCAGCGACGTCAACGGCGAGTCGGTGCCGTCGGGCTTCTCACGAATCGACGCGTTCCGCGTCGGCGTGCTCGGTGATCAGGAGCGCTGCTTCAAGCGATTCCAGTGACTCACCCGCTTGATCGTCGTCGACTAGATCTTCTTCGTCACGCCGTACCAGGCCAGCACGGCGTCAGACATCGCCGTCGATCGGGTCAGGAATGCATACGAGCGGATGAATGACTCGCCCACGCAACCATCGATCTTCACGCGGAAGCTGGAGACCATCACCCACGGTTCGGCGCCCTCGAACTCCTTCTTCGTCACGGGGACGACGTTGACCAGGCCTGGCTTGAGGCCGACGGTCACGCCGCCACCGACATTTGCGCCGACCCCGGGCAGGATGCCCTCGGGCAACGGCGAGATGACGTCGGTCCCGATGACCCCGATCGACGGGTTGAGGCCCATCGTGCCGGTCAGCGAGACACCGTTGGAGGTGCTCATGTCGATGCCGCAGCCGATCTCGTACCCGACTTCGAGCGTGCCCCCGGCAGGTCCGCATCTTCATCCTCGGGAGGGGCCAGATCGCCCATGTATGTCCCGCCGACGACATATTCGCGCGACGACAACGCCGTCGTGAGCGGCGGTATCGGTGCCTGTGTCTCGTCCTTGGCGGACAGCGTGAGTGTCCAGCCATCCGGAGTGCCCGTCGTCGCGGGAGGGGTCGATTCGATACGGCCGTCGTCAACGGGTGGCGGCGGTGGCGGCGCGACCTCCGGCGGCGCCGGCGCCGGCGCCGCCTCGGGCGCGGGCGCATCGGCGACGGGTTCGACCTCCGGGTCGGCCCAGCCCGACGCGGCAGGCAGACAGCTCATCATGCCGACGACGGCGAACACTGTGAGACCGCGCCGCAGCACATCCCCAACCGTCACAACTGTGCCCTTCTCGACGCGTCGCGGTGATTGACGCATTGACCCGGCACCTACCGGGCCATAGTCAGTGTCAATCAGGTATGGAGAAGTTCGTGCGATCGACGCGCGCGACCGTGTTTCAACAGAGGCACGGTCAGGAAGGCATCCGGAGCACGAAGCCGGACTCGAGTGCCACCCAGAGCGCGCCGCCAGGCCCGATCGCCATACCGTGCGGCTCACATCCGGGCGGAAGGTCGATCGTGACGATCTCGCCGTCGCCGCTGACCCGGGCAAGCTGACTCGAACCCCACAGGCTCACCCACACACCGTCGTCGGGATCCGCGACCACGCCGTGCGGCTTGCCGGGCAGGTCGATCTCCTGAATCGCGTCATCCATCGGGATGCGGCCGATCCGTTCGGCGAGGATCTCGGTGAACCAGATCGCGTCGTCGTGCGTCGCGGTGATGCCCACCGGACCGGCTGCGGGAGTTGGCAATTGGCGAACAGTGATGCCGTCGGCCGCCGACAACCGGCCGATCGCATTGGCCTGATTGAGGGTGAACCACAACGCGTTGTCGGGACCGGTGACGATCATCGACGGCGCGCCGCCGACCGAATGCAGCTCGGAGACCACACCGTCGACCGAGATCCGACCGATGTCGCCGGACGTCATCGAGGTGAACCACAGCGCCCCGTCGGGTCCCGTGGTGATGCCGCACGGCCCGCTGCCCTCGGCGAGCTCGAATGCGCTCAACTCCCCCGCCGTGGTGATCCGGCCGATGCGGTCGTCACCGCTGCGGGCGAACCACATCGCGCCGTCGGGACCTGCGGTGATGATCGTCGGCCGGCAATCAGGAGCGACGGGGTAGACCGTGACGTCGCCGCCGCGTGGTCACCCTCGCGATCGCGCCGCTGCGCGCCAGCGTCACCCACAGCGCGCCGTCCGGACCTGTCGCCAGCGCGTACGGCCCGCCATCGAGGGCGACCGTGAGGGCCGAACTCACGCCAGCGTGACGAGACCGAGCTCGTTGTCGGCGGCCAGTAGCGGGTGGTGGGGCAACACCCGCACCGTGTACCCCACCGGCCCCGCGATCGGCAGTGGTGTCGTCGCCGAGAAGATCTCGGTGCCGCCGTCGGCCGTCCCCTGTACTGCATCGGCACGGTCACCGGATCGACCAGGGAGTCGCTGGCATCGACGCGGCCGACAACCGCCTGCACGGCCACCTCGTCGGGGCGCAGATCGACCAACTGAACCGTCGCGGTCAGCGTGAGTACCGAACCCAGCAACGGCGTGTCGGGGAGTCCGTAGCTGTCGACGTCGGTGATCTGGATCTTCGGCCACGCATCGGCCACGCGTTGGCGGTATGCGGCCAGCTCGCGGGCCGCTCCGAACGACGGTGCCCCGTCCGCGCCGGGCTCGACGGTCCTGCGCAGGGATTGAGCGGCGGGCGCGTAGTACTTCTCGGTGTAGTCGCGCACCATCCGGGAGGCCAGCACCTTGGGCCCGAGCTCTATCAGCGTGTGCCGCACCATCTCCACCCATCGGGTCGGGATGCCGTGCTCGTCGCGGTCGTAGAACCTCGGTGCCACCGACTTCTCGAGTAGGTCATACATCGCGGCTGCCTCCAGGTCGTCACGACGAGCCTTCGTCGAGCAGCCCGTCGGCGGTTGGTATCGCCCACCCGTTCTCGCCGTCGTACCACTCGTCCCACCAGCCGTCGCGGATCGACAGATTGAGCCCGCCGTTGAGCGCACTCTTCATCCCTGACGTGCCGCACGCCTCCAGCGGTCGCAGCGGGTTGTTCAGCCAGACGTCGCAGCCCCAGTACAGCTGACGGGCCATCGACATGTCGTAGTCGGGCAGGAACGCGATGCGATGCCGCACCTCGGGGCGGTCGGCCCACTTCACCACCTGCTGGATCAGCGCCTTGCCGCCGTCGTCGGCGGGATGCGACTTGCCGGCCACGATCAACTGAATCGGGCGCTCCTCGTTGAGCAGCAGCTTCTCCAGCCTCTCCGGGTCGCGCAGCATCAAGGTCAGCCGCTTGTACGTCGGCACCCGCCGCGCGAACCCGATGGTCAACACAGCCGGGATCGAATGCTGTTGCAATCCAACCTAATTCGGCATCCGATGCGCCGCGCTCCAGCCACGATCGGCGCACCCGGGCACGCACATCCTCGACCAGCGCCTCACGCAGCTGCGAGCGGATCCACCACATATGGCCAGGGTCGACCTGCTGCAGCCGCTCCCACGTGTCGGGCTCGGTCAGCGAACCGAGGTCGTCGCTGCCGAGCAGTTCGCGGCCCAGCTGCAGCCACTGCGGCGCCGCCCACGTCGGCCCGTGCACGCCGTTGGTGATCGAGCCGATCGGCACCTCTGCAGGGTCGAAACCCGGCCAGAGCTCGTTGAACATGCCCCGGCTGACCTGCCCGTGCAACAGGGAGACCCCGTTGGCGCGCTGCGCGAGCCGCAGGCCCATGTGGGCCATGTTGAACTTCGACGGGTCGTCCTCGGCGCCGAAGGCGATGACCTGGTCCAGCGGCACGCCGGGCAACAGTCGCGAAGATTCATCGGACGACCCGCTTGGTCGTTGCTCTTCGCGCGAGCGCTCATCGGCCGGACCGCCGAAGTACCGCTTGACCATCTCCACCGGAAATCGGTCGATGCCCGCGGGGACCGGCGTATGCGTGGTGAACACCGTGGACGAACGCACCACCGCCAGCGCGGTGTCGATGTCCAGCCCGGCGTCGATCAGCTCGCGGATGCGCTCCAGGCCCAGGAACCCGGCGTGGCCCTCGTTCATGTGGAACACCTCGGGTGAGGCAAGGCCCTCCCGATCGGTGTAGGCCCGGATCGCCCGCACTCCGCCGATACCGGCCAGGAGTTCCTGCTTGATCCGGTGCTCCTGGTCGCCGCCGTACAGCCGGTCGGTCACGCCGCGCAGTTCATGGTCGTTCTCTGGGACGTCGGAATCCAACAGCAACAAGGGAATTCGGCCCACCTGCGCAACCCAGACGCGGGCGCGCAACCGGTTGTCCTCCGGCATCGCCAGTTCGACCACCACCGGGTTGTCGTCGGTGTCGGTCAGTAGCCGAAGCGGCAGGCCCTGGGGATCGATGGACGGATAGCTCTCGTGCTGCCAGCCGTCGGCGGTCAACGACTGCCGGAAGTACCCGGAGCGGTACAGCAGCCCGACCGCGATCAGCGGCAGTCCCAGGTCCGACGCGGACTTGAGGTGGTCACCGGCCAGAATGCCCAGGCCTCCGGAGTAGTTGGGCAGCACCTCGGCGACCCCGAACTCCATCGAGAAGTAGGCGATGCCGTTCGGCAGTTCGGCGCCTGCCTCTGCCTGCTGCTGATACCAGAGCGGCCGGGTCAGGTAATCGTCCAGGTCGGCGGCGTGCCCGTCGAGGCGACGCAGAAAGGATTCATCGACCGCGAGCTCATCAAGGCGCTTGGGGCTCACCTGTCCCAGCAACGCCACCGGGTCGCATCCGACCTGCTTCCACAGCTCCGGGTCGATTGTCGCGAACAAATCCTGGGTGGGCTTGTCCCACGACCACCGCAGGTTGATCGACAGCCGTTCGAGCGCGGCCATGCGGTCGGGAAGGTGTGCGCGGACGGTGAATCGGCGGAGAGCTTTCACGCGACTCAACCTTACTGACATTTCGGGGCATCGCAGGCCCAGTACGCATGCCGCTTCACCTCCGCTTGATTGGGCAGCGCACTACGGTGGGTATAGGGCGCGCGAGGCATTGAACGAGGCAACGACGCGCCAGCGCGGCCGAAAGGTCGCGCCAGCGGTAAGGAGTGGTGGGGTGGTCGGTCGCATCGGAATCGACGACGTCGCACCCGTCATATCGGGCGGACGATTCCCGGCCAAAGCGGTCGTAGGTGAGATCGTGCCGGTGCGGGCCACGGTGTGGCGCGAGGGCCACGATGCGGTCGCGGCCACGCTGGTGGTGCGCTACCACGGGTCGAACTATCCACAGCTCGTCGACGGTCCTGCCGGGTTGTCGGCCGGCAGCGTCGAGCCGGTACCCATCAGTGAGGTGGTGAGTCCACCGACGCGCATCAAGCCACAGCTGGTGCCGATGTCGCCGGGCACGACGCCGGATGTGTTCCACGGGCAGTTCGCCCCCGACAGGGTCGGCCTGTGGACCTTCCGGGTGGACGGTTGGGGCGACCCGATCGCCACCTGGCGCAAGGCCGTCACCGCCAAACTCGATGCGGGCCAGGGCGAGGTCGAGCTCTCCAACGATCTGCTGATCGGGGCCCGGTTGTTGGATCGGGCGTGTGCCGGCGTCCCGCGCAAGCTGCGCGACCCGCTGATCGAGGCGGCGCAGCTGTTGCGCGCGCCCGGCGATCCGTTCACCCGCGCGGGCGCAGCGCTGTCGCCGGAGGTGTCGGCCTTGCTCGCCGAATATCCGCTGCGCGAATTGATTACGCGCGGTGAGCAACACGGCGTATGGGTGGACCGGCCGCTGGCGCGGTTCAGCGCGTGGTACGAGATGTTTCCGAGATCAACCGGCGGCTGGGACAAGAAGGGCAAGCCGGTCCACGGTACGTTCGCCACTGCCACCAAGGCGCTTCCCCGCATCGCCGGTATGGGCTTCGACATCGTGTACCTTCCGCCGATCCACCCGATCGGCAAGGTGCACCGCAAAGGCCCCAACAACTCGGTGGCCGCGGCGCCCGGCGACGTCGGCTCGCCGTGGGCGATCGGCAGTCACAAGGGCGGCCACGACGCCGTTCACCCCAAGCTCGGCACCATCGAAGACTTCGACGACTTCGTCGCCGCCACGCGCGATCACGGGCATGGAGGTGGCGCTGGACCTGGCCCTGCAATGTGCACCGGACCATCCGTGGGCCAAGGAACATCCGGAGTGGTTCACGGTGCTGCCCGACGGCACCATCGCCTACGCCGAGAACCCGCCCAAGAAGTACCAGGACATCTACCCGCTGAACTTCGACAACGACCCGGCAGGCTTGTACGAAGAAGTGCTGCGGGTGGTGCGGTTCTGGATTTCCCACGGAGTCAAGGTGTTTCGGGTGGACAACCCGCACACCAAGCCGCCGGATTTCTGGGCCTGGTTGATCGGGAAGGTCAAGAGCGAAGATCCCGACGTGCTGTTCCTGGCGGAGGCGTTCACCCGGCCGGCCCGGCTCTACGGACTGGCCAAGCTCGGCTTCACCCAGTCCTACACGTATTTCACGTGGCGGACGGCGAAGTGGGAGCTCGCCGAGTTCGGCGAGCAGATCGCCGAGCACGCCGACTATGCGCGGCCGAACCTGTTCGTCAACACACCGGACATCCTGCACGAGAGCCTGCAGCACGGCGGGCCGGGAATGTTCGCGATCCGGGCGGTGCTGGCGGCCACGATGAGCTCGGCGTGGGGCGTGTACTCGGGCTACGAACTGTTCGAGCACCGTGCCGTGCGCGACGGTAGCGAGGAATATCTCAATTCCGAGAAGTACGAGTTGCGTCCACGCGATTTCGAGGCAGCGCTGGCCGACGGTGAATCGCTGGAACCGTTCTTGACCCGGCTCAACGAGATTCGCCGGGTGCATCCGGCACTGCACGAGCTGCGCACGATCAAGTTCCACCATCCGGACAACGACGCGCTGTTGGCCTACAGCAAGTTCGACCCCGTGACCGGTGATCAGGTACTGGTGGTGGTGACGCTCAACCCCTTCGGCCCGGAGGAAGCCACGCTGTGGCTCGACATGGCCGCCCTGGGAATGGAACCTTATGACCGTTTCTGGGTGCGTGACGAGATCACCGGTGACGAATACCAATGGGGACAAGCCAATTACGTTCGCCTTGACCCGGCGAATGCGGTGGCGCACGTGATGAACATGCCCCAGGTACCGGCCGACCAACGACTGAACCTACTGCGTAGGGAGTGACGAGATGACTCGGACGAACGAACTCACGAGCCCACATCTGCGGCCGCACACGGCCGACCTCAACCGTCTGCTCGCCGGCGAGCACCACGATCCACACTCGGTTCTGGGCGCTCACGAGTACGACGACCACACGGTCATCCGCGCCTACCGACCCCACGCGGTGGAAGTGGTGGCGCTGGTGGGTGGCGAGCGTTATCCGTTCTCGCACATCGAGGCCGGGCTCTTCGCGGTTGCGGTGCCGTTCACCAAACTGGTGGATTACCGGCTCGAGGTCAGCTATGCCGGCGCGGACGGGACGGACACCCATACGGTCGCGGACCCCTACAGATTCCTTCCGACCCTGGGCGAGGTGGACCTTCACCTGTTCTCCGAGGGCCGCCACGAGCGCCTCTGGGAGATCCTGGGCGCTCATCCACGTCGTTTCACCACGCCCGACGGAGTGGTCGACGGCGTGTCATTCGCGGTATGGGCACCCAATGCCACGGGCGTCAGCCTGATCGGTGAGTTCAACCACTGGGACGGCACCGAGGCCCAGCTGCGGGTGCTCGGCTCGACGGGTGTGTGGGAACTGTTCTGGCCGGGCTTCAAGATCGGTGATCTGTACAAGTTCCGGGTGCACGGCGCCGACGGTTCGGTCAGCGACCGCGCAGACCCGATGGCATTCGCCACCGAGGTACCACCACAGACGGCGTCGAAGGTCACCAAGAGCGAGTACCGCTGGGAGGACCAGGACTGGATGGTCCGGCGCGCACAGGTGAATCCGGTATTCGAGCCGATGAGCACCTACGAAGTCCATTTGATGTCGTGGCGGCCCGGCCTCAGTTATCGCGAATTGGCCACTCAGCTCACCGAATACGTCGTCGGCAATGGCTTCACGCACGTCGAGTTGATGCCGGTCGCCGAGCATCCGTTCGGAGGCTCCTGGGGCTACCAGGTGACGTCGTACTACGCGCCCACCTCGCGGATGGGCACGCCCGACGACTTCCGCTTCCTGGTGGACACGCTGCATCAGGCCGGGATCGGCGTGATCATGGACTGGGTGCCCGCCCACTTCCCCAAGGACGCGTGGGCGCTTGGCCGATTCGACGGCACCGCGCTCTACGAGCATTCCGATCCGCGACGTGGTGAACAACTCGACTGGGGCACTTACGTGTTCGACTTCGGCCGCGCCGAGGTCCGCAACTTCCTGGTGGCCAACGCGCTGTACTGGCTGCAGGAGTACCACATCGACGGCCTGCGTGTGGACGCGGTCGCATCGATGCTGTACCTGGACTACTCGCGCCCCGAGGGCGGATGGACACCGAACGCCTACGGCGGCCGGGAGAACCTCGAGGCCGTGCAGTTCCTGCAGGAGATGAACGCCACAGTGCACAAGCTGGCGCCAGGCGTTGTCACCGTCGCGGAGGAATCCACCTCGTGGCCGGGCGTTACCCGCCCGACAAACCTTGGCGGACTTGGCTTTTCAATGAAATGGAACATGGGCTGGATGAACGACACATTGGAGTTCATCAAGCGCGACCCGATACACCGGAGCTTTCACCATCACGAGATCACGTTCTCGATGCTGTATGCGTTCAGCGAGAACTTCGTGTTGCCGGTCAGCCACGACGAGGTGGTTCACGGCAAGGGCACGCTGTGGGGCCGCATGCCGGGAAACGATCACGTGAAAGCGGCGGGCCTGCGCGGACTGCTGGCCTACCAGTGGGCGCATCCGGGCAAGCAGTTGCTGTTCATGGGCCAGGAGTTCGGCCAGCGTGCCGAGTGGTCCGAGGAGCGCGGGGTCGACTGGTATCAGCTCGACGAGAACAGCTTCGCCACCGGCGTGCAGCGGTTCGTCCACGACATGAACGGCATCTACTCCAGCAGGCGGTCCCTGTGGTCCCAAGACACCAGGCCGGAGGGTTATTCGTGGATTGACGCCAACGACTCGGCCAATAACGTGTTGAGTTTCATGCGCTTCGGCGATGACGGCTCGATGCTGGCGTGTGTCTTCAACTTCTCGGGTTCCGAGCACGCCCGCTACCGGCTGGGGTTGCCGCACGTAGGCACTTGGCGGGAAGTGCTCAACTCGGACGCCGACGTCTACAACGGGTCGGGCATCGGCAACTTCGGCCAGGTCGAGGCGACTGAAGAGCCCTGGCACGGCCGTCCGGCGTCGGCGGTCATGGTGCTGCCCCCGCTGGCGGCGCTGTGGTTCGAACCGGCTGACTAATACAGCGCGTTCGCGAGCTTGCGCCTGCCTGCGATCACTTCAGGGTCGGCCGGGTCGAAGAGGTCGAACAGCTCGATCAACCGGGTGCGCACGTTGGTGCGCTCGTCGCCTGCCGTGCGCTTGACCAGACCGATCAGCCGGTCGAACGCTGACGCGATGTTCTGTTGCAGAAGCTCGACGTCGGCGGCGGCGAATGCGGCGTCGATGTCATCGGGCGCGGCGTCAGCGGCTGCGACGGCGTCGGGCCGCTGTGCCGTCGCGCGTTGCAGGAAGCCGATCTGCCGCACCGCACCCTTGGCCTCGGCGTGATTGGGATTTGCGTCCAGGATCGTCCGATATGCCGCGATGGCGGCATCGAACTCGCCGGCGTCGAGATGCGCACGCGCGGTGGCCAGCTCGGGATCAATTTGTTCGGCGTCATCGGGATCGGCGGCGCCGTCGCCGAGCTTGCCCGCAGTCGCATTCAGCAGCGAGTCGATCCAGCCCCGCAGCTGATCGGGCGGCTGCGATCCCTGGAAGCTCGACAGCGGTTGGCCCGCTGCCAATGCCACCACGGTGGGGATGGCCTGCACACCGAACATCTGCGCAACCCGCGGGACCACGTCGACGTTCACCGTCGCCAACGACCACTTGCCGCCGTCGGCGGCCGCAAGGCCGGCAAGGGCGTCGGCCAGTTGGACGCTTCCCTCGCTGCGCGGCGACCACAGCACCACGACGACGGGGACTTGGCTGGACCGAACCAGCACCTCGGCTTCCAGATTCGCCTCGGTGATCTCGACGCCGCCCGTCGGGCCCGCCGCGTTGCCCTCATCGGCGGAAGCCCGCTGTTTGAGTGCCGATAGATCAACTGCACCGGCCATGGACGCCGCGACTGGACGTGGACGAGTCACGCCCTCAAGTCTGTCACGTTGTTTCCGGTGCCCGGCGTCCCGGTTGGACGACGTCGGCGGCGACCCCCGACGGCCCCATTCGGCCGGTCCGATCGGCCCATATGAGGAAGATCACACTGCACAGCGGGACGATGCTGGCCGCCAACGCCAGCAACCATGTGCCCGTAGCCCATTTGAACGCGATTCCGGCCAGCAGACCCGCCACCACGAACGCGATGAAGACCAGGCCGTGCGCCATGCCGAACACCTTGACGCCGATTTCGGTCCGCGGGGTGCCGAGGTACTTGAAGTACATGCCGACCAGCAGTCCAGCCCAGGTGACGGCCTCGAGCAAAGCAATCAGGCGAAACCAGCCTGCGGCGGACCGGTGATCCAAAGCGCGTGTCATGGTCGCAATTGTGCCCGAAGTCGGCACCGATTACTACAAAGCGTCGTAGACGCGCTATCCGGCCCGCAGCACCAGCGCGTCGCCCTGCCCACCGGCGCCGCACAGTGCGGCGACGGCATAGCCGGAACCGCGTCGTGCCAGCTCAAGGGCGGCGTGCAGGGTGATTCGCGCCCCCGACATACCGATCGGGTGGCCGATGGCGATCGCGCCGCCGTTGACGTTGACCTTTTCCGGATCGATGCCCAACTCCTTCATCGAGGCGAGAGCAACGGCGGAGAACGCCTCGTTGATCTCGACAACGTCGAGCTGATCGACCGAAATGCCTTCGCGGGCAATGGCTTTCTTGATGGCGTTGGCAGGCTGGCACTGCAGCGTGGAATCGGGCCCGGCGACGACGCCGTGGGCACCGATCTCGGCCAAGCCAGCTCAGCCCCATCTCCTGGGCCTTCTCCTTGTTCATCACCACGACCGCGGCGGCACCGTCGGAGATCTGCGACGCGGACCCAGCGGTGATGGTGCCGTCCTTGCGGAACGCCGGCTTCAGGCCGGCCAGCGACTCCGCGGTGGTGTTGGCGCGGATGCCCTCGTCTTCGGTGAACTCCAGCGGGTCGCCCTTGCGCTGCGGGATCTTCACCGGCACCACCTCGTCGGCGTACACGCCGTCTTTCCATGCGGCAGCGGCCTTTTGGTGCGAACTCGCGGCGAACTCGTCCTGCTCGGCGCGGGTGAACTGGTCGACGTCGTTTCGCTGCTCGGTCAGCGCGCCCATCGGTTGGTCGGTGAACACGTCGTGCAGACCGTCGTAGGCCATGTGGTCGAGGACGGTGACATCGCCGTACTTGTAGCCGGCGCGACTGTCCATCAGAAGGTGCGGCGCCTTGGTCATCGACTCCTGGCCGCCGGCGACGACGACGTCGAACTCGCCGGCCCGGATCAGCTGATCGGCCAGCGCGATGGCGTCGATACCGGACAAACACATCTTGTTGATGGTCAGGGAAGGCACATCCCAGCCGATGCCCGCGGCGACCGCGGCCTGGCGCGCGGGCATTTGCCCGGCCCCCGCTGTGAGCACCTGGCCCATGATCACGTACTCGACGGCCGACGCCGGCACCTTGGCCTTTTCCAGCGCTCCGGCGATCGCGATCGCGCCGAGGTCACTTCCCGAGAAGTCCTTCAGCGATCCCATGAGTTTGCCGATCGGCGTGCGTGCTCCAGCAACAATCACCGACGTACGTTCTTGATTCATTTCCAACCTCCAGGGAATGGGTATTCGGAGATGTGGCCCATGACACATTCCGCAAACATCTGTCTCAAGGTTACCGTTACGTGATGAGCACCGAGCACGTAGAGGCACGCCCGGCGCTTGCGAGTGCCCTCGTGACGGCGATCGACCACGTCGGCATCGCTGTGCCCGATCTCGATGCCGCGATCAAGTGGTATCACGACCACCTCGGCATGATCGTGCTGCACGAGGAGGTCAACGAGGACCAGGGCATCCGCGAGGCCATGCTGTCGGTGCGCGGCGCTCCCAAGGGCAGCGCGCAGATCCAGCTGATGTCACCGCTCGACGAGACGTCGACCATCGCCAAGTTCCTCGACAAGCGCGGCCCCGGCCTGCAACAGCTGGCCTACCGCACCAGCGACATCGACCTTCTCAGCGAGCGACTCCGCGCCGAAGGGGTGCGGCTGATTTACGACGCGCCTCGGCGTGGCACCGCGAACTCACGGATCAACTTCATCCATCCCAAGGACGCCGGCGGGGTGCTCATCGAGCTCGTCGAGTCGGCCCAGGAAGACCACGCGCACTAAGACCACTTCCGAGTCGGGCCGCGCGTCGCGCGGTGTGTCCAGCACGGCGTGTGCCAATGGCGACGGTCATCAGCTGCATGCTCACCCAGATCGGCACGAAAAGCCACCAAGTGCGCTGTGCCGGGACGAATTTCGTGATCACAGCCGGGGCATCGATATGTCTTCGTGGCGCGCGAACCCGGCACCGGCCGGACCTCGTACTCGTAGCCGTCGGGCCCCGCCTCGATTCGGCGAGCTGCAGGCAACGGCGGAGAACGTTGCCTGCGCGGCGGGGTGCGGCGCCGGGGCATGTCAGGCGCCTACGCAATCAGAAGAGCCGGAACTCGTCACTGTCCATGCCGCGCATCTGGTCGTAGTCCAAAGTCACGCAACGGATCCCACGGTCGATCGCCAACGTTCGCGCCTGCGGCTTGATCTGCTGGGCCGCAAAAACCCCGGCCACTGGTGCGAGCACGGTGTCGCGATTGAGGAGTTCGAGATAGCGGGTGAGCTGTTCGACGCCATCGATCTCACCGCGCCGCTTGATCTCGACCGCGACCGAACGGCCGTTCTCGTCACGACACAACAGGTCCACCGGCCCGATCGCGGTCATGTACTCCCGTCGCACCAGGGTGTAGCCGGCACCAAGCAGCTCGACGTGTTCAGCCAGCAGTATCTGTAGGTGGGCCTCGACACCATCCTTGACCAGTCCCGGGTCGACACCGAGCTCGTGGCTGGAGTCGTGCTCGATGTCCTCGATCGTGATGCGCAGCTGCTCCCCGGCCTTGTTCTCGACCACCCAGACGGGCGTATCCCCTGTCGCGTCCTCGGTGAGCCAGCAAGGCGGGCTCATCCAGTTCAGCGGCTTGTAGGCCCGGTCATCGGCGTGGATACTCACCGATCCGTCGGCTTTGACCAGCAGCAACCGTCGAGCAGAGGGCAGGTGCGCCGTCAGGCGTCCCACGTAGTCGACGGTGCACTGGGCGATCACGAGACGCACCCGAACCACCTTAGGGGGCGGACCGGCAAATTAGGCTCTAGCCACGATGACCGCCAACAAGAGCGTCGCACAGCGGCTCGGTCGTGTGCTCGAGCGGGTGACCAGCCAGAGCAGCCGACTGTCGACGACTCCCGAATTCGGTTCGTGGGTCCTCGGCCGCGTCTCCGAGAGCCAGCGCCGCCGCCGGATCCGCATCCAATCGATTCTGACCACGTTCGTCCTTGGCGCCAACCTCATCGGCGTCGGCGTTGCGGTCCTCGTTGTCACCCTGACCTTCCCGGTGCCCAACGTGTTCGACTCCGCGGTGCTGTGGATTACGTTCGTTGTCGCGCCCGACGTATATCGCGCTGGCCTTCGTGGTCGGAGTCATCTGGGCAACCCATCGCGTCATCAACAACGTGCGCTGGGCGATCGAGGAGCGCGAGCCGTCCGCCAAAGGACCAGCGAAACACCTTCTTCGCTCCGTGGCGACTGACGCGTGTCCTTCTGGTGCTGTGGGGCGTCGGAACCGCACTTCTGACCATCTTGTACGGACTTCAGGACACCAACTTCATCCCCAAGGTGCTGCTCGGCGTGAGCTTTCCGGGCATCGTCGTGTCGGCCAGCTGCTACCTGTTCACCGAGTTCGCGCTGCGCCCAGTCGCGGCGCAGGCACTCGAGGTGGGGCCACCGCCCCGGCGTTTCGCACCCGGCATCATGGGCCGCACGTTGACGGTGTGGGCACTGGGATCCGGAGTACCGGTGCTCGGAATCCTTCTCGCCGCGATCATCACACTGTCGCTGCAGATCGTATCGCCGACCCAATTCACCGTCGCGGTAATGATTCTCGCGCTCTTCGCGCTGGTGTTCGGCTTCATCCTGATGTGGATCCTGTCCTGGCTCACCGCCACCCCGGTACGGGGCGTGCGCGCCGCGCTCAACCGCGTAGAACAGGGCGATCTCGACACCAACCTCGTGGTGTTCGACGGCACCGAACTGGGCCAGCTTCAGCGTGGCTTCAACTCGATGGTCGCAGGCCTTCGTGAACGCGAACGCGTCCGCGATCTCTTCGGCCGTCACGTCGGCCGCGAGGTGGCCGCCGCGGCGGAGAAGCAACGCCCGAAACTCGGCGGCGAAGAACGTCACGTCGCAGTGATCTTCGTCGACATCATGGGCTCGACACAGTTGGTCACGGGCAGGCCCGCGACGGAGGTCGTAGACCTGCTGAACCGCTTCTTCGCGGTGATCGTCGAAGAGGTCGACCGCCACCACGGGTTCGTCAACAAGTTCGAGGGTGACGCGGCGCTGGCGGTATTCGGCGCCCCCAACCATCTCGACGATCCCGAGGGGGAAGCGCTGGCGGCGGGCCGGGCCATCGCCCAGCGGATCCGCGAGGAGGTGCCTGAATGCGAGGCGGGTATCGGGGTGGCATCCGGCGAGGCGGTCGCGGGCAACGTCGGCGCCAAGGAGCGCTTCGAGTACACCGTGATCGGGGAACCAGTGAACGAGGCCGCCCGTCTGTGCGAGCTGGCCAAAGACACTCCGAAGCACCTGCTCGCGTCATCCGACACTGTGGCGAGCGCATCCGAAAGTGAGCGCAGCCATTGGACTTTGGGCGACACCGTCACGTTGCGTGGCCACGATGAGCCGACCCAGTTGGCCCTGCCGGTGTAACCGGACTCATGCATTCACGCCGGCGACGACGTCAATCTTGCTGAAAGCAAACGGTTGTCGATCTGTGATCGCTTGCACAGGCCTCGCACATCGCCACCACAGAGCCTAACCATCTCCGCACCTTAGCTTTCTCCGCATGTGGCAAGAGCTGCCGCATCGATGAGAAACGGAGTGAGGAAATGACTTTCAAGCGTGCTCTATCCGTATCAGCACTGGCAGCAGGAATCGGAGTTGCCGGACTATTGGGCGTCGGCGTCGGCACCGCGAACGCTGACCAGTGGGGATGCGACCATCCGGGTGCTCCGCGCTGCGATGACCATCGCGACAACCACGGCCCCGGCCCGGTCGATTGGCATGGCCGCGGCATCGATCAGGGCCGGGGTGACCACCAGCCGTTCAACTGGATGGGTCAGCAGGTGACCCCGATGCGCGACGGCAACGGCAACGGGTGGGGCTTCTGGTTCCTCAACCAGTGGATTCCCCTGTAAACATTGGCTTTTCGAGGCGGGCCGCAAATGTCGCGGTCCGCCTCGATGCAGGCCATCCGGCCGGTCGGCACTCAGGGACATTGACCGTTGTTCACGCATCCCTGTGCGGGTGTAGCGCGCACTGACGGGGCTGCTTCCGAGGTCGCGATCGTGGCCGCCGGCGGCGAAAAGGTTGCTGTCGCACCCAGGCTCATGTTCGAGGGATTGAGTTTCATGGCGGGCACCGCGGGCGAGGTGTACCCGCCCGTCGTCGGGGAATCGCCGGATCCGCCCGCCAGATCGCGGAGGGCATGGGTTGGACCCAGATTCACTGCGATAGCAACACCGATGGCGCCGATGCCGAATGTTCTTGCCAACGACTTGATACGTGTGCCACTCAATGCAACACTTCCCTTCGGGGCACCCCAAAGTCCGTGGTACGCGCGCCGATTCCAGACCGTCAAATGATTCGGCCAACATCTACGCAAACGCGAAGCGTCTTGCCACCTGAGTCACAGTTGCCTGAAACGATTGCGTAACAACGGAAGACTCACCTGGTATCCATGAGATGGAATGCGGAACAAGAACATCGGGAAATCTGCGGTGATCCCCGTCACCTTCGGGGTGGCGCGCGGGCGCCAACGCGAACCCTGCGCCGTCTTGATCGTCGTGCCGGCCTTTTTCGCTGCGGCATTGTCGGCCGCAGGACTCGCGTCCGCGTCCTCGACACCGGGTGTGGTCGGACAGAAGTACTCCGACGCGAGCGGCGCCCTCAGCGGCGCGGGATCGTCCGTCGTGGTGTCGACAACCGTCGGGGACCAACTCGATCGGGACGAATGTGTCGTCACACGCCAACAGGACAGAATGGTGCCTGCGCCCGAGAACACTTCTGCGTCGGCAACGAAGCAAACGTTGCTCTCGCTGAACTGCGATGCCCCCGTCGCGTCGGCCACTAAGCCCGGCAATTCATTGGAGAGTCCGGAAGGCGCCGCCGCGGCCAAGGAGGCGGCAGCCAAGAAGGCCGCGGCGAAGGCGGCTCCGGCAAGCGCGAAGCATTCGCCGGCCAAACCTTCCAACTGACTGACCCGGGCGCCAAGCCCTTCGAAGTGGCCCACCAAGGGCGGGGCAAAATGGCCCACTCTCGTGTGCCACTCGGGGCTTAGCCTGGCCATATGACGAGGGAAAGCGCCGGCACGCAGCGGCAGACCGTGCGTGGTTCCTCGGCTCCGATCCTCCCCGCTGCGGTGAGTCTGGCGGGCGCGGCGATCACGTTCACCAGCCTCTACCTCGCGGCGGGCGCGCTGATGCCACTGCTGGTGCTCTACCAAGAGCAGTGGGACCTCCCGGCGTCACTCCTCACGCTGGCGTTCGCGGTATTCGCCGTCGGCTTTCTGGCCGCCGTCCTCACCTTCGGGTCGCTCTCCGACCACGTCGGCCGTCGGCCGGTGCTGATCGGAGCTCTGATCGTTCAGCTCGCGTCGAACGTCATGTTCCTGCTCGCCCCCGATATCGAATGGGTCATCGCAGGTCGCATCGTGCAGGGATTCGCCTCCGGCGCGGCAACGACCGCCTTCACTGCAGCACTCGTCGAGCTCGCGCCATCGAACCGCAAGAGACTGGGTGCCGTCCTCGGCAGCGTCGGGCTCACCGGCGGCCTCGCTGCCGGCTCCCTGCTGGCTGGCTTCGCAATCCAGTTCACGACTGCTGCCAACACGATTGTCTTCGCGACGCTGACGGTCATGACGGCCCTCGGAATCGTTGTGATCGCGCTGTCTCCCGAGACGGTGCCTCCCATCCCCGGTGCGCTGCGCGCGATGGTTCCGCGAGTCGCCATCCCGTCGTCCACCCGAACGGAATTCGTCGCCGCAGTGCCGGCGATCGTCGCAATCTGGATGCTCTCGGGTCTGTCGGGCGGGATAGTTCCGAGCTTGGTTCGCAGCGTCTTTCACTTGGACAGTGGTCTGCTCAACGGGCTGTCGGGATTCGTCGCGCCGGCCATGTCGGTGATCGTCGGACTGGTGTTCGCCAGGATCGAGCCGCGGCATGCGATGACCCTCGGCATCTACGCATCCGTCGCCGGAGCCGTCGGCATCATCGGTGGGGTCGTGGCAGGCAGCCTCGCGCTGATGATCGTCGGGCAGGCAGTGGCGGGCGTCGGCTTCGGTGCGTCCTTCACTGCAACCCTGCGGCTGATCTTGCCGCTCGCCGAGGTTCACCAGCGTGCAGCCGTGGTAGCCGGGATCTACCTGGTCTCCTACACGGCGTTCGGCGTGCCCGTGGTCATCGCAGGCCAGTTGATCGACGCGGTCGGTTCGGTGGCAACGGTCTTCTGGTTCAGCGCGGTGACCGGTGTCTTCGCACTCATTGGCCTGGGCGCACAGTTGCGACTCGCGCGGAACACGCCGGCCGTCGGCGAGACGGCGCCGGCATCTCTGCGCGCAGCCGAGGCGAAGCCAAGAGTGTTGCATCACATCTAGCCTCAGATAAGTGATACCGGGCGTCACAGTAATTAATATTGGGCTCATGCACCAGTCGATCGCCCACCAGGGTCTGCTGCAGATCGAAGACTGTCTCGATGCCGACGGCGGCATCGCATTGCCGCCCGGGTTGACGCTGCCATCGCTCATCGACCGCAACATCGCGAATGTCGGCGAGGCCGTGGCCTATCGCTATCTGGACTACGCCGGTTCGGCGGACGGGCATGCCCTAGAACTGACGTGGACCGAACTCGGCCGCAGGATGCGAGCAATCGGCGCCGCGGTGCAACGCGCCGCGTCAAAAGGAGACCGGGTGGCGATCCTCGCTCCTTCGGGCCTCGACTACGTCGCGGCGTTCTTCGGGGCGGTCAAGGCGGGCGTGGTCGCGGTCCCGCTGTTCGCGCCGGAACTCCAGGGGCACGCCGAACGCCTCGAGACCGCCCTGCGTGACGCGCGGCCGACGACGATCCTCACGACGACCGATGCGGTCGGCGCCGTTCAGAAATTCCTGGCGTCTCGCACGCTTAGTCCGAGCCCGCACGTCATCACGGTCGACGAGATACCCGACTCGGCGGGCGAGGCGTTCGTGCCGGTTGACTTGGGCGTCGACGACGTCTCTCATCTGCAGTACACGTCGGGTTCGACACGGCCGCCGGTCGGCGTGGAAATCACGCACCGCGCGGTCGGCACCAACCTGCTGCAGATGATCCTCTCGATCGACCTGTTGGACCGGAACACCCACGGTGTCAGTTGGCTGCCGCTCTACCACGACATGGGCCTGTCGATGATCGGCTTTCCGGCCGTGTACGGCGGCCACTCGACGCTGATGTCGCCGACGGCGTTCATCCGCCGGCCGCAGCGCTGGATCACGGCATTGGCGCAGGGGTCGCGGCACGGCCGCGTCGTCACCGCGGCACCGAACTTCGCCTACGAGTACACCGCACAGCGCGGCCTGCCTGCGTCCGGCGAAGTTCTCGACCTCAGCAATGTGGTGATGATCATCGGCTCCGAGCCGGTCAGCATTGAGGCGATCGCGGCGTTCAACGCCGCGTTCGCGCCCCACGGACTGTCACCCGCGGCGATCAAACCGTCCTACGGCATCGCCGAGGCGACCTTGTTCGTCTCGACCATCGCCCCCGCCGCCCGTGCCACGGTCGTCCATTTTGATCGTGACCACCTCGCCGCCGGCCGGGCGATTCGGGTGACGCCCGATGCTCCCGGCGCGCTCGCACAGGTCTCATGCGGCCAGGTAGCCCGCAGCCAGTGGGCGGTCATCGTCGATCCGGACGCGCACACCGAGCTCGCCGACGGGCGGGTCGGCGAGATCTGGCTGCACGGAGACAACGTCGCCCCGCGATATTGGGCGCGACCGGAGGAATCCCGGCAGACGTTCGACGCGACGCTGCGGTCGCGGCTGACGACGGCGAGCCACGCCGCCGGCGCACCCGCCGCAGCGACGTGGCTGCGGACCGGCGATCTCGGGGTGTACCTCGACGGCGAGCTGTATGTCACCGGCAGACGCGCGGACATGGTGCTCGTCGACGGCCGCCACCACTACCCGCAGGACATCGAGGCGACCGTCGCCACCGCCTCGCCGATGGTGCGGCGGGGATATGCCGCGGCATTCTCCACCGACGACGGCGTGGTGATCGTCGCCGAGCGCGCCTCGGGCACCCGCCGCGCCGACCCGGCACCCGCGATCGAAGCCGTCCGAACAGCTGTCGCTGACGTCCACGGACTCGCTGTCGCCGACGTCCGACTAGTGCCCGCCGGCGCTATCCCCCGCACCACCAGCGGCAAACTTGCGCGTCAAGCATGTCGTGCCGAATACCTTCGCGGCGAGTTAATTTGAGGCTGGGGCCTACTCGTTACGCGGAGGTGTCGGACGCAGCCAATGCCGCGTCGTAGTCAGGCTCCTGCGCGATCTCCGGAACGAGCTCGGAGTACACGACGTCACCGTTTGCGCCGACCACGACGACCGCCCGCGCGAGCAGACCGGCCATGGGGCCGTCGGCCAGCGCGACACCGTAGGCCTCGCCGAACTCGTCGCGGAAAGCCGACGCCGTCGTCACGTTCTCGATCCCCTCCGCGCCGCAGAATCGCTTCAGCGCGAAAGGCAGATCGTTCGACACGCAGAGCACGGCGAGACCACTTGCGGCCGCCTTCTCGTTGAAGATGCGCACGCTGGTCGCGCACACCGGGGTGTCGACGGACGGGAAGATGTTCAACAGCAGAGGCTTGCCCCGGAACTGCTCGTCGCTCACCGTGCCCAGGTCGGTCCCGGTCAGGGAGAAGCCGGGGGCCGGTGAGCCCACGGCGGGCAGGTCGCCGACGGTATTGATGGGGTTTCCACGCAGGGTTATCTGTGCCACGCACACAGTCTGCCAAAGCTCACTTCCAGGCGAACACCGGCTGTTCGAGTTCGTCGACCGGGTCGTGCCGTCCTTCCAGGCCCAGCCAACGCAGTTGCAACAACACAGCGCCGGTCGGGGCGTGGATGAGGTCGTTGCCCAGTGGTATCTGCACGACAGGACGCGCGCTCTCGGGGATGGTGATGAACCGCGGCGAATCCTCGCGCTGAAGTTGGTGCAGACCCACCCGGTAGACCGCCACGACCTCGTCGGGCGCGGGATGTGGGTCCAGCCGTCCGCCGCCCCAGATCACCACCGGGGTGATGACGTACCCCGATCGCGTCGGATAGTCGTCCAGCAGACCCAACACGGCTGATTCGGAGAGCGTGACGCCGACCTCCTCGTCGAGTTCCCGCAGCGCGGCGTCGGTCACCGATTCGCCGGGATCCAGCCGGCCGCCGGGCAGTGCCCACTGGGCGGCATGCGAGGACAGCCGAGATGCCCTGCGGCACAGCAGAAACGCGGCTCCGCCCGATACGTCGATCATGCGGCCGTCGAGATCCTCCGGCATCGGCGCGGCCATCGATCCAGTCGTCCACTGGCGCCGGGTCGACCCTGTCTTCCCCGACGGTGAGTCGACGAGCACGACGGCGACGGCCGCATGCCGCTTCGTCGGATCGGTCACTGCGCGACGGTCGTGACCGGCCAGATTCGCGCGGATCTGGTCACGCAGCGCCGCGTCGTATCTGATCGTCACCGCTCGACCATATGACGACGACGTACCCCCAATTTCGGCAGCCGACGATATCGCTAGGTCAGGCTGATGAGCAGCACACCTGCCAGCACCACTGCCGCAGCGATCGCGCGGCGGGCGCCGAGTCGTTCACCGAGGAAGACGGCGCCGAGCAACGCCCCGAACACGATGCTGGTCTCGCGCAGCGCGGCGATCGGTGCCAGCGCGCCGCTGGTCTGCGCCCACAACACGATGGAGTACGCCGCAAGCGAGATGATGCCGCCGGTGATCCCGGTCGCCGCGGATGCGCGGACCGCAGGCAGCAGCCGGCCACCACGTCGCCGGATAACCGCGAGCACGGCGATCGGTGGTCCCTGCAGCATGAACATCCACCCGATATAGGCCGTCAGCGGTGCGTGCATCACGCCGAGACCGTCGATCACGGTGTAGGCCGCGATCATCAGGCCGGTGAGCACGGCGGCAGAAAGCGCGGGTACGTCGTCGCGTCCCGGCCGACCACCTACCAGCACGAGGGCCATCAATCCGCCGGACACCGCCAGGATGCCGATCAACTCGGTCAGCGGCAGATCGCGTCCGAGGACGAACACGGAGATCAGCGTGACCACCCACGGAGACGTGCCCCGAGCCAACGGATACATCTGGCTGAACTCGCCGAGTTGATAGCTCACCAACAGCAGAAGGTTGTAGGCCACGTGCAGTACGGCCGAGGCGATGATGAACGGCCACGCGTCCGATGGTGGCGGACCTGCGATGAGCACCAGGATCGCGCCGCCGACAGAATCGACGACACCGATGAGGGCGAAGCCGACCAGGCGGTCAGCGGTGGTGTGCGCCAGCGTGTTCCAGATCGCATGCAGCAACGCTGAGAGCAGTACGGCAACTGCAATGGGCAAAGTCATCGGCAGGACCTTCTCGGCAGTGCGCGGCGCCCTGCCGGAGATCCTCCAGGCTTTTATCCGTTCAGATGACCGCACCTCGTCGGGGGATGCGGTGGCGTCGCTCGGACCAGCACGCGCGGGGCGTCGGAACCCTAGACGCTATCGGTCCCGACGATAGCAGCCCGCCTCACACCGGCCGCTGCAGGCTTTGGACGACGATGTCGGTTTTCCGCCAGTCATGTCGGTGGGCTCGTGTAATTGTTGAGGCATGCACGACGATTTCGACCGCTGTTACCGGGCCGTCCAGTCCAAGGACGCCCGGTTCGACGGCTGGTTCGTCACCGCCGTGCTGACCACGAAGATCTACTGCCGGCCCAGCTGCCCCGTCCGCCCGCCGTTCGCCCGCAACATGCGGTTCTACCCCACCGCGGCGGCCGCGCAGAAGGCCGGCTTCCGGGCCTGCAAGCGTTGCCGGCCAGACGCGTCGCCGGGTTCGCCGGAGTGGAATGTGCGCGGCGACGTGGTCGCCAGGGCGATGCGACTGATCGCCGACGGCACCGTCGACCGTGAGGGCGTCACCGGCCTGGCCGCCCGGGTCGGCTACACCACCCGGCAGCTCGAGCGGCTGCTGCAGGCCGAGGTCGGCGCGAATCCGCTGGCGCTGGCCAGGGCGCAGCGCACGCAGACCGCCCGCGTGCTCATCGAGACCACCGAATTGCCGTTCAGCGACGTCGCTTTCGCCGCCGGGTTCTCCAGCATCCGCCAGTTCAACGACACCGTGCGTGCGGTGTGCGATCTGACGCCGACCGCACTGCGCCAGCGTGCGCGTACCCGGTTCGGTCGCGGCGAGCCGGCAGCCACCGGGACGCGCTGTCCTTGCGGCTGCCGGTCCGCACACCGTTCGCATACGAGGGGCTGTTCGGCCACCTGGCGGCCAGCGCCGTGCCGGGCGTCGAGGAAGTGCGCGACGGCGGCATACCGGCGAACGTTGAGGCTGCCCAACGGCAACGGAATCGTCAGCCTCACACCACAACCCGATCATGTGCAGTGTCAGGTGGTGCTGGACGACTTCCGCGATCTCGCCACGGCGATCGCCCGATGCCGACGCCTGCTCGATCTCGATGCGGATCCCGAGGCGGTCGTCGACGCGCTCGGCGCCGACCCGGACCTCGGCGTGCTGGTCGCGAAGGCACCCGGACAGCGAATACCGCGGACCGTCGACGAGCAGGAACTGGCGCTGCGGGTGGTGCTCGGCCAGCAGGTGTCGCTCAAGGCCGCCCGCACCCACGCCGGCCGCATCGTCACGGCCTACGGCCAACCGGTCGCCGACGTCAATGGTGGTCTCACCCATGTGTTTCCGGCGGTCGAGGATCTCGCCGAGATCGACCCGGCCCACCTCGCGCTTCCCGAAGTCCCGCCAGCGGTCGTTGATCACGCTGATCCGCGCGCTGGCCGACGGAGACGTCGTGCTCGACGCCGGATGCGACTGGAACCGCGCCCGCGAGCAGCTGCTGGCGCTTGCCCGGCATCGGCCCGTGGACCGCGGAGGTGATCGCGATGCGTGGCCTCGGCGACCCGGATGCTTCCCGGTCAGCGACCTCGGGGTGCGACTGGCCGCCAAGCAGCTGGGCCTGCCCGCCGACCCGCGGCCGCTCACCGAGCACAGCACCCGCTGGCGGCCGTGGCGGTCATATGCCACCCAGCACCTGTGGACAGCCCTCGATCACGCGGTCAACGAGTGGCCGCCGAAGGAGAAGTGATGGCAACAGCTGCAATTTCGCGACCGTCGACAGTCCGGTCGGCCTGCTCACCCTGGCCGGCAAGGACGGACGGTTGAGGCACCTGCGGATGGTCGACCAGACCTATGAGCCGAGCCACGACGGATGGGAGCTCGGACGACACGGCGTTTCCCGACGCCGTCGAACAGCTCGAGGCGTACTTCGCCGGTGAACGAACCGAGTTCGACTTGAGCCTGGACCTGGTCGGCACGGAGTTCCAGCGGCGGGTGTGGGCCGCGCTGCTGACGATTCCGTACGGCGAGACGCGGTCGTACGGCGAGATCGCCAGGCAGATCGGATCACCCGGCGCGTTTCGCGCGGTCGGGCTGGCCAACGGCCACAACCCGATCGGCATCATCGTGCCGTGCCATCGGGTGATCGGATCGAACGGCAGCCTCACCGGATACGGCGGCGGATTGGACCGAAAGCGAGCATTGCTCGACATGGAGAAAAGCCGGGCACTCGCCGACATTGTTCTAGCCGATTCCGACGATGTCGACTGAATCGACTCCACAAATGCCTGTGCCCCCCAATAGAATTGGGGGGCACAGGACTTAATTTGTGTTCGGCGGTGTCCTACTTTTCCACCCGTGTTGGGTAGTATCATCGGCGCTGGCAGGCTTAGCTTCCGGGTTCGGGATGGGTCCGGGCGTTTCCCTGCCGCTATTGACCGCCGTAACTTTATTCACTCGTTTTTGAGTGCCCCACGTGTGTGTGGGGGAGTGTTATTTGGTGGTGGGGTGCAGTGGTTTGTGCTTGTGGATATTGTGTGGTTGCGAGTTTGTGGGTAAGTTTTCGGCCGGTTAGTGCCAGTTCCCTGCGCCATTGCTGGGTTTATAGGTCTGGTCTATTGATCCCGTGGTCTGCGGGGGGCCTTATCCCACTTAATGGGTGAGAAGCCTGGTCTTGGAGGGGGTTTCCCGCTTAGATGCTTTCAGCGGTTATCCTGTCCGAACGTGGCTATCCAGCGGTGCCCCTGGTGGGACAACTGGTGGACCAGAGGTTCGTCCGTCCCGGTCCTCTCGTACTAGGGACAGGTTTCCTCAAGCTTCTGACGCGCGCGGCGGATAGAGACCGAACTGTCTCACGACGTTCTAAACCCAGCTCGCGTGCCGCTTTAATGGGCGAACAGCCCAACCCTTGGGACCTGCTCCAGCCCCAGGATGCGACGAGCCGACATCGAGGTGCCAAACCATCCCGTCGATATGGACTCTTGGGGAAGATCAGCCTGTTATCCCCGGGGTACCTTTTATCCGTTGAGCGACACCCCTTCCACTCAGGGGTGCCGGATCACTAGTCCCGACTTTCGTCCCTGCTTGACGTGTAGGTCTCGCAGTCAAGCTCCCTTGTGCACTTACACTCAACACCTGATTGCCGTCCAGGTTGAGGGAACCTTTGGGCGCCTCCGTTACATTTTAGGAGGCAACCGCCCCAGTTAAACTACCCGCCAGGCACTGTCCCTGAACCGGATATACGGTTCGAGGTTAGAGGCCCAATACGATCAGAGTGGTATTTCAACAACGACTCCACAACCACTGGCGTGGCCGCTTCACAGTCTCCCACCTATCCTACACAAACCGTATCGAGCACCAATACCAAGTTGTAGTGAAGGTCCCGGGGTCTTTTCGTCCTGCCGCGCGTAACGAGCATCTTTACTCGTAATGCAATTTCGCCGAGTCTATGGTTGAGACAGCTGAGAAGTCGTTACGCCATTCGTGCAGGTCGGAACTTACCCGACAAGGAATTTCGCTACCTTAGGATGGTTATAGTTACCACCGCCGTTTACTGGGGCTTAAATTCTCCGCTTCACCCCCGAAAGGGTTAACGGGTCCTCTTAACCTTCCAGCACCGGGCAGGCGTCAGTCCGTATACATCGTCTTGCGACTTCGCACGGACCTGTGTTTTTAGTAAACAGTCGCTTCTCACTGGTTTGTGCCACCCCCTCCCGCTGCCGGCCGCAAGGGCCATGACGGTAAAGGGGTCCCCCTTCTCCCGAAGTTACGGGGGCATTTTGCCGAGTTCCTTAACCATAGTTCACTCGTACGCCTCGGTATTCTCTACCTGACCACCTGTGTTGGTTTGGGGTACGGGCCGTGTACGTACTCGCTAGAGGCTTTTCTCGACAGCATAGGATCACCGAATTCGCCTCACTCGGCTATGCATCACCTCTCAGGATATATGAGACCCGGATTTACCTAATCTCTCTCCTACCGGTTTGCCCCAGTATTACCACTGACTGGTACGGCTACCTTCCTGCGTCACCCCATCGCTTGACTACTACCCAACCGGGTCCCACGCAGCCCTCAAACCCCGCACACCCGAAGGTGATTGGTGGTCCAGGTTTTGGGCGGTTAGCAGAATGGATTCATCAGGGACGCTCATACACGGGTACGGGAATATCAACCCGTTGTCCATCGACTACGCCTGTCGGCCTCGCCTTAGGTCCCGACTCACCCTGGGCGGA
>CAVYCT010000029.1:0-41960 GCA_963766945.1 uncultured Actinomycetota bacterium
GCTGGCGCTCCGGCCGGACTAGTCGATGACGAGTTCGCGGCGCTCGATCACGTCACGCACTCCGGCCGGTCCGAGACGCTCCCGGAAAGCTCGTCCGGTATAGCCGACCAGCACCGCATCGGTGCGTGCCCGCACAGTCGCCGAGCGGGGCAACCCGAACAGCGTGCCGATCTCGCCGAAGTAATCGCCCGGGGTGACTGTGCGCAGCAATTCCTCGCCGCCACCTGTCAATTCGCGAACGATGTCGAGTTCGCCCTCGCTGACGATATAGATGACGTCACCCATCGAGCCCTGCTCGAACAGCACCGAACCGGCGGTCAGCCGCACCGTCTCGGGCGGACGGTCGATCGACGCGACCTGCGGCACCAATTCCACGACCTGGTCGGCCAGCGGAAGCATCCGGGTGTCATGGGTGGCGACGACGACGAGGCGGTCTCCCGAGGCGAGTTCGCGGATCAGCCGCAGCACCTCTTCGACCTGGATGAAGTCCAGGTGCGCGGTGGGCTCGTCGGCCAAAATCAACGGCGGATCCAGGGCGATCGCACGCGCGACGGCGACTCGTTGCTGCTGTCCGCCGCTCAGATCGCCCGGTCGGTGCCGCATCCGGTCCTGCAGACCCACCCGCGCCAGAAGCTCTTCGGCCCGCTGCCGCGCCTCGCGGCGGCTCACACCCGCCGCGTCCATCGGCACCATCACGTTCTCGAACGCGGTAAGGCTCGGGAGCAGGTTGAACGCCTGAAACACGATTCCGACCGTGCGGCGCCGGTAAGTCGTCAGCGCGCGCGGGTCGAGCGTGGTGACGTCGAGATCACCGAGGGCGATGCGGCCCGAAGTCGGACGCAGGATCCCGCCGAGACATGACAGCAGCGTGGTCTTCCCGCAGCCGCTCGGGCCAAGCAGCAGCGCCAACGAACCGGCGGACACCTCGAGGTTGAGGCCGTCGATCGGACGGACTGCGTACCCGCCGCTGGAGTACTCGACCACCAAATCGTTGACGTGCAACGTGCCCATCGGTCACTGCCCCCCGAATGCCAGTGCCGGATCGATGCTCACCGCACGCCGCAACCCCGCGGCGCTCGCCAGCAGTCCGATCAGCACCGCGGTCACTGGCAACAACAGGAATGCCGATGTCGGCACCACCACACGCATGGGGAACAACGGCACGAGGACCAAGGACACCAGACAACCCAGTACCGCGGCGAGCACGGCAACGATGACGGCCTGTATGCACAGCCCGGCGAGCACCGAACGCGTCGAGGCGCCAACCGCTTTGAGCACCGCGAAGTCCCGGGTTCGTTCCAGGGCGGAAAGGTAGATGACCGAGCCGACGATGAGCGCGGCGACGAGCCACAGCAGCACGGACAGCATCGTGAGCGCGCTCTCCGCTGCGATCATCGGTCGCATTAGGTCGCCCACCGCGCCTGCGCGGTCGATGATGCGGTAGCCGTCGGGTACCTTCGCGGGCGCACCGTGGATGCCGATCGACGAGACGATGGGTTGACCGCTGAAACCGACCAATTGCGCACCTGGCACCGTCAAGAACACATTAGGTTGTCCGGCGAGAGCGGTGGAGTCCTCGATGATGCCGACGATTCGCATTGAGCGCGAGCCTATTTCGATCTGGTCGCCGACTTCCCTGCCGAGTGTGCTTGACACCACGGCCTCGTCGACGCCCGATGGAGCGCGGCCCGTCGCGATTGCGGGCATCCCGGAGCCCTGCGCGGGCACGCCGAACATGTTCACGTTGCGGGTCGAGTCGCCGTCTGGGGCGGTGGTCGTCGTGAACACCAGCGGGTCAGCGCTGATCACGCCTGGAATCCGTTCGACCGAAACGACTTCGGATTCGGGAAACGGTGGCGACCCGATGAACGGTCCAGCAGGGCCGGCCTTGGCGAGGTACACATCGAAACCCAGTGCGTCGACCGTGTTGTTGGCTTCCACGCGAAAACCGTTAGACAGTCCTGTGAGAAGAAGCGTCATCGCGAACACCAGGCTGGTGCCCACAATTGTGATGACGAAGCGCCGCCTTCGCCATTGGAGGTCGCGCAGCGTCACGCGCAGCATGTGGTGACGCTACCGACATGGACCGAGCTTTCGCCGGTTGTTTGCGAGATCTACAGGTATGTGACGAACTCGCCTGCTTATTACCGGCTGTCATTACCGTGATCACGCCCTGGTGCCATAGCCGCTTCGGAACGGCAACTTCGCTGCAAACCCGCGTGGGTCTGACGAGGCTGGATAGGTGAGGGCGCTTGGACCAAATGACCGCACCGCGGGGACGGGGATGCGTGGTAGGCGGGCCCTCGAGTCAAGCAGCATGTTTGCCAATGATCCAACGATGCTCCAACTATGCCAACCGTTCTGCCCAGTGCATGTCGCGCGAAATGGGCAAACAATCATGGAGTCAAATCGGTGTGCTGCAATGCGATCGAACGTCACAGCGCATTTCGACGCCAGTAAGGCACGGCACTTCGAATCCTGCCGGGGGCACTCTCTGGACCCTTACCGGGAGGGTAGAAAACCCTTCCCCCTCAGCGGTGAACTCTGGCTTTGCGGCGATTACGGCTGCCTCTCGAACTCGGGACTATTGCTCTCAACAACGCAATAGCCCCCCGCACCATCACCCGAGAGGAACTCCCGATGATCAACTCCACCAGCAACGTGACCCGCTTCAAGTACGCCGCCACTCTCCTGGGCGCCATGGCCGTTTTCGCCTTGGCCCCCGCGACCGCCTACGCCACCGACAACGAGCCGACCCCCGGCGGCGGATGCAACTACACCGACGCCGACGGCTACAACATCCCGATCGACGAGGGCCAGGACGTCTTCGTCGACGGCAAGATCGTCTCCTGCCGCGGCGGAAGCATCGTCGTAACCCCGGCGCCCAAGACGAACGCCGGTGGCGTGCTGCAGCAAGGCGGCGGCCTGCCGGTCCTGGTCCAGTCCAATCCCGCCGCGCCGCAGACGCCCAAGCGCTCGCCAGTGGTCAAGGGCACCCTTGGAGGCGTCTTCGCCGCAACCCCCTGACACCAACAGCGATCAGACGGCCCGCGACCTTAAACCAGGTGGCGGGCCGACTGGCGTAACACCTAGGAATTGCGAAGTTTGGATACCAGCTGGCGCTTGTTCAGACCGGAGTAGCCGGACAGTCCGATCTCCCTGGCGCGCTTCTTGAGTTCGGGCACGCTCCAATCGTCGTACGAGCCCGACTTGCCACCCTTGCGCCCCACCGACGACTTCCCTCGAGCCGCCGCCGCATTGGCGATGCGCGCGGACTTCTGCTTGGAATTGCCTTCCTCGCGAAGGTCCTCGTACATCTTCTCGTTCTTGATTGTCGGATTGGGCATTGCTCCTCACCTCCAGCGTGTGAAACGGACTACTAGAACGACAGGATCAGGACGGCCAGCGCCGGCCAGCAGCAGCACCCACGTGACAACCGGTACGACGATGCCGCGCGGCCGTCGGGCGGTGACGAAGGACACCGCGACAGTGAGAATCGCCAGTATCGGCAGCCCGTAGGTGATCAGCGAGAAGCCGAGCTCGCCCGGCCCCTGCCGACATGTCGGGTCGGTACAGCCCGCGGTGCCGAGGACTTGCATGTACGCAAACAGGACCACCGCGGCCGCACCGGGAATGGTCAACAGGGCAAGCGCCCAGTTCACCACTACCGACGCCGTCCGCGGACGCTGCGTCGGCTCGAGGTCCTGCTGAGCGGTGTTTTGGGCCATAACACTGCCTACCCCGTCCGTTCTGCAGGCTAAACGCGTCACGAGCTGAGCGTTTGGCCACGATCTCGACGGGTAGATCCCCGCCATGGCAGAGGCATCGAGTCCAATGCGGGCGATCGCACTGATATGCAGTCTCAAACCGAGCCCGGCGCCGTCAAGCAGTGCCCTGATTGCCGAGCACGTGTTCGCCACCCTGCGCGACCTGGAGGTGAAGTGCGAAGCCGTGCGCTGCGTGGACTACGCGATCGCGCCCGGGGTCGAGGCGGACATGGGAGACGGCGATCAGTGGCCGCAGATCCGCGACCGGGTGCTGGAAGCCGACATCCTGTTGGTCAGCACGCCCGTCTGGCTGGGCCATCACTCCAGCGTCGCCCAGCGGGTGCTGGAGCGTCTTGACGCCGAGTTGTCGAACAAGGACAACGAGGGCCGGCCCGCGCTGACGGGAAAGGTGGCGATCGTCAGCGTGGTCGGGAACGAGGACGGCGCGCACAAGGTGGTCGCCGATCTGTTCCAGGCGCTCAACGACATTGGATACAGCATCCCTGCACAGGGCAGCACTTACTGGAATGGTCCCGCGATGGGGTCCACCGACTACAACGACCTCGACGAGATCCCCGAAGCCATCACGTCGGCGACCGCCGCGGCCGCCCGCAACGCCGCGCACCTGGCCCGCTCCCTGCGAGCATCGCAATACCCGCCGTACGAGTGAGCTTGCGACTCAGTCAGGTTCAGCTATCGCCGCGTGTATCGATGACGCGCTGGGCAACGTCGGCCAGCCGCGTGTTGCTGTCCTGCGACAGCTTGCGCAGCATCTCGAAGGCCTGCATTTCGTCGATGTTGTAGCGCTCCATGATGATGCCCTTGGCCTGGCCGATGCGGTCCCTGGTGGACAGCGCCGACTTGAGCTGCTCGCCCTGACGGCTGGCCAGGATCGCCGCCGCGGCGTGCGCGGCGAGTATGACCCCGACGGTTTCGTCTTCCCCATCGAATGCGTTTGTCTTGAACGCGAACAGATTCAGCGCTCCCGCGGTGCGATCGGCGGTGTAGAGCTTGAACGACAATCCGCTGAGCACACCCAGCTCCACGGCGGCCTTCGAGTACTGCGGCCACCGGCCCTCGTCCTGGAAGTCGTCGGTGCGCACGATCAGATCGTCGAGGGCCGCCTGTACACACGGACCTTCGTTGTACTTCATCTGAAGTTCATCGAGTTTGTGCGGCAACTCGGACGTGCCTGCCAGCGACTCGAACTTGCCGGCCTTCCCAACGAGCAGCACACCCGCCGTGTCGACTCCGGGGATCAGCTCCTTCGTCGCCGCGGTCACGTCCGACAGAACTTGCTCGACGCTGCGCGGAGCGGCGGCCGCGCGCGCCAATTCGGCCATCCGCGCAGCGAGGTCAGGGTTATGTATAGCCATTTGTCCATGATTCCCCCTCGGACTGTCCAGTACACGAACGTTTGTGTATTCGCAGAGTGGGGCAGACCTCGTAGAAGCGAGCGCGGCGGTCGACCACCACGCTTGCTGAGGTTCCGTCGGTTCAGACATCGAGCCGGCGGGGCCGCCCTCCGGGGTACCAGATGCGCCCGAGTAACTCTCTTAGTTGTAGTAACGTCGTTGGCCATGGGCACTCCCAACATCTGGATTCTCGGCGGCTATCAGAGCGATTTCGCCCGCAACTTCACCCGGGAAGGCGCGCGATTTCGCCGATCTGACGGCCGAGGTGGTCCGACTCCACGCTTGGCGGCGGCCAAGGTGGACGCGTCCGATATCGAGGTCGTGCACCTCGCCAACGCGTTCGGCGAGATGTTCGCCCGGCAGGGCCACCTCGGCGCGATGCCCGCCACCGTGAACGACGGGCTGTGGGACACCCCCGCGATCGCGCCACGAAGCCGCGTGCGCATCTGGCAGCGTCGCGACGTTGGCGGCGATCGCGGACCTGCGTTCCGGCGCGTACCAAACCGCTCTGGTCGTCGGCGTCGAACTGGAGAAGACGGTGCCCGGCGACACCGCCGCCCAGCACCTCGGCGCCGCCGCCTGGACCGACCACGAGGGCGCCGACGCCAAGTTCATGTGGCCGTACATGTTCGACCAGGTGGCCGACGAATACGACCGGCGCTACGGCATCGACGAGGCGCACCTGCGCGCCATCGCCGCCCTGAACTTCGCCAACGCCCGCAAAAACCCCAACGCGCAGACCCGCGCCTGGACCGTGCCGGATCTGCTGGGTATGGCCGACGACGACGCGAACCCGGTGATCGAGGGCAGGCTGCGGCGATTCGACTGCAGCCAGATGACCGACGGCGGTGCCGGCGTCGTCCTCGTCACCGACGACTGGCTTCGTGACCATCCCGGTGCTCGCCCGATCGGGCGGATCGACGGCTGGGGACACCGCACCGTCGGACTCGGCCTGCAGCAGAAGCTCGACCGCTCGGCCGACGATCCGTACGTGCTCCCCCATGTCCGGCGGGCGGTGCTCGACGCGCTCGACCGCGCCCAGGTAACCCTCGACGACGTCGACGGCTTCGAGGTGCACGACTGCTTCACCCCCAGCGAGTACCTCGCCATCGACCACATCGGGCTCACCGGCCCCGGCGAATCGTGGAAGGCCATCGAGAACAGCGAGATCGAGATCGGCGGGCGGCTGCCGATCAACCCCAGCGGCGGGCTGATCGGCGGCGGGCATCCCGTCGGCGCATCGGGCGTGCGGATGCTGCTCGACGCCGCCAAGCAGGTCAGCGACGGCGCAGGCGACTACCAGGTGGAGGGCGCAAAGACGTTCGGCACGTTGAACTTCGGCGGCAGCACCGCCACCACCGTCAGCTTCGTCGTGAGCGGGGTGTGAGATGGCAGCGCAAACGTCGAAGTCGTCGGCAAGTTCCTGTCCACGCTGCCCGAGGACGACGACCATCCCGTACCGCACCGGCCCGTGGCGCCCGCAGACCACCGAGTGGGACGCCGAGGACCTGATCGCCGTCGAGGGCGAGATTCCCTCCGACCTCGATGGCGTGTATCTGCGCAACACCGAGAATCCGCTGCATCCGGCGCTGAAGTTCTACCACCCGTTCGACGGCGACGGCATGGTGCACGTCGTCGGGTTCCGGGACGGGAAGGCGTTCTACCGCAACAGGTTCATCCGCACCGACGGGTTGGCCGAGGAGAACGAGGCGGGCGGTCCGCTGTGGCCCGGGCTGGCCGAACCGGTACAGATCGCCAAGCGCGATCACGGTTGGGGCGCAAGGACTTTGATGAAGGACGCCTCGAGCACCGACGTCATCGTGCACCGCGGCACGGCGCTGACGAGCTTCTACCAGTGCGGCGACCTGTACCGCGTCGACCCGTACTCCGGCGACACGCTCGGCAAGGAGATCATGGGGCGGTGCGTTCCCGTTCGACTGGGGCGTGTCTGCGCACCCCAAGGTCGACGACCGCACCGGCGAACTGCTGTTCTTCAACTACAGCAAGGAGGCGCCGTACATGCGCTACGGCGTCGTCGACGCGAACAACGAACTCGTGCACTACATCGATGTGCCGCTGCCGGGCCCGCGGCTCCCGCACGACATGGCATTCACCGAGAACTACGCGATTCTCAACGACTTTCCGTTGTTCTGGGATCCGAAGCTGCTGGCGGCCGACGTTCACCTGCCCGGGTTCCACCGTGACATGCCGTCGCGGTTCGCCGTCATCCCGCGGCGCGGCGGAACCGACGAGATCCGGTGGTTCGAGGCCGACCCGACGTTCGTGCTGCACTTCACCAACGCCTACGAGGACGGCGACGAGATCGTCCTCGACGGGTTCTTCGAAGGTGAGCCCGCACCCGTCGACTCGCTCACCGGTGACAAGTAGCGAGAAGGCATTCCGGTTACTCGCCCTTGACGGCTTGCAGGCCAGGCTGCACCGCTGGCGGTTCAACCTCGTCACGGGAACAGCACGCGAGGAGCAGTTGTCGGAATCCATCACCGAGTTCGGCATGATCAACAGCGGCTATGCGGGCGGCAAGTACCGCTACACGTATGCAGCGACGGGCAAGCCTGGCTGGTTCCTGTTCGACGGTCTGGTCAAGCACGATCTTGCAGACTGGCGGCGAGGAACGATTCGCGTTCGAGGACGGCGTCTACGGCAGCGAGACCGCGATGGCACCGCGGCGTCGGCAGCACCGCCGAGGACGACGGCTATCTTGATCACACTGACCACCGACATGAACGCCGACGCCTCGTACTGCCTCGTGTTCGACGCCGCCCGGGTCGCCGACGGTCCAGTGTGCAAACTGGCACTCCCGGAACGGATTTCGAGTGGCACGCATTCGACCTGGGCGCCGGGATCGGACCTGCGTCGCTGGCGGGAAGCCGACACCGCCGCCGGAGCGATCGGCCTGTAGGTGACGGAGTCCGGTCCCAACGCCGTCGCCCGCATGCTGGGGCTGCTCGGCGACGAATGGACCCTGTTGGTTGTTCAGCAGGCGCTCATGGGCGCGACGCGGTACGCCGAGTTCAAGGCACGACTGCCGATTTCGAACTCGGTGCTGGCGCGCCGCTTGCAGACACTGACCGACGAAGGCGTGCTCCAACGTCAGGAGTACCAGTCGAATCCGCCACGGTCGTAGTACGTCGTCACGGCGCGCGGCCGGTCGCTGTGGCCGGTGCTGGTGTCGATCTGGGAGTGGGAGCGTCACTGGGTGCCCGAGCACGCCGATCCGCTGCCCGGCATGCGCCACATCGAGTGCGGCGCCGACTTCGCCCCGGTGGTGACATGCGACGCGTGCGGCGAGGAGGCAAGCGAGAAAGACGTTGTCGCCCAGTGGGGTCCGAGTGGTTCGTGGCCGCGGTCCATCCCGGCGGCCGCGACCCGGCGACGCTCCGGGAGTGATCAGGCGGCCGGCCTGTTCCCGCAGACGATGAGCGTGATGGGCAACCGCTGGGGGTTCGCGCTGCTGGTCGCGGCGTTCGTGGGCACGAGCCGGTTCACCGACTTTCAGACCCAACTCGGTGCGTCGCCCGGTTCGATCGCCGACCGGCTGTCGATCTTCACTGCCAACGGCGTGTTCGTCGTCGCCGACAGTCGTTACCGGCTGACCGAGAAGGGCCGGGCGCTGTTCCCGGTGTTGGTGTGCGCGCTGCAATGGGCGCAGCGGTGGTTCACGGCGCCCGAGGGTCCCGCGGTGGTCCTCACGCATACGGCGTGCGACCAGCGGTTCGACGCGGTACTCGTCTGCGACCAGTGCACGGGACGCTGACGGGCGGGCAGATCAACGCCGTCTGAAAAGTCGCTGAAAAATTCTGGCACTCTCCGTATGAGAGTGCTAATCTCGCCGGTGCACAGTGATTTGGTCGCCCGCCAGGGTGGCGGGCTCTGGATGATTGAGGAGGTGGATTGCTGTGCTGCGTTTTGATCCGTTCAGTGACCTTGATGTTCTGACCCGGGGCTTGCTGACCAGCCAGACCGGATCGAATCGAACCCCTCGGTTCATGCCGATGGATCTGTGCAAGATCGATGACCACTACCTGCTGACCGCCGATCTGCCCGGTGTCGATCCCGGGTCGGTAGACGTCGACGTCGACAGCGGCACCCTGACGATCTCGGCCCATCGCACCGCGCGCTCCGACAACGGCGTGCAGTGGCTCGCCAACGAGAGGTTCTTCGGTACTTACCGCAGACAGCTATCTCTCGGCGAAGGCATTGATGCGATCAGCGATCTCGGCGACCTACGAGAACGGCGTGCTGACGGTGACGATCCCGCTGGCCGAACGCGCTAAGCCGCGCAAGGTCGACATCATCCATGGCGGCGGCCAACAGTCGATCGAGCCGACCACCGTCGACTCCGGGTAGCCACCCCATCGAGACTGCGGGCAGATCGCGATCCAGTGGGAATTCGCGATCTGTCTGCGGTTTCGAGCTTGACGCGGGTCGGTCTACCGTAGTTGCGCTGCTGTATTCGCAAGCGTACGAACAGTTTCTACTGGCCGAGCGGCTCGGATACGACGTCGGGTGGGTTGCCCAGCACCACTTCGACGTCGAGGAGGGCGGACTGCCTTCGCCGAGGACGCGGCAGTACTTGACGTGCTGTCCGCCGGGCGTCTGGAACTGGGTCTCGGCATCGGCGGAGACCGGGACGGATTATTCGCCAAGACTTCCAGCGACTGTGCGGCGCACTGCACGGCGAGGGGGTCGACGCACGGAACCGTCCCATGCATCCCAACGGCCGCCGCAACGGCCTGCCCGTGCCCACCGCCTTCGACGTCAATGCCGGGACGCCGGGCGAGGTCATCGACATGCTGGCCGCCGATCCGATCCTGGCTGAGGTCACCGATCTCATCGTGCAGGTGCATCCCATCGACCCACCCGCGGAATACGCGCTCGAATCGATCGAACTGATCGCCTCCGAGGTGGCGCCCGCGCTCGGATGGGCCGCCCGACCGTAGATCTACGACCGGCCGCCGGCGAGATCTACGCGTCGGCGCTGATGTTTGTGCGCCGGGATCACCGCAGGCTGGCTAGCATGAGCGAAATTGACGCGGCCGTGCTGACTTGGAGTGACCTGGGCGTGAGTGAGCTGGTACCGACCGGAACGGTGACGTTGCTGCTCGCGGATGTCGAGGGGTCGACGCGGCTGTGGGAGTCGCAGCCCGACGAGATGACCGCCGCGTTCGCGGCGCTGGACCGCACCTTGGCCGCGTTGGTCGGCGCTCACGGCGGCGTGCGGCCTATCGAACAGGGCGAGGGCGACAGCTTCGTCATCGCGTTCGGGCGGGCGAGTGACGCGGTGGCCTGCGCGCTCGATCTGCAGCAGGCAGCACTCGCTCCGATCCGGCTGAGGATCGGTCTGCATACCGGCGAAGTCCAGCTGCGCGACGAATCGAACTACATCGGCCCGACCATCAACCGCACCGCACGCATTCGTGACCTGGCGCACGGCGGGCAGACGGTGCTGTCGGGAACCACGGGCGATCTGGTCTGCGATCGACTTCCCGCCGGTACTTGGCTGGCTGACCTAGGCACCCATCCAGTGCGCGATCTGCCTCGGCCGGAACACCTTGTACAACTCTGTCATCCCGATATTCGTAATGACTTTCCGCCACTGCGCACTGCGAAAGCCAGCCGCAGCCACAACCTTCCGGCACAACTGACGACTTTCGTTGGACGCTCCGAGCAGCTCGATGAACTGCGCACGGCTACTTCTCGACAACCGTCTGGTGACCCTGACCGGGGCCGGCGGCGCGGGTAAGACGCGCCTCGCGGTGGAAGTCGCGGCGGCACTCCCCGGAGAGTTCGCGGACGGCATCTGGTGGGTCGACCTGGCGACGGTGGCCGATCCTGCCGTCGTCTCGCTGACGGCGGCACGGACACTCGAGCTGCCAGATCAGCCGGGACGGACTCCGCTGGAGACGGTGCAGCGGTTCATCGGCGACCGTAAAGTCCTTCTGCTGCTGGACAACTGCGAGCATCTTCTGGATATCTGTGGCGATGTCATCACGCAGCTGCTGAATGGCTGCCAGCAGTTGACGATTCTGACGACCAGCCGCGAACCGATTCGCTTTGTCGGGCGAGGTCACCTGGCGGGTGCCGTCGCTGTCGTTACACGACGAGGCCGTCGCGCTGTTCACCGACCGGGCGCAACGCGCACGACCCACATTCCACGCCGTCGGCGAGGACGCCGAATTGGTTGGCAGACATCTGCCGGCGGCTCGACGGGATGCCGCTGGCGATCGAGTTGGCGGCCGCACGGGTGCGCGCGCTGTCGCTGCGACAGATCGCCGACAGCCTCAATGACAGATTCCGCCTGCTCACGGGTGGCGCCAGAAACACCATGCGCCGCCAGCAGACCCTGCGCGCCTCGGTGGACTGGTCCCACGCGCTGTTGACCGAAGCCGAGCGAACGGCTGTTCCGCAGGCTCGGCGTCTTCATGGACGGTTTCGACGTCGACGCCGCGCGGCGCCGTCGCGACACCAGCGAAGCCGAGCAGTTTCAGATCCTCGACCAGCTCAGCCTGCTCGTCGACAAATCGCTCGTCATCGCCGACGAGGAGTCAGGATCCATGCGCTATCGCCTGCTCGAGACGGTTCGCCAATACGCGCTCGAAAAGCTGGCCGAGTCCGGCGAAGCCGATGCCGTACGCAACCGGCACCGTGATCACTACATCGCCACAGCGGTTGAACTGAAGGCGACGAGCGGCTGATCGGATGGGCCGAACAGGAAACCGGAAATCTGCGCGCGGCGCATGCGTGGAGTATCGATTCGGCAGAGTTCGAGCCGGCGCTGCAGCTGATCTCGTCGCTGTGCAGCGTCTCTGGGAGACGCGCGGGAGAATGGGCGAAGGCATCGCCGCGTTCGATCTTGCATTCAACGACAAGCGCTACCGTGACGACGACGTCCCGACGAAAGTTTGGGTGCGTGCGGTCGCCGATAGGAGCATCTTACGGCGTGGATTTCCGCGCCGGCGAGCCTGGAGCGCGCGGAAGAGGCTCTCGCGGCAGCCCGGGCGCTGGGCGACTCGTCGCTGATCGCGACATGCCTGACCGCATGCGGTGCGATCGCGTATTACAGCCCTGAAGTGTCACGAAAGTACTTGAACGACGCAATCGAACTCGCCCGGCAAGCGGGCGATCGGTCAAAACTGTGCTACATACTCAGCTGCCTAGCCGTCTCGATGAATGTCGCGGGACTGCCGATCGCCTCGCATCGGGCGGCTGCGAAGAGGGCCGCGACGTCGCCGAGGCGACTCGGTGACGGATTCGTGTCCCGGCACTGCCGGGTATGGCTCGCGGTCGCGCTGGGATGCCGCGGTGGGTTGATATCCGGCGCGATGCCGTGATGCGCGGTGTCAGCGACGAAGCGCATGCGGCCGGTGAGCGCATGCTCGAGTTGTTCGCACTCGTCGGCGAGAGCAATTCGTTCGCGTTCCAAGGCGAGGTGTCGGCGGCTTGGGCCAAAGCGAGAGCCGCGCGCGAAATCTCGCTCGCGATGGGCCGGTTCCACGAGGACACGATTCAAATTGTCTCGGCGCTCGCGGCGCTGGCCGCCGGAGACGCCGCCGCGGCGAAGGCCGCATGCGAATCGGCGATGCGCCTCAAACCGTTGCTGAACGAGCGCTTTACACGCGAGCCCTCACTCCGATGACCCTGGCACTGCTGGCATGCGGCGAACTCGCCGCCGCGCGCCGCTGGGCCGATGACACCGTTGCGATGACGGCAGGCAACTACCAGATGAACGCCCTCATCGCGCGCGCTCACGTTGCGATGGCGCAGGGCGAACGCGATCAGGCCGAGCGGGACAGCCATGACGCCTTGGCGCTCGCAACTGACACTGGCGCATACCTACACGCGCCAGAAGCACTCGAGGTCCTCGGACGGTTCGAGTGCTGGCGAGGACAACCACCGTCACGCCGCCCGACTCTTCGGCGCTGCCGTCGCGCATCCGCGCCACGATGGGCGTAGTCCGATGGCCGGTGTACGCGATCGGATACGACGCGGCCGTCGCCGCACTCGAAAAGAGTTGGGCGAAGCCGACTTCGACGCGGCTTGGGCCGAGGGTGCCGCGTTGTCGACCGACGAGGCCATCGCCTATGCCCAACGCGGGCGCGGGGAACGCAAGCGGCCGGCCAGCGGTTGGGGGTCGCTGACCCCGACCGAGCGTGACGTCGTCAGGCTGGTGGCGGAAGGGCTGGGCAACAAGGAGATCGCCGAACGTTTGTTCATCTCGCCGCGCACCGTGCAGACCCACCTCACCCACGTCTACGCCAAGCTGAACCTGACCTCGCGCATCCAATTGATCCAGGAGGCGGCCCGTCACGCGTGACGTCAGGCGGCGTCGGCAACACCTAGGCGCAGATGTGCACGTAGCCGAGCGGCCCCGTGATGCACGGCGGGGGCACGTAATATCCGCCATATCCGTAGTACGGCGGCGGCGGTGGTGGTGGGGGCGCCCACCGGGGCCCTCTCCACGGCCCGCCCCAGTCACCGTGGCCCGGCCCGTGGCCCCCGTGATCCTGCGCCCACTGCGTTCCCGGCATCGGTGGCGCGGCGTTGGCCGACCCGATTCCAAGCGTTGCCAACCCCAGCGCTCCCGCGACGGCGAATCCCGCCGCAGCGATCTTCACGTGCCTCATGAAAGACTCCTACAAATTTCTAGAGATACAGCAAACTCACTAACGCGGCTCCCGTCCGCTGCAACACGGGCTAAAGCCATTGCAGGACAACGAATGAGGACTCGGCATCATTCCAGCATCCAACCCACAGTCTACCCACAAGAGGGGATAGGTAGTCAATCTAATAACGGTCGTGGGGAACGTAAACAACCGCCGGCCGTCATAGGGCATCACCCGTTGCGGTCCAGGCGGAACCTCAGGTTGTTCCGCGCCGCAGGCCATTCGTGATCCAGGATCGAGTAGACGACCGTGTCACGCCGCGACCCGTCGGGCAGTACCTGGTGACTGCGCAGCACCCCGTCCAGCTTCGCGCCGAGTCGCTCGATGGCCGCGCGGCTGGCGAAGTTGAAGAAGTGGGTCCGGAATTCCACCGCCACACAGCCCAACTCGTCGAAGGCGTGGCCGAGCATGAGGAGCTTCGTCTCGCTGTTGACCCCACTGCGCCGCGCCGCGGCTACGTACCAGGTGTTGCCGACCTCCAGGCGGCGGTTCGGCGCGTCGACGTTCATGTAGCTGGACGACCCGACCAGCGTGCCGTCGAGACGTCGCACGACAAAGGTCAGTCCCGCGTCCGGCTTCTGCGACGCCAACCGGTTGTCGATCCACCGTTCGACGTCCTCGCGGCGCGGGCGCCGCGGTGAACCACAGACCACCCAGTTCGCCGTCCGCCGCCGCCTCGGCGATCTCTGGAAGATGTTCGCGGCTAAGCGGTTCCAATGTGACCCACTGGCTCTCCGGTCAGGCTGACCGGTTCGACGAACCCGCTCATGCCGTCCGAACCGTTGCGGCCCACGCCGCCGCCATCGCCCACACCGACAGGAGAACAGCGATGATCGCTGCCGCGGCGCCGACATAAAGGCCCCATCCCACCGACACCGGTGGATATATGTAGAGCCGGTAATACCAGACGGTGAGAACCACCAGCAACACCGAAATGGCCAGCGCCGCCGACGATGCCACCCGCGCCGACAACCCGCGAGCCGCCATCGCCCCCGCGACGATCAACGTCGACGCCAGCAGGACGATGAGCTGACCCACCCCGAACCCCGGCAGTGATACCGGCACGGTGCCTACGATGCCGCCGATCGCGCTGGCATGACCACCGTCATGCGCGTCCTTCTTGGTTTCCGGATTGATCAGCCATGGGAACCAGGCGCTCACCCAGAGGATCGCCGCACAGAGCACGACCAGCCAACCGGGACGCAGGCGCGACATGGGAAAAGACTACGGTATTGGAATGACCGATCTTCCGGACTGGGCGCGCCGACTCGACCTGTCGCCTCACCCTGAGGGCGGCTGGTTTCGGGAAACCTGGCGAAGCGACCTGACCGTGCCCCAATCCGCACTTCCGCCGGACTATGCAGGCCCGCGGAGCGCGGGTACGGCGATCCTGTTTCTCCTCATGCCGGGCCAGCAGTCGGCCTGGCACACGGTGCGCAGCGCTGAGCTGTGGCTGTACCACTCCGGCGGACCGCTGCTTCTCGAGGTCGGACCCGAACAGAGCACTGCCACAACGCATGTGCTCGGCGCCGACATCCTCGACGGCGAGCTTCCTCAGTTCGTCGTGCCGCCGGGCGACTGGCAGCGCGCCCGCCCACGCGACGATCAACCCTGTCTGGTGAGCTGTGTCGTCGTACCGGGTTTCGACTTCGCCGACTTCGCACTCGCGGCGCCTACCGACTGAGCAGCGCCAGCGCGGCGGACACCAGCTCGGCGTTGCCCGACGGAGTCGAGCCGTCGGGCAACCGCACCGTGTCCTCAAGGCCGATGCGCGTTTGTACGCCTCGCTGACCCGCGTGTTCCAGTAGCGGCCAACAACTTTCGCCGAGTCCGTGCAGCAACACCGGCGCAGGTGAGCCTGCCGCCATCACCTGGCTGAGCAGGTCGTCGGCGGTCACGATATCGCCGTCGCCCGGCAGAGCTCGATCATCACCCGCATGCAATGCGGGGCGAACTCGCAGTCAGCCCACGCTGTCGCCGCCTCGGCGTGGAAGATTCCCGCCTCGACGCCCACTCCCCTGCTCAACAGCAACTCGGCGAGGCCCTCGGCGCCGGGTTCGTGCCAGTTCACCGAGGCGAAGTCCGGCAACTCCGTCCACCTCTCGACGGCGCTGTACCGCTGCTTTTCGTCGGGCAGCGCCCACAGCCCCGTCGTCACGCCAAGGGGCAGGCCCGGCACCGAATGGCGCACCGCGAAGACTGCGGCGTCGACGATGTCCGGCTGCAGCGAGTCGACGCCGTCGGCGGTCTTGGGATGCATGTGCACGGCGTTGGCCCCGGCCTGGTGCACGGCCAGCGCCTCGGCCGCCAGCTGTTCCGGGGTGACCGGCAGGTTCGGATGCTGGTCGGGGGTTCGCGCGCCGTTGATGCATGCCTTCACATACGTCTTGGGGTTGCCGGCCATGTGTATATCTTCGCCCCTCACCGTGTCGGGAAGTCCCTCCCAGCGGTCTCAGATCCGGCCAGAGCGCAGCTTCTCCAGCATCCGACGATCGCGCTTCGTCGGCCTACCCGCACCGCGGTCGCGGGCCGCGATCTGCACCGTTTCCGTTGGCAGGGGTTTCGGCGTTCGATCCAGGAAGCACGTCACTGCGTCGGCGGCGCCCACCCGCTTCTGGATCACCCGCACCACCTCGACGACCCGCGTGGTCTGACCGACCCGCGCGCGTACCTCGTCGCCGGGCGACACCATGGTGGCCGGCTTCGCGGGCCGGCCGTTGACCCGCACGTGCCCACCCCGGCACGCCTCGGCGGCGTCCGGTCGGGTCTTCACGAGCCGGACCGACCACAGCCACCTGTCCACGCGGGTCGACTCCACGCCATCCATCATGGCCGATGCGAGTACCTTATTGTTACCTTATCTTTGCCTTATTTTTCTTAAGAATATGTACGGTGTGGCCGTGGGCGCACGGCAGCGACGGAAGGAACCCGACATGCATCACGCACCTGCACGGATCGTCCTGGTCACCGGCGGATCGAGGGGCATCGGCGCGGAGGTCGCGCGGCAACTCGCCGGCGCCCGACACCCACGTCGTCGTGAACTACCGCGAGAAGCGCCGAGCACGCGGAATCCGTTGCTCAGGCCATCCGCAGCGCAGGCGGGCACGCCTCGACGCTGGGCGCCGACATCTCCGACGAGGCCGAGTCGCGCGGCGATGATCGACACCATCGCCACTCGCTTCGGGCGATTGGACACCTTGGTCCTCAACGCATCAGTCGGCCTCGAATGGGGGCCGACCCGGTACGCGAAGCGCCTCAACCGCGATGCCCAGCGGCGGCTCGCACTGATGGCCATGCCGCTGATGCCGGTCGGCGGACGCATCGTCTTCGTCACCAGCCACCAGGCCCACTTCTTCCCCCACAAGGCGGTGCCGAAGGGTTATGCGGCCGTCGCCGCAAGCAAGTGGGCGGGCGAAACCGCGCTGCACGCGATGCGTTCGGAGTTCCGCCGCGCCGGTGTGCATCTCACCGTCGTCTCCGGCGACATGATCGACGCGACATTCGCCGGGGCGATCGTCGACGCGGCCAACACCCCGAACCCGTCCGGCATCGTCTTCGTCGGCGGGGCCGACTCACTGCATGATCGCCGCCTAGCTAGCTCAGCGACGACAGGTTGAAGCCCGCGCCAGTGGGATCGGCAACCGCGGCCAGCCGGCCGTAGGGCGTGTCCTCGGCAGCGCGGATGACACCGCCGCCGTTCTCGACGACCAGCTGTACGGTCTTGTCGACGTCGTCGGCACCGAGGAAGAAGAACCAGTTCGACGGCACCCCTTCGGCCAGATCACGCGTGCCGTCCATCACGCCGAGCAACGCCTCGCCGTCGAAACGAGGCTGTGCTGTAACGGAATTCGTCACTGTCGGACACGGCCTCGGTCTGCCAATCGAAAACCTCGCGGTAGAAGTCGAGCGCCTTGCCATAGTCGCGGGTGGTCAGCTGGAAGTACGCCGGCGCGCCGTCCTCCGTTGACGACCTCGAAGCCGCGATGTCCGGTCGGCTGCCACAGCCCGAAGAAGGCGCCGGTGGGGTCGGACAACAGGCCCATCCAGCCCTTGCCCGGGATTTCCATCGGCTCGACGGGTCGACGCACGCGACCGCGCCCGCCGCGGTGGCCTTGGCGATGCGTGGCCTTGATGTCGGCGGTGTGGAAGTAGGTGGTCCAGCCGTCCGGACTGTTCCACTGCGGGTCGTTGAGCATCAGGCCGGCGACGGGCTTGCCGTCCTTGAAAGCGTTGATGTAGCCGCCATATTCGGGGCCCGCCGACTCGAACGTCCAGCCGAAGACGGCGCCGTAGAACTGCTGGGCCCGATCGGTGTCGGAGGTGGCGAGGTCGATCCAGGTCGGGGCGCCCAACGGGGCGCTGTTGCGGACGGGCACGGGGTCTCCTTTGAGGTGGTGGGTCGGTCACCGATGCAGACCGCCGCCGCGTCGAAAACTCATCGCGTGCAGTGCCGAGGACCCGCAGCGCGTTCTCCTTGTAGATCAGCGGCACCGTAGCCGGGTCGATGTCGAGCGCCTCGAAGTCGCGGCGCCAGCGGTCCATCTTGATGTACGGATAGTCCGTGCCGAACAACACCTTCGTGCGCAGCTGCCGACTCATCGCGCGAACCAGCTGCGGCGGGAAGTACTTCGGCGACCATCCCGACAGGTCGATGTACACGTTGGTCTTGTGCTGGGCGATCGCGATCTGCGCATCGATCCACGGCACCGCGGGATGCGCCATCACGATCGTCAGCTCCGGGAAGTCGGCGGCCACGTCGTCGAGCAGCATCGGGTCGGAGTAGCGCAGCTTGATGCCGTGCCCGCCGGGCAGGCCGGAGCCGATACCCGTCTGGCCGGTGTGGAACAGCGCGGGCACCCGCGGCTTCGCAGATCGCCTCGTAGATCGGATAGAAGCGACGGTCGTTCGGCTCGAAGCCCTGCATGCTCGGATGGAACTTGAAGCCCTTGACGCCGTAGTCGCGGACCAGCTCGTGGACGCGGTGCACCGCGCGCCGCTCGTGCCACGGGTCGACGCTGCCGAACGGGATCAGCACGTCGTTGTTGCGCATCGCGCCCGCGATGAGGTCCTCGATGGAGTTCGACTCGTGGCGCATCGCCGTGCGCGCGTCGATGGTGAACACCACCGCGGCGGTGTTGTGCCTGCGGTACTCGTCGGCCAGCGCGTCGACGCTCGACAGCGCGCCCGGCTCCATCTTGAAGTACTCGCCGACGGCGTCGACGAGCTCGTCGTCATAGGCCTTGCGGCCGTGGCCGTCGACCTCCACGTGGGTGTGGATGTCGATGGCCGCGACGCGGTCGAAATCGATTCCGTATTCGTATTTCTCGCCAGGCATTGATCAATCACTGTAGTCGCTTGGCGGCCAGCTGCCGAAGATCACTGGACTTGATCTTCGCGCTGCCAGTAAGCGCGATCTCGTCATCGCGGAAGAAGAGCACATGACGCGGCACCTTGTAACTCGCAAAGCGCTGCGACAAGAACGTCCCGGATGTCCTCGACTTCGAGCGTCGCACCGTCGTGCGGCACAACGCACGAGACGACCACTTCACCCAGAGTCTCGTGCGGTACACCGACGGTCTGCGCCACCTTTACGCTCGAATGCTGGATAAGCGCCTCGTCGATTTCGCGGGGCGAGACGTTCGCGCCGCCCGTCTTGATGACGTCGGTGAGCCTGCCCTCCCAGTACAGCCGGCCCTCGTCGTCGAGGTATCCGCTGTCACCTGTGCAAAGGAAGCCATCAGCGTCGAGCGTCTCGTCAAGCGGAGTGCCGACGTAGCCCAGCATCAGTGTCGGGCCCTTTACGCAGATCTCCCCGCGCTCGCCGCGGTCAACGATGGCTCCCGTGAGGGGATCGACGATCTTGAGGGTGACGCCCGGCAGCGGCTATGCCGCTGCTCTCGGCGTGGACTTCCGGCGGGGTGTTGGCCGGGAAACTCGTGGTGATCGTGAAGGTTTCCGTGTTGCCGTAGGCATGGCCCGGTTCGAACCATTTGGTCGACACCGTCGGGTGGCGCGCGACTGGCGTCTTGTAGTCGACGAACCGCATGCTGCTCAGGTCCACCTCACCCCAGTTGGGTGCGCCCTCGAGCTGCGCCCATTGGTGCGGCCAGGCGAACGGGAAGTTCACTCGCTCCGCGTCCATAAGCCCAGCGCCTCGTCGGCGACGAAGGTCGGTTGCAGCACACAGTGTGCCGCCCGCAGCGAGCGTAGAGCCGAGCGACATCGCGAAATTGCCGGACCAGAAGAAGCCGTTGGCGGACCAGCAGCGCACGACGGTCCTCCGGGCCGAACTGGTACAACCGACGGAAGCGCCACATCTGGATGCTGACGCCTCGGTGCGCGCTCAAGATGCCCTTCGGCTTGCTGGTCGAACCCGACGAGAAGAACAGCACCGCTGCGTCGCTGGGCTGGACCGCCGCGCCCGTCGCCTCGACCAGGTCGCGGGGTTCGTTCGTCGCCGCGGGTCAGGAACGCGTCCCACCTCTCAATGCCGGGCGAAGGTTCCCCGACCGAGACGAGCCGACGCAGGTACGGGTACTTCACCGATTGCAGCGCACCGGGTTCCGAATCGGCGATCTTCGGCTCGAGCTCCGTGAGAATGCCCGCGAAGTCCTTGTGCAACACGGCACGCTCGAATAGCAGCACCGACACACCCGAGGACTGCAGCAGGTAGTCCAGCTCCGGGCTCGGTCGAGAACGTACTGATCGTGGCGGCCACACCACCGGCAATGGAGATCCCGAACACCGCCGCGATCCACTCCGGCCGGTTCGTCATCATTACGCCGACGCGGCCACCCTTGCCCAAGCCGCATGCCCGCAGCGCCCGCGCCACATCGATCGCCCTTTCCCACAGCTCGGCGTACGTCCATCGCGTGACGCCATCGGCGGCCGGAAAGACGAGCGCCTCGCGCTCGCCAGTACATCGCCGTCACTTCGCGCAGGAATCCCGGCAACGTGAGCGCTCCGAGTCCGGGCTCGTCCGCAAGCGGCGGACCGGAGACTATCGAAAGCGATTGTTGCGCTTCAGAAGCCGTCTCAGCGACCACGGCTACACCAACGGAAGTTCGACCTCGGCCGTGCAGCTCACCAGCACGGTGCCGTCCTGGTTCGTGAGGCGCAGCTTGACCTGAACGAGCGGCACACCCCAGGTGGACTCTGCCTGCTTGTCGACGATCTCGGCGTCGAAGTAGGTGACGTCGCCCTCGAACGCGGGTCCCCGGAAGTCGGCCTTGGTGTGGCGCACCATGCCGTCGTTGCCGGCCCAGTAGGCGAGGTAGTCGGTGCACCAGGCGCCCATCGTCGCGCCGTAGCCGTATGCGCGCGCCATACCCACTTCGCTTGCCCGGTCCGCATCGATGTGACCGCGGGACGGCCCCACATACAGCCCATCGCGCTTGCGCGGATCGATCTTCGCATCCTCCTCGTCGAAGGCGAAGTCCTTGCCCCAGCCCGGATCCTGGTAGACCCACGGATCCTCGATGCCCGGCGGCGCCACCCAGCGGAAGGTGCCCCAGATGTTGAACAGGAAGGCGCGGTACTCGGTGGTGAAGCTGGCGATGGTGTGCGGGCCGATCACCCGGCGCGGCAGCGTGTCGCCGACCTTCACTTCGTCGAAACGCGGCGAGACACCCATGCGATTGGACTCCAGCCACTCGCGGCGCAGCCGGTCGACTTCTTCCAGCTCGGGTTGCGTCCAGCGCTTGATCGTCGCCGAGCTGGTTTTCGAACATGCCGCGCTTCGTGGCCTCTTCGTACAGGTAGCGGATGGCGGTCGACCGCTCCGCGCGCGACCAGGGCGCCGTGCTGATTGGTGTGGACGGTATCGCCACGCGAAAACATCGTCGGCCCGGCGAATTTCGTATCCGCCACCTTGTAGTCGTGGAATCGGCGCTCCTGGAACAACTGGTCCCCGGGCCGAACCGGGCAGCCGTAGAACCACCACTCCTCGCCACCGAAGATCAAGTGGCTGTTCGGAATATGCCCGACGCACGCCGGCGCAGCGCCGTGCCCGTAATCCAGTGCCACCGCGATGGACTGAGGCGCGATGAGGCCGCCGAACTTGGAGTCGCGGGCGAACTCCTGGTCCCAGTGCAGCGGGTTGGGATAGTCCATCGCCATCACCCACCGCCGAATGTCGGACGAGCTGCACGGATCCCACAACTGCCCGCCACCGATCGGCTTGCCGACGCGGTGGTCGACGTCGGACAGATCGAGTTCGACACTCTGGTGGCTTGCACGGCCTTCGCAGCCATGTATCTCCTCCGATCAGCGATTGACGTCGACGACGATGCGCCCGCGCACTTTGCCGTCCATGAGTCGACCCGCGGCGTCGACCACGTCGGCAAGAGCGATCTCTTCGGCGATCGAATCGAGCACGCGCCGGATCCAGGTCGTTCGACAGGCGTTCCCAGGCGGCCAGCCGCGGCTGCTTGGGCGCCATCACGCTGTCGATGCCGAGCAGGGAAACGCCGCGCAGGATGAACGGGGCAACACTGCGCCGGAAAGTCCATTCCCTGGGCGAGACCGCAGGCGGCAACCGCTCCGCGATAGCGGGTTTGCGCGCACGCGTTCGCCAGGGTGTGGCTGCCGACGGCGTCGACAACCCCCGCCCAGCGTTCCTTCTGCATGGGCTTGCCCTTTTCGGCGAACTCCGCGCGGTCCAATACTGTGCCGGCGCCGAGCTGTTGGAGGTACTCGGACTCCGACGACTTTCCGGTCGACGGCGGCGACCTTGAAGCCGGCCTTGGCCAGCAGCGCGATCGCGACGCTGCCGACGCCGCCGGTGGCACCGGTTACCAGGACCTCGCCCTGATCGGGGCGCACTCCGTTGGCGAGCAGGGCGTCGACGCAGAGACTCGCGGTATAGCCCGCGGTGCCGATCGACATCGCCTGCTTGGCGGTGAAGCTCGACGGCAGTGGCACGAGCCAGTCACCGTTGAGCCGGGCGCGCTGGGCGAAGCCGCCCCAATGGGTTTCGCCCACTCCCCAGCCGTTGAGCACGACGCGGTCGCCCTTCTGCCAATCCGCGTGCGAGCTTTCGGTGACGATGCCCGCGAGGTCGATGCCGGGCACCATCGGAAACTTGCGCACCACCGGCGATTTGCCGGTGATGGCGAGGCCGTCCTTGAAATTCAGCGTCGAGTACTCCACGTCGATGCTGACGTCGCCTTCGGGGAGTTGCGCCTCCTCCAGGCTGGCGACGACCAACCGTCTGGGCCGTCTCGTCCTTCTCGATCAGAATTGCCGAAAACACGTGTTGCACATTCCTTCTCATGGTGACGGGCGACTCTAGTGGGCGCGCGATTGCTACTGCGGCGCGTAGCCGAGGGTGCCCTTGGTCTCCAGGTACTCGTCGAAGCCGAACTCGCCCCACTCGCGGCCGTTGCCGCTCCTCTTGTAGCCGCCGAACGGCGCGTTCATGTCGAACGCGTCGTTGATCGCGACCTAGCCGGCGCGGATCCGACGCGCCACCGCGCGCGCCGTCTCGAGGTCGGCCGCCGCGACATAGCCGGCCAGGCCGTACTCGGTGTCGTTGGCGATCTCGATGGCCTGGTCGAGGTCGTCGTAGCCGAGGATCCACAGCACCGGCCCGAAGATCTCCTCGCGCGCGATGGTCATGTCGTTGGTGACGTTGGCGAACACCGTCGGCTTGACGTAGTAGCCCTTGTCCAGCCCGTCCGGCCGGCCCGGGCCGCCGGCGACCACGGTGGCGCCCTCGTCGATGCCCTTCTGGATCAGGCCCTGGATCTTGTCGAACTGCGCCTTCGAGACCACCGGCCCGATGGCGACGTTGTCGTTCGGGTCGCCGACCGTCACCTGCTCGGCGGCGGCCCGCGCGGCGGCGATCGCTTCGTCCATGCGCGGCTTCGGCACCAGCATGCGCGACGGCGCGTTGCAGGTCTGGCCGGAGTTCGGCATCATCGCCGCCACGCCCGCCGCGACGTTCTGCGGCGAACGCCGTCGTCGTCGAGCACGATGTTCGGGCTCTTGCCGCCCAGCTCCTGGGTCACGCGCTTCACCGTCGGCGCGGCGTTCTTGGCGACCTCGATGCCGGCGCGGGTCGAGCCGGTGAACGAGACCATGTCGATGTCGGGATGGCTGGACAGCGCCGACGCCGACGCCGGGGCCGTCGCCGTGGACCAGGTTGAACACGCCGGCCGGAACGCCTGCGGCGTCGCATGATCTCGGCGAAGATCTGCGCGGAGTACGGCGCGACCTCGGACGGCTTGAGCACCATGGTGCAGCCGGTCGCCAGCGCCGGGAACACCTTGCACGGCGATCTGGTTCATCGGCCAGTTCCACGGCGTGATCAGGCCGCAGACGCCGATCGGCTCCTTGACGATCAGCGTCGCGCCGCGCTGCTCCTCGAACTGGAAGTTCTTCAGCACCTCGATGGCGCGTGTCCAGGTGGCCGAGGCCGAGGTCGACCTGCGAGCCCGCTGGCCAGCGACGGCCGGCGCGCCCATCTCCTCGGTGACCGCGGCGGCGAGGTCGCCGGACGCGCTTCTGGTATTCGGCCAGGATGCGCCTGCAGCAGATCCGAGCCGCTCTTCGCGGCGTGGTCTGCGACCAGGTCGCGAAGGCCTTGCGGGCGGCCTTGACGGCCTTGTCGACGTCGGCGGCCGAGCCGAGCGCGATCTTGCCGGAGACCTGCTCGGTGGTCGGGTTGTCGACGTCGAGGGTCTTCGGCTCGACCGGGTCGACCCACTTGCCGTCGATGTAGAACTTCAGATATTCGCGCATGTCTCGACTCTCCTGTCCGCGTTACTGCGTGCCTTCTGCGTACCAGGTCCGGAATCCGTCGTACTTCGGCATCTCCTCGGAGTTCGCCGTCGGGTCGATGCAGACGTGCACGACGCCGGCCTTGCCGCTGGCGTACGCCCGCTCGATCGCCGGGCCGATCTCGTCCTCCTTCTCGACGTACTCGCCGTGGCAGCCGAAGCCTTCGGCGATCTTGTCGAAGCGCACGTCCTTGCTCCAGTGCACCCCCGGCTGCGGCGACGGCTGCCCGAACGTGCGCTTGTAGACGCCCACCTCGAGGCCCCACTGGTGGTCGACGCCGACGACGCACACCAGCGGCAAGCTTCAGCCGCGCCGCAGTCTCCAGCTCGGCGATGTGGAACAGGAACGACGAGTCGCTGGTCAGCAGCATGACCGGCCGCTTGCCGCCCTCGGCGACCGAGGCGCCGACGGCGTAGGGCAGGCCCGTGCCGAGATGGCCGAAGTTCTGGTTCCAGATCACGTCGTGCGGCTTGGACTGCGAGTAGGTCCACTGGAAGATCACGGTCGCGCCGCCGTCGCGCACCATGATGCCGTCCTTGGCGAATGGAACGCCTTCGTCGCCTCGACCACGAAGCGCGCCGGGTGCACCGGGGTGCGTCCAGTCGGAGCCTCTTCGGCCACCCGCGCCAGCTCGGCGGCGTCGGCCTTGACCAGCGTCTCGAGGTTGGGCGACGGCGGCGCGCGGGGTGTCCTTGAGCGCCTCGACGAGCTGCGGCACGACGCCGCGCAGATCGCCGACCAGCGGCACGTCGATCGGCCGGTTGACGCCGATGGCGGTCGGGTCCTGCTCGACGTAGATCCATTTGCGGTTCGGCGTCGTTGCCGGCCCAGTGCTGGTCCGGCCGTAGTGCATCGGCTCGCCGAGTTCGGTGCCGAGCGCGACGCACAGGTCGGATTCCTCGACCGCCTGGTTCGCGGCCGGGCGAGAACACGTAGGGGAACGTGCGGTCCTGCAGGCCCGGGATGAACGACGTGCCGCCGGAGGTCTGGATCACCGGGCAGGCCATCAGCTCGGCGAGTTCCTTGACCTCCGCCTGGGTGCGCGACGTGTGAACGCCGTGGCCGACCAGCAGGATCGGGCTCTTGGCTTCGCGGATCAGCTTCACGGCCTCGTGCGACCTCGTCGAGCACCCGCACCCTGATTGACCAGCCGGTAGCCGGTGCGGCGGCAGCGGCGTCGGCACGTCGAGCTCCTCCAGGATCACGTGCGACGGGAACTCGATGTAGGACGGACCGGGCGTGCCGGACATCGACCGGCGCATGGCCTCGTGGATGATCTCGTCGGTCTGGTCGGCGTACTCGATGGAGCTGCTGTACTTCACCGACGGCGTGAAAAGGCCTTCCTGCTGGACGAACTGGATGCGGCCGCGCCGCACCCGCCGCTCGGTGATGCGGGCCCGCTGGCCGCCGAGGAAGATCACCGGCGAGTTCTCCACCAGCGCGCACATCATGGCGCCGGCGATATTGGCGACACCGGGGCCGAGCGTGCCGATGCACAGTCCCGGCTTGCCGGTCATCCGCGAGGCCGCCTCGGCCATGAAGCCGGCGCTGAGTTCGTGATGCGGCGCGACGACCGACCAGCCGCGGGCTTCGGCCTCGGTGAACATGTGCACGAAGTTCGGGTCCGGGATGCCGAACAGCGTGTTGACGCCCTCGGCCTCGAACAGGTCGAGAATGCGTTTGTAGACGGGTACGCCCATGTGTGGAACTCCTTTATCGGTAGCGCTTGGCGAGTTCTCTGCGGTGTGCGGCAGGCGATCCGAACAGCGAACGGTTGAGTGCGGCGCGTTTGAGGTAGACGTGGATGCCGCTCTCCCACGTGTAGCCGATGCCGCCGTGCAACTGCATTGCCTTGCCGGCGATGTCGACGGCCGAGCGCGCAGGCGTACGACTTCGCCATCGACGCCGCGACGCCGGCATCGTCTCGGTCCTCGGCGATCGCCTGGACCGCCGCCTCGACGAGCTGGCGTGACACCGAGATGCTGACGAGCATGTCGGCGCAGGCGTGCTTGACGGCCTGGAACGAGCCGATCGGCCTGCCGAACTGCTGGCGCACCTTCGCGTAGCCGACCGTCGCGGAAAGCATTGCCTCGCGAAAGGCCCAGGCTGTCGCAGGCGATCGGCGACCGCCGCCCGGTCGTGCAGCCGGCGCACCGCGTCGGCGGGTCGCCGTCGAACTGGAGTCGCTCGGAAGGCTCGACGCCGTCGATGGAAGCCAGCCGACGGGTCTCGTCGAGCACCGGTTGCGGGGTGACCGTCGGCGTCGCCACGGCGACGGCGCCGTCGGCGACGACCAGAATCCGGTCGGCGCCCTCGGCGTCGGGCACGAACTCGCGGCTCGAGCGCGACGGCCAGCCGCACGGCGCCGGACGCCACATCGGCGAGCAGGCGGTCGCGAGTCTCACTGGGCTGCAGCGCGTTCAGGGTGCCGACGGCCAGCACGGCGCTGCCGAGGTAGCTGTTGGCGCTCGCGGCGCGGCCGATCTCCTCGCAGATGACCGCGACCTCGGCGAACGTGGCGCCCGCCCCGCCGAACTGCTCGGGCACCTCCAGCCCGACCCAGCCCGCGTCGACGAGCGTCGGCCAGTCGACGGTCCGGTCCTTGGCGAGCAGATCGCCTGCCACCGAACGCAGTTCGTCGTGGAACTCCGAGAACTCGTCGCGGCCATCAGACCGCGCTCGGTTCCCGCGGCAGCCCCAGGCCGCGCTCGCCGATGATGGTGCGCTGGATCTCGCTCGCCCCGCCGGGGATCGTCCACTCCCACGAGCCGATGAAGTCCAGCATCCAGGAGCCCGACTCCCATCCGCTCGACATCGGCTTGGCCAGTTCGGTGTGCGCGGCCAGCCCGCCGACCTCGGCGCCGAAGTCCGTCAGCCGCTGCAGCAGCTCGCTGTAGTACAGCTTGACGATCGAGGCGTCCGCCGGTCCCGCCGTACCGGCCTCTGGATTGTCGGCGGACTCCACCACCTTTCGGCACAACCCGCGCAGCCCGGTGATCTCGATCTCGAACTGCGCCAGGCGGTCGGCCACGATCGGGTCGTCGACGCGGACTGCTCTGCAGCAGCCACCGGAAGCCGGCGTTGCCGAGGCGCTCGGCCAGCTCGAGCATGGTCATGCCGCGCTCGGCGCCCAGCGTGGCCTGCGCGACCTGCCATCCGGCGTTCTCCGCGCCGACCAGGTTGGCCGCCGGGATGGCGCACGTCGTTGAGGAAGATCTCGCAGAAGTGCGAGTCGCCGATCGCGTTGCGGATCGGGCCGCACCTCGACGCCGGGCGACGTCATGTCCAGCAGGAAGTACGAAATGCCCTTGCGCTTAGGGGCATCGGGGTCGGTGCGGGCGAGCAGCAGGCACCAGTCGGCGTGCATGCCGCCGCTGGCCCACAGCTTCTGGCCGTTGACGACGAAGGTGTCGCCCTCCCGGCGCGCCGTCGTGCGCAGGCTCGCCAGGTCGGAGCCCGCCTCCGGTTCGGAGAACCCCTGCACCCAGATCTCGCCGTCGAGGATCGCGGGCAGATGGCGGCGGCGCTGCTCGTCGGTGCCCGCGACCAGCAGTGTCGACGCGGCGTGGTGGATGCCGACGAACGCGAGCACCAGCCGCGGCGCGTCGTGGGCGGCCAACTCCTGGTAGAGCACCACCTGCTCGGCCACCGACATGCCGCCGCCCCATTCGCGCGGCCAGTGCGGCACGGCGAATCCGGCGCTGTGCAACTCGGCGAACCACGCCTTCTGGAATGCGACGAACTCCTCATCGGTGGCACCGGTCTGGGTTTGGCGCCAGTCGGGCGGAATGTGCTCGTCGCACCACGCGCGCACCGACGCGCGGAAATCGTCAAGCGCAGCGGTCATGATGCGTTGGCCCGCAGCTGATCCATCGCCTTCGCGACCGCCACACCGTCGTCGAACGACGGGGTGATCTGCGTGCCCGTGCGCAACGCGTCGGCCACCTGAGCCCAGGAACGACGACAGCGCGGGCGGCGGCGACCGTCGTGGCGGTGGCGCAAACTCGAACGTCTCGGCGTTCCTCGCCGCGCCGGTAAACGACGAGCGTCGTGTCGCCGGTCAGCTCGATGGACCCGCCGCTGCCCATCAGCGTGGCGCGCGGCGTCGATCGGCACGGCGGCGGCGAAACCGGTGTCGTGCAGCGGCGGTGCAACCGTTCTCCATCAGGAACCATGCCGAGTAGGCGTCCTCGGCCGTCGCGGTGCGGGGTGCTCCGTCCTCGTCCGGATGCTTCGGGATCGTCGATCCGGGTGAGGCCGCCGCAGTCGGCGACCTCGCTGCCGAACAGCCACCGGGTGTAGTCGATCAGATGCGATCCGTATGCCCCGATCCAACCTCCGCCGCGTCTCACGGTCGTTGATCCAGCCGTACTTGCGGCCGCGCAGCGCAGCTGCCGAAGAAGGTCCAGTTCAAATGCAGTCGGGCGCGCCGATGACTCCGGCGTCGGCCAACTGCTTCGGCCTTCGCCCACGACTCGTTGAAGCGGAACTCGAAGTTCAGGAAATGCAGAACGCCGGCCGCCTTGGCGCGGTCCCGCATGGCGACGGCCTCGTCGGCGTTGCGTCCGAACGGCTTGTCGCACAACACCGGATGGCCGTTATCGATCGCGCCCATCACGTGGTCGAGATGCATGAAGGGCGGCGAGTGCACCGAGACGAGGTCGACGTCCGACGCCAGTGCACGCTTTCACAGCCGACGTCGTCGCGCGGGCTGATCACCTCGACCTCGAAGCCGAGACTCCTCGTAGACGGGCGCGGCCGCGTGCTTGCCGAACCCGGTACCGATGACCGCGACCTTCATGTGAACAGTCCCGTCAGCCCGGTCCCGCCGACCCTGCGGGTCAGCTGATCCCGCGTCGCGGACAAGCCCACGGCAGCCGGCGCAGTGGCTGGCTGTAGCGCGACAACCATAGCGGCTGGCTGTAGCGCGACAGCCAGGACAGGGTCGTCTCGTCGCAGAAGCCGACCGCGCCGTGCAGTTGGTGGCACACCCGGAAGACGATCTCCGCCGCCTCGATCGCCGACATCCGCAGTGCCAGTGCGTCGTTCAGCGCCTCCGGCTGCCCGGTGCCTGTGCTCCACAACGCGTACTTGGCGAGGATGTCCAGCCCGCTGCGCTCGACCTCGGCGTCGGTCAGCTGGAATTGCACACTCTGAAACGACGACAGCGATTGACCGAACTGCTTGCGCAGGCTGACATGCGCGATGGTCAGTTCGATCGCGCGGTCGAGCATGCCCAGCAGTGTCCAGCACGGCAGGACCAGTGCGAGTGCGACATCGCCCGCGCCCGCCTCGTCGATCGCCGACAGCTGGAGTTCGGTGACGAACGCCGGGCCCGCCGCGCCCTGGCCACTGACCCTGCTTCGGGCACCATCCATCGTCACGGCCGCCCAACGGGATTCGAGTCCGGCCAGCGCCGCCGCCGGTCGGTTGCCCGCGACCACGATCAGCCCGTCGACGTCGAGGTCTGCGGGACTGGCCAGGCGCTCGGCCACCGGATAGGGCACTGCCCAGTAGCCTGCGCTGCGGCACAGCGCGGCGGCGGCTTCGAGCCCGTCGGCATCCGTGCGGGGATCGAGTTCCCATGCGCCCAGTTCCTCGAGGATCGGGCCGGCGAGCGATTCCCGGATATCGGGTTTGGCCTCCGCCTGCTGCACCAGCTGGTCGCCGCCCGCGGACTCGAAGGCCCGAAGAGCCTGTCGCCCATATTCTTTGGCGTCGTCGCTGAGGTCGAGAATCATCCCGTTCATTTCGCTCATTTCGCCGCCGCCAGGAGGGCGCGGGACAACAGGATGCGCTGCATCTCGATGCTGCCGGAGGACACGGTGGAGGCCTGCGAGTAGCGCCAGTGGTCCTCGACCTCGCCGAGGAACCATTCCGCACGCGCGTCGTCGTGCGACACCTCGGCGGCGATATCCATCAGCACTTCCGCGCTGTCCTGGTCCAGCTTGGTGACCGCGATACGGTACGCGGCGGCGTCACCGGGCTGGATGCGCCCGCTGCTCTGCAGCGACACCACGCGATACGCCATCAGCCGGGCCCGGCGGCAGTGCGTCAGCATTCGCACCCACCGGCCGCGCAGTTCGGCGGGCAGGTCGTCCCACCGGTTACCGAGCACGGTGGGTGCCGCGGCGAGCAGCCGTTCGCACCGGGCGTACCGCGCGATGCCGACCCGCTCGAACGACATCACGTCCTGCACGATCGACCAGCCCGCGTCGACGGTGCCGAGCACGTCGGCCTCGGTGACCCGCAGGTCGTCGAAGAACACCTCGTTGAGGTGGTGCGGGCCCAACATGCAGCGGATCGGCCGGACCTGGATCGCCGGATCATCCATCGGCACCAGGAAAATCGTCAGGCCCTGCTGCTTCTTCTGCGCCTTCCCGACCTTGGACGTCCGGGCGAGAAGGAAGCACCACTGCGCCATGGTGGCGTACGACGTCCAGATCTTCTGGCCGCTGACCAGCCAGCCGTCACCGTCGCGACGGGCCGTCGTGCGCAGCGAGGCGAGGTCGGAGCCGGCCTCCGGCTCGGAGAACCCCTGACACCAGATCACCTCACCGCGTGCGATGGGCGGCAGGTGCGTGCGCTGCTGCTCCTCGGTGCCGTGCCGCATGATGATCGGTCCGACCCAGTTCACGCCCATGTACTGCGCGCCGCGCGGTTCGTGATGCGCCCACATCTCCTCGCGCACCACGGTCTGCTCCCACACCGAGGCCCCGCCGCCGCCGAACTCCTCCGGCCAGGCCAGGCACAGCAGATTGCGTTCGGCAAGCAGCCGGCAGAATCGCTGCGCGGTCTCCAGGTCGGCCGGGTTGTCGGTGAACGCGCCGAGATAGTGCTCCGGCACATGGCCTTTCACCAGCTCACGCAGCTCGGTGCGCAACTCGGCGGCCTTCGGGCCCATCTCGAAATCCATGGCCTATCCCGATCCCGTCGCCTTCAGGCCGGAGAGCCCGAGCTCGCCGAGCACCTCGTCGGTGTGTTCGCCCAGCATCGGTGCGGGACCGGCGACCCGGCCCGGCGTGCGCGAAAACCACGTCGGCACACCGGGAAACCGCACCGGCCCGTGCGCGGTGTCCACCGTCTCGAACAGGCCGACGGCGTTGAGGTGCGGATCGTCGAACAAGTCGCCTGGCGTGTTGAGCGGCGCGGCGGGGATCTCCAGTTGGCCGAAAAGCGCCAGCCATTCCTCGGTGGTGCGCTCCTTCATCGTCTCGGCCAACAGTCCGTAGACGGCGTCGATGTCGTTGGCGCGCAGTTCGAGTGTCGCGTACTTGTCGTCGTTCCACGCGGGCTGCACCGCGTTGATGAAGGCGTTCCAGTGCTTGTCGTTGTAGATCAGCGCGGCGATGTACCCGTCGCTGGTCCGATACGGCCTGCGGTTGGGCGCCACCGTCCGCGGGTAGACGGCCGGACCCAGCGGAGGGTCGAACATGGCGCCGTTGGCATGCTCGACCAGCATGAAGGACGCCATGGTCTCGAACATGGCGACCTCGACCTCTTGGCCCTCGCCGGTGCGCTCGCGGTGGAAGAGCGCCATCATCGTCGCATAAAGGGCGGTCAGTCCGGCGACTTTGTCGGCAATGATGGTGCCAACATAATCCGCCTCACCGGTCAGTTGTTGCTGTACGGCGGGCAGCCCGCATTCGGCCTGGATGGTGTCGTCGTAGGCGGGACGGTCCCGCTCGGGTCCGCGGCGGCCGTATCCGTAGCAGTTCGTGTAGACGATCGCCGGGTTGATGGCCGCGACCTCGTCGTAGCCGAACCCGAGCTTGGCGATCGCCTTGGCTCGCATCGAGTGGATGAAGACGTCGGCACGCTCGACGAGTGCCCGCAGCGCGGACTTGCCCGTCCTCGGTGCGCAGATCCAGGACGACGCTGCGCTTGCCGCGGTTGACGTTCACGAACACGCCGCTCATCCCCGGCGCCGGGCCCGACGCGAGATGAAGCGCGTGTTATCCCCTTGCGGCGGTTCGACTTTGATGACGTCGGCGCCCATGTCGGCCATGATCTGCGTGCAGTACGGCCCCATCACCATCGCGGTGAGGTCGACGACGCGCACACCCTGTCAGCGGACCGCTAGCCATGGACTGCTCCCTGCGCGCCATGCCGAAGCTGTACCGGATGTGGTCACCGTGGCCGTCGGGCACCACCGGGAAGACGAGCGGGTGCGGTGTCGTCGCGGATCGCGCTCGATGTGGTCGCCCGACGTCCTCGATCGACCACGACGGCCGGTACACGCCCGGGGTCTCGGCGACGACCGCCGTGGCCACCCGGCCGGCCAGCGCGATGAGCATCTCCCCTGTGATCGAACAGGATTCGTGCGCCAGCCAGCCCACGCGGGCGCGACCAGTTCGGGGCCCATCGGCGGATAGGCCGACGTGTCGATGCCTTCGGCCATTCGCGTCACGGCCGCGGGCACGATCACGTTGCTCCTCACGCCGTCGGCGGCGCCTTCGATCGCCGCGACGTTGGACAGCCCGATCACGCCCGCCTTGGCGACCGCATAGTTGGCCACGCTCGTGGTTTCCGTACAGCCCGCCGATCGACGACGTCAGCACGATGCGGCCATATCCCGCGTCGCACATCACCGGGAACGCCGGCCGCACGACGTGGAACGCGCCGCGCAGGTGGACGTCGAGGACGGCCTCGAAGTCCTCGTAGGTCATCTCCTTCAGCGAGGCGCGCCGCACGATTGCCGGCGTTGTGGACCAGGATGTCGATGCGGCCGTAGCGTGTCGAGCGCGGCGTCGATGATCGCCTTGCCGCCGTCCGGCGGTCGCCACCGAGTCGGTGCTGGCGACGGCTTCGCCTCCCGCGGCGGTGATCTCGCGCACCACGTCCTCGGCGGGCCCGGCGTCGGCGCCGTCGCCCGTCGAGGCTGCCGCCGGGGTCGTTGACGACGACCTTCGCGCCCCGCGCCGCCAGCAGCAGGGCGTAGGCGCGGCCCAGTCCCCGGCCGCCGCCGGTGACGACGGCGACCCGGTCGTCGAATCTCAAGTCAGACAGGTTCTCCGACGCTTGTGCCGACGCGTCATTCGCCGAGCTCCAGGCCATCGAGGTCGCCCTTGTCGCGCCACTCGTGCAGCAGGTCGTCGAACGCGTAGAACCCGGGCGAGTAGAAGTCGCCGAGGAACGAGCCGATGCCTTCCCCGCCGCCGCCGCCCTCGTTGTTGTAATAGCCCGGCGTGCAGGACAGTTCGAATGCGGAGTTGTCGATCGACGGTCTCCCGGACGGTCGTGCACCCAGCCGTCCTGGGCCTCCTGGCTGGGCTCGACCGTCGTCGCACCGCGGTTCTGCGCCTCGGCGATGATGTAGGCGATGTGCTTGGCCTGCTGCTCGAACATCGCGGTGGTGTTGGCCGAGACGCCGCCCTGGATGAAGCCGGTGAAGAACTGGTTGGGGAAGCCGCGGCTGGTCATCCCGTGCAGGGTCTTGTAGCCGTCGCGCCAGTAGTCGAACAGCGACAGCCCGTCGCGGCCGTCGATGGCGTCGATCGCGTAGCGGCGGCTGATCTCGGTGGAGATCTCGAAGCCACTGGCGAAGATGACGCAGTCGACCTCGTACTCGACGCCGTTGGCGACGATCCCCTTCTCGGTCAGCCGCTCCACGCCCTTGGACTCCGACACGTCGACCAGCGTGACGTTGGGACGGTTGAACGTCGGCAGGTACTCGTCGCTGGAACACGGCCGCTTGCACATGAACCGGTAGTACGGCTTGAGCGCCTCGGCGGTGTGCGGGTCCTCGACGATCGCCTCGACGCGGCGCCGCAGCCGCTCCATGATCTTGTAGTCCTCCTCCTCCCGGATCGCCATGATCTGCTCGATGCGTGACCGAGGCGGGGTCGTCCTCGCCGGCGATCCGCGCGGTCAGGTTGCGGCCGAGCTCGGTCCAGAAGTCGCACACCAGATCCGGCTCGCCGAACACCACGCCGACGAACGGTGACCAGTTGTGGAAGTTGCGCTTGCGCTCCTCCTGCCAGCCCGGCTGCAGCGATGCGGCCCACTCCGGATCGGTGGGCGCGTTGCCGCGCTCGTCGACCGAGGACGGCGTGCGCTGGAAGACGATAGAGGTGCTTGGCATCGCGGCCGAGGTGCGGAACCAGCTGGATGCCGGTCGCGCCGGTGCCGACCAGCGCGACGCGCTTGTCCGCCAGCTTGTGCAGGCCGCCGTCGGCGTCGCCGCCGGTGTAGTCGTAGTCCCAGCGCGCGGAATGGAACACGTGGCCCGGTGAAGTCCTTGATGCCCGGGATGCCGGGCAGTTTCGGCCGGTTGTACGAGCCCTGCGCCATGACCACGAACCGGGCGCGGATGTCGTCGCCGCGGTTGGTGCTGATCCGCCAGCGCTTGATCGATTCGTCCCAGCGCAGTGTCGCGCACCTGGGTGGAGAAGATCGCCCCGTCGTACAGGCCGAAATGCTTGCCGATGTTGCGGCAGTGCTCGAAGATCTCGGCGCCGTCGGCGAACTTCTTCGACGGCATGAAACCGAGCTCTTCGAGCAGCGGGATGTAGCAGTACGCGTCGTTGTCGCACTGGATGCCGGGAAACCGATTCCAGTACCAGACGCCGCCGAAGTCGCCGGCCATCTCGATGACCCGGACGTCCTCGACGCCGGCCTTCTTCAGGTACGCCCCCGCCAGCAGCCCGGCGAATGCCGCCGCCGAGGACGGCGACGTCGACGTCCTCGATGATCGGCGTCGCGTGGCGTCACCGGCGTGTACGGGTCGACCTCGTAGAACTCGGCGAAGTCGTCCTTCGAGTTCCAGGTACTGCTTCTGCGCCCTCGGGCCGCAGCCGCTTGTCGCGCTCGGCGGCGTACTTCTCCCGCAGCGCGGCGATGTCGATGTCGTCGGGCGTCTGCGTGGGTCCGCACGTTCGGTGTCATCGGTCTCCTCGTGATCGGCGTGATGCGTTCGGTGCATCGGCGCGCCGAAATCAGAGCTCCTGTGGTTCGCCGGTGCCCATGTACTTGCGACAGTTGGTGGTGCAGGTTGACGGTGCTGCGCTCGCGGTACGGGTTGGGCTTGGTGCCGGGGAAGCCCAGCGACTTCATGCCCTGCTGCACCGCGGCCATGTTCGAGAAGTCCTGCGGCAGCACCGACAGCCAGTTCGGGTCGCCGACCGGCGTGTACGACCCACTCGGTCTGCGGCTCTTCGCCCTTCGGGAACAGCTCGTAGACCGCCACCTCGAAGATGCACTTGTCCGGGTCGTAGCCGGGTCGGGCCGGGCGCTGTAGCAGAGCGCGCTGGTCAGGCCCTGGCCGATCTGGAAGTTCGGGAAGATCTGCCACGCGGTGCCGCTCTGGCCGAGGATGTCGGCGGGGATCGTCGGCCAGACGACGCCGCGCGCCTCGTCGTCGCGGCGCGCCGAGGCCAGCCAGTGCTGCGAGCACCTTGTCGGCGGGCGTGCCCTCGGGCAGTTCGTCGACCAGCCGCTTGGCGGCGTTCACCAGCGTCTGGGTGGTGGTCGCGTTGGTCTTCTCCCAGGTGTAGATCTGCATCTCGGCGGTGGAGATGCGCGGGCGTCGCCGGTGCCGAGGCGGATCTTGGACTTGGTCTCGTCCATGCCCTTCGGCGCGTCGTAGCCGATGTTGCTGTGCCTGCCCTGCGCCTTGGCCCAGCCCTTGAACTCGCCGAACTTGTTGAACTCCGGGTGCGTGGTGAACACGTGGTAGGTCTCGTTGAAGGCCTCCATCGCGACCTTCCAGTTGCAGTCGAAGTTCAGCCACTTGCGCCACTTGTAGCGCATGTTCTCCAGCCCGAACGGGTCGAGCATCTTCGCCGCCGGGAACAGGTAGTCGGCCAGCGGTTCGCAGTCGGGGTCCATGTTGACGAACAGCCAGCCGCCCCAGGTGTCGACCTGCACCGGCGCCAGGTGGGTGTTCTGCGGCGTGAGCGCGCCCTGCCAGTCGTCCTGCTCGCGGATGTGGGTGCAGGCGCCGTCCAGATCGTAGGTCCAGCCGTGGAATCCGCAGACGAACGACTTTCTGCGCCCGGCCGCAGCGCGTTCTTGGCGCCCTGCGGGCGTGTCGACGAGCCGGCGGCCGCGGTGCATGCAGACGTTGTGGTGGGCCGCGAATCTCGTTCGGTCGCCGTGCGCACGACGATGATCGAGTCGTCGAGGATGTCGTAGGTGAGGTAGCTGCCGACCTCGGGGATCTCCTCGACCCGGCCGACCTGCTGCCAGACCTTGCGCCACAGCTTGTCGCGCTCGGCGCGGGCGTAGTCCTCGGAGATGTAGGCCTCGACGCCGATCGTCATCGGCTCCGAGAGTTCCTCGGCGCGACTTCGGCTGTCTATCGCTCGTCTTCATGTCGGTCATCGGCTCCTCCTTCAGAGCCGACTGATGGCTGCGCGGAAGGATTCGTCCTTCAGGAACAGCGAGGTGTTGTCGGCGCCGAGGTGGCTCCACTTGAGGTTCAGGCCGCCGTCGACGAGCAGCGTCTGGCCGGTGACGTAGCTGGACAGGTCCGACAGCAGGAACAGGATCGCGCCGGCCTGCTCCTCGGGACGCCCGCGCCGGCCCATCGCGATGGCGCGGCGGTCGCGCTCGGGGTCGTCGTCGACGTAGGTGCGCCGATGCCGCGGTCTCGGTGACGCCGGGCGCGACGGCGTTGACGCGGATGCCGTCGAGCGCGAGCTCGACCGCCATCGTGCGGGTCATCGCCACCACCGCCGCCTTGGCGGTGCCGTAGGCGATGTGGAACGGCGCGGTGTTCATGCCGCTGATCGAGGAGATCGACACGATCGACCCCGGGTTGCCCTGCGCCCTCAGCTCCGCGGCGACCGCCTGGCTCATGAAGAACATGGTCTCGAGGTTCGCGGTGAACAGCGCCCGCCAGTCGCGCGCGGGTCACCCGGGTCGACGGGCATCCAGGTCGACGGGCGCGGCGCCGCCGGCGACGTTGACCAGGCCGTAGAGGTCGCCGTCGGTCCGCCGCGACCTGCTCCATGACGGTCGGCGATGCCGTCGTCGGTCGACGCGTCGGCCGCCACCGGCACGACCGGCAGGCCCTCGCTCGGCCAGCGGCGCCGACGTGCTCGTCGAGGTTGTCCTGCGAGCGGCTGACCGCGACACGGTGGCGCCCGCCGCGGCGGCCAGCGCGGTGACGGTGGTGCCGATGCCGCCGCCACCGGCGCCGGACACGACCACGATGCGGCCGTCCGAGGTTCAGGAGATCATACCACTTTCCGGTACCTAATTGTCCGGACAACATATGGTGCTCTGCATATTGCAGAACACTATTCCGCAGCGCTAATCGGCTCGTCAAGGCCGACCGCAGCTGCCGCGTCGCCTATTGTCTGGACTAGCGCGGCTTGCTAACGTCCGGATTTCATGACCCGCGCATCGACGACGACCCGGTACGCCGCGCCCGGACACCGCCCGACCGGCCGGCCGACGGCTGGCGGCTCGACGCGGCTCACCGCGCCCAGCCGGCTGTTCGGCGCCAACGGCCTGCGCACCGGGCCCGACGGCCGGATCTACATCGCGCAGGTGACCGGCAGCCAGATCAGCGCGCTCGACATCGCCACCGGCGAGGTGGAGACCGTCAGCGCCAAGGGCGGCGACATCATCGCGCCCGACGACGTGGCCTTCGACGCGGGCGGCAACCTGTACGCCACCGAGGTGATGGACGGCCGGGTCAGCGTGCGCGACACCGACGGCCGCACCCGGGTGCTGCGCGACGACGTGCCCGTCCGCCAACGGCATCACCGTCCATCAGGGCCGGCTGTTCATCAACGAGTGCCGCGACGGCGGCCGGCTGATGGAGCTCGACCTCAACGGCGGCGCGCCGCGCGTCCTGCTGGAGAACCTGCCGCTCGCCCAACGCGATGGAGGTCGGCCCCGACGGGCTGCTCTACTTCCCGGTGATGGGCGCCAACGAGATCTGGCGCATCGACCCCGACGGCGGTGAGCCGCAACGGGTCGCAGCGGACCTCGGCGTGCCCGACTCGGTGAAGTTCGACGCCGACGGCTTCATCGTCTCCACCCAGGTGGCCAGCGGCCAGGTGCTGCGCATCGACCCCCGCACCGGCGAGCAGACGGTGCTGGCCCAGCTCAATCCCGGCCTGGACAACTGCACCTTCGTCGACGGCCGGCTGTTCGTCTCGAACTTCACCGGCGAGATCACCGAGATCCTCGGCGGCGGCGAGACCCGCACCGTGCTGCCCGGCGGCTTGAACTGGCCGCTGGATCTCGCGGTCGGCGCCGACGGCAGGCTCTACGTCGCCGACGGCACCTACTTCTACGCGCTGCGGCCCGACGGGTCGCTGCAGACGGTCGGCATGCTGTTCACGCCCCGGCTATCCCGGCTTCCTGCGCGGGCTGACGCGCCGCCGGACCCGGCGAGTTCGTCGTCACCACCTCCGGCGGCCAGGTCGCGCCGCTACCGGCCCGGCGACGGCGAAAGCGAGGTAGCTCGCCGACGGTTTCGACCAGCTCTACGGCGTGGCGGTCGGCGCCCGGCGGCACGATCGTGGTCGCCGAGCTCGGCACCGGCCGGGTGCATGTCGCTGCGGTCGGGCGACGTCGAGGTGCTCGCGACGGGCCTGCAGGAGCCGATCGGCGTCGCGATCGACACCGACGGCGCGCCGCTGGTGGCCGAATCCGGCGCGGGCCGGGTGGTCGCGGCTCACCGGCTCCGGCGCCGAGACCGTGGTCGACGGACTGCAGACGCCCGCAGGGCATCGCTGGTCGACGGACGGCTCGCTGTACGTCGTCGACGCCGGCGCCAAGGAGGTGGTCGCGGTCGACCTGGCCAGCGGTGCGCGCACACGATCGCCTCCGGCCTGCCGGTCGGTCCGCCGCCCGGTGTGGACACCCAAGCCGCTGCAAGGGAATGCCGCCGTTCTCCGGGCCGCAGGGCCCGTTCGCCGGCATCACCGCCGGACCCGACGGCACGCTGTACGTGTCGGCCGACGGCGACGGCAGCGTGCTGGCGTTGCGGCGACGGGCAGGCCGCGATGACCGATCACCCCGCCGACCACCGCTACCTGCAGGTGGCGCGGACGCTGCGCAAGGAGATCGTCGACGGGGTGTACCCGGTGGGCTCGCAGCTGCCCACCGAACACGAACTGTGCGAACGGTTCGCGGTCAGCCGCTACACCGTCCGCGAGGCGCTGCGCCGGCTGCGCGACGACAACCTCGTCTCGTCGCGGCCGCGGGCGGGCACCCTGGTGGTGCCGCGGTCCGTCGGCGAATTCCTATGCCCAGGACGTGATGTCGATCAACGATCTGCTGGCCTTCGCCGCGGGCGCGCAGTTCGCGATCGAGTCCAACGCGATGGTCACCATCGACGCCGACCTCGCCGCGCGCACCGGGCTGCACGTCGGCGACGAGTGGCTGGCCGTGCGCGGCTACCGGCAGGCCGACGGCGCCGCCGCACCGGTCTGCCGCACCGAGTACTACATCAACCGCGCGTTCGCCGCGGTCGGCCGGCTGCTGCCGCGGCACACCGGGCCGATCTTCCCGCTGATCGAGGACCTGTTCGGGGTCAGCATCGTCGAGGTGCACCAGGAGATCGCCGCGGTGCTGGTCGACCCCGGAACTGGCCGACGCGCTCGAGGTCGACGCGGGCAGCGCGGCGCTGGAGATGCAGCGCACCTACACGACCTCCGACGGCGAGATCGCCCAGGTCACCATCAACACCCATCCCGTCGTCCCGATTCCGTCACTCGATGACGATGCGCCGGGTCAAGGGCTAGCGCCGAGCCAGTGAGGGTCGCCGACGACGAGCGGCGCGCGGCCGACGCGCTACGACCGCGGGCTGTGGGTGCGCACCACGCTGGCCGACGCACTGCGCGCGCCGCGCGCGACACCCCCGACCGGGTCGTGCTGGTGGACGGCGACGTCGGCTCGACTGCGCGACGCTGCACGACGCAGGCGACGGCGCTGGCGCACGCCATGCTGCCCGGATGCCCGCGGGCAGCGTGGTGTCGTTCATGCTGCCGAACTGGCACGAGGCCGCGGTCGTCTATCTCGGCCGCGACGCTGGCCGGCATGGTGGTGAACCCGATCCTGCCGTCGCTGCGCGACCGCGAACTGCTGTTCATCCTCGACGACGTCGACAGCCGGATGGTCTTCGTCCCGCGACGGTTCGGCAGCACGACTACGCCGCGATGCTGCAGCCGGGTGACCGCCGCGATCGACACCCGCCCGAGGTCGTGGTGCTGCGCGGCGACGCCGGCTCGCACATCGCCGTACGCAGGCGCTGTTCGACGCGACGCCGGACGCCGGCCGCTGCCCGACGCTGGATCCCGACGCCGTGCGGATGATCCTGTACACGTCGGGCACCACCGGGCGTCCCAAAGGCGTTCTGCACAGCCACAACTCGATCCACGCGCTGATCCGCCAGACTCGGCGAGCACTGGCTGCGTGGAGCCCGGCGACACGTTCCTGGTGCCCTCGCCGATCGCCCACATCGGCGGCTCGATCTACGCCTTCGAATGTCCGCTGCTGCTCGGCACGACCGCGGTGCTGATGGATCGCTGGGACGCCGACGACGGCGGTCGCACTGATGGACGCGCGAGCGCTGCACCCACATGGCGGGCGCGACGCCGTTCCTCGAGCAGACTGCTCGGCCGCGGCCGGCGGGCCGGCACCCGACTGCCCGACCTGAAGGTGTTCATCTGCGGCGGCGCCTCGGTGTCGCCGTCGCTGATCCGCAGTGCCGCGGCGTATTTCGACGACGCGGTCGTGACCCGGGTGTACGGCTCGACCGAGGTGCCCGTCACGACCGTCGGCGTGCCCGATCGCGACGACCTCGCCCACGCCGCCGACACCGACGGCCGCGCCGGCATCGCCGACATCAAGCTGGTCGACACCAGCGGCGCCGAGCGGCTGAGGCGAGATCCGCGCGCGCGGACCGCAGATGCTGGTCGGCTACCTGCATCCCGAGGACGAGGCCGACTGCTTCGACGCCGACGGCTACTTCCGCACCGGCGATCTCGGCCGCTGGGTCGACGGCGAGTACCTGGTCGTCACCGGGCCGCGCCAAGGACATCATCATCCGCAACGGCGAGAACATCTCGCCCAAGGAGGTCGAGGACCTCCTGATCGGCCACCCGGACATCGCCGAGGTCGCGATCGTCGGCCTGCCCGATGCCGCGCACCGGTGAGCGGGCCTGCGCGGTGATCGTGCCGCCGGGCCGAACCGGGCCCGGACGTCGCGAGTCTGCGCAGACTTCCTGGAGCGCGGGCGTCGCCAAGTTCAAAGTGCCCGAGCAGGTGGTCATCTGGGATGCGTTGCCGAAGAACGATGCCGGCAAGGTGCTGAAGCATCAGATCCGCGCGGCGCTGAAGAAGGTGGA
>CAVYCT010000030.1:0-9151 GCA_963766945.1 uncultured Actinomycetota bacterium
TCGTGCAGAACAGGAGCGCCGTTCACCCGATGCTCGGGTTCCGCGCTAGATCGGGGCTATGAAATCGGTCGTGTAGAACTCGGCCGGATCCTGTGAGAACGCGCTGGGGCGACTGACGAAAACCCACGCGCCGGTCGCGCCGGGTTCGATCGCGTCCTGAAGCGTCACCGCTGCCGCGCCCCCGCCGTCGGTGTTCAATGAGCCCTGCGCGACGCCCGGGTCGCCACCCCAGCAGTTCGCCGCCGACGACCGGGGCGTTTGGATCAGCCTGATGTCGTAGTGCGTGTCCGGTATCGCCGTAGCGATCTGGACGTCCGCGGTCACCGTGGATCCGTTGGATCGGAGGGTGCCGGTGGTCCTGGCCATTCCCGTGGGGCCGTTGTAGTCGGTCTCGCTGAAGTCGCACCGCTTCAGCATCTGCGCGAACGGCAGGATGGTGCCGCCACCCCCGTCGGACGCCCCCGCGGTTCCGACGCCGTCCGCGTACGCCGTTGCCGGGGACGCAGCCATAATCAACGCCGCCGTCAGGACCGCCACCCGTGTCGCCTGCCGCATTGTCTCGATCCCTGCCTCTCGATCATCGACCACCCGCACGCCGAAAACGCCCAACGCTTGGAGTAAAGCACTGATCAGCGGCGTATTGGGCAAATCGGGCGTGCCAATCGAAGCTTTGGCGGGGTCGCGTCTGTGCCCGTACGGTTGACCCATGACGGTCTTGCCGGATATTGACGCCGTGCGGAAAAACCTGGGGCGCAGCCTGTTCGGCATGGTTGCCGGGCCGGACGGCCCGACCAACCGCGCGCGGATCCACGAGACGCCGGGTCCGCGCTGGTTCGACGATGACCGGCCGATCCGCCGGGTGCACGCCGATGCGTCCATGTTCGTCGGCGGTCTGCGGGCGCTGCTCCTGCAGTCTCTGCATCCACTGGCGATGGCCGGCGTCGCCGAGCACTCCGACTATCGCGGTGATCCCTGGGGCCGGCTGCAGCGGACAAGCACATTCCTCGCGGTGACGACGTTCGGCCCCGCCGACGATGCGCAACGCGCGGTCGACCGGGTTCGCGGAATCCATCAACGCGTGCGCGGGATCGCCCCGGACGGCAGGCCGTATCACGCCGCCGATCCGCACCTGCTCGAGTGGGTGCACATCGCCGAAGTCGACAGCTTCCTTTACGCGCATCAGCTCTACGGCGCGCAACCGCTCGACCAGGAGGGTCGCGACGGGTACGTGGCCGACACCGCGCGGGTGGCAGCGGCGCTCGGCGTCGCCGATCCGCCGCGCACGCAGAGTGAGCTCGCCGAGCGGATCACCGCGTTCCGTCCGGAATTGTCGGGCACCGCGTCGGCGCGGGACGCCGCCAGGTATCTGCTGCTGACGCCCCCGCTGCCGATCGCCGCCCGCGCGCCCTACGGGCTGCTCGCGGCGACATCGGTGGCGATGCTGCCCGCGTGGGCGCGAAAGCCGTTGCTGCTGCCCTATTTCCCGCCGATCGAGGCCACCCTCGTCCGGATGTCGGGCCATGTCGTGGTCGGCGGGATTCGCTGGGCGTTGACGGCACTTCGCTGATCGTCAGTCGCGACACTCGATGACGGCGTAGACCCCGTCGGCGAAGCGCGAGCGGATCAGCTTCTTGTCGAATTTGCCGACACTGGTTTTCGGCACCTCGTCGACGAACGTCCACCACTCGGGCAGCCAGAACCGGGCAACCTTGTCGCAGAGATGCTTTCGAAGTTCCTCCGCGGTGGTCGAGGTGTCCTGTTTGACCACGACCGTGGCCAACGGTCGCTCCTGCCACCGCTCGTCGGGCACGGCGACGACCGCAGCCTCGAGGACGGCGGGATGGTCCATGAGGCACAGTTCCAACTCGACCGACGAGATCCATTCACCGCCGGACTTGATGACGTCCTTGGCGCGGTCGGTGAGCGTGACGAAGCCCTGCGGATCGATGCGTCCGACGTCGCCGGTCCGCAGCCAGCCGTCGTCGAACTTCGACGGATCGGCGTTGCGGTAGTAGGACGCCGTGATCCACGGACCGCGAACCTCGATCTCCCCCACGGCCTTTCCGTCGTTTTGAAGCACTGAGCCTTCATCGTCCACAATGCGGATCTCGACTCCGCACAGCACCCGGCCTGCCGTGGCGCGCAGTGTCCAGGCGTCCTGGCCGGTGACTTCCGGGGGTGGCGTAGCGAGCGAGGCCAGCGGGGAGGTCTCGGTCATGCCCCATCCTTGACGGATGACCACGCCGTAGCGCTCTTCGTACTCCTTCATCATGCCCAGCGGCACGGCTGAACCGCCGCAGGTCACCGTTCTCAGCGAGGAGATGTCCCGGCCGGGATTGGCGCGCAGATACTGCAGTACATCGTTCCAGATCGTCGGAACGGCGGCGGCGATCGTCGGGCGCTGCTCTCGATCATCTCGACCAGCGGTTCGGCCTGCAGATAGCGGTCGGGCAGCAGCAGATCGGCGCCTGCCATCACGGCGGCATACGGCTGGCCCCAGGCATTCGCGTGGTACATCGACACGACCGGGAGGGTGCGATCGCCGTCGACGATGCCGATGCTGTTGGCCGCGCAGACGGACATCGAATGCAGGTAGGTCGAGCGGTGGCTGTAGACGACGCCCTTCGGATTGCCCGTTGTGCCGCTGGTGTAACACATTGCGGCAGCGCTCTTTTCGTCGAGCTCTGGCCAGTCGTACTCGAGCGGCCGGCCGTCGAGCAACTCGTCGTAGCGCAGCACTTGCTTTCCCGACGCGGTGAGCAGGTCCAGATCGCCGTCGCCGACTGCCACGACTGTCCGTACTGTCGTCAAATCCGGTAGCACCGCGGCCAGTACCTGCGCAACCGACATATCCACCAGCACAACGGAATCCTCGGCCTCATTGGCGATGAACGCGATCTGCTCGCCCGCAAGGCGGATGTTCAACGTGTGCAGCACCGCGCCCATGCATGGCGCGGCGAAGTAGGCTTCCAAATGCTCCTGGTTGTTCCACATGAACGTGGCCACGCGGTCTCCATCGGTGATGCCGAGGTCCCGTAACCCGTGGGCCAGCTGTGCCACCCGCGTACCGAGCTCGCCGAAACTGATCTCGCGGTAGCCCTCCGGCGTCTTGGTGATGACCTTGCGGCCCGAGTTCCAGCCGGTGCCGTGTCGCAGAATCCCCGTCACGGTCAGCGGGAAGTCTTGCATCGTGCTGTCCATGAACACCCCCATGCTGCTGCGCGTGCTGGCGCCATGATCTCCGATCGCGCCGCCGTTCGGCGGGAAACGGCCAAGGTGCCGGGCGATAGCATCACCAGCCATGAGCCAGCCCGGCTACCTAGCACCGCCTCCGCCGAAGCCACCGAGATCCGGCACAGATCTCGCGATCTCGATCACCGCATTGGTTCTCACCGTGCTTCTCGGTGCGGCGGCGTCAGTGCTCGGGGTGTTCTCGCTCGCCTTCCTGGACTCTTGCCCACCCGAGAGCTGCAGCGCGGAGGGCGCCGCGACCGCGGTCTTCACGGCGCTGATCGCCGCATTCGTCATCGGGGTCATCGGTCTGGTGATCACGGTGGTCCAGCTTTACCGGCGGAAACCCGGGTGGCCGTTCGCGGTAGGGGCCCTGGTGTTGTGTGGAGTCGCCTGCGTCTGCGGGATGGTCGGCTACGTCGTCGCCGTCGGCGGGTGACGCGCCGTCGGCCGAAATGGCCCACCCCGCCCGCGGTCTTGACTTACCGTCGTAGGCGTGGAACCACACCACTTCAAAGCCCCCGACCTGGTACCTGTCGGGGCACTGCGCTCAGGGGACCCGATCACCGACGTCAACGGTGGGGGTCAGCACTACATAGTTCTGGAATCCAAGAACCTCGGCGAGGGCTGCGTCGTCTTGGAGCTGGAGTCCAAAGCCAACGATCAACTGCGGGTGATCGAGGCGTCATTTCCTTCCGATTACGTGATGGGTCTGACCCCCCGCCGCCCCATTCTGTGACCGGACGCTAGCCGATCCGCCATTCGAGGCGGACGGTTACCTGCTGGCCTGCCTCCGGGAGCACTGCATGCTGCGAGACATCCGCGAGCTGACCGATTCGCCCGACGAGTACGCCGCGGAACTCCGGCGCCGGTGGGGTGGATTGTTGAGCTACCGCTACATCGGCCGCAGCTACGCGTCGATGGACCTCGTTACGGAGGACAACACCGTCACCGTGCGCCGCGACATGCGCAATGCCACGGGCGGATTGCTGTTCGCAGTCCTTGGCATCGCGGCACCCGAGAGCGGGCACATGTCCGACCTGGAGGCGGTCCCGAACCCGGTCATCCACTCCTGCCAGATCGTCGACCCCGGCCGCGACGTGGCTCGCTTCGAGATCGTTTCCGAAGAGCTCAAGCGTGGCCGCCAAATGGGGTACAGCCGCGCCAAGATCGTCGATGCGGATCAGCCCGACCGTGTGCTCGCCCTGATCGAGGGCCAGGGCGTCAGCATCGGTACGCCGCCCGGCGGGCTCGAGCGGATGGAGGCCAATCCGCTCGAGGTGGTCGACTCCCCCGACCTCCCTCCGCTGTGGCAGGTGTTCGGTGGCCACCGTCGGTCCGACGGCCATTGGGCGCTGGCAGAACTCGCGGAGGACACCGCCTCACCGGATGCGGCTCTTCACATCGGACCCCAGTTCGTGATCCTGGAAACCGCGGCGATCGATGCGGCCGCAGGCATCGCCGGGACCGACCGCATCCAAGGCGTCTCGGTGCACGTGATGTTCCTCGCGCGAGGCAAGGTCGGCCCCTTCCGCGTCGAGTCCGAACCGATGGCCAGCACCGACGGCACGGTCGCCGTGCGGGTGATCATGTACGACGAAGGAAACGACGATCGGGTGACGACGGCTGGGTCCTACCTGTTCAGGAGGGACGAGCAATAGCCCGAACGCCGCGTGAGACACTTTGCGCATGGCTGTCGCAATCGCCCGTCCCAAGCTCGAAGGCAACGTCGCTGTCGGCGACAACCGGCAGATCGGGTTCGCCGAATTCGGCAACCCACAGGGCCGCGCGATCTTCTGGTTGCATGGCACCCCCGGAGCGCGGCGCCAGATACCGATGGAGGCGCGGGTCTACGCCGAGCAGGCGAACATCCGGCTCATCGGGATCGACCGTCCCGGCATCGGCTCGTCGACGCCGTTTCAGTACGACACGGTGTCCGGGTTCGCCACCGATCTGAGCACCATCGCCGACACGCTCGGCATCGACAAGATGATCGTCGTCGGTTTGTCGGGCGGCGGCCCCTACACGCTGGCCTGTGCGGCGGCGATGCCGGATCGCGTGGTCGCCGCGGGCGTCATCGGCGGTGTGGCACCAACGCAGGGCCCCGACGCAACCACCGGGGGCCTGATGGGCGCCGTCGGCACCCGGGTGGCGCCGCTGCTGCAGGTGGCAGGCACCCCGATCGGACTGCTGGCGAGCGGCATCATCAGGTTGATCAGGCCGCTCGCGTCGCCTGCCGCCGACCTGTACGGCCGCGTGTCACCGGAAGGCGACCGGCGTCTGCTGGCCCGCCCCGAGATCAAGGCGATGTTCCTCGACGACCTCCTCAACGGCAGCCGCAAGCAGATGGCGGCACCGTTCTCGGACGTCGTCGTCTTCGCGCGCGACTGGGGCTTCCGGCTGAGTGACGTCAAGGTTCCGGTCCGCTGGTGGCATGGCGACCACGATCACATCGTGCCGTTCGCCCATGGCCAGCATGTGGTCTCGAAGCTGTCCGACGCCGAGCTCTATCACCTGCCCGGTGAGAGTCACCTCGCCGGCCTCGGTGTCGCCGAGGAGATCCTGACGACGATGAACAAGGTGTGGGACGAGTACGAGGCCGACCCCGTTAGAAAGCCCGCTAGAAGCCGTAGCCCAACTGGGCGGGAACGTCACTGGCAAACGCGGCGTCGAGGCGGGCGACGATTTCAGTGTCGTTGCAGCGCAACCTGTTTGCGCTGGCGAACTTCGACGCGCGGTGGCTGCCGAGGTACAGGCTGCCGAGGACATCGAGGCCCATGTGCACTTCTGCTGGGGCGTCGGTTGGCGTGCATCGCGCGCGACCGCCCACGATGTCGAGGGCGAATCTGCCACCGTCGCTACGGAATCCGTCGGACACCTCGATGACTGTGGACAACTCGGCCTGATAGGTGCGCGCCTCCAGCGCGACGCGGATGTCCATGATCCTCAGCCACAGATCGTCCTGGTTATGAGAGATGCGCGCGCACCGGGCATCGGTCAACAGATATGGCAACGGATCGTCGGGGTGCGTGCTGAAGATGACCTTCTCCATCAGGTCGAGGCCGAGCAGCGCCCGACACAACGCCACGTGGGCGTCGCGGGTGAGGGCGGTGAGATCGCCGACCCGCACGATCATCGGATCGTCGCCGAACACGCGGTACATGGCGTAGCCGTCGGAATGCAGGAACGTGTACCACGCCGAACCGCCGCGCCTGCGCGGTTCGCGATCGGCCAGTAGCTCGTCCCACAGCACGCTCGGACGGGCCAGACCTCCGGGTGTGTGCAGCCGCCACCGCTCGTAGGTTGCTTCGAGATGCGCGCGGTGTTCGGCGGCCTTGACCATCCGGACGCCGCCTGGATCGGGCGCATCGTCACGGAAGCGCGCGAACCGCCGGTCGACGGTCAGGTCCTGCTCGATCGTGGCAGGCCCGTATCCGAACCGCCCGTAGATTCCACCCTCGCTCGCCAGCAGCCCCGCCAGCGGATAGCGATTGATCCGCAACGCGGTCGTGCAGTTCGGCGTACATCCTGCGAAGCAGGCCCCGCCGCCGGTGGGTCGGTGCGACGGCCACCATGGTCATGCCCGCCATCGGGAGCACCGCACCACCGGGCAGCGTCAGGCGCAGATCGAGGTAGTGCGCCATGCCGACGACGTCGTCGCCGTCGCACGCCACCACCGAGGCGCCCTCCGGCATCATCGACCGCCAGCCGTCGAACGCCTCCGTCGGCCCGAAAGCCCCGAAGTTGGTGGCGTCCAACAACAGGATCTGCGGCCAGTCGGCGTCGTCGGCGGAGCGGATCTCGGTCGTGAGCGATGGGTCATGGACGAGCACGGAAATCGACGCTGCCACAGGGCGGTGTGTCAACGCATCCTATTTTTGCTGCTTACCCGATACCGTTGACAGGCACGAAAGGAGCGTGCGCCATGGCGACGGACCTGACGCTCTATCTCGATGACCAGCCCGGCGAATTGGCCCGCCTCGGCAATGTGCTCGGCGAGGCGGGCGCCAACATCGGCGGCCTGTGTGCTCTCACCTCCGGCGGTGGGCAGGCGGAGGTGCACATCCTCGTGCAGGACGCGACGCCGGCGTTCGAGGCGTTGCAGCGTGCAGGCATCAGGATCGTCTCCGAGCAGGAGGTCATCGTGTTGCCCATCGAGGACCGACCGGGTGCGCTCGGCGAGGTCGCCCGCAGGCTTGGCGCCGCGAAAGTCAACCTGACCACCGCCTACTTGGCGTCGAATACGCGCCTGGTGCTCGCGGCCGACGATCTCGCGGCCGCTCGGTCGGCCCTCAGTTGATCAGCGCTTGAGCCAGCCCGTGACGGTGGCCAGGTCCCGGGTGTAGCTCATCATGATGTCGTCGTGGTACAGCGCGCCACCGCTGATCGCGTCGTTGCCCCGCCAGACCACGTGGACGCGGACCGGGGTTCGCAAGTAATAGTCGGCGCGGTCTGAGTCTCTGCGCTGCCATCCGGCCTGCACAGCGAGCTCGGACAGCTGCTCGCGCTCGATGGCTGCGGTCATCGGGTACTCCTCCTGTGTCGCCCAGACGTTATCGGACCGGTGCCGCGGGGCCGCGAGAGGATGCGCCGAGGCGGCCGCCGACGATCAGGCGAGGGCGCGCCGCAGCAGATGCATGGCCACGGTCGTCGATCGCTCACGAATATCGGACCGGTTGCCCGGCAACCGCATGGTGCGGACATCACTGAACCCGTCGGCGAGTTTGACGCAGAAGCAGACGGTGCCCACCGGCTTGTCGTCGGTGCCGCCGCCGGGACCGGCGATGCCGGTGATCGCGACCGCGGTGTCGGCGTCAAACCTCCGCAATGCGCCATCGGCCATCGCCTCGGCAACCGGTTCGGATACCGCCCCGTGCGACTCGATCAGCGTGGCGTCGACGCCGAGAAGATTGATCTTGGCCTCGTTCGAATAGGACACCACTCCCCCCGCGACGTACGCCGACGATCCGGCGAGGTCGGTGAGCCGCGCCGCCACCATCCCGGCTGTACAGGATTCGGCCGTGGCGATCCGGCGGCCGGTCAACAGCTGGGCGACCTGCTCGTCGATGCTCGACCCGTCTTCGGAGAAGATCTCGCGGCCGTGCCGCTCCCGGAGCAGCTTCATCAGGTCCGCATACGCGTCCGCCGCGTCGGGCTCATACCGGGTGACCATCTCGACCTCGCCACGGCGAAGGCACGTCGTGATCTCGAGCCGCTCGAACCCGCCGACGTGTTGCTCGGCGTCACGCAACGTGTCGGCCAAGCCCAGACTCGGGCAACCCGAACATCCGGACCATGTCCTGGCGGTACGTCGTTCGGCCCGCGATCGCCTCCTGCACGGCGGGCGTCTGCACCGCCAACGGCCACATCGGCTGAAGCTCGCGTGGCGGGCCCGGCAGCACAACGACTGTCGGCTTCCCCGGCACGACCACGCCCGGCGCGGTGCCCACGGGATCGATGACGTGCGCGCCTTCCGGGATGAGCGCCTGCTTGCGGTTCGCCGCGCGCACCGCTTCTTGGTCCACGCCGGGAAACGCGCCATCAGGCGCGCCACGATGTCGGCGATCTTGGCCTCGAGTTCGTTGTCCTCCACCAGCTCTCGGCCGCAGAACTGGGCCACCGTCGCCACGGTCATGTCGTCGGCCGTCGGACCGAGGCCGCCGCTCGTCACGATGAGGTCCACGCCGTCGTCGGCGAGGAACCGAAGTTGGGCCTCGATGTCGTGCGGGCGGTCACCGCAGATCGTGATGTGCGCCAGCTCGACGCCGAGCTCGAGAAGTTGCTCCGCGACCCACGGTCCATTGCGATCCGTCACTCGGCCCGTGAGGACCTCGGTACCCGTCACCACGATGCCCGCGCGCGTGCTCACGACGTACGACCCTACGCACACCGGGCGCGGACCGTGCAGCCCGGTAATCTC
>CAVYCT010000031.1:0-54254 GCA_963766945.1 uncultured Actinomycetota bacterium
GGTCACTGCTTTGGTCGTTTTGATCCTCACGTCGTGCGGCACCCCCGATCCGTTCCCAACCGACAACCACATACCCGACGACCTGAACATCCGACTGGTGAGAACGCTGTGTTACGGCACCTGTCCTGACTACACACTCACCGTCAACGCCAATGGCGGCGTGACGTTCGTTGGACGAGAGTTCACGAAGACCCAGGGACAAGTCGAGGACGAGATCGACCAAGCGAAGATCAACGAGCTGATTCAGGAGTTCAAGAACGCCAACTTCTTTGCCTTTGACGACTCCTACACGCAGGAGATCGGCTCGGATTGCTCGACCGACAGTCCCACCGTGACGACGACGCTCACGATCAACGGCACCACGAAGGAAGTTGAGCACTACTGGGGTTGCGAGGCTCCTAGTGAGCTTGGTGAGCTGGAGGACAAAGTCGACGAGATCGTCGGGACCGAGCGCTGGATCGGGACCGACAGCTGACGCCCCGAATGGTCTATGAGCAGTGCGCTACCTGTGTTTCACCCCGGAGTCGCCCGGCGGCGCGCGAACGAGGCACGCATGTGGCGGAGCTCTCCTGCGACCGCCTCGATCAGTAATCCCAAGGCGGACACCTTCTTTGGTGGCCGCAGCGTGCCTTCCAGCCACTGAGCGCGCGCCTCGGCTCGTCGAAGCTTTCCGCTGGTGGTGCGGGGCAACGTCCCTGCTTGGAGTAACTCCACATGGGCCGGCCTGATGTGGCTTCGTTCCGCCACTCGCGATGCCACGTCGTCCGCCAGCGTCGGGCCTGCCTCGGAGGTCGTCTCGACGAGCATGGCTAGCGCCTCGTCCTCTTCGCCGGCAGGAACGAAGCCGACAGCGACCGCGCATCCAACACGAACGCCCGCCAGCCCATCCAACGCCGCCTCGAATTCCTCAGGGGCGTGGTTGGCGCCGCGCACGATGACGATGTCCTTGTGCCGCCCGCTGATGAAGAGCTCGTCGTTGTATTCGAACCCGAGGTCGCCTGAGTCGAGCCAACCGTCGTGCAGCACCCGGTCCGTCAGGTCGCTCCTGGCGAAATAGCCTGCCATGACACTCGGGCCGCGAACGAACACGCGGCCGACCCTGCCCGGGGGGAGCAGTGCACCCCGATCGTCGCGGATCTCGACCTCGACGCCGGCCAGCGGACGGCCGACGCTCACCAGCTCTTTGCCCCCGGGCTGCTCTACGACGCCATCGACGGCCAGCGTCTCCGCGTCGACACTCAAGGTGTGGAAATCGTTGCCCACCGGCTTGAAAGTCACGGCCAACGAGGCTTCGGCCATCCCGTACACGGGCGTGAGCGCCGATGAGCGCAGGCCCCAGCGGGCGAATCGCTCATCGAACCGGCGTTGCACAGGCGCGCTGATCGACTCCGCTCCGTTGAGAGACAACCGCCACGAGGACAGATCCACGCCCTCGAGATCCTCATCGCGAATTCGCTTCAGGCACAGGCCAACGCAAAGTTCGGCGCTGCCGTGATGGTTCCCCGATGGCGTGAGATGGCGCGCAGCCAGGCAGCTGGATCCGCAATGAACAAGTCGGGCGGAAGAAGAACGAGCGGAGCGGGCACATAGAACGCGGTCAGCAGATTCCCGATCAACCCCATGTCGTGATAGAGCGGCAGCCACGTGACTCCGACCGGGTTCGGCGTGCCCTCGTCCGCGATGTAGTGGTCGATCGCGGCCAGGTTCGACAGCAGGTTCTGATGAGTCAGGGCCACCGGCTTGGGATCATGCGTTGTGCCGGAAGAGAATTGGATCAAGGCAAGGTCGTCCGCAGCAACCTCGACTTCGGTCGTATCTGTGCCTCCCAGATTGGACGCGGTCGTAACTCCCAGGCGGGGAACTGACATCTCGACGGCGACTCCGAGGAACCGGCGAATGCGCTCGTCGGTCACGACCAACACCGCGTCCACGGCCTGCAGCATGGCCGCCGTCCTCTGGTGGTATTCGTCGAGTCGTCCGAGGCGAACCGGCGGATAAAGCGGTACGGGTATAGCGCCCGCGCACAGCACCCCGAAGAAGCACTCCACAAAGTCCGGGGACGTTGGCAGCACGATCGCAACGCGATCGCCCTTCTGCACGCCGAGTCGTACCAGATCCGCGGCGATCGACAGCGCATGGTCCCTTATCTGCGCCAACGGCACCTTCCGTTCGGCCTCGTTGCCATCAACGAAGACGAAGCTCACATCCGTCTGCGCGGCCGCGGCGAGCATCTCATTCACCGTTGCGAACTTGGGCGCGATTGCCGGAGGACCCTTCACCGCTGCGCCTCACTGAGGCGCACGATCAGAACTGCGAGGTCGCCGACGGTCGCGAGATCGTCGCCCTCGTCCTCTTCCAGCACGATCGAGTACCGCTTCTCGACTTTGTAGATGAGGGACACGATGCTGACGGAGTCCAGTCCGCTGCTCACGAGGCTCGAATCGGCGGTGAGCTCGGCGCCTTTCACTTCGGGTCGAAGGAGGTCGATGATTTCCTTGGTCACCACCTCGACGGTAAGTGGCTCTCCTGTTGGTGACGTCATGAAAATCCAGGGTAGTCACTGTGCGAAGAGCTCTTCCAGGTACTGTGGCAACGATCATCGTTGTCTCACAAGGGATTCCCGCTACCATCAAGTCTCTGTTTCCGGCCAGCCCCAAGCACGTTTACCGGGTATCTGCAAGGGGGTCAACCAGTTTGCATATCCACAGGAAGCATTAAGCTCGCGCACAGAGGTTCGTAAGCTGCGACGTCAGCACGCCGGCCGCCGCTCGGCGTTCGTATCAGCTGATCCGCGCATCGCGGATGAGAGCATCCACCTGTTGCAGAGGCATACCGGCGGTGGCAGCTGCGAGATCTCCCTTGGTCAGCGAGATCGCCGCCTGTTGCAATGTCGCTGCGAGGTGCGTGTACAGCGCTGATCCCGTGCTGATCCGCCTGACTCCAGCCTGGGATAGTTCGGCGACCGTCGGCGTCCCCGTCTTTGTACCCACGACGACATTGACCGGCTTCGGCGCGACTGCCTTGACGATCACCCTGACTGCGTCCATGTCCGGCGGGTAGGGGGCGAAGAGGACATCAGCACCTGCCTCGGCGAATGCGGTGAGTCGGCGGACGGTGTCGTCGAGGTCGTTGCGGCGGTGCAGAAAGTTGTCGGTGCGCCCGGTGAGCACTATGCGGCCGCGCGCTGCGTGTGCCGCTGCCCGGATCCGCGCGACGGCGTCATCGAAATCGCGAATTGGGTTGTCCGGGTTGGCCGAGGTGTCCTCGACACCGATACCGGCGAGTCCCGCGTCGATCGCGGCGCTCACGGTGGCGGCCACGTCGTCGGGGGTGTCGCCGTAGCCATCCTCGAAATCGCCGTTGACGGGCAATCCACTGACCTCGATCAGTAACTTGGCGTGTGCCAGGTGCTCCGCAGCGCTTACGGTGTGGCGTCCATCGCGACGGCCGAGGGTAGCGGCCAGCGCGGCGCTGGAAGTGGCCAAAGCCAGAAAGCCCGCCTCCTTCATGATCAACGCCGACAATCCGTCCCAGACATTGGGCATCACGAACGCTCGGGGCTGCTCGTGAAGGGCGAGAAACTCTTCATAGTGGGCAGTTTGGGTCATTGATCTCTCCTCGGACGTAGCATTAGCTTTCGCATGATTTGCCTGTTCTCTTCGGGAAACGCGACCGGTCCTATTTCTCCTACCAGCACAAGGGTCATGTCGCAGACGCTGATGCATCGATCCTCCAGGAATAAGCCACTGGAGACGACGGCCGAGGTCCGGCCGATGCCGCCAATCCCGATGCCTACCTTGATCGTCGCGGGCCAATGCACCTCGGCCAGGAAGTGCACGACGTTCTGAGAAGTCACCAGTCGAAATGTATCCCGCGTCGGATCGTACGTGCCGGGCACATACTGTTCGTTGATTCGCGCCCGTGCGTCCTCATGCAGTGCCTCGAGCGCGAGATGGTTCAAGTGCCCGTTCACATCCATGTCGCTCCAGCGTGCTTCCTTGGACTCGACAATAGGGTAGGTGCTGATCTCGAAACGAGCGGCATGCGGTCGACCCGTCGTGGTGATCCAGTCCGCCGCGTCGGCATACTCATAGTTCAATGCGGGCATAGAAGACTCCAAAATCATGATCGATGGTCAGTGTTCCGAATCTCGCCAGTTTTCCTAGAAGCCAACGATTTTCCGCCAATGCGTACGCACAGAGCGGCTCCTCGGGATCGAGGGAGTCCCTCAGGGCGTCCAGCATCATCGTGCCTATGCCCTGTGCCTGAAACTGGTCCTCGACCAGGAGGCCCAGCTCCCGCGATCCGTCCGAAGTCAATGCCGCACTCGCCAAACCGATCAGGCGGCCGGGCCGACTGTCCACGATCGCGACGACGGCGATGTGGTCGGCGGCGCCTGCCATCACCGAGCGTAGATACGACTTCGGAAATATCGTGGACGGCGACAGCCATCTCGAGTACCGCGTTTCTCGACTGCAACGCGCGTGCATGCTCAGCACGGCGGCGCGGTCGGTCGGCCTGATCCGCCGCACGCGGATCGATTGTTGTCGAGTGATTTTCGGTCGGCAGACGCCTGCGCCGGATTGGTGTTTGACGGTGGCATTCACGTTGTCTGGTACTCCCGAGCGGAAGCCTCTTCTCCAAGAGGCGTGGCCCCGTTGACGTGCTCGTTGTCGTCGACCCGTGCGAGTAGCTGGGGGATCTTCAGCGCGGCCTCGACTGCCGACCGTGCGAATTGCCCATTGAGCTGCCTGCGCTGCGGGTCGGCGGGATCGAGACCACGTGCAGCAGCCGCGATCGCGTCGAGCCTGCTGTGGGATACCCACCGTGCGACTTCCGACCGCTGCATCCACTGTGCAGCGTTGGCCAGGGTGGTCTGCCACATCCGCAGCCAGTCAAGCGGGACAGAAGGGTACGGCACGACCTGGCTCATCGCATTCTTCTCGTCGTCGTCGTCGAATCGGCTTTCGATGAAGGCGTTCAACGATGCACTGAAGACGGGTTGGATCTGCCGCGTCAGTAGGAGATTGATGACTCCGGGCTCGAACACAGCGGCGTTCTTCGGCGGTTGGTTGATACCTACCGCGCTGCAGTCGATGTAAAGAGCGTCGGGATCCGCCTCGACACTTCCGTCCTCGAGGAAGATGCGGTTCGTCTCGATCGTTGTGACGTGACCGAGCCGAACCACATCCGTGATCCGGCGTAAGAGGTCAAGCTCTCCCCGGGACACCACGGCGGCACGGTAGGCACGTGGTTCGACATCGGGATCGAACCGCATCAGAACGCCGGCGGCCTCCAAGAGTCGGAACAGATCCGCAGCCGAGGTTGCTTCGACGATCGCATGAAATCCGTTGATGTATGCCTGCATTGCGCGTTCGAAGTTCTCGGCGAACGGCTGCAGGTTCGCGCGGTCGAGCATCCACGGATCGCGCGGTCTGATCCAGCGGATGCGCTCTGGCCCAACGCCGTTGGTCAACAGCCACAAGCAGGCGTCCATAGCGGTCTTTCCCGCGCCCACGACTGTATAGCAGGGATGCGGCCTTCGGATTTCGGGCAGACGGTTGACCGGTATGAGTTGGACTTGCGACATCACGCTGTACCGCGGTCCGTGCGTCGACGGGACTTTCGTCCGTACATGCGTCGCATTGACCAGCTTTTTGTTGACGACGACCTCGACCTGCGACTCGCCAAGTAGGGATGTCACAAGGTGGCCGTCCCGCTCCTGCCGATACTCACTCATCGGCAACCAGGTCACCCGTCCCGATGGCAGGAACCGCTGCTGCATCACCTTGTCGTAGTAGTCGAGAATCTCGGCTTTTGAGGCCAGGTCGTAGGACCCGGCGCTCGGGCCGCTGAGGTACTTCACACCTTGACCGAGCTCGCGCGAGCCGACACCGTAGTAGGCCGACGGCTGATGCAGGCGCACGAAGGGGTATGAGTCGTTCCAGTGGCCGCCGGGATGGTGATGCTGGTCGACCATCACGATCCGGTGGTCGGTTTCGTCCAGCAAGGTATCGACGAAGGCCATGGCGCTGGCGCCGCCCCCGATGACGAGATAGTCGGTTTCGAGCTTGCGTTGTGGCACGACAGTCTCCTTGCGGATCGGGTTGGAAGCCGCATGCCGGAAACTGCCATGGCTCCCAACCAGACGGTTGGTTGGTCGCTCTCAGCGTAAGTGCGATGTGGTAGAACAATCGAAGGATTGTCCTAGATACAAGGTGGCCTCACCGATGCCAACCAGCCGTTATGCCGAGATTGTGGATCAGCTCACTGAAGCCATCCGGACTGGGCGCATGGCCCCCGGCGCCCGCCTGCCGACACACCGCGACCTCGCCCGACGGCACGGGATCGCCTTGGCCACGGCCACGCGCGTCTACGGCCAGTTGGCGCGTGCAGGCCTCGTTGCGGGGGAGCCGGGGCGCGGCACGTTCGTCCGCGATCAAAGCGGTTACGGAGGGCTGGACGGTCGCCGTATCCCAGCGGCGTCCCGCATCGCCGACTTGTCGTTCAATCAGCCGCTCGCCGCCGAGCAGGCCGAGCAGTTGCGTGACGCATTGCGACAGATGGCCGCCACGGGCGACCTGCAATCGCTGCTCACCCAGCACGCGCCCGGCGGGAAAACCAGCGAGAAGGCGAAAGTCGCTACATATCTGCTCGACCGCGGTATCGACGTGCCGCCGGACAATGTCGTGCTGACCGCCGGCTCACAGCACGGGCTCGACATCGCGCTGCGCGTGCTGGCGCGTCCCGGTGCGATCGTCGCACTCGAAGAACTCACATACCCCGGCCTGAAGTTGCTCGCCGAGGACCGAGCCCTTGAGCTAACGACGTTTCCCACCAGTCCGCGAGGGCCGGACCTCGACACCCTTGCGACCTTGTGCTCGCGCCGGCGGGTCGCGGCCATTTACACGATTCCAACATTGCACAATCCGCTCGGCTATGTCATGTCGCGCGCGCAGCGTGAGCGCTTGGTCGAGATTGCTCGCCGACACAGCTGCGCCATCATCGAGGACGGCACGTATGCCTTCCTCGAACCACGCAGTGGGCCAACGCTGTACGAGCTTGCACCCGAGCGAACCATGCATGTCGCCAGCCTCTCGAAGAACCTCTCCACCGGTCTACGATTCGGGTTCGTCGTCGCACCCGACACGTACATCGCGAGTTCCAAAGACGCGATCCGCATGTCGAGCTGGGGTACGTCGAGTCTTGTGACGGCGCTGGTCACCAACTGGCTCAACGATGGGACGGTAACCCGGTTGGAGAAAGACCGGCGTGGCGACGCCCGGGAGCGACAACAGATAGCGCACGAGGTGTTGACGGGGCTCAATTACCATGCCCGCTCCTCGTCGTACTACGGCTGGCTGAGCCTGCCCGATGGCATACGAAGTGACGACATCTCACATCAATTGGCGGACGACGGAATCCTCGTATCAACGGCGGAGGCCTTTTGCATCACAACACATCCGCCCAATGCGCTCCGGCTCGCACTTGGGACACCGGCCCTACCCGAACTGACCCAGGCGCTCGTCCGGGTGCGCGAGGTCGTGCTCGAGACAGCTTGGTAAAGGGGATTATTCGTGCCGGTGTAGCTGGCCGGCGAAGCGGTTGTCCAGGCGCTCGATGAGCCGATCCAGGTAACGGACTTCTGCTTCTGCGCTCCGTACCGCCGCGCGAAGGTGGCTGGTGGCCGCTCGGCGATCGATGAGTGGGCGTCGTTTGCCAATCCCATCGACCAGCGCTTGACGCGCCATCTCCAATTCAGCACGGAAGTAGGACGCCTGCTGTGCGTTGGCCGCTTCGTCATCGGTAACCGTCACGTGCGTACCGTAACCGCGCTATGGCCGCGGCTGCACCTCTGCCCGGAGTGAGGTTAGACACCTCGGCGAGATAGTTCGTCCTTGGCGCTGCGCTCGACGAAGAGCGGGACGAAATCTCGGATCGGCCGCCCCTCGAATCGGGCGTGGGCATCGTGGACGGTCCGGTCGATGCGCTCCGAGTTCAAGCTCTGGTCAAGGTTCGACGTGTTTCCGGCCACCCCGGCTAAGCTCTGGTCGTTTGCCCGATTGTCCTCCTGGGCAAAGCAGTGTCCCCGACTTTGACGTGCCATCAGCAAAATTCTGACGTTCCCGATAATTCAGTTCGCAAGAGCGGGTCGCACACGCTATTGTTCGTTCCAAGCAGCGTGGTGGGGACACCTGTGCAGATTCTTCGCACAGCAAGGGACCCACACACATGCATGAGAACAGGCTGTACATCGGACGCGTTGGCGCCCTGGCCGTTGCGCTGGGAGTAGGGCTGGCCGTGGCGAACTCTCCGTGCATTGCCAGCGCCCATCCGGGTCACGACCACTCTGATTCTGCCGATTCGGCCGGCCGATTCGTCGGATCCATCGGCGAGCGACTCATCCCCGGGACCGACCGCTTCGGGCGCGGCGTCACCCGCCGCTTCCGGCGCGTCCACGGACTCGACGGCTGACGCTACGACGAAACCGTCCGAGACCGACGATATGCCGTCGACGTCCCCCAGCGGGAGTGTGCCGACCGAGCCGACATCCATCGCGTCCAGTCCGGTGGCAGACGCCGCAGACATCGAGACCCCGAAGGCCGAAGTCTCCAAGGACTCCGCAGCCACCGACCGTCCGCGTCAGCGACGCAAGGTCGCCGACCCGACCCAGCGACGAACCGCCGCCGTTGACGCCGGCAGCCCCAAGCTCACAGCGCCCTCGGCGACAACGAGCTACACGCCGTCGTCGAAAGCCCTCGACACGCGAGCAAGCGTCACGTCGGCCGCGGCATCCCGGTCCACGACGGAGAGCGCGACCGTGCGGGTCGCGGGCACATCGCCGACTGTCGAAAGCCGCGCTGTCGATTCGACTGTTGTCGAATCGCTGACGACGAAACCTGCGACGCCGTCGACCGTCGTCGCCGACATCATCTCGGGCGTGCTCTCCTGGGCGGGTTTGGGTCCGCGCGCATCGACGTCGCCGACGGCCCCCGTCGACCCGCCGGCTCTGTTGCTGCTGCTTGCGGCCGCACGCCGGGAGATCCAGAAGACGTTCTTCGGTGAGACGGTGCCAAACGCCAAGGAGCAGGTCGACACCAGCCAACCGCTCGCCCTCGCCGCGGCCCCCCAGGCTCTGGCGGCTGTGGCTGCGACACCGACGTTTGTTCAGGTCAATTCTGCTGTGCCGCAGACAAACCAGTCGTCGGTGACGGTGAAATACAACCAAGCGCAGACCGCGGGCGACACCAACATCCTTGCGATCGGATGGAGCAACGCCACGTCGAACATCACGTCGGTGACCGACTCCGCCGGCAACGTCTACCAGGTGGCGGTGCCGACGGCCCGCGGCACTGGGGTGAGCCAGGCGATCTACTACGCCAAGAACATCAAGGCCGCGCCGGCGGGCGGCAATACGGTCACCGTGACGTTCAATACGGCGACCCCATATGTGGATTTGCGCGCGACCGAGTACAGCGGGCTGGACGCCACGAATCCGTTCGATGTGGGCAAGTCGGCGTCGGGGACAACTGTCGCCGCCGACAGTGGCAATGTGACCACCACCGCACCGGGCCTGGTCTTCGGTGCAGGCACGACCGCGGGCGCGTTCAAAACGGCGGGAACGGGTTTCACCACTCGGGTGATCACCAACCCCGATGCCGACATCGTGGCGGATCGCACAGTCAGCACTGCAGGCGCCTACAACGCCACAGCGACACTGTCGGCCAGTTCGGCCTGGGTCATGCAAGTCGCCACCTTCAAGGCCGCCTCGACTCCTGTCGGTGACACCGTCGCCCCCACGGTGTCGATCACCACGCCCTCCGGCACCGCTTCGGGAACCGTCACGGTCACCGCCAACGCGTCCGACAACGTCGGCGTGTCCGGAGTGCAGTTCGTCGTCGACGGCGTTGCCCTCGGTGCCCAGGACACCACTTCGCCCTACAGCCAGACCTGGAACACCACGACCGCGGCGAACGGCACCCACACGCTGACGGCGATCGCGACTGACACGAGCGGCAACACCGCTACCTCGGCACCGGTCACCATCACCGTCAACAACACAACCGCTGACACCGTTGCTCCGACCGTGACCATCACGGATCCGCCAGGTGGAGTGGTCTCGGGCACCTTCGCCATCGCGGCCAATGCCTCCGACAACGTCGGCGTCGCCGGAGTGCGGTTCCTGGTCGACGGCAACCAGATCGGCGCCGAGGACACCACCTCGCCCTACGGCACCACCCTCAACACCATCCCGCTCGCCAACGGCACCCACACGCTGACCGCCGTGGCGCGCGACGCCGCCGGTAACACCGCTACCTCGGCGCCGGTCACCATCACCGTCAACAACGTCGACACCTCCGCGCCGAACGTCACCCTCACCGCGCCGACCGGAACGGTGTCGGGGACCGTGACGCTCACCGCCAACGCCACAGACAACGCAGGCGTGGCCGGAGTGCAGTTCCTCGTCGACGGCGTCGCCCTCGGCGCCCAAGACACCACGTCGCCCTACAGTCAAACCTGGAACACATCCACCGTCGTGAACGGCACGCATACGCTGGCCGCCAGGGCAACAGACGTCAACGGCCTCACCACAACGTCGGCGCCCGTCACCGTCACAGTCAACAACGCCGCCAGCGCACCGCCGGCCTTCAAACAGGTGAATACTGCGGTGCCGCAAACCAATCAGTCGACCGTGACGGTGAAATATGCCGGTGCGCAGACGGCCGGCGACACCAACATCGTCGCGATCGGCTGGAACAACGCGACCTCGAACATCACATCGGTGACCGACTCGGCAGGCAACACCTATCAGTTGGCGGTGCCCACCGCTCGTGGCGCGGGACTGAGCCAGGCCATCTACTACGCCAAGAACATCAAGGCCGCCGCGGCAGGCACCAACACCCTCACCGTCAACTTCAACACAGCAACGCCGTACGTGGACATCCGGGCGACCGAGTACAGCGGGCTGGACGCCAACAGTCCCTTCGATATCGGTGCCTCGGCGTCGGGAACCGGGACCACCGCCAACAGCGGCAATGTCACGACCACCGCTCCCGGTCTGGTCTTCGGCGCCGGCATGACCAGCGGCGGATACACCACCCCCGGAACAGGTTTCACGACACGGGTCATCACCAACCCCGACGCCGACATCGCCCTCGACCGCATCGTCACCTCCAGTGGCGCGTACAACGCCACCGCCAACATGTCCGGGTCCTCGTCGTGGGTCATGCAAGTGGCCACCTTCAAGGCCGCATCGGTGGCCCCCGGCGATACGGTGGCGCCCACCGTGTCGGTCGCCGCGCCGGCGGGCACGCTGACGGGAACGGTGACAGTCACGGCCAACGCGTCCGACAACGTGGGCGTCGCCGGCGTGCGGTTCCTCGTCGACAACAACCAGATCGGCACCGAAGACACGACGTCGCCCTACAGTCAGACGCCTCAACACCGCCACCCTGTCCAATGGCACCCACACGCTGACTGCGATCGCCCGCGACCTCGCCGGAAATACCGCCACGTCGACGCCGGTCACGATCACCGTCAACAACGCGAGCCACCGGTCAATTCGAAAACGAAGTGCTGGTAACCGGTTTGGATCTGCCGACCGCGATGAAGTTCCTGCCCGACGGGCGCATGCTCGTCGCCGAGCTCGGCGGCAAGATCAAGGTCCTGCAGGCGCCCTACACGCAGGCAGACGCGACGCCGTTCCTGCAACTGACCAACGTCGGTAATGCCGACGACGGGGTCGTCGCGCAGCAGGGCATCTACGACTTCGTGCTGGATCCGAACTTCGCGACCAACCACTACTACTACGTCACCTACACGGCGCGCACCCCGAACCGCGACCGCCTGTCGCGGTTCACCGCGAACGCCGATCTAACGGGCACCGTGGCGGGCAGCGAGAAGATCCTCTACGAAGACCCGCAGAACGCCGATACCGAACATCATGGCGGCGCAGTCGTTTTCGGTGGCGACGGCAAGATCTACCTGACGACCGGCGACCACTTCGTCGCCGAGAACTCGCAGAACCTAACCAACCCGCGGGGCAAGGTGCTGCGATTCAATCCCGACGGCACCGTGCCGACCGATAACCCGTTCTATGACGGAAGCGGCCCCAACTACGACGCCATCTATGCGTATGGTCTGCGCAATCCGTACCGCGCGTACTACGACCCGGCCACCAACAGGCTGTTGATCGGCGACGTGGGCGGCAACGTCGCCTCCACGGCCATCGAGGAGCTCAATGTCCTTGCGCGGGGCGCCAACTACGGCTGGGCCAATGTCGAGGGGAACAGCACCAACCCGGCGTACACCAACCCGATCTTCTCGTACGCCCACCTCGGGCGCGACGCGGCGATCACCGGCGGTTTCGTCTACCAGGGCGACCAATTCCCCGCCGCCTACAAGGGCAGCTATTTCTACGCCGACTACGCGCAGAACACGATCAAACGGCTGACGTTCGATGCGAACGGAAATGTCACCGGCAACCTGAACTTCGAGCCGGCCAACGGCGCGCCCGACGGTCCCACCGGTGACGTCGTCTATCTGACGAGGGGCCCGAAGGGGCGCTCTACTACATCGATCTCGGGGTGTCCGATACGACCGGCCACATCGGCGAGAGCAAGATCCACCGGATCAGCTTCACCGGTGCCAACCAGCCACCGGTGGCACAGGCGTCGGCGACGCCGGCGTCGGGGCCGGTGCCGCTGACGGTGAGCTTCTCGAGTGCAGGTTCCTCGGATCCCGAGGGCCAACCGCTGACGCTACTCGTGGAACTTCGGCGACAACACCACGTCGACACTGGCCAACCCGACGCACACCTACGGCGTCGCCGGGCCGTACACGGCCCGGCTCACGGTGTCCGACGGGGTCAACTCGACGATCTCGGCACCGCTGAGCGTCAGCGCTGGGCAGCCCGCCGACGCCGACGATCCTCGCGCCGACTGAGGGCTCGACCTTCAAGGCGGGTGAGCTGATCACCTTCAGCGGCAACGCGACCGACGCCGAGGACGGGAATCTGCCCGCGAGCGCCTATACGTGGCAGGTCGACTTGCTGCACGACGGCCACGTCCATCCCGGTGCGCCCATCACGGGCGTCAAACCGGAACGCTCACGATCCCCACTTCGGGCCACGACTTCAGCGGCAACGTCAGGTATCGCATCACCCTCACCGTGACCGATTCCAGCGGCCTACAGTCGGGCGACGTCGACCACCATCTATCCGCAGAAGGTCAATCTGGACTTCACGTCGACGCCAGCGGGGGCAACGGTGTACCTGGACGGCATCGCACACACGGGTCCGTTCACGTACGACGCACTGGTCGGGTTCAACCACACCATCGATGCGCCCGACCAGACGATCAACGGCACCACGTACAAGTTCACGTCGTGGTCGGACGGCGGGGCGCAGAGCCATGTCATCACGGTCCCGAACGCTGACCAGCCACTGACCGCGAACTTCACCGCGGTGGCCACTGCGCCGCCGGCCTTTCAACAAGTGAATTCCGCGGTGCCGCAGACGAATCAGTCGTCGGTGGCGGTGGCCTACACGGGTGCGCAGACGGCGGGCAACACCAACATCCTGGCGATCGGGTGGAACAACGCGACCTCGAACATCACCTCGGTGACCGATTCGGCGGGCAACACCTACCAGTTGGCGGTGCCGACCGCGCGCGGTGCGGGGCTGAGCCAGGCGATCTACTACGCCAAGAACATCAAGGCCGCCCCGGCGGGGGCCAACACCGTGACCGTCACGTTCAACACCGCCACCCCCTACGTCGATATCCGGCGCCGCCGAGTACAGCGGACTGGATGCCACCAACCCGTTCGTCATCGGCGCCTCGGCGTCGGGGACCAGTGCGACGGCCAGTAGCGGCAATGTCACCACGACGGCGCCCGGCCTGGTCTTCGGAGCGGGTATGACCACCGGCGGGTTCAGCACGGCGGGAACGGGTTTCACCACGCGGGTCATCACCAACCCCGACGCCGACATCGCCGCCGACCGCCTCGTCGGCAGTGCCGGCGACTACAACGCCACCGCAAACCTGTCAGGGTCCGCGGCCTGGATCATGCAGGTCGCCGCCTTCAGAGCCGCCTCGATCGCGGTCTAGTCGCGTCCTGCGCAGTATGGCCGTAATGGCTGCGCACGACGGCTAGTCCAGTTGCATTGGCCTACATAGCCTTAACGGTGCAATTGGTCCTGGTGCACGGGCATGACTTGTCCGGTGCTTCAGCGTGCCCGGGCCGAAACCCAGGAGGCACGAACAGTGACGAGCGAAATCGCTACCCCGCGACCCGGCACCTATCTGCGCGCGCTCGGGCTGCGCGAGCGTTGCCTGTACGTCTACACCGAGCGAAATCCTCTGCACTTCCTGTTGGTCGCGGAGTTCGATATTTCCCTCGACGAGCATCGAGTACGTGATGGGCTCTTCGCTGTGCAATGTCGGCATCCGCTGCTGACCGCTCACATCAGAGACGATCCCGACAGCGGGCCAGGGTTCTACCGGCGCGACCCGGTGCCGGCCATCGACCTGACGGTCCGCAATGACGTCGAGCAAGACTGGCAGCGCTCGCCGCTGCGGAACTCACCCGGCCGTTCGACCCCGCGACGGCGCCACTCGCGGGCAACGCTTGTGACTCACCGAATGACGTCGTCGCTGTTGTTGGTGTTCGATCACGTCATCTCTGATGGAATATCGGCGATATCGGTGCTCAAGGATCTGCTTTCCGCCCTGAACGGTGAACCGCTGCCGGCCCTGCCTTGCCGAAGTCCCTGGAAGATCTTGGCAACTCGCAAGTTCAGCCCGGTTCGCGTCGAGGATGTGTCGCTCGATGTCGACCCGCGCATGGTTGTGCCGGCCTCGTTCGCCCCGTCGACGCCAACGCCGCACATCCACCGGGTTACAGTCGATCGCTCATCGGGCGCTCGCCGTGAAGAACGCACAACCGTGCATGCGGCGATCGTGACGGCCGCCTCCCGTGTCCGTAATACACAATGCGGCGAAGAGTTCGTCCGCACATACAGCCCGATCAACGTCAGGGAACTCGTCGACCAAGGAGCGGGTTGTTGCTTGTGCATTTCCTTCGCACGCACCGGTGCCGCGCCGGCCGACGGCACCGACTTCTGGTGTCAAGCACGCGAGGTGAGCAACCAACTGAAGATCGCCAGATCCGCTGACGGACTGATGCTTGGTTCTGCGGTGATAGACCAGATATTTCCCCGCCGACGCCGACTGCGACACGGCAGAAGAGTTTCTCCGCACGATGTTGCCGTACGAACTGGCGATCACCAACCTGGGCGTGCAGGACTTGCCGGGCTGCGGACCGATTCGGCCCCGAGCCATCTGGGGTCCGATCACCCTGACGCAGATTGAGCGGGAGTACGTGACAGGAGTCGTCACCTACGAGGGCCGGCTACGCATGGCCACCTGCGGGTATTCGCCAACGGCCGACTATCTCCAAATCGTTCGCGAGGTGCTCACGAACGCGTCGAGATATCCGCGCTGAGCGCCCGAGCGAGTAGCTGACAACGGTCGACGATCTGCGCGCCGACCCAATTCGCTGATTTCTGGCAAACGAGCGATGCGAAGGGCGTAATTTTCGCCACAGTAGATGCACACGAAGTTGCCAGGGGATCATGCGACGACAGCAACGGCACGCGATCGCTCGCGAGCGCGCTCACGTCGCGCGCCCGGCACCTTTCCGAGAACTTCCGTGCACACCTTTGATTCGGCGCGGGTGAACTAACGAAGGGAACCGTCATGGGGTACGCCAGGCATATCGGTCGCGTCGGAGCGTTAGCGGTGACCCTGGGTGTGGGGATCGCCATCGCGACCACACCCGGCACTGCGTACGCCGAACATCGGGCACATCCCCTGCACCAGGCGGTTCTTCATCGACGACGTCACCATCGAAGTCCTCGTCGACGACGACGTCCTCGGGTGCCGACGGTTCGAATGGCACCGACGGTGCCGACAGGCGCCGACGGTGCCGACGGTGCCGACGGTGCCGACGCGTCGGGTGCAGATGCGGAGTCGCCATCGGGCCTGGCCGACGAATCCGCGGATAACGGCGACGCGCTCGCCGGTGACGACACCCCCGACGGTGACGAGGACGCCGAGGAAGGCGAGGAGCCGGCGGGCGGCGGAGCCGATGGGGACAGCGCACCCGGTGACGAGGACGCTCTGCCCACAGACCCCGCAGGGGAGCAGGACGAGTCGGGCCAAGGTTCGGGGAGCGACGGCTCGCCCGGTCAGCGGGGACTGAACGGGTCGGTTGGCGCACAGGGCTCGGCCCTTTCCGGCGACACCGACGACACCGATTCGGCGGACGACGCCGCTGCCGGACAGTTCGCCCGAACCAATCGGCAGCAGTCGCAGACGTTGAGTCTCGCCGCCGACGACGGCACCGCAAAGGATTCCCCGACGTCGTCCTCCGCCGACCTGCGCACGATGTCCGCCGCAACATCCACGACTGCGGCCGCCACGACATCGACACCGGTGGTGCCACAGCAGGGCTCCACGCTGGTCAGTGTCATCTCGGACCTGGTAGCCGCGGTACTGAATCCATTGCTGAGCCCGGGAAATGGGTCGCCGATCCAGATGCCCATCCTGTCGGCGATGCTGGCCTTGGTGCGCGATGAGCTCGAGCGATTCTCCCAGCCCCGCGGCACGAATCGGGCGTCCCAACAGACCGTCGCGCTGTTGACGGATCCCTCTGTTCAGCCGTCCGCGGTCATTGATCCCACCAAACAACACGTGCTGGTGATCGGTGTCGACGGCACCAATCTGAGCCGAATCCTGGCCGACGACGACAACGTGAACTTCTTCGCGCTGATGGACGACAGCACCACCGCCGCGTCGAGCATCGTCGGGCACACCACCATCTCCAACCCATCGTGGACGTCGATCCTGACCGGTGTGTGGGGCGAACGTGCCGGCGTCATCAACAACGTCTTCACCCCGTGGACCTACGACAAGTACCCGACGGTCTTCAACCAACTCGAGACACAGAATGCGGCCATCAAAACCGTGGCCATCGCTGACTGGGACGTCATCAACGCCATCGCCGGCGCCGGTTCGCGTCCCGTCGACACCAACGTCTTCGTCCCGCAGATCGAGGGCGACACCAACTGGTTGGACACCGATGACGCGGTCGGCGCCGCGACCGTCGCCGCGATCTCGGGCGCCACCCCACCGAACTTCGTCTTCGCCTACTTCGTCGGGGTCGACGAGAACGGGCACATGTACGGCGGCGCGTCGCCGCGAGTACGCGGAAGCCATCACGAACGTCGACGAGAACCTCGGCCTGATCATGGCGAAGGTGAATGCGTGGAACGCCGCCCACCCGGATGAGCAGTGGACCGTGCTCGTGACCACCGACCACGGTCACCAGCCGCAGCTGGGCTTCGGACACGGCTTCCAATCACCGGATGAGACATCGACTTTCGTCATCGCCAACGGCCCGCAGTTCGAAGACGGCTACATCAACACGGCGTACGAAATCATCGACACCACGCCCACGGTGATGAGCATCTTCGGAGGCACCGCGGTCGATTCCGACGGCGTGCCGTTGACGACTCTCAGCGACAGCGACGAGGATCCCGTCGACCTGCATCAGGCGCTCGAAGACGAGATCGCGCAGAACGACTATCCCGACATCATCACCAACGTGGCCCTGAGCCTGCGCACGATCTTCGCGACGCTGCCCTACTACGTGTACATGTTCGGAAACGATGCCAGCGGTGCGCTGCCGGACGTACCTTGTTCTGCCGGCCGAACTCCTCTTCGACGGCCTGTACGTGGTGACGAACGTCCCCGCGCAGATCGTCGCCCTCGCGACCGGCGTGACCGGCGCCAGCATCTTCCCGCTGTTGCCACCGCCGCCGCCGATGTTCCCGCCGGCGGAAGAGGCGACCTCGCCGGACTCCATCCTGCTGGTCTGCGCGGGTACGGCCGGGCCGGTCGCGTCGTGTGGCCAGCCGAGCGTGGCATGAGCAGCCAATCGCCAATCTGCGATATTCGAAATCAAGAAGTTTGCCTTTGACAAACGGCCGATCGTCGGTGGATGGATTCATCTCGCACCGCGTACGACCTGGAGCGCCAGCCGCCTTTCGGCAGCAAAACGCCCGAATCGCGCAGCTGGTGGCGTCGCGGCGAGCCGGCCCGCGAGCATCTGCGGGGGTGCGCGGTGCGTCCGCTCCCAGAAGTCGCTACCCTGTTGCCCGGGTTCAGACTGCAGCCTCGCGAGATCAGCCGAGACCGCTTGGCGGTCGCCTAACAAGAGGTGAGGCGTGGACGAACAGCTTTGTACCGAGAACTGGGTGGGCCGTGTCGCGGTGGTCGCCGCGTCCGGTGAGCTCGACATGCTCACAGCGCCTCAACTGAGGGACGCCGTCCAGTCTGCGTTGGGCAAAGTCCCTGCGGGATTGATCGTTGACCTGACCCAGGTGAACTTTCTGGGGTCGGCCGGGATGCAGGTGCTGATGGAGGCGCACAACCAGACTGACGGTACCGAGACCCGGTTCGGCGTGGTCGCCGACGGGCCGGCAACCAGTCGGCCGCTGAAGATCACCGGAATCACCGATCTGATCGACCCTATTCCACGCTGGACGTCGCGCTGGAGAATTTCGCGGCATGACTGAAGGGCCAACGGGGTATCGTTGGCCATCATGACCGATCCGAATGGCCTTGCAGACGCGGGAAACGACGGGTTTCATCCGTGTCGACACGGCAGATGCGCGGACCGTGCCCGGCTCAGGAATGAGCTCTCGCTATGGCTGCGCGCACACTTCGTCCTCGACGCCGCGCGGCTGAACGATGTGCTGCTGGCGGCCAACGAGGCGCTGACGAACGCCGCCGAGTTCGCCTACCCCGGCCAGCGCGGCACGATGACGATGCAGGCCCGCTACGACGCCGCCGACGCCACATTGTCGGTCGATGTCTCCGATTGCGGCACGTGGCGGCAGACGGATCCGAAGGCTCAGTCGAACACCCGCGGGCGCGGCATCCCGTTGATGCATGCGCTCGCCGATCGCGCCACGATTTCGCCGTTGCCGACGGGCACATGGGTGCAGTTGCGTTCGGCGATGTCTCGCCCATCGGTGCGCAGCCGTGCGGGACGCGCGCGTGACCGACGTGTTCGCTCTCACCCATACTGGCTAACGCACCCCCCACTGAGCCCGTGGCCTGCGTCTAATACCCTTGGCCGAGAGTGCTTTTCGGCGGCGATTCGAATCGCTACGGTGGAGTCTCGATTCGGAACGAAGGGGTTTTGCGATGGCGGTGGTGTTGAGGCCTGGCGACAGCAATGACCTTGTTCGGCTGCTTCAGGCGCGGCTGAATCGGGACTATCCGCTGTATTCCGATCTGGTGGTCGACGGCGTCTACGGGCCCGCCACGACAGCCGTGGTCAGAGAGTTTCAACGACGATCCGGCCTGCAGGTGGACGGCATCGCCGGCCCGCAGACGCTGGGCCGGCTGGGCCTGAACTTCGAGCAGCCCGAACCGCTGCCCACGACCCTGCCGTTCTTCTACACCGCCGCGGGCACATGGGGCACACCGTTTCAGGGGCCGCCGTTCGACGTCGGCTGGCGGCTGGAGCAGATGCGGATCGTCCGCAACCAGCCCGTCGGCTATCCCGCGATCGGATTCCTCAACCCCGATCCGTTCACCAGCTACAACGAGGCGGTCGCGCAGGGCGTCGCCGAACTGATGAGGCTGATCCTGATGAACGCGGGGAAGTTCTATCTGGCCGGCTACAGCCAGGGCGCCGAAGTGGTGGTGCGGACGCTGCGGTTGATGTTGCCGGGTCAGCCGCTGGCCCATCGCGCGGGCGACCTCCTCAAAGTGATCACCTTCGGCAGCCCGTGTCGCCCGCCGGGGCCGACGCTCCTCGGTAACAACCCGCCGGGTGCTGGCATCTCGCGTGTGTTCACCCCGACCGAATTCCGATCCCGCACTTACGATTTCGTGATCGATGGCGATATGTATCCCACCGCTACCGACGACACCCTGCTGCACCTCGGCTATGAAGCGCTCACAGCGCTCGAACTTGACCTGCCGTTTGCGCTCAAGATCATCACCCTGATTCAGACGAACGAGTTCCTTGCGTTGCTCAACCTCGCCAACACGCCCGAGACGTTCGCCAAGGTGGTAAGGACGGCGATCGTCGTCGGCGACTTCCTGGCACGCAATCCGCACATTCACTACCAGGACTGGCTCGCCTTCGACGGAATCAACGGGGTGGACCGCGCGGTGCAGATCGTCGCGTCGGATCCCCTGTGACCCAGCGAACACGGGTGGCCGGCGCCTGCTGAAGATGCGCGGGCGGCACGTTCCGTTGACCGCTGGTGAGGGCTGCGCGACGTCGAAACCATGGCGCGTTCAAACGAGTTTGCTGCCGTGTCGGCCTGTGATTTACCGCTCACTTTCGACCAGAAAGCATAAGAGACTGTTATCTGCGCCTATGGCTCAGCGGTGCTGACCGCGTTGCGGCCAAGCACGTCAGTGCAGCTCAGCAGCCAGAAATCCATTGCTGCCCTCAGATAACACTGACATAACGAAAAGTTTTCTAAGCGGTGTCTGAGAGGTTGCTGGTTTCGCTCCGATGCGCGATTGCGTGCCGAGGCGCACGAATTTTCGTCGCTAGACTCGGGCAGGATCGCGCCTCTAGGCGCATGTAAAGACGTGGAATCTAGGGCCGGTGCACGCCAAACCGGCGGAGGTGCCGATAGAAGATGGCTAATTTTTTGATGCCTAAAAGTACTTCTGTGCCGAAGTGAAGAAGAGGCAACTCGATCCCGAACATCCGCGGCAGTCGGTGCCGTCGCGGTTCGGCGCGGCCCGATCGGCGATATCGCGGCCCGGTCGACGGCGCGATCGTGGTGACGAACTACGGCGACGACACGGTGTCGCTGCTGAACGCGACGGCAGCCTGCCGTGGACGGCGTCGATCGCGGTTCCTGGCGAGCCCGTCGCGGTGGCGCTGACCGAGGTCGCGCCTACGTGAGCAGTCCTCGGCCGAGCTATGACGAGGTTTCGGTGATCGACACCATCACCCAGACCGTGATCGCGAGCTACTCGCTGGCCTTCAGCGTGACGGCCCTCGCGGTCAGCCCGGACGGCAAGCGCGTCTACGCCGGCCGGACCGGCGACGACTACGTCGACATCGCCGTGATCGACACCACCGCCGAGCGGGTCGGCACGATCGACATCGCCTCCGGCGCCGGTGTCGGCATCGATGCGGTCGAGGTCGACCGCAGCGGCAAGCGGCTGTACGTCGCGACCACCGACTCCGCCGGCAGCGCGCTCGTCATGGTCGACATCGAGACCGCCGGCGTCCAGCGCACGGTGCACGTCGGTTCGCCCATCCGTGACATCGCGTTCGCCGATGGCACGGGCTACGTCCTGACCTCGGACAGGGACACGCGGCGGGGCGGTGCAACGTCGTCGATCTGTCCACCGCAGAGATCACCGACACCGTCGACCTCGGGGTCGGTGCACCGACCCAGATGACGATGAGCGCCGACGGGACCCGCGCATACATCGTGGACTACAACAACGTCACGGTGTTGTGCACGCTGACGCTCGAGGTCATCGACACCATCACCATCGACGCACGGCCGTCATGTGTCGCGGTCGACTCCGAAGGCGGCCGCGTTGCACGTGGCCGACTACGCGGGCGACGTCACGGTGTTCTCGGTCGCGTCGACCATGCCGCCGCTGTACTCGCAGTTCATGGCGACGGACCCCATCTGCGTGCCCGAGACGGCTCGAACTGAAGCCTGCTCCCGCCTGACACGGGTCGGCGGTCAGTAGTCCGCCAGTCGATTGAGCCACTCGGAGAGCAGGTCGCTCTCCGCGGGGGTCAACGGCGGACTCGGCTGATCCCGCAGCGCTTCTCGTAGTGCGACGGCCGGGCTGGGAAGCGTCGGCTGACCGCGCGACCGTGAGCTTCTCCCCGTCGGCGATCGCCGCGATGGTGTCGTCGAAGATGATCGACGCCAGCTCGGGGTCGCGCTCGGCGGCGGTAGCGCCGATCTGGGTCAGGATGTATCCCGTTCCGGTGGAACGGAAGTAGTTCGTCGCGCGATCAACGCTCATCCGGAGCCGCCCCTGTTCGCCGAGCCGGGCGATGACCGACGCTCAACAGCTCGACGGCCTCGGTGGTCGTGGTGAACACGCGTCCTGGTCGCGCCTGAGCCGAAGACCAGCACATAGCAGTCGGGCTCGTTGAGCCCGAACTCGACGTGCAGATCCCACATTCGGCGCAAGTCGATGGCCGGGTCATGCGAAGCTGCCTGACGAGCAATCGTTTCTTCGTTCATGATAGCCGCCGAGCACGAATCGGGCGGTGGCATCGAGCAGTCCGTCTTTGTCTCCGAACTGCCGGTAGATGGCCGGTGGCTGGACTCCTGCCGCGGCGGCGACCGCCCGTGTCGACACGGCGTCGATGCCGCCGCTCTTCAGCAGGTCAGCGGCCGCCCGCACCATCCGCTCCGTCGGGCGTCTTATTCGGTTTGTCGCAGCGCGATCATGTTTCCAATGATAACAAAATCGCGATAGCACTGGAATGATCGGCGATAGGTCTGCGTATGATATCGGTGGAAACACCGTACTCTTGGAGGAAATCGCATGCCAACGGACTCATACGACTTCATCGTCGTCGGCGCCGGCACCGCCGGATCCGTCCTCGCCGCCCGACTCTCCGAAGACGCCGATACCACGGTGCTGCTCGTCGAGGCGGGCTGCACGAGCCTTCCCGAGGCGACAGCCATTCCGCCCGAATGGCAGACCCTGCTGCGCGGGCCCGCCGATCATGGGCGGGCTCACGACCACTCAGGCGGCGACCGGGACCAGGATTCACCTGGCGCGCGGTCGGGGCATCGGCGGATCGTCGGCGATCAACGCGATGACGTTCCTGCGTGGTCACCGGGACAGCTACGCCGACTGGAATCAGTTCGGCGCCACGGGTTGGAGCTTCGACGACCTGCTGCCGTACTTCATGCGCAGCGAGACGGCGACCCACGGCGATCCGCGTGTCCGCGGCACCGACGGTCCACTCGTCGTGGCGCCTGCGAGTCCGGTGAATGAAGTGCTTGTCGCATGCCTGGCAGCGGCCGATTCAGTCGGGCTATCCCCGTGCGAAGGACATCAGCAGCGGAGTCGAGACCGGCTTCGGGCCATCGGATTTGACGATCGTCAACGGAATCCGGCAGAGCGCCGCGGATGCCTATCTGTTGCCTGCGCTTCAGCGGCCGAACCTGGACTTCGTCGGCGAGGCGATTGTGCAGCCGTCTCTGGTGGAGAATGGGCGCTGCATCGGCATCGAATACCGCGACGGCAGTGGGCAAGCACGTCACCGCCCGGGCCGAATGGTGAGGTCGTGCTGGCCGCAGGCGGCGTCGGATCGCCCCATCTGCTGATGGTGTCGGGCATCGGTCCCGCCGCCCACCTGCGTGAGGTCGGGCGTCGACGTCGTGCTCGACCTGCCGGCGGTCGGCTCGAATCTGCGGACCATCCGTTGACCGGTGTCATCTACAAGGCATCGCGCCAGGTTCCGGCGCCGCAGAACAACCACGGCGAGGTCGTGGGCGTTCTTCGCACGACGCCGACCATGGCGCACCGGACCTGCAACTGATCCTCGTCGACTCCGCAGAGGTTGTCGGGCTGGAGGTGCCGGACACCTACCTGATCGGCGTCTGCCCCATCCAGCCGTGCAGCCGCGGAACCGTGCGGTTGGCCGGGCCCGACGCGAAACGCCGCCGCTGGTGGACCCCAATTACTTCGCGACGAACGCGATATGCAGACGATGCTGGAAGGATTCCGCATCGCCCGCGAAATCGGGGCTGCCAAGCGCTCTGGACGCATGGCGCCTGAGGAACTCGCGCCCGGGCCCGGCGGCCGACAGCGATGACTCGGCCATGCGCGAGTTCATCCAGGACCACCACGACGTCGTACTACCACCCGGCGGGGACCTGCGCGATCGGGGAGAGCGGCAAGTCCGTCGTGGACAGCGAGTTGCGGGTGCACGGCATCAGCGGGCTGCGGGTCGTCGATGCGTCTGTCATGCCGTCGCTGCCGTCCAACAACCCGCTGGCCACGGTGTACGCCATCGCCGAGCGTGGCGCCGACCTGATCCGTAGCTGGTGAGCACGATGGATTCGGCAGCAACCGTGTTCGCCAGGCTGGTCGACGCCGAGCCGTCCGGTGCGCGTGAACTTTTCGGCACCGCATGTGTACTCGGTGGCAGCGTCGCGGGATTGCTGGCGGCACGGGTCCTTTCGGACTACGCGCGGCAGGTTGTGATCGTCGAACGCGACGTCGTGAGTGAGAGCGACGCTGGCGCGACAGGGCGTCCCCCACGGTCAGCAGCTGCACGTCCTGTTGCCCGCCGGCCGGCAGTGGACGGATCGGTGGCTGCCGGGATGGACCGACGAGCTCCTCGACAGGGGAGCGATCATGTCGTCGACCGAAGCCGCCCTCGAGATCTTTGACGGTCATCGTCAGGCGCCTGCCTGACCGTGAGTATGGAATCGTGGGTGCCACCAGGCCGCTGCTGGAATCACGTATTCGTGCGAACGTGCTGTGTCGCCGCAACATCTCGGTCGTGCGCGCCCGCGCCACCGGTCTGCGATACCGGGGTGCTGCGGTGAGCGGAGTCGAGCTTGACGCGGGAACCGGTAGTCGGCGTGCTGGAGGCCGACTTCGTCGTCGACGCCATGGGACGGTCGAGCAGGCTGGCGCACTGGGTGAACCAAGGCGGATTCGAAGGACCCCGCCTCGAGCGACTGGCGACGTCCATCAACTATGCGACTGGTCTTTTCGAGCGACCTGACCAGCTGGCCGATCTGGAGGTGACGTCGGTGTTGGCGATCTTCACCCCGGAGACCGCCGTCGACGGGATCTCGATTGCGACCATGACCGCGGTCGAAGACAACCAATGGATCGTCGGGCTCATCGGATACGGACACGACCGGCCGGGCACCACGATCGAGGCGATGCGCACCTCATGCGCGAAGCTGCACCCCGCGTTCGGCCGCGCCGTGCAGCGGCTGGCCACGCGGGGCGTGCAGACCTACCACCAGGACGACAGCAGACGACGCCATTTCACCGGCACGCGCCGATTTCCGGCGCGGTTGGTCAGCGTCGGCGACGCCGCGGCGTCGTTCAATCCGATCTACGGACAGGGCATGTCGTCATCAGCGCTGCACGCGTCGTGCCTGGCGGCATACCTGGATGACGTCGATGAACTCGACACGGCGGCAACGGAATTCTTCCGATTGCAGGACGTCGTCGTCGACGCCGCGTGGAGCGTGTCAGCGGGCACCGACCGTGCCAGGCTGGACGCGCAGAGCGGAGTCGAGCCACCGGAGAACATGCGCCATCAGCGGTGGGCTCAGGGGCAGGTGCTCAACGCTTCCCTCATCGACAGCGACGTCGCCGAGGTGTTTCGCGATGTCCAATACATGTTGCGCCATCCCGCCGCGCTCAGCGATCCCGCGCTCGTCGAACGCGCTGTCGCAATCAACACCGCGGCCTGACCGCCGAGCAGACGCAAAACTGCCCGTTCTCGCGGCGTATTGGTCACCTTTGCGTCTGCTCGCGGGAAAGATCAGCGGAAGTCAGCGCCACTGGTAACGGGTCTTCGGGCGGCCGGCCTTGCCGTAGTCCGTTTGGCGGGAGACCGTACCTTCGTCGGCGAGCCGTTCGAGGTATCGCCATGCGGTCACCCGCGAAACACCCACCAGCTTGGCGACCGCGTCGGCGGTAATGCCGTCTGCGGAATCCCGTACCGCGCGGGCGATTTCGTCGTTCGTGCCCGGCGCCGCACCCTTGGGGGCGGCGGTCCGGTCGCTGATCCGCAACTCGGCCAGCGCGCGGTCGACCTCGGCCTGGCTCGCTGCCTCGGTGCCCGCAGGCAGGGCCTGTCGATAGCGGCGGTAGCGCTCCATCCGATCGCGGAAGGCCGCGAAGGTGAAGGGCTTGAGCAGATACGCCAGCGCGCCGTGGCCGACCGCCGCGCGCACCATCTCCAGGTCGCGCTCGGAGGTGATCGCGATGATGTCGGGTGCCGGCCGCAGCCCGGACAGCCCCGACGCCAGTGCGATGCCGGAGGCATCGGGCAGCCCGATGTCGAGCAGTACGAGGTCGATCGGCGTGTCGGTGGCCGACGCGTCGGCCGCGGTTCGCATCGCGTCGCGCGCGGTGTGGGCGATACCTGCGACGGTGAATCCGTCGAGCCGACCGAGATAGGTCCGATGCGCCTCGGCGATCAACGGCTCGTCCTCGACGATCAGCACCGTGATCATGATTCCGCCAACCGTCACGGTCACCACCGATCCGTACGTGACATCGGCGGTAAGCGTGCCCTGGTGGCGTTTGACCACCTGTGCGACCAGCGCCAGGCCCAGGCCGTGGTGGTTCGCGTCGCCCTTCGTCGAATACCCGCGCTGCATGGCCTTTTCGAAGGTGCCTGCCTCCATGCCTTCGCCGCTGTCGGCCACCCGGATGATGAGCGTGCCGTCGTCTTGCGCTGACGGTCACCTCGACCCACGGATCCTCGCGGTCGCACGCGTCCATCGCATTGTCGATGAGATTGCCGACCACGGTGACCATCTCCTGACCGGTCATCGCCACGCCGTCGCCGTTCGACGGCAGGTGGGTGTCTTCGGTGATCGTCAGCTCGATGCCACGTTCGTCGGCCTGAGCGGTCTTTCCGAGCAACAGCGCCACCAGCGCGGGCTCGCCGACAGCAACGGACAGCCGATCGACGAGTTGTTGGGAAAGCGCGAGCTCGTTGGTGGCGAACTGGACGGCCTCGTCGGGGCGGCCCATCTCGACCATCGTGACGATGGTGTGCAACTTGTTGGCGGCCTCGTGCGCCTGCGCCCGCAATGTGTCGGCCAGCACCTTCATCGAGGTGAGTTCGCCCAGCGCGCCCTGCAATTCGGTGCGGTCGCGGATCGTCACCACCTCAGAAGTCCGAGCGTCTGCATTCTTCGACCTGGGAGCGGTTCACCACCAGTACGCGGTCGGCGGCGACATGCACCTCGTCGCGAGCGCCCGGGTTCGATGTGCGCAGGAACTCCGGCAGGGCGGTGCTGTCGACCGGGCCGGGCGGAAGGGCGAGCAGCCGGCGTGCCTCGTCGTTGACCAGTGCCACCCCGTTGCGGTCGAGCACGATCAGCCCCTCCGAGACCGAGTGCAGGATGGCGTCGTGGTGCTCGTACATCACCCGCAGTTCGTCGGGTCGCAGTCCGTGTGTCTGCCGCAACAAGCGGCGCCGGATCAACCACACTCCGGCCAGCGAAATGGCCAGCGCGCCAAGGCCGACCGCCGCGATCGTCGGGAACTGGGCACGCCACCGGTCGGCCAGGCTGGTCTGCAGAATGCCCGCCGAAACCAAGCCGACGATTCGGCCGGATTCATTGCGGACCGGGGCGACGGCGCGGATCGACGGACCCAGCGTGCCGGTGTAGAACTCGGTGAACGTCTCGCCGCGCAGGGCGGGTTCGATCGTGCCGATGTACTCTGCCGCCGATCTGCGTTGGATCGGTGTGGGTGAACCTGGTCCGGTCCGGCGCCATGATCGTGATGAACGCAATGTCGGTGTTCATGCGGACGGCCTCGGTGACCGGTTGCAAAATCTCTGTCGCCCTTCCGGACTCGATGGCCTGCGCGGTTGACGGCGAGTCGGCGATTGCGGTAGCGATGCTGACAACCTGCTGCCGTGCGGTGGCGTCGCCGTCTTGCCTGGCGTCCAGCAACGCCAACCCGCTGCCGGCCAGCACTACAACCGCGATCACCAGGATCTGCAGCGCGATCGCCTGGCCGGCCAGCGATCGGGGCCACCACCTGCTCAAGACGCGCTCAACTCTTCGGCTGCGATCGCCAAGATCTCGTCGCCCGAGCCGACGGCGACGAAGTGACCGGCTCCCTCGACCGGATGCCACACCGCGCCGGGCATCGCGTCGGCCACCGCTTTGTTGATCGGATCGGGGACGAGCTTGTCATCGAGGCCCTGCCACATGTGCACGCGCCGTTCGATGGCGCTGACGTCGAAGGCCCATTTGCGATAAAGCAGTTCGGCATCCGAGACGAGTCCGCCGGAACCGTGTGCGAAGCATTCGGCGCAGGAGTCGGCGAAGCCGGTGGCGACCGCGGGGCGACTGAGGATCTCGTTGTCGTAGTCGTTGAGGCCGTTACGGAGCTGCTTGACGAAGCTCGCGCGGAAACGTGTGGCGGTCAGGCCCAGCACCGCGTACATGAGTCGGAAGCCGGGCCGGAAATGCAGCGCCAGCGATCCGCCCAACGCGTCGATCTTCGACAGGTGCTCGGCGGCGGAGTTGTCGCCGAATGCGCCGTAGCTTCCTGGCGCGATGCTGCTGACGTGGCGCAGCCGAGCCGGGTCGATGTACGCGGCCGCCGCGAGTGCCCACGGGCCGCCTTCCGACCACCCGGTGACGCCGAATTCCTGGTACCCCAGCGCGTCCGCGATCGTCGTGATGTCCTCGGCCCAGCCGGCGTACGTCCGCGCCTTCTGTGCACTGGATTGGCCCATTCCGGGGCGGTCGACACAGACCAGCCGCAGCCCGTTCTTCGACGCGGCGTCTTCGAGGAGTCCCGCTTCGAGCCGGCTGCTGGGGCCGCCATGATTGTGAATGATGAGCGGGCCGTTCGGGTCGCCCGACCTCGAGATAGGACAGGTTGCGGCCGTCTCGGGTCCGCACCAACTGTGTGACGCCGTCGGAGGTCACACTCGGTGCCTCCTTACGCGACACCACCACGGGCCAAGCACGGCCTCACTGTAGAACTAAATGCACTAAAGCGTGACCTGGCTCACGCACTCGACGAACCTACCTCCAGATCACATTCCACGAGATCCGGAGGAACCCATGACCGTCCTTGACCGCCAGCCCGCGGCGTCCGAGCCGCCGGACAAACCACGCCGCGACCGCACGCACTGGCTCTACATCGCCGTGATCGTCGCGGTGTTCGCCGGTGTCGCGGTAGGCCTTATCGCGCCCGAGGTCGGCAAGAGCATCGGCGTACTCGGCACGATGTTCGTCGCGCTGATCAAGATGATGATCGCGCCGGTCATCTTCTGCACGATCGTGCTGGGCATCGGCTCGGTGCGCAAGGCCGCCACCGTCGGCAAGGTCGGCGGGCTCGCGTTCGTCTACTTCCTGGTGATGTCCACCTTCGCGCTCGCGATCGGTCTCGTCGTCGGCAATCTGATCCACCCCGGCAGTGGAATGCACCTGTCCGAGACGGCCGCGGGCAAGGGCGCCGAACTCGCCGAGACGGCCCACGAATCCGGTGGCCTGATGGACTTCGTTCAGGGCATCATTCCGGACACGCTCTTCTCGGCGCTGACGGCGGGCAGCGTGCTGCAGGCCCTGTTCGTCGCCCTGCTCGTCGGGTTCGCGCTGCAGGCCATGGGCACCGCGGGCGAGCCGATCCTCCGCGGCGTCGTGCACCTGCAGAAGCTGGTGTTCAAGGTTCTCGTGATGATCCTGTGGCTCGCCCCGATCGGCGCATTCGGCGCGATCGCCAACGTCGTCGGACAGACCGGTTGGACCGCGGTGACCCAGCTGCTCACGTTGATGCTCGGCTTCTACGTCACCTGCGTGCTCTTCGTGTTCGGAGTCCTGGGCACCCTGCTGCGCGTCGTGTCGGGCGTGTCGATCTTCAAGCTCGTGCGCTACCTGGCCCGCGAGTACCTGCTGATCTTCTCGACCTCGTCGTCGGAGTCGGCCCTGCCGCGGCTGATCGCGAAGATGGAGCACCTGGGCGTGGACCGCAGCACCGTCGGCGTCGTGGTCCCGACCGGCTACTCGTTCAACCTCGACGGCACCGCGATCTACCTGACGATGGCCTCGTTGTTCATCGCCGATGCGATGGGCAGCCCGCTGTCGGTCGGCGAGCAGATCGGCCTGCTGGTGTTCATGATGGTCGCCTCCAAGGGCGCTGCCGGCGTCACCGGTGCCGGCCTGGCCACGCTGGCGGGCGGTCTGCAGAGCCATCGCCCCGACCTGCTCGACGGCGTCGGCCTGATCGTCGGGATCGACCGGTTCATGTCGGAAGCCCGTGCGGTGACCAACTTCTCCGGCAACGCGGTCGCGACGGTGTTGGTCGGCTCGTGGACGAAGACCATCGACCGTGACCGGGTCAGCGAAGTGCTGCGTGGCGACGCGCCGTTCGACGAGTTGACCATGGTCGACGATCACACGTCCCGCGAAGAAGAGCCGGCGAGAGTCCCGGCGCCCGCATAGGGCGACATCGAGAAAGACCCGGCCGACCCCCCACGGCCGGGTCTTTCTCTGCTCGGGAAGAAACTTTGAGATTCCTTTGAACCCGCACCGACACACTCCCGTTGAACCGGCTGAGACCACAGGGGTCATCACCGAAAGGGAAGGGAGGCGCGGCCATGCGTGCAACGCTTTTGATACTGGTCGGAATTGCCGCTGCGGCGTGCGGAGCGATCGTCGCGCCGGCAGCGATCGCGTCGGCCGAGTCGGCCGACTTGACGATTGCGACGCTGGAGGCGCAGGGGTTCGACGTGAAGGTCAACCGAGTCGGAAGCGCTCCGCTCGACCAATGTGTCGTCACCGACATCCGAAACCCCAGGGAACGCACCGAATTCGTCCCGGTTCTCGGCCGTAACAACGGTGTCGTGGAGACCGTGGTTGACCGCAACATCAGCGTCACCGTGAACTGCACGCGGCGCTGACAACTCCAATAGGGAAGCCCGGCCGGATCCGTCCGGCCGGGCTTCTTCATGGTCGGACCGCGATTCCGCCGAACAGGTTGTCCACCAACGCATCAACGAATTCAAGGGTCAAAGGCTGATCGGGCAGCAGCAGCCGGTGATAGCACGCGCCCCACAGTTGATCGACAACCGTCTCGGGATCGAGGCTCTCGCGCAGCTGTCCGCGCGCCTTGGCTTTTTCCATCGCCGCCACGGCCGCCGCCCGCCGGGGCGATGAATACCTTTGCAGATAAGCGGCTTTCAGCTCGGGGTCGGTCTGGGCATGACCGATCAACTCCGCTATCGCCGCACCGGCCGGACTGTCCCGCAGCAGATGCACAAACGAGTGCAACTGGGTTCGTAGATCCGCCTGGATGTCGCCGGTGTCGGGAAAGGCCAGCCGCGGCGTCACCTTCTCGAAGTATCCGTCGAGGGCCAGCGCGCCCTTTGACGGCCACCACTTGTAGATCGTCATCTTGCTGGCGCCCGAACGGGCGGCGACCTTGTCGATGGTGAACCCGCCCATTCCCTCCTCGAACAGTAGATCGGCGGCGGCGGCGAGCACGTCGCGCCGCACGTCCTCGGCCGGCCGGCGTCCCCTGCCGCGGCGCGGCCGGTCGGGCTCGGCGGTCATGGGATTCTCCTGAGGGGAATGAATGGCGCTGCGTGTACGTATTCAGTATATGGACGCACCGTACATACCGAGGAGGCAGAGATGACCGAACGCATCGCAATCGTCACTGGAGCTTCAGGGGGCATCGGCCATGCCGTGGCTGTCCGGCTTGGGCAGGCGGGCATGGCGGTGGCCGTGCACTACGCGGGCAATCGGGACCGGGCGCAGGTGGTCGCCGATGACGTCAAGGCCGCAGGCGGCCGGGTCATGCTGGTGTCGGCCGACATCGCCGACGAAGCGCAGGTCGCCGCGATGTTCGATCAGGTCGAGGCCGAATTCGGGGGCATCGACGTCGTGGTGAACACCGCGGGCATCATGCTGCTGGCGCCGCTTGGCCGAGCTGAACCTCGACGACTTCGACCGGATGCACCGCACCAACGTGCGCGGCACCTTCGTCGTCAGCCAACAGGCCGCGCGCCGGATTCGGAAGGGCGGCGCGATCATCAACTTCTCCACGTCGGTGACGAAGCTCGCGATTCCCAGCTACACGGCCTACGCCGCGACCAAGGGTGCCGTCGAAGCGATGACGCTGATATTGGCCAAGGAAATGCGTGGCCGCGACGTGACCGTCAACGCCGTGGCACCGGGACCGACCGCCACCCCGCTGTACTTCGAGGGCAAGCCACAAGAGGTCATCGACCGCGCCAGGCAGGCCCCACCGCTGGAGCGACTCGGCGAGCCTGCCGACATCGCGGAAACCGTCGCATTCCTCGCGGGCCCGGCGCGATGGGTCAACGGCCAGATCATCTACGCCAACGGCGGTGTGATCTAGCGACTCAGCGCCGGTTGCAGTCCAGCGTCACCGAAATCGACTGGCTGATGACCTGCAGGACGAGCACGTGATCGTTCCTGGCGCCCGGTCCCGTGTAGGGCACCCACTGCGTGACCTGCTTCGGGTTGCGCACGTTCGTGACCACGCACTCGCTGGTCGGCGCCGACCCGACGCGGTCGATGTTGACGGTGTACCCCTGGTCCTGAAGCCGCGAGATCACCTGGTCCGGTGTTTCGTCGGCCATCGCCACCCCGGCGGGAGCGACGACCGCCAGGCATGCACCGGCAATCGCTGCGGAGAGCGTCCATCGTGTCCGCATCACCACACCTCCCGTCTTTCGTTGGCTCAATGATCCCCTAGATGGATCGCCCGCGAAAGCCGATTTGTTTCCGACGGGAAGGGATCGCTACCGCTCGGCGCGCTGGTAGGCGGTCACCACTGCGGCTCCGCCGAGGCCGATGTTGTGTTGCAGCGCAGCGGTGACGCCTTCGACCTGACGCTTGTCGGCCGTTCCGCGCAGTTGCCACGTCAGCTCGGCGCACTGGGCCAGACCCGTGGCGCCGAGCGGGTGACCCTTGGAGATCAGCCCGCCGGACGGGTTGACCACCCAACGACCGCCGTAGGTGGTGTCGTTGTTGTCGATCAGCTTCGGGGCCTCACCCTCGGCGCACAGTCCCAGCGCCTCGTAGAGCAGCAGCTCGTTGGCGGAGAAGCAGTCATGCAGCTCGATCACCTGGAAGTCGGACAGGGCCGAGGCCGGACTGGCCGTAAACCTGCTGCGCGGCTTGAACATTCATGTCGTAGCCGATGAGGTTCTTCGCACTTCCGTCGAACGTCGACTGGAAGTCGGTGGTCATCGCCTGGCCGACGATCTCGACGGCCTGTGAAGCCAGCCCGTGCTTGTCGACGTACGCCTCGCTGGCCAGAATCGCCGCGCCCGACCCGTCGGAGGTGGGGGAGCACTGCAACTTGGTCACCGGGTCGGAGATCATCTTCGCCGCCAGGATGTCGTCGAGCGTGTACTCCTCCTGGAACTGCGCGTACGGATTATTGACCGAGTGCTTATGATTCTTGAAACCGATCTTGGCGAAATGCTCTGCGGTGCTGCCGTATTGGCGCATGTGCTCGCGGCCCGCCGCGGCGAACATCCACGGCGCCACCGGGAACGCGAACTCGTCGATCTCGGCCATCGCCTTGACGTGCTTGCCCATCGGCGATTCTCGGTCCTCGGCGCCGCCTTGGAGTGGTCCGGGCTGCATCTTCTCGAAGCCGAGCGCGATGGTGCAGTCGGCCAGCCCGCCGCGGATCGTCTGTGCCGCAAGGAACAACGCCGTCGAGCCTGTCGAACAGTTGTTGTTGACGTTGACGATCGGGATGCCCGTCATGCCCAGTTCGTAGAGGGCTCGGTTGCCCGACGTCGAGTCGCCTGAGCAGTACCCGACGAAGCCCTGCGCAACATCGGAGAAGTCGATGCCTGCGTCCTTGAGCGCGTTGGTGCCCGATTCGCGCGCCATGTCCGGGTAGTCCCAGCCTTCGCGGCGGCCCGGCTTCTCGAACTTCGTCATCCCGACTCCGACGACGAAAACTCGGTTCTTTCCTGCGGTTGACATGCCCTGTCCTTTCGCTGCGCTGCGATTGACAGAAACATACCGCGGGGAAACTGTCTAGCTCTCCTATGGATTGGTGATGCGGGGGCCCCGCCGCCGCAGCGAGGCCCCGCGTGTTCCGGTGCTCCTGGGGGTGTCCGCCAGCAAACCATCTGCCGCGCTACTGCGGACGCTGCTCGATCTCGAACGTGAACTCGTGGTCGCAGATGCGGATGTGGTCACCATCGCCGAGTGTCGCGGTGCCCCGAATCCGCTCGCCCCGCACGTCGACTCCGTTGGCCGACCGCAGATCGGTGATCACGAAGCTGGTCCCGGTGTCGATGATGACGGCGTGATGACGGCTCACGTTGCCGTCGTCGAGCACGATGTCGTTGTCGGGTAGCCGCCCGATCCTGGTGGCCGTCGCCGACAGCGGATAGGCCCGCCCGGACGCCGCGCGCAGGCGTGCCCACGGCCGACGAGGCGTTGACGGCGGTGCGTATGTCGACGGCCTGGATGGTGTGCACGGCGGTCGTCCTGGCGGCCTTCTTCAGGTCCAGCGGCTCCTGCCGAAGGATCCGCTCGTGCAGCGCGCGCACGGTCGGACCCGGGTCGATGCCCAGGTCGTCGGCGAGCGTGGTCTTCAGGCGCTGGTAGGCGTCGAGCGCATCGGACTGACGTTCGCTCGCGTAGTAGGCGGTGATCAGCTGCGCCCACAGCGGCTCGCGGTAAGGGTGTTCGACGGTCAGGGATTCCAGTTCGCCGATGATGGCATAGCCACGCCCACAAGCGATTTCGGCTTCGGCGCTCGCGGTGTGCGCCACCACCTTGTCCTCGGTCAGCGCCGTGGCGAACGCGTCGACGAACTCGAAAGTCGCGCAAGGTCCTCGAGAACCGCGCCGCGCCATTCGGCCAGCGCAGCGGCCAGGTGGCTGCTCGGCCTGTTCGAAGTGCCCGGCCGCAGCGGCCTGCACACCGGCGGCCTTCTCGGCGACGAATCGGCCGATGTCGCAGTCGGTGTCGGCGGCGTTGAGCCGATATCCCGGCGGCGCGTTGACCAACACCGACTTCGGATCGGCGCCTGCCCCGCTGAGCAGCTTGCGCAGGTTCGAGATGTAGGAGTGCAGGCTGGCGCGCGCCTCCGCGGGCGGCCACTCCTCCCACGCCGCAGTGATCAGCGAATCGGTCGACACCGGCCGGTTGCGGTTCATCACCAGCATCGCCAGCACCGCGCGCTGCTTGGGCGTGCCCAGCGACACCGGTGCGCCGTCGACCGTCATCTGCAGCGGCCCGAGCACGCCGAACCCGATCTTGTTTCGGTCATCACGCACGTTCTATCGCGAACCGGAGCGAAGTGCCGGACACATGGCGCGAAATTGCGGGCAATTTCTCCCAACTGCCGGGAGCTAACGCGGCGGTGGGGCGAGAACCGACGTGGGTACGGGCAGCCAGATCGCGTCGGCCCGGCAGGGTCGGTGACGACTCGGCCGAAGGGCTGGTCACCGAAATGGAAGCCAAACCCGAGCGTGCCCGGTTGGGACAGCTCGGCGAGTAGTCGGCGCCGCGCGTCCTGGACGCCTGCCGCGTCCGTGTCGGCGGCCGACAGCCAGTCGGGATGCGCCAATTGGGCCGGGACTGTGGAAGCGTCGCCGAGCACGACGAGTCGCTGCCCTTTGCTCGACGTGATCACGTACGACGTGTGGCCGGGGTATGCCCGGACGTCACAACGGCGTGCACACCGGGCACGATCTCGTCGCCGTCACCGATCAACTCGGCGGCGGTGCCGTCCAATGCGAGCTGCAAATGACGTGCCACGGCGATCGTCGACTCTTCGCCGTGGCACCGTCGGCGTAGGGGGCCCACTCCTGCGCGGCCAACACATAGCGGGCCTTCGGAAAGGTCTTGACGCCGTTGGCAAAAGCCCAGCCGGCATGGTCGAAATGCAGATGGGTGAAGGCGACGACGTCAATCTCTTCGGGACGATGTCCGAGTGCGCCGAGCACGTCGATCATCGAACCGCAGTCGACCCTGCCGAACACGAAATCCGCTGTCGTCGTGCCCACACCGGCATCGATCAACACCGTTGTGCCCTCGCGTTCGATCAGCAGGCCGCCGGCACTCATGAGAATCTCGCCGCTTGCGGTGAGCAATTCGGGTCGCGCTGACCAGTAGCTGCCGGAATGCGGGGAAGAACACGTCAGGTCGCATCGTGATCACTCCGTCCACCACGTAGGTGGCGACGACCTCGTCCAACCGGATGGACCGCACCGCGGCTCGATCGCCCGGTCCGCCGATCGAGGGGGTCGCCGCCGTGCTCACGCGGCGATGCTTCCGCCGCCGTCGGCCCGGATGACCTGACCCGTGATGTAGCCGGCGTCCTCGTCGAGCAGAGCGCAGATCGCATGGGCGATCTCCCGGGGTTGGCCGACCCGGCCCAGCGGAATGCTCTCCAGCAGACGCGCTTCCCGCGCTGACCCGATCGGACTGCGCTCGCGGTACATCTCGGTTTCGATGGGTCCGGGCGCCACCGCGTTGACCGTGATGCCGGTCTGCGCCAGCTCACCCGCCCAGATCCGGGTGCACGCCTCCAGCGCGGCCTTCGTCGCGGCGTAGGGCGTGCGTTCGGCCGTTCCGAGGGTGGTCAGGCTCGTCACGTTGACGATCCGGCCCCATCCCGCTTCCAGCATTCCGGGGAGCACCGCCTGTACGACCTGCACGGCGGCGCGCACATTCAGGTCGTAGGTGACCATCAGGTCGTCCAACTCGATCGAGCCGATTCGGGCGAATCGGGCCATACCTGCATTGTTGACCACGGCATCGATGCGCCCATTCGCCACGACGTTCTCGAGCACCTCGGCGGTGGCCGCCTGGTCGGCGAGGTCCACCTCGAAGAACTCGCCGGGAAAGTCGTCGGGTCTGGTGCGCGCGAGGCCGACCGGTATGTCGCCCGATGCTGCGACGCGATCGGCGATCGCTCGCCCGATGCCCTTCGACGCTCCGGTGATCAGTACTCGCCTAGCTGACATGGTGTCCTCCTTCGAAAGCGTTTGAGTTATTACTTCAACGTTCTGGAATGCCAGATCGATATAACGCCGTTGATATGGGCGATGCCGTAGTTCATATGGAGGATCGATGACCACCTTGTCGCAGCTCAAGACGTTCATGACGGTGGTCGATCAGGGCGGCTTCACGGCGGCGGGGCGGCGGCTCGGGTTGTCGCAGCCCGCGGTCAGCCGCGCCATCGCCACGCTCGAAAAGGAGCTGGGGCTGCCTCTGCTGGTCCGCGGCCGCGACGGGCTGTCGCTCACGGCGGCCGGATCCGTCGCGCTGACGCATGCGCGGGAGGCGGTGCGGCACCTCACGATGATGCGCACCGAGGTCGCCGGCTTGGCCGGCGACGTCACCGGCACGCTGAGCCTGGCCAGCCTGCCGAGCGTGACGGCCACGCTCGTCGCCCCGCACTTGCGAGCCTTTGTCGAGCGGCATCCGGCCGTCACGATCCGGCTGCTCGAAGGAAGCGAGGAGGAGGTGCGGGACTGGCTGGATCAAGGCGCCGCCGAAGCCGGTGTGGTCAGCCTGCCCATCAAAGGCCTCGCGACGGCGGTACTCGGCGACCAGAAAATGGTCGCTGTGATGCCGGCGGACAGTTGGTTGGCGTCGTTGGACACCGTCAGCTACGCCGAGCTGGCCAAGGAGCCCTTCGTCCGCGGCACCGGCGGCTGCGCGGACGTGTTCACCCCGATCGCCCGCCAGGCCGGCGTCGAATTCGACATCGCCTTCGAAGCACGCGAAATGTCGGCGGTGCTCGAGATCGTCCGGGCGGGGCTTGGCGTCAGCATCATGCCGAGTGCCAGCCTGCCCGACCTGCCCGACGGCGTCGTCGTACGCGCGCTGGTTCCCGAGACCGTGCGGCGCGTGGGCATCGCCGTCTCCGCCAGCGCATCTGCGCCTGCGCGCGCTTTCCTGGAACAGATCGCCGCGCTCGATCTGCACTGAGTTGCGCCCGCGGCCCCTGTCGCGTGGTGTAGACCTAAATGGAACGTGTTCTAGTTTCATTCAAGGAGGCGAGATGGGCCTGCGGGTCGTGCAATGGGCAACCGGAGGTGTCGGCGTCGCCGCCATCAAGGGCGTGCTCGAGCACCCGGATCTCGAACTCGTCGGCTGCTGGGTGCACTCGCCTGACAAGGCGGGCAAGAGACGTCGGCGAACTCATCGGGACCCTGCCGCCGAACTGCTGGGCGTCACCGCGACCAACAGCATCGACGAGATCCTGGCCCTCGACGCCGACGCGGTCATCTACGCGCCGTTGATGGCCAACCCCGACGAGGTGGCCGCACTGCTGCGGTCGGGCAAGAACGTGGTCACGCCGGTCGGCTGGCTGTACCCGAGCGAACGAAGCGCGGCGCCGATGCGCGAAGCTGCACTGGAAGGCAACGCGACCCTGCACGGCACCGGGATGGCGCCGGGCGGGATCAGTGAGAAGTTTCCGATGCTGTTCTCGTCGTTCTCGACAGGCGTGACATTCGTTCGCGCCGAGGAGTTTTCCGATCTGCGAACCTATGAGGCACCCGACGTGCTGCGGCATGTGATGGGCTTCGGCGAGGTCCCCGAGAAGGCGCTGACCGGGCCGATGCAGAAGATGCTCGACAGCGGGTTCATCCAGGCCGTGAAGATGGTCGTGGATCAAATGGGCTTCAACGCCGACCCGAAAGTGCGTGCCACCCAGGAGATCGCGGTGGCGACCGCGCCGATCGACTCGCCCCTTGGCGTCATCGAGCCCGGGCAGGTCGCCGGACGGAAGTTCCACTGGGAGGCCCTCGTCGACGGCGAACCCGTCGTGCGGGTCACGGTGAACTGGCTCATGGGCGAGGAAAACCTCGATCCCGCATGGACATTGGGCACCGGGCAGCGCTACGAGATGGAGGTCCGTGGCAATCCGGACATCACGATCGTCGTCAAGGGCTTCCACTCCGAAGTCGGCGGTGTGGGTCCGGAGCATGGCATCGTCGGCACCGCCGCGCACTGCGTGAACTCGGTACCCGCGGTGTGCGCGGCCGAGCCGGGCATCCTGACGATGCTGGACCTGCCGTTGATCAGCGGCAAGGCCGCGCCGCGACTCCTGCGCTGAAGTCTGCGCGAGGACGACAAGATGCCGCCGTCGACGGTGATGACCTTGTTGGTCAGATAGCCGTTGCGCAGCATGGCGATTGCCATGTCGGCCATCTCGTCGGGCCGCCCGATGCGGCCGACGGGGATCGGTATCGGCGGGGTGCCGGTCTCCAGGTCCGCGGGGAACATCTTCGTCTCGCCGACCAGTGCGGGCGCCAGGCTGTTGACCGTCACTCCGTCCGCGGCCACCCGGGGCGCGAGGTGATGCATGAGTCCGTGCAGGCCCGCCTTGCTCGTCGCGTAGTGCGCGCCCACCACGCCGCCGGTGAACGCTGCGACCGACGAGATGAACAGGATGCGGCCGAACTTGCGCTCGACCATGGCGGGCAGGACCTGTTGGGCAAGCAGCAACGGGGCGGTGAGGTTCACCGCGAGGGTGGCGTTCCACGACCCGAGATCGATGTCCTGCCAACGGTTGAAGTCGGCCTTGCCTGCGTTGGGGATGAGCAGGTCGACCTCGCCGAGTTCGTTGTTGGCGTGCGCGACCAAGGCGGCGGGCGCCTCGGGGTCGGACATGTCGGCGGCGACGACGGTCACCCGGCGGCCCAGCTCGCGGGCGTAGGCGGCGGCCTCCTCTGCGTCGTCGGCGTGGCTGCCGTAGGACAGGCACAGGTCTGCGCCCTCGTCGGCCAGTCGTCGTGCGATGGCCTTGCCGATGCCACCGGACGCCCCGGTGAGCAACGCGACGCGGCCCTTCAGTTCGTCCGTCACGGCTGCACCAGGATCCGGATCGGGTTGCCGTCCTGGCGTTCCAGCTTCTCGATGCCCGAACGGACGTCCTCGAGCGAGACCACCTCGCTGATCGAGCGCGACAGGTCCAGCCGCCCAGCCGATACCAGCGTGGCCAGTGTTCCGATGTCGGCGTTCTGGTAGCCGAGGTGGCCGAGCGCCTGCTGCTTGAACAGGCCGAACGAACGCGGTCGGTCCAACGGTCGGGGCACTCGGCGCTCATTCCCACGCCGACGAGCCGGCCGCCGACCGTCAGGCTGTCCAGCGCCTGCTCGAACGTCGACTTGAGGCCGACGGCGTCGAACGCGACGTCGAGGTCTGCGGCCGCCGGTGGCTTCGGCGATCTTGGCGGCGAGCTCGTCGTCGCGCGCGTCGAACGCGTAGTCGGCGCCGAGTGCCAGCGCGCGGTCGAGGACTTCCGGTTTGATGTCGACGGCGATCATCGGCACGGCGCCGACCAGGCGGGCCAGCTGCACGATGTGGGTGCCGATACCGCCGACGCCCCACACGCCGACCGACTCGCCGATGCCGACCTTGCCGGTGCGCACCACGGCGCCGAACGGCGTGGACACCGCGTCGGCCAGGATCGCCGCCTGCTCCAGCGGCACGTTGTCGGGGATCCGGGTCAGGCCGAACGCCTGCGCGACGGTGTACTCCGCCCAGGCGCCGTCGTAGGCGAACGCCATCAGCCGGATGCGCAGGCAGTTCGCGACGTCGCCGCGCCTGCAGTTGGCGCACACCGTGCACGGCCTGCCCGCGGCCACGACCACCCGGTCGCCCACGGCCCAGCCGGTGACGCCGGGCCGAGTTCGGCGATCGTGCCCGACGCCTCGTGGCCCTGCGTGACGACCGGCAGCTGCGATGGGAAGGTGCCGTTGATCAGGCTGAGGTCGGAGTGGCAGATGCCGCAGAACGCCACCTTGACCAGAACCTCGCCCGGACCGGGCTCGGGTATCGGAACATCTTCCACTGCAACAGTTTTAGAATCCGCATAGAAACGCTCTGCCCGCATCTTCTGAGCCATTGCACTCCTTTTTGCACTCAGGGCTGTGATTCACCCGTATAAACGACCATCTGCGCAATTTTCATGACACCGCTCACGGGACGCGGTAGAAGGGATTCGGCAGCAGGTAGGTTTGCTGGGAGAATCCGCCGGCCAGATCGGACGGCTGGTCGCCGATATTGGCGATGATCGTGTAGCCCTGCTGCTCGATCTGCCCGCGCTGCGGCGCCTTGAAATCGGCCGCCGAAACATAGTGTGCGCCAACCGGCTCCATGATCAGCTGCGTGTATCCGGTGTAGCCGACCGCCTGCAGGTTGCGTTCGGTCGCAGCGCGCTGCGATTCGGGTCGGCCGGTGATGAAGAAGATCGCCGCGCCGCGGTCCTTGGCGGTGGTGTAGATGTCCATCGTCGGCGGGATCACCGTCGATGAGCCGCGCTGGTCCCACGCCGCCCACCCGCACGGTCCGGGCGGCAGCTCATCGCAGGGGCCACCGATGACACGGCCGAAGTCGTTGGCCTTGATGGCTTCCCAATTCGACAGCGACGGTCTCGTCGATGTCGAGAACCACCGCGGGCCGGGCGACCCGGGGGGCTTGTTCGTTGATCCACGCGATCGCGGGCGCCGCCGCCTGCTGCAGGTTCGTCAGGTAGGCGCCGCTGTCGTAGTACCGGAGGGCGTCGGTCTTGAGATCGCCGATGTTGGCAGGCTCGACCGGCGGCGGAATGATCGGCGCAGGCGGGGCGGGCGGCTGGGCGTGGGCCACCGGGACGGCGAAAAACAGGGCTGCGACGGCGGCGGCGAGGACAGCCCGGCTCATGGGCCGACCTTAGCTGCGGGGTCCCGGACACGCCTGGCACACTCGCTGCGCGTGACGACGAAACGAGCGCTGGTGCTCGCAGGCGGCGGGTTGGCGGGTATCGCGTGGGAAACCGGCGTGCTCCGGGGCATCGCCGACGAATCGCCGACGACGGCGAAGGCGCTGCTGGACTCCGACGTGCTGGTGGGCACGTCGGCGGGCTCGACGGTCGCCGCTCAGCTCGGCAGCGGGCTCGGGCTGGACGTGCTGTTCGATCGTCAGACGACGCCGTCGTCGACCGAGCTCAACCCGAGCGTCGGCATCGACGAGATCACCGAGCTGTTCCTCGCCGCGGTGACCGGCCCCGGCTCGAAAGCCGAGAAGCTGCAGAAGATCGGCGCGGTCGCGTTGTCGACCGACAACAGTCGACGAGCCCGTGCGGCGCGACGGTGATCGCGCACCGGCTGCCGTCTCACGACTGGCCGGACCGGGTGCTGCGCATCTCCGCGATCGACACCGCGACCGGCGAACTGGTCGGCATTCGACCGGACGTCGGGCGTCGGCCTCGTCGACGCGGTCGCCGCGAGTTGCGCCGTGCCCGGCAGTGTGGCCGCCGGTGACGATCGGCGACCGGCGCTATATGGACGGCGGGGTGGGCAGCTCGGTCAACATGGCGCTGGCCGCCGACTGTGGCGTCGCCGTCGCGCTGATACCGCAGGGCGATCGATGCGCCGTCGCCGTTCGGTGATGGCGCAGCCGAGGAGATCGAGGCGCTCGGCGCGTCGGCCTTCGCGGTGTTCGCCGACGACGAGATCGGTCGAGGCCTTCGGCGCCAACCCGCTCGACCCCGCGTGCCGGACGGCCGTCCGCGTTGGCGGGACGGGAGCAGGGCAGGCGAGTGGCCGCCGAGATCGCCGGTTTTCTCGCGCGCTGAATCAGCTTCTCGCGGAGGCGGTTCCGGGCTTCTCGAACCTGTCCAGCACAGCGGCGGCCAGCTCCCGGCCGACGTCGATGACCTCGGCGGCGCGGTGGAACTCCAGGCTGCGGCACGCGGTGCGCGGCACCTCGATCAACACATCGGGCGGATAGGCCGCGAGGGTGTGGCGGGCCAGCGCGGCCTGCGCGATGTCGATCGTGCGGTTCATCACCTCGAAGCTGCCGAGTCTGGGTACCACCGGTCGCCCTCCTTGGCGGCGTCGACGAGTTCGTCGTCGCTGTCGTCGGGACGTGCGGGCCGGCGTCGAACAGCGCCGTGGTGCTGCGCCACATCCGGCTCAGCCATTCCGTGGTCGCCCTGGGCCCTGCGTCTTCCGGCTCACCGCCGCCGGCCTCGCTGCCGCTCAGGCTCACCGCGATGGTCAGGTCGGCGTTGACGGCGGCGATCGGCGCCATCGGCAGCGGATCGAGGATGCCGCCGTCGGCCAGCAGTCGACCGTCGAGCACATGCGGCACGATCACCCCTGGGATCGCGATCGACGCCCGGATCGCCGCGTCGACCGGCCCGCGTTGCAGCCACACCGACTTCCCGGTCAACAGATCGGTGGTCACCGCCGTATACGGGATCGGCAGCTCCTCGATCGTGACCTCACCGAGGATGTCGCGGACCGCGTCCAGGATCTTCTCAGCGCGCAGCACCCCGGCCGCGGTGATCTTCGGGTCGAGCAGGCGCAGCATCGCGCGCTGCGTCAACGACCTGGCCCACTCGGCGAAGTCGTCGAGCTTGCCCGCCGCCTGCAGGCCGCCGACAAGGGCGCCCATCGACGATCCCGCGATCCCGACGATGTCGTAGCCGCGGTCGTGCAGTTCGTCGATCACGCCGATGTGGGCGTACCCGCGCGCACCTCCGCTGCCGAGGGCGAGCGCGACTCGCTTGCCGGCCATGCCGCCATTGTGCACGCGTGACGCCGGCGGCGGAGTTTCTCGCACCCGTGATTCAAATTCGCGTGCGCTAGCCGCACAGCGCGTCGGCCGCGGCCTGGACCGCGACGATGACGGCGGCCTGGCGCGCCGGTGCCAGCTGCGACCACGGCGTGCCGTACGTGCCCGGGCCGGCCGAGTCCGAGGCCTGCAGGCGTGCCGAGATACGGCTCGATCTGCGACTTCGGGTCGCCGCCCTGCTGGTCCATCCAGGCCTTCGCGGCCTGGCAGGCCTGGAAGTATTCCTCCTCGGTGGACTCCGCGGGGGCGCCGACGGCGGTGGTGACGCCGCCGGGGGAGACCTCCACGGCGCCCGGCGCCGGCGGTGTGCGTTTCCGAGGTGGTCGTGGTGGTCGACGTCGGGGCTGACGGCGCCGTGGGCTCGCTCTCGGTCCCCGATGAGCACCCCGCGAGCGTGCCGAGACCAACCAGGGCGACGGCCGCGGCGGCCTGAGACAGGGGTAGCTGCGCATGCCGCCAATCTATGCAACACTGGCGGCCGTGACGGAGCACCCCGGATTTCATGAGTGTTGTCGGGCCTAGCGCCCACCCCTCCTGATCCGTTCGTCACCTCTGGAGTTCTTCCATGGTTTCCGCTGTCTCCGCGCCCACCCGGCTGCGCCTGCCCGATCTGATGCACACCACCGACCGCTACGCCGACGACGTGCTTGTCCGGCCGCTACGACCGCCTCCTGCCGGCGGCGGACCGCCGACGAACGACCGCTGGTACACCCGGCTGCACGGCGACGACGAGCTCGACGTCTGGCTGATCAGCTGGGTGCCGGACCGCTCGACCGAACTGCACGACCACGGCGGCTCGCTGGGCGCGCTGACGGTGGTGTCCGGGCGCTTGCGGGAAACCCGTTGGGACGGGGAGGCGTTGCGACGCCGGCGGCTGGCGGCCGGCGACCAGGCCGCGTTCCCGCTCGGCTGGGTGCACGACGTGGTGTGGGCTCCCGACCGCGACACATCGGCGCCGATCGCGCCGATTGCGCCGACGCTGAGCGTGCACGCCTACTCGCCACCGTTGACCGCGATGTCGTACTACGAGGTGACCGAGCGAAACACGCTGCGCCGCAAACGCACCGAACTCACCGACGCCCCGGAAGGATGACCGAGTTCATGGCCCAGCCGTATCGACCGCGTGCTCGACGAGGCCCGCGCCCGGCTGCGCGGCTGCGCGCCGCGAGGTGCCCGCCGCGCTGGCGCGCGGCGCGATGCTGGTCGACATCCGTCCGCAGGCCCAGCGCGACCGGGAGGGCGACGTCCCGGCCGCGCTGGTGATCGAACGCAATGTGCTGGAGTGGCGCTGCGATCCGACCAGCGACGCGCGGCTGCCGCAGGCCGTCGACGACGACGTGGAGTGGGTGGTGCTGTGCTCGGAGGGCTACACCTCCAGCCTGGCCGCGGCCGTCGCTGCTCGACCTCGGGCTGCACCGCGCCACCGACGTCGTCGGCGGTTACCACGCGTTGAAGGCCGAAGGCGTTCTGGTCTAGGCGAACTGTCCTGTCAGCTGGCGTGCCCCGCAGCAGTAGCGGGCGCAGCTTCTCGGTCTTCTCCGGCGTCCAGCCCGGCGGCTGCAGGATCGCCGCCCACGCGTTGGCGACGTCCTTGACGTAGACGTGGCCGTGCCCGTCGGGCACGTCGATCGCCACCGCCATGTCGGCCGACACCTGCAGGAACGTCACGATCGGGATCCACTGCATGCGTCCGGACACGTCGTAGCCCTTGGGCTCCTTGAGCCAATCCGGTTCGGCGAACAGCAGATCCGGGTTGAACCACGCGATCGGGTCGGACGCGTGCTGCAGGTAGACCACCCGCGGATGGCCCCACGGATCGGCGGGGCGGGCGAGGTTGTCTGGGCGCGCGGCGAACCGGACGTTCTCGCCCTTGTCGTAGATCGGCAGCCACTCCGGCGACCCCTCGTCGCGGTCGCGGGTGAGCTGGGTCCAGATCGTGTTGTTGAACGTCGGACCGCTGAACAGCGCGCCGTCGGTGCGGGCGACGAGGTTGTTCAGGGCCAGGAACGGCGCCTCACCGCCGAACGAGCCGAGGCTCTCGCCGAACACCACCAGCTTCGGCCATTGCGCGGCGGCGCGTCGCGGCACTTGTCGCGGATCTATCGCGTCGACCGCCTCGAACAGCGCCTGCCCGGCCTGCCGCGCGTTCTCCTTGTCCACCAGGAACGACAGCCAGCTCGGCAGGAACGAGTACTGCATGGACACGATCGCGGTGTCGCCGTTGTACATGTACTCCAGCGACGAGGCTTCGGCCTCGTTGATCCAGCCGGTGCCGGTGGTGGTGGCGACCGCGACCACCGCGCGGTCGAGGCCGCCCGTGCGCTGCAGTTCTCCGCGGCCAGCGCGGCGGTCGCCTTGATGCCGTCCGCGGAGTGCAGCCCCGCGTAGGCGCGGATCGGCTCGATCGCGGGCTTGCCGTTGAACTCGAGAGCTCCTCGACCGACGGGCCCGTCCGAGACGAACACCCGGCCCTGGTGGCCAAGCGACTCCCACGTGACCAGCGATTCGGGCCCGCCGGAACGCAGCGGCGACGTCGGCGCGGGGAAGTCCGGGTCGGTTTCGTCGTTGACCGCCGAGAACGTCGAGTTGATCGTGCTCATCGCGAACCGGACCACGATGCCGTTGAGCAGCGCGATGGTCAGCGCCAGCAGCAGGACCACCACGACCACGGCCGAAACCCGCGGCGGCGCAAAGCGATCTGAGCTGGCGCACCAGGAAGCGCACCAGCTTGCCGATCAGCTGGCCGATCTCGACGAAGATGAACAGACACGACGATCGACAGCACAGCGGTCAGCGGGTGGTCCCAGAACCCCAGCCGCGGCACGCCATTGAGGTCGCGTACCTCGTCCTGCCAGACGTGGAAGTAGATGATCATCAGGATCTGGCCGATGACGCCGATGACGACAGCGCGAGCCACGCCCACTCGCGGCGCCGGTGGGCTGGTGTCCTTCGACCGCATGTAGCGCACGAGCCACACGGCGAACACGCCGAGGCCATAGCCGATCGCGCCGGCGCCTCCGCTGACGAGGCCTGGAACAGCGGTCCGCGCGGCAGCAGCGACGGCGTCATGCGAGAGCCACAGGAACACCAGTCCGACGGCGGTCCCGATGAACGTGTAGTGGCGCTCCCACCACGGCTTCGGGTTTGGCGGGCTCCTCCTGCGGAGGGGTTTCTTCGGTGGTTCTCCGCCGGTGTCGGTCACGAAGGAAAATTATCGGTGCGTGAAGTTCGGGGGGCGTTTCTCGGTGAACGCGTTCATGCCCTCGGTCTGGTCGTCGGTGGCGAACGCGGAGTGGAAGAGCCTGCGCTCGTAGAGGAGTCCTTCGGCGAGCGTGGATTCGAACGCGCGGTTGACGGCCTCCTTGGCCATCCGCGATGCCGACAGCGACATCCCGGCGATGGTCTTCGCGACCGCGTTGGCCTCGTCGAGCAGCTTGTCGGCGGGCACCACGCGGGACACCAGCCCGGCGCGTTCGGCCTCCTCGGCGTCCATGTTGCGGCCGGTCAGGATCAGGTCCATCGCCTTGGCCTTGCCGATGGCGCGGGTCAGCCGCTGTGAGCCACCCATGCCGGGCAGCACGCCGAGCTTGATCTCGGGCTGGCCGAACTTCGCGGTGTCGGCGGCGATCAGCAGGTCGCACATCATCGCCAATTCGCAGCCGCCGCCGAGCGCGTAGCCCGCGACGGCGGCGATGGTCGGTGTGCGCGTCGCGGCGAACTTGCCCCATGCCGCGAAGAAGTCGGCGGAGAACACGTCGGCGAACGACAGCTCGGCCATCTCCTTGATGTCGGCGCCTGCGGCGAACGCCTTCTCGTTGCCGGTGATGATGATCGCGCCGATGCCCGGGTCGTTGTCGAATTCTGCTGCGGCCGTGGTGACTTCGTTCATCACCTGGGTGTTGAGCGCGTTGAGCGCCTTCGGCCGGTTGAGGGTGATGGTGCCGACCCGGTCGTCGCGGGTGACGAGGATGGTGGAGAAGCTGGTCTCGTCGCTTCATTTTGTGAACTCCAGTTCGCGGTCGGCCGGCGCGAAGTAGGCCTCGACGTCGGCGGTGGTGACGGCCGCCAGCGACGCGGGCGACCACTTCGGGATTGCGGTCCTTGTCGATGACCAGGGCGCGGGTACCTTCGACGAAGTCGTGACTGCGCGAACATGCGCACGACGTCCGATACTCCTGGCGCAGCACGTCTTCCAGGGTGTCGAGTTTGGCGGCCCGCCGGATGGCCTCCAGTGCGACGCAGAGAGAGATGGGGGAGCGGGTGGCGATCAGGTTGGCCGCGTCGTTGGCCGGGCCCGCGTCGTGGCCGCGCAGCGCCGCGACGATGTCGGCGACGGTCTCGCCCGCGAAGCACTCGTCGATCCAATTCCGTTGGGCCAGTAGCGGACTCGGCGGAGGCTCGACGGCGTGTGCCGACAGCGCGGCGTCGATGCCGTCGGCGATGACGGCACTGCTTGAACTCACCGAGGGCGTCGTGAGGCACGAAGTGGTCGGCGAAACCCATGGCGATGGCGTCGGCGGCGCCGAACGGAGCGCCCGTCAGCGCGGCGTGCAGGCCCAGAAGCCCCGGCGCGCGCGACAGTATGAGCGTGCCGCCGACGTCGGGGATGAGGCCGATACTCACTTCGGGCATCGCCATCTTCGTGGTGTCGGTGACCACTCGCACGCTGCCGTGGACGCCGACCCCGACGCCGCCACCCATCACGATGCCGTCCATCAGCGCGACATACGGCTTGCTGAAGCGGCCGATCTGCGCATTCATCACGTACTCGTCGTACCAGAACTGTCGGGCCTCGGACCCGTCGGCGCGGGCGCTGTGATGGAGCGCTACGAGGTCGCCGCCTGCGCACAGGCCGCGCTCGCCGGCACCGTCGACCACGACGGCGTGGATGTCGTCGTTGCGGTCCCAGTCGGCCAGCACGGGCGACATCGCGTTGACCATGGGATGGGTCAGCGAATTGATGGCCTTGGGCCGGTTGAGGGTGATCAGGCCGACGCCGCGGTCGACGTTTACTAGGACATCCTCGTTTTCGCCCACGGATTGCAATGTAGATCGTCGACCTGGGTACGGAATCCCGGGTAAGGTTTCCTGTGAAGATCCTGGGAGGTTTTTCGGGAACCGACACGGGGTCGTCGATTCGGCTTTGTAGTCGCGTTTGACCCACGCCTCGACAGCCGCGAGCATGCCCATGATCTCTTCCTTGCCGCACTTCAGCGATCGGCCAAAAGCGTGATGCGGAGCGCTGTGCAGCCACGCGGCTTGCACTAAATCCTTGCGGCCGAGCAGCAGGCCGGCGGCCTGTGGTCCGCGAAGACACTTGCCTCCGCTATAGGCGACCAGTGTCGCTCCTGCCTGCAGATGCTTATTCGGAATCGTCAGGATCTCGGCGGCGGCGTCAACGATCACAGGCACGTTGCGTTCGCGCGCGATGCGGGAAACCGTGGTGGTCGATAACGGCTCGCGATCGGCCGGAAGGTCGCGCAAGCACCATAACCATCGCGGTTCGAGGATTGAACGCCTTCTGCAACTGCTCGACATCCGATACTTCGACCATCTTTACGCCGAGCATGCGAACCGCGTGATCGTACACGTTGCGCGAATGCCGAGGCGCGATCACCTCGTTCTTGAGTCCGGCGAGGTTCGGGAGTCGCTGCAACTTCTCGGGATCGGCGCCGGCGATGCACGCAGCGGTTGCGTGCGTCAGTGCCGCCGCGCACCCGTTGCTGACCATGCCCCATTCGGCGCCCGGTTAGAGCGGCCAGCCGCTTGCCGACGGCGTCCATCAGCTCATCGAGGTGAACGTAATGCTTGCTCGCTTCGAGCATCGCCTGCTTCACTTCGGGCAGACTTTGCGATCCGCTCACGATCGTAAACGTCCCTTTGCAGTTGATAAGCGGCTTAACGCCGATTGACTCAAACAGATTAGGACCGATCTGCAACCCGGAGCCCGATGCTGTGCTCTGTGGGCGGATCTGTTGCGCGGCCGCTGCTAGACCGGTAGCGGCGAGAAGGTTGCGCCGGGTCAGCCGGCTGAAGCGTTCGCGAATTACATCTGAAAACATATGTACCTGCCTTACTTACTTTACGGCGATTATTGAGATCTGTTCGAGTGTGGGCCAGCGGTCGCGCGCGTCGCCTTTACGCTCCGGCAAAGCCTGGATACTGCTGCACGGTCGTCCGCGTCGGCGGCGTGCTCGAGAAGTACTCCGCATACACTTTGTTCATCTTGGCGAAGTCGTTGATGTCGTCCAGATAAACATTCGTCGCGACGACATTGGCGAAAGTTGAGTCCCGCTTCCTCGAGCCCGTCGAGAAGATTGCGCATGGTCTGCCGCACTTGCGTCTCGACGGTTGACGCATAGATGCCGCTCATTCGGCCCTGGGATGAAGCCCGATTTCGCCGAGCAGTAAAACGTGTCATCGGCAAACACGCACGGGCTCGCCGTCGGGCTGGGTGGCATGTTCTTCGGCCGTACGGCGACGCGCTTCGACAGATCGCGGATCGCGACGCCGGTAAACTCGATGTTCGCTCCGTTCGGCAGGCTCGCAACTTGGATCGTCGCGCGGGCCGGCGTGTTTCCGAACTCGAACTGTTGCGCGTACACCTTGTTCATCACGTCCATCGGCATCTTGTCGGTCAGATAAGGATTGACGAAGACAACATGTGCGGAAGTCCATGCCGGCCGCTTTCAGAGTTTCGGCCAACTGGTCGAACGCGAGCTTGCACCTGCTGCGCCGGGTCCTGACGGAACGTTGCCGGCTTTGTCGCGCCCCATCGACCCGGAAAGATAAAGCCGGTCGCCGACCATAACCGCCGGGGAAACAGGCTCCTTTCCTGCGGTGCCGATGATCTTCTTCTTGCCGAGATCGCGAACCACGGTGACCGTAATCTCGACTGGAGTGTCGGTCGGCATCTTCGCAACGCCGAGCGTCGCGCGCGCCGGCGGATCCTTCGGGAAGAACTTCGCCCACACGCGATTGGCGTCGTCGTACTTGCTGATGTCCTTCAGATAAAGCTGCGCGTAAACGACATGCTGCATCGTCAGGCCTGCGCCTTCGACGATCGCCTTCACGTTGTTGAGGCATTGCTCGACCTGCTGCTCCGCTGTTTCGGGAAAGCTGCCGTCCGCTTTGGCGGCGCCTTGCCCCGAGACGTACAGATAGTCGCCGGCCAAGATTCCCGGGACTGTAAGGACCAACGGGCGGCCGTCCGCCGGCGGGCGTGATCACTTTCTTCTCGGCGCCCGACGCGCAGAAAGCTCATACGAGCAGAAAAGAGATAGATTCGCATAGTTATTGTTTCGGAAACCGCCAGATGCGCAGCGCGTTCTTGCCGAGCAGCAGCTCGCGATCTTCGGCTGTGTAGAAGTCCAGATACTTGTCGACAAACTCGAGTTCCTTGTCCATCGGCAGCTCCCATCGCGGCCGCGGATAGCCGGTGCCCCAGATCAATTGCTTGCCGCCGAACTCTTCGTACGTCGCCTTGAAGAACGGGAATCGTGTCGCGATACGGATACTCTTTCGTCATCGACAGCTCGTAGGGCTCCGACGCGCTGACCCAGACCTGCGGAAATTTCTTCAGCCGGAACATCTTCTTGAACTCCGGCCATGGGTCGGCCAGCTTCAGGTCCGGCTTGCCGAGATGATCGATCACGATCTTCACGCCGGGAAAGCGCCCGGCCATCTCTTCGAGCATCGGCATCTGGTGCGGAAGGATGTAGTAGTTGAACACAGCGCCCAGCCTTTCCGCTTCCTTCCACAGCGGGTAATGCTCTTTGGAGTTCAGCCACGTCGATTTCGGATGATAGATCGGGCTGAAGCGCATGCCCTGAAACCCGTGTTCCTTCACCCAGTAGCGCAGCCGCTCGGCGACCTTCGGGTCTTCAGGGTTGACAGCCCGTGCGCGACGAACAGCTTCGGATACTTGTGCAGGCTGTAGCTGATGTACGAGTTGTCCCAGCCGAAATAGCGCGGGTTGATCAGCACCGCGTACTTCAGGCCGAAGTCCTTCATCTGCTCGACCTGATTCTCGATCGGCGCGGCCATCGGCACTTTCAGATTCGGCCGCTCGGGATGCGCGAACGGAAACTTCGGATCGAGCGTCCACACTTCCAGGTGCGTGTCGATGATCAGCCGGTCTTTCGCGCTGGCAAGCCCGGCTGCAAGCGCCGGCATGAACGCTCTGCGTGTCATACTCATGCTTTAACTCCCGAACGTCTCAGATGCTACTGCGTACTGCCGCAATTTCGCTTCGCTCACTTCAAATCCCAGGCCCGGCGACGTTTGGCGGACATAGACAGCCGTCCTTCACATCGAGCACCGGCGTGATGATATCGTCGCGGAACCACCGCAGGCTTGCTTCCACATCGGTCGGATAACTGACAGTGGCTCAGCGTCGCCAAAGTGCATACCCTGCGCCTGGCCGATTCCGAGTTCCGGCATCGTCCCAACCCACACCGGGATGCCGCTCTCGCGTGCAGATCTCGTAGATCTCGAGTGCCTTGGTAAAGCCGCCGACTCGCTGAATCTTGATATTGGCGATCTTCAAGCTGCCGAGCGTGATCGCTTCGCGAAGATCTTCCGGCGTTTCGAGGCTCTCATCCAGACACACCGGCGTCCGCACCTTGCGACTGCAACTCGGCAAGCTCGCGGAGCATGGGCCAGGGAACGGCTGCTCGAACATCATGAGATCGAACTCGTCAAGTGTCTTGAAGACGTCGAAGATCGGACAGGTCATACGCGCCGTTCGCATCGACGAACAACGGAATATCGCCGAAAGTTCCTCGAACCGCCCGTATCAGTTCGACATCGCGCCCACGCTCGATCTTGATCTTGACTCGCTTATAGCCGTCCTGCAGATACTTCTCGATCGTTCGCGAGCAGGTCGTTGATGTCGTCGTACAGCCCGACGGCCAGACCCGATTCGACCGGCTTGTTCGTCCCGCCTAGCAATTCATACAGCGGCTTCCCTTGCCGCTGCGCCTCGATATCCCAGAACGCAGTCTCGATGCCGACCTTTGCGAAGTTGCTGCCCGGCAGGCTGCCGATCGCTCAGCTGCTCGACGCGTGTGGTTTTGCCGATCACCGATGGAACGAGTTGTCTCGCGAAGATCCCGCCAGCAAGTCTCCGGCGTATCGGAGGAGTAGAAGCTGCCCGCCATCGGCGAAGATTCGCCATAACCGGCGACACCGTCATCGGTCTCGACACGGACGACGATTCCGTCTTTCTCCGCCACCGCGCCCGAACTGATCCGAAACGGCTCAACCAGCGGCACCCGGCAATGCGTGAGAGTGACTTTCTTAATGATCATGTTCGCTTATTAGTTTTGTGGGGCGGGCTTTTAGCCTGCCGCCGGCTTTCAGCCGGCGTTTCCTCTAGCTCACGCGCCTCCCCGGCAGATCGTCAACTTACTCACTACCCGCTGCCTGGCCTTGACAGTGTTCTTCTGCGAGTCGACAAGCGGGAACTCGCCATCTTCGACCGCCAGCAGCGCGACATCTGCCGGCGCGCCCACCGCGAGCGTCCCCAACCCCTCAACACGGTTCACGATCTTCGCCGGAGCCGACCGTCGTCCGCTTCAGCACATCGTCGAAGGACATGCCGAGATACATCATCTTCGACATCGTCGTCGGCATATCGAACACAGGGCCGTTGACATTCAGATTGTAAATGTCCGTCGAGATCGTGTCGCACACAAACCCGTCATCCAGCGCCTTCTTTGCGGCTTCGAAGTTGAAGCTGCCGAGCCCGTGGCCGACATCGAACAGCACTCCTCGTGCGCGCGCATCGCGAACGCTCTGCCTTACCTTACCGTTCGCATCGATAATGCCAAGCGTGTGGGCGTTGTAGCAGTGCGTCACGATATCGCCGGGCTTCATCAATTCCATCACTTGGTCCGTATCGGGCGGCGCGAAGCTGATGTGCGTCATCAGCGGACATTTGTACGTATCGCAGAGCTCGCGCGCGATCTTCAGAAAATCGTAGCTGTACTTGCCGTTCATGTTCGAGCCGACCTGCAGCTTCACGCCGAGCAGCATGTCGCGATTCGTAGTCACCGTTTCGCCCGTGCGCTTCACGAACGACCGGACATACTTGACCGGGTCCATGTCGGGATTGCGGTTATCGGGGTACAGATATACAAATCCGAAAATACGCACCTTGGCCGGCTCGACGATGAACTTCCGAAAGCCCTCCGCTTGTTGACGCCAAAGCTTCCGGCATCGACCCAGGTGGTGACTCCGGATCGCGCCGCGACCGGATCCGCGAAAATTCCCGTTGTAGTGGCGCCGCCAATAGCAGTGCGTGTGCAGGTCGACCAGTCCAGGTGTGACGAGAAGACCGGCGGCGTCGACCACATCGGCTCCGCGCGCCGCTGGAATGCTGTTTTCAATCGCGGCGATCTTGTCGCCGGCGATGCCGACATCGGCCTTCCGCTTGGTCCCGCTCGCCGGATCGCACACCGTCCCATTGCGAATCAGGATGTCGAAGCGCTGTTGTCCCTGCGCGAATGCAGCTCCTGCAAGTGACCCAATAAAATGACGGCGGTTCATCAGTTTCCTTTGCGGGGTGTTTAAGGCATTATAGAGCGATACAAGCCACCCTCTCCAATACACAAACGGAGATCGGTGCGCGACATGAAGGAAATCTGAGCGTAGCCGGTAGGCTATCGATTTTGTGGGGCAGGATTTTTATCCTGCGATACCGATTTCATCGGTATCAGGGCGGAGCCCGGCGCTTTGCGCTGCGGCGGCATTCGTCCAGCGGATACGCATTGTCAGGAGCGGAGCATTGCTTCAAAACGGGCATCCATCTCTTTCTCCTCGATGAACTCCCCAC
>CAVYCT010000032.1:0-57243 GCA_963766945.1 uncultured Actinomycetota bacterium
TGTGACGCATCCGTGGGTGTCCACGCGAGATCCACCGTGTCATCGCTGGGACGGAGGTGGGTTTCGACCCAGCGTGTAAACCGAAAGGCTATTCGGAGCGACCTCTGCGGCTTCGTCAGGTCCAACACCGCAGGTGGGCCAGGCAGTCTTCCCGGCTGGCCCTGTGCGCGCGCCGGCGGCCGAACACACACGGTCAGACCCAGGGCGAACATGCCCACGCTGATCCCGCCTACCCACGTCGTCCAGGTGGCGGCGGGCACGTCGGCCCAAGGCGAGTGCCTCTTCACGTCTCGCCGGTATCTACAGCTGAGCGAGCATCACTGCGTATCCGGAAAGCCCAACGTCTCACCACCGTAGAACCAGGCGTAAGCCGTTGCGCGGCAGTGTATTTCGACTTCATGCAACGGCATTCTGCGCGGATGTTGGACCTTGGTCCGAGTGGCACGTCGAGGTTCAAACCATTATGTGCGAATTGGTTGCCGGTCATGACGCCCGGCGTGGAGTGGCGTACGAATCTTGATTTGGGCGGGAGGCAGAACGGTCCGCGCCCTCGATCGGCCGCAATTGGGCTCCGGTTAACGCTACCGTCAGTCCATCCGGAGCGTCCGCGCGGTCACCCTGCGGGTGGCCGTTCAAGTGCATCCCAGCCCGGATGTCGAGAGAGGTCCCACCAATGCGAAGACGCGCATTCCTGGCAAGCGGCGCAACAGCAGTGGCATCGGTTTCGGCGCTCGCGGCGTGCGCGGACGCATCGCCCCCGACTCCACACCCGACGACAGCCGCTGCCCCCCGGGGATCTGGACGGTGCGGTGGCGAAGCTGCGGGCCCAATACGTCGCCCAGTTCGATGCCGACTACGTCGACAACGTCGTCCTCCCAGTCTTCCTGAACAGCATCTTCGACGGCGAGCGTCCCGTGCTGCCGATGATCGACGTCGCACTGACGAAGGAGAACGCGCTGCCCTACGACATGTGGGGCCTGCTGAGCACGAGTTGGAAACCCGCTCCCGAGGACGGCGTCACGGTCTTCCTCCAGGGACTGGAGAAGCGCGGGCCCGACAATCGCCGCAAGCGGATCTACATGTCGGCCGTGACGCCCGATCTGTATCAGGGCATGTACCAGGCCAAGATCGTCAGGTTCTTCGACCAGCTGTTCGGGCCGAGAACGCCGGCAAGCCGTTGATGCGGATCTATCTGGACACGTTCTGGGATCTCTACTGGGACCTGCATCTGGGCGTCAAGGGACGCAGACATTCCCGAGCAGGTCCGGCAGATCGGCGAGAGCTTCAACACCGTCCTGGCCTATCGCGATCCGACCCAGAAGATCGTCTACGACAACTACATGACCGTCCGGAAGAACCTCGACTTCCTGAAGTCCTGGATCGACGACCGGCTGGCGGACATCCAATCGGGCAAGACTCCCGAACCCGAGAAGACCTTTGCCTGGTACTGGCTCAAGAACGGCGAGGACAGCGAAGACTTCAACCACAAGGACGTCGTCTTCGAGTGCTTCCACAACTTCGTGGCCTTCAGCCAGTGGGGCAACAGCCTTCTACAACATCATGGCGAAACTGGGCCGAGACACCGGCGACGCCCAGGCCAAGGACTGGTTCACCAAGACCATGGCCGGCGACTACGACAACCCCGACGGCTCGGCGTTCCCCCCGCTCGAACGTTTCGTCATGGAACTCTTCCGCACCATCTCGCCCAACGGCGGCAGCATCTCGGCGCTGGCGGAGACCCGGCCGCCGGCCTTCGAGCGGCACGGCTACATCGTCAGCCCCCACACTCGACGAGCCACGACCCCGTGCAATGGAAAAACCCCGACGACTTCGACCCGTCACGCTACGAACATGCACCGACCAGCCAGGACATCGACGAAGCGCGGATTCAGCAGATGGGTCTGGCGAAATGCCCGTTCGACCTGACGACGTTCGACGTCAAGGACGGCCGAAAGGCCGCACTGCGCAACAGCGGCTTCGGCACCGTGTTCGGCGTCGCCGACGATCGTCCGCTGCCCGTGTGCGACTACGCCGGCTTCGCGCCCTTCGGGTTCGGCTACCGGCGCTGTCCGGGTGAGCAGCTCACCATCATGGCCTTCGAGGATCTGATCCGAAAGGTTGCGAAGGAGCGGCTTCAGTTCGTCAAGGTCGCCGGAGCCAACCCAGAGAAGGTGCCGCTCGGCCCCGGCACCCAGGCGGGAATGGTGCCGATCGGTCCCAGCACCGTCATCAACGACGACATCGGATTCACCCGCCCCTCCTAGAACACCGCCTCGACTAGCAATGCGGCTGGTGGAGCAGGCGCCTCACGCGAGCGGCGGCGAAAGCGCTGGCGCCCAAGGGAAATCACCATCCGTGCCTCCTGTTGCGGCGTGGTGGACACGTGCCGATGTTGCGCCTCGAGTGCGCTTCGCTTCGCCTAAACCGACGATCGGGTGGGGAAGACACCCCAACAGGGCCAAGCGATTTCATGAGTTACACCCAGCCAGAACGGCGACTCTGACCCCATCAGACGTGCGCTCTGGTATACCAAGTTTGAGAACTTCATCGAGGAGGGGCGGTATGCGTAGTACCCGTTTGGTTGCGCCGCTCGTGGCTGCGGGCGTTATCGCTGTAGGGATCTCGACAAGCACCGCCTGGGCGGACGGGCCGGGTGGCGTCATCGAGGACTCAAATGACATCTCCGTCGCAGTCGGTACCGGTGTGTTCGTTGATGGCCTGGCGGGTTTCAGAGCGAGCGGCGCCACCAATGAAGAAGCGTCGGCGCAGGTGATCGCGCAGTGCCAGAGCGCGGGTGGTCAAGAGTGCACCAGCGATGAGGTGACCAACGATCGTCTCTGCATTGTGTCCGTTGGTGACGACAGCAACGAGATCGTGGCCGGCGGTGCCGGGGTGACTGTCGACGCGGCCCGTGACGATGCGTTCCAGCGGGCGGCGGCCAACGGTACGCCCCTCGGTCCGACCGCCGCCATTGTCATATCGGATTGTCACTGATGGGTGAGCGGATGTCAGGGCGTGCAGCGACAGACCATTGTGGTACCGGCCTGGTAGCCCAAAAGGTGAAAGACATATGACAATTCGACGCAAGTCAGCACTGTTGATGGTGAGTTTGGCGGTAGTGGTAGGCGTTGGCGCGCCTGCCGCCGAGGCTCTACCAAGCTGCCAGGACTCGGGCACCACGTCCACCTGCCGAACCAACGGCAGCGTGGCGATCAAGGCTCGTCCCGGGACAGTGGCGTCCCCCGCGCAACACCCTGTGATTCGGTGGGGGCGCCGCCGCTAGTACCACTCTCAGTGGTCGAGCGCACGTCGACGCGGTGGGATTGTTCGGGACTCACCGTGGACAGTAAAGATCAGCCTTGAAGATGGTGTAGACCCATTGCGGCCCAGCCGTATTGAGTGCACCGACCCCTGCGATAGGGGAGAACGTCACTCCTTCCTCGCGGAGCGTGAGAGAAATGATGTACCTCCGAAAATCATGACTTGGCCGGCTGCTGCGCAAGACAGGTAGTGCACTACTCAGGCCGCCCGGCCGCTCGGTCCGTACCGTTTCTTGACATCGATAGTTTCGTGACGACCAGGGAGTGATTATGGCGGACAAGCCTATTCCGTTCACCGAACAGGCCAAGCGGGTCGAGCAGCGGCGCGGTACTGGTCGGTTGGCCGAGCCCGATACGAGGCACGCTCTTCGCGCCCGGCGAAGAATCCGAGTTACAGACCGAGCGGTCGATCGTTCCCGGCACGGACGTCGTACGTTTCGACTATTCGATCTTCGGCCGCCGGGTCGGCGAACGGGCGTTCGCACCGCCGCCGGAAACGGTCCAACTCGATCCGCGTCGCGATCTGTACGCCGAGGCCGACCATCCCGAGCAGGTCGCCGGCTTTCTCCCGGACCATCTCGATTCGACCATCCGCCCGGCCGAACTCGAGCCGCGTTTCCGTCCGACGCGCCGCCTTGTGCACGACCTCGAGCCCGGATCGCGGTACGCCACCTGCGTCTTCCCGCCCGAGGACAGGTTCGTGTTCAGCGACACGTCCTTTCCGTGGTGTACCTGCGGCAAGGTCGAACCGTCTGGCGCCTCGGGTGTGCTGGTGGGCCCGCGGCACCTGTTGACCGTGAGTCACGGGATCAACTGGCACACACCGACACCCGAGGAACCCTGGGTGGCCGACTGGCTGTCCTTCAGGCCGAGTTCGTTCGACGGGGACGGGCCGTTCGGCACGGCGGGCAGCACGCACATCTACTGGCAACATCAAGTGAGCGGCCCGACGCTCGACTCGACCGAGCAGCAGTTCGACTACGTCGTGGTGGTGCTCGACCAACGGATCGGCGAGCTCACCGGCTGGATGGGCTCGCGTTCCTACACCGACGACTGGGACGGGGGCAGACTACTGGAGTCATATCGGGTACCCGACCGACATGGCCAGCGGGTCCCGGCCGGTGTTCATCGGCCCCGTAGCGCTCGACGGGGACGACGCGCAGGACGATGCGCACGAAACGATGGAACACCGGGGCGACGTGTGGCCGGGCCAGTCGGGCGGACCGTACTTCGGTTGGTGGGAAGGCGAACCGTGGCCACGCGTGGTCAGCGTGCAGAGCTGGGAACAATACGAGGACACGCGCGCGGAACTATCCCATTGCTCAACGGCGCGTCCGGTGGATCGTCGATGGTGGACCTGATCATCCGCGCACGCAACGACTTCCCGTGATCGGGGGCTAACGCCTCCCTCCTGGCCGTCGATAACAAGGACATGACTCCATCCCGTGCTGCCGGCACGCTCGCCTTCGCACTGACAGCGCCCTGGTTGTGGGTGGCAACGGTCCACGCCGAGGCTTTCGCGCAACTTGGCCAAGTTCCGGTGGTGGCGTCCCCGACGTGTGCCGGTAACGTCAGCGCCGAGGCCCAGGTGACGCCGGTGCAGGTCAACGACCATGTCGAGGACGGTGTCCGCGTTGCGATTCACTACGACGCCGGCATCTACGACGGTTCGTGCTCACTCACCGTGACCGCCGCATGGGCGAACCTCGACACCGGCGCTTCAGGAAGCAGAGACATCACCGCGGTATCGACGATCGACGGGCACTACGGATTCATCGGCTACGCCAACACCACGTTCGAGACGGGCCACGGCACGGTGGTCGTCACGTTGAGTTCGCACCCGGGTGACGAACTGCGGATCACGACGTGAGATTCCGCTGCGCGCGGTGTCGGCGTTCGGGAGCTCGCGGTAGAAGTCACCTCGGGCCGCAGCGAAGTGCGGGACTTCGCCGCGGCCACTGATGAGGCGACCACGCCAACCGCGCGACCATTCGACCGCCGCAGGCACGCGCATCGATAAGCTAGGCCGGCTTGATCAGATCCAGCTGCTGCAGCACGGTCAATCCGTCGTCCAGCCCAACTTCCTCGACGATAAGACCGTCGACGACCTTGAGCACCGAGGTTCCGGTGAACCGCATAGTCTTGCCGGTCCCTGGCGGCAATGCACCGATCGGCATGTCATCGAACGCCTCACCAGTCTGGGTGCCGCCGCCGATCCACTGGCCCACCACGTAGTCGCCCTCGGCGATCAGATCGGCGGTAGCGCCGAACGCCAAATCCGGGAACGCCGCGCGGAACTTGGTAGCGAAGGCCCGCACCTCGTCACGGCCACGGCACGGGGAGTGCAGTGAGTACTCGAATCGGATGTCCGGTGAGGCCAGTTCGTCGATGACGTCGGAGTTGAAGTTCTCGCCCCAGAATTCGGTGAACCACCGTCCGACAACTGCCTTGTTCTCCTCGATCGACATCGAATGTCCCTTCCCACGTTGATAACTGAGCGCTTCCGGCTGGAAGCCCTCACAAGGAAGACGCCGACAACCGTTCAGATGTGAGACCGCCGGCCGAAATCCCTACATGGGGCGACACGGAAGTCGGCCGTCGCCACGTGCCGCCAGTGGTCACCCAGACCCGGCTCAGTAGGGAGAGCGCGAGAGGGTCGGCAGTCTTACCACCGGGCAGTTACGTTGGCGGCGATGTTGTCGGCAATCTTCACCGCCGAGTCGGCGGGGTTCGCGCTGCACGTGTTGACGTCGACGATGACATTGTTTCTCAGCGCCAGCGCGCGTCCACAGCCCCAGCCGGGGGCACTGGCGTTCTGTTGCGTCGCGGTCGTGCTCAGCGTGCCGTTCGCGTTGGAGATCTGCCCGACAGACCACTGCGACTCGCTCTGCGTGTGGGTGTACTCGCGGCATGCCGGCCACTGCTGGGCGGAGGCATCGAAGAAGGCACGGGCTATGTCCACGGTAGGAAATAGCACCACCGCCTGTTTTAAGTAGTGCGCGAATTTATCGCCGTCGTTGAGGCTCTGATCGCGCTCGGCCCAGTAACCGCTGTTGCGCGTAGACCGGGGCCTCCGCCGCGCCGTCAATGGCGAGGCACTCCTGAGGCGCCATGGTGGCGCTGTTGTCAGACATCGCGGTCTGTGTCTCGACGACCGTCATTGCGGTTGCCCCCATCGCGACATTGACCTGCTCGGGGTCGAGCAGCAACTCGGCGAGCTCACGCTCAACAAGAGGACGCGGAATCAGATGTCTGACCGGCGTCGTCGACTCGGCGTTTCCTCTTATAACGGCACACCCAGTGATCACAACACACGTGACTGCGATTGCCAGTGCGGCCGTTGGTCGGTGCATATGTTCCTCCCTATTCAGCCGTGTTATTCCAGCCGTCGCAACCGACTGCGTGGCGCGATATTCACCGCACGGAAAGACATGGTCCAGCAATGCGGCCGACGCCGATGCGATGTAGAACGGTGTTTCCTGATAACGATCACTCTTGTTCTTGATAACGATTGGTGGGTCGAGCACAGCTCTGAGCGGTCCTGCGATCGGCGTCGTCCCGGTGCACGGTGGCAGTCGGGGCACGCGAGCCCCGTCCTCTCAGGCCGGCGGAAGCGAGGTTGTTCAGCGACGGGTCTTTCTCGCCGTCGGCGGGGACGACCGGTCTACGCGCAGGTCCTTTCCCTCCCCGGATTCGAGCCGACGGCTCTCACGGGCTGCCGGGTGGCACCGGCGTTGTGATCGTCGGCGCGAAGTCCGATGGCCGAAAGATCTTCGGCCTGGCGACAATGAATGTCCGCTTCCGCTGACCTGGTGGCAGTGGCTGGCGTTCACCGCTTCGCATCCCACCGCCGCGGATCGACTTCGAGAGCGGCTCGGTCCCAATTGCCGCGTTCGGCGGCCGCCACGTAGGTGGTGTGGAGAAACTCCAGAAGGGTGCGGTCTGGGTTGGCCGCGGTCCGTACCGCCTCGTACGGCAGCAGGAATTGGCCGTTGTCGGTGCTGTAGAAGGCTTGCTCGGGCAACACTGGATAGTCGGCGAAGCCGTCGGGTTCGGGATAGGCGTAGGCATAGAACGCGCCTTCGTCGCCGCCGCCAGGCCAGAAGCCGCAACTGCTCAACTCATGGGAGTAGCCCTCCACCATCACCCAATCGCCGCAGTTCGGTGCCCCGCCCGGGTGTTTGGGCGCGGTGCGGCCGGTGAACCTGGTGCAGGCCAAATCCATTGCTCCCCAAAAGAAGTGCACGGGGCTGACCTTCCCGATGAAGTGTGAACGGAACTCGCGCATCACGCGGTCGGCCGACACGAGCTGGCGCCAGAACAGGTGCACGGCGTGGGGGTCGTAGGAGGCGTGCTCGTGATCGTCGACGAACGGGATCGCGGGATCGACCTCATTGGGCGTCGCCTGGATTTGCACCGCGATGCCGAGCTCGTCGAGCGCACTCATCGTCTCGGCATGAAAATCGGCGACCGACTTCGGCTCAAGCGCGATCTGACGGGCGCTGCCGTCACTGGATCGGATGAGCAATCGGTGCTCGATGAAGTCGAACTCGAGGTCGAAGACGCCCTCTTCGTATGGAATCGCGGACGTGGTCAAACCACGCGGACTGACGTAGAGGGTGACCTGCCACCAGTGGTTGACCATCGGCGCGTGCGCGAGCCGGATCTTGCCGACGATCTGGGTCCACATGTGCAGCGTGTCACGGGAGGCGGTCCACTCGTCGACCCGCAGCGACGGCCAGTTCAGGGACGACGCGGACTTGTCAGAGGTGGTCTCAGTCATCAGACCGTCTTACCTCCTCCACCGTCATGGGTGGGCAGAGTCCGAGCATGAATACGCCCATCGTCCTCATCCATGGCCTCTGGCTCACCCCGCGCAGTGGACCCGCGGATTTCGGATAGACCCTTAACGCAGCGCGATTTGCATCTGAGCGCTAGCCTTCGGCTATGACTCAGATCCTGGCGGCACATGGTCAAGTGCGCCCTGGTGGCCGGACCGCGAGGACTCGCCAACGGGTACACGACGCCGTTCGTTCTCTCTTTGGCGAGGGTCGCGACCCCATCACCGTTCGCGAAGTGTCGGAGCGAATCCGGTGTGCACGAAGTCACCATCTATCGCCGTGTCGGGCACGATCGAGTCAGAGGGCCAATGACTTGTGGCGCCAGCCGCTGCCACCAGATCAGCGGAAGCGGACGTTCAATGTCGCCAGGCCGAAGATCTTTCGGCCATCGGACTTCGCGCCGACGATCACGACGCCGGTGCGCGTCGCCGGGTCCAGCGACTTGATCCGGCCGCTGAACTCGATGTCTGCGCCCTCGGTGGCCGAGACGATCGCGGGCGCAGAGAGCCGCACCGCGTAGCGGGTGACCGCACCGGGGTCGCCCGACCAGGCGGAGGCGAATCCGGCACCCAGCCCCATGGTGAGCATCCCGTGGGCGATGACGTCGGGCAGCCCGGCCAGCTTGGCGATGTCCTCGTCCCAGTGAATGGGGTTGGCGTCGCCGGCCACGCCGGAATAGTTCACCAGGTCGCCGCGGGACAGTCGGGTGTGGTGGACGGGTAGCTCGTCACCGACTTTCACGTCATCGAACGACGCCGTTCCCGGCGCGCGGGCCGAGTCCTCGGCGATGCGAACCTCGCCCTCCGGGCGCACCGTCTTGTGGTACTCCTGTTCGCCGATTCCGAAGATGTCCACGTCGTGCATCATCGCCTTCTGCACGGCCGTCTTGATCGCCGGATTGAGGTCCTCGGCGGTGAGTCCGACGACGGTGGTGTGCAGGGTGTGAACCCGCTCGCCGGCGGTGTCGGTGAAGGTGTTGGTCACGGTGATCAGGTCTCGGCCGGCGATCCTGCGCACCGACGTCAGTTCGACGTCGACATGGAGTTCGTCGCCGGCCACGATCGGGCGGTGCTGCTCGAAGACTTCTTCGGTCTGCATGTAGGTGTCGTAACCGACGACCACCTGTTCGAACATGTGGCGATTGCAGGTCATGCCCGGGGTCGACGTGAACGTCAGCGGCGCCACCAGATCCGAATATCCCAGCTCCGCGGCGGCGGCCACATCCCAGTGCGCGGGGTGATAGTCCTGCACCGCGCGGGCGTACTCACGCAACTTCTCGCGGCCGACCAGGTAGGTGCCGTCCATCTGGTAGTAATGGCCGACTCGCGATTCGAGTGCCGACGTTTCTGCTGGTGCGGTCATGAATTGGCTCAACTTTTCTATCGGCCGTTCGCTACGGCCGACCAGAGCACACTAACGCGCGGCCACCGCGGCCCTGCGACCATGGACCGCAACACTCATCGCGAACGCAACGGAAAGGACTGCATGGCTCGACTCATTGAGACGGCCACGGTCGCGCGGTCTCGGGAAACGTGCGTGGTTGCTGACCTGGTCGATTCGCCTGGTGCTGTGGACGCTGGGCTTCACGCGCGTCATCAGAACCAAGATCGTGAACGACGATGTCGTGCCAGCAGAAGGTGCGGTGATCCTGGCCGCCAACCACACGTCGATGATCGACGTGTTCTTCATCCTTGGGGCGCTCCGTCGCGAGGCCATCGCGATGGCGATGGCCGAGCTCTGGAAATCGCCACTCACCCGCTGGCTCGTGGAGGTGCTGGGCCAGATACCCGTCGTCCGAGGTGACTCCGAGTCCGGGAAGCAGGCGATGGAAGCGGCAGCCCACGCCCTGGAAGACGGCGCGTTGGTCGGCATCTTTCCCGAAGGGAAGTGCGTGAAGCCAGGGGAGGTCCTGCCGTACCGGCCCGGCGTTGCGGCGCTGGCCAAGGACACAGGCGTGCCGATCATTCCTGTCCGCCTCATCAATGCCAACAAGGTGTTGCCGCTCGACAAGAGATTTCCGTCCTTGGGCCACACGGTGCACGTGATCTTCGGGGATCCGATCGACCCCGGTGAGTTCGGGTCCGTCGCCGAACTTCTCGATGAAGTGCAGCGGCGCATCACCACCCTGGCTGTGGCGCAATGACCGCAACGCTCGTCGCGAAGAACGTGGCAGGCGGATTCGCCCACCGCACTCTCTTCGAGAGTCTCGACGTGACCGTGGCACCGGGCGATGTGATCGGAGTGGTTGGCGCCAACGGGGCAGGCAAGAGCACACTTCTGCGGATCCTGGCCGGTGACCTCGAACCGCTCGACGGCGTGGTCAGTCTCGCCCCGGCCGACGCGTTCGTCGGGTGGCTGCCGCAAGAGCACGAGCGAGTGCCCGGGGAAACCGTCGCCGGCTACATCGCGCGTCGCGCCGGCTGCACCGACGCGACGCAGGCCATGGAGGCGGCGGCCGCGGCCTTGGCAGCGCCGGCCGAGGGTCCTGCCAATGTCGATCCGGCCGTTGCCTACTCGGCTGCGTTGGACCACTGGCTCGCCACCGGCGCAGCGGACCTCGACGAGCGGCTGCCTTCCGTGCTGGCCGACCTGGGGCTCGACATCGGAGGGCAGGAGCGAAGCGACCCGGGAAAGAGGTCCGATGCGGTGCGACCCGAGTCGACGCAGATGACCGCTCTGTCGGGTGGGCAGGCAGCGCGGGTGGGTCTTGCGGCACTGATGCTGTCGCGATTCGACGTCGTCCTGCTCGATGAGCCGACCAATGATCTCGACCTCGACGGGCTCGAACGCCTCGAGCAGTTCGTCCGCGATCTTCGTGGTGGTGTCGTGCTGGTGAGCCACGATCGAGAGTTTTTGGCGCGCACCGTGACCCGCGTCCTCGAACTGGACTTGGCCCAGAACACCAACACCGTGTTCGGCGGCGGGTACGAAAGCTACCTGGAAGAGCGTGAGGTTGCTCGCCGGCACCGGCGCGAACAGTATGACGAGTTCGCCGAGAAGAAGGCTGACCTCGTCGCACGCGCACGCACTCAGCGGGAGTGGTCGAGTCAAGGTGTCCGCAACGCGATGCGCAAGGCTCCCGACAACGACAAGAATCGACGCCGCGCGGCGACCGAGTCCAGCGAGAAGCAGGCGCAGAAGGTGCGCCAGATGGAAAGCCGGATCGCCCGCCTCGAGGAGGTCGTCGAGCCGCGCAAGGAATGGACACTCGAGTTCACCATCGGCGCCGCGCCGCGATCGAGCTCAATCGTTGCCACACTCGACAACGCCGTTGTGCGACAAGGGGACTTCGTCCTCGGGCCGATATCACTACAGATCGACGCCGGCGAGCGCATCGGCATCACCGGTCCCAACGGGGCAGGAAAGTCCACCCTGTTACGGCTACTGCTGGGTCGCCAGCAGCCCGACGAGGGCCGCGCGAGTCTGGGCGCCAACATCGACATCGGCGAAATCGACCAGACGCGTGCAGATTTCACGGGCCCCGACCGACTCATCGATCGCTTCGAGCAGCGTGTGCCGTCTTGGTCGACCGCCGATGTGCGAACCCTGCTCGCAAAGTTCGGGCTGCGCGCGGACCATGTGGAACGCGCGGTTGACGCGCTCTCGCCCGGTGAGCGGACCCGCGCCGGTCTTGCGTTGCTGCAGGCACAAGGCACCAATGTGCTGGTTCTCGATGAGCCGACGAACCACCTCGACCTCGCCGCCATCGAGCAGCTGGAGCAGGCGCTGGACACCTATGATGGCGCGCTGCTGCTGGTGACACACGACCGCCGGATGTTGCAGAACGTTCGGTTGGATCGTTCGTGGCTCGTCGATGACGGACGCGTAGCAGAGTTGTAGCCGGAGAAGCTACGGCCGGGGGAGCGGCACGAAGCGCTTGAGCTTGCCGCTGGTCTCGTTGCGGCCCAGGGTCTCTACCGCGCGGATGCGAATCGACGCGTCGGCGACGCCGTGGCGCTGCATGGCCGAGGCCAACGCGGGGGCCAGCGCGTGCACGTCGGCGTCGGCGACCACCAATACCTCCACGCCGCCCTCGGTCTGCAGCACCTGGTACTCCACGATGCGCGGATCTGTTCCGAGGACGTGGCGAAAGGCGCTGGCGGGCACGGTGTGTGAGCCGTAGACGAAATCGTCGTCACGACGGCCGCCGATATCGGCGACGCGGGCGAATGCACTGCCGCACGCACACGGGCCGGACATCATCGTGATCTCGTCGCCGAGGTCGTACCGGATGAAGGGGAACGTTCGGTTCGACAGACCGGTGGCCAGCGTGCGCACCGCAGGCGCGTCGGGCCCCACCGGTGTGCCTGCGCCGTCGACCCGTTCGAGAATCACTTCGTCCTCGCAGATATGCAGCCCGTCACCATATCCACACCCGACTGCCTGTACGCCGAGTTCCGTTGAGCCCCAGAGATTGTGCAAGGGCGCGGCCCAAGCGTTGACGATCGCGTCACGGTCCTCGGGCAGCAGCGGTTCGGAGTTGGTGCTCACCCGCATGGGCCGGAGCTCGAGCTTGCCCGCCAACGACGCGCGCGCCAGTCGGCCGATGACGCTGGCGTAGCCCACCAGGTGGGTCGGGGCACTGAGCTCGACCGCCGCGAGCACGTCATCGAACGGGGCGCCCGCCTCGATGACGACGGTGTCCATACCTGCGACCGTGGGCACGTCGAACAGCGGCGTGCTGGCGTGCGGCGGCACACCGGCCGTGAGTACTGCCAGCCGAGTATTCGGCGCAGGCTCATGGCGCCGCTCATCACGGGCCTGCATGCGCCACGCGGTGCACGCGGCGGTGACGAAGAACTGCCAATCCCAGACGTAAACCCCCCGCACACCGCTGGAGCCACCGGAACTGAACACCTGCTCGTCATGCCGGGTGTAGGAGAACCAGGTCTGCTCACTCAAGACCCGTTCCGCTACTGCACGATTCAGGTCGGGCGTGGTGACGATCGCATCCCACTTCGCTTTGCGCCTCGGCCTTGGTCAGCAGCGGAATCGACGCCAGATCGGACGCGGTCACCGCCTCGAAGTCCATGCCACGAAGCCGTTCGGCGTAGAACGGAGAGCGCTCACGGGCGTACTCGAGCAGTGAGCGCAACCGCCGGTCGCGATGCCGTTGAATCTGCTCGGCCGACCAGTCGAGACGGCCCACATGATCGTCGAGCGCTGCATGTACGGCGTTGAGGTGGGCGGCGCGGATGCGTTGGTATGTCGGACCGTGCCATCGCGGCTCCCTCCTCCGCCTGCGAGTTTGACCCAGGATTCGTCGGTATGCCAGACCTGGTCGCCTAGTGACAGGTCAATGCAGGGTCGGGCGGTAGATGAGTTCCTGGGTGCGACCGTCCAGCGTCCGGTGCTCGACCAGGTCGAGATCGAAGTCCTGCGCACCGTGGAAGATCGGACTGAGCCCGGTCTGACCGGTGATGACCGGATAGAGCGTGACCTGCACATAGTCGACCAGGCCGGCCGCCATCAGCGCCCGGTTCATCGAGAGGCTGCCGTGCGAGCGCAACGGCACCTCGGATTCCTCCTTGAGCCGCGTGACGACGTCGACGGCGTCACCGCTCACCACGGTTGCGTCGGGCCAGTCCAGGGGCTCTTCCAGCGTTGTCGACACCACCGTTGCGGGCGTTCGCCACATCTTGGTGACCCACGGGTCGCGCACCTCAGACTCCTCGGTGCTATCGGCCAGCATCTGCGAAAACTCTCGATAAGTGTTGGCTCCGAACACCATTCGGTTCTCCGCGCTGTAGATGGCGAGGCGCCGGTCCAGCAGCTCGGGGCCTTGCTTGCCCCAGTAGCCGGACCAGTTCGCGCTCGCGGCCCCGTAGCCGTCGAGGCTGGAAAAGACGTCAAAGGTGTAGCTGGCGGTCATGTCGTTTCCTCGCGTGCGGTTAACAGGTGTCGTAGATACAGACCGGCGGCCACTGCGGGACTCATCGCGGGTCGGGGATTGGCGCTCGACGTGTTGTAACACTAGGTTTTCTCGGGTGATGTCCTCAGCTGCCGGCGCGGTCGCGCGGTGGATCCTTCCCTTCCTGGCGATTGCGACCGTTGTCGGCATGGCTCTTTCTGCCGGCCCGGTGCAGGTCGGTTCCTCCCCGGCGGTGCGCCTGGTCGACGAGGCCAACCCGCTGGCCGGGATGCCGTTCTACGTCAATCCCACCTCGGCGGCCATGGTCGCCGCGGGCAAGGCCGACCCGCCGAGTCCCGAGCTGAGCGCCGTCGCCAACACGCCGCAGGCGTTCTGGGTCGTCCCGGGATCCTCCGCCGACAGAGTCGGGGCGTACGCCGGCGCGGCGCAGGCGGCCGGCGCCATGCCGATCTTCGCGCTCTACGGAATCCCGCACCGCGACTGCGGGAGCTTCGCGGCGGGCGGATTCGGATCGGCCGACGACTATCGCGGGTGGATCGATAAGGTCGCAGCCGGCCTGGGTGGCTCGCCTGCGGCGGTGATCGTCGAACCCGATGCGCTCGCCATGGCCGACTGTCTGTCGGATGACCAGCGCCAGGAACGCTTCGACTTGATCCGCTACGCCGTGGACACGTTGACCCGCAATCCGGCCGCGGCGGTGTACATCGACGCCGGCCACCTGCGTTGGCACAGTGCCGACGACATGGCCGCCAGGCTCAGCCAGGCCGGCGTGGACCACGCGCGAGGTTTCAGCCTCAACACCGCGAACTTCTTCACCACCGAGGACGAAATCGGCTACGGCGAGGCGATTTCGGGGCTCACGAACGGGTCGCACTACGTAATCGACACGTCGCGCAACGGCGCCGGCCCGGCGCCTGACTCCCCGCTGGACTGGTGCAACCCCGGCGGCCGAGCACTCGGCGCCGCGCCCACCGCTGAGACAGCGGGTCCGCACGCCGACGCGTATCTGTGGATCAAACGTCCCGGGGAATCCGACGGCTCATGCAACCGCGGTGATCCGCCGGCGGGCAACTTCGTGAATCAGTACGCGATCGACCTGGCCCGCAACAGGGGCTAGCAGGGACCGCACGCACAGGCCTTGAGGCGCCCCCTTGATGTCTGATGACCACTCCGCCCGCGGGTATGAGGCGGACCTACTTGCCCATGGCTTGGACGTGGTGTTCTGCGGGCTCAACCCGGCGGCCACCGCCGCCGCCGACGGGCACAACTTCTCGCATCGAAGCAACCGATTCTGGACGGTGCTGCATCTGGCCGGGTTCACCGACACCCAGTTGCGGCCCGCGGATGAGCGCGAACTTCTGCGCTATGGCTGCGGCATCTCCGCGGTCGTGCAGCGTCCCACCGCGCGAGCCGACGCGGTCTCGGCCGCAGGAGTTCCGTGCGGCACGCCCATCGTTTGAAGCCAAGATCCGGCGCTATGAACCGCGGATGGTGGCCTTTCTGGGCAAGCGCGCTTTGGCGGCGATGACCCGCACCGACATCGGGTGGGGTCCGCAGTCGTTGCGGATCGGCCCATCGCAGACCTGGGTGCTGCCCAACCCCAGCGGGCTAAATCGACAGTTCACCCTGTCTGCGCTCGTGGAGGCCTATCGTGAACTGCGGACCACGCTGAGCTAGGACACACGGGGGGCGGCATGACCCAGGAATGCGACGCGACACGGAAGACGTTCCCGGACATAAGCTCTCGCGCTTGGGAGCATCCGGCCGACCGCACTGCGCTAACCGCGCTGCGAAGACTCAAGGGCTTCGATCAGGTGCTCAAGCTGGTGTCGGGTCTGCTCCGTGAACGCCAACATCGACTGTTGTATCTCGCGAGCAGCATCAAAGTGGGTCCGCGCCAGTTCAGCGATCTCGACCGGCTCGTCGACGACTGCGTGACCGTGCTGGACGCGCCCGTCCGACCGCAGGTGTTCGTCCAGCAGTCTCCGTCGTGAACGCCTACTGCATCGGCATGGACGAGCCGTTCATCGTGATCACCACCGGGATGTACGACCTGATGACCTACGAGGAGATGCGCGTCGTCATCGGACACGAGTTGGGGCACGCGCTGAGCGGCCACGCGGTCTATCGCACGATGCTGATGCACCTGACGAGGTTGGCGGGCTCGTTCGGATTCATGCCCGTCGGTGGCTGGGCGCTGCGCGCCATCGTCGCCGCGCTCATGGAGTGGCAACGCAAGTCCGAGCTGTCTGGCGATCGGGCAGGTCTGTTGTGCGGGCAGAACTACGACACCGCGATCCAGGTCGAGCTGAAGCTGGCCGGTGGCGCCCGCGTCGATAAGCTCGACACCCAGGCGTTCCTCGCTCAGGCGCGCGAGTACGAACGTGTCGGGGATATGCGCGACGGTGTGCTCAAACTGCTCAACCTCGAAATGCAGAGTCACCCGTTCTCGGTATTGCGAGCCGCGGCGCTCACCGCGTGGGTGGATTCCGGTGACTACGGCAAGATCATGTCCGGCAGCTATCCGCTGCGCGTCGACGACACCTCTGCGCGTTGGAGCGAGGACGCCAACGAGACCGCCCGGCACTACCGGGGCGGTTTCGATGCCTCGGAAGACCCGTTGATTCGTGGGCTGCGAGACGGACTGGCCGGCATCGTCGACGGTGTGGGTCACGCCGCGACGAGCACAGCTGACGCGGTGGGCCGAAAGATCGCTCAGTGGCGTAGCGGTTCGGCGAATGACTGATCAGCGTCGTTTGCGTTTGGGCGCAGCGTAATTGGCGACGATCCGCGCGCGATAGCGTGCGAGCTCCTCGTGAAGGTCGATCTTCGGCAGGACGATCCAGGTATAGAAGACGCCGCACCCATACATGAGGCATTCGCGTGCAGCATCAGATGCCTGCACATCAACGCGAATCGACCCGTCGTTCTGTCCGGTCACCATCGCGGCCGCGACATCGGCTTCGACGACTTCAAGCCAGCGAATGATCCGTGGTCTTACGGCCGCAGAACCGCGGACAGCCTCGAAGGCCAGGATGAACATGGCCTTCAGAAACTGCTCGTCTTCATCGGCGAGCCTGTCGATTCGTTCGACGATCGCCAGCACCTGTTGCAGGCCGGTGAGGCCGTCGTCAACGCCGCCGAGGATTCGTTGCTCGAATTCGGTGCGCATCAGTTCATCGAGCAATGCGTCCTTGTTGCCGAAGCGTGCGTGCACCATTGCTCGACTGAAACCCGCGCGCACCCCGATCTCGGCTGCGCTGGTGGCGTCGTAGCCCTGTTCCGCCACGAGGTCGACCAGCGCCCGGTGCAGTCGGCGCCCTGAGCTGGCGTTCTGCTCGGCACGAGTCCGTCGCGCAGCCTCCCTGGGTGCGGGTTGGTCCACAGGGATGAGTTTAGGGAGCGATGCCGTTGAAATTGTTGTTGACACACAACAACAAATATCCAGCGCTACGAGGAATCAACATGCCAAACTCCGGCTATCTGTTCAGCCACTCCTCCTCAGAGACGGAACGCCTTCGTGCGCCAAGCCGAGTTTCTGAGGCCGATCACGCACCGACTGCTGACCAGCGCCGGATTGGGGAAGGGCATGCGGGTACTCGATATCGGTTGTGGCCCAGGTGATGTGACGATATTGGCCGCCGAGCTGGTCGGGCCGACAGGTCGCGTCGTCGGTATCGACAGCAACAGAGAGATCATCCGCATTGCGAGGCAGCGTAGGAGCGAGCTCGGGTTCAGCAATGTCGAATTCATCCACAGCGACGCCGAAACATTCGACAGATATGTGGATTTCGACGCCGTCGTCTGCAGATACGTGCTGATCCACCAGACAGACCCGGCCCGACTGCTTCGGGCGATGACACAGCTGGTTCGCCCGGGTGGAGTCGTCGCAGTCCACGAGATGGACGCCTCCCGCGGCCTGCATTCCAACCCGCCCATCCCGCTGTTGCACCGCGTGGCGGAGCTGACGCAGCAGACGTTTGAACAGATGGGCACCGCGATCGATGCGGGTGGCCGTCTCGTTCAGCTGTTCTGCGATGCCGGATTGCCCGTACCTAGCCTGTTCGCCGAGACTGTCGTCGAAAGCAGCCGGGACTCAGTGATCTTGCCTTGGCTCACAGACATCTTGCGACAGTTGTTGCCACGTCTGGTCGCGACGGGTCGGGTCACGAAGGAAGAGGCCGACATCGACACCCTGACCGAACGGCTGCACCAAGCGGCGGGCGACATGCGAAGCCAACTCGAACTCGTACCGCAGGTGTGCGGATGGGCTCGCGTCGAAAAGTCAGACAGCGCAGATGCAGAAGAGCTGGACTGAGACTAGTCCGCCGCGCGCACCGGCAGTGGCCCGACCAGGTTCGCCGGGCGACACAACAGTGTGACAACCGCGCACAGGACGGCGGCCACCGCGAATGCCGCCTGCACGCTCAACAGATCCGCGGTTCCTCCGAGCAGTGCCGCCGCAATCGGGCGCGAGCCGACGAACCCGACCAGCCACAGCGCCATGATGCGGCCACGCAACTCCTGCGGCGCGCGCTCCTGCACGACGGTGGCGAGCCCGGTCATCGCCCAGCCAAAGCCCAAGCCCGCGACCGCGAATCCGAGCACCGCCAGCGCAGGCACAGTTGCCATCGCGAGCACCACGCATCCCGCGGCCATACCGAACAATCCGATCGACGACACCCGTGAGGCGGCCATCCGGCCACGCATCAGCGCGAGCGCAGCCATCCCGACCGCGGCGCCGATGCCGAAGGCCGCCGACAGAATCCCGACGAGTCGGGTCCCGCCACCGAGTTCGTCGGCCATCGACGGGGTCAGCGTGATCGACGGGTCGGACGCGATACCGACCGTCGTCACCGCGATCAGCGCCAGCAACAGCGGACGATCGCGCCATACGTACTTGACGGCAGTGCGGACGCGATAGTCCGCGCCGGAGCGACGCGGTGGCGGAGACGGGAAGCGAACCACCATGAGAAAGATCGCGAACACGAGGTGCAAGCCGGCGCTGACGGCGAAGCCCGCGGCCGAACCGAGGTGTGCGGCCAGGTAGGCGCCCGCCGCGGGGCCGATGATGCGACCGGCCGTCATCGGCATGCTGTTGAGCGCCATGGCGGTCGAAAGTTCGCCCTCGCGAATGAGATTCGGCACTATCGACTGCATCGCCGGGCCGCCGACGACGAAGCCGAAGCCGACGAGCAACGATCCGGAGAGCACGGGAATCGCGGCGGACATGCCCTGTAGCCCTGGGTCGACGAAGAGCCACACCGCCGCGGATCCGCTCCCGACGACGCAGAGCACCCGGCCGAGCAGGATCTGCCGCGCCGGGTTCCCAGTGTCGGCCCATTTACCGCTGGTGGGGCTGAGTATCAACTGGGGACCGAACTGCACGACACCGACCAAGCCAACCATCAGTGCGGACCGCGTCGCGTCGTACATCACGATCGCCGCGACGATGCCGTGCGTCCACACGGCCACAACGGCAAACATCTTGCCCCAGAACAGCGTTCCGAACACCGGATCGAACATCAGCCCCAGTGCGCCGCGCGGCCGTGGTGGGGCGGTGGCCTCCGTGATCATTCGCCGGCCGCCCGCTCGAAGCGCTCTGTCAGCCGATTCAACAGGGTGACCAACGTGTCGACATCGGCAACGGGCCAGTCGGCGATTGTTTCGGCGACAAGCTCGCGACGGCGGTCCGTCACCGTCGCGAGTGCCTTGCGGCCAACGTCGGTCAGCATCAACACGCACCTGCGTTGATCATCGGTCGCGAATGTCTTCGTGAGCAGGCCGGCTTCGACGACGGCGGCCACTGTTCGGCTGGCGGTCGAATGCTCGACGGCCGTGTACTCCGCGACGTCACTGATCGATGCCCCGCCGCCGGACCGCTGGCATTGCTCGACGGCGCGCAGGACGCGCAGCGTCGAGACACTCGCAACCGGGTTGCCTCCGACGAGGAGGCGGCGCCGCCACGACGGTCGCTGCCGCGCGACATGAAGGCGCGTCAGCAGGTCGTCGAGTTGGTCGTAGCGCGAATGCGGCACACATATATGCATAGCACATGCATATATTGGTCCCACACGGCGACGGCCCGCGTAGCCGAGCCTGGCGGGCTACTCCGCAGAGCTGTCGTCGTCCTCGCCAACCTCGGTGCTCGGAAGCGCCTGGGCTCCCGGGCGTGCCGGGAGTGGACAGCACTTCCTCAGTTTCACTCGCGGGCTCCGGAGATGTCATCGCTTGTCCTCCTAGCGGTGGGGATCATTGCTGCGCCGTGACACCCAGAGGGGAATCCGTAATGGCGTCAGTCGTGTCCTACCCGATTGACGGGACACGCAATCGCTTCGGCCGCGGTCGGGTTTGACGGGGATCGTTGCTGGAAATGGAACCATCATGTCCACACCAAGAACCTCGGTTCCTGCGCGCCGCGGCCGGCGAGTCGACGCGTGCACATCGATCCTGATGGTCAGCGCCGTGGTTCTCACCGGCTGCGCCGCATTCAGCAACAAGGCGGCGACCAGTTCCTCGACGGCGAGTTCCGAGACCTCGGTGACTCACCCGGACGGACGCGTCCACCCCGGCGCCCAATCCGCCACCGTCGACCACCGGTAAACCGCCGATCGGAGACGTTTCCTTGTCGGTGGACGACCGCGGTGATCTGGGTGAGATCGTCGTCGACGGAGCGGGACGCACCGTGTACGCGTTCTCGAAGGATCCGGCCAACGATCCGACCTGTTACGACGCCTGCGCCGAGACCTGGCTGCCCCTGTTGGCCAAGGGGCATCCGGGCAGCGGCATCGGCATCGACGTGGCCGCGGCCAATACCGTTCCGCGTCGTGACGGCGGCGATCAGGTGACCTACAAGGGAATTCCCCTGTATCACTACGCAGGCGACAAGGCGGACAACGACGCCAACGGGCAGGGCCTTGGACATGTTCGGCGGTGAATGGCACGTCCTGACCAAGGATGGTCAGCCGTTGGCGTAGCGCCGGCGCCACGGAATAGCCTCGAAGACGCGCGGCGTTGGCCGCCTGTGGGGACGGCAGTTAAGGGTGCACATGAAAATCGGGATCTCGACATTCGTCAACGACGACACCATCGACACGGTGACGCTCGCGCGCGCCATCGAGGAGCGGGGCTTCGACTCGCTGGTGATCGCCGAGCACACGCACATTCCGGCAAGCCGGGAGTCCGCCTATCCGCAGGGTGGGGAACTGCCGTCGATCTACTACCGGACACTGGACCCGTTCGTGACGCTCGCCGCCGCGGCCGCGGTGACGTCCACCATCGAGTTGTTCACCGGTATCGCCTTGCTGATCCAACGCGACCCGATCATCACGGCGAAGGAAGCCGCCAGCATCGATTTGATCTCCAACGGCCGCTTCGTGTTCGGCGTCGGCGCAGGCTGGAACCTCGAGGAGATGCGCAACCACGGCACCGATCCGAAGACGCGTGGCGCCCGGCTCGATGAAAGCATCGAGGCGATCAAGACGCTATGGACCGCCGAACCCGCCGAGTACCACGGCAAGTACGTCGACTTCGACTCCTCCTTCATTCGGCCGAAGCCGGTCCAGAAACCGCACCCGCCCATCTTCATCGGCGGCGACTCCGATGCCACCGTCAAGCGTGTGATCCGCCATGAGGCGGGCTGGATCTCCAACCCCCTGCCGGTCGAGAGGCTGACGCAGCGCATCAATCAGATGCGTGACGGCGCCGGCCACGACGTTCCGCTTGCGATGTTCGGCACGCCGGTCGACCCGGACTACTGGCGGGCCGCCGAGGAACTCGGTTTCGGCCAGGTGGCACTGGCGTTGCCCACCAAGCCACGCGACGAATCACTGCGACTGCTCGACGAGTACGCCGACAAGGTGGCCGCCTACCGCGGCGGAAATCGCTAACCGCACCGGCGTGCGTCGGGCGTCACTAGTGTCCCGGCCATGATTGACTTTCAGAACGGCGCCGTCTTCAAGCTGGGACCAAGCGACCCTGCACCCATCGCCGCCGAGCTGGCACCGATCCTCGTCGACGGGGAACGCGTGTACCTCAGCTTCAAGGGAATGCGGGACTCGGTGGTGTTCACCGACAAGCGACTGATCGCCATCAACGTCCAAGGGCTCACCGGCAAGAAGCGCGACTACTCCTCGCTGCCCTACAACAAGATCCAGGCGTGGAGCATCGAGACCGCAGGCCGGTTCGACCTCGACTCCGAACTCGAACTGTGGTTCTCCGGCCTTGGCAAGGTGCACCTGGACTTCAAGGGCCAGGTCGACATCCGCACCATCGGCAAGCTGATCGGCAGCCACGTGCTGTAGCCAGGGGTTGAGATAGAGCTCGTTCACAGGGAATTGGCAGCGAGCAAACGAACGGTCGATGCCGCAATCTCGATAAGCTGCGTCTCCCTTGTGAATCGGAGCGCTTACCTATGGAACACGACGACGCGGAAGCGCGGATCGCCGATTTGGAGCGCCAACTGGCCGAGCAGAAGCGCATCGCCGAGTTGGAACATCAACTGGCCCAAGCGAAATCGGACGCGAATGCTGGCGGACCGCCCGACGATGAACCCCCCCGCCGATATGCGCAGGACCTGTTCGAGAGCTTGAAATCCGGGCAGGCGTTCGGGTGGCCCACCCCGGACAAGACGTTGCGCAACTGCGGGAGGCGTTGACCCGTGCTGCCACCGAGGCCGGCGTGCCGCAAGAACAGTTGGACGCCGCGTTGCAGCGCGGAAACGTGACGATCACCAGCCGCGCGGATGGATATCCCGGACAGGTGTACGGCAGCGGCCAACGTCGGCGTCAGAGCCTGCCTGGCGCCAGCGTCATCGGCGGGCTCGCCGGGGCTCTCGGCTTGTGCGTCGGAGGCGCTGCCGCGCTCACGGCGGTGCTCCCGTCGACCGCCCTGTGGACGAGTGCCATCGTGTGCGGAGGCCCGAACCAGCTGATGGTCAACACCTCGCATTACAGCTACAAACCGGGTCAGTCCGGATCGACCGTGGCCTTCCAATGCCTCGAAAGCGAGGGCGCCAGCGACGCGAGCTTCCTCGCGATCGGGGCGCTGCAGAGCGTCGTGGTGGCACTGGTGTTGGTCGGTGTGCTGGCGGGTGCGACCGTCGTGCGGCGCATAGCGCGAAACCAGCCGGTCAGGCCGGCACGCGCGATCGTGGCGACCTGTCTCGCGGGGCTGGCGGTGGCGGTGGTCGCTGCGATTACGTGGCAGGCGGTTTCGAGCTCGTCAGCCCCCACGCAGATCGGCTGCGGGCAGCAGTCTGAACATCGATGGCAACGGCGAGAGCAAGACGATCGCATGCAACGGCGGCCATCTCACGGTGACCGGACGTGATGAAACGGTCACTGTCACAGGTCATTGCGACCGCATCTCGGTAGACGGCGTGATCAATCACGTGACGGTCGATTCGGTCGACGCGGTCGATGTCGACGGGATCAACAACGTGGTCACCTACCGCTCCGGTGCGCCGAAGATCACAAACAGCGGCGGCCAGAATACGGTCCGGCAAGGCTGAATCGCCGTCAGTGACGCTCCCCGACCTGTTCGAGTTCCAGTCCGGTGCTCAGTGGACCCAGCAGGCCACACGTCAAGGCAAAGCAGCACGATCAGCACGGCCGAGCCGGAGAACACGGCAACCGGACCAAGGCGGCGAGCGCGGGCACGGCGATGAACGGCAGCGACAGTCGACGTCGCCCGGGACAGCGAATAGGCGATGCCACTGGCCGTGCTGCGGATCGCGGTCGGGAAGATCTCGGCCTGGTAGATGTGGAACGCGTTGGAGAACACGTTGGACATCGCGGTGAGCAGGAACCCGGCGACGACGATCAGCGGCGACGTTGGTCCGCCGCGGCGAACACGATGCCGAACACCGCGATCCCGAGCGCCGAGGCGATGATCAGGTACTTGCGCTCGAAGCGCTCCACCAGCGGCACCGACAGCAGCGACCCGAGCGGGTAGCCGGCGAAGGTCAGCGCCGCATAGCCGAGCGACTGCGGTGACATCGAAGCCCTTGGCCACGAGCACCAGCGGAGCCAGCGTCCCGAAGCCGTAGTAGGCGACGGTCTGCAGCATCTGGAAGATCACCAGCATCACGCTGCGCGAGCGGTAGTCACGGAAGGCGATGCGCAGCGACCTCGACGACGGTGGGCGCATCGTCGCGCGCGGCGACCTCTTCGGCGGCCGTGTCGCGAGTCGGGCACCGGCCGTGCCGGGCGCGACCTTCTGCGACGACCGACAGCGACGACGGCGCGGGCCTCCGCCATCGCGCCCGCGGCTCTCCAGCCAGCGCGGCGACTCCGGCAGCAGCGTCCGCACCGACCAGCACGAACACCGCACCCAGCCCGCCGAACACCAGCAGCCAGCGCCAGCCGTCGATGCCGAGCAGCTGCTGCGTGCGCGACGAGCTTGCCGCCGAGCAGCGCCGCGAGCGGCACACCGAGGAACCCGATCGTGTAGGCCCACGCGGTCATCCGCCCGCGGACCCGGCCGGGAACGAACTCGGCGAGGTAGGTGTCGACGAGCACCAGCTCGGCGCCGAGCCCGATGCCGGCGAGGAAGCGCAGCACCAGGAACGTCTCGATGTTCGGAGAGAAGGCGGCGGCCAGCGAGAACAGCGAGTAGATCAGCAGGTTGAGGATGAAGATGCGCCGGCGGCCGAGCCGGTCGGCGGCCATCGACAGCACGTTCGCCCCGACGAACATCCCGGCGAACCCGGCGGCGATGACCAAGCGCCTTGCCCGTCGTGCCCAGCCCGAACTCGACGGCCAGCACCGGCGCCAGCACGCCGCCGAGGAACACCTCGTAAAGGTCGAAGAACGACGCCGAGACCCGACCAGAACGACCAACCGCCAGTGCCACCTGCTCACGGGAAGTTGTTCCAGGATCGATGTCGCGGTCGTCGCGCGTGGGTCTGCCACGACTCCTCCCGTGCTGTGCGTGCGGCGTCGGCTCAGTTACCGCCGATGAACGATTCTTCCCAGCCGTTCACGTGGTTGTCGTGATGCTCGCCCTCGTGCTGCTCGGCGTCGTGGTTCTCGCCGTCGTGGTGTTCGCCCTCGTGCTGCGGCTCGTCGTGCTCAGGTTGGTGATATTGCAGATGTTCGGTTCCGGGCACGCCGCCGAGCGCGGCGATGAGGTCCTTGATCTTGGCCGCCTCTTCCTCGGTCGGGATTTCGCCGGCCTCCAGATCGTCGATGAGGTCGGCGCGCAGCCCGGCACCGTTGGCCACCTCCTGCGGCAGACAACCTGGCCTCGATCCGCGCCGCGTACAGCTGCTGGCCCAACGACGACCCGGGCGCGGCGGCGGCGCGGGCCATCAGATCGTCGTAGCGCTTGCGCACATCGCTGAGCGCGACGATCACCACCGGTGTGGACCTGCTGCGGTTGGCTCCGTCGGTCAGCCCCGACTTCAGCTTGCGCATGCCGGACAAGACGACATCGGCGCGTTTGTGGAACTTCTTGTCCTCGGGGAAGGGCAGAGCATCGATCGCGGCGGTGTACATGTGCATCGCCGCATCAGAGAGGCTCACAATGACTGACGATTCACCTTCTTGTGGCGCGTGGTCCATCGGCTCTCAATTCTCTAGCTGTCAACGGCTTGAGGTTAGCGTCAACCTCGCCGGTGTACACCTGTGAGGTTGATGGCGGTCGTGCCCCCGAATTAGGGTTTCCCTAAAGTGAAGCCCGCATCGCGAACGAGCTTGTGCGAGGCGGGAGGCAGACATGACGGGACTGGCGCAAACACCGCGCACCGCCGAATTGCCCACTCCTGGCAGCGAATATCTCGCTCCCGTGGAATACAGCGAACCGGAGAGCGGCGGATCGGATCGCAACACCGGACGTGAGGTCTGGCGTGTCACCGGTTGGCTGGCCGGCGGTGTCGCGGGTGTCGCGGCCATCGTCTGGTTCATCTTCTTCGGCCCCGGCCACACGGGATCCAAGGCGCGAGTGGTTCTTCGGTGCCGTGGTCCTCGTCGCCGTGCTGGTGTCCATGTGGCAGACGCACAGCATCCTGCGGCGAGCGAACAGGGACGCAGTCGAAGCCGCGGAGCGCCTGCGCCGGGAGCTGGCGGCCGCCGAAGAACGCTCGGCCCGCGAGCTGGCGTTCGTGCGGTCCATCCACGAAGCCGAGATGGATGCGCAACGCGCGCTGGCACGCTCGGAGCTGGCGGCGCAAGTGGAGCTGGCCCGCGTCGAGCGCGTCCACCTGATTGCGCAGCAACAGCGGCTGGCGATGAATGAGGTGTCGCGCGCCGTCAGTGCCCCCACTCACGCGCTCGCCACGCTGTGGAATCAGAGCGCCACCGTGCTGCAAATGGAGGATCGCGTGGCGCGGGAGCAGGCGATGAATCCGATCTTCGAGCAGATCGGTCACGTCGTTAAGGAATTCTCGGTGGAGCTGGCCAACGCCCATCTGCTCATCGAGGATGACCGTCTTCACCAAGCGCTGATCCGTGTCAACGACGCCGTCCTCGCGGCCATGCACGTGGCGGAGGACGTCCACGCTGCCGTCGTCGACGGGCGCACACCGCAGTCCAACGCGGTGGCCGCCGCACAGCGCCTCATCCACGAAAGGTCGGCCGAAGCCCGGCACCTCGCGTGGAACCTGCTGCGCGCCGGCCTCGACGACGCCGCGACCGCGGCGGAGTAGGACGCGGCGTCGTCTGTACCTCGCGTGCTTGTCACAGAACTGACGGCTACCTGGTCAACAGGGAGGGCATACACGCGGACTTCGAAAGGTAGGGCGGTCATGGACGTCTATGACGCGGTCGCGAGTAGACGGGCGGTTCGTGGATTCACTGACGAGCGCGCTGCCACCAGACGTGCTCGACCGCGTGCTGACCGCGGCGGCGTAATGCGCCGTCGGGCTCGAATATCCGACCGTGGCGCATCTATGTGGTGACCGGGCGCGACCACTGGCTCAGCTCAAGAAGCTTGCCACCGAGCGCGTGGCTGTCGGCGACTCATGGGACGAGCGCGAGTACGTGATGTACCCGGCCGGAACTGAAGTACCCGTACGCCGAGCGCCGAGCCGCGTTCGGCAGGGACCGTTACAGCGCACTGGGCATCGCGCGGGAGGACTGGGAAGCGCGCAAGCGCGCCGCCATCGCGAACTGGGACTGCTTCGGCGCGCCCGCGGCGCTCTTCTGCTACATCGACCGCGACCTCGGCCTGCCCCAATGGGCCGACCTGGGGATGTACCTGCAGACCGTCATGCTGTTGCTGCGCGCCGAGGGATTGCACAGCTGCCCGCAGATGGCGTGGTCACAGCTCCGCAAGACGGTCGGTGGAGATCGTGTCACCCCCAGCCGAGCTGATACTCTTCTGTGGCATGTCGATCGGGCACGAGGACACCACAGTGGACTACGTCCGCAACGCGCGGGCGCCGCTCGATGAGACGGTGACATTCGTGACCGGGTAACACTTGAGCCATGGACGACAAGGACATCACCGGACTTCTTGTTATCGATCCGTACAACGACTTCATCTCCGAGGGCGGCAAGGTGTGGGACCGCCTCAAGGGTGTCGCCGAAGCCAATGACTGCGTGGCGCACATGGCCGAAGTGCTCGCCACCGCGCGGCGCGCGGGCATCCGCGTCTTCTACGCTCTGCACCACCGATATCGGCCCGGTGACTACCAGACGTGGAGATACGTTGCGCCGATCCAGAAAGCCGCCTGGGACCGCAAGACATTCGAGTTCGGAACGTGGGGAGGCGAATTGCGCGCGGAGTTCGAGCCGCAAGCTCGGCGATATCGTCGCCCAAGAGCATTGGTGCTCGAGCGGTTTCGCCAACACCGACCTTGACCTCCAACTGAAGAGACACGGTATCCACCGACTCATCGTGATCGGGCTCATCACACACACATGCGTCGAGGCCACCGTCCGGTACGGCGCCGAGCTCGGCTACGACGTCACGGTCGTCAGAGATGCGACCGCGAGCTACTCGGATGTCGAGATGCACGCGGCCCTTGACGTCAACATGCCCAACTACGCCGCCGTCGTCACGACTCGAGAAATCGTCGACGCGATTTCGGGCTGACTCGACAGTGCTGGGCCACCAGAAAGCTGCCCGCTAGTTGTACCGAGACATGAGGTTGTTGTCAGGCGTGTCGACTTGATGTGAGGAGAACCCCCGGGTGGGGTGTGGCTTGTCTAAGGCCCATCACTCATCCGGAGGTTCTCGTTCCATCACCGGTAATGCCCGTACGACGTTCCAGGGCAGATTGCTGATCGTTGAGCGGTTCCTTGAGGGCTGTAACAAGGCTCATATCTCGGCTGCCATGGGCACTTCACGTAAGTGCGTGCACAAGTTGGATCAACCGCTTCGATACGGAGGGCTACCGCTGGGCTGCAGGATCGCTCCTCACGTCCCCGACACGACGCTGACCCGCACCCCTGCGGTATCTCGAGGACCAGATCCTGGCGCTACGCCGGGTGCGACGTGGCCGGGCCAGGATCTGATCGGCGCCGCGCTCGGTGTGCCGACCCGCACGGTTTCACGTGTGCTGGCCCGTCGTGGTGTCCCGCACCTGCGTGACTGTGACCCGATGACCGTTGCGCTGATCCGAGCCTCGAAGCGCTCCAGCGGTGCGCTACGAACGTGCCCGGCCCGGCGAACTGGTCCACATCGACATCAAGAAGCTCGGACGCATCCCCGACGGCGGCGGATGGCGGGCACATGGCCGAGGCTGCGCTCCTGATCGAGAACGCAAGACGCGGTAACGGTTTCGACTTCGTCCACTCACTCGTCGACGACCACTCCCGGCTGGCGTTCTCCGAGATCCTGCCCGACGAGAAGGGCGCCACCTGCGCTGGTTTTCTCCGCCGAGCCGCCGACTACTTCAGCACCCACGGCATTGTCCACATCGAACGCCTCATGACCGACAACGCCTGGGCCTACCGCTACTCCCTGCGCGAGGTCTGAGCAGACCTCGGCACCCGCCAAGTCTTCATCAAACCGCACTGCCCTTGGCAAAACGGGAAGGTCGAACGCCTCAACCGCACCCTGCAAACCGAATGGGCCTGCCGCCAGGTGTTCGCCAACAATGCCGACCGCGCCGCAGCGCTTGCACCCTGGGTCGAGTACTACAACACTCGACGACGTCACAGCGCACTCGGCGGGCACCCACCCGTCAGCCGACACGCCTGACACCAACCTCATGTCTCGGTACAGCTAGTCGGTGGCGTTTGCCGGATGTATGCGACGGGCGACTGGTTGCCCGACCCATGCTGCGGAGGGCCTCAGCGTTGGTCTGTATCGTGAAACTCCCGGCAACTGTGACTCGTGGTCATCGTCGACCCGCTTTGCCGAGCGATCCTCTGTCCGATTAGGAGCAACCCGGTGACTCTCAACACCATCGCGCTCGAACTCGTGGCGCCGAACGTCGAAAGTGGACGTGAGCAGGCGCTGGAGGAGGCGCACAAGGTGCTGCGATGCTCCGCAGAAGCGGGCCTCGAGGGTCGCATCCGGCACGTGATGATCCCCGGCATGATCGAAGAGGACGGCGACCGGCCGATCGAGATGAAGCCGAAGATGGACGTGCTGGACTTCTGGTCGGCCATCAAGCCCGAGTTGCCAGGGACCAACGGGCTGTGCACCCAGGTGACCGCGTTCATGGACGAGCCGACCCTGCGCCAGCGGCTGACCGATCTGTCCGCGGCGGGCTTCGACGGCATCGCTTTCGTCGGCGTGCCCCGCACGATGAACGACGGCGAAGGCTCCGGCGTCGCCCCTACCGACGCCCTGTCGATCTACGACGGTCTGGTGCCCAACCGCGGCGCGATCCTGATCCCGACCCGCGAAGGCGAGCAGGGCCGCTTCAACTTCAAGTGCGACCAGGGCGCCACCTACGGAATGACCCAGCTGCTCTACTCCGACGCCATCGTCGGTTTCCTGCGTGAGTTCGCCGTCCAGACCGATCATCGGCCCGAGATCCTGCTGTCGTTCGGCTTCGTGCCCAAGGTGGAAGCCAAGGTGGGCCTCGTCAACTGGCTGATCCAGGACCCGGGCAACGCCGCCGTCGCCGATGAGCAGGAATTCGTCAAGCAGCTCGCCGCCACCGAGCCCACCGAGAAACGCAAGCTGATGGTGGAGCTGTACAAGCGGGTGATCGACGGCGTCGCCGATCTCGGCTTCCCGCTCAGCGTTCACCTCGAGGCGACCTACGGAGTCTCGACACCCGCGTTCGAAACCTTCGCGGAGATGCTCGCCTACTGGTCACCGGAGCAGCCGACGCGTTGAGGCCGGTGACGGTTACCGCGTCGGCCGCAAATCGGCCAGGGAGTTGCGAAGACCTCCGTCGCGGTGGATCTGCACCCAGGCCACCGCAACCATCAAGGCCGCAGTGACGAGGTGCACGACAGCGTCGGTGGTGTTGTTCGGGAACGTGAAGACGAAGGCCACCTGGTTCGAGAAGAACGCCCAAATGCCCGGCAGCGCACCGGCCGCCGCGGCCGCCAGCAGATAGAGCACCGCCCACGACTTGCGCCAGCAGAACACCAGTCCGGGCCCGAACAACGCGAGGCCCGCGACCGCGTGCCACCCGTTGTAGTCCATGCCCATGATTCGAGCGGTCGGGGCGTCGGGACCGGTGGCGAAACTCGGTTCGACGATGAAGCCGATGATCGCCTGGATCACATGGAACAACGAGATGATCAGCAGGCCGTACTGCGCGAAACTCCACTGCGCGATGCGCTGACGAGACATCGCAGCCAACGGTACCGATCGGCACGGCGACGGTTCGACCGGGACTGCATATTGTTGTCCGAGTGTCCGAACCGTCCAGCAACGAGGTGCGCGAGCTGCGTGCCCGCCTCGACGGTCTCACCATTCGCGACGCGGCCCGGCTGGGCCGTCGACTCAAGAACGTCCGTGGCGCGGACCCCGCGAAGCTCCGGCAGATCGCCGAGCAGATCGCCGCGGCGGAGGCACTCATCGCCACCCGGGTCGCCGCCGTGCCGACCGTCACCTACCCCGACCTGCCGGTCAGCGAGCGGCGCGACGAAATAGCCAAGGCGATCAGCGAGCACCAAGTGGTGATCGTCGCCGGCGAGACTGGCTCGGGCAAGACGACACAGCTGCCCAAGATCTGTCTGGAACTCGGTCGCGGCATCCGCGGCACCATCGGCCACACCCAGCCGCGTCGTCTGGCCGCGCGCACCGTCGCCCAGCGCATCGCCGATGAGTTGGGCACGCCACTGGGCGAGTCCGTCGGATTCACCGTCCGATTCACCGACCGGGCCAGCGACCGCACGTTGGTCAAGCTGATGACCGACGGCATCCTGCTCGCCGAGATCCAGCGCGACCGCAGGCTGCTGCGCTACGACACCCTCATCCTCGACGAGGCTCATGAGCGAAGCCTCAACGTCGACTTTCTGCTCGGATACCTGCGCGAACTGCTGCCGAAACGTCCCGACCTCAAGGTGATCGTCACGTCGGCGACGATCGAGCCTGGTCGTTTCGCGGCACACTTCGGCGGGGCCGACGGTGGGGCGCCGATCGTCGAGGTGTCCGGGCGGACGTACCCGGTCGAGATCCGCTATCGGCCACTCGAGGTTCCGGTGCGGGCGGATGACACCGACGATCCCGACGACCCCGATCACGAGGTCGTGCGTACCGAGATGCGTGAGGTGACCGAGGCCATCGTCGACGCCGTAGATGAGCTCGCCGCGGAGCCACCGGGCGACGTCCTCGTGTTCCTGTCCGGCGAGCGCGAGATCCGCGACACCAGTGAAGCACTGCGTGGCGTTGTCGGTAACAACACCGAGGTGTTGCCGCTCTACGCTCGCCTGCCCACCGCCGAGCAGCAGCGCGTCTTTGCGCCGAGTCGCGCGACGCGCCGAATCGTGTTGGCCACCAACGTCGCCGAGACGTCGCTGACCGTGCCGGGGATCCGGTACGTCGTCGATCCGGGGACTGCCCGCATCTCGCGGTACAGCCGTCGCACGAAGGTGCAGCGGTTGCCGATCGAACCGATCTCGCAGGCGTCGGCGGCGCAGCGGGCCGGCCGATCGGGACGCACCGCGCCAGGCGTGTGCATCCGCCTCTACTCCGAAGAGGACTTCGAGTCGCGGCCGCGCTACACCGATCCAGAGATCCTGCGTACCAATCTCGCCGCGGTGATCCTGCAGATGGCGGCACTGAATCTCGGTGCTATCGAGACCTTTCCGTTTCTCGACCCGCCGGAACGGCGAAGCATCCGCGACGGTGTCGTGCTGTTGCAGGAACTCGGCGCTTTCGACGGCGACGGCGCGATCACGAACCTGGGTCGACGCCTGGCGCAGCTGCCTCTCGACCCGCGGATAGGCCGAATGATCCTGCAGGCCGACACCGAGGGATGCGTGCGAGAGATCCTCGTGCTCGCCGCTGCGCTGTCGATTCCGGACCCTCGTGAGCGCCCGATCGACCATGAAGAGGCGGCGCGCCAGAAGCACGCCCGCTTCGCCGACGAGCACTCCGACTTCATCTCCTACCTCAACCTGTGGCGTTACCTCCGCGAGCAACGGAAAGAACGGTCCGGCAACGCGTTTCGACGCATGTGCCGCGAGGAGTTTCTGCACTATCTACGCATCCGCGAATGGCAGGACCTGACCGGGCAGCTGCGCAGCATCGCCCGCGACCTGGGCATCAAGGAGTCCGACGAGCCGGAGGCGGCCGACCCCGCGCGTGTGCACGCGGCGCTTCTGGCAGGCCTGCTCTCACACATCGGTCTTCGTGAGGGTGACTCGCGTGACTACACGGGCGCACGCAATTCGAAGTTCGTGCTCGCGCCGGGATCGGTGCTCACCAAACGACCGCCGCGGTGGATCGTCGTCGCCGACCTCGTCGAGACGAGCAGACTCTATGGTCGCATCGCGGCGCGCGTTCAGCCGGACGCCATCGAGCGGGTCGCGGGCGATCTGGTCCAGCGCACCTACAGCGAGCCGCACTGGGACGCCGAGCGCGGCGCCGTCATGGCCTACGAGCGGGTGACGCTCTTCGGACTGCCGCTGGTGCCGCGCCGCCGCGTCGGCTACTCGGACGTGGAGCCGACGGTCGCGCGGGATCTGTTCATCCGGCACGCGCTCGTCGAGGGCGACTGGCAGACGCGGCACCACTTCTATCGCGACAACGCGCTGCTTCGGGAGGAACTTTCAGAGCTGGAGGAGAAGGCCCGCAGGCGCGACCTGCTTGTCGGAGACGACGAGGTCTTCGCCTTCTACGACGCGCGCATTCCCGCCACCGTGGTTTCGGCGCGGCATTTCGACGCTTGGTGGAAGAAGCAACGGCACCAGACGCCCGATCTGCTCACGATGACCCGCGACGACTTGCTGCGCAAGGACGACACCTCCGCCGAGCAACCGGACGCGTGGGAGGCGGGCGACCTGTCGCTGCCGCTGACCTATCGGTTCGAGCCCGGCGCCGAGGACGACGGCGTCACGGTGCACGTGCCGGTCGAGGTACTTGCTCGGCTCGGCGGTGACGAGTTCGCATGGCAGGTTCCGGCCCTGCGGGAGGAACTCGTGACTGGGCTCATTCGCTCACTGCCAAAGGATTTGCGCCGCAACTTCGTACCCGCCCCCGACACCGCGCGCGCACTGCTCGCCGCGATCGCGCCGGAGGGCGGACCCGTTGCTCGAGGCCGTGCAGCGGGAACTGCACCGGCGCACCGGTGTGCTCGTGCCCATCGACGCCTTCGACCTGGAAAAGCTTCCGTCGCATCTGCGGGTCACGTTCGCCGTCGAATCGGCCGACGGCACCGAGGTGGCGCGCGGCAAGAACCTCGAGGCGCTACAGAACCGGCTCGCCGCGCCGATCCGGCGGGCGGTGGCCGAGGCGGTGGCGGGCGAGCTGGAACGCACCGGGCTTCGGACGTGGCCGGACGACCTCGACGAGCTGCCCCGGACGGTGGAGCGGACCACCGGTGCGCATGCGGTGCGCGGCTTCCCTGCGCTGGTCGAGGCGAACGGCGCGGTGGACGTGCGGGTGTTCCCGACGCAGGCCGAGCAGAGCAGTGCCATGGCGGCCGGCACCCGCCGACTGCTCCGGCTGTCCGTGCCGTCGCCGGTCAAAGCTGTTGAGCGGCAAATGGATCCGCGAACCCGACTGGTGCTCGGCGCCAACCCGGACGGTTCGCTGCAGGCGCTGCTCGACGACTGCGCCGACGCCGCCACGGACGCGTTGGCGGCCACGCCGGCGTGGACGCGCGCCGAGTTCGCGCAGCTGCGCGACCGGGTGGCCGGGGAGCTGGTACCCACTACCGAGCGCATCGTCGGCCAGGTCGCAAAGATGCTCGCCGTCTACCACGACGTGCAGGTCGCGCTGTCGGGCGCGACCGCGCCCGCACAATCCGAGGCGATCGCCGACATCCGCTCGCAACTGGACCGGCTCCTGCCCCGCGGGTTTCGTCTGCGCCACCGGGGCCGCCCATCTCGCGGACTTGACCCGCTACGTCACCGCCATCGGCAGGCGCGTGGATCGACTGCCCCAGAGTCTCGGCGCCGATCGGGAGCGGATGCAACGTGTGCACGCCGTGTCCGACGCGTACGACGACCTCGTCGGGGCGCTGTCACCCACCCGCGCGGCCGCCGCCGATGTCCGCGACATCGCGCGCCTCATCGAGGAGCTACGGGTCAGTTTGTGGGCGCAGCAGCTCGGCACGGCCAGGCCGGTCAGCGAGCAACGCATCTACCGCGCGATCGACGCCATCCGACCCTGATCCGGACTGGTGACGCCGGTCACTCTGGAGTTAGCTAAGCGACCCGGGTCTCAGCATCGTCAGGTCCGCACGATCTGACCGGATTCCTGCCAACCGCCGATCAAATCCCGTCAGTGGAATTAAAGCTGAGAAATGCCTGTTTAAGAAGGCATACCTAACAAAACAGGTATTGAGCCACCTGCGGAGCGTTCGGCTCGGGCAGGACGAAAAAAGAGGAAGAAGTAGGCACCAAAATGACGAAGTTCGGATTTGCCACCATCGCCGCGACAGGGTTCGCCGCTGCGATCGTCGGTCTGGCCGCCCCCGCGCAGGCAGTCGCCTCCGCCGAGACGCCGTCGACGACGCTCGCATCCCTTTCCGTGCCGGCAGGCATCGATCACCTGGATTGGCTGAATGACATCCAGCCAAGGGCGAACGTCCCCCACGTCGACACGACAGTGCGGCACAGCGGCACCGGCCGCTGATCACCAGCGTTACGAACAGAAGGGCACCCCAGCGGGGTGCCCTTCTTTCGTATCGACTCATGTACCCCCGAGATCGGGTACCTATAGGTCGTATGGGAAGGCCGAATGCCGGAACGCCGGCGGATATGGCGCGCTGTCATCGGGGCTCAGCCAGTGCTCGGCCTGGTGGCCGGGCTGCAGCGAACCCTCACCCGCGGACGCCGACAAGCCGATACCCGTGGTCGAACCCGTTGTGCTCGGCGAGATTCCACACGACACATCGGCGTTCACGCAGGGGCTGGAGTACGACGGGCACACGCTGTACGAGGGCACCGGCCTGGTGGGCCAGTCGCAGCTGCGTGAACTCGACTCGGCCGACGGTGCGGTGCGCCGCTACGCCGCGGATCCGCCCAACTACTTCGGCGAGGGCATCACCGTCGTCGGTGACACCATCTGGCAACTCACCTGGCGCAACGGCGTCGCAATCCAGTGGGACAAGGCCACCTTCAAGCCGCTGCGCGAGGTCCCGTTCGACGGCGAGGGCTGGGGTCTGTGCCTCGACGGCGACCGGCTCGTCCGCAGCGACGGCACCGACCGGCTGCGGTTCCACAATGTCGACACCTTCGCCGAAACCGGGGCCGTCAACGTCACCAGAGAGGGTGCGCCGGTGACCGAGCTCAACGAGCTCGAGTGCGTTGACGGGCAGGTGTGGGCGAACATCTGGCAGACCAACGAGATAGTCCGGATCGACCCGGCGACCGGCGTCGTGAACGCGGTTGTCGACGCCTCGAACCTGGTGAACCGCCAGCCCCTCGCGCCGGAACAGGTGCTCAACGGCATCGCCCATATCGACGGTGACGTGTTTCTGCTCACCGGCAAGGACTGGCCCACGATGTACCGCGTGCGCATCGCCCCCGACTCCTGAGCGGCGCAATCCGTTTGGCGACGGCGTCACGCGCGCGGCACCGCGTGGGTGCGATCCGACTTCGGGACCGGCTATGGACGGTGCGCGCGACGTCGATGTAGGAGCCTGATCACGCAGTAGCCACCGGGAGGCACCGGTTAGGGTGACCGGATGCGCAAGCGGGTGGTCATCGCCGGCCTCGGAGACAGCGGCGTACTGACCGCGATCAAGCTCGCCAAGCACGCCGATGTCGTCGGTATCTCAGCCAAGCCGGGTCTGGTCAGCGGCCAGGAGCTGGGCTGGCGGCTGTCCCGCCCACAGGAGTGGGCCCGTCACAACTGGATTCCCTTCGAGAAGTTCCGCGGTCTCGATCGGGTGCGCACCATCCACGGCGAGCTGACCGGCGTCGACCTGGCCGCGCGGAAGGTCTTCCTGGCGCGCCCCGGCCAGCCGACCGAATCGGAGCCCTATGACGCGCTGGTCATCTCGACCGGCGTCACCAACGGGTTCTGGCGCCAGCCCGGCCTGCAGTCGGCCGATGAGATCGCCGCGGGTCTGCGAACCGCGCACGAACGCTTGGCGGACGCCGAATCGGTGATCGTGGTCGGCGGCGGTGCGGCCGCGGTCAGCAGCGCCGCGAACGTCGCCAGAACATGGCCGGGTAAGCGCGTCGCGCTGTACTTCCCCGCCGAGCGCGCACTGCCGCATCATCACGACCGGGTGTGGGAGACCATCCGAGGCCAGCTGACCGACGTCGGTGTCGAGCTTCACGCCGGCCACCGCGCCGTGGCTCCGGACGACTTCGCGTTCAACGACATCACCAGTGCGCCGGTCGAATTCAGCACCGGGCAGGACCCTGCGTCCGCGGACGCCGTGCTGTGGGCGATCGGCCGGGTCCGCCCCAACACCGATTGGTTGCCCGCAGAACTGCTCGACGACGACGGCTTCGTGCGGGTCACACCCGAGCTGCGCGTCCCGGATCACCCCGGCGTCTTCGCGATCGGGGACGTCGCGGCCACCGATCCGCTGCGCACCTCGGCACGCAACCGGGCCGATGGGCTCCTGGTCAAGAACATCCTCGCCGAGTTCGCGGACCGCCCGCTGCAGTCCTACCGCCCCCGAAGCCGGCGATGGGGTTCGGTGATCGGGATCCAGCCCGACGGACTCGAGGTCTTCGCGCCGAACGGTAAGCCGTTCCGGTTCCCCGCCTGGTCGTTCGAGCGCGTGCTGATGGCGTGGATCGTCCGGCGGGGCATGTACCACGGCGTGCGCGAGAACCAGCCGTTCCCGTAGTCGGCCGGAATACGTGGAGCCCAGTGGTGGGTTGCCCCTCGATATGACAGCCTCATTCGATCCCCGCACGCTGCTCGCCGATGGCCGGCTCGGCGTCCTCGCGACGATCAAGTCGAACGGCCTTCCCCAACTGTCCCCGGTGACGCCGTTCTACGACCGGGACGCCGACATCATCTACGTCTCCATGACCGAGGGCCGTGCCAAGACGGCCAACCTGCGCCGAGACCCTCGGGCGGCGCTGGAGGTCACCAGCTCCGACGGCTGGGCGTGGGCCACCGCCGAGGGTTCGGTGTCGCTGACCGGACCCGGAACCGATCCGAACGGACCCGAGGTCTCCGCGCTCGTCGAGTACTACCGAAGCGCCGCGGGCGAGCATCCGGACTGGGACGAATACCGATCGGTCATGGTCTCCGACCGCAGGGTGCTGATGGCGCTGACGGTCGAACGCGTGTACGGCGAAAAGATCCGCTGAGTCACGCGGCGGGTATCTCCGCGGTGATCCGGTCCATCAGCGCGGGGTAGCGGTTCGCCTCGCGGTGCGGGCCGGGCTTGCCACTGCTGATGAGTCCGGCGGCCAGCCCGCGCTCGGGGTCGGCCCAGACCGCGATGTTCGTCAAGCCGGTGTTGCCGAACGCGGCGGATGCGTTGCGGCCGAAGGGCCCGAACCGCTTGGAGCCCAGCATGTATCCGGTGCCCCAGCGCAGCGGTACGAGTCCGGTCGCGACATCGGGACGCAGGCGCCTGCACTGCTTGACGGCGGCGCGCAGTGTCTGTGGATCGATCACCCGCACCCCGTCGAGTTCACCACCGCGGCGCAGAATCTCGGCGAACCGCGACAACTCGTCGGCGGTCGAGACCGTGTTCGACGACGGCAGCACGGTCGTCAGGTACTCAGGTCTGTTGGAAAACGGGATGATCTTCTGCATCGACCCGCCGGTCGCGAGGCTGAATACCTTCTCCAACGGCGCGGGCGCGGGCCGGCCAGTGGCATGACTCGGCGCGACAAGTGGAACATCTTGTGGCGCAACGCCGTAGTTCGTCCAACGGAAACCCAGCGGGTCGAGAATCTCGGTGGCCAGGATGTCGCGGATGTTCTTGCCGGTGGCCGCCGCCACGATCTCGCGGATCAGCGGGCCCCATGTCAGCCCGTGGTAGATGTGCACGAGTCCCGGCCGGTGCAGCGGTCTGAGCTCCCCGAGCTTCTCGCGCGTGTACTCGCTGTCGTTCATGCGTGACAGGTCCGGCCGCGGTCCCGTATAGATCGGAACACCCGCGCTGTGGGTCATCACGTGCCGGATGGTCGTGCGGTCCTTGCCGTGACTGGTGTAGGTCGGCAGGTAGTCGCACACGCGGTCGTCGAGCGAGAAGTGGCCGCGTTCGACAAGCATATGGACAACGGTCGTCGAGATCGCCTTGGCCGCCGAGTAGGCGCAGAACGGCGTTTCGGTTGTGACAGGGACCTTTTCGGCGTCGGCCGGATCGTTCGGGCCGTTGCCCCAGCCGTGTCCGATCGCCCGGTTCAGCACGACCCTGCCGTTGTGCCGCAGGCACAGCTGGATCGCCGGGTGCATGCCGGCGCGATACCAGTGCCGCGCGGCGTCCCAGATCCGCTCGATCGAGGCGGGGTCGATCTCCGAATGGTCCTCGTCGCCGACCGCTGTGACGGCGCCGAGGTCGGCAGGCACCACAATTCTGCCGTCTTCCGTCATCGGGCCATCCTGCGCAGGGTCGCGGCCAGGTGATGCTGCAGAGGCTGGCCCATCGCAGCCATCCGCACCTCATAGGTCAGCACGTCGCCGTCGAACGCGGAGCGAACGGCTCAGCGCCGTAACCTCTTTGGCCGATGCCGTGCGTCCGATCGTCGTCGCGTTCACCTCCATCGCGATGGCGCTTCCGTGCACCGTGAGGGTGCCCTCCTGGATCTCGGTGATCCCGTTGGGATGCGCCAGCACCCATTCGACCCGGTCGGGCGAGGGCGCGCGGACGAAGCCGATCTCTGCATGCAGCGGTCGGCCGTCCTCGGTCGCCGTCGTGCGCTGTCGGTAGGTGAGGAATGGCTTGCCGACGTGATCGAAGGTGATCTCCTCGGTGTAGCCGAACGGTTTGATCGTCGGGTACTCGCCCGCGCCCGGGCCCGTCCACGTGCCCAACAGGGGAGCGAGCTCGGCGATGTCCGGATGCAGGTCGGCCACGCCGTCAGGTTACGGCGTCGGCCCCGAGGTGGGTCTTGCGCAGCTCGTCCGGTGAGGTCTAGCCACTGGTACGTGCCTAGCGCGGCGGTGGTGGTGGCGCTCCGCCGCCGCCGAGAATCGCGGGCCCGAGGAACGTCCCCAGCTGGCCGAGCAGATCCTGCGGACCCGCCTGCGGGGGAGGCGCCTGGTTTGTCAGCGTCCACGCCTGGCAGTCGTTGGTGGTGAACGACGTGTCCGTCGGATCGATCGCAATGACCTGAGCCTTCTTGGTGAGCGCGTTGTCGACGATCGTGTCGCCGCTCGTGCGCTTCCAGTAGCACGCGCCGTCCTGGATCGGGCCCGCCGAGGCGTAGGTCCCCGGTGCGATGTCGGTCCCCACCGCGTAGGTGCCGTCGGCGTCGATCGTCGTCTTCGGCACGCCCGCCGGGGCAGCTGCGGGAGCGCCATCGGCCGTGGGCGCCGGCGCCGGGGACGGCGATGGCGCCGGGGACGGACCCGGCTGGGCATGCGCGAAACCAGCGGATACGCCGAGAGCGACAAGCGTTGCCGCGGTGATTGCGGCAGTTCTCGTCGGCCTCATAGGAAGCCAGTCTAAGCGCGCTGCTGCAGTACGAAAACCCGCCGCCGCAGCCGAGGCTGCAGCGGCGGGTCCGATTCGCTGTTCTCTAGCCGGCCATGAACTCGTCATAGGCCGACGCCAGCTCCGGCGGCAGAGGCTGGATGTTGCACTGACTCTGCACGTCACCGATCGGTGACAGGATGCCCTTCAGGTCGTAGTACTCCTGCGGGTTGGCGGTGAAATATCCGCGCAGCGTGGCCGACGCCTGCGTCACGCGGCTGGCTCCTGGCGGCCGAGATCGCCTGGTTCGCATCGGGGTGACTGTTGAGGTAGGCCTGGGCCGAACCTGTCACCGAGCTGACGGTGCCCGAAACCGAGGCCGGATCGCACTGCTGGGGTGCGGCTGCGGCCGACGGCGCGGCGATGGTGGCGACGGCCAGGCCCCCCAGCAGGCTGCCGACACAGGCGCCGACGACTCCTCGGCGCACGTTGATACCACTGAATTTCATCTGCTTACTTCCTTACGATTCGCGAATGTGTCGCTCTTTCCCCGTTCCCGAAATCCACGGTAGCGAAACACAACTGATTGCAAATCCGACCGAATACCGCGCTTGGGTCAGCGGAGAGAGTGTTACAGGCCACACACGTGATTTGCGCCGCAATTTCGGCCGCATTCGATAAGCCGCCGACCAGATCGGGGCCGAGATCTTGAAAACCCACAGAATTAACCGCACGCCCTTAATTGATCGTGATGTCGATAGTGACCGAATCGTTACCCGCACCCAGGCAGTAGGTTCGTCAGCGTGAAACTTGATCTGCTCACACCCGGCATCGAAGTGGGCATCGTGACCACCAACCTCGACGCGATGGTCGCCTTCTACGAAGGGTTTCTCGAGCTCGAGTTGCAGGGCGAGATCGAGTTCCCCGGCGGGTCGCAGCGGCGGTACACCCTCGGCAACGGCGTGCTCAAACTCGTCACCTACTCGACGCCCCCGCCTGCGCCCGCGGCCCACGGCGGCGGGCGGGCTCAGGCCGGAGTCCGGTACTTCACGATCGGCGTGAAAAATCTGAGCGCGGTGGCCGAAACGCTCACCGCGTCCGATTGCCAGGTGGTGGAGGCGCTCACGGAGTTCGAGCCGGTGCCGGGCATGGGTTGGCTGTTCGTCGCCGATCCCGACGGCAACTGGATCGAACTGTTCGGCACGCTGTAAGCATGACCACCCCGCCGGCGCCCCAGGCCTGCTATCGGCATCCCGATCGCGCGACGTATGTCTCCTGCACCCGCTGCAACCGGTACATCTGCCCGGAGTGCATGCGCGATGCGGCCGTCGGCCATCAGTGCGCGGACTGTGTCAGCGAAGGTGCACGGACGATCCGGCAGCCGCGGACCCGGTTCGGCGGGGCACAGCGCGGTCCCGCCCCGGTGGTCACCTACGTTCTGATCGCATTGAACCTGGTGATGTTCGTACTGCAAACCGTGTCCGCACAGGTCGAAGACGCACTCGAGATGCAGTCGCCCGCGGTGGCCGACGGTGAACTGTGGCGCCTCCTGACATCGGCGTTCCTGCACTACGGCCCGACCCACATCCTGTTCAACATGTGGGCGCTGTACGTGGTGGGCCCGCCGCTGGAATCGGCGCTGGGTCGGTCGCGATACATCGCGCTCTATCTCATGAGTGCGCTCGGCGGATCTGTCCTGGTGTACCTGCTGTCTTCGACGGGCGCCTCCACCGCCGGTGCGTCTGCCGCGGTGTTCGGCTTGTTCGGCGCGACGTTTGTGGTGGCCAGGCGGCTGCGGCTCGACGTCCGCGGTGTCATCTTTCTGATCGTGGCCAACCTGGTCATCACCTTCCTCATCCCGAACATCAGTTGGCAGGGGCACATCGGTGGACTCGTCACGGGAGCCGCGATCGCCGCGGCGTACGCGTATGCCCCGCGCAAGTCCCGCAACCTCATCCAGGTGGGCGCGACGGTGGCAGCCTTGGTGCTGTTCGTAGGTCTGATCTGGTGGCGCACAGCCGATCTGCTGGCGACGTTTGCCTACTGATCACGCTCCCGTCACCCGTCCATGTCAGCGTGGACATGTGAGTGTCGGGTCGACGCCCAGTCGCGTCTGGGCGGTCGAGCGATTTCACCGGGTGTGTGTCCAGGCGGTCGGGTGCCTGCCGTTTGGCTTGAATTCCGTTGTCGCACCGACATTTCTCGGGTTCTGCCTGATCAACGGCTTCACCTTCGGCGTCGACCTGATGTTGCTCACGGCGTTGCACGGCGGCCTGAAATTGGTGTTGCCGATCGCGGTCACGGTTGCCTATGCGTGTGCGTTCACGTTGAGTTATGCCCTGAACCGGGTCTTCAACTTCCAGTCACATGCGGCCGTGGGCCCGCAGTTCGCCGTCTACGTGGTGGTCGTCGCGGTGAACTATCTGGCGTTCATCCTCGGGGTGTCGAGCCTGCTTGTGGCGCTCGGCGTCGAGTACCGCGTCGCGCGGGTCGTCGCCGGCGTCTGCGAGGCGGTGTACATGTACAGCGCGATGCGCTGGGTGGTCTTCAGACCTGGATCCGAGAGCCGACGATGACCGTCCGCTCGAGTGGGAGCCCAAAATGTGCGGCGGCGTCGGCGGTGATGTGTGCGGTCGCGATGAAAAGGCGCTTGCGCCACGGCGCCATCGTGGGATCGTCGCCCGCGCACAAGTCGAGCTTGGACAAGAAGTAAGACGCATTGTCGACGTCGATTTGACCCTCGGTTTCGGACGGGTCGAGCAGCGTCAGTAAGTGCGGCACGTTCGGCCGCTCCATGTAGCCGAAGCGCGCGACCACATGCACGATGCCGTCCCGCTGATAACCGAGGTCGTCGTGGGTCATCCTCTCGGAGTCCGGAATCCTCGGCACCGTCTCGGTCTCCACCGACAGGATGATGACGTGCTCGGCCAACACGTTGTTGTGCTCGACATTGGCGCGCATCGCCAGGGGCGCCGTCTCGGTGCCCCGATTGAGGAACACCGAGGTGCCCGGTATGCGGATCAGCGGCGGATCACGGTCCAGCAGCCCGCCGACGAACTCGCGCAGCGGACCCTCGGCCTTTTCCCTTGCACGCGTGACGATTTGGCGGCCGCGCTGCCAGGTCGTCATCACCGTGAAGGTGACGACGGCGATGGTCAGCGGCAGCCACGCCCCATGGACGAGTTTGGTGAGGTTCGCGGCGAAGAACATCAGGTCCACCAGTAGCAGCGCGCCGCCGCCGAGCAGCACCGCCCACAGCGGCCAGCCCCACCGTTTGTGGGCGTAGTAGAAGAACAGCGTCGTGGTGATCGTGATCGTGCCCGTCACAGCCATGCCGAAGGCATATGCCAGCGCCGCCGAACTGCGAAACGCGAACACCAGGATCAGCACCGCGACCATCAGCGCGCCGTTGATCCACGGGACGAAGACCTGCCCGATGGCCTTCGCCGAGGTGTGTTCGATCCGCAGCCGCGGAAGATAGCCGAGCCTGGCCGCCTGCGACGCCACCGAGAACGCGCCCGTGATCACCGCCTGGGACGCGATCACCGTCGCGGCGGTCGCCAACAGCACCATCGGGATTCGCGCCCATTCAGGGGCGAGTAGAAAGAAGGGCGCGGAGACCGCCTTCGGGTCTTCCAGCACAAGTGCGCCCTGGCCGAAGTAGCTCAGCGTGCAGGCGGGTAGTACGAGGCCGAGCCAGCCAAACGTTATTGCGCGCCTGCCGAAGTGGCCCATATCGGCATACAGCGCCTCCGCGCCGGTGACCGACAACACGATCGCGGCGAGCGCGAAGAAGGCGATGTGAAAATGGTCGCCGAGGAAAGCGAGCGCGTAGGTCGGCGAGAGCGCCTTGAGGATCTCGGGGTTGTCGATGATGCCCCTGACGCCGCATGCGCCGATCGCGGCGAACCACAGGATCATCACCGGCCCGAAGAACCGGCCGATCTTCGCGGTCCCGCGGCTTTGCACGGAGAACAGCGCGACGATGATCACCGCGGTGATCGGCACGACGAAGTCCTTGAAGTCTGGGTCGATGACGTTGAGACCCTCGACCGCGGACAGCACCGAGATGGCGGGGGTGATCATGCTGTCGCCGAAGAACAGCGCGGCGCCGAACAGTCCCAGCCCGGAGAGGAACACCGCCGTGCGCCGTCCCCCTCTGCCGGTCCAGCGACGCAGCAGCGTGATCAGCGCCATGATCCCGCCCTCGCCGTGGTTGTCGGCGCGCATCACGAGCGTGATGTAGGTGAGGGTGACGATGATCATCACCGACCAGAAGATCAGCGACACGACGCCGTAGACGTGGCTGTTCTCCAGCGGCACAGGGTGGGGATCGGCGGGATTGAAGACGGTCTGGATCGTGTAGATCGGGCTGGTCCCGATATCGCCGAAGACAACGCCGAGGGCGGCCACCACAATTGCGAGGCGAAGCGTCTGCGTGCCCGTTTCGCTTGTTGACTGCACGCGACGATCATGGCTGAGCGCACGGCTGTTTGCGGGCAACTCGGCGGATGCGTGCGGCAACCGTGTGCGCGGGGCGAAGATGGCGTGATGGCCGACGACGCGCTCGACGCCCTGTATGCCGCCAAGCCGGAGGACTTCACCGCGCTGCGCACCAAGCTCGCCGCCGAGGCCAAGCAGCGCGGCGACACCGACACCGCCAAGCAGATCTCTGCTTCGCGCAAACCGACCGCCGCGGCCCATGCCGTCAACGTGCTTGCGCTCAACGACAAGGACGCCAGGCGGCGACTCACCACGCTCGGCGAAGGACTCCGTGCCGCTCACGCCGCCATGGACGGCGACCGGATCCGGGAGTTGACCGGACAGCAACGCAGGCTCATCGACGAGCTGGCCCGGTCCGCGTTCGACGAGGCGGGGGTGTCCAATCCGAGCTCCGCACTGCGCGACGACGTGACGGCGACCCTGCAGGCTGCGGTCGCCGACCCCGAAGTTGCGTCGCGGCTCGGCCACCTCGCCAAGGCCGAACAGTGGTCGGGGTTCGCCGATTTCGGCGATACCGCAGTCGTTTTCAAGCCCACCCGCAAGCCCACCCCCAAACCCAAGGCCGAACCCGAGCCGCAGGAGCCCGCGGAGAAGGCCCCGCGCGATGACAAGCGCGCAGAACAACGGCGTCGCGATCAGGAGGCGCGTGCCGCGCTCGCGGCCGCCGAGCGCGCCAAGGCCGAGGCCGACGACGCACTGTCCGAATTGCAGTCCGACCTCGCGACGGCTCGGCTGCGACGTGACGACGCCCGCAGGCGACTGCGGGACGCCGAAGATTCGCTCGCCGCTGCCGAGGACGCCTACGACAAGGCCAAGCAGGCCGGCCGCGACGCCGCGGCCGTGGTGAAGAAGGCCAAGGCGGCGCTCAAGTGAGCGTCGGGACCGGGCGGGAACCGATTGATCTGGCAGTCGTGGACGGGGTGACGATCGTCCGGCTGAATCGACCACCGGTCAACGCCCTGGACCTCAGCCTGGTGGGCGAGGCTGTCGCCACCATCAGCGGTCTGGAAGGCCCGGTCGTTCTCACCGGCACGGGTGGATGCTTCTCCGCGGGCGTCGACCTACGTGCGGTCGCCGAAGGCGGCCGCGAGTACACCGACCGCTTCCTCGATGTGATGCCGTCCGCGTTCCTCTCGGTCTTCGACTACCCCGGGCCCGTGGTCGCCGCGATCAACGGGCACGCCATCGCGGGCGGCTGCGTGATCGCGATGTCAGCCGATGTGCGCCTGATGTCCGCGGGCACGATCGGCCTCACCGAGGTTGCGGTCGGCGTCCCGTTCCCCGCCTCCGCGCTGGAGATCTGTCGCTACGCCATGGGCCCGTCGGTGTCGGGCGCGATGCTGCGGGCCGACAACGTCGACGCGCAAACGGCGTTGGCGCGAGGCTGGATCGATGCGGTTGTCCCGCCGGACGACCTGCTGTCGCAGGCGATCGCGACGGCCCGCGCACTTGGGGCGCACTCGCCGTTCGCCTATGCGGCAACGAAGAAACAACTCCACCGCCCCGCACGCGCGGCCATCGATGCGAGCACCGAGATCGACCCCCAGGTGCGCGCGGGCTGGCTGTCGGACGAGACATTCGCCCGCATCGCGGCCTTCGTCGACGAGCTGAAGCGCTAGACGCGGCAGCTGATCTCCATGGTGTCGCTGTCCCGCACCGGGAAGCTCACGCTCACGTATCCGTTCGCGGGGTCACGGACACGGTCGAGGTAGGGCGCCAGGCCTTCCATCGAGGTGTTGTCGGCGACGACGAGTGTCCCCGGCGACAGTCGCGGTTCGAGCAGCTCGAGGACCGGAATGTAGAGCTCTTTCCAGCCGTCCAGGAGCACGAAATCTACTGGCCCGTCCAGGTTCTTCAACGTGGTGAGGGCGTCGCCCTCCAGAACGGTGATGAGATCGTCGAGGCCGGTCTCGGCGAACGTCGCCTTCGCCGCCGCCACCTTGTCGGCTGACAGTTCGGTGGTGACGACGCGGCCGTGGCCGTTGTCGCGTACCGCCGAGGCCAGGTGGATCGCGGAGATACCGAGCGACATGCCGAACTCGACCACTGTGGCGGGCCGGCCCGCCCGCACGAGCGCGTACAGCAGCCTGCCCGACTCCGGGGTCACCGGCAGATAGAGCTTGCTCGCGTAGTCGGCACGTTCCTGCGCGCTGGCCGACGAGAGCCGCGCGAAGTCGGCACCCCACTCCGTTATCGATTCGAATTGTTTGGTGGATTCGGCGTACATCCGGCTGAGGGCCGTCGCGACCCTCGGGTCCAAAAGTGTCGTGGTCACGCCATCGACCGTATCCATCGAATCTGTGGCATGGCGCAGTGACCACCGGGCAGGATGGGGTGGAGGGCCATGGGCGGCATCGACAGGTCGACACAGCGCGTGATCGCGGTGGTCACGCTCTTGCTCATCGCCGCCTTGGCACTGCGCGGATACCTGCCCGGCATCGAGCCGGCCGCCGACCGCAAGCGACCGTCGAGCAATCCGGCCTCCCTGATCGTCGTCGTCGTGATGCTGAGTGCGGCCGTGGCGGTGATCGGATTCGCGATCATCGCCCGGATGCGTGATCGCAAGCCAAGACGGCCTGCGGGCGGGGAGCCGCCGCGGCGTTCCGGCGCGATGGGGCGACCGACGTGGCGCTTCTCGCTGATCGCGCTCGGCCTGGTGATCGGCTGGCTGGTGCTGGTCTTGTTCCTGACGAGCCTCGGCGGCGACGGACCGGCCCAGCAGCCGGCGCCTGGACCGCCGGCCGCGGGCGAGGAAGAGACGCCAGCGCCGCGGCGCGACGCCGCACCGCCGCCAGAAGCCGACGACCCCGATGCCCAGACCGATGTGGTCGGTTACCTGATCCCGCCGATGCTGGTGCTGATGGTTCTGGTCGTCGTCGGAACGGCGGTCGCGTCGCGCCGACAGCGACGAGACGCAAAGCTTCATCCCGCGCCGGATCTCGAGGATGTCCCCGCCACCCCGGCCGTGACGGATTCGCTCGCCCGTGCGGCCGAAGTCGGGCTCGCCGAGATCGGCGACCTCAGCCGAGAGCCGCGCGAGGCGATCATCGCCTGCTACGCGGCGATGGAGCGCGAGCTGACACGGGTGCCCGGGGCGGTTCCGCAAGACTTCGACACTCCCAGCGAAGTGCTGGCCCGAGCCGTCGACCGCCGTGCGCTGAGGGCCGACAGCGCCACCGAACTCGTCGAGCTGTTCGAGGAGGCCCGGTTCTCGCCCCACGTGATGACCGAGGCGCATCGCGACGCTGCCGTGCTGGTGCTGCAACGGGTGCTGGCCGAACTTCCGCAGGACGCCCCACGGGGTGTCGCATGAAAAAGCTTGTGGCAGCGGCATTTCTGTTGGTTGCAGGCGCAGAGCTGATCGCACTCGCCGGGCCGGACCGACGGATGATCCTCGTCATGTCGGGTGCCGCGGTCGCCTTGGCGCTACTCGGCGTTCGGTGGTATCTGGTGCGCGACCCCGATCTGACTGCCGAGGAGCCGCGCGCCGACGACGCCGCGGAGTCGTTGCGCCGCTGGCTCTCGCGCACCGAAACGCTGATCAGCCGGGCGGAGTCCACCCGCAGGGACTGGGATCGGCACCTGCGTCCGATGCTCGCCCGTCAGTTCGAAATGGCAACGGGCCAAAAGCGAATCAAGGATCGCACGGCGTATCAGGCCACCGGCCAGATGCTCTTCGGTGCGGAACTGTGGACGTGGGTCGATCCGGAGAACGTGTCACGCACCGGGGGCGCCGAGCCGGGGCCAGGCCGTGAAGCGCTGGACGAAATTCTGCAACGGCTGGAGCGGGTATGACTGCAAATGCGGGGTCGCCTGCCGCGACCACCACCGCCAACTGCGAGGCGGTTCTCGACGAGATTGGACGCGTGGTGGTCGGCAAACGCGCCGCGCTCACCCTCATCCTCACCACGGTGCTGGCCGGCGGCCACGTGCTCATCGAGGATCTTCCCGGCCTCGGCAAGACGCTGATCGCGCGGTCGTTCGCCGCGGCGCTCGGCCTGCAGTTCAAGCGGGTGCAGTTCACCCCCGACCTGTTGCCCGCCGACCTGCTCGGTTCGACCGTCTACGACATGCAGTCGGGTCGATTCGAGTTTCGGTCCGGCCCGATCTTCACGAACCTGCTGCTCGCCGACGAGATCAACCGGACACCACCCAAGACCCAGGCGGCGCTGCTCGAGGCGATGGCCGAGGCCCAGGTGAGCATCGACGGCGTCACTCACCGGCTGCCTGCCCCGTTCATCGTGCTCGCCACCGACAACCCGATCGAATACGAGGGCACCTACCCGCTGCCCGAGGCGCAGCTGGACCGCTTCACGATCCGGCTCGAGCTCCGGTACCTGAGCGAGCAGGAGGAGGCCTCGATGCTGCGCCGGCGCATCGATCGCGGTTCGGCCGAGCCGACCGTGCATCAGGTCGTCGACGCCCACGAGCTGATCGCGATGCGTGAATCGGTCGAGCAGGTCACCGTGCACGAAGATGTCCTTCGCTATGTGGTGTCGCTGGCCGCAGCCACCCGGCAGCACCCGCAGATCGCGGTCGGCGCCAGCCCACGTGCCGAACTCGACCTCGTGCAGCTGGCCCGTGCCCGCGCGCTGTTGCTCGGGCGTGACTATGTGATACCCGAGGACGTCAAGTCCCTCGCCGTGCCGGCGATGGCCCACCGGATCAGCCTGCGCCCGGAGATGTGGGTGCGGCGGGTGCACGGCAGCGACGTGGTGGAGGAACTGCTGCGCCGACTGCCGGTTCCGCGGGCGCAGGCCTGACGGCATGATCGAGACCCGTAGCACCGAAGCCCAGTTGCGTTGGCGCCCATCACCTCTCACCCGCGCGATCGTCACGTGCGCGGCGGTGCGTGCTGGCGGTGGCGGTCATCGGATCGCGCTGGCAGCTCGTGCCGTTCGTGGCGCCGCTGCTCGGCGTGCTGTGCTCGATCGGCTGGCAGCGGCCCGTGCCGACGGTCCGTGTGCACGGTCAGCCCGGGTCGCATCGGTGTTTCGAAACCGAAGAGGCGCAGGTGGCGGTGTGGGCCGAGGCCGACCCCGAAGCGGACAGCGACAGGCTCGACCTGTCGGTCGCCACGGTGGCGGGCATGCGACTGGAAGCCACGGAGCGCAGGGCGCACCGGCGTCACAGCGTGACGGTGTCCGCCGATCGGTGGGGCCGCTACCCGGTCCGGGCGCTCCTCACCGTCGGCGCCCGCGGCGGCCTGATCGAGGGGACAGGACTCGTCGATGCCGCCGACGTCTTCGTGTTTCCCACCGCGCCACCGCAGTCGACGGCGATTGCCGCGCACCGACCTGCTCGACCGCCTCGGCACCCACCTCACCCGCTACGTCGGCCCGGGCGTCGAGTACGCCGACGTCCGTCGATACGTGCCCGGCGACCACCTCCGCACCGTCAACTGGCCGGTGAGCGCGCGCCGGGGCAGCCTGCACGTCACCGAGCGGCTGACCGATCGCGCCGCCGATGTGGTGGTGCTCGTCGACAACTACCCGCAGCCCGCGGGTCCGGCGACGGAGGCCACCGACCGCGTGGCGCGCGGGGCCGTCCAGGTCGTGCAGAGCGCGCTGCGCAGCGGCGACCGGGCCGGCATCGTCGCGCTCGGGGACCGCCACCCGCGCTGGCTCGGCGCCGACATCGGCCGCAGGCAGTTCTACCGGGTGCTCGACGCGGTGCTCGCCGTCGAGACCAGCTTCGAGACCACACCGGGAACGCTGGCGCCGCGGGCCGCGGTGCCGCCCGGCGCGGTCGTCATCGCGTTCTCCACGCTGCTGGACACCGAGTTCGCGCTGGCGCTGATCGATCTGCGCAAGCGCGGCCACACCGTCGTCGCCGTCGACGTGCTCGAGGGCGCGCCGTTCGCGGACGGATGTGACCCGCTGGTCGCCCGGATGTGGTCGCTGCAGCGGTCGTTCATGTACCGGGACATGGGCACGATCGGGGTGGACGTGGTGTCGTGGCGCGAGGTGGACACGCTGGATCAGGCGATGCACCTGGTGCCCGATCATCGGCGCCCGGTGCGGGGACGGCGGTGAGATGACGGCGACCGTGCAGGCCCGCGCCATCGCGACCGCGTTCGGTCTGGTGATGGTGGCGGCGGCCGCCGTGCAGGCCGACGATGCGGCGCTGGTCGCTGCGGGACTGGCCGGGGTTGCGGTGTTGGCGGGCATGGTGATTCGGCCTGCCGCGACGGTCGCCGTGTTGCTGACGGCCGCGGCGATCGTGCTCGACGACACGCCGCCCATGCTCGCCGCCCTGTGCGGGCTGTCCGCGACCGCCTACCTGGTGCTGCGGCACACGTCGGCCGTCACCGCTCCGACAGTCATTGGCGCCGTGGGCTTTACGGCCGCCGGCCTGGCCGCCGCAGCGCTTCCGATCCAGTTGCCGTGGGTGCCGTTGGCGGCGCCGCTTGCGGTGCTCACGCTTGTCGTCGTCGTCACGCGACCGTTCTGGGCCGACCGCGGTAGTGCTTGAGCACTCGCCTCCCTCGGCGGCGATCGCTGACCTCAGTCACCAAGAGCGATGCCGAGGCCCTGGTCGCACAGCCAATCCACATCACAGTCAACAGGTATATAAGGAGTGGCCCTAGGGACGGGTGAGGTGTTGCTCTTCCGGGATTCACCCTGCGAGCACAGGGTCAGGGGGTTGGGCCCCGTCGCTGAAATACAGTCGGCCGCAGCCTGTGGTGCGGCGGCAAGAGTGGAGGCCAGAGCGGCCGACGCCGCGAACATCGCGGTGAAAAAAATCTGCCTAATCCGCATTGCTAAATCCTTCCCTCGGTTGAGGTCGTAATCGCAGGTTACTGCTGTTTTGCCCGAAAAGTCGCGGTAATTCTGCTTAGCTTGTTTTGCCGCCAACCGTCACCGGTTTCGGCCACTTGATCACCTTTTGAAGGAGCCAGCCATGGTGTCATCAGCACGTCCCGCGCGCCGCGCGGCAATCTGTGCGATCGGTACTGGCGCAATCGCCGGTGCGATGCTTTTCGGTGCCGCCGCCACCGCGACGGCCGACCCGCCGCCGCCAGTTCCACCGCCGTGTACGGCCGCCGAAATGGCGCGCGTGATGTCGGGCGTCACGTTCGACACGTCGAACTACCTAACCCTCCACCCCAACGTGAACGACTTCTTCACCAGCCTCAAAGGCCAACCCAGGGAGCAGGCCAGAGATCAGGTACAGACCTATCTAGACGCCAATCCCCAAGTTCGGGACGAGCTTCAGACCATCCGGCAGCCCTCGATCGCCTTCCGCGAACGCTGCGGGGTTCCCCAGACTCCCTGACCGCGTCGGCCGACCTGCGCCAAGACCCCGACCCCTAGAAGAGATCCGGCGTGGCGGGCGTCGCATCGTCGAGGAACGCACTGACCATCGGTGCGAGCACCGCGGACTGTCCGGAGATACCGATGTGCGAGATCGCAGGCAGAATCACCAGGCGCGCGGAGGGCGCCTCCTGCAGAATCCCCGACGCCGCCGCTTGCTCATCGCCGCCACCTCGCAGCTTGAACATCGCCACCGCATGTTCGGGCGTCACGCCGTCCGCATCACCGATGATGACCATCGTCTTCGCTTTGATCGAACGCATCTGCTCGTCGCTGATGTTCTGGTCCTCGCTGTTCAAGACCTTCATTTTCTCGAGGTAGGTGTCGTAGGCCTCGGCGTCCGGCGTGTGCGCCATGAACGCCTTCTCGACGGGGGTGCCGGCGAAGTCTTCGGCGCTGAGTCCACCGATGCCCGTCAACACCGACGGGTACCAGCCGTCCTTGCGGAAGGTGGCGGACATCGAGACCAACTTGTTCACGAGCGCCGGATGACGGATCGCGAGCTGCAACGCGACCCCGCCGCCCTGCGAGTAGCCCATCACATCGGCGCGCTCGACCTCCAACGCGCGCAGCAACGCCGCGGCGTCGTCGCCGAACTGCTCGTAGGACATCTCGCGCGAGGTATCCGGGGTGCGGCCGTGCCCCTGCTGATCGAAGACGATCACGGCGCGCTCATGTGCGAAGGCCGACACCCACGACGCCATCGAGTCGGTGGCCATGAACGCGCCCGGAATGAGCAGCAGCGGAGGCGTTTTCGATTCACCGAGGTCGCCGTACACCTCGTGGTAGAGGCTCAGGCCATTGATCGGCAGGTGGCCGCGCCGCGTTGAACCCGCCATTCCTAGGCCTCGTACTCGTCGTGGCGGCGCCACCACTGATAGGGCGGCGTCTGCGGGTAGCCCGCGGGTGAGTCCTCCCACTCCTCCTGCCTGCCCAGCGCGGTGATGTCGAGGTAGGCCCACGTGCCGCCCATGCCCTCGGTGCCACGCCAGTTGAGGAAGTACGTGCGAAAGATCTGGTCTTCGTCACGAAGAAACGCGTTGGTGCCGTGCCACTCGTCAACACCGAAGTCGGCGTCGAAGCTGTCGGTGATGCGAGTACCAGGGGATGTCCCAGCCGAAGCGCTTCTTCAACCGGGCGATATTGCTCTGCTCGGCGCGCGACACGAACGCCAGCGTGGTGTCGCGGGCGTTCAGGTGGGCGAGGTCTGCGACCTGGTCGGCCAGGAACGAACAGCCCTCGCAGCCGGCTTCGGGCCACCCTCCGACGTCGGGCTGGAAGAAGAAGCGGTAGACGAGCAGCTGTCGTCGGCCGTCGAACAAATCGAGCAGCGAGGCCGGACCGTTCGGACCGTCGAACAGATAGTCCTTGTCGACGACCATGCGCGGCATCCTGCGCCGCTGAGCGGCAAGCGCGTCGCCCGCGCGGGTGTGTTCCTTCTCCTTGACGAGGAGTTCCTCCCGCGCGGCGTCCCACTCCTTCGGCGAGACGATCGGTGGCAGATCCATCGCAAAAACCTCCTCCGGGGTTGTCGCAGATGTAGACCATCCAAGCGCGGGGGATTCATCGTGACCGCTATCTTTTGTGCGGTACGACCTGCGGGTTTGTAAGCGAGAGCGCTTAGTTTCGGGGAGAGCAGTCATGTCATCCGAGATACGTCGGGCCATCATCGGCGCGTCGATCGGCAACGCCGTGGAGTGGTTCGACTTCGCCATCTACGGCTTCCTGGCGACGTTCATCGCCGCGAACTTCTTCCCGGCCGGCGACGAGACCGCTGCTCTGCTCAACACGTTCGCGATCTTCGCGGCGGCGTTCTTCATGCGGCCGCTCGGCGGGTTCGTCTTCGGGCCGCTGGGCGACAGGATCGGTCGGCAGCGCGTGCTGGCCGTCGTCATCCTGTTGATGTCGGGCGCGACGGTCGCGATCGGGCTGTTGCCGACCTATGCCTCGATCGGCGTCGCCGCCCCGCTGCTGTTGCTCTTCCTGCGCTGCCTGCAGGGTTTCTCCGCGGGCGGCGAGTACGGCGGCGGCGCGGTCTACCTGGCCGAGTTCGCCACCGAGAAGCGCCGCGGCCTGACCGTCACCTACATGGCGTGGTCCGGTGTCCTCGGCTTCCTGGTCGGCTCGGTGACCGTGACGCTGCTGCAGGCTCTGCTGCCGGCCGAGGCGATGGAGAGCTACGGCTGGCGTATCCCGTTCCTGATCGCGCTGCCGCTCGGACTCGTCGGTCTCTACATCCGGCTGCGTCTGGACGACACGCCGCAGTTCACCGAGCTGAGCCGAACAGAACAGGTGGCGAAGTCGCCGCTGTGGGAGGCGATCAGCACGTCGTGGCGGCCGATCCTGCAGGTGATCGGCCTGTTCATCGTCTTCAACATCGGCTACTACGTCGTCTTCACGTTCCTGCCCACGTACTTCATCAAGACGCTTGGCTTTTCCAAGACCAACGCGTTCGTCTCGATCACCCTGGCCAGCCTTGTCGCATTGGTGCTCATCCTTCCGCTGGCCGCGTTGTCCGACCGGGTCGGCCGCAGGCCGATGCTGATCGCCGGGTCGCTGGCATTCGCGATCCTCGGGTATCCACTGTTCCTGCTGCTGAACTCCGGGTCGCTGGTGGCGGCGATCGCGGCACACTGCGGACTCGCGGCCATCGAGTCGATTTACGTCTCCACGGCGGTGAGCGCCGGAGTCGAGATGTTCGCCACCCGCGTCCGCTACAGCGGGTTCTCCATCGGATACAACATCTGTGTGGCCACGTTCGGCGGAACCACGCCCTACGTCGTCACCGCGCTCACCGCGAAGACGGGCAACAATCTGGCCCCCGCCGTCTATCTGATCGGCGCGGCCATCGTCTCGCTGGCCACCGTGCTGACGCTGCGCGAGACCGCGGCACGGCCGCTTCCCCAGACGAGCGAACAGCAGGAAGCCGCAGCGATACAGTGAAGGTGTGCCGCCGCCATCCGATCCCGCGCCGCGGCCCCGACTGACATCGCGAGGCGCCGCCACGCGCCACCGAATCGTCCTGGCCGCCGCCGAACTGATGCATGTGCAAGGCGTCGCGGCGACGACGATCGACGACGTGCTGGCGGCCAGCGCAACGAGCAAATCCCAGTTCTACCAACACTTTGAGGACAAGGCGGACCTGGTCTACGAGGTCATCACCTTGCGCGCCGACGAGGTGCTGTCCTGGCAGCGGCTGCGCCTGGAGAAGGTGGATTCGTTTAGGGGACTGCGCCAGTGGCGGGACGCGATGGTGCAGCGGTGTGCACTGCGCCGCGGGCTGTGGGGTTGCGAACTCGGTTCTCTCGCTGCCGAATTGTCGGACACCGACGACAAAGCGCGGGCGTCGCTTTCGGAGCACTTCACCGAATGGCAAGCGCTGCTGGCGGCCGCGCTCGAGCGGATGCGCGACGGCGGCGCGCTTCGAACCGACGCCGACATCCGTGCGCTCGCAACAGGATTGCTGGCGGCGGTCGAGGGTGGCTACCTGCTATCGCAGACGGGGCGTGATCCGCGACTCATGCAGGCGGCGCTGAACATGGCGATCGACCATGTGGCGTCGTTCGCGGCCGCCGCCGAATCGGTGCATTGACGGCGGCCGCTATTCAGACGCGTTGAGACCGGTTGGAACCGGCCTCAGTTGTCGCCGGGGACGGCGGTCGGCGCCGGCGGCGCGAGCACCGAGGGCGAGAACGGGTTGGGTGCGCCGGGCTCGAGGCGGGGGGCCTTCTCGGTCGGGCTGGTCGGCGGTGTCGTCGTGGTGGTGGTCGTCGTGGTCGTCGACGTCTCGGGCGCCTTTTCCTCTTCCTTGGCGCACGATGCGGTCAAGTATGACCATCGCGGTGATTGCCGTGCCGCCGGCGACAGCAGCGACGCGGCGACCCAAAGTTGACGTCATTGTGGAGTCCTATTCTGTGTAGTTGAACTGAACTATATCGTCCAAAAAAGGCTCGCGTCAATGTGGGCAAGCAGGTCAAACGGCAATCTGCGCAACTCTTTGAGACCAGATAGTCCAGTGGGCCGGGGTGCGGCGATGATGCGCCACACGGTCGGGGCCGACCGAGCGGGCTGCGCGGTTACTGTGAGCGCATGAAGCTTCGGGTGATGCCCTACGTCACTGTCGAGATCGACGACCGCCTGCGCCGCAGGGTGCGGCGCGCGGGTGAGCGCCTGCGCCTCAATGTCAGGTCTTACCTGCTGAGCGCGGCCGATGACGTCGACGTGGCAAGCGACAAGGTCCGGGGATTGTGCGACCGGGCGGTGCACCGCGTCGACTCGGTGGTGGCGAATGTCAACGACAAAATCGCCCCGTCCGCGCAGGCGCCGCGCCTGCGGGTGGTTTCCGGACGCGAAGCCAGCTAGGCCCGAACGCGCCCTGTCCTGTCGCCGACGACGAACGAGCCCGCGACGAGCAGCAGGCCGATGACCGCAACGGGAATCGACCATGTGCGACGCTGCGAAAGCGCCGACTGGCACTGGGCGACGTAGTCGGTGTGCGGAACGATCTGGTTGATGATCGGCAGATTGGCGGGATTGCTGTTGTTCAGCTGCGCAGCGCCCGACGTATCGGCGGCGATCGCGTTGCCGCAGCCGACGCTCTGGCCGTCGGGACCGGCTACCGATACACCCATGAGCAGGCCGATGACCCCGACGATCAACACAACCGCGCCCGCCAGCAACACCAACCGTCGTAGATTCATGCTCGGGTAGGTGCCCGTTCGGCCTGGCGTCGAAACGCATCGATCCTCGGCCGGGGCTGATTCGGCAGCGCGGCGCATCACCGAATATGTTGGTCCTTAACCGGCGTGCTGGCCGTGGTCCGAGAGGAGCTCAACCCTTTGGTAGGCCATGGTCTGGTCGTGTTGCTCGCCTTCCTCGCCGCGTTGTTCCTCGCAATCGGCATCGTGGTCAGGCAACGGGCCACGATGAACGTTCCTGCCGAGCACGGAGTGAGCAGCGTGATGTGGCTGACCCTGCTGCGCACGCCGCTGTGGTGGGCAGGCACCGCGGCTGCGGTGGCCGGCTTCGTCTTCCAGGCGCTTGCACTGGCTAAGGGATCGCTGCTGTTGGTGCAACCGATCCTGGTTTCGGCCCTGCTGTTCGCTCTGCCGTTGAGTGCGCGGCTGGCCCATCGCCGCGTGACCCGCGGTGAATGGGCATGGGCACTCGTGCTGACCGCCGCCCTGGCGGTGTTCCTGTTGTTGGCCAAGACAGAGCCGGGCGACTACGAGACGTCGGTCCAGACAACGGCGCTCGTCGCAGTGATCTGCACCGCGGCCGTCTCGGCATGTGTGTTCGTCGCGGT
>CAVYCT010000033.1:0-8261 GCA_963766945.1 uncultured Actinomycetota bacterium
CGTCAGCTGTGCGAACTGCGCCAGAAGTCCTCCCATTCGGACTTGGTGCGATAGTCACTGACGAGGTCGGCGCTGGGGAACGGCGCCATCTGGTCCAGAAAGTCCTTCACGTGGGACGGGTCGTCCGGTGCGGGTATCTGGGAATTCGCGGCGGGCTTGCCGTCGGCGAGCTGAATGGCGAAGCCCTCCTCGGTCAGCATGTAGTGGATGTAGAGCTTGGCGGCGTTGGGGCTGTTCGTCTTCGCCGCGTACGCGATCGCCGACGGGAATGACTGCAGCGCCCACGGTTTCATGCCGTCGCAGAGAGCCAGGTGGTAGCCCTTCTTGGCGATGTTGCGGAACTTCGCCATGGAGATGGGGCCGAAGCTCGGGTCCTGCTGGCCTGGGGCGCCGACGGCTTCGGAGACGTCCTCGTCGTTCTTGGTGAGCTTGGGGCTGTTCTGCGCGAAACGTTTGACCCATTCGTGGGCAGCATCGGGCTGGTCGGTGGTCAGGTCCGAACCGAACTGCTCCTTGTAGGCGCTCCGTAGTGCGGCGTCGTCGTTGAGGGCCATCGTGTTGAACCAGTAGGGGTACTTGGCATTGCTCAGCGGGTCGGCCATGGCGACGCGTCCTTTGAATTGGGCGTCGGTGAGCTGCCAGATATTGGACACCGGGCAGCTCGAGTACTTCTCATTGTTGTAGACCCAGCCCATCGGGCCGTAGTGAACGATCAGTGGGTACTGATCCCCGGGCTTGATCGAATCCTTCATGTCCCCGGGCACCCAGTTGACCAGGACGCCCTGATCCAGCAACTCGACGGCGAACGTGGGGAGGTCCTCGTTGATGACGACGTCACCGATGACGTTGCCGGACTGGTTCTCCTTCAGCACTTTGTCGATGGCTCCGAGCTCGACCTTCACGCCGGTGGCCTCGAGCCCGTACTTGGCGGCGAAGGCCTCGGCGGTGGCGACGACCTTGGTGGTTTGGTCGTAGACCGTGATACCGGGCTCGGTGCGGGCAGCCGCGATCAGTGCATCGAGATCGAAGCCCGCCGGATCCTCGTCGGGCTGGGTCGACTTCTGCGCCAGCGGGGGCGACGTGGCGTCGGTGTCGGTGGGGGCGGGCGGCGCGCAGGCCGCCACCAGCAGCGCGAGGGCCGCGCCGGCAAGCGTGACGCGCCGGACACGCGATCTGTTCCTGTGCATGATTTCTCCTTTATTGGTGAGGAACTAGAGGATGGAGCGGGCAGAGCGCGAGCTCGCGTCGACACGGTCGCCTTCGGTGTCGAACACGTGAACATCGTTGGCGGCGACGCGTATTCGGATGTCGTCGCCTGGCCGGCAGGTCGGAGTCACGGAAGTGGTCGCGAAGAGGTGGCGGTCATCGGCGACGACTTCGATGGTCCAGCTGCCGCCGGTCGCGAGGACGGCGAACACGGTGCCGTCGATGGTCAGTCCCTCGTCGGCGGTGGGTTCGCCGCGGCTTTCGATCCGGATCGACTCCGGACGAAACCCCACCGAACCCGGGGCGGCCCCGGTGCCCTGCGTCCTCGCCTTGCCGAATGCGTAGGCTGCTGCCACGTGTGGTGCGGACTCGGCATCGACGATCTCGACGACGTTGATGGGCGGGTTGCCGAGGAACTCGGCGACGAAGCGGTTCCGGGGCCGGTCGTAGATGTCGGTCGGTGACCCGATCTGTTGGAGCCGGCCCTCGAACATCACCGCAATCCGCGTGGCCAATGTCATTGCCTCCCACTGGTCGTGGGTCACGAAGACGATGGTGGAGCCGAAGTCGTGGTGGATGCGCTTGAGCTCTGCCCGCATCTCGAGACGCAGCCGTGAGTCGAGGTTCGAGAGCGGCTCGTCGAGAAGCATGACGCCGGGGTTGACGGCCAGCATCCGGGCCAGCGCCACCCGCTGCTGCTGTCCGCCCGACAGTTGCGAGGGGTAGCGGTCCGCGTAGCGGTCGATGCCCATCACCGTCATCACCTCGTCGGCGCGTCGTCCTCGCTCGGCTCGGGCGACCTTGCGCAAGCGCAGACCGTACTCGATGTTCTGACGAATCGTCATGTGCGGCCACAACGCATAGCTCTGGAAGACCAGGCCCATCTCGCGGCGCTCGGGTGGAACGAACACCCCGCGGTCGACCGAGTCCAGTACCCGGTCGTCGACGGAGATCGACCCGGCCGTCGGCTGTTCGAGACCGGCGATCATCCGCAGCGTCGTGGTCTTGCCGCAGCCGGAGGGGCCGAGCATGCACATGAAGTCGCCATGGTCGATCGTCAGATCCAGGTCGTCGACTGCATTCGTCGTCGCTCCGGGGTATCGCTTGGTGACGCGGCTGAGCGCGATCGTGGGCATCGGTCATCCACCTAATCCCCGACCGAGGTCGGCCTTCATGGTCTTCTGGATGGCGTAGGTGCCGCCGAACGCAACGGCCGAGACGATGAGGACGACGGCATTGGCGGCTTGGGTGTAGCCGAAGTCGACGAGCTTGATCGCGAACGTGGTCAAGACGTCCATGCCCGGCACGGCCAAGATCACCACGAGGCTCAGGCTGCGGACCCCGGCGATGAACGGCAAGAGCACACCGGTTGCGAGGGAACGCTTTTGGATGGGGAGGACGATCCCCGCCATGCGGCGCCACCAGCCGGCACCCGCGACCTGTGCCGCCTCTTCGGGGTCGGGGCCGAGCTGCATCATCGACGAGATGCCGGCGCGCGACGCGAACGGCATCTGCTCGGCCATGTAGATCAGCACCAGTATGGCGGCCGTGCCGTAGAGCGCCGGAATGGGCCCGCGCGGTACGGCGAACAGCGACAGGTAGGCGACCGCGAAGGCGATGCCCGGGACGAGATAGGGAAGGAACGTCAACTGGCGCAACGCCGTTGCGAGCAGCCGGCTGGGCGAGCGGACGACGACGTAGCCGACGAGCTGTCCGAGGATGCCCGCGGACACCGCTGCGACTCCGACGATCCAGAGCGTGTTCCAGGCCGCCGACCACACGTCGCTGCTCACCAGGACGCCGTCGGTGAACCCCGGAGTGTCGAGGTCGTGGCCGAACCAGTAGGACAGGGTGAAGTTGTCCAGTGAGAAGTCGGCAGGACGCCGCATCAGGGTCGAGAGCAGCAGAACTCCGAGCGGGACGATCACACTGAGACAGAACGCGAATCCGCAGAGCGCGGTAGCCGGAATCCGCAATCTGCCGAGCAGCCGAGGCCTGTCCATCGACCCCTTGCCCCCGATGGTGACGAAGCGCCGCGCCTCCTTGAGGAAGTGCACGTCCACCCACAGGGAGAGCAGTCCGATCACGACGATGGCGCCGGCGATGACCGCCGCGGCGCCGCTCTCCCGGGTCGAGATGTTCCGGTACAGCGAGGTCGCCAGGACGTTGAAGTCGGTCGGCAGTCCCAGGATGTAGGTCACCCCGAACTCGCCGAGGACCTTCGCCAGGATCAAGGTGGCAGCCGAGACGATGGCCGGCCGCATCAGCGGCACCAGGATGGTGCGGACGACGGTCCCGTAGCCGGCGCCGAGTATCCGTGCCGAATCCTCCAACTGCGAGTCGAAGCGTTCGAGGGCGTTGCCGAGCAACAGGATGACCAGCGGTGAGAAGTACAGCGTGAAGATGATGATGATCGGAACACCGCCGTAGGCAAGCCAGTCGGGCGGTGTGAACCCGATGGACTCGAGCCAGCCGGGTTGACCGCCCGCCGTGCGGTTCTTGAATATCGTGCTCCAGGCGAGCGCGAACGCCCATGTCGGCAGCATGTAGGGCACGATCAACGCCGTGCTGAACCAACGGCGGCCGAACATGTCGGTGCGGGTCAGCAGCCACGCGAACACTCCGCCGACCAGGAGCGACAAGCACGACTGAGCACGCGCTGACGATCACGGTGTGGAGCAACGGCCGCCAGAACAGATCGCCAGAGACCGGTGAGAGGAATACCCGCCAGAGGTAGTACGACGTCAGCGAGCCCGCGGGCTGCTGCACGATCAACGTGTCCTTCGGGCTGACGGTGGCGCCCTGGATCAACATCGTCACGATCGGCACCACGATCAGGTAGCCGAACAGCACCAGCCCGAGCAGGCCGAGGATCGTCGTGGGACGCCGAATGGCGACCCTGAACCGGTAGCGCAGGGCTTGCCGGCGGGGTGTCGAAGCGCTCGCGGGTGCGGGCGGCTCGTCGTCGACCACGGGATGGTCCGGCGCCGTTGCCCGTCTCGTCACGGAGTCCTCGGGTTGGCTACGGCTTGTCGGACATACCGTTGGATATGTCCGGGACAGTACCCAGCCCGGTTCAGCGTGTCAGGCATTACAGCAGATGTAGGGCTCAACCGAGACCTTGGGAACGCGTTCGGTTGCATCGTCTGGCGGGCCTGGCAGGGATCGAGAAGCATTGCTGATCGACGCTGGGCCGTGTCAAGGAGGTGCCGCGGCTGGTATCTCGCACTGCCAGGGGTCAGGCGGGTGCGCGCGGCTGAGGTGGCGAGCAATATCTTCGCGCGATCGCCAGTCCGGCTACATTCGATCGATGAGCTGGCTGGCGAAGTCGAGCGATTGGTCAAGGGTGGGGAACATCGCGAAGGCGTCCACGATCGCCTCGTCAGCGCCGGATGCGGCGACTCGCTCGAGCTTGTCGGCAATCGACTCAATGGACATGCCCGGTTCGAGGTTGATCCGCATGGCCGTCTTCAGAGCGTCAGGATCGCGGCCGGCTTCGTCCGCGGCACGGCGCGCAATCGACCACAGGTGGTCGGCGACTTCGCCCTCCAGCCCCTCGACCCCGAGCCAGCCGGTGCCGCTGCGGCCGACCCGGCGCATCGCGGCCTCGCTGGCACCGCCGATCCATATGGGCGGACCGCCAGCCTGGACCGGACGCAGATCGGCATGCACCGGCGGCACGGAGAAGAACTCGCTCTCCCAGGAGACCGGGTTGGTCGTCCACCACTCGTGCAGGAACGCCAGCACGTCATCGAGCATCTTCCCGCGCCGGCGCCAGTCCGCGCCGCGGGCGATGTCGTGTTCGTCCTTCATCCACCCGATTCCCACGCCTACGTCGAGGCGGCCGTCGCTGAGCACGTCGAGGGTCGTCAGCATCCGGGCCAGGTGAACCGGCTCGTAATAGAACGTGCTGAGCGTGCTGGCGTTCAGCCGAACCCGGCTGGTAGCGGTCGCGGCGACCGTCCACAGCAGTACCGGATCGAGGTAGCGGGTCATCTGCGGCGGATACGGCTGCTCCTTGCCCGGATAGGTGCTCTGCATATCGACCGGCGTGACCAGGCGGTCGCCTACCCATAGCGAGTCGTAACCGAGGTCCTCGAGTCCGCGGCAGAACGCGCTCAGACCAGCGGCGCTGCTGACAGCGGGCCCGACAAAGGGAATGACGAAGCCGAGCTTCATCGCGAGACCTGTCGGCCGGGAACGGTGACGCTCGATGATGAAGTCGAGGTTGCGTGCTCATGAGATGTCCTGTCTTGGTTGACATTCGAAGGAGGGATTGAACGGGCGGAAGGGCACGGCTCTTCCCGTTACTCTCCGTGCGTGCGAAGTTCCCAGGGCTGCATGCCGAGGCGTCCGCCAGGTGGCGTTGCATCTGGACGCCGGCCGGCAGCGGACGCCACCAGATGGTCACTTCGGCGATCTTGCCGTCGGCGTCGAGCAGGATGTAGTCCATTCCGTCGACGACGGTGTCTTCGATCTGCAGCCGGAAGTACGCGGCGTGGTGCGTCTCTCCGCTGAGGACTTCGCTTGTAGGTGAGGTCGGCCGCCACCGTGCCGACCCCTTGCATGGCTTCCAGAACTGCCGCGCGGCCGGTGAGTGGCTCGCCGCCGAGCGGGCTGTGCATCACCACGTCCTCGGCGAGGATGCTGGTAAGTGCGGCTTTGTCTGCGCCGCCGTGCATGGCGTCGACGAAGGATTCCACGGTGTCGCGGTGTGGGGCGAATGTGGTCATATCGCTGAGACGCCGCCGTCGACAACCAGTTCCATGCCATTGACATAGCTCGAGTCGTCGGAGGCGAGGAACAACGCGACCGACGCGATCTCCTCGGGGCGGCCCATCTTTCCCCGCGGGATCACGAGACTCGAACTGCGCCTTCATCTCCTCGTCCATCACCTCCTCCAAAATCGGCGTGGCGACCTGGCCGGGGGTCAGCACGTTCACCCGGATCTTCCGGTCCTTCAACTCGGACACCCACACCCGTGCGAAGGCGGGCAGCACGGCCTTGCTGGCTGCGTACACACTCCAATTGGGGTAGCCCTCGAGCGACGCGTTCGACCCGGTCATGAAGATCGAGCCGCCATCGTTGAACAGCGGCAGCGCCTTCTGGACCGTGAACAGCGTGCCGCGCGCGTTCAGTGAGAACGTGGCATCGAACTGTTCTTCGGTGATCTCGCCGAGCCTGCCCTGCGCGCCCATCCCGGCACTTGCCCACAACACGTCGATCGTGCCCTTCTCCTGCCTGACCGTCTCGAACAAGCGGTCCAGATCGTCGAGGTTGGCCGAGTCGCCCTGCACGCCGGTCACGTTCCGCCCGATCAGTTCGATGGCCTGATCCAGCTCGTTCTGCCGTCGGCCCGTGATGAAGACGTGAGCGCCTTCGTCAACGAACAACTTCGCACCGGCCAGCGCCATCCCACTTGTCGCGCCGGTGATTACCGCAACCTTGCCGTCGAGCTTTCCCATGATCACTCCTTGTCTTGGTGGTGCCGTTGTTATGTACACCGATCTGAGTGCTTAACGTAGCGGACGGATCGTCAGGGCGCAAGCTATGTACACCGATCCGTACCCAACTGGGTTATGCTGGGCGCATGACGGAGTTGGAGAAGGGGCCGCGGGGCCTGCGACGCGGCAGGGGCGCACGAGAGCGCATCCTCGGTGCGTCACGACAACTGTTTCGCGATCAAGGCATCAACAGCACCGGCCTGGACCAGCTCTGCGCGGTGGCACAGGTGTCCAAGCGCACGTTTTACCAGCACTTCACCGGCAAGGATGAGCTGATCGCCGAACACCTTCGCCGATTCGATCCCGACATTCTGCCCGAGGTGTTCGACCGCACCGACCTGACACCCCGCGAACGGCTTCTTGCCGCTTTCGACATCCACGCGCCTCTGTGCCCGTTCATCGCGGCGGCCGTCGAAATCAACGACGCGGGACATCCGGCACGCGTGCACGCCCGCGACTACAAGAACGCTTTCGCCGCTCGGCTCATCGAAACCGCGCGCGAGGCCGGCGCCACCAACCCCGAACAGCTCGGTGAACAACTGGCGCTGCTCCTGGATGGCGCTTCGGCGCGCAACCGAGTTCTCAACTCCGACACCTTCGCCACCGCCGCAGCCATCGCAGTCGTCCTCATCGACAACGCCATCCCCACCGCCAACTGACAGCGGCCCGCGCCAGTCAAACGGTCTACTCGTTTGCTTGCCATAGCGCTCACGACCTCGTCCGTGGTGATGACGGCGTGAGCGGTCAGCGCAGATCTCGGCCACGCAGCCTTAAGACGCTCGCAGCCGCTTGCTAGTCAGGGCAGTCCTCACCAGAGAAGACGACGACATATCGAAGAGACGACTCAGTCGCCGTCGAGCGTCATCAGCGCACCCGAGGCGACGCACCGGCGTCGACGGATCGACCAGTGGACTCGACGAGCGCCTTAATTCCGGCCAACGTCGCGGTCATGCCGCGTTCGAACTGGCGCAGGGGTTCGACACGATGTCGTCGCGCCGCTGCGGCTCCCGAGCCACGAGCATCGACACCCCTGAGCGCCCTGGACCTATGCACGCCGTGTAGCAAATTCCCGTCTCACCGTCTGCATCGAGCACGTCGAAACACCATGTCGCAGCAGGTTCTTCGGGTTCCCGACCACCCACGCCAAAACGCGCGGGGGATCACATTCCACAATCTGCGACTGCGTTGTCCACGTCCCCATCATCGGATGGGTATTGGTACCGGCGAATCGCGCTCCAACTCGAGCTGAGCTGGCGCCGAGATGCGCGCGTTGACGCTCACGCTCGGCTCGACCACGAGCTTCACGGTATCGGTGGTCGCGGGGTTGTCCACACTGTCGAACCTTCGCGAGTCGGGCGCGATCGAGTAGGACGCGGACATGGTCATCCTGATGCACCGGCCGGATACGTTCGAACGAGATGACCGCGTGGCGGCGAGGCCGATGATATCTGCCAAGCACCGAAACGGCCCCAGACCGCCACGGTCGGGCATCAACTACACCTGTCGCGCTTCACCAACATGACGAAGTGACGCAAATCAGCGCCGGTCACC
>CAVYCT010000034.1:0-26787 GCA_963766945.1 uncultured Actinomycetota bacterium
GACGTTGTCACAACTCCCGCGCATTCCAGCGGACGGCAGCAGACGACCGCGTACTCATCTGCCCTGATCAGCGAGAACTTGGACAACGGCAACTCCCGAGGGACCGCCATGGTCCTCAAGCATGTGGTCTTCGTCAACCCAGACAGCGTGCACGGCAAGAACCTATTGGCAGACAGCTACGAACAACTGGGGTATCAGGCCGAGTCCGGACCCTGGCGCTCGGTATACCTACAAGGCGCGTACGAACTGCGAAATGGTGTGCCAACTGCCGGTGGAACCGACACAGCGAGCCCGGACACCATCAGGGCGATGCCGCCGGAGATGTTGTTCGACTATCTCGGCGTGCGGCTCAACGGGCCCAAGGCGGCGGGCAAGATCATCACGCTCAACGTCAACTTCACCGATCTGATCTGATCTGATCTGATCTGAAGAAGCAGTACGGGCTCACCGTCGAAAACGGCGTCCTGCACTATGCGCGGGGCACCATCCCTAATGCGAACGCGACTGTAACCCTGGACAAGTCGAAGCTCGATGACATCCAGCTCGGCAACGTCAAGCTCGATGACGCGGTCAAGTCCGAGATGTAAAGAACGACGGCAATCAGAGCTCGTTCAACGACTTCATCGGCCTACTCGACACCTTTCCGTTCTGGTTCAACATCGTCACGCCCTAGAGTCGCGACACGCAGTCTGGCAGTGCAGCAGTTACGTTGTCGCCCTTGGGCGCCTGGGCCGCTACCGCACTCAGCGCGGCCATATTGCTCGTGTGGTCTTCGGTGTTGATCAGGTGCGCGTAGACGGTCAGCGTCGTCTTCACGTCCAAGCTGATACGCGGGTTCGATTCCGTCATCGGCTCCACGAAACTCCAGATAGAAGGGCCACTCCTTCACTCAACCGGCCAACCGCTCGGCAAAATTGACCGTCGTCTGACCGTGAAGCGCTGAGGCAAGCACCGCCAAAGCGTTTGCTATGTCCGGCACCGATGGAACTATGGCGGCGGACACGCGGCTGCTCATAGAGCCACGTTATCCGCCGCGAACGGCACGTCGAAACGGCGCCGTGAGATCTCGCCTTCTCGTGGGCGTCGAACGAGAAGGCTTGACCGTCGCAGGACCGCATCAATCGTGAATTTGCCGGTTGCCGCCACAACACACGTTTCAGTACGCGATCATCCGGTGAGTCAACCGGCACAGGTGAGGTGGCACATTGTCCCGAATCTTCTTGAGCCATTCCAGCCGCGACAATCGGCAGGCGATGGCCTTACAAGCCTGGCTGACCGCCCAACGACCCGAGTTGGCCAACGAGATCTTCCTCGATATCAACCCGACGACGGGTTTGCAGGTCGGCCGCCGGTGGAGAGGTGAGCTGTTCAAACACAACTCGCGCTGCGAAGCAGTCATCTGCTTGCTCTCCCGAAATTGGGAAGCTTCGCATGAATGCAAGACCGAATACCGGACCGCTGAGGGGCTGGGCAAACAGATCCTGTGTGCGCGACTGGAAGAGCTTGTGGGGACCGAAATCGCTGCCGAATGGCAGCACTGCGACCTCTTCGCCGATGGCGCCAAGACCGAAATTCCTGTAGCTGGCGGACCAGACGTGCAATTCAACACCGCGGCCCTCGTTCAGTTGAAGCGGGCGATCGAAGGCAGTGGTATCGGGCCGGAACATTTTGTCTGGCCACCTCGCGACGACCTACGACGAGCGCCCTATCGCGGATGGGGACCTTTCGAAGACATCGATGCCGGCGTTTTCTTCTGGCCGCGACTCGGCGATCGTGCGTGGATTAGACGAACTACGTGCTATGCGCGTTCTCGGACTGAAATCTCTGTTCGTAGTGTTGGGGCCCTCGGGCAGCGGCAAGTCGTCTTTCCTACGCGCAGGACTTCTTCCACGACTGCATAGGGAAGACCGACGATTCCTTGCTATCGGCATCGTCCGGCCCGAACGCCATCCGTTGACGGGCGATCGCGGCCTCGCGGAAGCAATCCACCGCGCTCGCCAAGAGTTGAGCCTGTCTGGCGCGCCGCTGGGGAACATCAAGACGGCATGTCTTGAAGATCCCCAGCGAGTCGCAACGCTTCTCGCCGAGCTGCGCGGTGCCGCTGCCGAGCGGCTCAGGGATGTCGCGGAGCAAGACAGCGCGCGCCCCAAACATGGACGCACTGACGAAGACATTCCGGCGCCGACGATCATCCTGCCGATCGACCAAGCCGAGGAACTGTTCGCCGCTGGTGCCGGCCCCCAAGCAGAACAATTTCTGACGTTGCTCGCCCACGTCGCGCCGATCGTCAACGCCACCGATCTCGGACTAATTGTGGCGGCGACGATTCGCACGGATCGCTATGCGGCTATGCAGAACCACCCGGCGCTCGAGGAGCTGGCCACGGTGTTGTTCAACGAGCTTCGGCCGATGCCGGTGACGCAGTTCAAGGAAGTTATCACCGGTCCGGCCAGCCGCACCTTGGGCTCCGATCAGCCCGTGCGTCTGGCTCCGGACCTAGTCGACCGGCTGTTGAAAGACGCTGGCGATGGCGCAGACACACTGCCCCTGTTGTCGCTGACGCTTGCTCGCCTTCACGACGACTGGATAGACCCCATCACGAACGAATTGACCCTGGACGATTACGAAGCGATGGGCGGCGTTCGGGATGTCGTCAATAGTCAGATTGAGCAGATCCTGGCCGAAGCACCGCACGATCGGCCAGATGCGCTCGCATTGTTGCGTTCAGCGTTCATCCCGTGGCTTGTCACGATCGATTCTGACACTGATGGTCCCACGCGTCGAGTCGCGTTGGAAGCCGAGCTGCCAGTGGAAAGCCGTTCTCTGATTAACGCGTTCGTAGGAAAACGACTGTTGGTTCGCGACGAACGTGACGGTCAGGTAGTCGTCGAAGTCGCGTTGGAAAGTCTGCTGCGCGAATGGCAGGATCTGGCCATTTGGCTCACGGCTGAACGTCAAAACTTCGTTGCTGCAGCCGATCTCGAACGCGCAGCGCGAGAATGGGAAAAAAATGATCAGGATGACGCGTGGCTGATGGAGGGTACGCGATTGGCAGCAGCCGAATCCGTAGCCGATAAACAGGGTTTCCGCGACCGCCTCGCGAACACAACCGGTTACCTTGCTGCGTCTCGTAAGCGCGACCTCGATAGACGCACCTCCGAAAAACAACGGCTCCGAGATATCATGACCCGCCGGATCGTCTCCGACGCAAAGGCGATGCTTTCCGGCGCTATTGATGGCGGAGACGCGCTGGGTTTGCAGCTACTTATGGCCGCTCACGCGTTGCACCCCGAACGCGGCGAGGGGCTCCTGTTTGACGGACTGCTCGCACGGCCCGGCATGCGCAAGATCATCGACACCGGCCGACATACGCCCTGCGCTGTCGCGTTCAGCCCCGATGGCCAACTACTGGCCACCGTGGGTGCGGACCACACAACGCGCCTGTGGCATGCCGATTCCGGTCAGGCGAAAGGGATTCCACTCGTCGGCCATACCGACACCGTATGGGATGTTGCGTTCAGTCCAGACGGACGATCGCTCGCCACCGCTGGGAAAGATCGCACCGTGCGCCTGTGGAATGTCGAATCCAACCAACCGCAGGGAGTTCCGCTCGTCGGCCATGCTGACAGCGTCTGGAGTGTCGCGTTCAGCCCAGACGGACGCACGCTCGCCACCGCGAGCGCCGACCGTACTGTCCGGCTGTGGGACATCGACTCCGGCAGAGCATTGCACCCACCGCTGATCGGCCACACTGCAAGCGTTGGAGGTGTCACATTCAGTCCAGACGGGCGCCGACTTGCCACCGCCAGTGATGACCGCACGCTCCGCCTATGGGACGTCAGGAGCGGCACCCTGATCTGCCAGCCACTCGAAGGTCACACAGACAGTGTCCAGAGCGTCGTCTTCAGTCCTGGCGGGCGCCACTTGGCCAGCGGTAGCCACGATGGCACAATCCGCTTCTGGGACAACGTAACCGGCCGACCGCATGGATTCCCGCTGCAAGGCCACACCGACAGCGTGTGGAGCGTGGCGTTCAGTCCGGACGGACTAAGGCTCGCCAGCGCGGGCGCTGACCGTACTGTGCGCTTGTGGAACACCGTCACTCACGAAGCCATCGGCGACCCACTAATCGGCCACACCGACCGGATCAGAAGTGTTGCGTTCGATCCCCGGGGCGACCGGGTGGTCAGCGGTAGCGACGACAACACACTGCGGGTGTGGGACGGCACGGGCCGCTGGTTCGGTAGTCCGATAGGGGGCCATACGAAGGGCCTGACCTTCGTGGCGTTCAGCCCGGACGGTGACCGTATTGCGACTAGCAGCTGGGACACGACGATCCGGCTCTGGGATGCAACTGGCCGCCCAGTCGATGCACCCATCAAATGCCACACGACAGGAGTCTCCTGTGTGACGTTCAGCCCGGATGGACAGACGTTCGCTTCGGCGGGTTACTCGGGCAAGATTCGGTTTTGGCAGGCGGCTACGGGCCAACGCGTGGGTAAAACGCTCAAGGGACACGTCGGGCCAGTGACGAGTGTGGCGTTCAGCCCAGACGGCGCCCTACTTGCCTCAGCTGGCGGCAACGAGATACGGATATGGGACGCTCGAACCGGCGAGCTCCTGAATGCCCCGATTAATGTAAGGGCTTGGTGGGTCAGCAGCGTGGTCTTCAGCCCGGACGGACGCACACTCGCATCAGCAGACTCCGACGGCGTCCTGCGGCTGTGGCACGCCGCGACCGCCAAGCCGGTTGGCGAACCGCTGCGCGGGCATACCGACACGGCGAGCACCGTGGCGTTCCGTCCCGATGGCCGGCAGATTGCTAGCGGGAGCAGCGACAGCACGATCCGAATATGGGACGTGGAGACCGGCGCACCGGTAGGAGGACCGCTCAGAGCACACACGAAGAGTGTCAAATGTTTAGCATTCAGCTCCGACGGCCGGGATCTGGCCAGCGGAAGCAGCGACAACACGATCCGAATATGGGACACGACGAGCGGTCGGCCCCTCGGCGACGCGCTCACGGGCCACACCGGACCGGTCTACGGTGTGGCGTTCAGCAAGAACGGGTCCCTGGCCTCGGCAGGGCACGACCACACATTGCGGCTATGGCCGGGCGCGCCTACGCCAAACATGTTATGCGAGAAGATTTCTGCCAACATGAGTCAGCGTCAGTGGAGCAAGTGGGTTTCGAGTGACGTCGCGTACATCCCAGCGTGCACTGGGCTTCCCATTGCTCCCGATGACAGTGATGGATAGCGGCACGATCACCAGCCGGTATCACCGGTCGTGTCGGTGCGTACGCGGATTGCCAACGTGATCTCGCTGAGGAGGTCGGTGCCGTGGAAGCAGAGCACCTTTCCGCGAGTCACAAGGCCGTCAGAGTCGTATGACGGCCGCACATGGAATTCCTCCATGTGAAATGCATTCAGCCACAGGAAATTTCGTCTCCCACGAGGTACGTCGAAGTTCGGTAGATCGACGAGGAGAGTTATTTCCGACTCCTCAACGACACCGACAGTGCTGTCAACTGACAGCAGCGAGTAGGTCGGAAGTTGTTCTCCCAGAATTGCTTTAGCGCGTCGCCTCAGCACGCGAAGGGGATGCTCGCGCTCGTGCACACCGGGGGGAGCATCGCTTGTATGCACGCTGACAAGCAGCGAACTCCAGTAGCCGACACGGAGCGACATTGGCCGCCAGACGCTGATCCGCGCGTCGTCATGAAAGCCAGCCAATCCAGCCGGCGGCGGTGGCCCGATTCGAACGTCCGGGTAGACCGTGATTTCGTGCGGTCGGGGCCCCGGTGTAGATGTCGCAATGTCATTGACCGACACACCGTCGCCAGCTTCGGCGACCACATCTTGGCTGGCCGCGGCTTGCGCAGCCTGCGCCAATGCCCCGGCGCTCTCGTACCGCTGTGCGGGATTCTTCGCCATGCCTTTTGCGATCACCTGATCCCACTCGGCTGCGATCATGGGACTCGTTTCGCTCGGACGCGGCGGCGGCTGCATGAGATGTGCGGCGATGAGTGGCTCGATACTGTCTCCTGGAAAAGGGGGGCGGCCGGTTAGACACTCGTACAGGACGCACGCCAACGAGTAGACGTCGGCGAGGTGGTCAACAGTGTCGCTCGCGAACCGTTCCGGCGCCATGTAGGCGTATGTGCCGATAGGTGAACCGAGGGCGGTGATCCTGTCGTCGTCGGCGCCACGGGCAATCCCGAAGTCGGCGAGATATGCATCGTCGTCGGGCGTCATCAAGATGTTTGCGGGCTTGACATCGCGATGTAGAAGACCGACGCCATGGGCCGTATCCAGCGCTGACGCTATCTGGCGCAGGACCGCAGTTGCGCGCGATGGGCTGATCGAACCCTGACGTTGCAAGATCGTCCCGAGGTCGGCTCCATCGATGAATCGCATGTCGATGTAGAGGCGTCCGTCGATCTCACCGACGTTATTGATGGGCACGACGTGCGGATCGTCGACTTGCCGGACGGCGTCGACCTCCCTCTGCAAGCGCTTCCGGTAGGCGGGATCGCTCGAGAGTGACAGTGGAAACAGCTTCAAGGCGACGACGCGTTCGTTGTCGGTGTCTTCGGCTTCGTAGACCGCTCCTGTGCCGCCGCGACCCAGCAGACGCCGAAGCCGGTACGGCCCGACCTGAGATCCGGCTTCAGGATCTTGCATGGTGCTCATCGCTTCCCCCTCCGCAGCGACGTGACGCGCGCCACGACTCATCGAGGGTGTTGCCGAACGGAAGAGGTGGTGTCAGTTGTGACAACGTTAACTGCTGTGCAGTCCGGCCACATCAGAACCGCCCGTGCCCGTACGCCGCCTCGCTGAGGGCCCGGCCCCAAACCTGAGTGTCTGCCGTGCAAAGTCGCGAGCGGATCCGGGTCCGGAATTGCTTGCACGATCGTCAGATTCATAGACGGTGCCAACTCCCTGAAAAGCGTCGGACCACCGATTAGCATCGCCCAGGCACCGGTACACCGCGGCTTCATGAGTGGGTGGAGGCATTGATGACGAAACTCGACGACACGGAGGCAACCACTCCGTCGATTCGCGAGCTCACCGTTCGGGGCGTGGTGCTCGGCGGCGTCATCACGCTCGTCTTCACGGCAGCCAACGTCTATCTGGGACTCAAGGTCGGCCTGACGTTCGCCACCGCGATCCCGGCGGCAGTCATCTCGATGGCGATCCTGCGCTACTTCCGCGGGCACACGATCCTCGAGAACAACATCGTGCAGACCATCGCCTCGGCCGCCGGCACGCTGGCCGCGATCATCTTCGTCCTGCCCGGACTGATCATGATCGGCTGGTGGACGGGCTTTCCGTACTGGATCACGGTGGCGGTGTGCATCGTGGGCGGCATCCTCGGCGTGATGTACTCCGTGCCGCTGCGCCGCGCCCTGGTCACCGGTTCGGACCTGCCCTACCCGGAGGGCGTCGCTGCCGCCGAGGTGCTCAAGGTAGGTGAGGCCGCCGTGGACGGCGGCGAGGGCAACAAGCGAAGCCTGCGCGCGATCATCGTGGGTTCGCTTGCGGCAGCGGGGTTTTCACTCCTGGCCGCCACGAAGGTGATCCTCAGCGACATATCCGTCTACTTCCGCCTCGGCGCCGGCGGTTCGACGATCGGCGCGAGCCTGTCGCTGGCACTGATCGGCGTCGGCCATCTCGTCGGCGTCACCGTCGGCTTCGCGATGATCGTCGGCTTGGTGATCTCCTACTTCGTGTTGTTGCCGACGCTGACGTGGGGTGACATCCACCGGCGGCGACGCACGTCGAGGACGTCGTGTCGAGCACGTTCTCCCACGACGTCCGGTTCGTCGGCGCCGGCGCCATCGCCATCGCGGCCATCTGGACGCTGCTCAAGATCCTCGGCCCGATCGTTCGGGGAATCCGCGCGGCCGCCGCCTCGACGCGCGCACGCCGCGGCGGAGACCGAGGTGGAGCTGACCGAACGGGACCTCCCCATCTGGATCGTCGGCGGCACGATCGCGGTGTCGCTGATCCCCATCGGGCTGCTGCTGTGGTGGTTCCTCGAGAGCACGCAGATCGGCGGCAACACGCCGCTCATCATCGCGGTGACGCTGGTGTTCGTCGTCGTGCTCGGCGCGGTTCTCGCGTCCGTCGCCGGGTACATGGCCGGCCTGATCGGCTCGTCCAACAGCCCGATATCGGGGCTCGGCATTCTGGTCGTCGTCGCCGCGTCGCTGGTGTTGGTGCTGGTGCACGGGCGCAGCGACGACGCCGCGCAGACGTTGGGGTTGGTGGCCTACGCGTTGTTCGCCACGGCGATCGTGTTCGGCATCGCCACCATCTCCAACGACAACCTTCAGGACCTCAAGACCGGCCAGCTCGTCGGCGCCACACCGTGGCGGCAGCAGGTCGCGCTGGTCATCGGCGTCGTCTTCGGCGGGCTGGTGATTCCCCCCGTGCTCACCCTGCTGAACACCGCGTTCGGTTTCGTCGGGCGCACCGGGCGCCGGTGAGAACGCGCTCGCCGCACCGCAAGCGGCGTTGATCTCCTCGCTCGCCAAGGGCGTCTTCGGCGGCGACTTGGACTGGGGTCTCTTGGGTCTCGGCGCCGCCATCGGTGCGGTGGTGATCGTCGATCGACGAGGTGCTGAAGCTGAAGACGAAGTTCGCCCTGCCGCCGCTGGCGGTCGGGATGGGCATGTACCTCCCGATGTCGCTGACCCTGATCATCCCGATCGGCGCGCTCCTGGGCCGCTACTACGACAAGTGGGCGGACCGCACGCGGCGGCGACGTCGAGCAGAAGAAGCGCCTCGGCGTGCTGATGGCGACGGGTCTCATCGTCGGCGAGAGCTTGTTCGGTGTGGTGTTCGCGGGCATCGTCGCCGGCTCCGGCAGCGACGCCCCGCTCGCGATCGTGGGCGAGGGATTCGAGAGCTGGGCCGAGATCCTCGGCGTGGTCCTGTTCGTCGCCGTCGTCGCCGGTCTGTACAAGTGGACTCAGCGACTGGCGGGCGCTGATCGCTAGCGGCGCTCCCGGTAGGCGAGAACGGTCCCGTCGTCCGTCTGTGTGAAACTTCCCACGCGGGCCTCTTGACGGCCGTTTCGCTATTTCACCTGCTCACTGCGCGTACGGTCAGCTCAACCCAAGGTCTAGGGATTCGGCCCTCGCACGTGCGAAGTCCGCAACAACCTCTTCTTCGGCGGCACACCGCAGCAACGCTCACCAGCTCGACAACCAACGAAGAATGAGGGAGACCCATGTCAACCAAGAGTCGTCGAAGACGTGCGACGTGCTTGATCGCCGTCGGCACCGTCAGCGCGCTCACGCTCGCAGGCTGCGGCTCCGCCTCAGCCCAACCGGCCGAGCCAAGCACCGGGGAGTCGCTGCGCATCGTGCTGGGTTCGCAACCACAGGCGTCGCAGATCCCGCTGGTCTACGGCGTAGGCCACTACGGAGGCGACTTCGGGCTGGCCATCAGCGTCGAGCAGAACGTCACGAAATTCGATTCCCACACCGACGCGGTGCAGACCTTGCTCGACGGCAAGGCCCAGGTCATGGCGACGTCGTTCTCCGCGATCTTGGATGCGCGTGAGCAGGGCGAGGACGTCAAGATGTTCTGCCCATACGTCAGCATGGACGACTTCGTCCTGGCCGGCGCCAACGGTGTGAACACCGCCGGTCAGCTGTTCGAACCGTCGACCCGGGTGGGCATCGACAGCCCGGGTGGCGCTGGAGCCATCGTCCTCAACGCGCTGTTGAGCGGCATCGGCGAGCCCCGCGACGTCCACGAACATTCCGAATCAGCAGATCATCGAAAGCTCAAGCGCCCGAACGGCGGCGTGGGCCGCGGGCCAGCTCGATGCAACGGTGATTCACGACACGCAGTACGACGGTGCGCAAGCTTCGGTGAACCGACCGGTGCTGATCGCCACCCTCTACGAGAATGCCCCCGGATTCATCAAGGTAGCTCAGGCCGCCCGAGCGGATTGGCTCGCACAGAACCGCGAACTCGCCGCCAGGTACTGCGCCACCACACTGCGCGCGATGAAGGCACTGAAGAGCGACTTCGCCCTATTCCAGGCCGCGGTCAACGAATACGTCGAAGCGCCACCCTCCGAAGAATCACTGAGGGAGCTGTTCGCACTCATCCAGCAGTATCCGTTCTGGACGGACGACGGCGGACTCTCCGACGACAGCGTGAAGTTCATGATCGACATCGCGACCGAGTCGGGCGTGCTCACCCAACCGATGAATGCTGCCGACGTCGTCGACCGTGAGACGCTGAGTCGGGCCGTCGAACTCGCGAATCAACCGGCGGACGGTGACTGATTCCCGTCATCGGCTCCATTAACTCGCGTAGCGACCTACTCTAGTTTCGCGTCAGCCCGCCGATCACCGTTGATCCGTCGGGCCGACGAAAGGGGCTAACGATGGGCCGACTCGACGGCAAGGTCGCATTCATCACCGGGGTGGCCCGCGGTCAGGGACGCTCGCACGCCATCCGGCTCGCCGAAGAGGGCGCCGACATCATCGGTGTCGACTCACTGACCGACGTCGATTCCACCGCCTACGCGATGGCGTCCTTGGAGGATCTCGACGAGACGACGGTGTTGGTCGAGAAGACGGGCCGCCGAGCCGACCTCTCGCGTGTCGATGTACGCGACCGCGACGGACTGCAACGTGCGGTGACGGCCGGAGTTGCCGAGTTCGGCCGGCTGGACATCGTGTGTGCGAATGCCGGCATCATGCCCATCGGGCGGCCGATCTGGGAGATCCCCGCCCAGCAGTGGCAAGACGTCATGGACATCAATCTCACCGGCGTGTTCAACACGCTGGCCGTCACCGTGCCGCCGATGCGTGCCGCCGGCAACGGCGGGTCGATCATCCTCACCGCCTCTGCTGCGGCGCTTCGGTTCGCGCAAAACCTCGGCGACTACGCGGCGACCAAGGCCGGTGTCGTCGCCCTGGCCAAGACATTGGCCAATGAAGTTGCGGCGGAACGTATTCGCGTGAACGCGATCTGCCCCGGCGCCGTGACACGGCGATGATCACCGCCAACGAGCAGTTGTTCAGACTCTTCCGGCCAGATCTGGACAACCCGACATTGCAGGACTGCGAACCTGTTTTCAAGACCTTGATGCCCATGGGTGGTCCTTGGCTAGCGCCTGAGGACGTGTCGAACATGGTGGTGTTCCTGGCCAGCGACGAATCGTCCTCCGTGACTGGAACCGCGATGTCGGTCGACCAGGGAACCGTCAACAGATGAACAAAGGATTGATATGAGTGCAGGCGTCGAAGCGGTTGTGCCGCTGAGCAATACCGGCAGTCTCTTTATCGACGGCGAATGGGTCAAACCCAGTTCCAGCGCCGTCTTCGACGTCATCGACTCGGCGACCGAACAGGTGTACTTCCAAGTCCCGGAAGCACAGCCGGCGGACATGGATCTCGCGATCGGCGCCGCGTATCGCGCATTTCATCGGGGGCCGTGGCCGCGACTGTCGCACCTCGAACGTGCCGAGTATCTGCGGGCGATGGCAGACAATCTCGAGGTGCGGGCGCTGGACTACAGCGCGATGTGGCCACGCGAATCCGGAGTGGTGCATGCCATCGCCAAGGCCGGCGCCCCCGGCTACGCCGAGACGCTGAGGTTCTACGCGAGCCTGGCCGACGACTACCCGTTCGAGGAGCCCTACACTCCAAACCCCTTGTCTCTGGCCGGGGGTGGATATGGCCTTCTCGTGCGCGAGCCTGTCGGCGTGGTCGGCGCGATCATCCCGTGGAACGCGCCGCTGCCGCTCATCCTGACCAAGCTGGCCCCGGCTCTGCTGGCCGGATGCACGGTGATCATCAAGGTCTCGCCCGAGGCCCCAGGTGCCGGCTACCTGCTCGCGGAGATCGCGGAGGAGGTGGGCCTACCGAACGGCGTGCTGAACGTCATCACCGCAGACCGCGAGGTGTCCGAACTCATGGTGCGCGACCACCGCGTCGACAAGATCTCGTTCACCGGATCGACGGCGGCCGGCCGCAAGATCGGCGCGATCTGCGGCGAGCGTGTTGCCCGCTGCACGCTGGAACTGGGCGGAAAGTCCGCGGCGGTGATACTCGACGACGCGGATATGAACGTCGCGGCAATGACATTGGCCGGCGCGGAGTGCTTTCTGTCCGGGCAGGTGTGCGCCTCGCTCACCCGGATCGTGGTACCGCGCAAGCGCCACGACGAGTTCGCAGACGCGCTGGCCGCCGCGTTCTCCGCGGTACAGGTCGGCGACCCGTTCGACGAGGCGACACACATGGGACCGCTGGCGATGGAACGCCAGCGCGATCGAGTCGAGCACTACATCGCCAAAGGCATCGAACAGGGTGCGACGTTGGTGACCGGCGGCGGCAGGCCCAAGCACTTGAAGCGTGGCTACTACATCGAGCCGACGGTGTTCTCCGGAGTGGACAACAAGCACGTCATCGCTCAGGAGGAGATATTCGGGCCCGTGCTCAGCGTGATTCCTGCCGACAACGACGAACACGCCGTCGATATCGCCAACGACACCATCTACGGACTCAATGCCGCGGTCTTCACCCCGGATGCCACCCGCGCGCGCGAAGTTGCAGCGCGCCTGCGGTCAGGCACCGTCGGGCACAACGGAATGCGAATCGATTTCGACTCGGCGTTCGGTGGGTTCAAGCAGTCCGGCATGGGGCGAGAGGGCGGCCGCGAAGGGCTCCTGCCGTATCTGGAGACCAAGACGGTGCTGCTCGACGCCGCACCCTAGGACGCGCCTAACGCAGCACGCGCACAAGCACGGTGTTTCATCCGGTGACATTGACTGGCTCACCCGCGTCAACCCACCCTCCAGGGCCGCAGCTATGTCGGCGAGTAAGGCCCTACGACGAGCAGGTGATGCTTCCGGACACCTCAAAGACGGCTTGGCTTCCTGAGAGCCGCTGCCCGCAGACGGCTACCACGGTGCTGGGCACGACGAAGGGAAAGGTAGCCAACGGCCCGCTAGATACGTAATCCTGAGCGCCACCCTCGTAGCCGCCGCCGGGTTCGAAGACAGACCTGTTGGATATTTTGCTGCCTACGGCAAGCATGTTGGTCCACTCACCGTGCGCCATAGCGGTGCCGTTAATCGCCACCACCTGGTTGTTGTGGTCGTCGGGAGCCGGGTTCGTGTAGTTGGTCAGGAACCCTGCCGTGCCGTCGAGTGCGAACACCTTGTTCCCGGTACCTGTTTTGACCATCCGCCGTGGCCGTGGCAGGCCGGAACACGCTGATCGCCAACGCCTGGTTGTCGTTTGACGCATTGGCCTGCGCACCGGTGGCCGAGTTGTCGCCGATTCCTACCGGGTCACCGGGGCCGGCGTCGTAGGAGATACCCGGCGCGGCACCGGCCGTGCCCGCTCCGATCATCCCCGCCACACCAACTCCAGCGGCCAGCGCCGAGCCGACCACAATCCTGCCAATAAATAGTTTCTTGAACATGAGATGCCCTTTCTACGCGAGTGAGCTGATCGCGACCGTGACCGCCGACATCACCGATGCTCGCGGCCACCCGATAAGGCGGATTCAGTAATGCACTACTGCACTTTGGCTAGGCACTCGAACGAACTACTGCGGTCGAGGCCACGAGCCTCAGCGGAAGTAGGTCTCGCCGCCGGTGGGGTATCCGCCGCCGTGCGTGGTGATGTGCACGTGGTCGAAGTGACCGTATCCGCCCGCTTTCGCGCCACTCGGTGTGTAGTAGACGCCGCGCCAGATGCAGTCCTGCAGGTCGAACCGATCCTTGTTCCTCAGGGCATAGGAGACGATCTGGTTTCCGAGCGCGATGCCCTCGGGGCTGCTGGGGTTGGGGATCATCACGTCGAGCGCCAAGCCGTTGGGATGCCATCTGAGCGCGTCCGGCCGAACGCCGCCGATGTTGTGGATCTCCGGGAACGCCGCGCTGATGGCGCGCGACGCCAAGATGGTGCGGACCTGCAGACCGCGCTCCGGTGCGACCCCGGCGGGCAGCGCACGATCGACTGTGCGATACCTCGATGCCGCAATCATCGTGTCGGAACCGGAACTCATCGAGATCTGACCCACGATCGGCGATGCCGAAGGCGCAAGCGACGCCGCCTCGACGATCTCGAACGCCAACGGCGAAGCGTCGTCGGCGGCCGCCACGGCGTCGCCGCTCGGGGCCGGTTGGATGTCGGCCGCGCCGGCAGCAAGGAAGGCGGCCGGGGCGATGACGGAAGCCAGCAGGACAATCGAGGGTCTGCGCCGCACCATTTGCGACGGTGTCCGTTGCCGCCTGTTCGCAAGGAACACAGCAGCGGGCGCCACGGCTGAACCCAGGACTTCCGACGGTGTCCGTCGATCCCTGGCTAATGAGTGGCGGCCCACGGAGAAGCACGATACGTGCAAACCGACGCAGATACAGCAACGATCCGGAAGGAATTTACGTTTCCGCAGGTTATGGCGTTGAGATATTTTCGTTATCAGCCCGTTATTGGCCAGCGCGGGCCGATCGGCTCCGCCAGTACGATGCAAATCATTTGGAAACACCCATCCAGTTCCGCCGCCTCGCCGAACAGGTCGCCGATGAGCTGCGGCGACGGGTCCTTCGCGGCGAGCTGGCCGACGGCAGCATCCTGCCCAAAGAGGACGAACTCCTCCTCCAGTTCCCGGTCAGCAAGCCGTCTCTGCGGGAAGCGATGCGGATCCTCGAAGCCGAAGGGCTGTTGCGCGTCCGTCGCGGCAAGCTCGGCGGCGCCGTGGTGCGGCGGCCCAACGCCGCGAACGTCGCCTACACCGTCGGTTTGGTGCTCGGTTCCCAGGAGGTCGGGCTGTCTGACGTCGGAAACGCGCTGCTGCAGGTGGAGCCCGCGTGTGCCGCCCTGTGCGCTGCGCGCAGCGACCGAAAGCGTGCAGTCGTGCCCGCACTGCGCCGCCTCCACGCCGACGCTGTCGACGCCGTCGACGATCTGCTGCTCGTCACGTCGGCCAGCAGGCGCTTTCACGAGGCGCTCGTCTCCCACTGCGGCAACAAGACCATGATCATCCTGGCGGGCGCCCTGGAGATGCTGTGGTCGGCTCACGAGACGAGCTGGTCGAGTCGGGTGACGGACGGCAGCATCGTGCCCATCGACGAGCGGCTGGCGGTGTTGGAGGACCACCGCCAGGTGATCGACGCGATCGGGGACGGCGACGCTCGGCGCGCGCACGACCTTGCCGCCGCTCACCTGGTCGATGCGCAGCACTATCCGGGTTCGGCCGGCGTCGTGGACCCGTCGATGCTGCGTGACTGGGCACAGACGCCGTCCGAGACCGACCATTGACCGCGATCCTCATTTTCATATGATTTGGTGATGGGCGTCGACGAGGCCGCCGTGACGAGCGCCGAAGCTGCGCGGTATCGGGCCGCGGGCTGGTGGTCGGACACCACACTGTCCGACTTCGTCGGCCGCAACGCCGCGTCGTCGCCAGATAAGCCCGCGTACGTCGACCACTCCCCCGATTCGCCCGACTACCGGTTGACCTGGTCCGAGTTCGACTGCGCCGCAACCAACCTGGCATCTGAACTTGCCGACCTAGGGGTCGGGCCGGGCGACCGTGTTGCGTTGTGGCACAAGGACAGTGCGGCCATCCATGTCGCGTTGGTGGCGATCGAACGCTGCGGCGCCGCCGTCGTGGGACTAGGCGCTCGCGTCGGTGTCCGCGAGGCGGCGCACGTCCTGCGGACCACCCGGCCGACCCTGCTCGTCAACGACATCGAACGGTGTCAGCCGGCGGCGCAGGCCGCCGCCGACGCGGACTCGCGACTTCGAGCCGTCACGTTCGGCGACGGGTCTCGGCCTCGTCATCGACACCCGAGAACCCCGGCCGAATGCCGGAGTAGCACTGTCGCCTGCCGGTCCCGACGACGTCTTCCTGATCAACTCCACGTCAGGCACCACAGGCACGCCCAAATGCGTTGTCCACAATCAGAATCGGTGGCACTACTTCCACCAGAAGGCGGTCGCCAACGGCGAGCTCACCTCCGACGACGTGTTCCTGCCCATCATCCCCACGCCCTACGGCTTCGGGATCTGGACGTCCCACACCACGCCCATCCACCTGGGCGCGACGACGATCCGTATCGAGCGCTTCGATCCGGCGGCGACGTGCGCGGCCATCGAGCGCCACCGTGCGACGGTGTTGTGTTGCGTCAGTACGCAGTTGGCGATGATTCTGGCCCATCCGGGATCCTCCGCGTACGACCTCAGCAGCCTGCGCGTCGTGTTCACCGGCGGCGAGCCGCTGCCGTACACGCAGGCGGCGCGGTTCGAGGAGCTGACCGGCGTGACGATCCTGCAGTTCTACGGCTCCAACGAGACGGGCATGTTGAGCGCGACCACCCTCGCGGACTCCCTCGATCGCCGACTGCGCACCGCCGGCCGGATCGTGCCGGAGATGCAGGTGCGGCTTTTCGACGGCGACCGCGACGTCACGGAGTCGGGCCACGGACAACCCGTGTGCCGCGGACCGGCCCTGTCCCTCGGCTACCTGCATGGCACCGATCACGACAAGTTGTTCACGAAGGAAGGCTGGATGCGGATGGGCGACATCTGCGAGCTGGACGACGACGGTTACCTCACGCTGACCGGCCGGACGTCGGACTTCATTCTGCGCGGCGGAAAGAACATCAGCGCGGTCCAGGTGGAAGAGGAAGTGGCGACCCATCCCGCGGTTGCGGTGGCTGCGGCCGTGGCGATGCCAGACCCCGTGTTCGGTGAACGGGTATGCGTGTTCGTCGAACTCACGCGGGACGGCGTCCTGGACCTGCCCGAGCTCGTCGAACACCTCCTGCGGCAAGGCGTTTCCAAGGAGCTGCTGCCCGAGCGGCTCGAGGTCCGCGACGAGCTTCCGCGGTCATCGGGCGGCAAGATCGCCAAAGGCCAACTTCGCGAAGACATCCGATCGACAATCGAGGCAAGGTCATGACCACCCGAAGACGAGCGCGAGTGAGGATCGCAGCGAGGAACGAGCGAGGACCGGAAGGAGCGGGAGTCGAGGCATGACCACAGAAGAAGTGCGCCGCGGCGGCGTGGAGGTATGGGCGCCATCGAAGGTGCCGCCCATCAGGCCCCCTGGATCGGCCGACCTCACGGACGAACAGCGGCTGGCGGTCGCGTTCCGCCACCTCGCCGACATCGGCTTCGCCGAGAACATGGCGGGCCACATCACCTGGCAGCCCGACGGACAGTTCCGACATGTACGTCAACCCGTGGGGGCTGTGGTGGCAGGAACTGACCGCCTCCGACATCTGCGTAGTGGACGAGGACGCGCGCGTGGTCCGCGGACGCTGGGACGTGACACCGGCCATCCACATCCACACCGAGCTCCATCGGCTGCGGCCCGACGCAAGGGTGGTGATCCACAACCATCCGTACTACGTCAGCCTGATCGCCGCCCTCGGCACACTGCCCGAACTGGTCCACCAGACCGGATCGCTGTTTCTGGACGACATGTATCTCGTCGAGAAGTACGACGGTGAGATCGATGCGCCTTGGCGTGCAAAAGAACTGGCGTCACAGATCGGAACGGCGAATCTGGTGATCCTGGCCAATCACGGGGTCATCACCACTGGACGCAACCTGGCCGAGGCGGTCTACCGCGCCGTGTCGATCGAGCGCGTCTGCCGACTGGCATACGACGTGATGGTCACCGGCCGAACGCCGTCGACCATGAACCGCGGCGACATGGTCGGCATGCAGGCATCGCTGATCGAACGCGCCGCCGACGTCTATTGGGCCGGCGCGGCGCGCATGACCATCAAGGCCGATCCCGGCGTACTGAAGTGACGAGAAGAATCGAGGATTGCCCATGACTTCCATTGACAAGATGGCGGCGAATCTCAACTTCACCACTGCCAAGACGGGTTCCGATCGAACGGTCACGTTCCTGGCCGAACCCGAACGGGCGGAGCGTCGCTACACCGTCATCTCTGTCGACGACCACATCGTCGAGCCGCCGGACACCTTCGAAGGACGCGTGCCCCGAAAGTTCGCCGACCGCGCCCCGCGGGTGGTCGGTCAGCAGGGCTCACGTCGCTATGCCCTGATCCGCACGGACAGCGACTGGCTGCTGCACCTCACCAAGGAGCAGCCGTCGCGTTGATCGACTGCGGCCGGCGTCCGGTCGGTGCTAGCACGTGCTCGCCGGCGCTCAGCTGTGCTTGGCCACGGTGAGCAGTACCGCGGAGTCCTCGAGCGCCTCGAGCGCGTGCCGCGCATCCGGCACGATCAGCAGGTCTCCGGGCGAGCCCTCCCAGCTGGTGTCGCCGGCGCTGAGCCGGACCCTGCCGGTCAGGACGTGCACCGTCGCCTCGCCCGGGTTCTCGTGCTCCTCGAGCCGCCGGCCGGCGGTCAGCGCGATCACGGTCTGGCGCAGCACGTGCTCGTGCCCGCCGTAAGCGGTGTGAGCGCCCCGGCCGCTGGACGCCCCCTTCGCGACCACTAGCTGCTCGCGGGCAAGGGCGGTCAACGACAGCTTGTTCATGCCGTCACCGTCCCACAGGTCACCAGCGACGACTGCCGGCCGCCCGCGGTGAAGCAGTGGCGTGGGCGACTGCGGCCGGGCGAGGAGGCGAAGCTGCCGAAGTGGATGGCGGCCATCGATCACGTCAATGCCGGCAAGGCGCTGGGGCTCGGCTTCCTGCTCTCCGAGCTGTGCCATGCCTGGCAGGCGAGCTACCGCGCGATGGTGATGTCCGTCGACCCGGCCGAACGCGCCCGGATCGCGGCGGCCCGCGGCCGGTACCTCGACGCCCTTGCCGAGTGGGACCCGGACGGGTTCACTCGCTGGATGGAGTCCGGCACCGCTGCGGCGGGAGACCCGAGTGCGCACCTCGGTCACGGCGCGGCGCACCCGCCCGAGCAGGAATGAGCCTGCCCCCGCCGCACAAGCAGATGGTGCATCTCCCCGGCGGCAGCTACCGCGCGGGCGACGAGCGGTTCTACCCGGAAGAGGGCCCGGTCCACGACGTCGAGGTCGGGCCGATGTGGGTCGACGAGCACCCGGTCACCAACGCCGAGTTCCGCCGCTTCGTCAAGGCGACCGGGCACGTCACGGTCGCCGAGACCGACCCGGACCCGGCCGAGTTCGACGGCGCCGACGAGGACCTTCTCGTGCCGGGGTCGCTGGTGTTCGTCCCCACGACCGGCCCGGTGCCGTTGGACGACTGGACCCGGTGGTGGCAGTGGCTGCCCGGCGCCGACTGGCGGCACCCGGCCGGTCCGGGCAGCACGCTGGACGGGCTGGACCGGAACCCGGTGGTGCACATCGGGTTCGAGGACGCCGTCGCGTACGCCGAGTGGGCGGGCAAGTCGCTGCCGGACGAGGCCGAGTGGGAGTACGCCGCGCGCGGGGGACTCGTCGGAGCGACCTTCGCGTGGGGTGACGAGTTCACGCCCCGCGGCAAGGTGATGGCGAACACCTGGCACGGCCAGTTCCCGTGGGAGAACCTGAGACCGCAGGGCCGCACCGGCACCAGCCCGGTCGGCAAGTTCCCGCCCAACGGCTTCGGCCTGTACGACGTCACCGGCAACGTGTGGGAGTGGACCGTCAGCCGCTGGAGCGATGACCGCTCTGGTGTGAGCAGCGCGGAGGCTGCCGAGGCTGTGGAGCCGGTGCGTAGCTGCTGTGCGCCGGCGTCACCCGCGGTTGCAGCGGCCGAGGAGCTGCACGAGGAGGACCGCCGGGTCACCAAGGGGGGCTCGCACCTGTGTGCGCCGTCGTACTGCCTGCGCTACCGGCCGGCCGCCCGGCAGGGCCACACGGTGCGCAGCAGCACCGGCCACCTCGGGTTCCGCTGCATCATCCGCGGCTAGCGGCGCGACCGTCGTACCGCCGCCCCTGCCGTTGTTGGGCTGACGTTAGGTCTCCGACGGGTACCCGATGAGCCGGGTCGAGCCATGGTCGGTGCATCGAGTCACCACTCCATCGGAGGCACCCATGAACCGCACCACCCTCACGGCCGGCATCGCAGCAGTCCTGCTCAGCGGCGGAGCCGGCGTGGCCCTCGCTGCGTCCGGCCCGTCGTCGCCGACGCCCGCCACCAGCAGCCCCTCTGCGACCAGCAGCCCGGTCGGCACGAGCAGCCCGTCCGCATCCGCCTCGGCCACCCCGGACGACTCACCCTCGACCGCCTCGCCCAGCGCGAGCGCATCGTCCGACGACGCGACCCCCAGCGCCACGGGCAGCGCGAGCGCATCGTCCGACGACGCGACCCCAGCGCCACGGGCAGCGCGAGCGACCGACCGCAACCGCGGCCGACACCGCGGTCGGGACCACGCCGAGGACGGCGACGACCACGGCCGGCACCACGGCGGTGACGACGACGGCGGTGATCACGGTCGTCACCACGGCGGCGACGATGACGACGACGACACGAGCGGTAGCGGCCACGGCGGCGACGACTCGAGCGGTAGCGGCCACGGCGGCGACGACTCGAGCGGTAGCGGTCACGGCGGCGACGACTCCGGCGGTAGCGGTCACGGCGGCGACGACTCCGGCGACGACGACAACAGCGGCCGCGGCTGAGCTGCCGTTTCGTCGACATCGGATAGCGATTCGGGCGTCCAGCGCCGCAATCGCTATCCGATGCTCCTGAAAGGACACCGTTCTCCGGCCGGTCCACACTCCGGACGGCGAAATGTCGTTAGCAGAAGTAATGAGTTATGCTTACGACATGCCTACGATGACCCGCACCGCCGAGCTGGCGAGCAGCATGCGGGTGTCGGTGATGCGCCTCACCCGTCGACTGCGCTACGAGCGCGGCGACCACACGTTGAGCCTCACCCAGGTGGCCACGCTGGCAACCCTCGACCGGCACGGCCCGCTGACCCCCCGCGAGCTCGCGGACCACGAGAAGGTCCAGCCGCCCTCGATGACCCGCATCCTCGCGGGACTCGAGGAGCGCGCCCTGATCGTGCGCACACCGCACGCCAGCGACGGCCGCCAGCACCTCGTCTCGCTCACCAAGGCTGCCCACGACCTGCTCCGCGACGACCGTCGTCGCCGCGACGCGTGGCTGGCGCAGCGGCTGGCCGAGCTGACCCAGGAGGAGAGGGACGTCCTGCGTGCGGCGGCGGCCCTGCTCGACCGCATCACGCGCGTATGAGCCCGACCTTCCAAGCGCTGCGCAACCGCAACTACCGTCTCTACGCGACCGGCGGCATCGTCTCCAACGTCGGCACCTGGATGCAGCGGGTCGCCCAGGACTGGCTGGTGCTCGAGCTCTCCGGCCACAGCGGCATCGCGCTCGGCATCACGACCGGGCTGCAGTTCCTCCCGATGCTCGTCCTGGCGCCGTTCGCGGGCACGATCGCCGACCGCTACTCCAAGCGCCGGGTGCTGATCGTCACGCAGGCGTTCATGGGCGTCGTCGGAGCCGTCCTCGGGCTGCTCGACGTCACCGGCGTCGTGCAGGTGTGGCACGTCTTCCTGCTCGCCCTGCTGCTCGGCGTCGGCGCCGCCTGCGACGCGCCGGCGCGCCAGTCCTTCGTGATCGAGATGGTGGGCCGCGACGACCTGCCCAACGCGGTAGGGCTGAACAGCGCGTCCTTCAACCTCGGCCGGGTCATCGGCCCGTCCCTGGCCGGCCTGCTCATCGTGCTGATCGGCACCGGCCCGGTCTTCCTCATCAACGCAGCGTCGTTCGGCGCCGTCATCTTCGCGCTGACCCGGATGCGCACGGCGGACCTGATGCCGATGCCGCGGGCCGGAGCGCGGGCCGGGGCAGGTCTGCGAGGGCATCCGCTACGTGCGGGCCCGGCCGGACCTTCTGCTCGTGCTGATCATCGTCTTCTTCGTCGGCACGTTCGGTCTGAACTTCCAGATGACCTCCGCGCTGATGGCCACCGAGGTGTTCGACAAGGGTGCCGGCGCCTACGGCCTGCTCGGCTCGGTCGTGGCGATCGGCTCGCTGTCCGGCGCGCTGCTCGCCGCCCGCCGCGGACGGCCGCGGCTCCGGCTGATCGTCCTCGCAGCGATCGCGTTCGGCGTCGTCGAGATCGCCGCCGGGCTGATGCCGACGTACTTCTCGTTCATGGCACTGCTCATCCCGCTCGGCCTTACCCAGATGACGCTGCTCAACGCCGCCAACGCCACCATGCAGCTCGGGGTCGACCCGGTGATGCGCGGCCGGGTGATGGCGCTGTACATGGCCGTGCTGATGGGCGGTACGCCGATCGGCGCACCGCTGGTCGGCGCCGTCGCGGAGGCGTTCGGCGCTCGGTGGAGCCTGATCCTCGGCGGCATCATCTCGGCGACCGCGGCTATCGTCGCCGGTGCACTGCTGGCCCGCCGCGAGGGCATGGTCATCCGGGACGAGCTGCACCTGACGGCGGCCTCCCGGCATCCCGACCCGCGCCTCGAAGAGGCCCGCGAGACCGTGAACCAGGCCTGACCGCCGAACCGGTCTGGCGGCCGTCGGCCCCGGGCGACAGGATGACGGCATGACCGAGACCGGCACGACGTACGGCGGCCTCACGGCGGACGACTTCCTGCGCCACCTGCGCGCCGACACCGACCGCATCCTCGACGTCGCCGCCGCTGGCGGCGACCTCGACGTCGCCGTGCCGCTGTGCCCGGGCTGGACCGTGCGCGATGCGGTCGAGCACACCGGCTCGGTGTTCAGCCACAAGGTCGCGGCCATCACCGGCGGCCGGCCGCGCGACCCGAGCGCGTGGTCGCACGGACCGGAGGCCGGGCAGGACCTGCTGGCGTGGTTCCGCGAGCAGCGCGACCAGCTCGCTCGAGCATCCTGGTGCAGCGCGGCCCGGATGCAGCGTCCTGGACCTGGCACGAGGCGCACGAGCACGTCTCGTTCTGGTACCGCCGGATGGCGCAGGAGGCGGCGGTGCACCGGGTCGACGTCGAGAGCGGCTACGACGCCGTGACAGCCGGTCGACGACAGGCTCGCGGTCGACGGCATCGACGAGGTGCTCGACTGGTTCCTGTCCTACCAGGCCGAGGACGTCGGCACCGACGCCGCCGGACGAGGCACTGTCGCGGTGCGCACCGGCGACCACATCTGGCGGCTCACCCTCACCCCCGACGCAGTCGATGTCGCCCGAAAGCCGGGGCCGGCCGACGCCGTGGTGAGCGGCGAGCCCTCCGAGCTCTACCTGTGGCTGTGGGGCCGCCGGCCGGACTCCGCCGTCAGTGTGGAGGGCGACCCCGACCTGCTGGCCGGGCTGCGCTCGCGCCTGCACGTCGTCACGCAGTAGCCCCGCGTGCCGACGTACGACGTCGTCGTCGCGGGGCTCGGCGGCTTCGGCAGCTCGGCCGCGGCGAATCTCGCGAGTCGCGGCCTGCGCACCCTCGGCCTCGACCCACGGCCGGGCGCGCATGCCGAGGGCTCGAGCCACGGCGAGACGCGGATCGTGCGCCAGGTGTACTTCGAGGGTGCGGCGTACGTGCCGCTGCTGCGCCGCGCGTTCGAGCTGTGGGTCGACCTCGCCGACGAGTCCGGCGAGCCGCTGCTGCACCGGACCGGCGGGCTGTTCCTCGGCCTGCCGCACACCCGGGTCTTCCGCGGCAGCCTGGAGACCGCCCGGCACTGGGACCTCGAGCACGCCGTGCTGGACAGCGCCGAGGTGCACGACCGTTTCCCGGCCCTGCGGCCGCCGGAAGGCGTCGTCGGCCTGTGGGAGCCGGGCGCCGGGACCGTGCGGCCGGAGAGCGCGGTGGCTGCACAGCTGCGGCGGGCGGCCGCGGCCGGTGCCGAGCTGCGCCACGACGAGGCGGTGACCGGCTGGTCCGCGACGGATGACGGCGTGCAGGTGACGACGACCCGCGGCAGCCATGCGGCGGGCGCCCTGGTGCTCGCGCCGGGCAAGTGGGCGCCCGAGCTGCTCAACGGGCTGGACCTGCCGCTGACCGTGGAGCGGCGCGTGCAGCACTGGTTCGCGCCGCCGTCGGTCGACGACTTCCGGCCCGGCCGGCTGCCGGTCTGGATCTGGGACCGCGCGGACGGTACGTCGATGTACGGCGCGCCGACGCAGGGCGAGACGGGCGACGTAAAGGCCGCGGTGCACTTCTCGACAGCGCGGCCGGCCGACGCGTGGACCGTCCAGGAGATGGCCGGGACGCTGGCCGAGCTGATGCCCGGACTCGGCGACCGGCACGTCCGCGAGGCGCCGTGCTGGTACACCCTCACGCCGGACGAGAACTTCGTCGTCGGCCCGCACCCGGCCGCACCGCGGGTGATGCTCGCGTGCGGCTTCTCCGGTCACGGCTTCAAGTTCACGCCGGTGCTGGGCGAGGTGCTCGCGGACCTGGTCGCGGACGGCTCGACCAGCTTCGACCTGACGACGTTCGACCCGCGGCGGTTCGCCGGGTGAGGCTGTTCGTGGCGGTCCGGCCGCCGGCCGATGCCCTCGCTCACGCCGCCGCGGCGGTCGCGGCGGTGCGGGGCGCGCACGACGGTCCGCGGTGGATCCCGGCCGAGCGCTGGCACCTCACCCTGGCGTTCTACGGCGAGGTGGCGGACGCCGAGGTCGCAAGGTCATCGACCGGCTGGACCGGCGGCTGCGCGACGCGGCCGACCTGTCGTTGGCCTTGGCTGGCGCCGGTGCGTTCAGCCGCCGCGCGGTGTGGCTGGGCGTCACTGGTGACCTCGCGCCGCTCGGTGCGCTGGCCCTCGTGGCCCGGGAACGCGGCCGCGCCTATCGGCCGCACCTGACCGTCGCCCGGCTACGTGGCGACACGGACCCGGCCGATGCGGTGGCGGCGTTGTCGGCGTACGCCGGGCCGGTGCTGGTCGGCCGGGGCCGTGCACCTGGTGCGCTCGCACCTCGGCCCGTCACCGACGTACGACGACATCGCGACCTGGCCGCTCGCGCCGCGGCCATAGGGTCGAGGTCATGGACCCGAGGACGAGGCGCCGGGTGGTGCTGGTCGTGCTGGCGCTGCTCGTGCTCGTGGTCGTCGTCGGCTCGGTCGTCTGAGCGGCGCTACCAGGCGTAGGCCTCGGGGGCCGGGCCGCCGGGGCCGGGGAAGATCTCGTCGAGCCGGGCCGAGCACGTCCTTGGTCGAGCCGGACCTCCAGCGCGCGCAGCGACGCCGTCGAGCTGCTCCATGGTGCGCGGGCCGATGATCGGCGCGGTGACGGCCGGCTGGTGCAGCAGCCAGGCGAGGGCGACGTCGGCCGGGCTGCTCGCCGAGCTCGTCGCAGAGGTCCTCGTACTCCTTGATCGCCTTGCGGTTCTCCTTCAGCGCGTCCTTGGCGCGGCCGGTCGAGCCGGCGCTTGCCCTGCTCGGTCTTGCGGATGATGCCGCCGAGCAGCCCGCCGTGCAGCGGCGACCACGGGATGACGCCGAGGCCGTAGTCGCTGGCAGGCCGGCAGCACCTCGAGCTCGACGTCGCGCTCGAGCAGGTTGTAGATCGACTGCTCGCTGACCAGCCCGGTGCGCGCCGCGCCGGCGCGCCGCCTCCATGGCCTGCGCGATGTGCCAGCCGGCGTGGTTGGAGGAGCCGAAGTAGAGGACCTTGCCCTGCGCGCGCAGCACCTCGAAGGCCTCCCAGATCTCGTCCCACGGCGTCGGCCGGTCGACGTGGTGCATCTGGTAGAGGTCGATGTAGTCGGTCTGCAGCCGCTGCAGCGACGCGTCGCAGGCGCGCCGGATGTTGCGCGCGGACAGGAAGGTGTCGTTGGGCCAGTCGCTCATCGAGCCGTAGAGCTTGGTGGCGATGACGGTCTTCTCGCGGCGCCCGCCGCCCTGGGCGAACCACCGGCCGACGATCTGCTCGGTGATGCCCTCGCCCTGCTTCCAGCCGTAGACGTTGGCGGTGTCGAAGAAGTTGATGCCGACGTCGAGCGCGCGGTCCATGATCGCGTGCGAGTCGTCCTCGGTGGTCTCCGGGCCGAAGTTCATCGTGCCCAGGCAGAGCCGGCTGACCGAGAGGCCGCTGCGGCCGAGGTGGGTGTAGTCCATGCCGCCATCCTGCCCCTCGCGCAGACGGCGACACGCGCCGGGTCAGGTCGGCGCCAGCCGCCTACCCTGGTTCGGTGACCGACCGCGACCTGCAGGCAGCGCCGACGGCCGGCGCCGTCCGTACCACGGCAGGCCTGGGCGACCCGGATCGTGTTCGCGGCCAACGGCGCGCTGTTCGCCGGCTGGGTCGCGCGGATCCCGGCGGTGCGCGACAACCTGGACGCCGACGAGCGCGGGCTCGGGTTCGCGCTGCTGTTCGCCGCGGTCGGCTCGCTGGTCGCGATGCCGTTCTCCGGGCGGCTCGTCGAGCGGGTCGGCGCGCGCCGGGTGATGGCGTTCTGCATCGTCGTCTGCGCGCTCGCCTACCCGGCGCTCGGCCTCGCGCCGAACCTGGTGGTGCTCGGGGCGGTGCTGTTCTTCGTCGGCGCGGGCGTCGGGGTGTGGGACGTCGCGATGAACGTCTCCGGCCACGCGGTGGAGGAGGAGGCCGGCCGGGACCTGATGCCGGCTTCCACGCCGGCTGGAGCATCGGCACCGTCGTCGGCGCGGCCACCGGCGCGCTCGCCGCGCACGGCGACCTCGACCCGACCGTGCACTTCGGGCTCGCAAGCCTGGTGCTGGCCGGCTCGGCGCTGGTCGCCGTCCGCTCGATGCCCGAAGGCCTGCAGGCCGACGCCTCGTGCGCGGAGGGCGAGCACCACGTGCCCGGGCCGACGGGTGCCGCTGATCCGGGACCTGCGGCTGGTCGGGCTCGGCGTAATGACCTTCTGCGCGGCCTGGGCCAAGGGGTCCGCCAACGACTGGCTGGCTCTGATGCTGGCCGACGACCGGGGCGCCT
>CAVYCT010000035.1:0-107322 GCA_963766945.1 uncultured Actinomycetota bacterium
ACGCCGGGTGGACTACTTCGCGATGCGGCGTGGCCGGATGAGCGCCATCTTCGTCATGAAGTTGTTCATCCGCTTCAGCGCGCGCTGCGAATTGTTGTAGTAATTGCCGCCGGCGCCGACGTTGGTACGCGGCGTGACCACCGTTTCCTGGCGGCAGTACTTGCGCATCCCTCGGCGCCGCCGAAGCGGGCACCGATGCCCGACTCTTTCCAGCCGCCCATCGGGGCGGTGATGCACATCAGGTTTGCGACCACGTCATTGATGTTGACTGCTCCGGCATCAAGCTGCAGCGCAACATCTTTCGCGCGTTCGACGTCGCCGGAGAAGACTGCGGCGCTGAGCCCGTACGGGCTGTCGTTGGCCAGCCGCACCGCTTCGCCGACAGTCGACACCTTCATGATCGGCAGGGTCGGGCCGAACGTCTCCTCGGTCATGCAGGTCATGGAGTGGTCGACGTCGACGATCACCGTGGGCGGATAGAAGTTGCCGTCGCCCGGCGCCGGCTTGCCACCGGTCAGCACCCGCGCGCCCGCGGCCATCGCCTCGCGGACATGCCGGTCGGTGACGTCCACCTGGCTCTTGTCGATCAGCGAGCCGACGTGGTTGCCCTCGCCGGCACCGACTTGAGGTTCTCGACGGCGGCGACCACCGCGGCCACGAACTGGTCGTAGACGGGCTCGAGCACGTAGACCCGTTCCACCGACACGCACATCTGGCCGGCGTTGAACATGCCGCCCCACACCGCCGCGTGGGCCGCCAGTTCGACGTCGGCGTCGTCGAGCACGATCATCGGGTCCTTGCCGCCCAGCTCGAGGCTGACCGGCGTGAGCCGGCGCGCGGCGCGCTCCATCACCTTGACGCCGGTCTTGGTGGAACCCGTGAACTGGATGAAGTCGGAGTTGTCGATGACGGCCTCGGAGACCTCGCGGGCACCCTGGGCCAGGGCCAGCACCTCGGGCGCGCCCGAGTCCTGCCAGCCCCGCAGCAGCAGCTCGGCGGTCAGCGGCGTGCGCTCGGACGGCTTGAGCAGGACCGCGCAGCCGGCGGCCAGCGCGCCGAGTGCATCCATCATCGCGTTGGCGACAGGGAAGTTCCAGGGCGCGATGATGCCGACCACCGACCGCGGCCGGTAGTGCACCTCGATCTTCTTGATCGCGAGGAACGGCAGTGCGGCAGGCCGGGTTTCGGGCGCCAGCGCCTTCTCCATCGTCTTGATGTAGTACGAGGCGATCATGATCAGCATCGGCACTTCCTGCGCGGCGTCGCCCGCCGACTTGCCGGTCTCCTTGATCAGCAGCGCCTCGATCTCGTCGCGGTGCTCGCCCATCCACACCGCGTAGCGGGCCAGCACCTTGGCGCGGCCTGCGGCGCCGCGGGCCTCCCACTGAGTCTGCGCGGCGCGCAGCCCCGCCGCGATGCGTGGCACGTCGGCCGGATCGGTCCATCGCACGGTGCCGGCAACCGCGCCGGTCGCGGGATTACGGATGGTGGTGGTGCTGGGCGCTCAACGTCGGGCGTCACGGTCATGGGCTTATGTTAACCACCGCGTGTGACGCTAGATCGCACCGGGTTGACACCTGTCAACTTCGGTTTGGTGATCAGCGCCGCGACACACACCACCGCGGTGCCGAGCAACAACCCGCCGATGGTGTCGGTGAAGTAGTGCCACGTGACGGCCTGTCCGAGCATCGCGAGCACGACCACGGCGATCGACTGTGACCACAGACCACAGCGCCGCCCCGGCCACCAGGACGACCATCCCCCAGATGACGACCGTCAAGGTGATGTGGCCGCTCGGATACGCGAGGGTGGCATCCTTCCGCCGCCCGAACATGTCCTTGAAGATCTGGACGAGAAACCACGCGACGATCGGCGACACCGCGGCCGTTGCCGCCAGCCGTCCTCGCCTGCTGTCGAACGCGACCGCGATGCCGGCCATCATGACGACGGCCAGCAGCGACGGGTCGGTGAGCACCAGCAGATACTGGCCCGGGCTGTGGCGGAACTGATGGAACCAATCGTCGATCGGGGTCGCGCCCTTTCCGACCGCCAATCCCAGGGCGGCCATGGCTGTCAAGGCGATCGGCGGCCACCAGCGAATCACGCAATTCCTCGCACGTAGGCCGCCTGGCCCAGATGCTGTGCGCTGTCGTCGATGATGCTGACCAGCCGCGCGCCCGCGGTCACCGGTGGATTCCACCGGGTGTCGACGACGCGGTCCAGCTCGTCGGGCGTAACCGTGGCGATGTACTCGAGCGTCGCCTTGTGCACCGCGTGGTAGTAGCCGGCGAGCAGATCGGCCGACGCGCGCACCAGGCCGACCTCGTCCGCGTTGTGGCCGTACCCCATGGCGTCGCGCGGGAGGTCGAGGCCGAACCGGTCGACCCAGCCGTCGCGGAACCACGCCTGTTCTGAGCCCGCGATGTCGCTGAGTTGGAGGTCGTGTTGGCGGGCGCTGTGCCAGATCAGCCACGAGATGCTGTTGGCTTCCGCGGTCGGGCGGAAGAACGCGACCTCGTCGGTCAGCCCGTCGGTCAGCCCCTCGACGTGCTCGATGAGGCGGGTGAACGAGTCGCGCAGCAGTTCGCGGACCGCCGCCGCATCAGAGCCAGTCATGACCCTGACGTTACCCACCTAGCTTTGCGGCTGCGCGCCGTGGAAGACGGCCTCGATGTTGTTGCCGTCCGGGTCACGGACGAACGCCCCGAAGTAGCCGGGGTGGTACTCGGGCCACAGCCGCGGCGCGTGCAGCGATTCGGCGCCCGCCTCCAGGGCGGCGTCGTAGAACGCCTGGACAGAATCGGTGTCGGCGGCCTGGAAGGCGAAATGGACCTCACGATTGGGTCCCGCCGCGTCGCCCGCGTTCATGTCGGCGATCCAGAAGTCGGGCTTGCCGTCCTTGCCGTAACCGATCGCGACCTCGAAGTCCATCTGCCGGGTGTAGCCCAGCACGCCGAGGACCTTGTCGTAGAACGCCTTGGCGTTGTCCCAATCGGCGCAGTTGATCCCGAAGTGGTCAATCACGGCCTCATCCTGGCATGACGCCAGGAAGGAGTCGTACATTCAGCTCATGGCGTACGAGTTGATCATCCGCAACGGCACCATCGTCGACGGGCTCGGTGGCGAACCCTTCGTCGGCGATGTCGCGGTCACGGACGGGGTCATTGCGGCGGTCGGGACCGTCCCGGGCGGGGCGGTGGGAGAGGACGCAGCCGGGGCGGACCGCGAGATCGACGCGACGGGTCTGCTCGTCACCCCCGGTTTCGTCGACCTGCACACGCACTACGACGGGCAGGCCATCTGGTCGGAGCGGATGACGCCGTCATCGGCGCACGGGGTGACGACCGCCGTGATGGGCAACTGCGGGGTGGGCTTCGCACCGTGTCGCGCCGAGGATCACGACATCCTCGTCGACGTGATGGCAGGCGTGGAGGACATCCCCGGCGTGGTGATGGTCGACGGCCTGCCGTGGGATTGGGAGACCTTCCCCGAATACATGAATGCGCTGGAGTCGCGTAGACGCGACATCGATGTCGCCGCCTATCTGCCGCACTCGCCGCTGCGGGTGTACGTGATGGGGCAGCGCGGCGCGGAGCGCGAGCCGGCCACCCCCGAGGACCTCGGGCGGATGCGGGAGCTGGCCAAGGAGGCCATCGAGATCGGCGCGATCGGCTTTGCGTCGTCGCGGTTCTCGTTCCACAAGACCGGCGGTGGCGAACTGATCCCCACCTTCGGCGCGGCGCAGGCCGAGCTCGACGCGATCGCCTCCGGTGTCCGCGAGGGCGGCGGTGGACTCATTCAGTTCGTGCCCGACATCGCCGCGGGCGGCTATGCCAACGTGCTGCAGCAGGTTTTCGATGCGGCGCAGGACAACGGGTTGCCGGTGACGTTCACACTTGCTACGGGGAACTCGGGTGACCCGATCTGGCCCGACGCGATCACGCTCATCGAGAAATACAACTCGGTGGCCGAGGACGGCGCGTCGATCACCGCGCAAATGTTCCCTCGCCCAATCGGATTGGTGATCGGCCTGGAGCTGACCGGAAATCCGTTCGTCTTCTACCCGAGCTATCAGGAGATCGCCGACCTGCCGCTGGCCGAGCGGGTCGCCGAGATGCGCAAGCCCGAAGTGCGGGCCCGCATCCTCGCCGACAAGCCTGCCGACGGCGGCCATCCGCTGCTGTATCTGGCGCAGGCGTGGAACTGGATCTTCCCGTTGACCGACGAGCCGAACTACGAGCCCGACAAATCGACGTCGATCGCAGCACGCGCGGCGGCCCGCGGCGTCACCCCGATGGAGGAGGCCTACGACCGGCTGCTCGACGACGAGGGTCATGCCATGCTTCTGGTCGCGATGGCCAACTTCGAAGGCAACTCGCTCGACACCGTCGGCGAGCTGATCCGTCGTGACGATGTGGTGCTCGGCCTCGGCGACGGCGGTGCGCACTACGGGATGATCTGCGACGCAAGCTATCCGACGTTCCTGCTGGCGCACTGGGCCCGCGACCGCGAGACGCATCGCCTCAGCGTGGCCGAGGCGATCCGGATGATCACCTCGGTGCCCGCCCGAGTCGCCGGGCTTGCCGATCGCGGCCGAATCGCCGTGGGATACAAGGCCGATCTGAACGTGATCGACCATGCCGCGCTCAAGCTGCACAAGCCCGTCATCACCCACGACCTGCCTGCAGGTGGGCGCCGCCTCGACCAGACCGCCGACGGTTACGTCGCCACCCTGGTATCCGGCGAGATCATCGCGGAGAACGGCGCGCCGACGCCCGCGCGTCCCGGCAAGTTGGTCCGCGGGCGTCAGCCGGCGCCCGTGGCATGACCTGAACCGTAGCGGGCCGCCGTATCCTCGCCTTATGAGCGTGAAGGTGGACCTCGACAAGCTCGGCGATGCGCTCGCCGATTTTTCGCTCGCGTATCTGATCACGGTCGGCGACGACTACCGCGCACATACCGTCGCGGTGAGTCCGGTGTTCGCAGACGGTGTCTTCGATATCGGCGCCGTCGGCAAGCACACTCGCGGAAACGTCGCTGCGCACGGCGATATCACCCTCGTCTGGCCGCCGCGCCAGGACGGCGGCTACACGCTGATCGTCGACGCTCGGGCCAGTCTGACCGACGACGCGTTGCGCATCGAACCCACCCGCGCGGTCCTGCACCGCAATGCCACCCCCGAGTCCACCTCGACCAGCCCCGACGGCCTGCACGACTGCGTCCCGCTCAAGAAGTGAGCCTCAGGCCGCAGCCTTGTCGCTGTCGGCCTTGTCGGTCAGCCTTATCGGTCACCTTGTCAGTGTCAGCCTTGTCGGTATCGGCCTTGATCCGCGTCAGTCTTGTCGCGTCAGTCTTGTCAGCCTTCACCGCGTCAGTCTTGTCCAGGTCAGCCTTGGCACCCGCGTCGGGATCCGCGACGTCATTACTCGCCGAAGTCTGCAGCGACTGGATCTTCGAAGACGTTGTGTCGCTTTCCTTCTCGTCCATTTTCAGTGACTTCAGAGTCACCGATTCCTCGTCGTCCTTTGCCCCGGGTAGGTCGCGCGGTCCCAGCTCCGCACCGGCGCCAGACGGCAGCGCGGACGGCGTCACCGGAGCGGGGAGCGCCGACAGCACCCCGTTCATCACGCCGGTGATGACGTCGCGGGTCTGGTTCGCCAACCCCACCGTCGCGTCCGAGGAATAGCCGATCGGCGCCGGAAGCCAGGTGAACGGGTCCACCGCGTTGTCGAGTAACTTCCCGAACAATCCGACCTGGGCGTCCGGAGACAGCACTCCATGGACCAGATGGCTGACCAGCCCGGGTATCTGGTCCGGCCGCGCAACGGCCGATTCCAGGGTTGCCTCCAGGTTGGCGGGCAGATTGCCGAGGTAGTTCGCAGTGTTCCAGGCCATGTTCATCGGGGCGCGCGTCGCGAGATGGGCTGCGACGATGACGCCGCCGAGGACGGTGTCGTTCATGACGGCGTTGACCGCCTCGAACCCCGGCAGTGGATCGGCGAGCTTGCTGAGGACCGAGTTGAACACATCCCCGAAGATCCTCCCCCCGTCGAGGATGAGTCCGGGTTCTGTTGCGCTCGGGCCCAGTGGGTACGGCAACAAGTCCGCAAGCCCGGCGACGGTCAGCTCGGTATCAAACGGATAGGCGTGAATCGGGTCGCCGACAGTCGGATTGACGAAGCGCTGCACCAGATAACTCAGCACGTTGTCGCTCAACTCCGGGTGCTGCGCCGCCGCCAAAATGGCCAACGTCGCCTCGAACGGCAGCGAAATCGTCGCGTCGACGTGGATGCCCACCAGGCTGGACAACACTTCGACACCTTGGCCGACGTCACCCAGCGTGTCGGTGACCGCCGACGTATAGGCGATGTTCGCGCTGATCGTCGGCGACCCACCATGCGCAGGCATGCTCACGACCGACGCGGCCGACACCACTCCGGCAGCGACCAACGCTGCCGCCAACCTCGTATGCGGACGTACCAGAGCGTTCATGGCGCCATCATGTCACCGTGTGATGACTTATGTCAACGATTGGAGACTTAGCGATCAGGCGAATCCTGCGTCGACTGAAGCCATTCGGCGTATCGCTGCTCGCTCTCTTCGCGGCTGTCTCGCGCATCGGGAACGCCACGACAAAGCAGCCAGTCCTCGAAGAGCTTGGGTTCGGCCAGATTGGCATCGCCCTTCCACACCAACGGCCACCGGATGCTGTCCCAATCGGGCAGTTCGAGTGTGTGAGCGTGCCGATCTCCCACCCAGAGTTCCAGCCGATTCAGCCCCGGACTCATCAGGTGGCCGAACTCGTCGGCCTCGAAAATCCTCAGGGCGCAGGCCAGTTCGGCCAAACTTTCAGGGTCGCTGACGTCCACGCGCACGACCTCGTCCGGGATGACGTCGCTGTCGAGTCGCGGCGGGCCCACCAGCCGGACCCGGGTAACGCCGTCGAAGGCCGCGTCGAGGCTGGCCTGCGTCGGGTCCGGCTCGGTCGAAGCCAAGAAGTCGGCGGCCGTCGGGTCCATGACGCCGGTCACGCGCCCGTCCTCGTCCACGATGGGAACGAAGAAATCCTCACTGCCCTCGGCCATACGGCACTGTAGCGCCAAACGCAGGCGCGGACACGAAAAAGCCCGGCCCCCTGGGTCTTCCAGGGAAACCGGGCTTTCTCGTTCGACCAGACTTAGAAGTCCATGCCGCCCATGCCACCGGTCGGGTCGCCCGCGGGTGCGGACGCCTTCTCCGGCTTGTCGGCGACGACGGCCTCGGTGGTCAGGAACAGCGCAGCGATGGACGCCGCGTTCTGCAGCGCCGAACGCGTCACCTTGACCGGGTCGGCCACGCCTGCCTTGAGCAGATCCTCGTACTCACCCGTCGCGGCGTTCAGGCCGGTACCGGCAGGAGAGTTGCGGACCTTCTCCGCGACAACGCCCGGCTCCAGGCCGCCGTTGAAGGCGATCTGCTTGAGCGGGGCCTCGAGCGCAACGCGCACGATGTTGGCGCCAGTGGCCTCGTCACCGGTGAGGTCGAGCTCGTCCAGCGACGGTGCCGACTGCAGCAGGGCCACGCCGCCACCGGCGACGATGCCCTCCTCGACGGCGGCCTTCGCGTTGCGAACCGCGTCCTCGATGCGGTGCTTGCGCTCCTTGAGCTCCACCTCGGTGGCGGCGCCCGCCTTGATCACCGCAACACCGCCGGCCAGCTTGGCCAGGCGCTCCTGCAGCTTCTCGCGGTCGTAGTCGGAGTCGCTGTTCTCGATCTCGGCGCGGATCTGGGAGACCCGGCCCGCGATCGCCTCGCTGTCACCGGAACCCTCGACGATGGTCGTCTCGTCCTTGGTGATGACGACCTTGCGCGCGCTGCCCAGCAGGGAAACGTCGGCGGTCTCCAGGGACAGGCCGACCTCCTCGCTGACGACCTGACCACCGGTGAGGATGGCCATGTCCTGCAGCATCGCCTTGCGGCGGTCACCGAAGCCCGGGGCCTTGACGGCGACGGACTTGAAGGTGCCGCGGATCTTGTTGACCACCAGAGTGGACAGGGCCTCGCCCTCGACGTCCTCGGCGATGATCAGCAGCGGCTTGCCGGACTGGATGACCTTCTCCAGCAACGGAAGCAGATCCTTGACGGTCGAGATCTTCGACGACACCAGCAGGATGTACGGATCCTCGAGGACCGCTTCCTGACGCTCGGCGTCGGTGACGAAGTAACCCGAGATGTAGCCCTTGTCGAAGCGCATACCCTCGGTCAGCTCGAGCTGCAGCCCAAAGGTGTTGGACTCCTCGACGGTGATGACACCCTCGTTGCCGACCTTGTCCATCGCCTCGGCGATGAGCTCGCCGATCTGGGTGTCGCCGGCCGAGATCGCGGCGGTGGCAGCGATCTGCTCCTTGGTCTCGACCTCCTTGGCGGACTTCAGCAGCGTCTCGGTGATCTTCTCGACGGCCTTCTCGATGCCGCGCTTCAGGCCGAGTGGGTTGGCGCCGGCCGCGACGTTGCGCAGACCCTCGCGAACGAGCGCCTGGGCCAGCACGGTGGCGGTGGTGGTGCCGTCGCCCGCGACATCGTCGGTCTTCTTGGCGACCTCCTTGACCAGCTCAGCGCCGATCTTCTCGTAGGGGTCCTCCAGCTCGATCTCCTTGGCGATGGACACGCCATCGTTGGTGATCGTGGGGGCGCCCCACTTCTTCTCCAGGACGACGTTGCGACCCTTGGGGCCCAACGTCACCTTTACTGCATCGGCGAGGCTGTTCAGGCCCCGCTCGAGGCCACGACGGGCCTCTTCGTCATACGCAATTGTCTTGGCCATTGCGAAGTGATTCCTCCGATTAGGGATGGCACGACTTTTGGCCGGGCTCAGTGCCCGCGACGGACGACCTGGCTGTGCTGCCTGGTCTCACCGGTCCCGACCTAGCACTCACCGATCGCGAGTGCCAATGTCATTTTTAGCACTCGACCAGGGCGAGTGCAAGGTCGCTAGGGCCGTTCGGATTCGCCACTCGCTCGTTCCGCCTCGCGTTCCGCTCGCCGTTCCGCCCGTGCCGCCTCGCGTTCCGCCCGAGCCGCCTCGCGTTCGGCCTGTCGTTGCGCTCGAACCGCCTGCCGCTCAGGAATCTTGTCGCCCAGCTGCTCGGCGACTTGCTCTACCCCGCCGCGCGGGCCATCTGGCCGCGGCGCACTCTCGTCCGGCTTCCCTTCACGAGGCTGAGGTTCGCGTGCCAGCTGTTGGCTCTGGGCATTGCGGTGAATCTCGCCGTCGGCGAAATACGGGCGAAGGTCTCCGGGTTCGTCGTGGCGAACATATCCGGCATCGACGATAGGACGAAGGACCTGATCAGCCATGTCCACGATCTGGTCGGGGATCCCGACGATTCGAAGCGGCTGCGTCAGCGGCAGGTCCTCGGTAGGAACAAGATGGGTGACGACGGTCCCGCCCTGGCTATTCGTTCTAATGACGGTGTTTTCAGGAGGCACGTCGGCCGGATCGGCGGCCGCGATCGGCGGTCCATGGACGAAGGCAATGCCCAGCACCGCGTTAGCCAGTGAGACGACGTTCCACGGACGATCGGGCGGGTCGGCCCAGCCGTCGTATTCACCGATCACGATCGTGGTGTGGTACCTGGACTCCGGGACGCGACTGATCCGGTAATTCAGGATGGGAATGTAGGTGTCTTCCTTGAAATATTCGGCGACGCCGGCTTCCGGTGAAGCGATCAAGACGAACCGGATGTCATCTGTCGAGGGGGCGGAGGCACTGCCGGCCAACTCCACGGCGAGTCTCGAAGCAACCATGCTGCCCATTGATTCGCCGATGACCACGACTTTGCCGTTGACTTCGCGAACGCCGATGTTCGCTTGCTCGACACCATCGGCGATGGCCCTGTCTGAGTCGAGGGCGTCTTGCGAGTAGTCGATCACCCGCGGGTTGGCGTCGTCATGAAAGTTGATCCCGATGACCGGATAGGTGGTCGCGAGCACCGGATACAGGGGGTTGATCGGCTTGAAGACCGTAGCTCCGGGGACCAGCACCGCTTCCTCGGTGGCGGGCGCGGCGTCGCTGACCGGGGTCGCCGCCGTACCGGCCCCCAGCAGTAAGGAGGTGGTTACGATCGCGGGGATCATTCGCTGGTGCCACTCGGCCACTTCGGTCCTTCTCTAACGCCACCGTCAATATCGGACGATAGCGCACCTCCCCGATTCAGGCTCGTAGACCGTCGAGCACGACCTCGAGGAGGCGCTCGGCAGCGTCTGGCCGATAGGCCTGCATCGCCTGGCTGCCCACCACGATCGCCTTGACGTCCGGCACGTCCACGTCTGGCCGCACCGTGCCCGCCTTTTGTGCCGCACGCAGCAACTCACCGACCACGCCGAGGAATTCGCCCTCGGCCTCGGGCATCGCGGTCGCCACATCGATGCCCAGTCCCGCGAGCGCGTCGGTCAACCCACGGTCGGTGGCCCCCCACTCGAGCACCATCGAGCGCAGGAACGTGAAGAGCGCCTGACCCGGGTCGTCGCCGGCCACCAGCGCGCGTGCGTCGTTCACTATGCGCTGAATCCGGTCCGCCACCACCGCCCGGAACAGGTCTTCCTTCGTGGGGAAATGGCGGTAGACCGTGCCCGCCCCGACGCCGGCACGCTTGGCGATCTCGTCGATGGGCACCGAGAGGCCCTCGGCCGCGAAAGTGTCGTAGGCGACCTCCAGCACGCGGGCGCGGTTGCGCGCCGCGTCAGCTCGCAACGGTCGATCCGGTTGGGCCATGTCACACCTCGGGAATAGATAACCGGGGCGTGCGTTCCGTATAGTCGTAATCCAAACGGGGCGCACGCTCCGCTTAACACTCTACCGAGGAGAATCGATGTCCAAGTGGACGACCACCGACATTCCCGATCAGTCCGGCCGCACCGCGGTCATCACCGGCGCCAACACCGGCCTGGGCTATGAGACCGCCGCGGCGCTCGCGGCCAAGGGCGCGCACGTCGTGCTCGCGGTCCGCAACCTCGACAAGGGTAAGGACGCAGCGGACCGCATCGAGGCGGCCAGCCCCGGCGCCGGCGTGGCGCTGCAAGAGCTCGACCTCACGTCCCTTGACTCCGTTCGCGCCGCCGCCGACCAGCTGAAGTCGACCTACGACAGCATCGACCTGCTGATCAACAACGCCGGCGTGATGTTCACACCGAAGTCGACCACCAAGGACGGCTTCGAATTGCAGTTCGGCACAAACCATCTCGGCCATTTCGCCCTCACCGGGCTATTGCTCGACCGCGTGCTCGCCGCACCCGGCTCACGCGTGGTGACGGTCAGCAGCGTCGGGCATCGGTTCGCCAGGGGCATCCGCTTCGACGATCTTCAGTGGGAGCGCGACTACAGCCGGGTCGGCGCATACGGACAGTCCAAGCTAGCCAACCTGATGTTCACCTATGAGCTTCAGCGGCGCCTGCAAGGCACCGACACCATCGCGGTGGCCGCGCACCCGGGTGGCTCGCGGACCGAGCTGACCCGCAACCTGCCGCCGCTGGTCGGGGCGGCGACGAAGCTTGTCGAACCGCTGTTCCAGGACCCCGATATGGGTGCCCTGCCGACGTTGCGGGCAGCGACGGACCCCGGCGTGCTCGGCGGTCAGTACTTCGGCCCGGACGGGTTCGGCGAGCAACGCGGCTACCCCAAGGTGGTCGCCTCGAGCCGCGCGTCGCACGAGACGGACGCGCAGCGCAGGCTGTGGACAGTCTCCGAAGAACTCACCGAGGTGTCCTACCCCGTCTCCGCCCTCGTCTGATCCCACGACGCGATCACTGCAGCGCTCGGCCGGCTAGCGGGACGAACTCCCACCCGGCCGAGTGCAGTGCGGTGATCGCGTTCCCTATCCCGACGGCGGTCCCCGACTCGGGGTGGTTCATGTGGGAGATCACGATCGACCCCGGCGCCGCACCCGCAACCGTCCTGGCAACCGTGGCAGCCGACGCGGTCGCACCCTGGTCACCGTTCACCGAGAACCCGAGCGGCTGCTGACCGAGGTCCCGGACGATCTGTACGGCGACGTCGTCGTAATAGGCGGTACCGGGACGAAACCACGTCGGCGCCCGTCCCGTAAGAGCGGCAAGCTTGTCGTGGTTGGTCGACACCTCGTCGATGACCTCCTGAGCCGACCGCGTGCCGCGGATTCCGTACGCCGAGCGGCCGGTAACCGATAGCGGGACGTGGCGCGTGCCGTGGTTACCGATGTCGAACAACGGATTCGCAGCGAGTTGCACAGCGCGCCCCGGATTCGCGTCGATCCACTTCGCGCAGAAGAACAACACCGCGGGTATTGCATTGCGCTGCAACGTGTCGAGGAGGTTCTCATCGCATTTTCCGTCGCACGCGTCGAACGTCAATGCGATCTGTTTACCAGTCGGCGTGAACGTGGTGGCGATGCCAGGCAGCGACGTACCCCATGCGGTCGGCTTGCGCGCCGAATTGGAGACAGCAACTTCCGCTGGCGGGGCAGCGGCCGCGTGCGCGGCGCCGAGTCCGATCGCGGCGATGGCACCGGCAGCACCTGCCAGAAACATCCGCCGGTCGATCACTCGCGCGAAGGCTAGTGACGCTGGCTTGGCGCCAGCCGTCAGTCTGCTGGTTCGTCGATGCGAATGCTGTGGCAGGGTGGAAACCGATGTCACTCTGGGATCCTCGAAACGTGCCGCCCTACCCGCCGGCCCGCTACACCAAGGACACCGGCGAGGTCAGCGCCCGGCTTCGGCGCGGCACCGACGAACCGGACTACGACTCATTCGGCCTGACGCGGTACCACTATCTGGCCACCGACCAAGCCACCGATGGTGACTACGGACTCTTCCGCGTCGACATCGCGCCGAAGGGCGGCGGCCCGGGCCCGCACTATCCACCGCGCTATGTCCGAGGCCTTCTTCGTGTTGTCCGGGACGATCCGGCTCTACGATGGCACGGACTGGATCGACGGGAAGCCCAACGACTTCCTCTACGTGCCGCCCGGCGGCATCCACGGCTTCCGCAACGACGCCGACGAACCGACGTCGGTCCTGATGCTGTTTGCTCCCGGCGCGCCCCGCGAGGCCTACTTCGAGGGCTTCGCGCAGCTGGCCGACCTGACCGACGAGGAGCGCCGAGAGTGGTTCATCAAGAACGACAACTTCTTCGTCGAATAGCGATCTAGCGCCAACCGCTTCGCCAGATACGGCGCCGTGCGGCTGTGTTCCGCACGTGCCACCTTCTCCGGCGGGCCCTGCCGCTACGACCCGTCCGCCGTCATTGCCCGCGCCCGGTCCCAGGTCGATCACCCAGTCCGCACCCGCGACCATCCGCATGTCGTGTTCGGCCACCACCACGGTATTGCCCGCGTCGACGAGGCGGTGCAGTTGACGATCGAGCAGATCGACATCGGCAGGGTGCAGCCCGGTGGTCGGCTCGTCGAGGACGTAGAGGGTATGTCCCCGCCGGGGCCGCTGCAGTTCGGAGGCGAGCTTGATCCGCTGCGCCTCGCCACCTGACAGCTCGGTCGCGGGCTGTCCGAGTCGTAGGTATCCCAGTCCGACCTCTCGCAGCGTGGTCAGGCTGCGCGCCGCGCTGGCGACGTCGGCGAAAAACTCCGAGGCCTCGTCGACGGTCATCGCGAGCACGTCGGCGATCGTTCGGTCGCGGTAACGCACCTCGAGTGTCTCGTCGGAGTAGCGCGCACCATGACACGCCGGACATGTGGCGTATGTGCCGGGCAGGAACAACAATTCGACGGATACGAACCCCTCCCCCTGACAGGTGGGGCAGCGGCCTTCGGCCACGTTGAACGAGAACCTGCCCGCGGTCCAGCCGCGACGGCGCGCCTTCGGGGTCGCGGCGAATTCGCGGCGCACGGCGTCGAACAAGCCGGTGTAGGTCGCCAGCGTCGAGCGCGGCGTGCGCCCGATCGGGCGCTGGTCGACCGACACCAGCCGGTTGATCGCCTCGACCCCCTCGGCCGTCACGCCGACGCTGGCGTCGTGATCGAGATCGACGATCTCGGTGTCGGCTTCGTCGTCGTCGGATTCGGCCGGCTCGGCTGCGCGTCCCGTGCCGAGATGGCTGTTGACGACATCGCCGAGGACCTTGACGACCAGCGTCGACTTGCCTGAACCGGACACTCCGGTGACCGCGGTGTACACACCCAGCGGCAGGTCCACGTCGAGGTCTCTCAGATTGTGAAAGCAGATCCCGCGCAGCCGCAGCCGGCCGGACCGCGTGCGGGGCTGACGAGATGGCGGCCGCGCTCGTCGAAAAGGTACCTACGAGTGACCGATCCCTCGATGTCGGCGAGACCCGGCACCGGCCCGCTGTAGAGCACGTCCCCGCCGAGCTCTCCGGCTCCGGGTCCGACGTCGACGATCCAATCGGCACGGCGAACCACATCCATGTCGTGCTCGACCACGAACAACGAATTGCCCGCCCGCCGAAGGCGATCGAGCACGTCGAGTAGCGGCTCGGCATCGGCGGGGTGCAGTCCAGCCGACGGCTCGTCGAGCACATAGAGCACGCCGAACAAGCCGGCACGCAGTTGAGTGGCCAGCCGCAGCCGCTGCAGTTCGCCGGGTGACACCGTCGGAGTGCGGCGACTCAGCGTGAGATAGCCGAGACCGAGATCGATGAGTATCTGCAGGCGCGCGACGAGGTCGGCGGCGATCATGGTCGCCACTTCGGTCAGCTCACCGGAATTCGTGGACTCGTACGCGGCGGCGGCATCGGTCCGAGAAGCCGTCGGGCGCAACGTGTCCGCAAGGTCGGCCAGCGGCATCGCCGCGTAGTCGGCGATCGTGCGCCCGGCGAATGTCACCTTCAGCGCCTCCGGTCGCAGCCCGGAACCGTCGCACAGCGGGCACTCGACGCTGTCGACGAACTGCAACACGCGGCGACGCATCATCGCGCTCTGCGAGTTGGCCAACGTGTGGCGGACGTGGCGTTCGGCGCTGGAGAACGTGCCGTTGTAGTAGTAATCGGCCTGCACGGGGTGCTGACCCGGGTCGATCTCGACGGTCGGCTGCTCATCGGTGAACAGGATCCAATTGCGTTGCCGCTTCGGAAGTTTCCGCCACGGCTTGTCGATGTCGTAGCCGAGCGTGATGAGTATGTCGCGCAGATTCTGACCCTGCCACGCGCCCGGCCATGCGGCGACAGCGCCTTCGCGGATCGTCAGCGACGGGTCTGGGACCAGTGTCTCTTCGGTCACCCGGTGGATCCGTCCGAGCCCGTGGCATTCCGGGCACGCCCCGACCGCGGTGTTCGGGGAGAACGCGTCGGAGTCCAGTCGTTCCGTGGCTCCCCGCGGGTAGGTCCCGGCGCGGGAGAACAGCATCCTCAGCAGGTTCGACAGGGTGGTGACGGTGCCGACTGTCGACCGCGACGTCGCCGAACCCCGGCGCTGCTGCAGCGCGACGGCGGGCGGCAGCCCGGTGATGTCGTCTACCTTCGGCGCTCCGGTAGGCAGCAGCAGGCGGCGGGCGTACGGAGCGACGGATTCGAAGTAGCGGCGCTGCGCCTCGGCGTAGATCGTCCCGAAGGCCAATGACGACTTGCCGGATCCGGAGATCCCGGTGAACGCGACCAGCGCGTCACGCGGGGCCGCGACGTCGACACCCCGTAGGTTGTGTACCCGCGTCCCGTAAACGCGTACACACGGGTCGATGTCGCCGGTGCTCGGGTAGGACATTTCTGTCATCGTGGGCAGGTAGAGTACCCAGCCTGCCGCCGCGCAAGCAGGTGTTTGCTGGCTCTGGGCGCGCCCTGACGGCTCGCGCCTTCCGGTACTCCTCTCCGCGCTGACGCCCACCCGGTGGCGGCGGCACCTCGGGCCGCCGGCGAACCGACGGCCGGCCGACACGTTGTCCAGTAAAGATGCGGACCCGTAATCCGTTGCGCTAGGCTGCTGTCCGATCAGTGAGGAGCTTTGGGTGCGGGCTTATGCAGCGCCCGACACCCAGGCTTTGCGGGGCTGGCAGCGTCGGGCATTGGTGCGGTATCTCGCCGCTCGGCCACGAGATTTCTTGACCGTCGCCACCCCCGGCTCGGGGAAGACGGCGTTTGCCCTTCGCGTCGCGGGAGAGCTGCTGTCCGAAGGCGTCGTCGACCAGATCACCGTCGTCGTGCCGACCGAACACCTCAAGACGCAGTGGGCGCTGGCGGGCGCGGCCGTCGGGATCGCGCTCGATCCGAAGTTCAGCAATTCCGCACGCGCAGACATCCTCGGAGTACCACGGCGTCGTCGTCACCTATGCGCAAGTGGCGAGCCACCCGACCCGGCACCGGGTGCGCACCGAGAACCGCCGCACGCTCGTCGTCTTCGACGAGATCCACCACGGCGGCGACACCAAGAGCTGGGGCGAGGCGATGCGCGAGGCGTTCGGCGACGCCACCCGCCGGCTCTCCCTCACCGGTACGCCGTTCCGCAGCGACGACAGTCCGATCCCGTTCATCAACTACGAGCCCGACGGCGCCGGGCGTCTGCTGCGTTCGCGGGCCGACCACGTCTACGGCTACGCCGACGCGCTCGCCGACGGCGTGGTGCGGCCGGTGGTCTTCATGGCCTACTCGGGCGAGGCGCGCTGGCGCGACAGCGCCGGCGAGGAGCACGCCGCCCGCCTCGGTGAGCCGCTGAACGCCGAGCAGACCGGACGAGCGTGGCGCACCGTGCTGGACCCGAACGGCGAATGGATTCCCGCGGTCATGCAGGCCGCCGACACCCGGCTCACCCAGCAGCGCAACGGCGGCGTGCCCGATGCCGGCGGCGATGGTGATCGCCTCGGACCAGAAGGCGGCCCGCGCGTATGCGAAGGTGCTCACGACGCTGACAGGCGAGGCGCCGACGGTCGTGCTGTCCGACGACAAGGGTCGCATCGAACCGCATCGCCGAGTTCTCGGCGGGCACCAGCGCTGGCTGGTCGCGGTCCGCATGGTGTCGGAGGGCGTCGACGTGCCGCGGCTCGCCGTCGGCGTCTATGCGACCAGCGCGTCGACACCGCTGTTCTTCGCGCAGGCGATCGGCCGCTACGTGCGGTCGCGCCGGCCCGGCGAGACGGCGAGCATCTTCCTGCCGTCGGTGCCGACACTGCTCGACCTGGCCAGCCAGATGGAGGCCCAGCGCGACCACGTGCTGGGCAAGCCGCACCGCGAGTCGCAGGCGACGAGTGGGACGACGAGGCGCTCGCGGACGCGAAGAGAAGGACGAGGCGGACGATCTCGACAACGGCTTCGAGATGCTGGGCGCCGACGCCGAACTCGACCAGGTGATCTTCGACGGATCCTCGTTCGGCACCGCGACGCCGGCGGGCAGCGAGGAGGAGGCCGACTATCTCGGCATCCCCGGCCTGCTGGACGCCGACGCAGATGCGAGACCTGTTGCGGCGCAGGCAGGAAGAACAGCTGACGACGAGCCGCGAGCGGCGACGGCGGGCACGCCGGCGAGGTGCCGCGGGTGTCGACGCACGGCCAGCTGCGGGAGCTACGCCGCGAGCTCAACGCGCTCGTGTCGATCGCGCACCATCGCACCGGCAAGCCGCACGGCTGGATCCACAACGAGCTGCGCAGAATCTGCGGCGGCCCACCGATCGCGGCGGCCACGACCGATCAGCTCAAGGCCCGCATCGAGGCTGCGCGCGGACTGCAGGCCTAGACCGTGCGGCGGCGCCTGGAGAACGGGTCGGTCAGCGACGGCGGTTGATAGCCCTGATCGCCTCGGGAAATCGTCGACCCGGGCGGCACGATCTCATCGATCCTGTCGAGGACGTCCACGGACAGCGTCACGTCGGTGGCTCCGAGCTGAGACTTCAGATGGTCCAGAGTGCGCGGGCCGATGATCGGCGCGGTGACCGCCGGATGCTGCATCACGAACGCGAGCGCGAGGTGAATCAGCGACAGTCCGGCGTCGTCGGCCAGCGTCCCGAGTGCGTCGGCGGCGTCGAGCTTGCGCTGGTTCTCCGGGCGGGACATGTCGAACCGGCCCGGCATGAAGGCGCGCCGCCTCGACTCGGGTAGCTCCTTGTCCTTGCGGTAGCCCCGTTCAGCCAGCCACCGGCCAGCGGGCTCCACGGCAGCACGCCCATCCCGTACTCCTGCGCCACCGGCAGAACGTCTGCCTCGATCCCGCGGACCAGCAGCGAATAGGGCGGCTGCTCGGTGACGAACCGGCCGAGACCGCGGCGCTCGCTCACCCACTGCGCCGGGACCATCTGGTGGGCGGGAAACGTCGACGACCCGAAGGCGCGGATCTTGCCCTGCCGCTGCAAATCGGTGAGTGCTCCGAGGGTCTCTTCGATGTCGGTGTGCGGGATCGGGGCGGTGAATCTGATAGAGGTCGATCCAGTCGGTGTTCAGCCGACGCAGGCTGTTCTCGACCTCGGTGACGATCCAGCGCCGAGAGTTTCCACGCTTGTTGGGATCACCCGTGGTGCCCGGTGGGGACCCGACCGGGACGCCCATCTGGATGTTGACCTTCGTGGCGAGCACCACATCGTCGCGCTTGCCGCCCGCAAGCGCCTTGCCGACGATGACCTCCGACTCGCCCTGCGAGTAGGCGTCGGCGGTGTCGATGAAGTTGATGCCTGCGTCGAGCGCGGCGTGGATTATCGCGATCGACTTATCGTGATCGGGCTCGCCGAAACTGCCGAACATCATGGCGCCCAGACACAGCGGGCTGACTTGGATTCCGGTTCGTCCGAGGCTGCGGTAGTCCATGAGTCCGACTCTACGCACCTCCGCATACCTGGAAAGCTGCTGTCGAGGTCGGGGGTAGATCCGCTACCGTCCGTGAATGACCGATGGGCCTCCAACGTCGAGCAATCCGTCCAGTCTGACCGGTCCGACTCGCGCTCCGACGAGCACCAAGCGTGCGGTCCTCAACACCATCAGGGGCTCCGCGGGAAACCTCGTCGAGTGGTACGACGTCTACGTCTACACGGTGTTCGCGTCCTACTTCGAGGCGCAGTTCTTCGACGAGAACGACGAGAACGCAACGGTGTACATCTTGGCGATCTTCGCCGTCACCTTCCTCATGCGACCGGTGGGGTCCTGGTTCTTCGGCCGCTTCGCCGACCGCCGCGGCCGCAAGGCTTCGCTGATGCTGAGCATCACCATCATGTCGACCTGCTCCTTCGTCGTGGCGGTCATGCCCACCCGCGAGATCATCGGATGGTGGGCGGCCGTCATTCTGCTGCTCGCTCGGCTGGTTCAGGGATTCGCCACTGGCGGGGAGTACGGCACATCGGCGACGTACATGTCCGAAGCGGCCACCGCGAATCGGCGCGGCTTCCTGTCGTCCTTCCAGTACGTCACCCTCATCGGTGGCCACGTCCTCGCCCAGTTCACGCTCCTTATCGCGCTGCACTTCCTGGACACCGACGACCTCAAGGCGTGGGGATGGCGGATCGGCTTCTTCATCGGCGGCATCGCCGCCCTCGTGGTGCTGTGGATTCGCCGCTCGATGGACGAGTCGCTGAGCGAATCGCACCTGGAGTCCATCCGTGAGGGCAAGGACCGCGACGCGGGATCTCTGAAGACGTTGTTCACCGTGCACTGGCGCCCCCTGCTGCTGGTGTTCCTCATCACGGCGGGCGGCACGGTCGCCTTCTACACCTACAGCGTCAATGCACCCGCAATTGTCAAGTCCACCTTCGGTTCTGACCGGGCGCTGACGGCGACGTGGGTCAACCTGATCGGGCTGATCTTCCTGATGTCGTTGCAGCCCGTCGGCGGCCTCATCAGCGACCGGGTCGGACGAAAGCCGCTGCTGATCTTCTTCGGCATTGGTGGCGTCCTCTACACCTATGTCCTTCTCACGTTCCTGCCCAAGACGACTTCAGCGGTGATGGCGTTCGTCATACTGGCCGTCGGCTACATCATCATCACCGGCTACACGTCGGTGAACGCCATCGTGAAGGCGGAGCTGTTCCCCGCCGAAATCCGCGCTCTGGGTGTGGGATTGGGCTATGCGCTCGCCAACTCCGTGTTCGGCGGCACGGCGCCGGCGCTGTACCAGGCGTCCAAGCCCGATCACATCACGTTGTTCATCGTCTACGTCACGGTGGTGATCGGCGTCAGCTTGCTGGTCTACATCTTCGGGTTGAAGAACAAGAGTGAGACGGTGCTCGACCGCGAGCAGGGCACCGCGTGGGCTCTGCCTGTTTCTCCTGGCGCGCGCTGAATCAGCCTTGCGTGCCGTCAGCGACGCGCGGCGGCTTCTCGGCGGACGCGGTATCGAGCACCAGATCGGCTACCCGTGACCGGTGTTCTTCGGCGCTGCCGAGTAGCGCAGCGTCGGTCGTCGCCCGCTTGAAGTACAAGTGCGCCTGGTGTTCCCAGGTGAACCCGATGCCACCGAGGGTCTGGATGGCGTCGGCGGCAATCCGGCTGAACGCCGCCGAGCACGTCGCCTGCGCGATGCTGGCCGCCAAGGCGGGATCGTCCGAGCCGTCCGCCAGCGCCCATACGGCGTGATACGCCGTCGAACGCGCGTGCTCGAGGTCGACCATCATGTCGGCCAACCGGTGCTTGACGGCCTGGAACGACCCGATCTGGCGGCCGAACTGCAACCGCTCCTTGGCGTACTGCACGGCGACGTCCAAGAGGTGCTGCGCGGCGCCGACCTGCTCGACGGCCAGCAGCGCCGAACCCACCTGCAGTGCGTGGGTGATCACTCGATCGGCCTCGTCGGGCCCGGCCACCAGACGAGCCGGCGCGTCGGAGAGCGTCACTCGGGCCTGGGGCCGCGTCAGGTCGATGACGAGAAGTGGCGTCCGTTCCACACCCGGTCCGCCTGCGTCGACCGCGTACAGACCCACCCCGTCCGGGCCCGTCGCGGCGACGAGCAGTTCGTCCGCGGCGCCCGCATCGACCACCCGGTCCACCGTTCCGGTCAGCGTCCACGCGTCGCCGGACTTGGCTGCCGTCACCGACACCGCGCCCGGATCAAACGCGCCCGCCCGATCGGCGACGGCGAACGCCGCGGTGCGGCGACCTTCGACAAGCTCGGCGAGCAGTTCGTCGCGTGCCGTTGCCGCAGATGCCGCGACCAGTGCGGGGATGGCCAGGAACACGGTGCCGAACACCGGCCCGCAGGCCAGCGAAGCGCCGAGTTCCTCCACGGCGACGGCCTGGTCGACGAGAGTGCCGCCCACGCCGCCGTCGGCTTCGGGCACCGACAGGCCGAGTACCCCGAGTTCACTGCCGAGCCTGTTCCATGACTTCGGGTCGAACGGCGGATCGGACTCCATGAGCGCGCGCACCGTCTGCTCGTCGAAGCTCTCCGCGCAGAACTTGCGCACGGCCGCTCGCAGCTGGCCCTGCTCGTCGGTGAACGTGAACTCAGCAGTATTGCGGGGTTGATCCGCAAGCTCCTCAACCGTATTGCGGGGTTGATCCGCAAGCTCCTCAACCGTATTGCGGGGTTGATCCGCAAGCTCCTCAACCACGGGGAATCTCCTTCCACGCCATGCCGGCATCGGCGCGCAGATCGCCGGGCAGGCCGAGGACCCGCTCGCCGAGGATGTTGCGCATCACGTCGGACGTGCCGCCTTCGATGGTGTTGGCGCGGCTGCGCAGGTACCGCTGTTGCAGCGGACCCCGCCAGTCCTCCTCATCCCGGGGGCTGTCGGGTCTCGCGTAGCCGTGGTACAGAAGGCCTTCCGGCCCAAGCAGATCCATGCAGAACTGGTAGATGTGCTGGTTCAGTTCGGCGCCGACGAGCTTGCCGATCGAGCCCTCGGGGCCAGGTCCGCCGACGGTAGCCGACGCCCGCGACCGCTCGGAGGTGAGCCGCTGGGCCTCGGACCGCAGCCACAACTGGGTGAGCCGGTCGCGCAGAACAGGCGTCTGCTGCTCCGGACGGGCCGCCCACAGCGAGACGGCCTCGGAGATGGTGCCCGCGCCACGCCTGCTGCCGCTGCCGCCGAGTGCGCTGCGCTCGTTCATCAGCGTCGTCATCGCCACGGCCCAGCCATTGCCGACCTCGCCGAGGCGGTGCGCATCGGGGATGCGCGCGTCGGTGAAGTACACCTCGTTGAATTCGGCCTGGCCGGTGAGCTGGCGTAGCGGCCTGGTCTCCACGCCCGGCGCGTGCATGTCGATGACGAAGTAGGTCAGGCCCTTGTGCTTGGCGACATCCGGGTTGGTGCGGGCCAGCAGCAGCCCCCACCGCGCCCTGTGCGCCAGGCTGGTCCAGACCTTCTGCCCGTTGATCACCCATTCCTCGCCGTCACGTACCGCGGAGGTGGCCAGACCGGCCAGGTCAGAGCCCGCGCCGGGCTCGGAGAACAGCTGGCACCAGATGTCCTCGGTGGTGGCCAGCGGCCGCAGCCACGACCGCTTGAGGTCGTCGGACTGTGCGTGTTCGCGGATCGTCGGTGCCGCCATGCCGTACCCCATCGGGTTCAGCCCCAGCGGCACCGGCCCGCCTGCGCCCTGGAGGATCCGGTCAGCGACCGCCTGATTTCCCCGCGAGACACCCAGTCCGCCAAGGCCTTCGGGGAAGTGCACCCAGGAAAGCCCGGCGTCGTAGCAGGCACCGAGGTACTCCTGGACGGGGACCGACTTCGGGTCATGATCCTCGACGACCCGTCTGGCCAGGTCGCCAACCCGGTCTGAATCAGCAGCGTTGCTCATGGGTGTCACGATAGGAAGTCGACACCCGTCAATGAACGCCGGGTACCACATCCAGTTGGCCCGCTCCCACAAGCACGACGTCGCCACCGACCCGCACGCGAATTTCGCCGCCGGCACTGCGCGCCGAGATACTGATTCGCGAGGGCCTGTTCATGAAGCGTCCTTGACCCAGCTCGAGGACATCGTCGTCGCGAAGCAGGCCGTGTCGGTGTAGGTAGGCGGCGACACAGCTTGCGGCGCTTCCCGTGGCCGCGTCTTCGACGACGCCGTCGTTGTTCCAGTGCCTGCCCTCCCCGGCTTCCGCGTCCAGCAGATACGCGTACTCCGCGCCGACCTGCCCCAGCGCCACGTCGAGTTCGCGGTGAGATATGCGTGCGCGGGCTAATGCTCCGTTCCGAACCGGAACGATGAGGTAGCGCAGGCCGGTGGAGACCACTTCGAGCGGCAGTCGGCTGTCGAGATCGCCGGTGAGCAACGAGAACCACGACGCCACCTGCACGCGCGAGATGTCCGACGGTTGGCCGAGAAATTGCGCGGCCATGTCGGGAAGGACGGCGTGGAAGGCGTTGGGGCCGCGACGTTCGGTCTCGACGATCAACGCGCCGGAGGCCGTCTCCAGCGTCCAGCGTCCGTGAACCGAGTCGCCGTTTTGATGGTGGAGGACGGCCGCCGCGCCGAGCACCGGGTGTCCCGCGAAATCGAGCTCTTCGAACAGATCGAAGATGCGCGCCCGCCAATGATGTTGCTGTGGCGTCGGATTGAGAAAGATGGACTCGAACTGGCGCATCTCGCCGGTGATCTGGGCCATCTGGACGGAGCTGAGGTCGCCGGCGTCGGGAAAGACGGTCAGGCTGTTGCCCCGGTACGGCGTCGACGTGAACACGTCGACGAGCTGGAATTGCACCAGCACGACGCTACCCGGATGGCCGTCCTACGATTGTTCAGTGCCGACACCGGAGATCCTGCGTAGCTCTCCGCTGGCCGAAGAGATCCTCGAGTCCCATCGCCACCGTGCACGCGGTGATGACGCCGGCTACGACGCCTACAAGGCACACGTGTACCGCGTGGTGAACTTCGCCCGCGCACTCACCCCGGATGCATCCGACCGCGATGACAAGCTGGCGATCGCGGCAGCGTTTCACGACCTGGCCGCGTTCGACACACTGGATTACCTGGTCCCGTCGATCGCGGCGCAGGACGCGTGGCTGGCGCAGACCGGCCGCGAGAGTTGGTCAGATGAGTTGGCGCTGATCGTCGCCGAGCATCATCGCCTGACCCGTTACGGTTCGAACCGCCCGCACGCGCCACTGGTGGAGGCGGTCCGCCGTGCCGATCTCATCGATGTCAGCCAGGGACTGATTCGCTTCGGTATTCCGAGTTCCTACGTCAAGGAAGTCCGTGCGACATTCGACGCCGGCGTCTTCTTCAAGCGCGTGATCCCCACGGGGACACTGCGTGCGATCCGCAAGTTTCAGCAGCCCGGATTCCTGCGCCCCGGCAATGCGCTGGCCCGTTCGGGCCATCACGGGATCGATCGCTGAATCGCGACTTATTCGCAGGCCTGTCGAATGAAGGCCGCAACGGTGTGCGGCTGTGACATGTAGACGGCGTGGCTGGCGGCCACCTCGACCTGGGTGGCGCTGGCGCGCTGCGCCATTGCGCGCTGGGCGGACGTCGTGATCATGCGGTCTTCGGTGGCGATCAGGTACCAGCTTGGCTTGGCGCGCCAGGCCGGCTCGGTGACCGGCTCAGTCATGGCGTCCACCGCCCACGGGACCTGGGAGTCAGCCAAGAACACCGCGTCCGCGGCGGCCAGGTCGGCACCGAACGAAGCGTGGAACCTCGCCCGGTCTTGGAACAGAAACCCGCCGGGCGCAGGGACGATCGGCGACCCCGGCGCATCGGGATTGCCGCCGAGCGCGTTCACCGACTCACCCTTGTCCGGCACGAATGCCGCGATGTAGACCAAGGCCGTCACCTTGTCGTGGGTGCCGGCCTCGGTGATGACCGCGCCGCCGTAGGAGTGCCCCACCAACACGACCGGCCCGTCCTGCGCATCGATGATCCGCCGCGTCGCTGCCGCATCGCCGGACAGCGACAAGTTGGGATTCTGCGCGACGGCGACGTGATAGCCGTCTGCGGTGAGAAGGTCGTAAACCGCCCGCCAGCTGGATCCGTCCACGAAAGCGCCGTGTACCAGAACGATGTTCGGCGGTCCGGAGCCCGTACTCATGATGATCTCCCTGCATCACCTCGGTAGCTGTAACCGTACTGGCGAAACAGAACACCGATGCCGTGAGCGCCCTGGCCGGGCCGAACGACGTCCTCGTGTCCAGCACGCTTAAAGACCTCGTGATCGGGAACAATCGGCCCCGTCCCGGCCGCCTTCCTGAAAGAATCTCGAAGATGAAGCGCGATGGCGCTGTGTCCACGGCGGCTGGGTACATCATCGCCTTTATCGTGGGGTCACTTTGGTTCGCGGTGATGCTCGGTGGCAGGCCGCCATCGCGATCATGGCGACAATGGCCGTGGGCGCGCTCTGCATCGGCATCGAGTCGGCGATCCGTAAGGCCCGCCATCACCGCCGCCCATAGGCGGCGGACATCGCCGCACACCGTGCCCCGCAAATGTGTTGATATGGCATTTCATTTCGCCTCCCGTACGCGTGGTGATGCGCGGTCAATCCCGCGAAAATCACGAGACTTTCACCAGCGCCCGCGTTCACTATGTGTTGCGCGACCACTGAGCCGGAAGCAAGCGACAACGCCGCATTGGCGGGCTTCTTCGCGCGGTTGGCCACTGGCGGCGACGAGCGCGACTGGGCGCTCGGGGCCCACAGGCTCGGCGAGTTCGACGGCAGGGGATGGCTGCTGATCGATGATGCTGCCCGCTATCTCACCTGCTCGCCGCTCGCACCGGTCAGCGGCGTCAAGGGCTGGCTGTCGGCCGATGCAGGGGAACCGCTGGGCTTTGTCGCCGCGGTGACCAGCTGGCATTACGACGGACGATTTCGCGAGCGCGCGACACGCATCCTCGGTCAGAGTCGCTCCGACCTGAGCTTCCACGCTCGCGACGTGATCGCCTTCAGTGCCGGGATCACTCGACCGACGCCCACGCCGCGCATTGTCGATCATCCGGAGTCCTAGTCGAAACGCCCGGCATCAACCATGCGGATGACGGCCACGCCTTCCTCGTCGGAGGCCTCCAGATCGACCTCCACCTCGAAGCCCCAGTCGTGGTCGCCCGCCGGGTCGTCGAGGATCTGGCGCACCCGCCACACACCGGGCTGCCGGTCGATGATCAACAGCGCCGGGCCGCGCGCGTCGGCGCCGATACCCACGTCGTCGTGCTCATCGAAATACGCGCTCACGATTTCTTCCCAACGCTCGGCCGTCCATCCGGACTCGCGGTCCAGCTCTCCGAGGTCGTCGGCTGCGGCGCCTCGCGAACAGCTCCACCCGCCGGAACAGCGCGTTGCGCACCATTGCGGTGAACGCCCGCTCGTTCCCGGTCAGCGGGCGCGGGCGTGCGGGCATTGCGACCGGCGCGTCCAGCGGATCGTCGGGGTTGGTGAGTTGCTCCCACTCGTCGAGCAGGCTCGAATCAACTTGGCGTACAAGCTCACCCAGCCACTCGACGACATCGGTGACCTCCTCGGTACGTGCAGCGGCCGGCACTCCGGACCGCAGCGCCTTGAAGGCGTCGGACAGGTAGCGCAGCACCGCGCCCTCGGAACGGGTAAGCCCATAGACGCTGACGAACTCGCGGAAGGTGAATGCGCGCTCCCACATCTCGCGCACGACGGACTTCGGCGACAGGTGGCCGTCTGCGGCCCACGGGTTGCTCCGCAGATACACCTCGAAGATGTGCTCCAGCACATCCGAAAGCGGCTTCGGATAGGTGACCTCATCGAGCAGCTCCATCCGCTCGTCGTACTCGATTCCGTCGGCCTTCATCTGGGCGACCGCCTCGCCACGGGCCTTGTTGAGCTGCGCCGCCAGGATCTGGCGGGTGTCTTCGAGGGTCGCCTCGATGACCGAGACAACGTCCAGCGCATAGGTTTCCGATGCCGGGTCGAGCACCTCGATCGCGGCCAGCGCGAACGTCGACAGCGGCTGGTTGAGGGCGAAGTCGGGCGGCAGGTCGACGGTCAACCGGTAGCGCCGCCCGTCAGGCTCGGGTTCGTCGAGCCGTTCCAGCACGCCGGCCTGCAGCAGTGAGCGCGCGATGCCAACGGCCTCGCGAATATGGCGGAGCTGCCGCTTGCGTGGTTCGTGGTTGTCGGTGAGCAGTCGGCGCATCGCGGCGAACGGGTCGCCGGGACGGTCGACGACATCGAGGATCATCGCCGTCGACACCCGCATGTTGCTGGTCAGCGACTCTGGGGCGGCGGCGACCAGCCGGGTCATGGTCGACTCGCTCCACGGCACCATGCCTTCAGGCACTTTGCGGCGCACCAACTTTCGACGCTTCTTCGGGTCGTCGGCGACCTTTGCGAACTGTTTGAGGTTCTCCACTTCGTGATCGGGCGCCTGGACCACGACGGTGCCCGCCGTGTCGTAGCCGGCCCGACCTGCCCGGCCGGCGATCTGGTGGAACTCGCGGGCGGACAGCAGCCGGGTGCGCGTGCCGTCGTACTTGGACAGCGCGGAGAAGACGACGGTCCGGATCGGCACGTTGATGCCGACGCCGAGCGTGTCGGTACCGCAGATCACCTTGAGCAGGCCGGCCTGGGCGAGCTGTTCGGTCAGCCGCCGGTACTTGGGCAGCATCCCGGCATGGTGAACGCCGATGCCGTGGCGGACCAGTCGCGACAGCGTCGCGCCGAAGGCCGACGAGAAACGGAACCCGCCGATCATGTCCGCGATCGCGGCCTTCTCCTCCTTGGTGCAGACATTGACGCTCATCAGTGCCTGCGCCCGCTCCAGCGCCGAGGCCTGGGTGAAGTGGACGACGTAGATCGGTGCCTGCTTCGTGTCGAGCAGATCGCCGATCGTCTCGTGCATCGGCGTGGTCGCGTAGTAGTGGTGCAGCGGAACCGGGCGCTCGGCATTGGCCACCAGCGCCGTCTGCCTGCCGGTGCGCCGGGTGAGGTCCTCGCGCAGGAACGTGACGTCGCCGAGCGTGGCCGACATCAGTAGGAACTGGGCCTTCGGCAACTCGAGCAGCGGCACCTGCCAGGCCCAGCCGCGGTCTGGGTCGCCGTAGAAGTGAAACTCGTCCATGACGACCAGGCCGATGTCGGCATCACCTCCTTCGCGCAGCGCGATGTTGGCCAGCACCTCCGCGGTGCAGGTGATGATCGGCGCGTCCCCGTTCACCGCCGCGTCGCCGGTGAGCATCCCGACATTGGCTGCACCGAATACATCGCAGAGGGCAAAGAACTTCTCGCTGACCAGTGCCTTGATCGGCGCGGTGTAGTAACTGCGCCGGTCCGCCGCCAAGGCCGCGTACAGCGCTCCGGTGGCGACCAGCGATTTACCCGAGCCGGTCGGCGTCGCCAGGACCACATTCGCCCCGCTGACCAGCTCGATCAGCGCCTCCTCCTGCGCCGGGTACAGCACGGTGCCGTTCGCCTCCGCCCACGCGGCGAAGGATGCGAACAGCTCGTCGGCGTCGGTGCTCGTGGGCGGCGGGAGGGACCGTGGGAGGGACGTCGGGAGGGACGGTGGGAGGGACGTCGGGAGGGACGGTGGGAGGGACATGGTGGGACCAGCGTGCCTGACGCATCGGCGGTCCCCTCCGCCGCATTCGCTATGTGACCCGTTCCTCGGCCAACCCGGCCAGATTCTTCAGCGAGTTGTCGAGGTGCTCGAGCTCGAAGGGCGGGAACCCGATCTGCTCACGCGACGCCGACGGCACCTGCGACCAGTCGTAGGACAGCGTGACCGCCGTCGACTCCGGGTCGACCGGCTCGAGGTCATAGCGCCAAATCCATCCCCCGTATTCGAGGTCGCCGTCAGGAAACGACGCACTGGTCATCGCGCTGGGCCCCGACCCGGGCTGCCATGCGATGGCACGCGGCCGATCGAGAACCTCGACCCGGTTCGCCATTTCGTAATGCTTGGCGGGGTGGTTGTCGTGATACATCCCCATCCGAAAGATCTGACCGACCTCGGTGATTTGATGGGGGTCGGGCGCCTGGCGCACCCACCCCGTGCCGTCGATCGCCTCGTGTGTCGAGGGGTCGGCCAACACGTCGAAGACCACCTCGACTGGAGCATTGACGGTGATTGTCGATTTCACGGCTTCTTCAGTCATGCAGATAGTGACCGCGCCGAGCGCAAGAACTCATCGCTACCACAGTCCGCAGCCGGCCACACCACACACCAGCGAGGTGATCCACAGAAACGGCCAGAAGAACACCGTCACGATCAGCGCCGCGATGTCGGCGAAGATGGTGAACTGGCCGCTGAGCGCCGACTCGAGCTGATCCATCAGCTCGACGTGGAACATCGCGTAAATCACGCCGAAGATGATGTAGACCAACGCGATCCACAACACCAGCTCCAGCACCGTGTTGATCCCCCGCCGGAAAAGTGCCTGCTGCACCCGCTCCCACATCGCTCGCGTGATCCTCTCCGTCAAAGCCCGAGCAGCTGCGGCAGGTCGGCGACCGAGTCGATGACGTGGTTGGGCTGCATCGCGAACTCGTCCGCGGCCCACCTGTCCAGCGTGTCCTGTCGGAACTTACCGGTACGCACCAGCACCCCCGTCATGCCGACCACCTGGGCGGGCAGCACGTCGTTGTTGAGATCGTCGCCGATCATGTACATCTCATCGGGGTCCACGCCGAGACGACTCGCGGCCGCGAGGAAGCCCTCCGGTGCGGGCTTGCCGACCGCGGTCGCCTTGCGCCCGGACGTCTGCTCCATCCCGATCAGGTACATGCCGGTGTCGACCCGCAGCCCATCGGTGGTCGTCCACGCGGTGCTGCGGTGCATGGCCACCACCGGAACCCCCTTCGCCATCCAGTCGTAGACCCACGAGAGCGTCAGATGGCTGTACTCCGGTCCCGCACCTCCGAGCAGCACCACGTCAGGTGTTTCCGGCGCCTCGGGTCCGCTGAACTGGCTCGAGTACACGATGTCGATGCCAGGCATGTCCTCGGCGATCTGGCCGCTGTTGACGAGAAAACATCGCGCGCCCGGATATTGGCTGCGGACGTACTGCGCCGTGAGCACCGCCGCGGTGATGACCTCGTCGGCGTGCACGGTCATCCCCGCATCGGTGAGCAACTCGGCGATCTGCACCCGCGTGCGGGTGGTCGTATTGGTCAGATACGAGCAGGCAATCTGGCTGTCGGACAACGTCCGCAGGGTTTGCGATGCCCCCTCGATCGGCTTCCACGAGGTCACCAGGACGCCATCGATGTCGAAGAGCACTCCACCGACAGCCATGCTGCGACAGTAAACGGCTAATGAATCAGCGCAAATCGGGGCTAACCGTACTGAGCGAAATACGGCCGGTCGAGCCTTGCCTTTCTCGACGAGGATGAAGACCACGCCCCACGGATCGGCAAACCATGTGGTGCGCACGCCTGCGATGTCGGCGATCCCGTCGGTCAGGAAGCGAACACCCTTGTCCGCCAGCGACTTTCTGGTCTCGTCCAGGTCATCGCAGATCAGCCCGATGTGAGTGAGGCCGTGGTCGGCCAGGCCGGCGGTCCGCCTCGCGTCGCCGCCGCCGGCGCGCAGGTATTCGATGACCTCGAGCACCCTGTCGCCGTCGCCGCCGAAGCCCACGATCGCGGCCTTCATGGCCGGATCGCCCAGCAGCTCACCCATGTCGCCGCGGATTGCGTCGCCGTCCATCACATACGGCGGCGACAGCACCGTGAATCCGAGCACATCGCGGTAGAACGCCACCGCGGCCTCGCAGTCGGGAACGCATACGGCGGAGTGCGCCAGGCCGGTGATCACGCTTTCGATTGTGGGGCACCGACGGGCAAGCCATCGGCCCATTGGTTGTCGGCCACCCATGGTGATGCCTGCGCGGCGATCGACCATGCCAATTCCGCAGGCACGTCGACCACCTGATAGCGCTTGACCCCGGCCGCGGTGGCCGCGATCAGCGTCGCGACACCTGCTCGTCGCTGCATCAGGGTCTGGCGCACCGTCCAGCCGATGATTCCCGGCGTGGCGATACAGTCACGGCTGCGCTCAAGGCTGCCTGCCCGCGCGACCAGCCAGCCGTCGGACACCTGGTGTCCGAGTGAGCGCGATCGATCGAAGGCCAGCAGCGCACAGCACGCCGTCAGCATCGCCAACGCCACCCACGCCCATGCGGGCACCGGCACGAACGGCAATGCCACCGCCACCGCCACCGCCGCAATGGCAGGCAGCACCAGCGCTCGGGTCCAACGCCTGCGGGTCGCCACCGGTCCGTGCCGTCGCAGCGGGCCGTTCACGACATCGGGTCGCGCGATCAAGTCGGTCAGCACTGCCTCCGCGGTCGGCTGCGGACAGGGCGGCAGCAGCACCGACGCTTCGCCCGCTCCGGCAACACCGGTCATCACGGCATCAAGCCGGGCGCCACCAAACAGTCTCACCAGCAACGGTTCCCGCAGTGTTCCGCCGCGCAGCCGCCGCATGTCGAACGTGTGCTCGCGCACCCGTAACAAGCCGTGTTCAAGGTGCAGGACATCGGCGTCTCGACGGAGCACCAGGTTGCCGTACGTCAACAGTGATCGCAGCACCGACAGCACCACCGATGCCAAAAGCAGGACGACCGCCGCCACCGCAATGCTCGCGAGCACACCGAAGCGTTCGGCAGTGTCGAGGCCCGAGCGAGCGATCGGCGAATCCCACAGTGCCGCACCGGCTCCGACCTGATAGGCCAGTCCGGCCGCCGCAGCGATCATCGCCAGGCCGGTGAAGCTCAGCGGGCTGTAGCGCAGCCAGGACGGCTGCCACCGCGCCAGCACCCGGCCCGGGTCGCCAGGTTGAACGTCGTCGGTAGGTGCCAGCGACTCGGCCAGCAACACGGCACGCAGCCGGGGACCTGTTCGGCCTGCACTGCGTCGAGCGCGAACACGGAGTCGTGCTTGGCTTCTTGCCCGGTGCTTACCCGCATCACCGTCAAGCCGAGCACCCGGTGCAGCAGGCGGGCATCGGTCGACACCGATCGAATCCTGTTGCGCGGCACCGAAAGAACCTTGCGTTGCAGGACTCCGGTCCGCAATTGCAGCTCGCTCGGCCCGATGCAGTAGCTGGTGGTGAACCACCGCGCGACACCGAAACCCACCGTCAGCGCGAGCACGACCACCGCCACCATATTGTTGCCGGTCGCCGTGCCCAGCACCAGCGTCCCCAGCAGAACCGGGAGCTGACGCAGCACCTCGTGCACCGGGTGCACCAGCAGCATGCGCGGGCTGAGCCGGTGCCAGACCACATCTTCTGCTGCCGGGTGCCGGCCTGTCACGTCGCGTCCTCGGCGCCCATCGCCGCGATGTCGGTCAGCCGCGCGACGACATCGTCGGCCACGTGCGCGTCAAGCGCCACTATGCGCACCGCCCCGGCGGATGACGCCGTCGTCACCGTGACATTGGCGAGCCCGAAGATCCGGTCCAGCGGCCCGCGCTGCGTGTCGACGGTCTGCACCCGCGATATCGGCGCGATGCGGCGCTCCTGCACCAGCCAGCCCGACCGCGTGTACACCGCCCGCGGGTCGATATCCCAGCGGTGCACGCGGTACCGCCACACCGGGACGACCCCGACGAACACCACGATGCCGAGCACCGTGACCACCGCGGCGAGCGCGTGCAGCCAGGGCATGCTGCGGTCGACCGCGAACCACACCGCCTGGCCCACCGCCAGCACGAGCCATGGAATCGCCGCGCCGAGCGCCCACACCAGCGGCGCCTTGCGGCTGGGCGGGTGAGCGGGGTCGACGAGGTTCATGAGTTCTCCGGGCGTAGACATCGGCTGACTCCCCACACGAACGAAACTATCCGGCGGCGCAAGAGATATAGCGCTGAGTATGTTGTGCCCATGAGCAAATGGACAGCGTCTGACGTGCCCGATCAGTCCGGCCGGGTCGCCATCGTGACCGGTGCCAACACCGGTATCGGCTACGGGGCCGCCGCCGTACTCGCCGACAAGGGCGCACACGTCGTGCTGGCGGTGCGCAATCTGGAGAAGGGCAACGCCGCCGCGGCCAAGATCAAGGCCGCCAGCCCCAATGCGACCGTCACCGTGCAGGAACTCGACCTGACATCACTGGACAACGTCCGCAAGGCCGCCGACGACCTTCGCGCCAACTTCCCCCGCATCGACCTGCTGATCAACAACGCGGGCGTGATGTACACCGACAAGGCCAGCACCAAGGACGGGTTCGAGCTGCAGTTCGGCACCAATCACCTCGGCCACTTCGCTCTCACCGGCCTGCTCCTGGACAACCTGCTGCCGGTGCAGGGCTCCCGGGTGGTGACGGTCAGCAGCACCGGCCACCGGATCCGCGCCAAGATCCATTTCGACGACCTGAATCTGGACCGCAACTACAACCGGGTCGTGGCATACGGCCAGTCCAAACTGGCCAATCTGCTGTTCACCTACGACCTCGCGCGCCGCCTGAAGGCCAAGGGCGCCCCGACGATCGCCCTTGCGGCGCACCCCGGTGCTGCGGACACCGAGCTGCTCCGAAACATGCCCGGCGGCATCCGTCAGGTGTCCCAGTTCTTCTGGTCGACCTTCATCGCGCAGGACTCGGACATGGGTGCGGAGCCGACGCTGCGCGCCGCAGCCGACCCTGCCGCGCAGAACGGGCAGTACTACGGACCGGGCGGCTTCGGCGAACAGAAGGGCCACCCGAAAGTCGTTGAGTCCAGCGCACAGTCGCACGATGAGGACATCCAGCGCCGGCTGTGGACGGTGTCCGAGGAGTTGACCGGCGTGACGTACCCCGTCTGATGCGTTCGGTCGAGGAGCACCGGCGTGTCGTTGCCGAGCTGATCACCCGCAGGCCACCGGAAACCGTGGCGCTCGCGGACGCGCTCGGACTCGTGCTGGCCGACGACGTGATCGCCCCGCTGTCGCTGCCCGGATTCGACAACTCGGCGATGGACGGATACGCCGTCGTCGCCGACGACATCGCGGGCGCGAGTGCCGAACAACCCGTGCTGCTGCCTGTCGCCGAGGACATCCCCGCGGGCCGCACCGACCCGCTCACGCTGAAACCCGGTACGGCACACCGGATCATGACCGGCGCGCCGCTGCCTTCGGGGGCGACCGCCGTGGTCCCCGTCGAAGACACCAACGCCGCCACCGACACCGTCGAGATCCGCGCCGCCGCGCCGCCTGGCAAGCACGTCCGCCGCGCGGGCGAGGACGTCACGGCGGGCACCACGGTGTTGCGGACCGGCCAGCTCGTCACGCCTGCGGCACTCGGTCTGGCGGCGGCCCTCGGTTTGGGCGAGCTGACGGTATCTCCCCGGCAGCGGGTGCTGGTGATGTCGACCGGCTCTGAGCTGGTGGCCCCTGGCACACCGCTTCAGCCCGGACAGATCTACGAGTCCAACGCGGTGATGCTGGCCGCCGCGGTCCGAGACGCCGGAGCCGACGTGGTGACCGCACCGATGACCGAGGATGACGTCGAGGTGTTTCGCGATGTCCTCGGTCGGCACGCCGGCGAGGTCGACCTGATCATCACCACGGGCGGGGTGAGCGCAGGCGCGTACGAGGTCGTCAAGGACGCGCTCGGAGACGGACAGGTGGACTTCGTCAAGGTCGCCATGCAGCCCGGAATGCCGCAGGGATCGGGCTCGGTGAACGGCACGCCGATCATCACGCTGCCGGGCAACCCGGTCAGCGCGCTCGTGTCATTCGAAGTGTTCATCCGTTCGCCGCTGCGCAGCGCGATGGGGCTGCCGAATCCCGATCGTCCGCGGCGGACGGCTGTCTTGACCGAGGACCTGACCTCCCCGCGCGGCAAGCGGCAGTTCCGGCGGGGTGTGCTGGACGCGGCGGCGGGCACGGTGACCAGTTACGGACCGCCGGCCTCGCATCATCTGCGCTGGCTGGCGTCGGCGAACTGCCTGCTGGAGATCGACGAAGATGTCGCCGAGGTGGCCGCCGGATCACAGGTCCACATCTGGGACCTGGCATAGCCCCTGTAAGGCTGTGCGCCGCCCGTAGAATCGCTGCACGATGGCCAGACGCCCCGACCTCCAATCAGGCCCCGCGCGGCTCGCGGCGCTGGTGCGGTCCTCCATACCTCCGATGCACCCTGCGGGCCTGCCGTTCGTCGGCGTGAGCCTGGCGGTCGCCGCCGTCGGTCGCCGGAATCCCTGGCTGCGGCGCGCGGGTCTCGCGTCGGCCGCCGCCAACGCCGCGTTCTTCCGGCATCCGCCCCGGGTGCCGCCCACCCGGCCCGGTCTCGTCGTCGCACCGGCCGACGGGCTGGTCTGCCTCATCGAGGAGGCGACGCCGCCCGCCGAACTCGGCCTGCCCGCCGCGCCGTTGCCACGCATCAGCATCTTCCTGTCGGTGTTGGACGCCCACGTGCAGCGCGCACCGATCGGCGGCGAGGTCGTGGCCGTGGAGCACCGGCCGGGTCTGTTCCACTCCGCCGAGCTGGAGGCCGCCAGTGAGGACAACGAGCGCAACAGCGTGCTGATCCGCACGCCCGACGGTGTCGAGGTGATCGCCGTGCAGATCGCCGGCCTGATCGCACGCCGCATCGTCTGCAACGTCAAGGTCGGCGACAAGCTCGAGATCGGCGACACCTACGGCCTGATCCGCTACGGCTCGCGGCTCGACACGTACCTGCCTGCCGGCGCCAACGTTCTGGTCACCAGGGGACAGCGGGCGCTGGCAGGCGAAACGGTATTGGCCGAATTCTCATGATCAAACCCCGCGTCAAGACGCCGGTGGTCAGCCTGCGCATGCTGCCCAGCGCGATGACGGTGGCCGCCATCTGTCTCGGCCTGTCCGCGGTCAAGATGGCCCTCGACAACCGGCCGACCGAGGCGATGGCGTTTCTGGCCGTCGCCGCGATTCTCGACGCACTCGACGGGCGCATGGCCCGCATTCTCAAGGCGACGTCGCGGATGGGCGAGGAGATCGATTCGCTCGCCGACGCGGTGAATTTCGGTGTGGCTCCGGCGTTCATCGTCTACGCGACGCTGCTGTCGCAGTCCCGCATCGGCTGGATCGTGGTGTTGCTGTACGCGGTCTGCATCGTGTTGCGGCTGGCCCGATTCAACGCGATGCTCGACGTCGACAAGCCCGCCTACGAGAAGGAGTACTTCGTCGGCATGCCCGCCCCGGCGGGTGCGATCGGCGCGATCGGTCCGCTTGCCGCCAAGATGCAGTTCGGCGACGGATGGTGGACGTCCGAAACCGCTGTGGTGATCTGGATGATCGGCGTCTCGCTGCTGGCGGTCAGCAGCCTTCCGATGCGCAAGATCCACACCTTCGCGGTGTCGCCGAACATGGTCGCGCCGCTGCTGGCGGCAGTGGCGATCCTCGTGGCGGCGTCGATTCTCTACGGGTACATCACGCTGCTGGTGATCATCGTCGCGTACGTCATCCACATCCCGTTCGCGATCCGCACCAGGCGCTTCCTCGCCGCGCATCCCGAGGTGTGGGACGACAAGCCACGACAACAGCGCGCGGCGCGACGGGCCATTCGTCGCGCGCAGCCGCACCGCCGGTCCATGCAGCGACTCGGATTGCGCAGGCCGGGCTCTCGACTGTGACCGGATTCGACTCGGGTAATTCCTCGGCCGGCCGGCCGGCTCTCAAACAACAACTCACCCTGACCGCCCGGTTGAACACCTCGGCGCTGGACAACCGGCGCGGGGTGGTCCGGTTGCATCCGGAAGCCATTGCGGCGCTGGGCATCCGGGAGTGGGATGCGGTGTCGCTTACGGGATCGCGGACCACCGCGGCGGTGGCGGGCGTGGCGCCTGCGGGCACGCCCGCGGGCACCGCGCTGCTCGACGACGTCACGCTGTCCAACGCCGGGCTGCGTGAGGACACCACGGTGCTGGTCGCACCGGTGACGGTGTTCGGCGCACGGTCGGTGACGGTCTCGGGCTCGAACCTGGCCACGCAGTCGATCTCACCCGCCACGCTGCGGCAGGCGCTGCTGGGCAAGGTGATGACGGTCGGCGACACGGTGTCGCTGCTGCCGCGCGAGCTCGGCCCCGACATCCCGACGTCGGCCGCGACCGCGGCGCTGGCGTCGTCGGTCGGCATCACCTGGACGTCGGAGTTGTTGACGGTCACGGGAGTCGATCCGGCCGGAACCGTTAGCGTGCAACCGAATTCGCTGGTGAGCTGGGGCGACGGGGTGACGCCGACGGCGCAGACGACCACAGGTCAGCACACCATCACCACACCCGCCGAATCGCGGGCGCGACACAGCTTCGACGACCTCAAGGGTGCACACGCGCAGGCGTCCCGCCTCACCGAGTGGCTCAAGCTGGCACTCGATCAGCCCGAGCTTCTCGAAAAGCTCGGCGCCACAGCCAATCTCGGTGTGCTGGTGTCCGGGCCCGCGGGTGTGGGTAAGTCGGCCATGGTGCGGACCGTCTGCGCCGACCGGCGGCTGGTCGAGCTGGACGGGCCGGAGGTGGGCGCGTTGCGCGCCGAGGACCGGCTCAAGAGCGTGTCGTCTGCGGTGGCCACCGTCCGCGACGGCGGCGGGGTGCTGCTGATCACCGACGTCGACGCGCTGCTTCCGACCCCGGCCGAGCCCGTCGCGACGCTGATCCTCACCGAGTTGCGCAACGCCGTCGCCACCGGCGGAGTGGCGTTCGTCGCGACCTCGGCCGTGCCCGACAGCCTCGACCCGCGGCTGCGGGCACCCGATCTGTGCGACCGCGAGCTGGGGCTGAGCCTGCCCGACGGCGCGGTGCGCAAGCAGCTGCTGGAGGTGCTGCTGCGCGACGTCCCCGTCGAGAGCCTCAACCTGGACGAGATTGCCGAGCGCACACCTGGTTTCGTCGTCGCGGATCTGGCCGCACTGGTGCGTGAGGCGGCGCTGCGGGCGGCGGCAAGGGCCAGCGCGGACGGCAAACCTCCCGCCTTGACGCAGGACGACATGACCGGTGCGCTTGGCGTGATCCGGCCGCTGTCGCGGTCGGCCACCGAAGAGGTGTCGGTCGGGTCGGTGACGCTCGAGGACGTCGGCGACATGGCCGAAACCAAACAGGCACTCACCGAGGCGGTGCTGTGGCCGCTGCAGCATCCCGAGACCTTCGAGCGTCTCGGCGTCGAGCCGCCGCGCGGCGTGCTGCTGTACGGGCCGCCCGGCTGCGGGAAGACGTTCGTCGTGCGGGCGCTGGCCAGCTCGGGACGGCTGAGCGTGCACGCGGTCAAGGGTGCCGAGCTGATGGACAAGTGGGTCGGCGCCTCCGAGAAGGCCGTGCGCGACTTGTTCCGTCGCGCTCGCGACTCCGCGCCGTCGCTGGTGTTCCTCGACGAGATCGACGCGCTGGCGCCGCGGCGCGGGCAGAGCTTCGACTCCGGGGTCACCGACCGCGTGGTGGCCGCCCTGCTCACCGAGCTCGACGGCATCGAACCGCTGCGCAATGTGGTGGTGCTCGGTGCGACCAACCGGCCCGACCTGATCGATCCCGCCCTGCTGCGGCCCGGCCGGCTGGAGAAGCTGGTGTTCGTCGAGCCGCCCGATGCGGAGGCGCGACGCGAAATACTGCGCACCGCAGGCAAATCCATCCCGCTGGCCGAAGACGTCGACCTCGACACGCTGGCCGGCGAGCTGGACGGCTACAGCGCCGCCGACTGTGTGGCGCTGCTGCGGGAGTCCGCCCTGACGGCGATGCGGCGGTCGATCGACGCGGCCGACGTCACGTCCGCCGACGTCGCGGCGGCCCGCCAGAACCGTGCGGCCATCACTGGATCCCGGTCCAGGTGGAGTCGCTGCGGGCGTTCTCGGCCGCACGATGACCCGTCGTGACTACGGCCGCGCCTCGAGCACCAGGTTGAACGGAGTCTCGGTGGCCCGCCGGAAGCGCGTGAAGCCGCCGCCGTCGACGACGACTTCGCGTAGCCGCGCCTCACCGGCCTGCGCGCCGAGAGCGGGTCCGTTGCGCGCCAACGAGACAGGCACGCAGATCTGCGTCGACGCGCCGTACAAGACACGGCCCACCGGATTCAGGTTGTCCTGCCACGCTGTCGTTGGCGAACGGCTCCACAATCATCGCGGTGCCGTCGTCGCTGATCGCCTCGCGGGCATGGCGGGACACGCTGACCGGATCCCCCATGTCGTGCAGGCAGTCGAAGAACGCGATGAGGTCGAAGTCCTTGCCCTCGTAACCGACCGCATCGGCGACCTCGAATCGCGCGTTGGCGGCACCTGCCGCCGCCGCTTTCTCGGTTGCGACCCTGATGGATTCGTCGTGATAGTCGTAGCCGACGAACTCCGAATCCGGATACGTCGTCGCCATCAGGATGGTGCTGGCACCGTGTCCACAACCGACGTCGGCGACTTTCGCCCCGCTCTTCAATTTGTCGACAACGCCGTCGAGGGCAGGCAACCATGAGCCGATCAGGCTCGTGTTGTAGCCCGCTCGGAAGAATCGTTCCGTTCCCTCGAACAGGCACGGATGGTGCTCACCCCACTCCATCCCCTGTCCGGATTTGAAGTTGTCGAGCGTGTGGGCGAGCGCGTGAAATGTCGCCTCGACGATGTTGTACGCGCCGGGCATGTCGACGGGTCCGTTCGGATCGGTCAGGCACAGCGCCTGCTCCGGACTCAGCGACCACTCGTCGGACGCGGGGTCGAACTGCACGTATCCACCTGCACCCTGATTGCCCAGCCATTCCCGCACATAGCGCTCGTTGGTGCCGGTGCGTTTCGCCAGTTCCGCCGGCGTGATCGCGCCTTTGGCCAGTTCGCGGTACAGCCCGAGTCGATCGCCGACGAGTACCAGCGTCGCACTCATCGCGGCGCCGAGATCGCCAACCGCCTTGCCGAGGAATTCGTTCAACTTGTCTTCGTCGACAGCCATGGCTGCCTCTTTTCGTTGATGGAAGTGACGGCTTCATAGTGGTCGCGGCCGAGGACCCTCGTTGGAGATTGACAGGTCCCGTCGCGCGGGTTTGTGCCGGCGGAAATGCATCTTGACAGTGACTAGTTGACGGGGCATAGTCGTCATCAGAACTTGTCACCGACTAGATCGAGGGAGGCGGCATGACCACCCCACTGGCCGCGATGTCTGTTCGAGCAGGCGACCGCGAGCGTGAGCGCACCGCGAACCAACTCGGTCAGGCTCTCGCGCAGGGCTACCTCGCGATGGAGGAGTACGAGACCCGGATACAGGCCGCGTTCGCCGCGCACACCACCGCCGAACTTCACCCGCTCGTCGCGGACCTGCCGCTCGCACAGCTGCGGCGCAATGATCCGCGGCGCCGGGCCGCGCGCCGACGGGCGGCGCGCCGCGGCGTCCAGATCCACCTTGCCGCCTACCTGGCGATGGTCGTGATCGTGCTCGCGGTGTGGCTCGCCGTCGGGCTCACCGCCGGCGCCTGGTACTTCTGGCCGATCTGGCCGATCCTCGGCGCGGGCATCGGCGTCGTGTCCCACGCCATTCCGGTCCGGCTCGCTCTCCCGACGCCCTGCACCAGGCGCCGAGCATGAAATCGGCCCCCTTCGTGTGAAGGGGTGACGTTGCTTGGCAACGTTTGTGCATCGCTACTGGGCGGTGCCCCATTCAGGAGCCAGCGCTCGATAGCGGCGGTCAATTCGCGACTGCTCGGCATCCGTTCACTCGCCCAGGCCACGTATCCGTCGGGACGAACCAGGATGGCGTCGGGCAGTTCGGGATGCTTGTCGACGGTGTGCACGATGTCGGGCCGATCGAGTTCGACCGGCTGCCGCCGTGACCAAGACGAACTTCCCCTCGCGCAACAGCTCGTAGAGCCGCTTCCCGTCGCACTCGATATCCGGCATCCGCGCGGCCGACCATCTGGTTCTCGTCACGCGCGCATGCGGATAGGCGATGCCGATCCCGCTGAGGAATCCGGCCATCATCCGCTTGGTGCGCGGTATCCGGGTCAGCGTGCCGACGGCGAGCGGTCTGCACCATGCGCTGCACCTTGGACCGGCCGAGCACCAGCTGGTTGAACGCGTCGGTCATCCGCAGCACGCGTGGCGCCGACGGGATGGCGTTCGCCTTCGTAGCTGTCCAGCAGCCACGACGGTGCGGATCCGCGCACCGCGGCGACCAGCTTCCAGCCGAGGTTCATCGCGTCGCCGATGCCGGTGTTCATGCCCTGCCCGCCGAGCGGCGAGTGCACATGCGCGGCGTCGCCCGCGATGAACACCCGGCCTGTCCGGTAGTGGCCTGCCTGCCTGCGTTCGGACTGAGGAACCGCGAACTCCACCGCATCTCGGTCATGCCGAAGTCATGGCCCGCGATGCGCTCGAACGAGTCGCGGATCTCCTCGAGGGTGACCGGCTCCTTCAACGGCGCCTGCTCACGCAGCCGGTCCCACGCGATGGCGCGGAACCAGCCGTCGCCGAACGGGATCATGCAGCACCACTCCCTTCTCGTTGGTCACGCCGGTCAACGTCTCCTCCGGCGCCCGCGATCAGCCGGACGTCGGCCAGCAGGATGTGCGTCTCGTACTGCTTGCCGACGAAGTCGATGCCGACCAGCTCGCGCACCGCACTGTGCGCGCCGTCGCAGCCCACCACGTACTTGGCCGCACGGTGTCGCCGTCGGCGCAGTTCGAGCGTGACGCCGGCGTCGTCCTGCGTCAGCCCGACGACCTCGGCGCCGCGGACGATCTGGACACCGAGTTCGTCGGCGCGGGCCTGCAGCACCCTCTCGGTGCCGCTTTGCGGGACGATCAACAACATCCCGAACCGGGTGGGCAGATCGCGCAGGTTCATCGTGGTCCCACCCGGCGGCGCAATCTCGTAGACCGGCACGCCGCGGGTCAGCAGTTCATCGGCCATGCCGCGCGCGTCGAGCAGCTCGAGAGTGCGGGCATGCACGGCGAACGCCCTGGTGATATTCGGCTTGTCGATGCGCTCTTCGAGCAGCCGGACGGCGACGCCGCCGAGCGCGAGCTCGCACGCCAGCATCAGGCCGGTCGGGCCGGCACCGACCACGACGACATCGGCGTGTCCACGAGGCCGGATAGTAGCCGCATCCGCCCCGTTAGACTGCCGATAACCCATGCTCGCCATCCTTTTTGCCCACGCGGTCGCGACCGCGCTGGCGCCCCTGCTGGTCTACCGGTGGGGCCGGATGGCGTTCTATCCCGCTGGCGCTGGTGCCGCTGGGCTCGCTGGTCTGGGTCGCGCTGAACTGGCCGTCGCGCGGTCAGACGCCGACCGTCGACGTGCCCTGGGTTCCCGAGCTGTCGATGAACATCACGCTGCGGTTCGACGCGCTCTCGGCGATCATGAGCGTGCTGGTGCTGGGGATCGGCGCGCTCGTCCTCTTCTACTGCGCCGACTACTTCCACCACCACGACGGGCACACCGAGAAGCGGCTGCCCAGCTTCGCCGCCGAGTTGGTCGCGTTCTCCGGCGCGATGTTCGGACTTGTCTGCAGCGACAACATGCTGCTGCTCTACGTGTTCTGGGAGCTCACCACCGTGCTGTCGTTCCTGTTGGTCGGGTCATTACGCGGAACGTGTGACGAGCAGGCGGGCCGCCACCCAGGCGCTGCTGGTGACGACCTTCGGCGGGCTGGCGATGCTCGTCGGCATCATCGTGCTCGGCAACATGGCGGGCACCTACCTGCTGTCCGAGCTGATCGCCGACACCACCGACCGGGCTGGCGGCATCGGTCGCGGTGACCCTCGTGCTCGTCGGGGCGCTCGCCAAGTCGGCCATCGTGCCGATGCACTTCTGGCTGCCCGGCGCGATGGCCGCACCCACCCCCGTCAGCGCCTATCTACACGCCGCCGCGATGGTCAAGGCGGGCGTGTATCTCATCGCGCGGATGACGCCCGGTTTCGCCGATGCCCCGCCGTGGCGCCCGACCGTGATCACGCTCGGCCTACTGACGATGCTGCTGGCCGGCTGGCGCGCGGTGCGCGAACACGACCTCAAGCTGATCCTCGCGTTCGGCACGGTCAGCCAGCTCGGGTTGATCACCCTGATGGTCGGCGCGGGCGGCAGCGACCTGATGCTCGCCGGGCTGGCGATGCTCTGCGCGCACGCGATGTTCAAGGCCGCGCTGTTCATGGTCGTCGGGGTCATCGACCACACCACCGGCACCCGCGACATCCGCAGGCTGGCGTGGCTCGGGCAGCGCAGCAGAAGTCTGCTCGTGATCGCCGTCGCCGCGGCCGCCAGCATGGCCGCACTTCCTCCGTTCCTGGGCTTCGTCGCCAAGGAGGCCGACTTCGAAACCGTCCTGCACAGCCCGACTCTCGGCGCGGCGGCCCCGTACGTGCTGGCCGGAATCGTTACCGGCTCGGTGTTCACGACCATCTACACCTTGCGATTTCTGTGGGGGGCGTTCGGCCGCAAGGGATTACCGTCACCCAGCACGCGCGTGGCCGAAATGCACCGGCCGCAGGCGACTTTCCTCGCGGCGCCCGCGCTGCTTGCCGCCGCCGGGTTGGTGTTCGGGGTGTGGCCCTCACCCTTGGACAAAGCACTGGACAACTACGCCGACACCGTGCCCGGCGGAGCCGACTATGACCTCGCACTGTGGCACGGCCTCGGCCTGCCGCTGATGTTGTCGGTGCTCGTGCTGGCCGTGGGGACCGCCGTCTACCTGTTCCGGGGCCAGCTGTGGTGGCTGATGACGGAACGCAAACCGCTTGGCAATGCGGACCGCATCTATGACGCCGTGCTGCGCGGCGCCGACGTGCTTTCCGTTCGGCTGACGGCCGCCACCCAGCGTGGCTCCATCCCCGCCACACAGTCGGTGATCCTGTCGACCCTCGTGCTGGTGCCTATCGTCGTGCTGGCGCTCGGCGCGCGCGACCGCCCGCAGTTCGCGTTGTGGGACTCGCCATTACAGGTCGTGGTCGGGTTGCTGATCCTGGCCGCCGCGCTCGGCGCGCTGGTGATGCGCAACCGGTTGGCGGCGGTGCTGCTGGTTGGTGTCACGGGTTACGGCTGCGGCACGATCTTCGTGCTCCACGGCGCACCGGATCTCGCGCTGACGCAGTTCCTGGTCGAGACGTTGACCTTGGTGATCTTCCTGCTGGTGCTGCGCACGCTGCCCGCCGAGAGCCGAGCGCGCGAACATCAAGCGGTACCGGTTGCCTCGCGCCGCGCTGGCGATCGCCGTCGGCGCCGCGGTGACCACGCTGGCGTGCTTCGCGATGGCCGCCCGCACCGGCACGCCGATCGCCGAATTGCTGCCCGACGCAGCGTATTACCGTGGCCACGGCGCCAACACAGTCAACGTTCTGCTGGTCGACATCCGCGCCTGGGACACCCTCGGCGAGGTCTCGGTACTGCTGGTCGCGGCGACCGGCGTGGCGTCGCTCGTGTTCCGGCACCGGCGTTTCGGCGCCGCACCTCGCGTCTCCGACGCCGACCAGCGCGACATCGGCGGCATGCCCGACATCGCCATCAGCCCGGCGGCCGGCGACGTCACGTGGTTGCGCGGCAGCGACCTACGCGCGCCGCGGCACCGGTCCCTGGTGCTCGAGGTCGCCACCCGCCTCATCTTCCCGCTCATCATGGTGCTGTCGGCCTACTTCTTCTTCGCCGGACACAACACACCGGGCGGTGGTTTCGCCGGCGGCCTGACCGCGGGCCTGGCGCTCGTTCTGCGCTATTTGGCCGGTGGGCGCTACGAACTCGGTGAGACGCTGCCGCTGGACGCGGGCAAGATCCTCGGCGTCGGTCTTGGTCTGTCGGCAAGCACGGCCTTGGCGTCGCTGTTGGTGGGCGCGCCCGTGTTGTCGTCGGCGCTGATCCAGATCGACGTCCCCGTGCTGGGCACGGTCAAGTTCGTCACCGCGCTGTTCTTCGACCTCGGCGTGTACCTGATCGTCGTCGGCCTGGTGCTCGACGTGCTGCGCAGCCTCGGCGCGCGCGTCGACGAGGACATGATCCAGGCGGTGGCGCGATGACGACCTACCTCGTGCCCCTTGTTCTGATCGGCGGTCTGGTCAGTGCGGGCGTCTATCTGCTGCTGGAACGAGGCCTGACCCGGATGTTGTTGGGGCTGTTGTTGATCGGCAACGCGATCAACCTGCTGATCCTGACCGTCGGCGGCACATCGGGCAATCCACCCATCCGCGGCCGCACCAGCGACGGCGAGACCACCACCGCAGATCCGTTGGCGCAGGGGATGATCCTGACGGCCATCGTGATCGCGATGGGAATGGCCGCGTTCGTGCTGGCGCTGACGTATCGGTCCTACCGGTTGACCACCGCCGAAGAGGTCAGCAACGACCCCGAGGACACCCGGGTGTCGCAGATGTCCGGCCGGGAGGTCAGCGAACTCGACGAGGCTCCATTACATCCCGACGTGGCCAGAGACACCGACGCACCCGACGAGTTGGACGCGCTGCCCGGACACGAGGGCTCGAAGTGACTCTGCCTCCGTGTTGACGCCGTTGCCGGTGCTCGTCCCGTTGACTGGCGCCGCGCTCAACCTGTTCGCAGGCCGCAGGCCGCGACTGCAGCGCGCCATCACGCTGGCCGCGCTGTCGGTCGTCCTCGCGGTGTGCGCGGCGCTCCTGTATCTCACCGACCGCGACGGCACACTCGTCCTGCAGGTCGGCGGCTGGGGCCAGACGGTGCCCGGGATGGGACCGTTGGGCATCACCCTTGTGGTGGATCGCCTTTCGGCGCTGATGCTCGTGGTGTCCTCGATCGTCCTTCTGGCGGTGGTGTTCTACGCGATCGGGCAGGGCATCCGCGACGGCGACGAAAAGCAACCGGTGTCGATCTTCCTGCCCACGTATCTGGTGCTGTCGGCGGGCGTGTGCACGGCGTTCCTGGCCGGCGACCTGTTCAACCTGTTCGTCGGATTCGAGGTGTTGCTGTCCGCGAGCTTCGTGCTGTTGACGATCGGCGCCAGCAAGGATCGCGTCCGCGCCGGCATCGCCTACGTCATGGTGTCGATGGTCTCCTCGCTGGTGTTCCTGTTCGGCATCGCGCTCGTCTACGCAGCCACCGGGACACTGAACATGGCCGAGCTGGCCGTCCGACTCGACGACGTGTCGCCCGGCACCCGGTCCGCGTTGTTCGCGGTGCTTCTGGTCGCGTTCGGTATCAAGGCGGCGGTCTTCCCACTGTCGACGTGGCTGCCCGACTCCTACCCCACCGCGCCTGCGCCCGTCACCGCGGTGTTCGCCGGACTGCTGACGAAAATCGGTGTGTACGCGATCATCCGGGCGCACTCACTGCTGTTTCCCAGTGGCGGCCTGGACCCGATGCTGTTGGTGGCGGCGCTGTTGACCATGCTGGTCGGCATCCTCGGCGCGATCGCGCAGAGCGACATCAAACGGCTGCTGTCCTTCACCCTGATCAGCCACATCGGCTACATGGTGTTCGGTATCGCGCTGTCCAGCCAGCTCGGCATGTCGGGCGCGATCTACTATGTGGCCCACCACATCCTGGTGCAGACGACACTGTTTCTCGTCGTCGGGCTGATCGAGCGACAGGCGGGCGCGTCCACACTGCAGCGCCTGGGCGGCCTGGCCGCTGCCAGCCCGATTCTGGCCTTCGTCTTCGTGGTACCCGCACTCAATCTCGGTGGTATACCGCCGTTCTCGGGGTTCATCGGCAAGGTGGCGCTGCTCGAGGCCGGCGCGCAGAACGGCTCGGTGCTGGCGTGGTTTCTGGTCGGCGGCGGCGTGCTCACCAGCCTGCTGACGCTCTATGTGGTTGCCCGCGTGTGGACCACGGCGTTCTGGCGCCCGCGGGCGGACGCCCCCGAGGGGCACCTGTCCGCCGCGGCGCCTGCCGTGCTGCTGGACGATACCGAAGGCTCGATGGACATCGCCTTCGTGGACCGCGACGACGTGGGCCGGATGCCGGTCGGCATGCTGCTGCCGACGGGGGCGCTGATCGCGGTCGGCCTGACGTTGACGGTGCTCGCCGGGCCGATCTTCGCCTACAGCGAGCGGGCGGCCGATCCAGGTGCTCGATCGCGGCCAGTACATCTCGGCGGTATTGGGACCGCGACCATGAGGCGAATCATTCTTCGGGCCTGGGTGCTGTGCTGGCTGGTGCTGGTGTGGATTCTGTTGTGGGGCACGGTATCTGCGGCGAACATCCTGTCCGGCCTTGCCGTCGCACTGATGATCACGCTGCTGCTGCCGCTGCCGCCGGTACCCGTCGAAGGCAAGGTGCACCTGCTGTCGCTGATGCGGTTGATCCTCACTGTCGCGTATTACCTTGTGCTGTCGTCGGTTCAGGTGGCGTTGCTCGCCGTGAAGCCAGGGCCGCCGCCGCTGTCCGCGGTGCTGCGTGCTCACCTGGCCGTCAAGTCCGATCTGGTGCTGGCGCTGGCCGTCAACATCTTCAATCTGATCCCCGGCTCGATCGTGCTGGAGATCGACCAGGTCGCGGCGCATGCTCTACATGCACGTGATCGACGTCGGCAACGAGCGCGCCGTGGAGCGGTTCTACCGCCAGGTCAGCCGAGGTCGAGCGGCTGTTGGTCAGGACGTTCGAACGCGACGCCGACTGGCGGCCCTCGGCTGAACAAGGAGAGCGCATGACAATCGTGTGGGTCGATCGCCGCGGTGATGCTGACCGCGGCCGCCGTCGGCGACGATGATCCGGCTGCTCGCCGGGCCGAGCACGCTGGACCGGCTGGTCGCGTTGGACACCCTCGTCGCGGTGACGATGTGCGCGATCGGAACGTGGGCGGCGTTCAGCCTGGACACCACCGCGACCTACGGCCTGACCGCGCTGGCGCTGATCAGCTTCGTCGGTTCGGTCAGCGTCGCGCGTTTCCGCGTGCCCGATACAGCGACAGACCGCGTCGCAGGGAGATCGCGATGAATGTGTTCGACATCATCACCGCCGTGCTGGTGCTGGGCGGTTCGACGCTCGCGCTGACGGCCGCGATCGGTGTGGTGCGCTTCCCTGACACGCTGACGCGGATGCACGCGGCGTCCAAGCCGCAGGTGCTGGGTCTGCTGCTGGTGCTGGTCGGTGCGGCAATCCGGCTGCGGGGCAACGTCGACGTCGGCATGGTCATCCTCACCGGTCTGTTCACGGTGATCACCGCCCCGGTGGTGGCCAACCGCGTCGGCCAGCTGGCCTACCGGGAGCAGAACATCCGCGAAGACCTGCTGACCAGGGACGAAATGCGTGAATTCACCGAGAATGGGGAAGCCGGGGGCAATGGCCAGAACCGACGACGACAGCTGGGACATCACCGAGGGTGTCGGCGCGACCGCGCTCGGCGTCGCGTGGTCACGCTCGCAGGAGTCGACGACGGAGTGCCCGTTGTTCACCGATCCCTACGCGCAGCTGTTCATCGACGCGGCGATGGAGCGCGGGTGGCAGCAGCCCCCGAAGTACATGATCGACCGGATTCGCTCGATCGGGGGCTATGCGGCGTCGCGCACCAAGTGGTTCGACGAGTTCTTCATCGCGGCCGGCGCCAACGGTATCGACCAGGCCGTCATCCTGGCCGCGGGCCTGGACGCGCGGGCCTGGCGGCTGCCATGGGTGGACGGCACCGTGGTCTACGAGATCGATCAGCCGAAGGTGCTCGAGTTCAAGACCCAGACGCTGGCGCAACACGATGCGCAGCCCAGTGTGTCTCGCTATGTCGCGGTGCCTATTGATCTGCGACACGATTGGCCGAAAGCCCTGCGCGACGCCGGCTTCGACGCAGCAGTGCCGACGGCATGGGCCGCCGAAGGGTTGCTGCCCTATCTGCCTGCCGACGCCCAGGACCTGCTGTTCGAGCGCATCAGCGAGCTCAGCGCTCCCGGCAGCCGGATCGGTATCGAATCGTTCGGCGCCGGCTTCTTCGATCGCGAATACCTGGACAGCCGCCGAGAACAGATGCGCCGCTTACGTGAAGAGGCCGGCGAGGATCGCCGACGCGGACGTCCCCGACGTTGCGGACCTGTGGTACATCGAGGACCGCACCGACGTGGTCGAGTGGCTGACCGAGCACGATTGGGAGGTGTCATCGCTCGAGTCGACCGAGCTGATGACGCGGTACGGCCGTTGGTCGCCTGATCAACCCGACGCCGTCGCCCCGCGCACCGTGTTCGTCGAGGCGCATTTGGCCCGCTAGACGGCTAGTCACCCGACAGCTGGAACTCGACCATCGCGGTGACCGTGTCCACGCATCGCTCAACGCCGCCAGCCGCGCCGCGACGGATGGTGCGGAAAGCACGGCGTATCGGTCGGCCTGCCCGATCGGCAGCCGGGAAGCCAACGCGTACAACCACATTGCGGCATCTCCCGACGCGTCGGCGCCCGCCACGATGTCGCGGCCGTTCACCTCGGCACCGCGTGCCGCGGCGATCCGCTCGAACAAGCGCGACCATGCGGTCCTCGACGTCGCGGATCGCGTCCACGTCGACGGCGTCGCCCGGCTCGTCGGGCCAGAGCTCGACCGCCGCCCGCGGGTACGGATCGTCGGGCTGCCACTCCAGCACCCGGATCCGCTCCTCCATCACGCAGCGGAGTCGGTAGCGCCCGTCGCCGAAATCGGCGCACTCGGTGATGTGGGCGAGCGCACCGACGTCGCTGCGCGTGTCCCCGCCGCCGACCTCGCGGCCCGCCGCGATCAGCACCACACCGAAGGCGGGGTCATCGGTCGCCAGACAGTCCGAAACCAGTTGCGGTGTAGCGCGGTTCGAAGATCCGCAGCGGCAGCTCCTCGCCGGGCAGCATCGCCACCTCGAGCGGGAACATCGGCGTGACGGCCATGCTCAGATGTCCAGCTCGCCGACCAGCGCGTCGACCACCGCACGCAGGTCGCCGTCATTGTCTTCGGCGACCCGGCGCTGGCGTTGGTAGGACGCGCCCGAGGTGTAGATGTCGGAGACCAGCGCCAGTTCGTCGGCGCAGTGCAGCGACTTGGCGACCGGTTCGAGCCGGTTCAGCAGCTCGTCGAGATCATCGGTGACCAGCCGCTCGTTGCTGTCCGCGTCGAGGATGATCACGGCGTCAAGACCGTAACGCGCCGCGCGCCACTTGTTCTCCTGCACGTGCCACGGCGGCATGGTCGGCAGCCGCTCACCGGCGTCGAGGCGGCGGTCCAGGTCGACGATGAGGCAATGGGTCAGCGCGACGAGCGCGCTGAGCTCGCGGATGTTGGAAACACCGTCGAAGATCCGCACTTCGACCGTGCCGATGTGCGGGGAAGGCCGGATGTCCCAACGGATTTCGTTCATGTGGTCGATGATGCCGGTCTTCTTCTGGTCGTCGACGAAGCCTTCCCACTCCGCCCAGGTATAGAAGTGGAACGGCAGCCCGGCGGTCGGCAGCTGCTGGAACATCATCGCGCGGTTGGAGGCGTAGCCGGTGTCCTCGCCGTCCCAGAACGGCGAGGACGCGGACAGCGCCAGCAGATGCGGATAGTGGTTGAGCAACGACGTGTTGATCGCCATCACCTTGTGCGCCGACGAGATGCCCACGTGAACGTGCACACCCCAGATCAGCATCTGACGGCCCCACCACTGCGTGCGCTTGATCAGCTCGGCGTAGCGCGGCGCGTCGGTGAGGCTCTCCGCCGACCATTTCGCGAACGGATGCGTCCCTGCGCAGAACAGCTCCATGCCGCGGTCGCGAACGATCTTGCGGGCGGTCACCAGCGTCGAGCGCAGATCGTCCATCGCCTCCGGCACGGAATCGCAGATGCCGGTGACGATCTCGACGGTGTTGCGCAGCAGTTCCTTGTGCACGCGCGGGTTGTTCTCGCCGAGCTCCTCGATCACCTCGGTGGCCACGTTGCTCACGTCGCGGGTCTCGGCGTCGACGAGCGCGAACTCCCACTCGACCCCGAGGGTCGGCCGGGGTGAGCCGGCGAAGTCTATGTGGCTGGTGGCTAGCCGGTGCCGATGACACCGCACGCCACGCGCTTTCCGGCGTCGCCGGTGGCCATGGTGGTCTCGTCCGGCGGCGGGTTGCCGTTGACCTGCTGGTAGCGCTCCGGCGGGATGTTGGCGAAGTTGTCCGCCTTCTCGTGGATGATGATCGCGGTCTTGGCGCCGTTCGTCAGATCCTCCGCGGTGAACGCATCGGTCGTCGTCACCAGCTTCGCGGTGCCGTCCTCGCGGACCTGCAGCGAGGACAGGTCGCCGCTGGCGGGATGCGCGGTGTGGCCCGCCACCTGGAAATGCCCACCCGCGGAATTGAAGTCGCCGGGCGCGCCGCCGGTCGGCGCGACCGAAGCTGGCCTCGCACTTGCCGACCGAGTGGATGTGCAGTCCGTGGAATCCCGGCGTCAGCTCGCCCGGCTGCGGTGGTCTGCACGGTGACGGTGGCGTATCCGTCGGCGAACTGCGATCTCGGCGGTCGCCACCGTGGTGCCGTCGGGCAGCTTCAGCTCGGCGGTCAGCTTCTCGCCGCTGGTCTCTCCTTGGCGTGCCGCTGCTCGCCGCCTTGTTGCGCCTCGCCCGCGGCGGGGCCGACGGCGACGGCGAGCCCGTCCAGATCGACGGTGTGGTGCCGGGCGTGGAGCTCGGCGTTTCGGGTGCGCTGCACGCGCTCAGCGCCAGAGCGGGGACGGCGAACAAGGCAGCGGCAGCGGCGGTCTTGAGCATGTGCAAGAGCCTAGCCGGTGACCACCACGACCACGCCCGGCGGTTGCTCGGCCAATTCGGGCAGCCGAGGTTCCACCGGTGCCTCCAGCAGCCTGCCCACCTCGTCGGCGGCCTCCCGTTCGCCAGGGGCGTCGCTGAAGTACACCGTGGTGGCCGTCACGTTCGGCAGGGCCAGGTTGCCGGTTTCGGTGACGTTCCAGCCGGCCTCGCGCAGCCGGTTGGCCGTGCCTTCCGCGGCGCCATCGACCTCCGAGATGTTGAACACCCGCACCTCTGCCTTGGCCGGTTCCGGTGATGGGGACGGACTCGCCGAACTGGCGTGGTGATGGTGCTCGTCGCGATCGTCGACTGGTCGCTGTCGTCGTCGTCCCCGGAACCCATCGCCTGGAAACCGACCAGCAGAAACACCACGCCCAGGAACAGCAAGACCATCACCATGGCGCGCAGCGGCAGGCCCGGACGAGTTTCGCTGGTTCATTGCGCCCACTTATCGAGCGGGACAACCACGCCGTGACGCGCCCAAACGGGTCAGGTGACGTCGAAGCCGAGCCGGCGCGCCGCCCGAGCCTTTTGCCGACTGGCCCGCAGCCGCCGCAGCCGCTTGACCAGCATCGGGTCCGCTGCCAGTGCCTCAGGCCGGTCGACCAGCGCATTCAGCACCTGGTAGTAGCGGGTGGCCGACATCGAGAACAGTTCCTTGATCGCGTCTTCCTTGGAGCCGGCGTACTTCCACCACTGACGCTCGAACGCCAGGATGTCGTGCTCGCGCCGAGTCAGCCCATCGGTCAGAGCAGAGTCGTCCCCGGATTGCTCAGTCCGCGCGATTGCGCCGTCCATCTCGCTCCTGGACCCTTCCGACACTCGAAAATGACAACGCTGTGGTTCGGCGATCATTCAACCACGGGATTGGAAGCGCAGGCGTCAGCCAAGCCCCGCGAGTCGGGTGACAAGGATTGCCGACTTAAGCTTTCCTGCGTGGCAGTCGTACCCATCCGCATCGTAGGAGATCCCGTCTTGCACACTGCGACCGAGCCGGTGCCCGTCGGCGACGACGGTTCGCTGCCGGCCGATCTCGCAGACTTCATCGAGGACCTCTACGACACGATGGCCGCCGCCAACGGCGTGGGGCTGGCGGCCAACCAGATCGGCGTTTCCAAGCGGGTGTTCGTCTACGACTGCGCCGACGAGCGCGGCCGGACGACGCGGCGCAAGGGTGTCGTCGTCAATCCGGTGCTGGAGACGTCCGAGGTTCCCGAAACCATGCCCGATCCCGACGATGACGACGAGGGCTGCCTGTCGGTGCCCGGCGAGTCGTTTCCGACCGGCCGGGCCGACTGGGCGCGGGTGACGGGGCTTGGACGCCGACGGCACGCCGATCACGCTCGAGGGAACCGACCTGTTCGCGCGGATGCTGCAGCACGAGACGGGCCACCTGGACGGGTTCCTGTACCTGGACCGGCTGGTCGGCAGGCACGCCCGCAGCGCCAAGCGCTCGGTGAAGTCGCACGGCTGGGGAGTGCCCGGGCTGACGTGGACGCCCGGCGAGGATCCCGATCCGTTCGGCCACTAGATCGTGGAACTCCCCGCGGTCGGAACCCGGGTCGTGGTGCGGTACCGGCTGCCTGCCGGGTCGGCGCCGCCGCTGACCGATGTGATCGGCCAGCTCTGGTCGAGCCGGCCCGACGCTGCGGGTGCGCACCAAACGCGGCGGACGTGGTGGAGCATCGCCGCCGAAGACGTCGTCGCGATCAAGGCCCTTGCCGCCGCGCCGGTGCGCACCGCCGACATCCGCAACCTCGAGCACGCGGCGGCGCTGGCATGGCCGGGTATCGAGCAGCAGTGGCTCGGCGGCTGGCTGCTGCGGTTCGGCCACGGCAGCACCAGGCGTGCCAATTCTGCTGTCCCGCTGGATGTTTCGGCGAAGACCGACACTGGCCCGATCATCGACTGGTATGCGGCACGCGGTGTTCCGCCGCTGGTGGCCGCACCCGACCGGCTGTTCCGCGTTCCGCCGCACGTGGCGACCGATGGCGAAAACCTGGTGATGACACGCGATATCGGGCCACCGCAGGTTGCCGGGCATACGGTGCAGCCTCGCGTCGCGTCCGGACGACGAGTGGCTGCGGATATATCAGCGACGACGTTCCCGTCGACGTCTTGACTGCAGTCGATCGACGGCGAGGTGGCATTCGCGACCATCGCCGGCGCCGCGGTCGGACGGGCCGCCGTCACCGTCTCGCCCGACGGCACCCGCTGGTTGGGGTTGTCGGCCCTGCAGGGTCGCCGAGGACGCGCGTCGACGCGGCCACGCGCGAAGCCTGTGCTCGGCGCTGCTGGCCTGGGGTGCCGACCACGGCGCGACCCGCGCTTATACCCAGGTGGTAGTCGAGAACACCACCGCCACAAGGTTCTTCGAGTCGATGGGATTCACCGTGCACCACCGCTCGCGCTATGTGACGAGCCGAACGCTCTCTAGAAGGGTGGTGGTTGGTAGTTGGCGGCGAGCCAGGCTTGGCGTTGTCGTTGTTCTTCGGCGATGAGTTCGCTGCGTTCGCGTCGTTCGGCGTTGATGCGGTCGCGGCGGTTCTGCTCGCGGGTTTGTTTGCGGCGCGGCATCATCGCCGACCGCGCGGCCGTCCGAGGCACGTCGAGGCTGGGCGGGATGTCCAGTTCGCCGGTCGGCTGCGCCCAACGCGGGGAACATCGCCGCACCGTGGGTTCGCGTGGTGTAGATGTGTCCGGTCGGGGCGGTCAGCACGATGGTGCCGTCAGGCAGCTGCCGATCACTCCACCACCGGGCCCGGTATGGAACGTCTTGATCAGATGATGCATGCGGCAGTAGTGCTTGTTGTTGGACGGATGGGTCGGCCCCACCGGCTAGGGCACGGTGTGGTCGACGTCGCACTTCTCGACCGGTTTGTCGCAGCCCGGCCAGCAGCACGTCAGATCCCGCCACCGAAGAAACTCCTTGGTCTTGGCCGTGGGCCGATACCCCGGATCCGGCGCGCGTCGCGGCCGGCATGTGCACCGGCTTGAGAGTCGCGGTCGACGCGGCCAGGTCCCGCACCGACTCGGCGGGCAGGATCCCGAACCCAGGCAGATACCCCGGCTCATCACTCGTGCCCTCGAGGGTGCATTGTTCGGCCAGTACATGGATGACTGCGGCCGCCGCGCCGCGCGTCGCGTGCCGCGCCGGCCGGGCAGTCCTCGCGCCCGCATTGGCATGCCAGGGTGGCTTCCCGGCGGCGCCAGCGGCCCGCACGCATCGGCGCGGCGCTGGCTGTTGGTCCGCGGATCGTTGTCACACACCGTGGCCGCCAACGCCTCCAGCCGCTGCTCCAGTGCGGCGCCGTCGGCGGCACGAATACTGCCCGACACCAACGCCATCCCCGGCGCTGGGTGCGCCTCGATCTCGACATAGCGGCTCTCGTCGACCGTGCGGCGGAATCCGCACCCCGGCCGGATCGAACTTGGCCACCCACAAATCGACGCGGTCACGCAGTTTGTCCTTGGACAGCTTCATCCACTTCTCGATGCGTGGCGGCGATGGCCTCATCCAACTGCGGCATCACCGCGTCCTCGACGTTGTCGGTGCGCGCGATGATCGTCGAGACCATCCGAAAATCGATAGTGCCCCGCAGCGAACACCTTGGCCACCGCCGGCAGCCGATACTGCAGCGCGCACGCGAACTGCACCTGACCGACCGCGCGGGCATGGCTGATGTTCTGCGCCGCCGACACCTCCGCGGCCACCGCATCACAGCCGTCGACGCACACGCCACTCGCAACTCGGCCAACACCTTCTGCGCGCCGAACATACAACTCGGCCACCGAGGCAACAACCGCCTGCGACAGCGACCGTGGACTCATCCCGAGTCGCCTCACCCATCACCTCGATGAGGTCCGCAGTCCGACACATCTTCGAACATGTGTTCGATACTAGGACAGTCCACTGACAAGTCCACAACGACGGCGATGTCTTGTGGACAACCGCCTCCGTAGGCTCGAGGCCATGCGGTTGGCCACGTGGAACGTCAACTCGATCCGCGCGCGGGTCGACCGTGTCGACGACTGGCTGGAGCGCGCCGACGTCGACGTCCTGGCCATGCAGGAGACCAAGTGCTCCGACGACCAGTTCCCCACCATGCCGTTTCTCGCCGCCGGCTACGACGTGGTGCACTGCGGATTCAACCAATGGAACGGGGTGGCCATCGCCTCGCGGGTCGGCATCGACGACGTGCAGGTCGGCTTCGAGGGCCAGCCGACGTGGAGCGACAAGCCCGAGGTCGAAGCCGCGGCGGAGGCGCGAGCGCTCGGGGCGACGTGCAACGGGGTGCGGGTGTGGAGCCTCTATGTGCCCAACGGCCGCACCGTCGACTCTCCGCACTACGCGTACAAGCTGGAATGGCTTGCCGCGCTGCGTGATACCGCCAGCGAATGGCTCAGCCGACGACCCGTCGGCGCAGATCGCCCTGGTTGGCGACTGGAACATCGCCCCCACCGACGAGGACGTGTGGAGCGTCGAGTTCTATCAGGGCAGCACCCACGTCACCGACGCGCGAGCGAGCGGCGTTCAACGCGATGGTCGACGCCCAATTCACCGATGTGGTGCGGCCTTTCACCCCGGGCCCGGCGGTCTACACCTACTGGGACTACACCCAGCTGCGCTTCCCGAAGAACCGGGGCATGCGTATCGACTTCATCCTCGGCTCTCCGGCGCTGGCCCAGCGCGTCACCCACGCCGAGATCGTCCGCGAGGAGCGAAAGGGCAAGGCGCCCAGCGATCACGCCCCGGTGCTCGTCGAGCTCACCTGAACTCAGGTGCTACGCCTCGTTGTCGACGTTCTCCTCGTCGCCGTAGCGGCCCGGGTTGAACATCGACGCGATCGAGGCCGATCACCATCATCGCCGCCGCGGCGACGAACACCACGACCAGGCCGGAGTGGAACGGCTCGGTGATCAGGTGCGGGAAGAACGTCTTGCCGGTCAGCACGTCGGCGTTCACGCCCGGCTGCTGCAGCGCGTCCGACGGCCCGAGCAGCTCGGCGATCGGGTTGTAGCCGAGGAACGCCGCGAACAGGCTGCCGACCGGCGGCAGGTTGGCCACCTCGTGCGCCACCGACGCCGAAACGCCCTGCTCCTGCAGGCCGCTGCTCATCGCGCGTCGGCAGCGTGTTGGCCAGCCCGACGATCATCAGCGAGAAGAAGATGCCGATCGACAGCGACGAGCCCGCGTTGAAGAACGTCGCCCGCACGCCCGACGCGGCGCCGCGCTCGGCGGCGGGAACGCTCGACATGATCGCCGCGGTGTTCGGCGCGGTGAAGATGCCGCCGCCGAGCCCGTTGAGGAACACCAGCATCGCGAAGATCCAGTAGTCGAAGTTGACCGGGATCATCACCAGCGCGATGAACGACGCCGCCATCAGCACCATCCCGCCGACCGTGAACGGCCGGGCGCCGTAGCGGTCCGCCAGCGAGCCGGCGAGCGGGGCCGGCGACCAGGAAGCCGAACGGTCATCGGCAGCAGGTAGATGCCCGCCCACAGCGGTGTCGATTCAAAGCTGTAGCCGTGCAACGGAAGCCAGATGCCCTGCAGCCAGATGATCAGCATGAACTGCAGCCCACCGCGGCCCACCGACGACATCAGCCCGGCCAGGTTGCCCATGCCGAACGACGTCGAACCGGAACAGCCGGATGTTGACCATCGGCTGCGCGACCCGCAACTCGATGAAGCAGAACGCGACGACCAACAGCAGCAGCCGCCGAGCCGATCGACGCCGAGCACCCACGGGTTGGTCCACCCGGTCGTCGAATCCCCGTAGGGCTGGATGCCGTAGGTGATGCCGGTCAGCAGCACCGTCAGACCGATGCCGAAGGTGAGCGTGCCCGCCCAGTCCAGGCGGCCCGGGGTGCGCACGCCGAGTTCCCTCAGCGACCGATAGCTCCAGATCGTGCCGAGGATGCCGATCGGCACGCCGACCCAGAAGATCGCCTGCCAGTGCCATCTCGGACAGCACGCCGCCGATGAGCAGGCCGAGGAACGAGCCGGCCACCGCGGCGACCATGTTCACGCCCGAGCGCCATGCCGCGCTGGTTGGACGGGAACGCGTCGGTGAGGATCGCCGCCGACGACGCCATCAGCATCGCGCCGCCGACGCCCTGGACCACCCGCCAGCCGATCAGCCACAGCGCGCCGCCACCGAGGTGGAACGGATCGAACGGACAGCGCGATCGCCGCGACGGTGAAGACGACGAATCCGAGGTTGTAGATGCGGACCCGGCCGAACATGTCGCCGAGCCGGCCGAAGAAGCACGACGAGCACCGCGGTCACCACCAGGTAGCCCATCAGCATCCAGAGCAGGTAGCTGACGTTGGCGGGGGCCAGCGGGTTCAGCCCGATGCCGCGGAAGATCGCGGGCAGCGAGATCAGCACGATCGACGCGTTGATCGTCGCCAGCAGCATGCCCAGCGTGGTGTTGGACAGCACGATCCACTTGTAGAACGGGATGGTCGTGGTCCATGCGCCGACGGCGGCGGGCGGTCTCGGCAAGGGCCGTGTCGGCGTCGGCCACCACCGGAGGTTTCGTCATCTCAATCTCAGTCGTCATCTACTTCGCTTACGTATCCAGGGCGCCTCAGGCACAAAACACATATATTAGCTATACAAAGCATCTCCAGGCAATTCCTATTCCCGCCGGCGCCGTCCGCCTGCGCTAGCGTGGCAGTCGTCCACACACGGGAGCGCACACCCAGTGCGCTGAGAGGACGGCTGGGGCCGTCGACCGTACGAACCTGACCGGGTAATGCCGGCGTAGGGAGATGTTCAAAATGCAGCTGTCTGTTGTCGTCGATCCGTCTGTCACCACCGGCCCCATCGCGGGCAGCACCAAGATCTACCGCCGACGGGCGTGCCGTTTCGCCGGGTGAACCTGTCCAACGGCGAGCACCTCGACCTCTACGACACCTCCGGGCCGTACACCGACCCGGACGCGGTCATCGACCTGCACGCGGGTCTGCCGCCGCGCACCGGGCGTCGTCCGCGACCGCGGCACCCAGCTGCAGCGGGCCCGGGCCGGCGAGATCACCGCCGAGATGGCGTTCATCGCCGCCCGCGAAGGCGTTCCGGCCGAACTGGTGCGCGACGAGGTGGCCCGCGGCCGCGCGGTGATCCCCGCCAACCACAACCATCCCGAGAGCGAGCCGATGATCATCGGCAAGGCGTTCGGCGGTGAAAATCAATGCGAACATCGGCAATTCGGCGGTCACCAGCTCGATCGCCGAAGAGGTCGACAAGATGGTGTGGGCCACCCGCTGGGGCGCCGACACCATCATGGACCTGTCCACCGGCCGCGACATCCACATGACCCGCGAGTGGATCCTGCGCAACTCGCCGGTGCCCGTCGGCACCGTGCCGATCTACCAGGCGCTGGAGAAGGTCAACGGCGACCCGACCGCGCTGACGTGGGAGTGCTACCGCGACACCGTGATCGAGCAGTGCGAGCAGGGCGTCGACTACATGACCGTGCACGCCGGCGTGCTGCTGCGCTACGTTCCGCTGACCGCCAAACGGGTCACCGGCATCGTCAGCCGCGGCGGCTCGATCATGGCGGCGTGGTGCCTGGCGCATCACCAGGAGTCGTTCCTCTACACCCACTTCGAGGAACTGTGCGAGATCCTGGCAGCGCTACGACGTGACGTTCTCACTCGGCGACGGGCTGCGGCCGGGCTCGATCGCCGACGCCAACGACGCCGCCCAGTTCGCCGAACTGCGCACGCTCGGCGAGCTGACCAAGATCGCGAAATCCCATGGCGTGCAGGTGATGATCGAGGGCCCCGGACACATCCCGATGCACAAGATCGTGGAGAACGTGCGGCTGGAAGAGGAGCTCTGCGAGGAGGCGCCGTTCTACACGCTGGGCCCGCTGGCCACCGACATCGCGCCGGCCTACGACCACATCACCTCGGCGATCGGCGCGGCGATCATCGCCCAGGCCGGCACCGCGATGCTGTGCTACGTCACGCCCAAGGAACACCTCGGGCTGCCGGACCGCAAGGACGTCAAGGACGGCGTGATCGCCTACAAGATCGCCGCCCACGCCGCCGATCTGGCCAAGGGGCACCCGCGCGCCCAGGAGCGTGACGACGCGCTGTCGCAGGCCCGCTTCGAGTTCCGGTGGAACGACCAGTTCGCGCTGTCGCTCGACCCCGACACCGCACGCGAGTTCCACGACGAGACGCTGCCCGCCGAGCCGGCCAAGACCGCGCACTTCTGCTCGATGTGCGGGCCGAAGTTCTGCTCGATGCGCATCACCCAGGACATCCGCGACTACGCGGCAAGCACGGCCTGGACACCGAGGAGGCCATCGAAGCGCTATGGCCGAGAAGTCCGAGAGTTCGCCGACCACGGCAACCGCGTGTATCTACCCTTGAGCAGACATGACGCTTCCTGCCGCTGCCGCCGCCCGGCGCAGACGCCGCTGCGGGTGATGACCATCGCCGGATCCGACTCCGGCGGCGGCGCGGGCATCCAGGCCGACCTGCGCACCTTCGCGCTGCTCGGTGTGCACGGCCTGGTCGCCGTCACCGCGGTGACGGTGCAGAACTCGGTGGGAGTCAAGGGGTTTCACGAGATTCCCGCTCGACGTCATCGCCGGCCAGATCGAGGCGGTGGCCTCCGACATCGGCGTGCAGGCCGCCAAGACCGGCATGCTGGCGTCGTCGGCGATCATCGACACCGTCGCCGACACCTGGCGTCGAGCAGGACCTCGCGGGCACGGTGCCGCTGGTCGTCGACCCGGTGTGCGCGTCGATGCACGGCGATCCGCTGCTGCACCCCAGCGCGCTGGATTCGCTTAAGCGCCAGCTGTTTCCGTTGGCCACGCTGGTGACGCCGAACCTCGACGAGGTGCGGCTGCTCGTCGACATCGATGTCGTCGACGACGCGTCGCAGCGCGACGCCGCCCGCGCCCTGCACGCGCTGGGGCCGCAGTGGGCGCTGGTCAAGGGCGGGCACCTGCGGTCGTCGCCGCACAGCCCCGACCTGTTGTTCGACGGCACCGACTTCTACGAGTTCGACGCCACCCGCATCGACACCGGCCACGACCACGGCGCGGGCGACACCCTGGCCGCCGCGATCGCCAGCGCGCTGGCCCACGGCTATACCGTGCCCGACGCGGTCGCGTTCGGAAAGCGCTGGGTGACCGAATGTCTGCGCGCCGCATACCCGTTGGGCCACGGCCACGGCCCGGTGTCGGCCCTGTTCAGGCTCAGCGAATGACCCTCGAGCAGATCGCGGGCATCGCCCACGAGCCGAACGGGCAAGCCCAAGGGCGTCGTCGTGCTGACCCACGGCGCCGGCGGCAGCCGCGAATCGCCGCTGCTGAACGAAGATCTGCGACGAGTGGGCCCGCCGCGGCTGGCTCGCGGTGCGGTACAACCTGCCCTACCGGCGGCGACGGCCGAAGGGGCCGCCGTCCGGATCCGCGGCGTCCGATCAGGCCGGCGTCGTCGAGGCGATCGAGTTGGCCCGCACGCTGGCGACGGGCCCGGTCATCGCCGGCGGGCACTCCTACGGCGGCCGGATGACGTCGATGGTGGTCGCCGACGGGGCGGCCGACGTCGATGTGCTGACGCTGTTCTCCTATCCGCTGCATCCGCCGGGCAAGCCCGAGCGGGCCCGCACCGAACACCTGCCCCGCATCACCGCGCCGACGGTCTTCACCCACGGCACCGCCGATCCGTTCGGCACGCATCGACGAACTGCGCCCCGCCGCGGCGCTGATTGCGGCGCCGCACCGAGATCGTCGAGATCACCGGCGCCCGCCACGATCTCGGCTCCAAGACACTCGATGTTCCGGTCCTGGCGGTCGACGCGGCGCTACGCTTGCTTGCGTGACGACCTGGGGTGGCCAAGTCCGGGCGACGGCGCGCGATACGTCGTCGCGGCGCGCGATATCGAAGGGTGAACGCTGGGCATCGATCCGCGGCTGACGCTATCGTCACCGAGGTGACCACGCCGCCGGGCAATCCCCCGCCATACGGCCAGCCTCCCTCGCCGTACGGACAGCCGCCGTCGAGCAGCATACACGCCGCCGCCCTCCGGGTCCCTACCCACCGCCGCCGCCGGGGTCCTATCCGCCGCCGCCTCCGGGCGCCGTATCCGCCGCCGCCGTCCGGGTCGTATCCGCCGCCGCCTCCGCCGCCGTACTCGCAGCAGGCGCCCGGCTACGACCCTCCGCCGCCGAAGAAGGGTCGAGAGAACCGTCGATGCTCGTCGTCGGCGTCCTCGTCGGGCTCGTCGTGCTCGTGGTCGGTCGGCGGCATCGTCTTCTTCTCCTCGTCGGCAAGGGCACCGTCACCGCGACGGACGTCAAGGTGGGCGACTGCCTGAAAGAGATCCCGGACGAGCACGCGGGTATTGACGGTCAACACCATCGGGTGCGAGCGAGTCGCACGCCGGCGAGGTCTTCGCGGTGCTGATGATGCCGGACGGCGATTTCCCGGGCAGCCCGCGATCGAGAAGTACGCGGACAAGTGCAGCCCCGAACTGGCGAGCTACTCGCCCGACGCGATCACCGACGACTCGGTCCAGCTGTATGTGCTCTATCCGACGGCGGAGACGTGGGAGCAGGGCGATAGGGCGGTGACCTGCGTCGCCACCCTGGATCCGCCGCGGACGGGCTCCCTCAAGGGCTGAGGCCGGTCGCTGAAGGTTTGCGGTACCTATCCAGTACCTGAGGTACCGTCTGGGTCATGACTTCGGAGCAATTCGACGCGGTCATCGTGGGGGCCGGTTTCGGCGGGATCGGCGCGGCCATCCAGCTCAAGCGGATGGGCTACGAGAACTTCGTCATCCTCGACCGCGAGGACGACCTGGGCGGGACCTGGCACGTCAACCACTACCCGGGCCTGGCCGTCGACGTCCCGACGACGACGTACTCCTACTTCTTCGAGCCGAACCCGAACTGGTCGCGGCTGTTCACCCCCGGCCCGGAGATCAAGCAGTACGCCGACGACGTCGCGGACAAGTTCGACGTGCGCAGGCACATGCGGTTCAACACCGTCGTCGAGGGCGCCCGCTGGGACGAGGAGACGAACGTCTGGCGGGTCGCGCGTGGCCGGCGGTGAGACGCCTGACCGCGCGCTACCTGATCACCGCCACCGGCTTCCTGTCCCAGCCGAAGGCGCCCGACATCCCGGGCGTCGCCAGCTTCGCGGGCAAGGTCATCCACACCACCGACTGGGACGATCAGTATCCGACTCGAGGGCACGCAGGGTGGCCGTCATCGGCACCGGCGCCACCGCCGTGCAGCTCATCCCGGAACTGACCAAGAAGGTCGCCGACCTCACCGTCTACCAGCGCACCCCGATCTGGGTGGTACCCAAGATCGACCTGCGCTTTCGGCGAACGGGCCAAGCGGTTGTTCGCACGGATCCCGTTGACGCAGCGCGCCATTCGCTGGCTCACCGACTCGATCTACGAAGTCATGATCAACACGGCGGTGATCCACCACCGGCACTTCCGCCGGCTCAACATCGCCGCGGCCGACCTGTCGAAGATGCACCGGTTCGCGTCGATCCGCGACAAGGAACTGCGCCGCAAGCTCACCCCGGACTACGACTTCGGCTGCAAGCGGCCGACCTTCTCCAACGGCTACTACCGCGCATTCACCAAACCGCACGTGCACCTGCAGACCGAGGGCATCACCACGGATCGAGGCCGACGGCATCGTCAACGCCGATGGCACCAAGACCGTCATCGACACCTTGGTGCTGGCCACCGGGTTCGACCTGTGGGAGGCCAACTTCCCCGCGATCGAGGTCATCGGCCGCGACGGGCGCAACCTCGGAAAGTGGTGGCGCGAAACACAGATTCCAGGCTTACCAGGGCGTGACGATGCCGTACTTCCCGAACTACCTGAGCCTCGCCAGTCCGTTCGCGTTCCTCGGGTTGAACTTCTTCAACACGATGGAATACCAGATGCGCCACATGGACCGGTTGTTCGGCGAGCTCAAGCGGCGCGGCGCCACCACGTTCGAGGTGACCGAGGACGCCAACACGAAGTACCGGGATCGGATGACCGAGCTGCTTGGCGATTCGCTGTGGACGATCGGCAACTGCGCGACGTCGCGGTCGTACTACTTCAATCCCCACGGCGAGCCCACGCTGCTGCGGCCGATGTCGACGAAGAGGCGATCAAAGAAGCCGTCGGAGTATCCGCTGAGCGACTACCAGATTGCGTGATCAGAGAGGAACACCGGCTGTGCCGAAACGGAATTCGCGTGTCGCCAAGCTGGCCGGCCTCGGCCTTGCCGGCGTCGGGACTGGCGCACTTCGTCCGCCCGCAGCTGTTCGAATCGATCACCGAGCAGGCGTTTCCGCGCAACACCCGCCAGCACATCTACATCAACGGCGGCATCGAGACCGCGCTCGGGCTCGGCTCTGGCGGCTCCGAAGACCCGCAAGCTGGCCCTCGTCGGGGCGCTCGGCTACGTCGCCTACTTGGCCGGCAACGTGGCCCGTAATCGGTAGCGGCCCAACAACGTCAGATCCAGCAGCCGCTCCACCGTCGCGACGCTGTGCGCCGGTGTTCTGCGTAGCGCATCAACCGGCCCAGGTCGATCACCAGTGACATCGCGGCGTGGACGGCGAACCGCGCCTGCCCGGCCGTCCACTCCGGCCGCACCGCGAACCACCAGCTCCACCCATGACTCCACGGTGGAGCGCTGCATGTTGCGCAGGATCTTCTGGTCGGCCGCGGACATGTTGAGCCGCTCGCTGTAGTAGACGTAGTCCAGTTCCGGCTGGTCGAACGACCTGGCCACATACGCGTCGATGACCGCGGTCAGCGCCTCCTGCGGGTCGGGAATCGTGCTCATGATCGTCGACAGTTCGGCCGACAGCCGGTCGGCGGCCCGCCGGAACGCGGCGGCGAGGATGTCGCTCTTGCCGGAGAAGTACCGGTAGATGCCCGAGGCCGGCATGCCGACCGCCGCCGCGATGTCCTCCATGCTGGTGTCGCGATAGCCCTTGAGGTTGAACAAGCGCATCGACTCGTTCAGCAGCGCTTCATATTTGGACGCATCCGACGCCCACCGGCAGCGTCCGACTCGCGCGGCGTCGTCGTCGTCCCGCACGTCGGGCAACTCCGCGGCCAGCACGGCGTCGGCGAGGTCGGCGAGCAGCGCGCGCACCTGGATGGCAGGCAGCTTGGCGCGGTGATCGACGATGCTGCCGATCACCGACAGCACCGCCGTGGACAGCGTCCACCGTTGGCGGGACGTCAGCTCCGGCCGAATCACGCTGAGCGGCCGCTGGATTCGGTGGTGCACGCTGCGCATCTGCGATATCAGCGTCGCTTGGTCGTCACCCCGAAGATAGCGGCCTTCCCATCGGTAGAGTCCGCCGGACTCGCGGTTGGCCATCGCGGTGTCGATGAGCGCCGCGATCAGCCGGCGCAGGATCAGCTGCGGGTCGTCGGCGCGGCGTCGTCAGCGAAGGCCGTGCAGTCCACCAACTGCTGGCCGAGGCTGAGCACCGCATCGCGGAACAGTTCGTACTTGCTCGAGTAGTGCCGGTACAGCGCGGCCGCGGAGATGCCGACGCGCGACGCGATGGCCTCCATGCTCACGCCGTAGAAGCCCAGGGTGCTGAACGCCTCGGCCGAGGCCCGGGCGATCTGCGCCTTGCGGTCCTTCGGTCGGCGCCGCACCGCGTCACCGCTGGTGGGCCTGGAGCGCGCCATGGCGAACACCATAACGGACCTTATGGACACATAGCGGCCGACTTCGGTTGAAAAATATCGGTCAAAGCCGTTGACACGCGGAAGAATGACCATTAACATAATGCGCCACGCTTGTTGCTGACGCTCGACATGACTTGAACGGGGGACACATTGCAACAGCGGCATCATCGCCTCGCCTATACCGGCATCGTCGCCGCAGTCGTGCTGGCGGTCGGGCTCTTCGCGTTGAACTTCCCGGTCTTTCTCGACGACTTCGACCAGTGGGGATGGCAGATCAAGTGCGGGACGGGCTACATCTCCGACCTGACCCAGGCCGCCGCGGCCGTCGGGGAGAAGGACTACGTCGACGAATGCGAATCCGCGTTGCTCACTGCGCCGCCTGTGGACCATTCCGCTCGTGGTGCTCGGCGGCATCGTGGTACTCGCGGTGCTGGTCGCGTCGGCGACGACGTCGGCCCGCGAATCACTGGTGTCCGCACCGCGATACCGCCTGACCTAGCATCGCCGGCGTGAGCACGCCGGACGGTCCCGCGCTGCAACGGCGGCTCGGCACCTTCGACGCCGTCACCATCGGGCTGGGCTCGATGATCGGCGCGGGCATCTTCGTGGCGCTCGCCCCCGCAGCCGCGGCGGCGGGCTCCGGTCTGCTCATCGGGCTCGCGGTCGCCGCCGTCGTCGCGTACTGCAATGCGACCTCGTCGGCGCGACTGGCCGCCCGCTATCCGCAGTCCGGCGGCACCTACGTCTACGGCCGCGAACGGCTCGGCGAGTTCTGGGGATTCACCGCCGGGTGGAGCTTCGTCGTCGGCAAGACCGCGTCGTGCGCGGCGATGGCGCTGACCGTCGGCTACTACGCGTGGCCCGCATACGCGCACGCGGTCGCGGTCGGCCGCGGTGCGTGGCGCTGACGGCGCTGAACTACGCCGGCATCCAGAAGTCGGCGATGCTGACCCGCGTCATCGTCGCCGTCGGTGCTGGCCGTGCTGGCCGCGGTGGTGGTCGTCGTCCTCGGCTTCGGCGACGCCGACGGCGCGCAACCTGGCGCTCGGCGGCGACGTGTCGGTCGGCGGCGTGCTGCAGGCCGCCGGGTTGCTGTTCTTCGCGTTCGCGGGCTACGCGCGGATCGCCACGCTCGGTGAGGAGGTACGCGATCCCGCCCGCACCATCCCGCGCGCGATCGCGGTCGCGCTGGGCATCGCGCTGGTGGTCTACGCGGCCGTCGCGGCCGCGGTGCTGGCCGAATTGGGAAGCGACGCACTGGCTTCGGCCACGGCGCCACTCGCCGACGCGGTGCGGGCAGCGGGCTTCGCGGGGCTCGAGCCGGTGGTGCGGGCGGGCGCGCGGTGGCGGCGCTCGGCTCGTTGTTGGCGCTGATCCTCGGGGTATCCCGCACGACACTGGCGATGGCGCGCGACCGTCATCTGCCGCACCCGCTCGCGGCCGTGCACCCGCGGTTCGGCAGCCCGCACCGCGCCGAGGTGGCGGTCGGTGTCGTGGTGGCCGCGGTGTCGGCCGTCGTCGACGTGCGCGGCGCGATCGGCTTCTCGTCCTTTGCGGTGCTGGTGTACTACGCGATCGCCAACGCATCGGCGTGGACGCTGGAGCCGGAAGGCCGGCGACATCCAGTACTGGGGCGACGGGTGATTCCGGCCATCGGGCTGGCCGGCTGCGTGCTGCTGGCGATCCTGTTACCGCTGCACTCGGTTGTCGCGGGCGTTTGCGTGGTGCTGGTCGGGGCCGTGGCCTACGGTCTGAGAGCGTGGCTCCGCTGACATGGAAACAGGTCGACGCCCGGCCTGATCCCGACTTCGTCGTCGGGCCGGATGAACGGCTGAGCTGGGCACGCACCATAGGCCTCGGCGCGCAGCACGTGGTGGCGATGTTCGGCGCGACATTTCTCGTGCCGGTGCTCACCGGGTTCCCACCGGCCACCACCCTGCTGTTCTCCGGTGTCGGCACGGTGCTGTTCCTGCTGATCACCGGCAACCGGTTGCCCAGTTACCTGGGATCGAGCTTCTCGGTGATCGCACCGGTGACCGCCGCGGTGGCCTCGCACGGCACCGGCAGCGCGCTGGGCGGACTGGTGGCGGTCGGTCTGGTGCTGATCCTCATCGGCGCCGTCGTCCACGTGGTCGGCACCCACTGGCTCGACGTGACGCTGCCGCCGGTGGTCACCGGTGCGATCGTCGCGCTGATCGGTCTCAACCTGGCCCCGGCCGCCAAGTCGAACTTCGAGAAGGGCCCGCTCGTCGGCGTGGTGACCCTGGTGCTTCTGGTCGGCGACGCTGGCGTTCTTCCGCGGCATCATCGGGCGGCTGGCGATCTTCGTCGCGGTCGTCGCCGGGTACCTGCTGGCGCTGATCCTCGGCGACGTCGATACCTCGGCGATCAAGACCGCGCCGTGGCTGGGGCTGCCCGAATTCCAGACACCGACGTTCACGCTCGCGGTGCTGCCGATGTTCCTGCCCGCGGTCATCGCGCTGGTCGCCGAGAACATCGGGCACGTCAAGTCGGTGGGCCAGATGACCGACACCGACGTCGACCCGGTGATGGGTCGCGCGCTTGCCGCCGACGGGGTGGCGACGACGCTGGCCGGCCTCGGCGGTGGGTCGGCGACCACGACGTACGCCGAGAACATCGGCGTCATGGCGGCCACTCGCGTCTATTCGACTGCGGCATACTGGGTCGCCGCGGCTGTCGCGATCGTGTTGTCGCTGTGTCCGAAGGTCGGCGCCGCGATCTCGGCGATCCCGCCCGGCGTGCTCGGCGGCGCGACGGTCGTGCTCTACGGCCTGGTCGGGGTGCTGGGCGTGCGGATCTGGCTGACCAACCACGTCGACTTCTCCAGACCGCTCAACCAGATGACTGCGGCCATCCCGCTGATCATCGGTATCGCCGACTTCACTTGGCAGGCTGGCAGTTTGACGTTCACCGGCATCGCGCTCGGCTCAATCGCGGCGCTGCTGGTGTACCACGGCATGCGATTGCTGGGCTTCCGGCAGCGGCGGGCGGCGGCGGCCGACCTCACGATGCCCTCACAGGATTGATGCCTACTCCTGGTGTGAGTGGTCGACATCAACCGCAGAACATTCGTCGGTGCGTCCATAGCCGTCGGCGGGGTGGTTGCGACCGTCCCACTGGTCGCCGGCTGCGACGACGATCGACGCGAGGCCGAATCCGCATCGACGGTGCGATTGCGCATCAACGGCGAGACCCACGACATCGAGGTGGACAACCGCACGTCGCTGCTGGACATGCTTCGCGAGCGGGCGGGCCTGACCGGCACGAAGAAGGGCTGCGACCAAGGCGCCTGCGGTGCGTGCACGATCCTGGTGGATGGGCAACGGATCAATTCGTGCCTGACGCTGGCGGTCATGCACGACGGCGCCGAGATCACCACGATCGAGGGCCTCGAGCGCAACGGCAGACTCCACCCGTTGCAGCAGGCATTCATCGATGAGGACGCCCTTCAATGCGGCTACTGCACGGCCGGCCAGATCATGTCCGGCGTCGGCTGCATCAACGAGGGCCATACCGGTTCTCCCGCAGAGATACGGGAATGGATGAGCGGCAACATCTGCCGCTGCGGCGCGTACACCAACATCGTCACGGCTGTCACGACCGCCGCGCGCAACGCCTGACCGGTCGTGTTCCCGTTCACCTTCAGCAAGGCCACCGACGAAGCGTCGGCACTGGCGGCGGCGGCATCCGGCAGCCGGTACATCGCCGGTGGCACCACGCTCGTCGACCTGATGCGTGAGACGGTCGAACGCCCGGCGGCGGTGGTCGACATCAACGCGCTGCCCTATCGCGACATCGAGGTCGGGCCGTCGAAGCTGCGGGTCGGCGCACTGGTGCGGATGTCGGAGCTCGCCGCGCATCCCGGCGTGCGCAGGCAGTTCCCCGTCATCACACAGGCGCTGGAGCTGTCGGCCTCCGCGCAGATCCGCAACATGGCCTCGATCGGCGGCAACATCATGCAGCGCCCGAGATGCCTGTACTTCCGCGACGTCTCGGCGGCCTGCAACAGGCGCACGCCCGGTTCGGGATGCGCGGCGATCGGTGGGCGCAATCGCACCCACGCAGTTCTCGGCACCAGCGACGCCTGCGTGGCCACCCACCCGTCGGACCTCGCGGTCGCCCTGGTAGCGCTCGACGCAACGGTCATCACTCGAGATGACCACGGGGAGAAGCCGATTCCGATCGCCGAGTTCTTCCGCCAACCGGGCAGCACGCCCGAGCAGGAACACAACATGGCCGCCGGTGCGCTGATCACCGCGATAGAGGTCCCGGTCGGTCGGCGAGGCACGCCGATCCGGATATCTCAAGGTGCGCGATCGGGAGTCCTTCGAGTTCGCGATCGCCTCCGCCGCCGTCGCGCTCGACATCACCGCGGGGACGGTCGGCGCCGCCCGGGTGGCCGTCGGTGGTGTCGGCACGGTGCCGTGGCGGCTGCCCGCCGTCGAAGCAGGCGCTCACCGGGCATCGCGCCTCGCCCGAGCTGTGGCACACCGCGGCATCGCACGCAGCGGACGGCGCCAAATCGTTGTCGGAGAACGGGTTCAAGGTGGAGTTGATCAAGCGCACGGTCGAGCGACAGCTCGCCGCGGTGGCGGGGCTGCCGTGACCCGGCCGATCCCGGCAGCGCTGACCTCCGGTCAACCCGTCACCCGGGTGGACGGTCGGCTGAAGGTCACCGGCAAGGCGCTGTACGCGGCCGATAATCCGGTGTCCGGCACTGGTCTACGCCGCCCTGGTGACCAGCACTGTCGGCCGCGGAGGCGTCGAGCACATCGATCCCGCCGCGGCTGTTCGGCACCCCGGCGTGTTGCGGGTGATCACCGACTTCGCGGGTGTCAAGCTGCCCTACGACATCCGGCAGGTGTCCTGCTTCGGCCAGCCGGTGGCGGTGGTCGTCGGCGACTCGCTGGAAGCGGCCATGCACGGTGCGTCGCTGGTCGAGGTGCGTTACCGGCCCCGCGCCGCAACTGACGGATATCGATGCGCCACAAGCGCAGTCGCGGCCGGGCACCCGAACGCGCGACTATGCGCGCGGCGACGCGGATGCGGCGTTGCGCACCGCCGCCGTCGTCACGGACCTGCACTACTCGATCGAACGCAACAACCACAATCCGATGGAGCTGCCGTCGACGGTCGCCAGGTGGGACGGCGACCGGCTCACCGTGTGGGACAAGGTGCAGAGCATCAGCGGGGCGCAGAAAACCTATGCCGACGCATTCGGAATCCCGGTTGACCACGTGAGGGTGATCTCACCGTTCGTCGGCGGCGCGTTCGGCAGCGCAGGCAGCACATGGCCGCATCAACTGCTGGCCGCGTTCACCGCCAGGCAGATTGCGACGGCCGGTCAAGCTGATGCTGACCAGGAAGCAGTACTACAGCGGTGTGGGCTACCGTCCCACCAGCCGACAGCGGATGGCGATCGGCGCGGACTCCTCCGGTCACATCCTCACCATCGTCCACGAGGCGCACACCGAGACCTCCCGGTACAACGCCTACGAGGACAACGTGATGACCGGCCCCCGATTCCAGTACAGCGCGCCGAACATGCGCTCCGCGTATCGCGTTGTGCCGCTTGATATCAACCCGGGATGCCCGATGCGGGGGCCCGGCGCCACCACGGGGACGTTCGCGCTGGAGTCCGCAATGGACGACCTCGCGTTCCGGCTCGGAATCGATCCGGTCGAGCTGCGGTTGCGCAACGAGCCCGACCACGACCAGTCAGCACGATCTACCCTTCTCCACCCGGCGTCTGGTCGACTGTCTTCGTCAGGGCGCGAACACATTTGGCTGGTCGCGGCGAAACCCCACCCCACGGGAAACCCGCGACGGCGATCAGTTGATCGGCATCGGCATGGCCGCCCCCGTTTACCACACGTCCAGGAGCCCATGCGCCGTGCTGGCCCGGATCAACGCGGACGGCACCGCCGACGTCGGCATCCGGCACAAGCGACATGGGGCCGGGGACGTACACATCGATGACCCAGGTCGCGGCCGACGCCTTGGGGATGCCGATGAGTCGGGTGCGATTCGCGCTCGGCGACAGCAACCTGCCCGAAGCGCCTTCGCATTCGGGTTCGCGGACCATGGCCAGTGTCGGCTCCGCGGTCTTCACCGTGGCGAACACGTTGCGCGACCGATTCGTGCGGACGGCTGTCGTCGATCCCGGATCGCCGCTGAATGGTCTTCGGCCCGAGGATGTCTCGGTGGTCGACGGGCGGATGATCCATACGGGTGACCCAACCAGGGGCGAGGCATATCAGGATCTGCTGCGCAGGCGCGGCTGGCCGAGTCTCGACGTGCACCAGAAATGGTCACCCGACGACGCGGACCGGCGATATCTCGATGTCCGCCTACGGCGCCGTGTTCGCCGAGGTCGCCGTCGACGAACTGCTCGGCACCGTCCGTGTCCGCCGCATCTACGCGTGCTACGACGGCGGCCGGATCATCAACCCGAAGCTGGCGCACAGTCAGGCGATCGGCGGCATGGTGGGCGGCATCGGCATGGCGCTGCTGGAGGGCACCCACCTCGACTACCGCGACGGGCGCATCGTCAACGCGAACATGTCCGACTACCTGGTGCCCGTCAACGCCGACGTGCCCGAACTCGACGCGGCCTTCCTGACCGCGGAGGACACCATCGCCGATCCGATCGGGGTGAAGGGGCTCGGCGAACTGGTCATCGTCGGGGTGCCCGCCGCGATTGCGAATGCCGTGTTCAACGCATCCGGAAAGCGCGTCACAGACCTGCCGATCACGTTGGAGAAGCTCCTGTAGAGAGCTCACGGGTCGAGCAACGCCGCCGGCCCGCGGTTCATCATCTGACGCGCCACGATGATCCGCTGAATCTCGCTGGCGCCCTCCCAGATCCGCTCCACGCGAAGCTCGCGGAACATCCGCTCGGCGACGTTCTCGCGCATGTAGCCGCGACCGCCGAAGATCTGCACGGCGCGATCGGCCACCCGCCCGGCCATCTCGGAGCAGTAGAGCTTGGCCATCGACGCCTGCCCGTGCAATGTCTTGCGGTCATGGCCGGCATCGATGGAACGGGCGACCTCGTAGAGCATCGTCCTGGCGGCGAACAGTTCGGTCGCGCTGTCGGCAAGCATTCCCGCGACCAGCTGGTGCTCGCCCAACGGCTTGCCGTCGACGATGCGGGTCTGCGCGAACGCGGTCATCTCGTCGACCAGCCGCTGCGCCGCACCGACGCATCGCGCCGCCACCATCATCCGCTCGAACCGGAACCAGTCCTGGGTGAACGTCATCGGGCCGCCTTCGACGCCGACCAGGTTCTCGACCGGCACCCGCACGTCGTTGAATGCGACGATCGGGTGCTCGTCGGCGATGTTGTGCGAATACTGCGGCGTACGAACCACTTCCACACCGGGCCATGGCAGATCGACGACCAACAGCACGTGGTCTCCGGCGTGCTCGCCGTCGGCGAGAATGGCTTCGACGAAACAATAGTCGGCGAGGTTGAACGACGTCACGTGCCACTTGACCCCGTCGATCACGTACTCGTCGCCGTCCCTGCGCGCCGTGGCCTGCAGTGCGGACACGTCGGAGCCGGCGAACTCCTCGGTGATCGCATACGCCTCGTGCTTCTCACCGCGTACCGACGGCAGCAGCCAGCGCTCCCGGTGATAGTCGGTGGCCACGTCGACCCACCACTGCGGCGGGGTTGCCATCACCCAGGCCAGGCCGTTGGTGACGCGGCCGGTCTGTTCCTGCACCAGCACCTGCTGCAGCGCGGTGCAGCCCGGGCCGCCGACCGACGCGGGCATGTTGGTGGCATACAGGCCCAATTTCGATGTGCGCGGGCCTGGTGCTCGGCCGTGATTTCCTTGGGCAGCATGCCGCCTGCCAGCTCGGCCTCCACCTCGTGCGGCATGAGTGACTCGACGAACTCGCGCGCCGTGTCGCGGATGCGCCGATCCTGCTCCGTCAGACCGTACATCCGGCCACCTCGATCCTCGTTCGCCCTCTTGACTGAGCGTTCAGTCTATGCCAGCGTTCCATAGTATGACCAGCTCCCGCAGCGCCGACGTCGTGGTGGTGGGTGGTGGAACGGTCGGTGCCTGGACGGCCGTCCTGCTCGCCGAGAGCGGCGTCGGCAACGTCGTGCTCCTGGAGGCGAGAACCCTTGGCGACGGGGCCAGTAGCCGTGCGGCAGGCATGGTGCGCGCCCAGGGCGGCACCGAAGCCGCGATCCAGCTGGGCATGCGCAGCCAGGAGTTCTACGCCGCCAGCGGTGACCGGTTCCCGCTCGACTGCGGCTTCGTCGCACAGGGCTATCTGATGCCGTGCTTCTCGCAAGCCGAGGTGGAGCAGGCGCATCAGCGCATCGCCCTGCAACGTTCGCTCGGCCTCGACGTCGAATGGTGGTCGTCCGACGACATCGACGACCGCAACACCGGTCTGGCGCCAGGAGCGACACTGGGCGCTTCCTACGCACCCGGCGACGGGTACATCGACGCGCCGCGCAACGTGCTGGCCTACACCGCCGCGCTCACGGCGTGTCGGCGTCGACGTTCGCGAACACTGCGCGTTCACCGGCCTTCGCACCGCGGGCGGACGCGTGGTGGGCGTCGACACCTCCGACGGCCCGATCGACACCGATCGCGTCGTGCTGACCGGCGGCCCGAAACTCGGTAAGGTCGGCGCGACCGCCGGAGGGCGGATACCCGCGGGCGGTGCGCGCCATCAGGTGGTCGTGACCGCACCCGTCAAAGCGTTCGACGTGCACGACGTGCCGATGGTGTTCGACCTGCCCTCCGGAATCTATTGGCGTCCAGGTGAAGCCGGCGGTCTGCTATGGGGGATGAGCAATCCCGACGAGGCGCCAGGCGTCGCCGCCGACTTCGACGAGGTCTACTACCAGAAGGCCCGCGACCGCATCGAGGAACTGCTGCCCGGTGTCAAAGGCCTCGGCCTTCGGCGCATGTGGGCGGCGACGATCGACTACACCCCGGACCACCTGCCCATCCTCGGCCCGCTGCTCACCGACGACGGTCCGGTCGACGGCACGGTGGTGGCCAGCCCCGCGGGCCACGGCATGATGTGGGGCCCTGCGGTGGCCCAGGTGGCCGCCGACCTGACGACGACCGGCGAATGCCGTTGGCTGGACCTCACCGATCTCGGCCTCGACCGCTTCGACGCCGACGGCAACAGTCGCGTTGCCCCCGAACCGATCTCGCTCCCCTTCCCCGAGAAAGCGACACTGTGAATATCGAACATCTTGGCCCAGGCCAGCAAGGTCTCCGACGCCGAACTCGAAGACTGGGGTCCGCTTGACGAAGCGACCGATCAGCCGATGGCCACGCACGGCACCGAACTCTGGGTGGACGGTGATGCCTCTGCGGGCATCTGGCAGTGCGCACCGGGACCGTCGCGATGGAAGCTGGAGACCAACGAGGTCATCTACCTCGTCGCGGGCCGGATGACGGTGACACCCGACGACGGCGACGCCGTCGGAGATCGGTGTCGGCGACATGGCCGTGTTCCCGAAGGGCTGGTCGGGCACCTGGGATCTGCACGAGACCGTGCGAAAGGTCTACTCGATCTTCTGAGTTCGCGCGATCACCAGCGCATCGACCGCGACGACACCGCGCGGTGACGCGATGACCGGATTGGCCTCGACCGCATCGAACGCATCGCCGTGGTCGACGGCCATCTCCGAGATGCGCACGACGACATCCGTCAGCGCCTCGATGTCCACGGCGGGCGCACCGCGCCATCCGGCCAGCAGCGGCGCGACGCGCAGCCCCTCGAGCACGCGGCAGGCACCGGCCCGCGACAGCGGCGGGCATGCCACGGCGCGGTCGGCCATCAGCTCGACCAGGGTGCCGCCCGCAGCCACGACGACCAACGGGCCGAACGCGTCGTCGCGCACGAACCCGACCGAGATCTCCACACCCTGCTCGACCATCGGCTCGACGGCTACCGCCGGGCCGAGCCGCTCCGCCATCGCGGTATAGGCCTGCGTCAGCGCAGCCGCGTCGGCGAGCCCCAACGACCACCCCACCGACCTCGGTCTTGTGCAGCACGCCAACGGGTTTTCAACGCCACCGGATATCCGAGCGCAGCCGCTGCGGACAGCGCCTCGTCGAGTGAACCCGCCGCACGCGACTCAACGGTCGGGATCCCGTAGCCGGCCAGCATCTCGAGCGACGACGAGTCCGCACGGATCTCGCGCCGCGGTCCGCGTGCCTGTGCCTCGTCGACCGGAAGTGGCCATCGCACGAGGTGGCCGAGCGCAGCCAGCCCGCTGCGGGCGCCCTCGAGTACCGGAATCCCGTTGTCGCGCAGGCGCTGCGCGGTCGGTCGGTCGATTGCCGACGCCACCGACGTCATCACCGCCAGCGGCGCATCGGTGTCATTCGCCACATCCAGCACCGCGTCGCGCATAGGCGGTGTCGTCGTCGAACTCGGTGACGAGGTCGACGGCAAGCGCCGTGACGCCGACGCCAGGGTCGTCGACGATCGCCCGCAGGCAGCTGCCGAACAGGTTGCGGGTGTCGGCACCTGTGCCCCACACGTCCAGCGGGTTGGTGGGGGTCAGGCCCTCGTCGAGCAGCGCGCCGATCGTCGCCAGTGTGTCGTCGGCCAGGTCGGCGAACTCGACGCCCAGGTCGTGGGCGAGGTCGGCGACCAGCGCGCGTTCGGCGCCGGAGTCGTGCACCGTCGCCAGGCGGCCACCGCGGGATCGCCTTGGCGCCGAGAACAATTCGAGCGTGTCGGCGAACTCGGCCAGGTCACTGACGTGCACGGCGCCGGTGGCCGCGCAGAACGCGTCCCATGCGGCGCGATCACCTGCGAGCGCGCCGGAGTGTGCGGCCACCATGGCCCTGCCTTGCGGCGATCCGCCGACGGTCAGGATGACCACCGGCACGCCTTGGCCTGCAGCGCGCAGCAGCGCCCGCCGCAGCCGGGGCACCTCGCGCGGTGTCTCCATCAGCAGAGCCACGATCCGCGTATCGGGATCGTCGAGGGCGTAGTCGACATAGTCCGCGGTGTCGGTCACGAGTTCCTGGCCGGACGACACCGCGAGGCGGAAACCGAAGCCGCGGCGGGCGCGCAACAGCGTCGAGAAGGCGGACCCCGAGTGGGTGATGAGGCTGATTCCGCCGGACGGCAGCGGATCTGGCTCCAGATAGCCGAGCGCGCGCACGCCCAGCGCGTTGTTGATGAAGCCCATGCAGCCGGCCCCGCACACCGCCATCCCCGCGTGGGTCGCGATCGCGGTGACCTTCTCGCGCAGCCCGTGCGCGGACCCGAACAACACCGCCGACCGCGCCCCCATCGCCGCGGCCGCCTCGAGCTGCTCCGACCAACGCCTCGTCGGGCACCCCGAGCAGCACCAGGTCGACGTCTTCGTCCAGGTCTGCCAGCGACGGCACGCACAGCGCATCGCCGATCCGGTCGTACCGGGGGTTCACCAGATGCACACGTGCCGAACCGCGTTGGGCCTCGATGACCATCCGCGAGCCGAAGCTGTCCGGTCGGGGACTGGCACCGACCACGGCCAACGACCGGGCGCCGAGCATGGCGGCGACCGCCGCGCGTCGCTGCTCGGCTCATCGCTCGCGGCGGAACCGCCGCATGCCCTTCTTCTTGTCGGCCAACGCCGCGCGTGCCGCCTGCCATCCCGGGATTCCGCACACGCCGCCGCCGGCGTGGGTGCCCGAGCTGCCGTTGTACAGGCCCGCGATCGGGGTGCGGTAGTCGGCGTAGCCGGGCGCGGGCCGCATGTGGAACAGCTGCTCCAGCGACAGCTCACCGTGGAAGATGTTGCCGCCGATCAGGCCGTATTCCTGCTCCATCTCGTACGGTCCGACGACGTCGCGGTGCGTGATCGACGCCTTGAAGCCGGGCGCCACCTGGTCGTAGGTGTCGATCACCCGGTCGGCGTACGCGTCGAGTTCCTCGGTGTGCGGCGCGTTCGCCCACTCGGCGGGCACCCACTGGGTGAACAGCGACATGATGTGCGTGCCATCGGGATTCAGCGTCTTGTCCAAGCGTGGTCGGGATGACGCCGTCGCTGAACGGCAGCATGGCCGGCTTGCCGACGCGGGCCTCCTGGAACGCGGCCTCGAGGTATTCGATCGTCGGCGCCATCTCGATCGAGCCGGTGAGATGTTCGGCCATCCCGGAACTCGGGTTGGCGGTGAAGCTCGGCAGCTCCGACAGTGCGACGTTGACCTTCACCACGCCGCTGCGGGTCTTGAAGTGCTCGATGTCGCTGACGAAGTCGTCGGGCAGTTCGGACGGCGAAAGGTGTTCGAGGAAGGCGATCTTCGGATGCAGCGTGGTGACGACCAGCGGTGCGGTGATCTCTTCACCGTTCGCCAGGACCACACCCCGCACCTGACCGCCGCGGGTCAGAACCCGGGAAACCTTTGCGTTGGTGCGGATCTCGGCGCCGAAGCTACGCGCCGACTTGCGCGATGGCCTCGGACACCCCACCCATGCCACCCTCGGGGTAGCCCCAGCTGCCGAGCTGGCCGTCGCCGACGTCACCGATCGAGTGGTGGGCCATCACGTAGGCGGTTCCGGGCTCACACGGGCCCGGCCCAGGTTCCGATGATGCCGTTGACCGCCATCAGACCTTTGACTTGCGGTGATTCAAACCAGTCGTCGAGGAGGTCGGCGATGCTCATGGTCAGCAGCCGGGTGATGTCCGCGGTGAGGCGCGGGGTGATCTTGCTTGCGCAGCGGCCAGGCCAGCTTGGCCAGGTCGAGCAGATCCGACGGTCGCTTCGAGCCGACGTTCGGCGGCACCTGCGTCAGCAGCGGTCCCATCACCTCGGCGATGCCGCCGATCCAGTCGTAGTACTCGGGCAACGCGTCCGCGTCCTTCTTGGAGAACTTGGACAGCTGCTCGTGGGTGCGCTTGGGGTCGTCCTCGTAGATGATCAGCGAGCCGCCCTCGGGAAACGCCTGGTAGGACGGGCCCATCGGATGCACCTTGTAGCCGTGCCGCTCGAGTTCGAGCTCCCGCACGATGGTCGGCGGCATCAGGCTCATCACGTAGGACAGCCGGGTCACCCGCAGGTGCGGCGCGTCCTCCCACGGCGCCTCGGTGGTCGCCGCGCCGCCGAGCGAGCCACGGCCCTCCAGCACCAGCGTCCTGCGCGCCCGACCGGGCGAGGTAGGCCGCAGACACCAGCCCGTTGTGGCCGCCGCCGATGACGATGGCGTCGTAATTGTTCGACATTGGAAGACCCACTTTCGTCCGCACCGGACACGATCCTGACTGACTGTTCAATCTAACGAAGTGTTAGGCTTCAGACAAGAGCAACGACGCACTTCGGAGGGGAACAAGCACGACCATGGCCGAGCCCGCACCTGCGACGGAACAGAACGAGGCGCGTCGCATCGAAATGCTTCGCGCCGCTGCGGAGCTGATCTGCGAACGGGGGTTCGGGGACACCCGCATCGCCGATGTCGCCAAGCGTTCCGGCGTCAGCTCGGCGCTCGTCATCTACTACTTCGGCACCCGCGACCGGCTGCTGGTCGACGCACTGCGCTATTCGGAGGAGTCCTTCTACGAGGCGGCGGAGAAGATGCTGGCGGAGGTCTCTTCGCTGCGCGAACGGCTCTCACTGCTGATCCGGTGGACGTGCGTGCCGGAAGGCAACGACGAGATACCCGGCGCGTGGGGACTGTGGTTCGACCTGTGGGCGCAGGCATTCCGGCACGACGAGATCAAGGCGGGCCGGGCCGAACTCGACGCACGGTGGCGCAAGATGATCGTCGACGCGATCAAGTCGGCCGAGGCCGGCGAGTTCGACGCCAAGGTGAACCCCCGCATGTTCGCGCTGGAGTTCTCCGCGCTCCTCGACGGGCTGTCGATCCAGGTCGCCCTGGACGATCCGGAGGTCGACTCCGACGTCGCCTACGACATCGCCATGCGGTTCGCCGAGCGTGAACTCGATCTCGCTCCTGCCAAGAAGCGTGTCAACGGCAAGGCCAAGGCCGCTAAGAAGGGCTGAGCGCGCCGGCCTCCTCGGCTGGGATGCCGCCGGGATCGGCGACCAGCGCGGCCGAACTGCGATGCAGTACCCGGACCGCGTCGTGCGTGCACACGCAGTTGACCTTCGCCCCGGGCTCGATGGGTCACCGAGCCGGGGCCGGCATGGTTGGGCACCTCGACGATCAACGCCGCGGGTGCGCCGACGTCGACATGTACCTGCGTGCAGTTGCCGAGATAGACCACCTCCGACACGACGCCACTAATTACGTTGTGTCCCTGGGCGATCGGCTCGCCAGGGGCCTGAAGGGAGATCCGCTCCGGCCTGATCACGATGGCTGCGGCTCCCGTGCCCGGCGAGTCGTCGACCGCCGCTCCGAGCCGGGTGTCCAGCGCCGAGCACACCGCGGTACCGCTGCTCGCCTCGAGCACTTCGGCGTCGAAGATGTTGGCGGCGCCAAGGAATCCGGCGACGAACGTGGTCGCGGGCGCCGAGTAGATCTCCTGCGGCGGGCCCACCTGCTCGACGCGTCCCTCGGCGAGCACGGCGATCTGGTCGCTCATGGTGAGCGCTTCCTCTTGGTCATGGGTCACGTAGACGAACGTGATGCCGACCTCGCGCTGAACCGCGCGCAGTTCCAGCTGCAGCTGCTTGCGGAGCTTGGCGTCCAGCGCGCCGAGCGGCTCGTCGAGCAGCAGCACCCGCGGGCGCAGCACCAACGCCCGTGCGAGCGCGACGCGCTGCTGCTGGCCGCCGGAGAGCTGGGCCGGACGCCGCTTCGCGAAGTCGCTCATCCGGACCAGTTCCAGCGCTTCGTCGACGCGGCGCTTGGTGTCGTCGCGGGATGCCTTCTGGTACTTGAGCCCGAACGCCACGTTGTCCCACACCGTCATGAACGGGAACAGGGCATAGGTCTGGAAGACGGTGTTCACCGGGCGCTTGTGCGGCGGATCGCCCGCGACGTCGTGGCCGTCGAGTTCGATCCGGCCGGAATCCGGCTTCTCGAACCCGGCGATCATCCGTAGCGTCGTGGTCTTACCGCAGCCGGAGGCGCCGAGCAGTGAATAGAACTGGCCGGCCGGGATATCCAGGTCGATTCCGGTGACGGCGGGCACCCCCGCGAACGACTTGGCCAGCTGCTCCAGCCGTATCGCGCCGCCCTTCACGGGAATCGACCGTTCAGTGCGGCCACCGACCGCCGCGAACCGCGCGAAGTTGGCGGCGAACCGGTCGACATCGTCCGCGTCGTGCTGAACCGACAACAGCCATTGCTCCACCTTCCCCCATGGCGGGAGAAATACTCCGCCATTGTGCTGCATGAGCCAGTGCAAATGGCCGAGTCGGGCATCAACGGTCAGGAAATCTCGGAATTCGCGCACGCGGTCACGGCGGAAGGTGACGCATCCCTTCGCGCCGACGGTCACGACGTGCCAGCCGAATTCGTGCTGTGCGATCACGGCTTCCAGCGAGGTGCGCAGGCGGTCGGCGAGCGTCGTCCAGGTGGGCGTAGGCCGCGGGCGTGAGCACCTCGGTGAGGGTCGCGCGCGTTGCCGCCATCGCCATCGGGTTCCCGTTGAACGTTCCCACCTGTTCGTAGCGGCCGTCTGCGATCTGCGACATCACCGCGTGCGTGCCGCCGATCGCCGCCACCGCGATGCCGCCGCCGAGCGCCTTGGCCAGACAGACGATGTCGGGAACCACGCCGCTGCGCGCCGTGATGCCGCCGGGCCCGGTGGTGAAGCCCGTCTTCACCTCGTCGAAGATCAGCAGCGCGCCGTCGGCGTGCACGAGCTCGCGGATGCCGGCGAGATAGCCGTCCTCCGGCGGAATGATGCCCGCGTTCATCATCACCGGTTCGAGGATCATCGCGGCCACTTGACCGCGGTGCTCGGCCAGCGCGCGGTCGACCGCCTCGAGGTCGTTGAACGGCACCACGATCACGAGATCCCGGATCGCGGCCGGGATACCGGAGTTGCCGGGCACCGGCGTCGGATGCGTGCGCGGACCCACCTCGTCGGCCTCGGGCAGCACCGACACCTGCACGGAATCGTGGTGGCCGTGATAGCAGCCCTCGACCTTGATGATCAGATCGCGACCCGTCAACGCGCGCGCGAGGTGGACGGCGTCCATGGTCGCTTCGGTGCCGGAGTTGGCGAACCGCCACAACGGCAAGTCGAATCGGCGGGCAAGCTCGCCCGCGATCCAGATCGCGTCCTCGGTGGGCTGCGCGAAATGCGTGCCGCGCCGCACCCGGTCGCTCACCGCCGCGACGATCGCGGGATGGGCATGGCCGGCGATGGAAACGCCGTAGCCGCCGTGCATGTCGACGTACTCGTTGCCGTCCACGTCGTAGACCTTCGACCCCTGACCGTGGCTCATCCACACGGCTTGCGGCTGGGCGATCTGCCAGTTGGAGGTGGCGCCGCCGGCGAGGTGCTCGCCGGATTGCGCGATGAGTTCGGTGCTGCGTGGCTGGCGGCGCAGGAACACCTGTTCTTCGTCGGCAATCAGCTGGTCCACGCGTTCGGCCACCGGACTCGGGGCCACCGACGAAGACACGGGAATCCTCCACTCTCGAACGGTTGACTGAGCATTCAGTCTATGCGAGAGTCCTACCAGCAACAAGGCGCGAAATCAACGGGAGGTCCCAATGCCCACACCTCCGAATCGACGGCAGTTTCTGGCGCGCGCAGCGATTCTCGCCGCCTCTGCACCGACGCTCGGCGCGTTCGTTGCGGCGTGTTCGAAGTCGGAACCGTCGTCGGGCGGACCGAGCCTGACGCTCGCGTCGCCGGACAATCCGGTGAAATGGCCGATCGCCGATGACAACAAGCCGATCGCCGACAACCTCGCGCCGGAGAAGGGCGCGACGCTCAAGATCTACAACTACGCCGACTACCTCAGCCCGCAGGCCATGAAGAGCTTCGAGGACAAGTACGGCATCAAGATCGAGGTCTCGACCTTCAACGACGGCGACGAGGCGATCACCAAGCTCCGCAGCGGCGTGGATTTCGACATCTACAACGCCAACTACACCGAGATCAGCCGACTGGTCAACGGCGGGCTGCTGCGCCCGCTGAACCACTCCTACATCCCCAACATCAAGAACGTCTGGCCGAGCTTCACCAACCCCTGGTACGACCAGGGCTGGCAGTACAGCGTGCCGTACACCATCTACACCACCGGAATCGGTTGGCGGACCGACCAGGTGCCCGCCGATATCGGCGCACTGAAGAATCCCTACGACTCGTTGTGGGATCCGCAGTACAAGGGCAAGACGGCCGTCATCGACGACTTCCACACGGCGATGGCCATGGTGCTACTGAAGCAGGGCATCACGGACGTCAACACGTCGTCGGAAGCCGACCTGAAGATGGTCGGTGAGCAACTCACAGGCGCTGGTGGCGGCCACCTCGCCGAAGGTCACCATCACGATGTACAACGACCTGCCCGCCGGACAAATGGGTCTGGCGCAGATGTGGTCGGGCGACATCATCAATGCGCAGTCGCTACCTGCCCGAGGGCACCGGCCCCGAGATCCTTCGCTACTGGTTCCCGTCCGACGGAAAGGGCTTGGTCGACAACGACATGCTCGTGACGCTCAAGGGCGGCAAGAACCCGGTGCTCGCCCACCTGTTCATCAACCACATGCTCGATCCCGAGGTGGCGAAGGAGAACTTCTCCGCGATCGGCTACCAGCCGCCGCAGAACACCATCACCCCGGATTCGCTTGTCCAAGAGGAATTCATCCCCGAGAACCTGCGCTCGGCGATCGTGAAGCCGGAGTACTTCGACACCGGCTACCGATTGCTGGAACTCGACGCGGCCAACGAAACCGCATGGCGCAACGTCTGGCAGGCCTTCCAGGCCGGCGGGTCGTAAGCACCGGTGGCGAGTCCCGGGTAGATCGACCGCGGCCGGTCATCGCGGCAGGCTCCGCCGGCCGCGCCGCGAGCGCCGCAATCGGCTGTGGGCGGTGCTGGCCGCGCCCGGAATCGTCTGGCTGCTCGCGTTTTTCCTCTTTCCGCTGTATGTCGTGCTGTGCATCGTCTTCGGCCAGGTCGACCCGATGTTCCGCACCCCCATCCCGGTGTGGAACCCGCTGCAGTGGGATCCCACGCAGTTCACCTATGTGCTGACCCACATCGTCGGCGCGAACGGTGTCTTCGGCGCCGCGCCATCGCTGCGCACCTTCGTCTCGTGTTCGTCGCCAGCGCGCTGTGTCTACTCATCGCCTTCCCGGTCTCCTACTACGTGGCCCGGCTCGCCGGCAAGCGCAAGGGGCTGCTGCTGGCGCTGTTGATCGCGCCGTTCTGGATCAGCTACATGATGCGGATGTTCGCCTGGGTCAACCTGCTGCAGGACGACGGCCTGTTCAACAAGGTGCTCAGCCTCGGCGGCTTGTTCACCCCGGACGTCAAGTGGCTGACCGGCCAGCCCGTGGTGGTGATCCTCGGGCTGGTCTACGGCTACGTGCCGTACATGATCCTGCCTCTCTACGCGGGCCTCGACCGACTGTCGCAGCCGATGCTCGAGGCGTCGCGTGACCTTGGCGCCGACCGGCTTTCGTCGTTCTGGCGCGTGACGCTGCCGCTGTGCCGGCCGACGATCGTGGCCGCGCTTCTGCTGACCTGCCTGCCGATGCTCGGCGACTACTTCACCAGCGACATGCTCTCGGCGTCGCCGAAGACCACGATGGTCGGCAACCTGATCAACGACAGCGTGCAGGCCCCGGGGCAGACCGGTCAGGCGGGCGCGTTCGTCATGCTGGTGTTCCTCGTCGCGTTGCTGCCGATGCTCTACTACATCCGTTCGGTGACGTCGACGGCGGACGAGGTGGCGTCATGAGAGGCCCGGTCGCGTGGTGGAACGACCCGTGGCGGCCACCTCGCTTCCTGGTCGCCATCACCGTCGGCTACCTGTTGTGGTCGCTGCTGCCGGTGCTCATCGCGGTGCTGTACTCGTTCAACAACGGCCGCTCCCGCACCACGTGGCAGGGCTTTTCGACCCGCTGGTACTGGGGTGACCAGACGCTGTCGGTATGGCACAACGACGCGCTGCACACCGCGCTGCTGCAGACGATGAAGCTGGGCCTGATCACGACGCTGATCACCGTTCCGCTGGGGACGCTGTTCGCGATCGGCATCGACCGGTGGCGGGGCAGGCTGCCCAACGGGGCGAACTTCCTGATGCTGCTGTCGTTCGTGCTGCCGGAGGTGCTGCTCGCCGTCGCGCTGCTGTTCGTGATCACCACGGTCGCGGTCCCGATCAATCTCGGCACCACCGCACAGGTGATCGGCCTGGTCACCTTCCAGGTGTCCTACCCCGCGGTGCTGGTGCGGGCCCGGCTGGCCACCATCGGCCCCCAATACGAAGAGGCCGCAATGGATCTCGGCGCGTCACCGCTCGGGGCGCTGCGCCGGATCATCATGCCGATGCTGATGCCCGCGATCTTCGCCAGCACCGTGCTGGTCTTCGCCGACGTCATCGACGACTTCGTGCTGGTGCGCTATCTGTCGGGCGACGCCTCCACCGAGCCCGTCTCGGTGAAGATCTACAACACCGCCCGCGCCGCGCCGACGCCTGCCCTCAATGCGCTGGCCACGTCTGCTGCTGGCCGCGGCGCTGGCCGCCGTCGTGATCGGCTTCCTTGTTTACCGGTACCTGACGCGGTCCGACACCACCACCAAGGACCGCGGTATCGGCGCATTCACCGGAGAGGTGTAATCGCAGTGATAGACCACGTAATTGGTGGACGAGTGACGCAGCCTCATGCAGCGGGCCGCCACGTCCAATTCACGCGGCTGTAGAGCGGGCGGAGTCCCGCGCGCAGCATGTTGTTGAGCGACGGATTGTTCGTGCCCCGCGCGGGTTGCTCCGCCTCCGCGACGATCCACCGGCAGCCCGCTTGGCGGCATGCTTGGCCCGCTCCACCAGCAAGGCCGACTGCGCTCCCCTGTTGCGATGCGTGCTCAGCGTCGTCGCGGCGTTCAGCGACGCCACGTCGCCGCGAATGAACAGGACTGCGGTCGCGACCATCTGATCGCCGTCCCAAACGGCGAACGGATGGAAGCCGGGGCTGCGCACACCGGCCGCCATCATCTCGGCCAGGTTCTCCGGCATACCGAAGCCCCGCAGGGTGACCCGGGCCCATTGATCGACGCGAGCGTCGTCGACCCGCTCGACCCGCAGGTCGGTATGGCCGTCGGCACGAAACTCCTTCACCGGGCATGTCAGCTTGATCAGCGTCGCGTCGGGCGACAGTTCGTGGCGCGCGCGGATCTCGTCCCAGTCCTCGGGTAGCACCGAAGGGGCGATCTGGACGACCGCCTGAGTGCGTCCCTCGGCGCGGTAGAAGTCGAGTACTCGATCGACGAGCCCGGCCGTGACGGGCTCGGCGAAGCCGAGCCCGAGCGTCTTGGTCCAGTAACCGGACTGGTCATCGCGCACGGACATGACGACACCGCCTGCGAGGCGAGTCGTGGCGATGCCCAGGTCCTCCCTGGTGCTCGTTGGCGCATTGGACACGTACTGGTACATGAACTCGGCCTCGACGCCCTCGGCGACCTCGGCGGATAACTCGGATGGCACAACAGGTTAAACGGCGGGTCACCGGAATTATTCAACAAACCATCCCGACCTGGACGTTCGCCGCCCGACCCACTAGTCTGACTGTATGTTCAAACAGGGCGATCGCGCACCGGTTCCCGCCGACGATCTCGCCGCGACCCTGGCCCCGTTCGGCCAGTCACGGATGCTGCCGAGAGAGGCCTACGTCGACGCCGCCGTGTTCGAGTGGGAACAGCACAACATCTTCTCCGGGTGGACGTGTGTCGGTCACGCATCCGATCTGGCCGCGGTCGGTACGCAGAAGGCCGTTGGCACCGGGACCAACGCGATGCTGTTGGTCCGCGGCGACGATGACGTCGTGCGCGCGTTCGCCAACACCTGCAGGCACCGCGGCCACGAACTGCTCGCGTGCAATGCGACAACCAAGGGACGAAGCATCGTCTGCCCGTACCACTCCTGGTCCTACCGCCTGGACGGCCGGCTGCGCAACGCGCCGGGCTTCCGCGACATCGACGGCTTCGAGCCCGACGAGTTCGGGCTCGCCGAACTACGGCTCGAGAACTGGCACGGCTGGCTCTTCGTCGATCCCAGCGGCCAGGACTCCGAATTCACCGATCATGTCCGGGGTCTGGAGGACGTCATCGGCCCCTACCGGCCAGAGGACCTCACCATCGTGGACCGCCACTCCTACGAGCTGGAAACCAATTGGAAGGTCATCGCCGAGAACTACCAGGAGTGCTACCACTGCTCCACCATCCATCCCGAGCTGTCCCGCATCAGCCCGCCGACGAGCGGTGAGAACCTCGACCTGACCGGGTCATGGATGGGCGGCTGGATGTCGATCATCGAAGGCGCCGAGACGATGTCGTTGACGGGAAAGAGCGGCGGCATCGCGATCAAGGGCCTGTCCGAGCAGGAACTGCGAAGCGTGATGTATCTGGTCGGATATCCCAACCTGTTGGTGAGCCTGCACCCCGACTATGTGATGACCCATCTGATGACACCGCTGGCGGCCGACCGCACCCATGTCGAATGCGCATGGGCCTTCCCGAAAGACGTTGCGGCCAAACCCGATTTCGATCCGTCGTACGCCGTCGACTTCTGGGACCTGACGAATCGGCAGGACTGGGCGGCCTGCGAGTCCGTCCAGCGGGGCCTGACATCGCCACACGCCAGGCCGGGACCACTGGCCCCCGACGAGGACGGTGTCTATCAGTTCGTGACGCGAGTGGCTAGGGCATACTCCGGTGCCGCCGGTCCCGCGGTGGAACGCCGTTGACCCCGTCGACCGCCTGCGCGTAGGTCGCGACCGCGAACGCGGCCGCGGACCCCATCACCGACAGCGCATGCGCATCGATGCCTTCGATCGAGTCGCGTGGCGTGTGCCAGTCAGGATCGAAGGGCGTGCCCGCCCGTCCCCCCCAAAGCCGCGCCTGCACTTCGGTTTTCCGCTGCGCTGCGCCCGTCGTCAGGCCGCCGAACGGAATACCCGCCGAGAGGAACGCGTAGTAATCGGTGTTTCTGGCCAGCGGCATGTCGGCCGGGCGCACACCGGCGGAGTTGAGGTAGCCCGCCAGGGTCCGCTCGATGCCTGCAGAGCCCTCCGGCACCGCGCGCAAGGGGATTTCGGGATTCGGCTGGGCCGACTGGTCGCCGTCGTAGGTGAAGTACCCCGCGTTCGGCGAGCCGATCATGTCGAGGTTGAGATACATCGCGATGTCGTCGAGTTGCTCAGGAGCCAACCCCCGCACATATTTCGCCGAACCCTGCAGCGCGTATTCCTCGGATCCCCAGAACGCGAACCGCACCGCGTTGGTGACCCGGGGCTGCGATCCGAGCGCGGCCGCGGTCTCCAGCAGCGCCGCCACCCCCGAGCCGTCGTCGTTGATGCCGGGACTCTTGGGCGAGCTGTCGAGGTGGGCGCCGACCATGACGACGTTCTTTGTGTCGCCGGTCTTGGTCTGCGCCACGATGTTTCGTGCCTTCTTCATGACCGGTCTGCTGTCCAGGACCAGCCGCACGGGCGCGCTTGTGCGACGCAATGCCGCGTCGGTGTCGTTGTCGATCACCCCGACCGGCATCTTCAAGCGCTCGTAGTACCCGGGGGTGAACAGGCCGGCAGGGCTGCCGCTGGTCCCGGGGGCGCTGACGACGAGCAGTCCGGCGGCGCCCTTGGCGACGGCGGCGTTGTGCTTGTCGACGACCGAGCAACCGGCGTCGTCGACGACGGCGATGGCACCCTTCACCGACGCCGTGCCGTAGTCGGCGGCACTGCACCCGGATTTTTTCTGGGGACGCAGCGAAACGGCGTTCAGGCCGCCGGGCGGGGTGGCGACGAGCAACGACGCATGGTCGACGTGGTAGGCGCGTCCGGAGACCGTGAGTGTCGGATTGCCGCCCTCGGTCCTGTCGAGCAGCTCGTACTCCGGTGTCTGGACGTCAAATCCCTTGTCCTGCAGGAACTGCACGACATAGGCCACACTGGCGTCATACCCCGGTGTGCCGTTGGCCCTGGTGTTGTTGTTGGCGTCGGCGATCTCCTGCAGCTTGTGCAGATGCGTGAACAGGGCGTCCGTGCTGATCTTGCCCGCGAGTTCGCCCGGCAGGTTCTGCGAACCTGTGTCGGGGTCCGGCGAGGCGCACGACGTCAGTACCGCGACGAGCCCGACAACCGCCGCCCATCTCCTCATGATTCGAGTCTGTGTCGGGTGCGGTCGTCGCGGGCCGGTAGGCCGTTGCGCCCACTCTGATCCTGGGCGTAGATCCCTACCCCGTAGGCGACGCCGCGACCGTTGATCTCCAGCGCCGTGCGATCGATGTGTTCCAGAGTGTCGGAGGCCTTGTGATAGTTGGGATCAAACGGCTGGTTGGCGCGGCCGCCCCACCGCTCGGCCTGCGCGACGGTCATGTTCTCCTCGGCGCCGGAGAAGATGCCGCCCGCGGGGACACCGGCCAGGGTGAAGCTGCTGTAGTCGGTCCGGCCTTCGAAGTCGATGTCTTCCGGCGACTTTCCGGCATCCTTCAGATAGGCCACCAGCGTGCGCTCGATTCCCGCCGACCCCTCGGGCACCCGGGGAACCTGGTGGTTGGGGTCGGGCGGCAGTGACTGATCGCCGTCGATGGTGAAGTAGCCGGGGTTGGGCGAGCCGACCATGTCGTAGTTCAGATAGAGCGAAATGTCCTTGAGCGCCTCGAGGTCGAGTGAGGCCACATAGTTGTCCGACCCCAGGAGCCCGAGTTCCTCGCCGCCCCAGAAGCCGAACCGGACTGCGTACTTCACCTGCGGCGAGGCGCCCAACTGCAGGGCTGTCTCCAGGATCGCGGCCACCCCCGAACCGTTGTCGTTGATGCCGGGGCCCTCGGGGACACTGTCGAGGTGCGCGCCGATCATCACGACGTCGGAGGTGGAGCCGGTCTTGGTCTGGGCGATGACGTTGCGTGTCTTCTCGACCCGCACGCCGGCGTTGAGCTTGATGGTGGCGTTGCCCGGGTCGCGCGCGCAGCCGCTCGCCGAACGCCTTGGTGACACTGATGACCGGGATCTTCACCTCGGTCTTCTCCCCGAGCGTGCCGCCCATGTCGTCGCCGTCTTCGTTGTTGGCCACGATCATCGCCACCGCGCCACGTTCGGCGGCCGCGGCCTGCTTGTCGGCGAACTGCGCAGGTCGCCGCGGTCGACCAAGCACCACCGCGCCTGCTGACCGGAAGGCCGTCGTAGTCGGACGCGGTGCAGCCCGGCGACTCTTCGACCCGCGCGGCCACCAGCGGGCCCGACACACCGTCGGGCGGTGTGCCGATCGTGAACTTCAGCGGTATGGCAGCAATCGTCGCCCCTGCCGACCGTCAGCGTCGGGCTCGTCGGCGAACGGCAGGCGCACCTCGAATTCGGGGGTTTGGACGTCGAAGCCCTTGTCCCGCAGCGCATTCGCGACATAGTCGACGCTGGCGTCGTAGCCGGGAGTGCCAAGGGCCCTGTTGCCGCCGTGTTCATCGGCGATCTGCTGCAGTTTGGACAGGTGCGCCATCATCGCATCGGTGGTCACCCGTTGCGTCAGCGTCTTCGCGAAGTCGGTGGCGGCCGCGCTTGGCCCGGGGCCGGTCGGCTCCCCCGAGGGTTGCGGCCGCATCTCGCGTCCACACCCGCCCAGCACCAGGACGGCGGCCATCGCCAGCGCGCCGATTTTCGACAACGTTGAGTTCCCCATCGCCCACCACGTTAGCCGCCCCCGCGCGGGCGTCCTCGATCAAGCGTCCCGCGCGTTCAGCACCACGACCGCCATGCCGAACACGGCCGCGACGATCGCCGCGAAATACACCAGCGATCCGATCGGGCCCCACGGCATGGCGTAGACCGGGTAGATCCACGGAACCTCGGTGAAGACGAAGATGTTTCCGAACGGCAGATAGGGCCCGACCCTGGGTCCGACGTCGGGCAGATTGCCCAGCATCGGCTCGACGACCAACGGCCACAGCAGCAGCACCGCGACGGTGCCGGGCCCTGCCCGCAACAATGCGCCGGCGCCGACCCCCAGCACTGCGGCCAGCGCCGCATACAGCGCGACACCGCCCACCACGGATGACACCGTCAGGTGACGGCGAGAGGCCCGGCACGATCAACGGTGTCGTGATGAATCTGGCGACAGTACACCGACCCCACCACCATCACGGCCGCGTAGAGCAGCCGCAAACACCGACATCACAACGGCTTTCGCCACCAGCACGAGCGTTCGATTCGGGGCGGCGATGAACGTGGTGCGAATCATTCCGCTGCGGTATTCGGCCGTCACGGTCATCGACGCCAGCACCATCAACACCGGGACACCGAACACCGCTATCCCCATCGCGGCCCGCTCCGGCGCTGCGTCGTGGGCGAGTGCGCCCATGCGCTGCGGCCACCACCAGGGACAGCGACCGCGACGATCACCGCTATCCACAGCGGGGCGCGCGTCGTCGACAGCTTGATCCGTTCGGCGTTGAGCACCGCGAGCGCACTCACGAGGTCGTCGTCCGGTACTCGACGGCCTCGTCGGTGAGCTTCATATAGGCGTCCTCCAGCGAGGCCTGCTGCGCACTCAACTCGTGCAAGGTGATCGCGTTCCGCGCCGCGAGGTCACCGACCACCTCGATGGCGGCGCCCGACACCAGCAGCGCCGAATCCCCCGGTGCGGGATGAGCCGTCAGGCCCGCCCGCGCAAGCGCCTCGGCGCAGCGCGTCCAGTTGCGGGCTGCGCACGCGGACGGTGTCGGCGCCGGAACGGCTGACGAACTCGCTCACCGTCGTCGATGCGATGAGCTTGCCCTTGCCGATCACGACCAACCGGTCGGCGGTGTTCGCCATTTCCGCGAGCAGGTGGCTGGACACGAACACCGTGCGGCCTTCCGCCGCCAGCGTGCGCATCAGCGTGCGAACCCAGCGGATCCCCTCGGGGTCAAGGCCGTTGACCGGCTCATCGAACAGCAGCACCGGCGGGTCGCCGAGTAGCGCGCCGGCGATCCCCAGTCGCTGGCTCATGCCCAGTGACAGCGTGCCTGCTTTCTTGTCCGCGACCGGATGTCAGACCGACCATCTCGAGCACCCGGTCGATCCGTTTCGTCGGGAATGCGGTTGGTCGCCGCGATCCAGCGGAGGTGGTTTCGCGCCGAGCGCTCGGAATGCGCCTGCCGGGCGTCGAGCAACGCCCCCACTTTGGACAGCGGGTTGGTCAACCGCCGATAGGGCTGACCGTCGATCGTGGCGGTGCCCGATGTCGGACGGTCCAACCCGAGGATGAGCCGCATGGTGGTGGTCTTGCCCGCGCCGTTGGGCCCGAGGAAGCCCGTCACCACACCGGGCTCGATCGAGCAGGTCAGGTCATCGACGGCGCGGGTCCGGCCGAACACCTTGGTCAGGCCCGCCAGCTCGATCATCGGCACATGATTTCAGGTCGCCTGCGCGACGACCAGGTTCGCGACCATTTGCATGCCGGTCGCGTTGGGATGCAAGGGCGTCGGGCGACCAGGCAGCGGCACACCGAATCTGGTCGTCCACGGGTCGGCCGACCACGCGTGGTGCGCGCGGCTCGAGTCGGCGACACGCACCAGCCCGCAGCCGGTGTCGGCCGCCGCCTCGGCGGTCAGCGCCGCCAGTGTGTCCGCGACGTGGCGTCCGGTCGCGACGTCGGTGTCCGACAGCGGCGGCGCCGCGGTCCCCGGCGGCGGCAGCAACGTGAGGTAATCGACGAACAGCACCCTCGCCCGCGGTGATCGCCTGCGCAACGTTGCGCCGACGTCCCGCAGCGATTCGGCGACCTGCGCCAGCGCGCGGTCACGAGCGCGCGGGTCGAGTTGTTCGCGCAACCGGGCACCCAGCAGAGGCAGTGAGCGCATCGGCCGCGGCAGGCCCGCCGCGAACAGCAGCGGCACGTAGCCGACGTCGTTGCCACCGATCGTCACGGTGATCAGATCCTCGGACCCGTCCAGGGCCTCGATCTGCGGCGGCGCGCCGTGCTGAGGCTCGGTGAGCACATTCGCGGTCGTGGCACCGGAGTACGTCACGTCGACGAGGTCGTGCCCCAGCTTCTCGGCGGCCAGGTGTGGATAGTTGCGTGCGGAGCGCCCCGCGCGAAACGGAGCACCCGCGGCACGCGGGCGGATCCCCGGTCCGGCGGCCATCGAACTACCCAGTGCGACATAGCGACTCATAACGACGGGCTGGACGCCTGCGCCCAGAACCGCTTCGGGAATCCTGCCCGCCTGCCGGGCCAGATATCCCGCGGTGACCGCGGCGGCCATCGCCGCGGCCATCGCAGGTGGATCGGCGGCGCGGGTCACAGCGGTCGCCAACAGCACCGCGTCGCAACCCAATTCCATTGCGAGCGCGGCGTCGCTGGCCGTGCCGATGCCCGCGTCGAGCACCACCGGCACCGAAGCCTGCTCGACGATCATCTCGATGTTGTGCGGGTTGGCGATGCCCAGCCCCGTGCCGATCGGCGAGCCCAGCGGCATCACGGCCGCGCAGCCGGTGTCCTCGAGCCGGCGGGCGAGCACCGGGTCATCGTTGGTGTAGGGCAGCACGACGAAGCCGTCATCGACCAATTGCTCTGCGGCCCTGACCAATTCGACGGCGTCGGGCAGCAGCGTGCGCTCGTCGGCGATGACTTCCAGCTTGACCCAGTCGGTCTGCAGCGCCTCGCGGGCCAGCTGTGCGGTCAGCACCGCCTCGGCCGCTCCACGGCAGCCGGCGGTGTTCGGCAGCGGGGTGATCCCAGCCGGTTCAGCAGGTCCAGCACACCGGTGCCGCCCTCGGTGTCGACGCGGCGCATCGCCACGGTGGTCAACTCGGTGCCCGACGCGACCAGCGCCTCCTCCAGCACCGCGAGGTTGGCCGCGCCGCCGGTGCCGAGAATGAGTCGCGAGCCGAACTCGCGACCGGCGATGGTGAGCTTGGAATCAGCCACCCTGCACCGCCGTCACCACTTCCACCCGCGCACCGTCGGACAGCGCGGTCTCCCACTCCGATCGGGGCAGCACCGACCAGTCCACCGCCACCGCGATGCCCTTCTCCGGAAAACCGAGGGTTTCCAGCAGCGCGGCCACGGTCGTCCGCTCGTCGACCTCGACCGCTTCGTCGTTGACGGTGACCTTCATCGTGCACCTGACTAAACCAGCTTCGGGCAGCGGTGCGCCGGTCAGTTCGCCGAAGATGGCCTCGGCTGTCCACGGCGCCAGCAGGAAGCCGTTGCGGCCGTGGCCGGCCGCCACCAGGGTGCGCTCGTCGAGCCGCCCGACGATGGGCAGCCCGTCCGGCGTCATCGGGCGCAAACCGGCGGCGCATTCGGCGAATTCGTACTCGCCGAGCGCCGGCATCACCGCGCATGCGTCGTCGAGCAGTTCGCGCACCCCGGTCACGGCGGGCGCGGTGTCGCGACCGTGCTCGTACTGGGTGGCGCCGACGACCACGCCGTCGGCGCGCGGCACCAGGTAGACCTGACGTCCGTGCACTCGGGCGCGGATCACGCGCTGCGGCACCGGCATACATCCCGGGCGCCAGCGCAGCCGAAGCACCTCGCCCTTCACCGGGCGGATCGGCAGGCCCGGCCACAGCGTCGGGGCGTCGATGCCGTTCGCGATCACCACGGTGTCGCCCCGAGCGTCGGCCAGCTCGCGTCACCGGTGGCGCCCACTGCACGCCGAGCCGTTCGCAGTGCGCTCGAGTGCCATCGACGACGGCCCGATTGTCCACCGCCAGTTCGGTTTCCGCGATGAATCCGTGCCGGATACCCTGCGCCAGCAGTGGTTCGATGTCCCGCGCCGCGGTGGTCGGGGTCACCGGCTGACCCTGCGCGGCCAGCCATTCGCCGACGGTCTTCAGGTCGGCGGCATCGGCCCGGTCGACGGCGACGACCAGCGACTCGCGCGCGGTCACCACGCTCGTCGGGCAGGCCGTCCAGAAAGAGCCGCGCCGCTGGTCCACAACGCCAGCGACGCCAGCCCCAGCCGCAGAAGGCGTTCCTCGCCGGGCCAGCCCTCGCTGTGGGGGGCCAGCATGCCGCCGGCCACCCAGGACGCGCCGGGATCGTCGCTGCGGTGCACGCGCACCGACCAGCCGTCGAGCGCCGCGCGGCGCGCAACCGACAGGCCGATGACGCCGCCGCCGACGACCGCCAGTGATCCCTTGGACATAACCCCTCCCTTCGCCGGCATGACCCGGATCAGGTGTGACGGTAAGGGCAGGACGTGCCCACTCTCAGTCCCCGGTCCCGGGACTCCCGTGTCGGCTCTCCAGAGTACTAGGGTCGGGCCAGCACCATGGGCGCCTGCGGAGCCGGCGAGCGCTGGCGATGCAGCGCGGCAAACTGCCATGCACGGTGGGTCGGGCCGCGGCCAGAGCGTAGTTCGGCTACCGCAGCTCCGCGGCGTGGTCGCTACCGTCGCGGTGTGCACCAACCCCTGGAACGCCTGGCCACCGCATCGCTGTATCTGTGCACCGACGCCCGGCGCGAGCGCGGCGACCTCGCCGAGTTCGCCGACGCGGCGCTGGCCGGCGGGGTCGACATCATCCAGCTGCGGGACAAGGGCTCGCCCGGCGAGCAGCAGTTCGGGCCGCTGGAGGCGCGCCAGGAACTGGAACTGCTGGCCATGCTCGCGGACGCGGCGCGGCGCCACGGCGCGCTGGTGGCGGTCAACGACCGCGCCGACATCGCGCTGGCCGCCGGCGCCGACGTGCTGCATCTTGGTCAGGACGACCTGCCGCTGACCGTCGCACGCGACATCGTCGGTTCCGACGCGCTGATCGGCCGGTCCACCCACGACGGTCGATCAGGTGGCCGCCGCGATCGCCGAAGATGTCGACTACTTCTGCGTCGGCCCGTGCTGGCCCACCCCGACCAAACCCGGCCGCCCGGCGCCGGGCCTCGATCTCGTCCGCGCCACGGCCGAATTGCGAACGGAAAAGCCATGGTTCGCGATCGGGGGCATCGATGCGCAGCGGCTGCCCGAGGTTCTCGAGGCCGGCGCGCGCCGCATCGTGGTGGTACGGGCGATCACCGCGGCCGACGATCCACATGCCGCGGCGCAACAACTGAAGGCAGCGCTCAAGGCTGCCGGTTGACCACCAGCGGTATCGACGCGGTCACCGCGCGCAGCCGCTCCCAGCTCGCGGCGAACCCGGGGTGCAGCGGCAGCTCCGCCACCTCGTCCTCGGCGACCCACCGCAGCTCGGCGCTCTCCCGGTTGGGTGTGGTCGCCAGCAGTTGCGGGCGCATCGGCGATCACGGTGGTGTAGCTCCAGGACGCGCCGCCGGTGCCGGACACCTCCGCGGTGACGACGGTGGTCCGCACGGTGAGCTGGTCGGCGGTCAGCCCCGCTTCCTCGTGCGCCTCGCGGACGGCGGCCTGCTCGGCGGTTTCGTGGCTGTCGCGGGCGCCGCCGGGCAGAGCCCAGGTTCCGCCCTGATGACTCCACGGCGCGCGGTGCTGCAGCAGCACCGCGGCCGACCCGTCGGCGCGCGGCGCCCGCAGCAGCAGACCCGCCGCGCCGTGCCTGCCCCAGAAGCCGCGCCGCTGTCGGACACCACCCAGCCGTCACCGTCGCCACGCACGGCTTAAGAATACGGACGCGCGTCGCCGCGCAAGCTCTTAGAATTCTTTTATAGAGTTGGAAACGGTCGGGAAAGTAGCCGGAAAGGTGAGGTCCGCGCACACGTGACTGTGGAGTTGGCGCACCCGTCGACCGAACCCCTCGCGTCGCGGTCGCCCACGACACCAACGCATCCGCGCTGGTGGTTCCTGTGGACCACGCCCGGCCGGATCCTGACCATCGGAGTCGTGCTGTCCGCGCTGGTGATCGCCAGCGCGTTTGCCACATCGACGACCATCAATCGACCGCCAACAGGCGCTGACCACCGTTCTCAACCACACCGAACCGTTGTCGTTCGCCGCCGGACAGCTCTACACGACGCTGTCGGTGGCCGACGCCGCGGCCGCCACCGCGTTCATCGCCGGAACCGAGCCGCGCGCCGTCCGGCAGCGCTACGAGCAGGCGATCACCGACGCGTCCGTCGCGGTCACCCGCGCGTCGAGCGGGCTGACCGACGAAGCGCTGGTGCAACTGCTCGGGCGGCTCAACGCCCAACTCTCCGTCTACACCGGGCTGGTCGAGACCGCACGCACCAACAACCGGGCCGGAAACCCGGTCGGCTCGTCGTACCTGTCCGAGGCGTCGGCGTTGATGCAGACCCAGATCCTGCCCAACGCGCAGCGGCTCTACGAGGAGACGTCGGCGACAGGTGGACACCGAGACCACCGCGTCGACGCGGATCCCCGGGCCGGTCATTCTCGTGGTGCTCGCGACGTTGTTGTTCGGGGCGTTCGCGAACCGCTGGCTGGCGCGCCGGACCCGGCGGCAGGATCAACATCGGTTTTGTCGCCGGCGGCATGGCGGTGCTGGTGATGTTGATGTGGGTGGGTACGGCGCTGGTGATCTCGACCGCCGACAGCCGCAGCGCGAAAAGCACTGCGGCCGAATCGCTCAAGACCGTCACCAACCTCGCGATCACCGCGCAGCAGGCGCGCGCCGACGAGACCCTGTCGCTGATCCGGCGCGGCGACGAGAACGTTCGCAAGCAGTCCTACTACCAGCGCATCGACATGATGCAGCAGCAGCTGTCGGAGTACCTCGCCCGCGACGACGCGATCGACAAGACCGATCTGGCCGACGCCGAGCAGTTGCTGAAACGCTGGCGGGCCGCCGACGACCGGATCAACTCCTACATCGGCGTCGGCAATTATCAGGCCGCCACCCAGGTGGCGCTGGGCACCGGCGAGGACGACTCCACCCCGGCGTTCGACAAGCTCGACGAGGCGCTGACCAAGGGCATCGAGGAGAGCCGCAGCCAGTTGCGCAACGACATCTCAGAATGCGTACCGGGTGCTGTCGGGCGCGACGGTCGGCGCCGCGGTGCTCAGCGTCGTCGCCGCGGTGGCGGTGGCGCTGGGGTTGTGGCCGAGGCTTAGCGAGTACCGGTGATGAGCGCTCGCGCGAAGAACAGACAACGTGATGAGCGCTCGCGCGAAGAACAGACAACAGATGATGAGCGCTCGCGCGAAGAACAGACAGACGGCATGAGCAAGAGGCTGGGGTCATGCTCATCGCGGCGGCGGTGCTGACCGGTTGCGGGCAGGCGTCGTCGGTGATGCCGACGCCGGGAGTCACGTTGGCTCCGCCCACTCCGGCGGGCATGGAGGAGGTGGCGCCCGAGCCGGTGCGCGCGCCCGCGGAGCAAGAGGACGAATGCAACCGCACCGCGAGCCTGCGGCCGTTCAGCAACCAGGCACGAGGCGGACGCCGCCGTCGCCAACATCCGCGCGCGCGGGCGGCTGATCGTCGGCCTCGACATCGGCAGCAACCTGTTCTCCTTCCGCGACCCGATCACCGGTGAGATCACCGGTTTCGACGTCGACATCGCCGGCGAGATCGCCCGCGACATCTTCGGCACCCCGTCACAGGTCGAGTACCGCATCCTGTCGTCGGCCGACCGCATCGCGGCGCTGCAGAACAATCAGGTCGACGTCGTGGTCAAGACCATGACGATCACCTGTGAGCGCAAGAAGCTGGTCAACTTCTCCACGGTGTACCTGAATGCCAACCAGCGGATCCTGGCCGCCGCGCGACTCGACGATTTCGCAGCCGTCGGACCTGTCCGGCAAGCGGGTGTGCGTCGCGAAGGGCACGACATCGCTGCAGCGCATCCAGGAGATCACGCCGCCGCCGATCATCGTCGGGGTGGTCACCTGGGCGGACTGCCTGGTGGCGCTGCAACAGCGGCAGGTCGACGCGGTCAGCACCGACGACTCCATCCTGGCCGGCCTGGTGTCGCAGGATCCCTACCTGCACATCGTCGGCCCGAGCCTCAACGAGGAGCCCTACGGGATCGGAATCAACCTGCAGAACACGGATTTGGTGCGCTTCGTCAATGGCACGCTGGAGCGTATCCGTCGCGACGGCACGTGGAACACGCTGTACCGCAAGTGGTTAACGGTGCTCGGTCCGGCACCGGCACCGCCGGTCGCGAGGTACATCGGCTGATGGCCGAGACGCGGCGAGACGACTTCGACGAGGCCCCCGACGCACCGCGCCGTCGGCCGAACCTGCAGCCGACAACACCGTCGCCCGAGCCGACGTCGGAACCGAGCCGGCCAGCTTCGACGACATGGGCATGGACTCCGTCTCCACGTTGCGCCCGATGGCCACCCAGGCGGTGTTCCGGCCGCACTTCGACGACGACTCCGAGGGCACCGCCGTCACCGGAGACACCGAACCGCAGGACCACACGACCGCGACGCGGTTGCTGTCGCCGACGCGCCGCCTCGGCGGTGGCCTGGTCGAGATACCGCGGGTGCCCGCGAAGGATCCGCTCGAAGCGTTGATGACCAATCCGGTTGTCGCCGAGTCGAAGCGGTTCTGCTGGAACTGCGGCCGTCCCGTCGGCCGATCGACCGCCGACGGCCGCGCGCATGTCGGAGGGCTGGTGCCCGCATTGCGGTAGCGCGTATTCGTTTCTGCCGCAACTGAGCCCGGGCGACATGGTCGCCGACCAGTACGAGATCAAGGGCTGCATCGCGCACGGCGGACTGGGCTGGGTGTACCTGGCGCTCGACCACAACGTCAACGAGCGACCGGTCGTGCTCAAGGGTCTGGTGCACTCCGGCGACGCCGAGGCGCAGAAGATCGCGATGGCCGAGCGGCAGTTCCTCGCCGAGGTGACCCATCCGGGGATCGTGAAGATCTACAACTTCGTCGAGCACGAGGACAAGCACGGCAACCCGGTCGGCTACATCGTGATGGAGTACGTCGGGGGAACGTCGCTCAAGCAGGCCAAGGGCGACAAGTCTGCCGGTGGCGCAGGCCATCGGCTTCATGCTCGAAATCCTGCCCGCCCTGGGCTATCTGCATTCGATCGGGCTGACCTACAACGACCTCAAGCCCGAGAACATCATGATCACCGAGGAGCAGCTCAAGCTGATCGACCTCGGTGCGGTGTCGACGATCAACTCGTTCGGATACCTCTACGGCACACCGGGTTACCAGGCGCCGGAGATCGTGCGCACCGGGCCGACGGTGGCCACCGACATCTACACGGTCGGCCGCACGCTGGCGGCGCTGACGCTGGATCTGCGTACCCGCAAGGGCCGCTACGTCGACGGCCTGCCCGAGGACGATCCGGTGCTGGCGGAATACGACTCGTTCGGCCGGCTGCTGCGCCGCGCGATCGACCCGGACCCGCGGCGACGGTTCGGCAGCGCGGAGGAGATGTCGGGGCAGCTGCTCGGCGTGCTGCGCGAGGTGGTGGCCCAGGACAGCGGCGTGCCGCGGCCCGGCCTGTCGACGGTGTTCTCCCCGACGCGTTCGACGTTCGGGGTGGACCTGCTGGTGGCGCACACCGACGTGTACCTCGACGGGCAGGTGCACTCGGAGCGGCTGACCGCGCAGGAGATCGTCAAGGCGTTGCCGGTGCCACTGGTCGACCCGACCGACGTCGGGGCGGCGGTGTTGTCGGCGAGCGTTCTTAGCCAGCCAGTGCAGACGCTGGATCGATTGCGCGCCGCGCGGCACGGTGCCCTGGACTCGGAGGGCATCGACCTGTCCGAGTCGATCGAGCTGCCGCTGATGGAGGTCCGCGCGCTGCTCGACCTCGGCGATGTCGCGAAGGCCACCCGCAAGCTCGACGACCTGGCGACGCGGGTCGGCTGGCGCTGGCGGCTGGTGTGGTTCCGTGCAGTGTCGGAGATGCTGACTGCCGACTACGACTCGGCCACAAAGCATTTCACCGAGGTGCTCGACACCCTGCCCGGTGAGCTGGCGCCGAAGCTGGCGCTGGCCGCGACGGCCGAGCTGGCGGGCGCGCGGATCCCGAGAGGTTCCCCAGCGCAAGTTCTACGACACGGTGTGGTCCACCGACAACGGCGTCATCTCGGCGGGCTTCGGGTTGGCCCGCGCGCAGTCGGCGGCAGGCGACCGTGACGGCGCGGTGCGGACACTGGACCAAGTGCCCGTCATGTCACGGCATTTCACGACCGCCCGGTTGACGAGCGCGGTGACATTGCTGTCCGGCCGGTCGGCGAGCGAGGTCACCGAGCAGCACATCCGGGACGCCGCCCGCCGGGTCGAGGCGCTGCCCGACACCGAGCCCCGAGTGCTGCAGATCCGGGCGCTGGTGCTGGGCACCGCGATGGACTGGCTGGCCGACAACACGGCGAGCACCAACCACATCCTCGGCTTCCCGTTCACCGAACACGGGCTGCAACTCGGCGTCGAGTCGTCGCTGCGCAGCCTCGCGCGCGTCGCACCCACCCAGGCGCACCGCTACGCGCTGGTTGATCTGGCAAACAGCGTGCGCCCGACGAGCACCTTCTGAGCGTCGACGGATTGCCTGGCCTCTTTGCGCAGGCCAGGGGGAAATTCTTAGGAAATCCCAATGGTCAAGACACGGATTTCGTAGTAGCGTCCATGTCAGGTTGAGTTCACAGCCATTGGTGACGTCATCGGCGCACGCGGCTCGAACTCGCGAGTGCGGTGGCTTTATAGACGAATCCGTGCGACTGAGGGAACCTAAAAGTGTCCGATATGAGTACCTGTCGAGTGTTCCGGGCAGATCCCGGTTCGCTCGACCAACATGAGACGCACCACTGCGGCGGCTTCTCGGCCGCCCACCTCCCGGACGCGACCGTGCTGGTCACCGTCGAAGGCGAGATCGACGCAACCAACAGCCGCATCCTGGCCTCCTATATCGAGCGACAGATCGCGGGGTCGGCGCATGCGCACCTCGTACTCGACCTCCGGCTGGTGGACTTCTTCGGCACCGCCGGCTTTGCCGCGCTGCACAACATCAACGTGATCTGCTCCCGATACGGCATCGACTGGACGATGCGCGCCGGCAGGCAGGTGCGCCGGCTCCTGACGATCTGCGACCCCGACGGCACCCTGCCGCTCGAGGCGCCGCAGTCGGTCCTCGACGATATGGAGCTAGCGCCGACATCGGCCTAGTCAGAGCAGGTCGGTAATCGTCTTCAGGCCCGCCTCGTAGAGCACGCCGGGCAGCATGCCGCCGTCGATCTCGATCGTCGTGCCGTTGACGAAATCGGCGGCACCCGATGCGAGGAACACCACGGTGCGGCCGACCTCGGCGGGATCGCCGCCACGTTTCATCGGCACGGCTTCGAAGTACTTGGCGCCGGTCGGGTCGTCCTTCGGCAACACGAACGAGCGGAAGTTCTCGGTGATCGTCGGGACCCAGCGCCACGCAGTTGACGCGCACCTTGGGTCCCCACTCCTGGGCGAGCGACCGGGTCAGGTGGTTGAGCCCGCTTTTGGCGGCACCATAGGAGACCAGTGTCGGCGAACCGGCGGGATGGCCTGCGCCGCTGGAGATATTGACGATGCAGCCGATGCCGTCCTGCTCCTTCATCTGGCGGTACGCCCGGATCGCGAACCACATCGGGCTGATCAGATTCATCTGCACCGCGAACGAGTGGAACAGCACCGTGCGTTCGAAGTCGTCGTCGGAGGGGGCGTCCCCTGAAGTTTCTGGACCAGCTCAGGGACGTCCTCGACATGCGGCGTCGGCACCGTGCCACCGGCGTTGTTGACCAGGATGTCGACGCGTCCGTACGTGTCGGCGACGTGCTGCACGAATGCGTCGATGGCGCGGTAGTCGCCTTGGTCGCAGACCAACTGCGCGCTGCGCTCGGCCCAACCGGGTTCCGCCTCGACGCCGGGCATGGCGTCCATCGGCGATCGTGAACAGCCGATGACCGTGGCGCCCGCCCGCAACAATTCGTGTGCGATACCCACTCCGACGCCCCGGCTGGTGCCGGTGACGATCGCGACCTTGCCGTCGAGTTGACCCACGGCTCAGATCACCCCGACACAGGCCCGGGCGATCGCGAGCTCTTCGTCGGTGGGGATCACCAGCACCGTCGTCCGCGAGCTGTCGGTTGAGATCCGCCGAGCCTTCTTGGCCGGGGCAGGTGTTGAGATCGTCGTCGAGTTCGATCCCCAGCGCCGTCAGGCCGCTCAGTGCGTCACGACGGACCGCGGCGTCGTTCTCGCCGACGCCTGCGGTGAAGGTGATGACGTCGGCCGAGCCGAGCACCGCCAGGTACGCGCCGATGTACTTGCGCAGCCGGTGGATATATACGTCGTAGGCCAACACCGCTGCCTCGTCACCCGTCGCGATTCTCTTGTGAATGGCGCGGAAGTCGATCTCGCCGCTGAGACCGAGGACCCCTGATCGCTCGTTGAGCATGTCGTCGATGTCCTCGATGTCCATGCCCGCCATGCGTGAAAGGTATGACATGACGCCCGGGTCGATGTCGCCAGAGCGCGTGCCCATCACCAGGCCCTCCAGCGGCGTCAGTCCCATCGAGGTATCGACAGGTTTGCCTCCGGCAATCGCGGACGCAGACGCCCCGTTGCCGAGGTGCAGGACGATCTGGTTCAACGTTTCCAGCGGCGTGTCAAGAAACGTCGCCACCTGCTCGCTGACGTACTGATGGGAGGTGCCATGAAACCCGTAGCGGCGAATGTTCCACTGCCGCGCGAGGTCCCGGTCGATAGCGTAGGCCGCGGCCGCGGGCGGCAGGTCGTGGAAGAACGCGGTGTCGAAGACAGCGATGTGCGGCAGGCCCGGCAGCGCCTTGCGGGCCACTTCGATTCCGAGCACCGCGGGCGGGTTATGGAGTTCGGCCAAGGGCGCGAGCTCCTTCAACTTCGCTACCAAAGCGTCGTCGATCACCGTTGGTTGGTAGAAATCGGGACCACCGTGCACCACCCGATGCCCCACTGCGACAAGTCCGAGACTGTCGAGCGGTTGTCCGGACTCGGCGAGTTCCTCGAACGCGACCCGCAGCGCTTCGCCGTGGTCGGCGACCGGCCCATCACCGACCCGCTCGACGATCCCCTCCGCCACCATCGTTCCCGAGTCAGGCTGAACGACGGCGTATTTCAGTGATGACGAGCCGGAGTTGACGACCAGCACCGTTGGCCGGGATTCAGTCGGGCGCACGCTGTGCACGATAACCGTTCACGTCCCCGCACTCGGCGAGGGGAACGATCGTCAGTTGCGCTCCAGGAGAGACAGTGCCGGACGCTACCGCGGAGCTAGGCGCCGGTGTCGCCGACCCGGTGACGCCGCGGGGTCACCGGTTGCTCGTCCACGATGTCGGTGTAGAGGTCCCGTTTCCGGATGGCCATCGTGGACACCGCGCTGATCACGCTGACGACGACGACATAGGCGACGATCAAGGACAAACCGCCCCCCGCCGTTTTCAACAGGTAGGCCAGGATCAGCGGGGTAAGGCCGGAAGCCACGATGCCCGAGAGCTGGTAGACGACGGAGATCCCGGTGTAGCGGACCCTCGTGGGGAACAACTCTGCGAACAACGACGCCTCGGGCGCGTACACGATGGGGTAGATCACCCCGAGCACAACCACAATGGTCACGACGATGACCGCAGTGCTGCCCGTACCCATCAGCGCCAACGCCGGGTATGTGGCCGCGGCCAGCATGACAATGCCCGCCGTGTAGAGGTGTCTGCGGTCGAAGCGGTCGGCTAGTCGCCCGAACACCGGGATGAAGATGATCATCGTCACGGCGGCCGCCATCACCGCCAGCAAGATCGGCTGCTTTCCCAGGTGCAGAGTGCCGGTGGCGTAGGAGATCGTGAACACGGCCCACAGATTGAAGGCAACACCCTCGGCCCACCGGCTGCCCATGCCCAGCAGTAGATGCCTGCGAGAGAGCTTGTCCTTGATCATCTGCACCGCAGGGACCGTGGCCTTCGCTTCGGTCTTCTCCAACTTGCGGAAGGCGGGCGTCTCCATGACTTTCAGCCGGATGTAAAGCCCAACGCCGACCAGGATCGCGCTCAACATGAAGGCGACGCGCCAGCCCCAGCCGAGGAAGGCCGCGTCGGGCAGCACGTAGCCGACCAGCGCGAAGACCCCGGTGCCGAGGGCGAGACCGATCGCGAGGCCGATCTGCGGCATGCTCCCGTAGAACCCGCGTTTGCCGCGCGGGGCATATTCGACGGCCATCAGCACCGCACCGCCCCATTCCCCGCCGACCGCGATGCCCTGAGCCACCCGCAGCACCACGAGCAAGATGGGCGCGGTGATCCCGATGGCCGCGTAGGTGGGGATCACCCCGATCAGGAACGTGGCCACCCCCATGATCAGCATGGTCGCGACGAGGGTGTTCTTCCGTCCGATCCGATCGCCGATGTGCCCGAAGATCAGGCCGCCCACCGGCCTTGCGACGAAGCCGACGGCGAAGGTCGTGAAGGCGAGCAGCGTGCCGACGGCCGGGTCGGTGCTGGGGAAGAACAACTTGGGAAACACGATGCCTGCAGCTGTGCCGTACAGGAAGAAGTCGTACCACTCGACGGTGGTGCCGACGAGGCTCGATGCAACGACGGTCCGGAGTTCGGACTTCGAGACTTCCTCGACTTTTTCGTCCTCGACGCTCATAGCGATTCCCGGAAGATGTCGGTGAGCGCATCTCGCGTGACCGGCCGCGGCACCACCGCCAGCTGACGGGTCTGCTTCATGGTTCCGTCGACGAGCACGTCGAGATGGGACTCGTCGTAGCCGAAGCTGCGCAGGCCCGCGGGCATGTCGATGTCGGACATCAGCTCGCTGAGCACGTGCGCCAACGCGTCGGCACCGTCCGTCTTGGTGAACGTCTGCCCGCTGAGCAACTCCGCAGCGCGCAGGTGCCGCCCGGGGTCGCCGGGGTAGGTCCAGCGGAAAACAGCGGCGGCAGTGGAGGACACGGCCTGGCCGTGCGGGACCATCGGCATCTCCGGGTAGCCCTCGGCCCGGTAATTCTCGACTGCTCCGGCGACGGGATAGGCGTTGGCGTGCGGCAGGTGGGTGCCCGCGTTGCCGAATCCCGTTCCGGCCGCTGTGGAGGCCAGCGCCATGTGGTAGCGGGCGTCGAGGTCACGGCCGTTCATCACCGCGCGCCGCAGGTATCGCCCTACGAGTTCGAGTGCCTGCTCGCACCAGACGTCGCTGATCGGGTTCGAACCGCAGAACGCGGGGCGCTTGGTCGGGTCCTCCGGGGAGGGCTTGGCGTCGAAACGCACGCTGGTGTAACTCTCGAGCGCGTGCGAGAGCACGTCCATACCACTGGCCGCGGTGACCTGCGAGGGCAGCGAGATGGTGGTCAGCGGGTCCACGACGGCGAGGGTCGGGCGCAGCTTCGGGTGGCTCACGCCGGCCTTCAGATGCAGGCCGAGAAAGTCGACGACGCAGATGGTGGTCGACTCGGAACCGGTGCCTGCGGTGGTCGGCACCGCGATCAGGGGCTTGAGGGGGAGCCAGGGGGCCTTACCCGCGCCGATCGGTGGAGTGACGAATTCGAGCAGTTCGCCGGGATGGGTGGTCAGCAGGTTGACCGCCTTGGCGGTGTCGATGGCGGATCCGCCACCGACAGCGATGAAGCAGTCCCAGTCCTGCTGGCGGGCCCAGGCCACGGCCTCTTCGATGCTCCGGTCGGTGGGCTCGATAGCGACTCTGTCGAACACCTCGGCCTTGATGCCTGCGGCGACGAGCTGGGCGTGGATGCGGTCAGGCACTCCGGTGTCGCGGACGCCGGAGTCGGTGATCACCAGACAGGAGCCTGCTCCCATCGCCGCGACCTCGCCGCCGATTTCGTCGACGGCGCCGACTCCGAACTTCAGCGGCGGTGCCGCCCAAGTGAAGACGCTTTCGTTTGCATGTCCTTCGTACATCCGTTGGCTCCTTCGCCGGTCTGTAGGGGATAGCCACCCGTGAGGTGGACCACACATCAAGATCTTCGATCGGGGGCGCCCGCGTTGTGGTCCCTTCAGTTGGCGGACTACTGGTTCTTGTGGCAGGGGGGGCCGCCGACAACGGTTGGATGCGGCACGGCGGCGGAGGAGGACGGTCCATGGGCTCTACGGTGTGGAGCCTGCCGCCGCTGGCCTGGGTGCTTGTGCTGATGGTGATCGTCCTCGGTGGCGCCGTGCGCGGCTTCGGCGGTTTCGGTGCGTCGATGGTCTGGGTGATCGGGCTTTCGCTGGTGCTGCCACCGTCTTCGGCGATTCCCACGTCATTCGTGTTGGAGGTGCTGGCGAGTGTGCAGCTGCTGCCCAGCGTGTGGCGGGACGTGCACTGGCGGTCGCTGCGCTGGCTGCTGGTCGGCGCCGTGATCGGCACGCCGGCGGGGATCTGGCTGCTCAGGGTCCTCCCGGTCGCGCCCATGCGAGTCCTGCTGGCGTGCGCGGTGCTCGCAGCCGCCGTCGCCATGGCGTCGAAGTACCGGGCATCGGAGTTGCCCGGCCCGGCTGTGACCACGGCCGTCGGCGGCGTGTCCGGCGTGCTCAACGGTGCCTTCGCGATGGGCGGACCTCCTGCGATCCTGATGTATTTCTCCAGCCCGGCCGCGGTAGCCGCTGGCCGAGCCAGCCTGATCGTGTACTTCCTGGGCACCGATCTGTGGGCGACGGCCACCGCCGCCGCGGGTGGGCTGATTACCGCGCCCCTGCTCGGACAGATCGCTGTGCTGTTCCCGGTGTCGCTGGTTGGTGTCGCCATCGGAAGCCTTCTGTTCAAACGGACTTCGTCAACGAACACGCAGAAGTATGCCCTGTGGCTGTTGGCAGCCCTGTCCGTTGCCTTGCTTGTGCAGGCGCTGTGGCAGTGGCTGTGACATGGTGTCACGTCGTGATCAGCACCAGGGCGACGACGACGGTGAGTGCGGTGAGCGCGGTCAGGGTGCGAACGGCACCGACAGAGGTCATCGATTCCTCGCGCGGGACCCTGCGGTTTGTGGCGTGATAGCGGACGACGCCGAGGAGATAGGTGGCCGCCGCGGAGCAGAGGCCAAGGAGTCCGGGCACCCAGTGCAGCCGGTCGCCCGTCGTTATCCCGTTGTGCAGCAACAGGGCACCCACCGCCGCGAAGGACAGCGCGGTGCGCGACCAGGCCAGCCGGGTGCGTTCGGCCTGCAGTCCGCGGTCGAGTACCGGCCGCCGATCGCGTTGGGGCCTCTCAGCCACTGACGATTACCAAGAACCAGGGCCAGCAGCGCGACCAAGGTCAGTCCCCCGGCCAGCAGCCGGGGAACAAGCGAGGGTTGTAAGGACTGGCTGAGCCGCATCGCCCGCTCGTTGGCCATCCACCGGTGGTAACTGCCTGCGGCGACCATGACGGCGAGCACCACCAGGGTGACGCCCA
>CAVYCT010000036.1:0-87213 GCA_963766945.1 uncultured Actinomycetota bacterium
ACGTCCCGAAATCATTGCTTCCCAGCGCGATCGCCGACGGCAACCCCGACCACCTCTGGCGCCGCATCGACGGCCAGCTCACTCAAGACTGAACCCACCACCACTCACCTAGGAGCCATCCGCGATGCCCCCCACCTACTCGCCTGCTTTTGACGGCGTACTTTTCTTCCCCGTCACGCCGTTCACCGAGTCCGGCGCAGTCGACCTCGACCTGCTCGCCCGCCATATCGCCAAGGGCGTCGAGGCCGGACCCGGCGGTGTCTTCATCGCGTGCGGTACCGGTGAATTCCACGCCCTCGAGCCGCAGGAGTTCGGTGACGTCGTTCGCACGGCAGTCGAGGCTGTCGCCGGCCGAGTCCCCGTCTACGCAGGCGCGGGCGGCTCCGTCGCGCTGGCCAAACTCTTCGCCAAGAGCGCGAAAGACAATGGCGCCGACGGCCTGCTACTGCTGCCGCCCTACCTCGTCGAGTTGCCCCAAGCCGGGCTGGTCGCCTACACCCGTGAGGTCGCCGCGGCCACCGACCTTCCGATGATCGTCTACAACCGCAACAACGCCCGGTACACCGAGGCCTCCGCCGTCGAGGTCGCGAAGATCCCCAACGTGATCGGGTTCAAGGACGGCACCGGCGATCTCGACAAGGTCGGCCGCATCGTCCGCGCGGTGACCGACGCGTTGAAGACGAGGCCAAGGATTTCCTGTTCTTCAACGGGATGCCGACCGCCGAGACCACGCAGCAGGCCTACCGCGCCATCGGTGTTCCGCTGTACTCCTCTGCCACCTTCGCCTTCGCGCCCGACCTCGCGCTGGCCTTCTACAACGCGCTCGAGTCCGGCAACGACGCGCTCGCGGACGCCCTGTCGCGAGCCTTCTTCCATCCGCTCGTGAGGCTCCGCGACACCGTGCCCGGATACGCCGTCGCGCTCGTCAAGGCCGGCGTCGCCCTCGAAGGCATTCCCGCCGGAGGAGTCCGCGCGCCGCTGGTCATGCCCACCGCCGACGACCTCATCGAGCTGCAGTCGATCATCGCCGCCGGACGCGCCGTGCTGGCCGAAGCGCTCACCAAGGCCGTATAGCCATGGCGCCGAGCCGGATTCGCATCACGGGCGCACGCATCACCCCGGTTGCCTTCGCCGATCCGCCGTTGCTCAACACGGTCGGCGTGCACCAGCCCCACGCACTGCGCGCGATCATCCAGCTCGATACGGACGCCGGGCTCGTCGGGCTCGGCGAGACCTACGCCGACCAGACCCACCTTGCCCGGCTGAACGCCGCGGCAGACGCCATCAGGGGTCTGGACGTGTTCTCGCTCAACGCGATCCGCGCGGCCATCGCCGACCGGCTGCGGGGTGACACCGCCGCGGTAGGCACCGCAGGCATGATCACCACGGCCAGCGCCGTCGACCAAGTGCTCTCGCCGTTCGAGGTCGCCTGCCTCGACGTCCAGGGCCACGCCACCGGCCGTCCGGTCTCCGACCTGCTCGGCGGACTGATGCGCGACGCCGTGCCGTTCAGCGCCTACCTGTTCTACAAGTGGGCCGCGCATCCAGGCGCCGAGCCCGACGCGTTCGGCGAGGCGCTCGACCCCGACGGGATCGTCGCGCAGGCCAAGCGCATTGTCGACGAATACGGCTTCACCGCAATCAAACTCAAGGGCGGAGTCTTCGCACCCGAGGAGGAGATGGCGGCCATCGAGGCGCTGCGCGCGGCCTTTCCCGACCATCCGCTGCGACTCGACCCCAACGCCGCCTGGACGCCGCAGACGTCCATCAAGGTGGCGACGGGCCTCGCCGGGGTGCTCGAGTACCTGGAGGACCCGACGCCCGGCCTCGACGGGATGGCCGAGGTTGCGCAGCAGGCACCGATGGCACTGGCGACCAACATGTGCGTGGTGGCCTTCGATCAACTGGCCCCCGCCGTCGCGAAACAGTCTGTGCGCGTGGTGCTCTCCGATCATCATTATTGGGGTGGTCTGCAGCGCTCGCGGCTGCTCGCAGGCATCTGCGAGACGTTCGGCCTCGGGCTGTCGATGCACTCCAACTCTCACCTCGGCATCAGCCTGGCGGCGATGGTGCATCTTGCCGGCGCCACCCCGAACCTCACCTACGCCTGCGACACCCACTGGCCGTGGAAGACCGAGGAGGTCGTCAAACCCGGTGCGCTGGCCTTCAAGGACGGCGCCGTGGCCGTGCCGACGACACCCGGCCTTGGCGTCGAGATCGATGACGACTCATTGGCCGCGCTGCACGAGCAATACCTCGAGTGCGGGATTCGCGACCGCGACGACACCGGGTACATGCGTACCGTCGATCCCAGCTACGAGGCCCTCAGCCCGCGCTGGTGACTATACGTTTTCTGTAATCTGTATGGCGATCGGCCGCGGATAGCAGAGAAACACCATGTCATCGTTGACATGCCCGCCGCAGTGGCCATACATTCTCCTCAGATCGTTCGTTGGTCGGGGTGAGGAAATCGATGGCCGTCAACACGCTCTGCCCCAATGTTTTCGATGCCGGATTACCGACCCTGACATACGAGTTCGCCGAGACACCCGCGGAGGTCTACCCGCGGATTCGTGCGGCCCAGCAACAGGCCGCCATCGCAATAGGACCGTGCGGACCCGAGATCCTGTCGCATGAGTTGGTCCGCAACGGTGCTGCGTGACCCGCGCTTCCACGCCCCGAAGGGCATCACTCTGATGGCTCAGGGCATCACATCGGGGCCGTTGTGGGACAAGCTCGTGACCAGCATGATTTGCCTCGAGGGTGCGCCGCATCATCGGCTGCGCAGCCTGGTGTCCAAGGCGTTCACGCCGCGGGCGAGCGAACGCCTGCACGACACGATCGTCGATGTCCTCAGCCAACTCGTCGATGATGTTGTCGCCGAGGGTCGTTGCGACATCGTCGTCGACATCGCGCGCCCGTATCCAGTGCCGATCATCTGCGCGCTCCTCGGGGCCCCGCGCGAAGACTGGCAACAGTTCTCGCTCTGGGCCGATGACATCTTCACAGCCTTCACCATGAACCCCGACGGTTTCGACGAAGACCTGGTGATGCGGGCGTGGGGCGAACTCGATGCATACGTTGACAACATGGTCGCCCGACGCCGTCTCACCCTGAGCGACGACCTCGTGTCCGACCTCATCAGGGCCGAGGACGGCGGCGACCGACTCAACGCCGACGAGCTCCGATTGTTGGCGGCGGGTCTGTTGATGGCCGGCACCGACACCACCCGCAACCAGGTCGCGGCGTCGGTCGATGTGTTCTGCGACCATCCCGACCAGTGGGCACTCCTCGCGGAGCGGCCTGACCTCGCAGCCAATGCCGTCGACGAGACGATGCGGCACTCACCGATTGCCTGCGGCACGCTCCGCGTCGTCTCCGAGGAACTCGAGCTGGCGGGCGTCGTCTTTCCTGCCGGAACGGCGGTTCTCGTCAATACCTTTGCGGCGAATCGCGATACGGCCGTGTACGACGATCCCGACCGCTTTGACATCACCCGAGAGGGTGTTCCGTCCGTACTGACATTCGGTGCAGGAATTCATTATTGCCTCGGCGCAAACCTGGCCCGATTGGAGCTTGCCGAAGCACTGAAGATCCTGAGCCAACGGATGCCGTCGTTGACACGCACAGGCCCTGCGCCATGGAAGCCGATGCTGGGGTTGAGCGGGCCGACGTCCCTGCCGATAGCCTTCTCGGGTGCGTAGCCACGGCTGGTCGGGCAACGCCCCGGCTACCGACGAGGAGGCCATCGACCGGATCCTCGACGCCGCCGACGACATCATCGCGGAGAGCGGCACCTCGGTACGCATCGCCGACGTGGCGCGCAGTCTGGGAGTCACACGACAGACCGTCTACCGCTATTTCCCCGGTACCGAAGAGTTGCTGCTTGCCGGCGGGATGCGCACCGCGCACGGATTTCTGGATCAGCTCGCCGAGCACATCAGCGGATTGACCGAACCGGCGGCCGCGCTTGTCGAAGGCATCGCTTTCGCCGTGGAGACGCTCGCCGACGACCGTCAGTTCGCCAACCTGCTGCGGAATGGAACGAAGAGCGGATCGACGGTGTCGTTGACCTCCGACACCGCAAGGGCGTTCAGCCGCTCGATGTTGCATCGCTCCGATGTCGACTGGGAGAGGCAGGGTTTCGACGACGAAGCACTTGACGAGCTGGCCGAATTGGGTCTGCGTACCTTCCACTCGATGCTCGTCGATCCGGGGCAGCCGCCGCGCGACGGTATCGCCTTGCGCAAGTTCCTGGCGCGCTGGCTGGGACCCGCAATCGTCTATCCGAGATTGGCTCAAGCAATGGAGGCGCTAAGGCCACCGACAACAGCGTCGACGCGCCGGCGGCGTTCGGCCTCCTAGTGCGCGCGGGGCTTACCGCCAATGCGGCTTGCACGCTTGGACTTGTACATCGCAAGGTCCGCGTCGCGCAGGATCTCGTCGGCCGTCCGTTGGTCGTTGGGCGCAACGTCGACGAAACCGACGCTGACGTGGATCGCGCCGCTCGTCGCGTCGGTGGTCGCCGGAGTCGCGAGTTCGCGGCGAACACGCTCGACCAGATCGTCGAGGTCGCAACCCGTGGCGTCGCCGCAGACCAGAATGACGAACTCGTCGCCCCCGTATCGACCCACCAGGCCATCGGAGCCCACCGCGCGGACCAGTCGTTGCGCGGCGCACCGCAACAGATCATCACCGGCCGTGTGACCCAACGTGTCGTTGGTCGACTTGAGGTCGTCGATATCGATGAACAACACCGCACGCAACGGCTCGGCAGTCGGTGTGACAAGCGCCCGGTTGAGCTTTCGCAACACCGACGCACGGTTGGGCAGATCCGTGAGCGTGTCGTGGGCGGCATAGAACATCACCTTGTCGGCGGCCGCCCGCTCATCGGTGACATCCAGGAACGAGATCAACATGTCCGATTCGCCTGGCATGTCGGGATTGAGCAGCCGACAGCTGGACATCACCCAGGCGCGGCGACCATCGGCCCGGTCGAGACCATTGACCTGATTCGACACGGGAACGCCGGTGCGCAGAGTGACTAACGCCGGCCGCTTTTCGGCCGGAATGTTCACGCCATCCATGTCGTAGAACGGCAACTTTCCGGTGAGCTTGAAGAAGTTGGCGCCCACAAACTCGGCGCCGACACCCATGATCCGCGCCGCGGCCGGGTTGATCGATTTGATGTACGCGTCCTTGTCCACGACGATGACGCCTTCGGCCATGGACATCACGACGGTCTCGAAATGCTGCTCCGCGCGGCGCAGCGCGGTCAGATCGGAGCAGACCAAGACGAACCCGTCGTCCATCTCCGCGGCGGCTACCCGCGCCTCGACAGCCTGGCCCCCGGCCGAGCGGTGGGTGGCGTGGATCGTGCCGCCGGACGCAACTATGGCGACGGGGTCCAGCTCGGCACCCACCATCGCGCTGACCGGCTGGCCCAGCGCCTCGGCGGCTGACCGACCATAGATGGCCTCGGCCGCCGGGTTCCAACTGGCGACCACCCCGGTTCCGGTGGTCGCGATGATGGCGTCGCTGACGTGATTGACCAAGGCCGCCTGATACCGCAGCGCGGCGTCCTTCGTGTGTCGCTCGCTCACGTCTCGCGTGATGACCTGGAGCGCGACGTCGCCCTCCCAGATCGTCAGGACGGCCACGACCTCGACCGCGAGCCTGCTGCCATCGCATCGGATCATCTCGGCCGCGAAGTGCCGTGAACAGTCGCCGGGTCTCCTCAGCTCGGCGATATCCGCGAGCATCGGGGGTATCGACTCGGCTGCGACGAAATCCGTGATGGAGCGGTCGATGAACTCTTCTCTGGAACCGGCGAGCATCAGCCGCACGCCGGCATCGTTGACATAGAGAATCCGTCCGCCCCGGTATACGCAGATCCCGTCGGGGCTGGTTTCCACCAGCCGCTGGTACCAGTCGTTCGTTTGCCCTGCGTCACGCCCGTGCATCAAATTTGCTGTGGTCAGAGGTGGTCATCTCCCACTTCGCCGCCACGCCGAGGTCTCCCACGGCAGGGAGACGTGTCTGAGCCGTGGGAATGCGGGAGGTGGATCGAGGGGTCACGGTAATACAAGCTACCTTGTAAAACTTTGCCAGCGCACCTCCAGCAGCCTACGGAATTCGTTGTCTTCTGTCCGTCGAGCGAATCGATTCTGACTACACTTATGCTTGATCCCTCCCAAACAGCGCGTAGTGATGCGAGGAGTGCATCGATGTTTTCGCTCGCCCGCCTGTCCTGCTTCGTCGCCGTCGCCGAGGAGCTGCACTTCGGCCGAGCGGCCGAGCGGCTCCATATGACGCAGCCGCCGCTGAGCCGGCAGATCCAGCAGCTCGAAAGCGAGCTCGGCGTGCAACTCATCGACCGCACCACGCGGACGGTCACGCTCACTCCCGCCGGGGTGGCCTTCCTCCCTGACGCGCGACGCATCCTTCAGCTCGCCGAGGGCGCCGCACAAACCGTGAAGCGGATCCCCGCGGGCGACCTCGGCACCGTGGTCGTGGGGTTCACTGCGGCCTCCGCGCACGTGGTGTTGCCCCGGCTGTTGAGCAAGGCGCGGGAGAAACTTCCCGACGTGAAGCTCGACCTGCGCGAGATGGTCACGGCCGTTCAACTCGAAGGACTGATGTCGGGTGAGGTCGATCTCGGCATGGCACGCCCGCCGGTGAAGCGTCCGGGCCTGGTGTCACGTCCGCTGCTGCACGAACAGCTGATCGCCGCACTGCCGGAGGAACATCCGCTTGCCGGCCTCAACCGGCAGCTGACGCTCAACGACCTCGACGGCCAGGACGTCATCATGTATTCGCCTGTGCAGGCGCGATATTTCAACGAGCTTCTGATCAGCACCTTCACCATCGCCGGCGCCACGCCGCACTACGTGCAGTATGTGACACAGGTGCACACCATGTTGGTGCTGGTTCGGTCCGGCATCGGCATCGCGCTGGTGCCGGCCTCGGCTGCGACGCTGCATCCCGAGGGCGTCAAGTTCCGGACCGTCGGCGCGTTCCGGGAACGACCCGTGGAGCTGGACGCGGTGTGGCGCGGTGACAGTTCGAATCCGGCGCTGCTGCGACTACTCAGAGATGTTCTGCCGCAACGTGAGTGGACGACAGATGATCTCGTCGAGGACGTGCTGAGCTGACCGGACGCCGCCTTACCTGGTCGGCGTCGTCGTCGGAGTAGGCGTCGTAGTAGGCGTTGGCACCAGCGACAAGCCGGTGTAGATCTCGTCGAGAAGGATCGGCAGCATGGCCTGTGCCGTCGTCTTGGCGTCGGGCGACAACGTCTGGTTGGTCCAAATGATAAGCGTCACATCGTTATCCGGATCGTGACCCATGAAGGAGTTGAATCCGGGGAGTTCGCCGCCGTGGTAGTACATGGCGGCGGTCGGGCTGAAGCGCTGATACGAGATTCCGTACCCGTACTTCTGCCCGTCGGGATTGGCCGGATCCTCGGGCTGCACGCTCGTCAGCCACTGCTTCTGGAAGTCGGCGTTGAACACCTTCCCCCCGACGAGGGCATTCATCCACGTCGCCAGATCCGCGGCGGTGGAGATGGCGCCACCTGCGGCGTGGGCGTACGACGGGTTCTGGTGCGTGTAGTCAACGGGTTTCAGGGTTCCCGGCCCGGATTTCAGCCTGCATGTCCGGCGGGATACGGGTCGTCGGCGAGTGCGTAGAGGGTCCCGCCGTACATATAGCCGTGCGAGTACGGCGCCGGGAGAGCGGTGTCGTCGATGGCCGGAAGCGACGTCTGCTTCATGCCGAGCGGACCGAACAGCCGGTCCTGGAACTGCTGGCCCAACGGGCGGCCACCGGCCTTCTCGGCGATCAGGCCCAGCAGCGCGTAGTTGGTGTTGTTGTACTCGTACTCCGCATCGGGCGCGAACTCCTGCGGATGCCGGAATGCGATGGCCAATACGTCCTGCGGCGTGAAGACCTTCCCCGGGTCGGCGTCCAGCGCGGCCGACACCTCGGGGTCGGCGGTGTAGTTGTAGAGGCCGCTGCGCATCTTCAGCAACTCGGCGACGGTGAGGTTGTCGCCGCTGGGTACGCCAGGAACGTACTTCGAGACGGGATCACTGAACTTCAGTTTGCCGTCCTGGGCGAGCAGCACGATCAGTGCGGCCGTCATCGTCTTGGTGTTGGAGGCGATCCGGAAATGAGTGTCCGCGGTGGGTGGCGTCTGAGTACCGAGTTCGGTTGTGCCGTAGGCTACTTCATAGTTTCCCTGCGGTGTCTGCAGGAGGACCATCGCCCCGGGGACGGTCAGCTCCTTGGCGGCGGCCTCGACAACCTGCCGGAAGGCGGCCGGATCAATCGGCTTGAGCGCGGAGGAGCCCGGTGGCGCACTGGTGGCCGTGGTTGTCTGCGATTCGGACGCGGTCGTATCCGACGTCGACGTGCAGCCTGCGACGACTGCGGCAGCGCACATCGCGAGCGAAATCGTTCGGGCTGTTCTGAGCATGACGCCAACGCTAATTCTTGACGCTCCGTTGCGGACCGGAACAGTCCGGACGGTCAGGCAGCCACCGCGAGGCGCGCGGGCATGATGCCGTGACGCGGGCGGGTCAAGAAGTCGATCCACGCGGTCAACGCTCGCTTCCGCTGCGGCATCCATACGCGGCGTTGTTCGGCCGGCCACACGTAGGCGGGAGCCCCGTCGACGACCAGGTTCAGGAGCTTCGGCTCCGCCAGTGCGAGTGCCGCGGACGCATACAACGCGGCGGCGCGCCCGCTGACCACTCCGAAGTCCAGTAGACGGCCGAGCCTGCTCTCGCGCTCGAGGATCTCCCCAACACTCACATCGGTCAGCGGATAGCGGTCAGGGAGAACATCTTTCATCGCGAGCAAGACCTGCGGGCCTCGCGACCGCGGATGCCCGGCGAGCTTGGCGAGAAACGAGAACCGGCCGAGCGCGAGATCGCCGTCGACCACCAGCGCCTGTGCGTACAGCACCCGGACGAGTACGACGTTCATGAAGAACCGCTCGGCGGGCGCCTCGAGCGCCGCGAGGTCCGCGTGCGCCAGGTATCCCGCGACGACACTCGCGTTGTGCGCTTCGTACCACGACCGTGCCGACGGGGCGTTGAAGAAGTCGACCCAGCGCGCGACCGTCGGCCGCGACGGGGCACCGGCGGCACCCGCGACGAGCAGCTTGGCCTCGAGCGCGTCGCGAAGGAGGGCCTCGTTCACCGCCCGCCACCACGGACTCCCCGGCTTCTCGGCGTTCGGCGGATTGAGCACGCCTCGCGCGACCTGCCACCGCATGAACGCGACGACCGACCGCCGGTATGGCCGATACCGTCGCGACCGGCCGACGGTATAGGTGTCGGCAGCCAGTCGAATCCGCGCGGCGGGATCATCGCGCACCTCGGCGACCATCCGTTCGGCGTCGCGGGAGGAGTTCATGCGGCCACCTTCTGCGACGGCCGCAACATCCGCTCGCTGATACGCGTCGCCATCCACCCGGGAGACATGCGACCGGCATTGGCCATCAACCAGTTTCGCCATCCGGGAACGACCACGGGCCGCCCGCGGTCGAGGGCCCTCAGGCCCGCGTCGACGACTGGTTCTGGTTCCGCGAGATTCTTGTAGACCGCCGTCTGCGAGACGTCAGCGTCGAGCGCGTCGACGAAGCCCGTGCGGGTCGGACCGGGGCACAGCGCCGTCACCGCGACGCCAGTCTGGCGCGTCTCCGCCGACAACGCCTGGCTGAACGACAGCACGAAGGCCTTCGACGCGCCATAGGTGGCCTGGTACGGCCCCGGCTGGAACGCGATGGTCGAAGCAACGTTGAGGATTCCGCCGCGGTCGCGGGCGAGCATGCCCGGAAGCACCGCGTGGGTGAGCCGCACCAACGCGTCGACGTTCACCGCGACCAGCTCGTGCTCACGCTCGGCGGCGATCTCGACCAGCGGGCCGTACGTACCGAAGCCGGCGTTGTTGATCAGGATGTCGATCTCGCGGCCATCGAGTGCATCGAGGAGGTCCTGGACGCCGGTTTCGGTGCCGAGATCGCCGACGACCAGATCGACGGCGACGCCTGGTGCCTTCTCCTGAACGTGCCGCCGCACCCGCTCGAGCCGATCCGCGTCGCGCCCGGTCAGCACCAACGGCATGCCGCGGTCGGCGAGGCGTTCGGCGAATACCGCGCCCAAGCCTGAACTTGCTCCGGTGACGACGGCCCAGCCGCCGTGATTCGCAGTCGACATATCCGTGCTCCGTTCGATGTTTACACTATTAACATTGATGATGTTAGCATTGTCAACATGCCTCGTCCAGCCAAGATTCCCGGTGCCGCGAAAACCGCGCCTGACGTGCGGCGCGACACCTACCACCACGGCGATCTGAAGCGGACACTGACGGATGCGGCACTGCAGCTGGTGCAGGAGAAGGGGCCCAAGGGGTTCTCGCTCCGAGAGGTCGCGCGGCGGGCGGGAGTCAGCGCGGCGGCGCCGTATCGCCACTTCGCCGATAAGGCACAGCTCTTGGCCGCCGCCGCCACCCAGGGGTTTATGCAACTCCACGAGACGCTGGACGCAACCGCCTCATCGACGACCGACGTCGCCGAGCAGGTGCTCGCGATGGGTCGTGCGTACGTGCGCTGGGCCGTCACTCATCCGGACTACTACCAGGTGATGTTCGGCTCGGAACTGGACAAGAGCGAGAGTCCGGAGCTGCCGACGGAGTCGGCACGCGCATTCGGTGATCTGTTGGACGCGATCGTTCGATGTCAGGAGGCGGGACTTTTGCCCGCAGGCGAACCGCTGGGGATGGCCGGGCCGATCTGGTCGCTGCTGCATGGTGTTTCGATGCTGACGATCGGCAGCGAACTGTCCCACGTCGGCATTCGCGAGGAACCCGAGGACCTCGTCGAGCGATCGCTGCGGGCGATGCTGTTCGCGAAGTGACGGCGTTGTTTCTCAAGCTGACGCCGGAGCGGCGAAATGCATCGAACTTGAGTCACTTTCGTCGGGAAAGGTCATCCAGCCGGCACAGCCGACTCACAGAGAAATCCAGTACCCCCGGTACGCATAAATGGCGATGCGGGCGGGTAGTCGCCGAATCGAAAGACGTCGTCGTTTGCCCAGGGGAGGTCCGATGCCGGAGGTCGCGCTACACCACGACGGATACCCGAAGCACCGGCGGATGGTCCGTTTCGACTGGTCGGACACACCTCTGCACTGGGTGCCCGACGATCCGTTCGCGACGCACATGATGAACGTGCTTCATCTGCTTCTGCCCGAGGGCGAACGCCACTTCATCAAGGCGGTTTTGGAGGCGTCGTCTCTGGTCGACGACCCGGAGCTGGAAGCGAAGATCAAACCTGTTTATCCAGCAGGAGTCCTGGCATGCGTGGGCGCACCAAGTCGTGCTGGACCACCTCGCCGAACAAGGCATCGACACTCAGCCGTACACCGACCGGCTCGGCAAGTCGCTGTCGCGGACTCTCGGCGATCCGCCGAAGTTCTTCCCGCCGCCGCTTAAGCGCTGGTGGCTCTACCGGCGACTCGCCGACGTGGCCGCCCTGGAACACTTCACCGCGGTCCTCGGACAGTGGGTGCTGCAGAACCGCGGCCTGGACTACGTGCGTACCGACTCGACGATGCTGGATCTGCTGCGCTGGCACGGCGCCGAGGAGGTCGAGCACCGCTCGCTGGTATTCGACGTCTACGAGAACGTCTGCGGGAATTACTTCATCCGGGCGTTCTCCATGCTGATGACCGCGCCACTGTTCGTCGGCTGGTGGATCGCCGGCGCGCGCTACCTGATGGCCGCCGACCCGACCATCGACGAGAAATGGCGCTGGAGCGAGTGGCGGCGCGCGGCCCGACAGTACAAGTTGCCGGGCCCATGGAACTTCATCGTCACGGTGCCGATCCGGTACATGCGGCCGGGCCACCACCCCAGCACCGAAGCGAACACGCAGATGGCGGTGGACTATCTGGAGTACTCGCCTGCCGCGCGGGCCGCCCGCGAGCGCGCCGAAACCCAAAGCAAGACAGGCGGACCGGATACAACCACGGGAGTCGCCGATTCCAACGCGACGGCAGAGAGGGTCGAGGTTCGATGAAGGTGGCGGTGGATCTCGATACGTGCGACGGCAACGGCGTGTGCATGAGCATCTGTCACGAGGTGTTCGAGGTGGAGGACGACGGTCTTCACCTTCTGCAGGCCGACGCCGCGCGATGAGCTCCGCGAGAAATTGAAGGGCGCGGAAGTGTCCTGCCCCACCCAGGCGATCACGGTCAAGGACTGACCCGATGCCGACTCAGCTGCGCGAAGTGGTCGTCGTCGGTGCCGGTGTGGCGGGAACGCGTGCGGCAGAAACCCTGCGGCAGGAGGGCTATGACGGCGGGCTGACGATCGTGGGCGCCGAACGGCACGCTCCCTATCATCGGCCGCCGCTGTCGAAGAAACTGTTGACGGGCAAGGTGCAGCGGGCGGGCATCGATCTGGCACCGCAATTCGAGCTCGATGCACGAGTCCTGCGGGGAGCGTCGGCCGTCGGGCTGGACGACACGTCGCGCAGGGTGCACGTCCGCGACGAGGGGCAGGATCTGAGCCTGCAGTACGACGGGCTGGTGATCGCCAGCGGTGCTGTCCCGCGCGAATGGCCCGACGGCCCCGTGCCCGACGGTGTGCTGATGCTGCGCACGGTGGAGGATTGCCTCGCTATCCGGGAACGGCTCGCATCGCGACCTCGAGTCGTGGTGGTGGGCGGTGGTTTCATCGGCGCGGAGGTCGCCGCCACCTGCCGGTCGCATGGCCTCGACGTGGTGCTCATCGAGAGGTCCGACAACCCGCTGCTGTCCGTGTTGGGTGCCGAGTTGGCGCCGCGCTGGGCCGACCTCCATCGCCAGCACGGCGTGGATGCTCAGAGTCGGCGTCGGCGTGGAGGCCTTCGTCGGAGACGCTCGCGTGGAAGCGGTTCGGCTCACCGACGGCTCTCGAATACCGGCCGACCTGGTCGTGATCGGGCTGGGCGTGACGCCGGCAACCGAGTGGCTGAAAGGTTCGGGATTGCATCTGGACGAAGGGGTGGTCTGCGACGCGACGGGCGCGGCGGAGGGGGCGAGCGGCGTGGTCGCTGTCGGTGATGTCGCTCGTTGGTGGCATCCGCTCTACGAACGGCATCTGCGCATCGAGCACTGGGACCACGCCGGACGCCAAGGCGAAGCGGCCGCTCGGACTCTGCTGGCCGGCCCGGAGCGTGCCGACACCTACCACGAGGTCCCCTACTTCTGGTCCGATCAGTACGACGTCAAGATGCAGATGCTCGGCGTGCCAACCGATTACGACACCCTTGACATCGTCGAAGGCGATCCAGACGACTGGGAGTTCGTCGCGGCATATGGGCGTGATGGACGCACGATCGCGGTGCTGGGCACGATTCGCCGGGCACGTGCACGCCTACCGCGAGGCGATCAGCAAGGGTGCCGAATTCCCGCCGGGGCCGGCCTAGACCCCACCACCGCAACCGCCACCACCGCAACCGCCCGCGCCCCAACCGCCTGCGCCCCAACCGCCTGCGCCTGAGCCTTCGCCTTCCAGCCGGCCCACGATCGCTTGGTGCAGACCCAGAATGGGTTCGATTGTCAACAGAGTGAGTTCATGCAGCCTGTCCCTGTGCTGCCGTTCTTCGATGAAGCTGTACACCGGCGCCAGCTGTGCCTGCACGGCGATCAGACCCAGCGCAAGCGGCCGCGGGTCAGCGTGCAGATCGTCGAGAATGTTGCGCAGCCCCTCGACCACTCGGTCGGCCAGGTTGTCGACGGCATCCCCGTCGTAGATTTCGATGCCCGCGGCAGGAAAGATGCCGAACCTCCTGCGCTGCTTTGTGTCGATCCACCCGCTGCCCTCGAGCTGTTCGCGAACGACTCGGGTGGCGACAGATCCGCCCCGTCCGATCAACTCCATCCAGTTCTGCCCCGCGACGTTCTTCACGGCGTCGTTCAACACCGGGTCATCGTGGCGAGGCGCATTCGACCGGTACGCCTTTCCTCCTCTGTCCTCTATGCAACCGCTGAGGTAAAGGTCTGCAAGCATGGCGGCGCGCACGGCGTAGCCGAATCGCCATCTCGCATATCGACTGTTGTCGCGGTCGAACCGGAAACACCGGCGCTGCCGGTCGTAAGCCAGCAGGTACAGCTGGGCGGGCAGCGTCTTCGGCAGCTCCATAAGGCTCTCCTTCACCCGTGCGAGGTGAAGAGCTGATTATCGCCCTCGAGGCGCCGCTAGGCGCGAATTTGTCGCCGACGTGCACTAGCCCGACGCGGAAACCGGCAGCGGCACGGGCGTGACGAGCTGCCCCGTCTCCAGGAAGCTGTTCAGGTTGCGCAGCGTGAGCTCCTCCATCGCCGCGCGGGTTTCGACGGTGCCGCTGGCCACGTGCGGGCAACACGACGACGTTGTCCATCGTCAACAGTGCTTCCGGCACCTGCGGCTCATCCGCGAACACGTCCAGACCAGCGCCCGCGAGCCGGCCGTCGGCCAGCGCCGAGACCAACGCCTCCTCGTCCACCACGCTCCCCCGCGCGATGTTGATCAGATACCCGTCGGCTCCGAGCGCGTCGATGACCTCACGACTGACCAGCTTCTGCGTTCCGGCACCGCCCGCCGCTGCCACGACCAAGATGTCCACGCCGCGGGCCAACTCCACCGCGGACCCGACATACGAATACGGCGAACCTTCGACCTCATGCCGGTTGTGATACGAGATCGTGCATCCGAAGGCACTGAGCCGCTTGGCGATTGCGCTTCCGATCCGGCCAAGGCCGATGATCCCCACCCGCGTGTTGCTCACCTGACGCGTCAGCGGATAGTTGCCGTCCACCGGCCATCTGCCCGCCCGCACGTATCGATCCGCCGCGGAGAACTGGCGCAGCGTGTCGATCGTCAACCCGACCGCGGTGTCCGCAACGCAGTCGGTCAGCACGTCAGGTGTGTTGCTCACGGCCACCCCGCGTGAAGCCGCCGCGTCGACGTCCGTCGTGTCATAGCCGACCCCGAAGTTCACCACCGCGCCCAGATTCGGCAGCGCCGCCATCAACTCCGCGTCCACCCCCGAGCGCCCGGAGGTCACCACCGCGGTGATCTCGCCGCCGTGCGATGCCAGGAAATCTTCGCGCTCGCCAGGCATCGTCGGGCAAGACATAGGCCGCGTAGTCGTCCTGCAATGTCTGGGCCAAGGACGGCTTCAGGGGGCCGACCTGCAACACGGGCCGACGCGGTGAGGTTCGGGCATCGGTGCTCATAGTGATGCCTACGTTACGACGACCTGCGGATACCCGTCCAACATCGAATTGGCATGGACTTATATCCAAAGCGGCATCACTTGGCACTTGCCTCGTCTCTTCGGTATCACGGTACGGCGCGACGCGATGAATATCCAGTTCAGCTGCGGTTTTCGAACCCCTTTACTTCTCGGACGCCCGTCCCAAAATCGCCCGATTTCCGCATTTAGGCGGGGTTGACGCTCGCAGAAGCACCGTCCTTACCGTGTGTCTGCGATCACAAGTTTCATCCACATACGTGGACGTCACTCCAGCAGCCCGGGAGGATGCATGAGCCCACACACGACGCGGCCTCGGTTTCGGCGCCAGGCGTTGGCCGTCGCCATCGCGGCGAGTCACCGTGGCCGCCTCCGGCTGCACCGTCGCCAACTCACGCCACGGCGGTTACGACCCCAACACCTTGCGCATCGTCCTGTCCCAGGAGCCGCCGACGCTCGAACCGTGCGAGTCCTCGCTGACGTCCACCGGCATCGTCGTCCGCTCCAACATCACCGAGCCGCTCATCGAGCGCGACCCCAACTCCGGTGACCTCCAGCCCCTGCTGGCCACCGAGTGGCACCAGACCTCCCCCAACCAATGGACCTTCAAGGTCCGCGACGGCGTCACCTTCTCCAACGGCGCACCGTTCACCGCCAAGGACGCCGCCTTCTCCATCGACCGCGCCGTCAACTCCGACCTGAACTGCAACGTCGACGGCTACGTCTTCGGCGACGACAAACTCGAGCTGCAGACTCCCGACGACAACACGCTCATCGTCGGCACCAAGACGCCCGATCCGATTCTGCCGCTGCGTATCTCGTTCGTGGAGATCGTGCCGACGACGACCAGCACCACCGAGAAGGTGCGCGAGCCCATCGGCACCGGCCCGTACGCCATCGAGGACTGGGAGTACGGCCAGAAGCTGTTCCTCAAGCGCAACGACACCTACTGGGGCAAGAAGCCGGCCTTCGCGAAGGCCGAATACCAGTGGCGCAGCGAGGGCAGCGTCCGCGCGGCGATGATCACCAACGACGAGACCGACATCGCCGTGTCGCTCGGACCCGAAGACGGCGCAGACGATCTCGGCGTCCCGTTCCAGAACAACGAGACCACCGCGCTGCGCATGCAGGCCACCGAGCCGCCGCTCGACGACATCCGGGTCCGCCAGGCGATCAACTACGCCGTCAACCGCACCGGCATCGTCAAGGCGCTGTTCCGCGGACTCGGCGATCCCGCCTCGCAGCTGATCCCCTCCGGCGTCGTCGGATACAACGACCAGCTCCAGCTGTGGCCGCACGACCCCGAGAAGGCGAAGCAACTCATCGCCGAGGCCAAGGCCGCACGGCGTCCCCGTCGACAAGCGAGATCCGGCTCATCGGCCGCACCGCCCAGTTCCCGAAGATCGCCGAGACCATCGAGGTGCTGCAGAGCGAGTTCACCGACATCGGCCTCAACGTCAAGATCGAGATGATGGACACGTCCAACCAGCTGCTGTACCAGCTGCGGCCGTTCCCCGAGAACGCCGGCCCCTACCTGCTGATGATCATGCACGGCAACCAGGCCGGTGACGCCGCCTTCACCATGGACCAGTACATGCTCAGCGACGGACCCCAGGCCGCTTACGGCACACCGGAATTCGACAAGAAGATCGACGCCGCAGAAGAGCTCACCGGCCAGCAGCGTCAGGACGCGTTCGCGAAGCTGTTCGCCGAGGAGCCGCAGGAGATCATGCAGATGGCCTACATCGCGCACATGAAGGGCATCCTCGGCAAGTCGCCCCGCGTCGACTACACGCCCAACTCCGCCACCGGTGACGAGATGCGGCTGGCCGAGATGACGCCCTCAGGCTCCGCCACCCCCACGGTCGCCCAGTAGTAAGGAAGCCAGCCCATGTTCTCCTTCGTCCGGCGCCGGATGTACACCAGCGCACTGCCGTTGATCATCGTGCTACTCGGTGTGTTCCTGCTCGCCCGGCTCACGGGTGACCCCACCAACCTCTACATGTCCGAGTCCGCGACACCGGAGCAGCGCGCGGCCTTCGCCCAGGCCAACGGCTTCGATCAGCCCTTGTGGACCCAGCTCGTCGACTACTTCAAGGGCGTCGTCCACCTCGACTTCGGCACCTCGCTGCGCACCGGCGAGTCCGCATCGGAGATGGCGTTCCGCGCCTTCCCCGCGACCCTGCAACTGGCCTTCACCACAATGCTTCTCGCCATCGTCGGCGCCATCGTCATCGGCTGCTGGGCCGCCTACCGACCCAACTCGCTGGCCGACCGATTCTCCAGCCTGCTGTCGATGACCGCGGCGAGCATCCCCGACTTCTGGTTCGCCATCACCGGCGTCTGGCTGTTCGCGGTGCTCCTCGGCGTGCTGCCCACCTCCGGCGTCGACAGCGGCATCCTGTCCTGGATCCTGCCGATCGCCACCCTGATGATCCGGCCACTCGGTGTGCTCACCCAAGTCGTGCGCGGCGCAATGGTTTCCGCGCTCTCGGCACCGTATGTCCGGCTGGCCCGCAGCAAGGGTGCCAGCGACTTCCGGGTCGTCAGCCACCACGCGCTGCGCAACGCCGCCGCACCCGCGCTCACCGTGGCAGGCGACCTGGCGGTCGGCCTGATCAACGGCGCGGTCGTCGTCGAGGCCATCTTCGGCTGGCCCGGCATCGGCAAGCTGATGATCGACGCGATCCTGCAACGCGACTTCGCCGTCCTACAGGCCGCCGTGCTGCTGACGGCCGTGAGCATCTTCGTCCTCAACATCTTCATCGACGCCTGCTACGCGCTGCTCGACGCGCGCGTCCGCGAACCGGCAATGGCATAAGGGAGACACAGACAATGAGTAGCGGACTCGATCTCGTTCCCGTCAAGCCGACCACGGCCATCGTCGGCGAGCCCACCAAGAGGCGCGGCAGCTCCAAGTGGTTCAAGATGCTGGCCAACGACCGCGTCGCCTTCGTCGCCGCCGTCGTGCTGGGCTTCGTCTTCCTCATCGGGATCTTCGGCCCGATGCTGATGGGCGGCCTCGCCACCAGGATCGACCTCGACAACTCCAATCAGGCGCCGTTCACCCTCGCGCACGGCTGGGTCAACTTCCTCGGCACCGATCCGCTGGGCCGCAGCATGCTGGCCCGCCTCATCGTCGCCTGCCAGACGACCCTGTCCGTCGCGGTCCCCGCCGTGGTGATCTCCGCGGTCGTCGGCTCGGCCATCGGCATGTGGGCCGGCTACTTCCGCGGCTGGCGCGAGACCGTCGCGATGCGCGTCGCCGACGTGATCATGAGCTTCCCGTCGCTGCTGCTCGCGGTCGTCGTCCTCTACGTGTTCTCCCCCAGCGCCGCGAACATCGTTCTGGTGCTGGCGATCACCCGCATCCCCGTCTACCTGCGCACCGCCCGCGCCGAGTCCGCCGAGCTGCAGAGCCGGCTGTTCGTCGACGCCGCCCGCACGTTCGGCGCACCCGCGCGATCGATCATCTTCCGCCACGTCCTGCCGATCGTGCTGCCGACGCTGCTCACCGTCGCGACGCTCGACTTCTGCTACGTCATGCTGGCGGAGAGCTCCTTGAGTTTTCTGGGCATCGGCATCCAGCCGCCCGACGTCAGCTGGGGTCTGATGGTCGCGCAGGGCCGCACCTACCTGCACACCGCGTGGTGGCTGTCGTTCTTCCCCGGCCTGGCCATCGTCATCACCACCGTGTCGGCCACCATCCTGGCGGCCTGGGCCCGCATCGCCACCGACCCCGCGCAGCGGTGGCGCCTGACCATCCCGCAGAAACGCCTGTCCGGCTTCACCAAGACCACGAAGCGCATCTGAGAGGCCGTCATGACCGCTGCAGTTGACCACAAGCCGTCCGTCGATCAGACCGACGCCGAGCCGGTACTCGAAGTCGACGGCATGAGCGTCGAGATCCGCACCATCAGCGGCACCGTGCGCGCCGTCGACGACGTCAGCTTCGCCGCCCGCCGTGGCGAAACGCTCGCGCTGCTCGGCGAATCCGGCTGCGGCAAGTCGATGACCGCCACCGCGCTCGTCGGGCTGCTGGAGCCGGTCGCCGACGTCGTCTCGGGCACCGCGAAGCTCGGCGGCGTCGACCTGTTCAGCGTCGGCCGCCGCAAGCGCCGGGAGATGGCGGGCACCGACCTCGCCATCGTCTTCCAGGACGCGCTCACCGCGCTCAACCCGCTCTACACCGTGGGAACCCAACTGGCCGAACCGTTCCGGATCCACCACGGCATGAGCGCCAAGGAAGCCAAGGGCAAGGCCGTCGAGCTGATGGCCCGCGTCGGCATCCCGCAGCCCGAGGATCGACTGAACTCCTATCCCCACCAGTTCTCCGGCGGCATGCGCCAACGCCTGCTCATCGCGATGGCCGTCGCGCTCAACCCCTGCGTGTTGATCGCCGACGAGCCCACCACCGCGCTCGACGTCACCGTGCAGGCGCAGATCATGGCGCTGCTGCGCGACCTGCGCTCCGAATACGACATGGCCGTCGTCCTCATCACCCACGACCTCGCACTGGTCGCCGAGGAAGCCGACCGCGTCGCGGTGATGTACGCGGGCAATATCGTCGAAACCGGCCCGGTGGCAGAGGTTTTCGCCAACCCCAAGCACCCCTACACCAAGGGCCTGCTCAACTCGGTGCCCGTCAACGCCCGCCGCGGCGACGACCTCAAATCGATCGGCGGATCGCCACCCGACCTGCACGCGATCCCCGAGGGCTGCGTGTACCAGGCCCGCTGCCCGCTGGCCCGCGAGATCTGCTCGACCACGCGGCCCGCGCTCGACACCGTCAAGACAGACCACATTGCCGGCTCGGCCGGCGCCCGCAAAGCCGCCTGCCACTTCCCGGAAGAGGTCACCAATGTCTGATCAAAAGCGGAAGTCTGACGAAAACCTGCTCGAGGTCCGCGACATCCGCAAGTCGTTCCGCGTGCCCAACGCAGGCAAGAAGCGGCTGTGCGCACTCGACGGCATCACGCTCGACCTCAAACGCGGCGAGACGCTCGGCCTGGTCGGCGAGTCCGGCTGCGGAAAGTCCACGTTGGCAAGGACATTGCTGATGCTGGAACGCCCGGACTCCGGAACGGTGAGCTTCGACGGCATCGATCCGTTCAGCCTGCGCGGCAGTGATCTGCTCAAGTTCCGCCGCCGCGTGCAGATGGTCTTCCAGGACCCCTACGCGTCGCTGAACGCGCGCATGTCGGCCGGCGACATCATCGCCGAGCCGTGGCGCAGCCACAAGGGCATGTACAAGAGCAGCAAGGACCGCGACATGCGGGTCCGCGGCCTGCTCGACCTGGTCGGCCTCGGCGCCAAGGCGGCCGACAAGTACCCGCAGGAGTTCTCCGGCGGCCAGCGTCAGCGCATCGGCATCGCCCGCGCGCTCGCGCTGGAGCCCGACGTGATCATCTGCGACGAGCCGGTCTCCGCGCTGGACCTGTCGGTGCAGGCGCAGGTGCTCAACCTGCTCAACGAGCTGCAGCAGGAGCTGGGCATCGCCTACGTCTTCATCAGCCACGACCTGTCGGTGGTCCGCCACGTCGCCGATCGTGTCTCGGTGATGTACCTTGGCCGCATCATCGAATCCGGGCCTACTGAAGCGGTTTTCGAGCGGCCCAACCATCCCTACACCGCGGCGCTGATGTCGGCCGCACCGAAGCTCGACAGCGCGCATCGCAAGGACCGGATCCTGCTGAAGGGCGAGGTGCCGTCCCCGCTCAACCCGCCGTCGGGCTGTCGGTTCCGCACCCGATGCTGGAAGGCCACCGAGATCTGCGCGACGACCGCACCGCCGAGCGCGGTCGATCCCGAAATCGCCGGACACAGCGCCGAGTGCCACCATCCGCTGCAGACGGAGGGGGCCGCGCTGGCGTCCGTGCCCGCATGAGCGTGCTGGGATATTGCACAGTGGCGGCGGCGATCATGCTGGCATCGGCGCTACAGGCGTCCATCGGCTTCGGCATCGGCATGCTCGCCGCACCGATCGTCGCGCTGGTCGACCCTGCCCTCATCCCCGGCACGCTGATCATGGTCGCGACCCTCGTCACGCTGATGGTCGTCGTGCGGGAGCGAGAAGACATCGATCTACACGGAACCGGCTGGGCGTTGGTCGGCCGAATACCAGGCACCATCGCGGGCGCACTGCTGCTGGCCATGCTGCCCGAACGTGGACTCGCGATCCTGCTCGCCGTCGTGGTCCTGTCCGGTGTGGCGCTGACCAGCTTCGGGTGGATCCCGGTGCCGCGCAGGCGCAACGTCGTACTCGCCGGTGCGGCCTCGGGTGTACTCGGCACGGCGACGGCCATCGGCGGTCCGCCGATGGCGCTGGTGTGGCAACGCAACGAGGGCGCCCGGCTGCGCGGAACGATGAGCGGCTTCTTCCTCGTCGGCTCCATCATGTCGATCGCCGCGCTCGCGGCGACCGGCGCCGTCAACCGACACACCATGTGGATGTTCGCGGTGCTCATCCCCGCGGCGCTGGCCGGCTATGTGTTGTCCCGCGGCCTCAACCGCATCCTCGATCCGAAACGATTGCGTTGGCTGGCAATCAGCGTCTCGGCGCTGGGCGCCATCGTGCTGATCGGCCGCGAACTGCTGGCGATAGGGGGCTGACATGTCAGAGGAATTCGCTGTGCGCAAGGTGAAGTCGGCGGTGCGGACGGTGGAGCTGTTGGAGTACCTCGCCGCCCGCCCCGACGACCCGGCGCGGCTGCGCGAGATCAGTCACGCGCTGGATATGCCGCGCAGCAGTGCCCACGCGCTGCTGCGCACGCTCGTCGCGCAGGGCTGGGTGCGCTCCGACCCGACGGGCACCATGTACGCGATCGGCGTGCGGGCACTCCTGGTCGGCACGAGCTATCTGGACAGCGATCCGTACCTGCCGCTGATCACCCCATTCCTCGACGACCTGCGCGCCGACCTCGACGAGACCTTCCACCTCGGGCGCCTCGACGGCACCGACATCGTGTACCTCGCGACACGGGAGTCCAAGCAGTACACCCGCGCCTCGAATCGTGTCGGCAGGCGCCTGCCCGCCTATGCCACCGCACTCGGAAAGTCCCTTCTCGCCGAGCGATTCGGCACCGACCTCGACGAGCACGTGCCCGCCGCACTGAAGCCGTTGACGGCCAAGACGATCGTCGACCGGACGGCACTGGACGCGGCGCTCGACGATGTGCGTGTCCGCGGATACGCCACCGACGACGAGGAGAACACCGCCGGGCTGCGGTGCTTCGCCGTCGCCCTGCGCTACTGCCGGCCCGCCCAGGACGCGATCAGCGCGTCGGTACCGCTGGACCGGCTCACCCCACAGCGCGAGCGCGAGATCGCCGATGCGCTGCGCACCATGGGAGACAAGGTGTCTCGCGTGGTGCGACCGTTGGCCAACGGCGACAAGTGGTTCGCATCACGAGTATCAGGAGAATGACATGAGCACACCGATCGTCCGCGAGCTGACGGTGATCCCGGTCGCCGGCCATGACAGCATGCTGCTCAACCTCAGCGGCGCACACGGCCCGTTCTTCACCCGAAATCTGGTCATCCTCACCGACTCCGACGGCAACACCGGCGTCGGCGAGGTGCCCGGCGGCGAGCCCATCCGGCGCACGCTCGAGGACGCCCGTGAGATCGTCACCGGCAGAAACATCGGCGACCACAACGCCGTCCTCAACGACATGCGCCGCGCTTTCGCCGACCGTGACGCCGGCGGCCGCGGCGCCCAGACATTCGACCTCCGTGTCGCCGTACACGCGGTGACCGCCGTCGAGTCCGCGCTCCTCGACCTGCTCGGCAAGCATCTCGAAGTCCCGGTCGCCGCATTGCTCGGTGACGGCAGGCAGCGCGATCGCGTGCAGGCACTGGGCTATCTGTTCTTCGTCGGCGACCGCACCAAGACCGATCTCGCGTACCGGTCCGCATCCGACGAGGGTGCCGACGCCGACAGGTGGATGCGCATCCGCCACGACGAGGCGCTGTCGCCCGACGCTGTCGTCCACCTGGCCGAGGCGGCCCGCGAACGGTACGGGTTCCGCGATTTCAAGCTCAAGGGCGGCGTACTGCCCGCCCCCGAGGAGGCCAAGGCGGTCACCGCGCTCGCCGATCGCTTCCCGGACGCGCGAATCACCCTCGACCCCAACGGCGGATGGTTGCTCGACGACGCGGTGAAGACCTGCCGCGACCTCACCGACGTGCTCGCGTACGCCGAGGACCCGGTCGGGCCCGAGGGCGGATTCTCGGGTCGTGAGGTGATGGCCGAGTTCAAGCGGGCCACCGGGCTGCCCACCGCCACCAACATGATCGGCACCGACTGGCGCGAACTCGGCCACGCGATCCGCGCCAACGCCGTCGACATCCCGCTCGCCGATCCGCACTTCTGGACGATGGCCGGCTCGGTGCGCGTCGCCCAGCTCTGCGACGCCTGGGGCCTGACATGGGGTTCGCACTCCAATAACCACTTCGACGTCTCGCTGGCGATGTTCACCCACGTCGCCGCTGCGGCGCCGGGAGACATCACCGCGATCGACACACACTGGATCTGGCAGGACGGTCAGCACATCACGAAGGCGCCCTACGAGATCGTCGACGGCTACCTCACGGTTCCCGACAAGCCGGGGCTGGGAGTCGAACTCGACGACGACGCGGTGGCCGCCGCGCACGAGCTGTACCAACGCGAAGGCCTGGGCAGCCGCGACGACGCGATCGGCCATGCAGTACCTGATCCCCGGCTGGGCCTTCGACAGCAAGCGCCCTGCGCTGCAGCGGAGTTGACATGAAGATCTTGGTGGCCGACGCCAACCTGGTTCCGCATCGCGAGCGGTTCGAAGCCGCGCTTCCGTCGGGCTCCGACGTGCGCTGGCATCCCGGCGGCGCACCGCTGGAAGAGCTGCGCGACGCCGAGGTGTACGTCGGCAGCCGGTTCACCGCGGACATGGCGGCGGTGGCCGAGAAGCTGCGGCTCATCCACGTCGCCGGGGCGGGTACCGACAAGATCGACTTCGACGCGTTGGCACCGGAGACACTGGTGGCCAACACGTTCCACCATGAGCGGTCGATCGCGGAGTACATCGTCGCGTCGGCAGTCATGCTGCGCCGCGAATTCCTGACGCAGGACCGTGCGCTTCGCGGCGGCACGTGGGCGACGTCGGTGTACGACGCCGCGATTCCGCAATCTCCCGCGCTGGGTGATGCCCGCATCGGGTTCGTCGGGTTCGGTCACATCGGCCAGCGTGCGTGGAATCTGTTCCGAGCGTTCGGCTGTGCGGCGGCGGCGGTGACGGGCTCGGGCCGCGTGCCGGACTGCGGCCTGTCATGGGCCGGTGACACCTCCGCACTGGACCGGCTGCTGCAGGAGTGCGACATCGCCGTGGTGTCGGCACCCCTGAACGACCAGACGGCCGGGATGATCGGCGCCGAGCAGTTGCGGCTGCTCGGCCCTGAGGGTGTGTTGATCAACGTCGGCCGCGGTCCACTGGTCCAGGAGCAGGCGTTGTACGACGCGTTGGCCGGCGGCGTGATCCGCGCCGCGGCGATCGACGTCTGGTACCGATATCCGTCCGGCGGCGGCACGGGCGCCCCGAGCGACCTACCGTTCGCGGATCTGCCGAACATCTTGATGACGCCGCACTCGTCGGGAGTCACGACGGACACCTTCATCGGCCGCGCCGACGACATCGCGGCCAACATCGGATGCCTCCAGCGCGGTGACGCGTTGCGCAATGTGGTGTCGCGGACCTAAGCGGGCGCCCGTTCGGACGCGGTGTCGCGCCTTGTCCGTTCCCACGGCCAGGTCATCAGCGCCCAGACGACCAGGACGATCGCGACCTCGGTCAGCAGATACACCGGCCACGGGCCCAGAACGTCCAATATCGATGCCGTCGGTGGTTTTCTGTTGAGGTAGCCGTAGTTGGTTCCCGCGATCACGTTGAAGGTGAAGGTGATCGCCACCCATGCCAGGGTCACGATGATCGCGAAGCGGTAGTCGCGCCACCGCGGTCGCATCCGACGCCCCCAGGTGAGGTAAATGCCCGCCCACACCACGAGCACGTGAAGCGTGAAGAACGTCAGGAAGAGGTGGTGAGGGAAATCGGGGGCGCCTTCCTCCGGCGTGCCGACATCCGGTGTGATCAACGCCTGCGAGCTCAGAACCAGACCCCAGTAATACGCGAGCACGAAGGCCCAATGCCGTTGGGACCACAGCGCATACGCCGCGGTGAGTTCGGCGACATCGCAGAGCTGCAGCGGCACCGAGGTCTGGATGTCGGGCCGGATCAGTTTGTACACGAACGCCACGACGAACGCCGCGAGAAGCAGAACCGCCAGCACGCGGCCGAGGGTCCGCCCCTGCGATTCGGTCGCTCTGCGGCCGAACCAGACCAGGAGCGCAGCGCCCACCACGAAGATGGCGAGCACCGTCAGGTGCGACGGCCCGTACGCCGTGAATTCCCGTTGTCCAGAGGCCAGCTCCACACGACCATGGTGTCACCGCTGGTCAACGATGTCCGATTTTTGACATGCGACGCCGGAGGGCTCCAAATTGCGCCCAGGGCTGTGATCGCGCCATCAGCACGACCCTCTGCGCAATCTTGGGCTGTAGCCGCGTCGAGCGAAGGCCTCCCGCACGCGGTGCAGGATGTATCCCCTGCTGTGTTCGGCAACCACGCGAATGTCGAGCCAGCCCTGTCGCTCGATGAGCTCCGCGCGCCCTATGTCGTGCACATATCGGCTGCGGTCTGTGAGATGTTGCCGGCCGTCGTAATCGAGCCCGACCATGGGTTCGTCGTAGCCCATGTCGATGAACGCCTCGTTGAATCCGTCGCACACCCGGATCTGGGTTCGGGGCGCAGGTAACCCGGCGTCGACGAGCAAGAGGCGCAGCTCGGTTTCCTTCGGCGACTGCGCACCGCCGTCCATCAAGCCAAGCGCGATCCTCGAGCGGGGTAGTCCTCGTGCTCGGGGATACCGCTCCGCCAGTAATAGGACGTCGGCAGCCTTGACGTCGGTGGCCCTCGCCAGCGAGTCCAAGTGAACGACCGCCGCGTCGCGCGGCAAGTGTCTGGCGAGGTCGAACGCGGTGCGCGCCGGCGTCGTTACGAGTAGGCCATCGAGTTCAACGATTTCGTCGGCTTCGATCCGCTCGTTACGAACGACTATTCCGCTCGGCGGGCGGCTTGCGCGTCCGACCATCTCGACGGGTACGCAGGATTGGACCCATAAGGCGCCATGCATCGCTGCGGCGGCGCGGCCGGTGATCACTCCCTTGCTGCCGGACCAGAGCCACGCGCCGAGTGTGTTGCGTCGAATCGACGGAGCGACGGTCTTCGGGGCATATACATCAGGGAAGATCGCGCGATAGTTCCACCTCAGCGCGCCACGGGTCAGCTGACCCTTGGCCAACGCCCGGCTGCCGATGAAGACCTCGCGCATACCGCGATGCTGGCCACTCACGCCGACAATCTGCGGACGGGGGCGTGGTTATTGCATCCAGGGTTGTGGATAGCTCGCGGCCGCAGCCCTACGCGCAATCTTGGGCTTGCTGGCCGCCCTAGTGCTTCTTGAAGTGCAGCGAAGCCTCGGTCGATGACTGCTGGTCGGCCTTGGCGCGCTTGTCGGCCCGTTTCTCTTTCAAGGATTTGCCGGATTTCTTGCCCATCGCCTGGCGAGGAGACTTGTCGGACACGGTGGCCCCATTCCTAAGGGGGCCTGAGTGGTCCCGATGCCCCGACTCTACCCCCTCGCTTCCGCGAGCCGATCTCGTCGTCCAAATGCCCACGGCGGCAACCGATTTCGCAAAACCCATACCCCCCGTGCTACACTTCGCGCGCGGTTGTTTTTGGTACATCCGCATTCAAATGGAAGAAGTAAGTAAATGGCACAGGGAACTGTGAAATGGTTCAACGGCGACAAAGGCTTCGGCTTCATCGCTCCTGACGGCGACGCGCCGGATGTATTCGTGCACTTTTCCGAGATCCAAGGAAGCGGATTCCGGTCACTCGAGGAGAACCAGCGCGTTGAGTTCGAGGTCGAGCAGGGAGCCAAGGGTCCCCAGGCAGTGCGAGTCACTGCGGTCTAAACGACCCTGAATCATCACAACAGTGGGCTGGTGCGGATAACTCCGTACCAGCCCATTTTGGTTTCTTCAGAGCCGCGGAGCGGCCACAGCCTGAACATCTTGAGCGGCAACAATTTCGCCGCCCGATTGGCCCTGCAAGCGTTCCACCCATTTTGCACTCTCGGCAATGGCGGCACGCATCACGCGCGTAGCGATGTCGTAGGACGGGGTCTGTCGATCCGCCATCGACGAAGGCAGGGCCGCCGCGCAGCGCATCACCATCGCGCCAAGGGCTTTCGACGTCAACGGCGGAACGACGAGAAGTCTCGCGCAGGCGCCGCGGCCCTCCACCACCATCAGGCGGGGACGTCTGTGCTGGGCTCCGAGGAGCGTCTTGCCGTCACTGACGATCGAGAGCAGGTCCAGGGGTGCCTCGGCAGTCGACCAGTTGATACCGATGTCGACGATCTCGCCGAGCGGGCGATGCAGAACACCAATGAGCTCCGGCAATTCTCGTGCTACCGATGCGGTGTGGGGCCACCAGGCCCCATCGATACCAGCGCCCAACTGACGGGCGAGCGACAACCTGACGGGACGGGCCGAGCGCCGCGTCCCGTTCAAGCCGTTCACGAAGACTGCGCCAACGGCGATGAACTCTTTTTCGGCTGGTCAGAAAAGGTGGGGGCCTGCACCGGTGCTTCGGAGTCATCGGTCTTCTCGACGTGCTCAGGCTTGGTCGGATGTGAAAACAGGTCAGTGGACTCCATGTAAGTGCCCTTCAGAGTGTGAGTTGGCCTCTCCCTCGAGTTGGGAGTGAGCCTCGATCCGTTTACAGGCTGCTCGTTATCGGTTTCGAAGTAACGGTGGCATGCGCTGACAGCAAATGGATCTATCTCAAAGCTACACCCATGCGGTCATTGGAATGGGCGCGGGGCGCACAGCGTGACCGTTTCGACACCGTGCGCTATCGGCTGGCGCCGTTGATCACCGACTTGTCGATCATGCCCTTTTCGACACCCCACATCGTGGCGATGGTCCGGTACTCACCGGTCTCGATCAGGTGGTCCAGCGCTTGGCGCATCGACTCGGCCAACCCTGACCCCTTGGCCACCGGCCAGCCGTATGGCGCCGCGTCGAACACCTCCCCGGCCGCCTCGAGCACCCCGCCGGACGTCTTGATCGCAAACCCCGTCACCGGCGAGTCCGCCGCCATCGCATCGACTTCGCCATTGATCAGCGCCGTGTTGAGATCGTCCTGGCTGACGTAGACGACCTTGTCGATCGGCGCCGCGCCGGCATCCACACACGCCTGGCTTTTCGCCGGTATCTCAACGGTTTCCTGAAGCGCGGCGTATTGCACACCGACGCGAAGTCCGCACGCATTGGCGGGATCGACAGACGAGCCGACATGTTGCGCCCACATCGTGCCCGCCTCGAAGTACGTCACGAAGTCGACCAACTCCTCGCGTTCGACGGTGTCGGTGAACGACGACATCCCGACGTTGAAGTCCTTGGCCCGCACCGACGGGATGATCGCTTCAAACCCCGTCTCGCGGTATTCCGGCGTCAACCCCACCGTCCGCGCGATCGCGTTCATCAGGTCGACATCGAAGCCCACGATCTGTCCGCTGGCATCCTTGAATTCGTTTGGCGCATAAGGCACATTGACCCCGATGATCAATTTGCCGGTGCTCCGGATGTCCTCGGGTACCGTCGCCGCGATCGACGGCACTGAGCCCGGCGCCGCAACGGGCGTCTCCGTCGACGAACTCTCCGCCATACCCGCCGGCCGCGCGTCGTCTCGCCCGAAGCCGCCCCGCCACTGCCACAATCCGAACGTGCCGAGCGCGGCGACCAACACCACGACCCCCGCCACCGCCAGCGTCCGCCGCGAGACGCGCTTCTTCGCCGCGGGTGCGGCGCGGCGGGCCGCGTGCCGCCCACTGCCGGCCGTCGCACGCACCGGCGTATTCAGCGCGCGCCGCGCCGCCTCGGCCAACGCGCCCGCCGACTGATAACGCTTCGCCGACTTCTTCGCCATGCCCTTGGCGATGACCTCGTCGAACGGCGCCAGTCTCGGGTCGATGGCCGACGGCCGCGGAATCGGCTGCGTCATGTGACCGGCGATCTGCTGCTCGAGACTTTCCGCCGGATACGGCCGCACGCCGGTCAGGCATTCGTAGAGCACGCATGTCAGCGCGTAGATGTCCGACGTCGGGTCGACCGGCTTGCCCTCGAATCGCTCGGGGGCCATGTAGGCCATCGTGCCCAGCGTGCTGCCCGCGGTCGTCAACCCCACCTCGCCTGCGGTGCGGGCCAGGCCGAAGTCGATCAGATACACGAAGTCGCGATCGGTGACCAGAATGTTCGACGGCTTGACGTCGCGGTGGATCAGCCCCGCTCGGTGCGCGTCATCCAATGCCGACGCGACCTGTTCGGCCACCTTCACGCAGAGTTCCGGATCGAGTGGCCTGTCGGTGTCGGTGAGAATCGTGCCCAGGTTGCGGCCCTCGATCAGGCGCATATCCAGATAGAGCCGGTTGTCGATCTCGCCGAATCCGTGGATCGGCACCACATGCGGATCGTTGAGCCCGGCCGCGGCCTGCGACTCCCGCCGGAAGCGCGCCTGAAAGGTCTCGTCGGCCGCCATGTGCGGGGGCAGCACCTTGACCGCCACGATCCGGTCGGTCTTGGTGTCGTAGGCCCGATAGACCTCACCCATCCCGCCGCGCCCGATCAGCTGCTGCAGCTGATAGTGCCCGAATGGTGTCGCGTCCACCGTTAACTAACTCCTCGGCAGCGTGCCCCCAGCATCGCTGTGTCGATCGAAGCTACACCACGTTTGCCAGCAATGTCCGCCCGTCCCGCTGACCCCGCGCATGAGCCCTAGGCCGCACCCGCCGTCTCCGTCGCTGCGATTTTGATTTTCGTGGCATCCGCCGTCGGCAGCGTGAGCTTGATGCTCGACACGTCGAGCTGGCCCGACACGTTGAGCGGCTGGTAGGTGATCGCGGAGGCGACGATCTGCAACGTCACCGTCTCCCCAGGGGCCAGCGTGTGCGCGACCATCTCCAGCGGCACCTTGGCGACGTGTTCCTCGCCGTCCAGCGTCACCGCGATCGGTGTGACGTGGTTGCCCAGGACGAGCCCGGTGGTGTCGTCGATCAGCTGCGCGTAGACCTGCGTGCTCGAACCCGTGCCGGAGTACGTGAACTCCAGCTGCGGCGCTCCCACGATGTATTGCGTCGTCGTCTGCGGCTCGAGCGTCAGATCCACCGCGTTCGTGGCCTTCGACGCCGACAGGACTCCGAGGAACCCTTGCAGGATGTCGCGCGAGAAGGCCGCCGATATTCGGGCCCGAGCCGCCGAACAGCAGATGAGCGGCAGCGTGGATTCCTCATCGGTCGTGGCTTCCAGCGCCGTGCCCGTCGGCACCGGGTACTTGTCCGACGAGAAGTTGCGCCCGTGCTGGTCCACCCATTCGAACTGCGGGCCGGTGCTCACCGGCAAGCCCTTCACATACTTGCCGAGCCAGGCCAACGTCGCGTCGTTGATCACCTTGCCGTCGTTGGTACTGGTGACGCAGCCGCCGTGCCCGCCGCAGTACCACACCACCTTGGTCGGAACACCGTTAGCCAGAAGGACTTTCGCGTTGGCGTCGGCCTCGGCCAGGGTGAACAACGTGTCGACGGTGCCCTGGATGAACAGGGTGGGCGCGGTGATGTCCTTCACCAAGATGGACGGGCTGCGCTCGTCCAGGAACATTTTGTCGGACGGCGACACCGAGCCCGTCAGGAGCGTGTTGATCAGCGCCGGGTAGATCTGCGGGTCCGTGCGCGCGCCCGTGAGCAACAGCGCGACGCCCAGCAGCAGGCCCCAGCTGGTCTTGGGCGCGCCGTTCTTGGCCAATGACGTGTTGAGGTTGTTCCACGCGATCGTCGGCACGATGGCGTCGACACGTTTGTCGATCGCTGCGGTCACCAATTGGATGCCGCCGCCGTACGAGGCGCCGCCCATGCCGATCCGCGGATCCAGAAGGCCGGAGTCCAGTTGAGACTCGGGCTGCTGGGCCACCCAGCTGATGATGGCCTGCATGTCGCGGCCTTCGAACTTCGCGTTGTCGATCTCGAGCGTGCCGCCGGAGTACCACTCACCGCGCGGGTCCCAGGTGACGACGTTGTAGCCGTTGTCCAGCAGCGTGCCCATACTGACGTACTGGTTGTACAGGAGCCCGAAGTTGGCGAGCGCGTTCGTCTCGCCGGGCAGGCCCAGGCCCGGACCGTTCAGGATCGTCGGCGCCCTCGTCCCCGCCGGTACGCCATGCGCAGGGAAGAAGTGGACGTAGATCGGGGTGCCGTCGAACGAGATCACCTTGACGTCTCGCGGCGTGGTGCCGCCCGTATAGCCGATCGGATACCCGATCAGCGGATGCAGAACGTCGCCGATCAGCGGTATGGAACCGAGGAGGGCGACGACAGGAGTGACGAACAATTGCCCGACGATCGGAATCTGCTGCAACGGCGCCAGCAGGGCCGTCTGCGGAATGGATTCGACGGGTGTCGGCACGAAGGGTTCGTCGGACGTGGTCGCGGCCGTCGTTGCGACGTTGTTGGCGACGAGCCCGTTCGTGGTCTCCGCGGCCGCCTTGTCCAGCTCGGGCACCCCGCCGAGGAACTCCCGCCGGGAGGCAGCGGCCAGCGTCCATACCGCGGGTGTGTCCACCGGGCCCGTCGGCTCGCCGCCATTGCCGGCGAATGGCGAGACGAGCGCGCTGACCAGACTCGAAAATGCCACCGTGACAGCGTCTTCCGGCTTCTGCTTGGCTTCCGATGGTGCTGCCGGCTGCGAGACGGTCTGCTGGACAGTGGCAGACGACGCCGCAACGCCGTCGGTCACCGCAGCGGGTGTGACCGTGTCTTTGTCGAGTGAGGTTTTCTTGTCGTCGCGCACCGACAGCTCGCGCGGTTTCTCTGTCTCCGTCGAATCCTTGGTCGCGACGTCCGCCGTGGACACGTCGTCCGCCTTGGACACGTCGCTTGCCTCGGCAGCCGCGCGCGCCTTCTTCTTGCGCTTCGGCGGATCGGCGGCCGCAGTTTCATCGGTCTGCGCGTCGGTGTTGGTCGCATCGGCACTCTCGGTCGTGTCCGACTTTTCAGTCGTCGACGTGTCGGTGCTCTCTGACGTCTCGCTTGCCTTGGTCGACGCGGTGTCGCCGCTCGTTTGGCTCGTCGTCGTCTTCGTCGTATCAGAGCCCGAGGTATCCGCCGGTTTGGCGGATGCCACGCCCTGGCCCATGAACACCGCGGCTCCGATTCCCAGAGCTACAGCAAGCGCGCCGACTCGACCTACATAAATCCCCGGACCCATGCATACGTACTTACCGGTACCGCGGGTCCGCCGGACGGCTTTGGCGGAATCGCCATCAACTTAGACGCCGTCGTCAATTCAGCGAATTAGGCCGCCGACCAGGATTAGCGTGATGTGTCATCTCCGCTTTTCGCGAGAGTTCTAGGGAGTTTGAAATGGGACGACGAGACCACGATCGCCGACGCCGAGACATCGACATCGCCATTCAAGAGCCAGCACCACGGCCGGCGCCGCAGGCGCACATCGCCTGCGGCTGCAATTGCGGCACGTGCAATGGCGGCTCGCACTGCCACAACATGGACAGCGGTTGCAATGTGAGGTGACCTGCGACGCGGGGTGCACTACATGCCGTCGAGCTTTGTCACCTGGGCGTTGAAGAGCTTCACCAATGCGGATTTGTCGTCGGCCGAAAGGTCGGCCTCGGGCAGCTGCCAGAAGGACTCGGAAATATATAGCCCACGGTGAAGGCCGATGACGCCCGCACCGGTCGCTCCCGGCACCTTGATGCTCGTGGCCAGGGCCCAACTGGGCAGGTCCGCCAAGTCCATAGGCGCGGCCGTGGTCGTGAGGTTCTGATATCGAACCGTTTCGCACTTGGCCAGCAAGGCCTTCAGGTCGGGCCGCTCCGCAGCCACCGCGAGAAACAACCGAATGTCTCGACCATCGGCGATTCGTCCCCTCGGACTTCATCGTCGACCAGGCAACGGATCCCATTTGGGAGAAGGGCGGACCCCAATAGGCCGGTCCACACTCCGCCGGATCAACGGGGTCAGTCTTGCCTTGCGGCTCGTTGCCGATGGTGGGCGCGGCAAATTGCATGTCCGAACCGCCCGGGAGAGCCGCCTGATCGACGAACATCGGCGCGCTCACTTGCGTGAACTCGGGCTTTTGCGTCTCGCCGCCCTCGCCCGACGAGCACGAGACCATCGCCGCTACAACGCATGTCGCTGCCAACAGTCTCGGCAACTGGCGTCGATGAATTGGAAATGCCCCCACGGTGTTCCCGTCCACGTCTTCGTCGATCTGGCGGATCGTAACAGCGACCACCGGTCATCCGCGACGAATCAGTGGTCGGCCGCGCCTGCCGTGGCCGACGGAACCGATGCCGCGCTTCGTAGCGCCTTGACCGTGATGCGGGCTCCACGATTCGGCGTGAGGATGACGTGCTTCAGCTTCGTCTTCTCGCCGGCGTCGGTGGTGGTGTTCAACTCGACGCGGCGCAGAACCTCACGCAGCACGATGCGCATCTCGACTGTCGCGAAACCCGCACCGAGACACCGCCGATTGCCGCCTCCGAACGGCAGCCACGTCGTCGGGCTCAGCGTGGCGCCCACCATGCGATCCGGATCGAACGCATCCGGCTGCGGGTACAGGTCAGCGCGCGAGTGCACGAGCGTGATGCTCGGCACCACCATCACACCGGCAGGCAGCCGATACCCCGCGACCTCGACCGGTTCCTTCAAGATGCGGCCCACATCGGGCACCACGGGGCGCACACGCAGGATCTCCTTGCCGACGGCGTCGAGGTACTCGTCGCCCGCCGCATCACCCGCAGCGCTCGCATCCGCGGCGGCCACCGCCTTGGCCAGGGCGTCGGGATGGCGGGTCAATCGCTCCAGCGCCCACGACAATCCGGTAGCGGTGGTGTCATGCCCGGCCACCAGCAGCGTGATCAGTTGATCGCGTAACTCCTTGTCGCTCATGCCCCCGTCGTCACCATGCGCCTGGATGAGCATCGCCAGCGCATCGGTCCGCTCGGCCAGGTTCGGATCGGCGCGGCGCTCGGCGATCTCGGCGTACAGCAGCCGGTCGCTTTCCTCGATGTGCTCCCGTAGTCGCCGCCACGGACGCCGCTGCTGCAGTGACGGTTTCGCGATCGCCAGCGACGCCCACGGACCGACAGTCAGCAGTCGCGGCATCACCTCGCGCAGGGCGGCCAGCCGGGCCGGATCGCTGGCGCCGATCACCGTCCGCAGAATCACCTCCAGCGTGATCTGCGACATCTTCGGCGCAACCGCGAACGGCCGACCCACCGGCCAGCCGGCGACGTTCTCCGCGGCGATCGCGGCCATCAGCGCTTCCTGCCGGGCGACGGCGTCGCGATGGAACGGCGCCATCATCAGCCGCCGCCGGTCGCGATGCACGTCGTCATCGATGACCAGCACCGAGCTGTCACCGAGCAGGCCGCCGAGCATCGAATTCGCTTCGCCCGCATGGAAAATCTTCGGGTCGCCGGCGAACACCGTCTTGATGTAGTCGGGTTCGGCCAGATAGACCATCGGCCCCATCATCGAGTTCCGCAACGTGAACACGTTTCCGTAGCGGCGCCGGCACGCCGCCACGAACTGTGGCCACCAGCGCATCATCAGCAGCAGCTGCACTGCACCGGGAAGCGGAGGACCTGGCGGCAGACCAACCTGCGTTGTTGGACTCATGCCTAATAGGCTACGAGGCGGCGGCGCTCGAGGCAATGCCTTTCGGTTGACTTACTCCCCCGACGTCAGCTGACGCGGTTCCTGCGGTCCGCGCATTTCACGAGTTCCCTCCCACGCCGACAGCTCGCGCTGGTGCTCGGCTTCGGTCAACGACGAGGGTTGCGCCTTGCCGTCGATGTGCTCGCGACGCTCGGAGGCGACGGCCGACGTGGCCACGCGTTGCTCCGCCTGCTCATCGGCGTCCTCGGAGCTGCACGGTCACCGTGCGACTGCGCTTCATCGAGAAGTGGATCTCCTCTTCCTCGGCGAAGATCTGGCGCACGCCGCGCAGCGGCTTGGTGGCGGTCTCGACCGCGCTGGCGACGATGGGCGGCACGAACGGCCGAATCCAGCGGCTGGCGGCCTTCGTGACGTCCGGGATCAGCGAGCCCTCGCGATGCTGCTCCAGTTCGGCCGCCTCGACCCGCGCGGGCAGGTTCTTCTCGCCCGCGGGCAGCTCCGCCGGCTCCGCCACGCGCTCCGACTGGATCTGCAGCGGAACGCCGAGCACCTCGTCGACGCGGCGGCGCTGCTGCTCGCGGTCGATCTCGGTCTGTGCCTCGATGGCGAGGCGCGCACTTTCCAGCTGCTGCTCGGCCCACATGGTTTCGACGGCCGCGCGCACCTCGGCGCGCTTCACCGCGATCGCCGTGTCGGCCTCCAGTTCCGCGCGTTCGCGTTCGGCGCGGGCGGCCGCACCGCGATCGTGGGTCGTCTCGCCCCGCCACAGCTTGAGAATCAGCGGCAACAGATACAGCAGCGCGAAGAACGCGATCGTCAGCGCGCGCAGCACCATCGCGGCGGGGCTGGCCAGCGTGTGGTCGTTCATGGCCGCCCAGCGTGCGCCCAGTCCGCCGTCCACATCCGCGACCGCGGACTCGCGGGCCTGTGCCACTGCCCGCTCGCCGTCGGCGATCTGGGCGTCCAGCGCCGGGTGCGCGGCCGTCACGCTCGGCCGTCGCTGCTGTCCAGCTGCCGCTGGGTGTCGGCGAGAAAGTCGTTGGCCGTGCGGTTTTCGGGCCCGGCGCCGGGCGTCCCCGTGATGTGTGTCTGCGGGCACGTCGGCGACGGGCGGAATTCGCAGCGGGCGACGACCAGCGCCTCGTCGCGCTGCCGCATGGCGTTCGTCACCGCGTCGTCGAGACCGGCGCGCGCGTCGCGCGTGCGCTGCAGGTCGGCCGTCGCCTGCGCCACGGCGGGTGTGGCGTCGGCCCGCAGTGCGGCCTGCTCGGCGAGTTGACGGTCGACCGTCCCGGAGAACAGCGCGACGGCGGCCAGCTCGCCGACGACGACTCCGACCGCGACCCCGACGACCGCGCGTCCCACGACTCCGGGCCAACGCGTCGCCCCGCTGGAAATCGCGCGGCTCACCGCCCCGACCAGCAGACCGAACACCGAGGTCAACGCGACGACGGCCGCCATCGGCCAGTGGGTGGATCCGGCGACGGCCAGCGCCGCGACCAGCCAGGCCAGCACCGCGCCGAGCAGCACGACGGCCCCGGCGATCGCGTGGGTGGATCGCTCGTGACGCTCGTCGAGCTCACGCCACTCCCCGCCGCCGAGCCACACGAACAGCGCTTCAATTCTGTTGGTGGACATGAGAACTCCCAACACCTCCATGCTTTGTGGCGTGACAGCGCGACGAACCACACACGCCCACTCATCGGAGTTGGTGTGTTGTCGGTCGTGCGGAACTGAAACCCCCCGCGGATCGCGCCTCACGCCGGCTGCGAATGCTCGAATTCTCTCACAGCGCCGGTCGTCGCGCCTATTTCGCGGGGCGGTCCTGCCGCCGAATGAAGGTGTCCGGGGTCTGCGTCAGCAGGGTTGGCCAGGAGGGGTGTAGTAAGGCACGCCCTCCACCGTGTAGCACGGCACCTCGCCGGGAACGTATGGCGTGACGGCCGATGCGATGGCCACGCCCGCGGCCACGTCACCGACCACGTTGGTGCATCCACCCACTCCGACGTGGCGACCATGCGCACCGGCACATATGTCGGCCTGCGCCACCGGTGCCAGCATGGCGGGGGCGACGGCCGCCGCGGCGGCGGTCAGTAACACTGCTGCAAGCTTCTTCATCGCACACTTCCTTCTCTAGCCCCGTCCTGCCGCTATTATCGCCCGCGCAAATTGCAGAAGGTGCGAATTGACGCTTTCACCCTCGCGTCGCAGGCCGACGCGGAGAACCGGCTAATGTGTCGGCGAGTCGCTCACCGGCGCGGCGCATCCGAAAGATCGCCGCTTTGAAAGATCGTTGACACATGCGAGTTGACGGGCGGGACATCGCCGTTTCCGGCAGCCTGCTGCAGCCGCTGACCCGGCGAACCAACGACATCTTCCGGCGTCGTGCTGGCCGCGCTGTTCCTCGCGCGTCGTGATCACCAGCTCGCTGATCACCCGCAACGAGTGGGACGCACTCGAGCGCTCGGTCTCCGAGATCGTCGCCGTCCTCACCCCGACCCAGGCCAATCTGGTCTACCTGGTCTACGGCGTCGCGATTCTGGCGCTGCCGTTCGTGATCCTGGTCAGCCTGATCGTCACCAGGCGGTGGAAACTGCTCGCCGCCTACGCGGCCGCGGCCGCGATCGCCGGACTCGCGCTGTCGATCACCGGGACCGGCCTCGCGGCGCCGCAATGGCACTTCGACCTGTCCGAGCGACGGCTCGACACGCTCGCGTCGCAATTCGTCGACGACCCGCGCTGGATCGCGATGCTCGCCGCGGTGCTGACCGTGTCGGGCCCGTGGCTGCCCGCCCGGTGGCGGCGTTGGTGGTGGGCGCTGCTGCTGGCGTTCGTGCCCATCCACCTCGTGATCAGCGCCGTCGTGCCTGCGCGCTCGCTGCTGGGCCTGGCCGTCGGGTGGTTCGTCGGCGCGGTGGTCGTCCTCGTCGTCGGGACGCCCGGCCTCGAGGTGCCGCTCGACGACGCCGTTCGGGCGATGGCCCGGCGCGGGTACGCGCTGTCTGAGCTGAGGGTGATCCGGCCATCCGGTGCCGGGCCGTTGGTGCTCGACGCCAGCGGTGAGGGGCAGCAGTCGTCGGCGGTCATGGAGTTGTACGGCCCGCACCAACGTGCCGGCGGCACGCTGCGCCAACTCTGGCTGAAGGTCAGGCTGCGCGACCGTGAAACCGCGCCGCTGCACACGTCGATGCGCCGGCCGTCGAGCATCGGGGGCTGATGGCCATCGCGATCGGTGAGCTCGGCGTCGCCAATACGTCGACGATCAGCGTCGCCGGCGCTCGAGCGCGGCTGGACGCTGTACGCGCACACCCCGGCCCGCGGTACACCGATCGGCGAGTGTGTCGACACGATTCCCGTTGTGCGCGTGTGGGAATCGCTGCACGACCTGCATTCCTGCCAGATCTCTCACGGCGACCTTCGCAGCAGCGAGATCACCGTCATCGATGACGCCGTCCTGTTCGGCGGCTTCAACTACGCCGAGTACGGCGCCGCCGATGCCCAGCTCCGCTCCGACATCGCCCAGCTCCTGGTGACGACGACCGACCTCTACGACGCGGAGTCCGCGGTGCGCGCCGCGATCGACGCATTCGGCAAGGACGCCGTACTGACCGCGTCGCGCAGGCTCACGAAAGCCGCTGTGCCGCTGGGGATCCGTCATTCCGTCAACGACGCCGGTGCCGTCATCTCGGCGGCCCGCGACGAGGTGAAACGCCAGACCCGCGTCGACGAGATCCGCACCGAGACGGTCACCCGGTTCACCCGCAGTCAGATCATTCAGCTGGTCCTGCTGGGCGCCCTGGTCTACGTCGCATATCCGTTCATCAGCTCCGTGCCTGCGTTTCTCACCGAACTGCGCACCGCCAACTGGTGGTGGGCGCTGCTGGGGCTGGCGGCGTCCTTGCTGACGTATGTCGGTGCGGCGGCGGCGCTGTGGGCCTGCGCGGACGGACTGGTCACGCTATGGGGACTGATCGTCATGCAGGTGGCCAACAAGTTCGCGGCGACCACCACCCCGGCGGGCATCGGTGGGCTGGCGCTGTCCGCGCGGTATCTGCAGAAGGGCGGCGTCAATCCGATGCGCGCCACCACCGCCGTCGCGCTGCAGCAGTCGGTGCAGGTGATCACGCACGTCGCGCTGTTGATCTTCTTCAGCACCGCGGCAGGCGTGTCGGCCAACCTGTCTCGCTTCGTCCCCAAGGTCACCGTGTTGTATCTGGTGGCCGGTCTTGCTTCTGGGGCTGATCGGCACCTTCTTGCTGGTCCCCAGGCTGCGGCGCTGGCTGGCGACCGCGGTGCGGCCGCGGCTACAGGAGGTGATCGGCCACCTCATCGACCTGGCGCGCGAACCCAAGCGCCTGGCGATAATCGTCCTCGGTTGTGCGGCAACGACTCTCGGCAATGCATTCGCACTGTGGGCCGCCATCGAGGCGTTCGGCGGCGAACACGTCGTTCATCACCGTGACCGTCGTGACGATGGTCGGCGGCACGCTGGCATCGGCGGCGCCCACCCCCGGCGGCGTCGGCGCCGTCGAGGCCGCATTGATCGGTGGCCTGGCCGCGTTCGGTATGGCCACCGCGGTCGCTGTGCCTTCGGTGCTGCTCTATCGGGTGCTCACGACCTGGCTGCCGGTATTCATCGGCTGGCAGGTCATGCGCTGGATGACGAAGAACAACAAGATCTAGCGCAGCCCCGCTTCACTCCCGGCCGCTTCCCGGCCTCGTTATTGCACTGAGGGCTGTTCGCACGCCGTAATCACGACCCAGTGTGCAATCTTGCGGGCAGTCATAACATCTGCAGGGCCGGCATCATGTCCGGCACCACGAAGTGTCAGGAAGTCGTCTGTCCTGGCGGTGACGGGAAACCATCCGGTGTCCCCCTGCGGCGCTGCTGCTACGCAAACAGCCTGTGTACGTTGCCTTTCCAAGCGATGGCGAAGTGACGTCAGATGCGGCTGATGAACATACTGATTCGGTGCCTGAACTCAATGTGCTAGGCGGCCCGCTGGACCCTTGCGGCACCGAGCCGCTCACCGGTTTCTATCGTGACGGCTGCTGCTCGAGTGGGCCGGAGGACATCGGCCTGCACACCATCTGCGCGGTGGTGACCGCGGAGTTCCTGGAGCATCAGCGGTCCATCGGCAACGATCTCTCGACACCGATGCCCGAGTACCGCTTCCCCGGCCTCAACCCGGCGACCGCTGGTGCGTCACCGCAGCGAACTGGCTGCGGGCCTACGAGGCGGGCTGCGCCGCACCGGTGGTGCTGGCCAGCACCCATCAGCGGACCCTGGACGTCGTGCCGCTGGAGGCGCTGCGTGAGCACGCGGTCGACGTTCCGGACGATTTGGGCAACCTATAGGGATACGGTGGCGCCATGACCGAACAGTCGCCCGCCGTCGCAGTCGGGCACCCACCCGAAACGCTTCTGCGTGCTATCAACCCGTCGCTGAAATTCCTGCTGCGGACCCCGCTCGCAGGACCCTTGCGTAAGCAACTGATGGTGCTGAACTTCAAGGGACGCAAGAGCGGCCGTCAGTTCTCACTTCCGGTGAGCGCACACCAGATCGACGGCGATCTCTACGCCCTTGCCGGCGCGCCATGGAAACACAACTTCCGCGACGGCGCCGACGCTGAGGTCCTTTACAACGGGAAGCAAACGAAGATGCGCGGTGAGCTGATCACCGAAACCGCGGTCGTCGCCGACCTCTCCCACCGCTGCGCCGAGTCCTACGGCGTCAAGCGCGCACAAACCATGATGGGACTCAAGTTCCGCGACAACCGAATCCCCACGGTGCAGGAGTTCGCCGACGCGGTCGTTGCGAACAACCTCGTCGCGGTCCGGTTCACGCCCGCCTGAGCGTCGGCTCTGGCAAACGCTCCGGCCCTCGTTTGCAATGCGGCACTCTGCCTGCCTTCATCGCGGTTGGATGACGGTTGGTGCGTCCAAGAATTCGCCAAGCCGTCCGGTGCAGCATGCGCGACCGAAAGGGCCACGCATGAACCTGCTCTCCCGCCGAACGGCGGCATGGCGCTCGCGGCTGTGCTGGCCGCCGGATGCTCATCGTCGCCGACTCCCTCGGCGACGCGCGCGCCCGCCGACGCCGCATCGGCCGCGCAGGCCGCCGCGGCCCACGGCGTCGAGGCCCCGGCCGATGCGGTCCCGTGGTCGGACGTCGGCGGCGGCTGGATGCTCGCAATGTGGAGCGAGGCGGCCCCCGGAGCGTCCCGGCGGTGAACCCGTCGAGGGTGAGCCGTCGCCGTTCGACTCACCCACGACCCTCTACCTCGTCGACCCCGAAGGGGGCCGCTACCCGATCACGACCTTCCCGGCGCCTGGCGAGAACGGCGTGACGCCGTCGCTGGTCGACTGGTCCGGCGATGGCACCCGCGCCCTCGTCTACCAGCAGGGACCCGAGGACGGAACCGTAATCCAGGTCGACCTGCGCAGCGGCAAGCAGACCTCGTTCCCGGTCAAGCGCGGCTTCGACATCACCCCGCGCTTCTCCCGCCCGAGGGCAAGGCGATCCTGCTGCTCAAGGACATCGACGTCGACGGTCCGGCGTCGCTGACGCGGGTAGACCTCGCGGGCAAGCAACAGCTGAGCTATCCGGTGGGCGATCTCGGAAGCAAGTTCAACGCCGCCTACATCTCCTCACGCGACGGCACGCAACTCGTGCTGGGCACCGCATCCGGCCTCGCCATGATGGGCAACGACGGGACACCCGGCAAGGCGCTTCCCGTGCCCGACGCGAGCGACTGCCGGCCGATGAGGTGGTGGGACACCGATCCACGACCGCAGTCGCCCAGTGCTACGGAGCCCGATTACAGCTACTCGCGGCTGTGGCTGGTCCCCGTCGATGGCGGGGCCCCGACCCGCTGACCGCGCAGGGCGCTCCCACTCCGCTGACCGCGCGAAACGACGGTCAGCACGGCGAGGACCTCGGCGACCAGAGCGCGTGGAAGCTGCCTACGGGCACGTTCCTGCAGGCGCTCGGCCCCTGTGGTTACCGGTATCTGGCGGAGCTCGAACCCGGCCGACGGTTCGACGACCAAGGTGTCGGTGCCGAAGGTGGACGAGCACAGCAGCGTCTACGTGCTCGGTGCCAACAACGGTCACCTCCAACTGCAGGCCGCGCTGTCGTGTGGCAGCGGTCAGTCGCTGCTCGACTATGACCCGGCCGCAGGCAAATCCACCGTGCTGCTCGGCGGCGAGGTCAACGGCGGCGGCGTCGAGCACGCGGTGCCCTACCCGGGCTTCGACTAGCCCAGGGCGATGACGCGGGAGTTCTCACGCCAGACCTTCATCCGCGGCGCGGGGGTGCTCGGCGCAGGCGCCCTGCTGGGCGGGTGCCGGTCGACGACGTCCGCCGCGCCGCCGACGAGCTCGCCGGTGCCCGCGGCACCGCGCGGGACTGGGCTGCCTTGGACGACGCGATCGAGGGCCGCGTCATCTGCCCTTGGCGCCGACGGTGAGTTCGCCACGGCGAAGGCACTTTTCAACTCTCGGTTCGACGGGTCGAGGCCGGCGGCGGTCGTCACCGCGATCTCAATTGGTGACGTGCAGCGGGCCGTGACCTTCGCCGCACGAAACGGCGTGAAGGTCGCTGCCCGCGCGGGCGGACATTCCTACGTCGGCGATTCGGCGCCCGCCGACGCAATGGTCATCGACCTGCGACAGTTGCGGGGCGGGATCACCTACGACGACGGATCTGAACTGGTGACCATTCCTGCTGCGGCAGAACTGAATTCGGTGCAAACGACGCTGAACACATACGGCCGATCGGTACCCGCCGGCAGCTGCCCGACAGTCGGCGTCGCCGGTTTGACGTTGGGCGGTGGGCTGGGCGCCGACACCAGGCGCCGGGGGCTGACGTGTGACGCGCTCGTGTCGGCGACGGTGGTACTGCCCAGCGGCGAGTCGGTGGTGGCCACACAGGACGACCACAACGACCTGTACTGGGCGTTGCGGGGCGGCGGCGGTGGACATTTCGGCATCGTGACGTCATTCACCTTCCGCACGTTTCCGGTCGCCGACCGCGACGTCGTCACGCTCGCGTTCCCCGAAGGCGCTGCCGCCCAGGCGATCCTCGGGTGGCACGAGTGGATCAGTGACGCCGACCGAACGAACTGGAGCATGGTCAACGTCACCGGTTCGGATTCCGGGCTGCGCTGCAGCGTCGTGCTGGCGGCCTCCGCAGGCGACGGCCCGGCCGCGGCCGACGATCTCATCGCGGCGATCGGCACGTCTGCCTACCGACGACACCACCCGGACGCTGAACCACATGGCCTTCGTCGACTACTTCTCCGGGGGCGAGGACGCCACCAGGCCGCGCGCGGTGGTCGCCGGATCGGACATCGTCGGCGAGATGACGCGTGACGCCGCGGAATCGATCGTCGCCGCGGCATCGGCGCGGCCGAAGGGGGTGGGGTCCGCGACCGTCGTCGTCGAGTCGCTAAGTGGTGCGGTGCGCGACGTCGAACCGGGCGGCACCGCGTTTCCGTGGCGACGCGAAGCCGCATGCCTGCAGTGGTACACCGAGCCGTCATCGCCGGAAACTGTCGATGCCGCGAGGGCGTGGCTGACGGACGCCCACGAAACCCTGGGAACGCATTCGGTCGGCGGCTACGTCAATTACGTGGAACCAGACATGCCCGTCGCGCGCTACTTCGGCGGCAATCTGGACCGGCTCACCGCCATCCGGCCGGACCTACGATCCCGACGCCGTGATGTATTCGTCGTTGCGTTACTGAATCGCGCTTCTGCCGACACCAAAAGTTGCTGGTCAGACGGCTACGTTGCGGAAGTGCCTGGTCCGTCGGTTTAGTCAGGCGCACCGTTGGGAAGCCAGCATGTACCTGTCAGCGATGTTTGAGGAGACGCGCTTGTGGCCGATGTGATCGTCGTGGCCTACCTGTTGGGGTGGGCGTTGACGAGTGGTGGTCTGGCGATTTCGTCGCGGTGGCTGCGCAGTGGTCGGCGTCCCGCGCCGAATCCGGTGGCCGTCAGCTTCTTGGCCGGCGCCCTCTGGCCGTTCCTGCTTCTGGGTGTTGTGGAGTTCGGCGCCGTGGTTGCGGCTTCGAAGGTCGTCAATGACGACGAGCCGGGCATCGCGATCATCGCCTGACCAGTCCGCCGCCGTTCGACGGTGCCGGGCCACGTGAAGTGCTAGACCTTTCGACGTGGTCGACTGTCGAACTCTCCTGCGGACTGCCTCCCGGACCCGACTTCGCCGATCTGGCCGTGCTGGCCGAAGAGCTCGGATATGCGCGGGTGTGGATCTTCGATTCAGCGCCGTTCTATGAGGATCCGTTCGTCCATCTCGCGCTGGCCGCCCAGCGGACGACCCGCATCGGCTTGGCCACGGGGGTGCTGATTCCGTCGCAACGCTCTGTCATGACGATGGCGTCGGGCATCGCGACGATCGCACGGCTGGCCCCTGACCGTTTCCGGGCCTGCTTCGGCACGGGCGGCACGGCTCGTTGGACGCTGGGTCAGCGTCCGCTGCCGCTCAATGACCTTTTCGACTACGTCGGCGCGCTGCGCCGGTTGCTCGCCGGAGAGACGGCCGTCGTCGACGGCAGGCCCGTCCGGATGTTGCATTGGCCGGGCATGACGGCGTCGCGGCCGATGAATGTGCCGCTGTGGCTTTCGGTCATGGGTCCTCGCGGCAATGCGCGCGCGCACGAGGTGGCCGACGGTGTCATCGGGCCGCCGCATCCCAGCCTGCCCTCGGCGACGATGGTGTCGGGCACCGTCCTGGACCACGGCGAGGATCCACGATCGGCCCGGGTGTTGCAGGCCGTCGGACCGTGGGGCGTCCTCGGATGGCACAACGCCTACAACCACGGCGGCGCGCAAGCGGTGGATGCGCTGCCCGGGGGTGCGGCGTGGCGGGAAGCCCTCGAAGCACTCGCACCCGACGGAGAGCGGCATCTGCTGACGTTCGAGGGTCACGTCACCCATCTGGCCGAGCGGGACATACCGCTTCTGGAACATATCGACGTCGAAGGCCGAACGTCGAATGTCTTGATGATGAAGGTCGGCGACAACGCGTTCATCCGCGATGAACTCGCCCGGCTCGGCGACGCCGGCTATCGGGAAGTGATGTACAACCCGTCGGGTCCCGACGTCGCGCGCGAGCTGCGGGCGTTCGCCGAGGCCGGCATCTAGACGCGTTGGGAGTGACGGCGATGGAGACCGAACTGCGAGAGTGGCTGGACCGCATAGCGATCCAGGACCTCATCTACCGATACTCCGACGCCGTGACTCGCGGGGACTGGGTGCAATGCGAGGCGGTGTTCACTCCTGACGCCGTCTGGGAGTGTCCGACACTCGGGCTGAGGTATGAGTCATCCAGATCCTTCGTCGAGGCGCTTACGGCAACGACATTCGAGATTCTGATCCAAACCGCCAACTCACCTGTCGTCAGCCTCATCGGCGCCGACAATGCGACGGCGACCACGACGATCCATGAGATGAACCGAAGCATCACAGAGATCGCCAGCGCGCTGGCGAGGGCCGGGGAGCCGGTGAACATCGACATGTACGGGATCTACTACGACGACGTCGCCCGAATAGACGGCGAGTGGAAATTCACGCACAGGCGGTTCGTGCCGTTCTACCTCACGCAGGGCTGCGTCACCGGCGATGTGCTGACCCCGCGTTCGGACCTATAGCGACGTGAGTGAAAGCCGCCAAAACCCCGCACCTGCAATGGCGCTGACCCACCAGAATGGAGTAGTCGCTTACGCAAGTCGTTTGCGCACCGCCGCAATAACGTAATTGAAAAATTCAGTATGAATTTGGCGATGAAGAGTTAGTCTTCGCGCGGGCACGCCGGGGAGGGGCACCTGAATGGCCATCGAGATTCCGCGCGAACTCATCGAGCACATCTTGCTTGGCAGCGGCGACAGCCGACGCCAACTCCAGGACTCACCGATCCTCATCGACGTCTGGGTCGAGTTCGCCAAGAACCCCGATGCACCAGCGGATCTCCTGATCACCTCCCACCAGGAGAGCACCTCGAACGCGCTCGCCGCCGAAATCTACCGGGGGATCTCGCGACCCGAGGGGGCCGAACACGATCCGGTCGTCGCCCCATTGCAGAACTTCGTCGCCGCGCGCCTGTACTTCGGCGAGGTATTGCAAGTCCTGGTCCCACTGACCAGCTGGTGGCAGGACGACAGGACACAATCCGAATTCGACGAGTACGACTCGGCTCGATCCCCGAAGCTGACGCGAGCGGTCGACGACATCATCGACCTGCGCAGCCGCTGGCTGGAATCGCCCGACACCGCGGCGATGACCAACAGGCGATCAGCGTTCGAACGATTCGTCGCCCTCTGCACCCTGGTATGCCTGGCCGGACTCGATTCCCTCCACGAGAACACAACGACTCTGGCCAGCCGCGACCACCAGGCTCATGCAGGCACCCGCGTCAGACATCCGCGCAATCGTGCTCGGCCTTCTGCAGTCGATGAAGGCGAAGCCCAAACCGATGGTGCGGCAAATCGCGCTGAACCGTCGCGCCACGGCCGCGATCGCGCGGTCCGTACCGACGGTCAAGGCCGACGCCGCACAACGCCTTTTCAACATCGACTGCGCTGGAATCGACTGGGCGGTACTCGATACCGGCGTCGACGAGAAGCATCCGGCCTTTGGAGAACGAGTCAAAGCGACATACGACTTCACCAACTACCGCGAGATCGTGAGTCTCGGCAACGAGAGACAACAAGTCCGCAAGATGAACCTCGAGACCCTCAAGGAAGCCAGGGGCGGCAAGCTGCCCACGGGTGCCGACGGCAAGCTCAAGAAGATCGGGCAGGCGGCCGCGGCGGGCCAACCACTGCCGTTGGACCTCGTCACCGACATGGTGCGGCTCACCGACCCCGAGACGCCGGTCAGCGTGCACGGCACCCACGTCGCCGGAATCATCGCCGCGAGCAAGTACACCGATCCCCAAGCGCCCGAATCCGCCGACGGCATGTGTCCGGGGATCGGCATCTACGACTTCCGTGTCCTCAAGTCCGACGTCGTGGAGCCCGGGGATCTCGATGACACCGAGTTCGCCATCATTGCCGCGCTGCAATTCATCCGGAACACCAACGAGCAGGCGGGCCGCCTCGTCATCAACGGCGTCAACATGAGCCTGTCGATTCCGCACGACGTCAAGAACTACGCGTGCGGGCGCACGCCGGTCTGTGACGAAAGCGAGCGGTTGATCGACATCGGGGTGGTCGTCGTCGCGGCGGCGGGCAACAAGGGCGCCGAGGAGACGATCATCGACGGCGTTTCCTTCTACGACTATCTCGGGTTCGGCATCACCGATCCGGGTAACGCCGACCGCGTGATCACGGTCGGCTCCACCCACGGGACTTGCCCATTCACCTACGGGGTGAGCTACTTCTCCAGCCGGGGGCCCACCGGCGACGGGCGCCTCAAACCCGACCTGGTCGCGCCCGGAGAGAAGATCACCTCGGCGGTGCCAGGCGGCAAATGGGAACGCCACGACGGCACCAGCCAGGCCGCTCCACACGTCAGCGGCGCGGCGGCCATGCTGATGGCGCGCTATCCCGAGCTCGTCGGCAGGCCAGACCGGATCAAGCGGATCCTGTGCGACACCGCAACGGATCTCAATCGGGAACGAAGCTTCCAGGGACACGGGTTACTCGATGTCCTTCGCGCACTGCAAAGTCTATGAGGGGGAACATCGTGGCCGACAAAGTCTTTCAACTGGATGTCCTGAGGGCACGATCAGGCGACTGCACACTGCTGCACTACGGAACAACGCAGAAACCCGGGCTCGCACTGATCGACGGCGGACATGACAACGTCTACCAGCCGTTTCTGAAGCCACGCCTGGAACAGCTGCGCAAAGAGCGAGGGCTGAAGGACCGGGGAAAACCGCTGCCCATCGATCTGATGATGCTTAGCCACATCGATGCGGATCACGTCGCCGGCCTGCTGGAGCTCACGGCGGAGATACTCGAACCGCCCGAGGACGACGGGCCGATCTTTCGCGTACTGAACTTGTGGCACAACACCTTCGATGACGTCATCGACAACGATGCGGCGGAGTTGGCAGATGCGGTGGCCGGACATTTCGGGCCAGCATCGCTGAACGGTCACGTTCCCGCGGACGTACTCGACGATCTGGAGGATTCAGACATCCCAACTGTGGCCGACACCGTGATGGTCGTCGCGAGCGTGCCGCAGGGCCACCAACTCCGTCAGGACGCCGTAGACATCCCCATCGAGCGCAACGTCGAGGCCGGCGGCGAGTTCATCATGGCCTCCGACGAAGCTCAGCAGCTGGACATGGGCAAGGGCCTGCAGTTCACGGTCGTCGGCCCGATGCTGCCCGAGGTCAAGAAACTTCAGACAGAGATCCGCACGTGGCTGCGGGAGCACCCGGAAGCACAGAACAAGTTGACGGCGTCGGCGCTGGCGAGCCTTGCCGACGACTCCCCCACCAACCTGTCGAGCATCGTGGTGCTCGCCGAGGCGGAGCACAAACGCATTCTCTTCACCGGAGACGCGCTCGGGGCAAAGATCCTGAAGGGCCTCGAGATGGTGGGCCTGATAGAAGAGGGCGGATCGATTCACGTTGAGGTGCTGAAGGTTCCGCACCATGGCAGCGACAGAAATGTCACGCCGGAGTTCTTCGAGCGGGTGACGGCCGATCACTACGTCTTCTCGGGAAACGGTCAGCACGGCAATCCGGAGCGCGTCACGCTCGAGATGCTCGCCGAGGCACGGGGCGATGACGACTACACCATCCATCTCACCTATCCCGTCGAGGAGATCGACGTGGCGCGCAAGGATGAGTGGGATACCAAGCGGGCCGACGAAGAGCGACGGCATGTCAGCAAGCCGAGCGTGAAGGTACGTGCCAGATGGTCGAATGCGAAGAACAGCCTCGCGGCGTTCCTGGCTGACAACCCGGACGTCGACAGCAGGATTGTGATCGTCGAAGACGGTGTCCCTCACACCATCGATCTGCTCGGATAGCCAGCATGAGCGGCACGCGTAACCTGATCATCTGCCTCGACGGCACCAAGAACGAGGTCAAGGCGAAGGCCGTCACCAACGTGTTCAAGGTCGCCGAGATCGCTGACCTGACCAAACCCGACGAGCAGATGCTCTACTACGGCCCCGGCGTGGGCACCATGGCAGCGCCGAGCGCCTGGACCGCTGTCGCACAACGGATCTCGCTGATCGGCGGAATGTTGTTGGGCCACGGCATGCGACAAGACATCGCGGAGGCCTACACATACCTGATGAACACGTGGCGACCGGGCGACAAGGTGTTCATCTTCGGGTTCAGCCGCGGCGCCTACACCGCCAGGGCGCTGTGCGGGATGCTCTACCGTGTCGGGCTGATGCGCCCCGGCTCGGACAATCTGGTCCCGTACGCGGTTCGCGTGTATGCGCGTAGCCCGGGTAAGGACTCCGATCTCGCACAGCCCGAGGGCTGGGACCGCATGGACAAGTTCTCCGAGGCGCTGGCCATCACGAGGGAAGACGGGAAGAGGCGGTCATTCCCCGTCGAGTATCTGGGGATCTACGACACGGTCAAGGCGACCAAGGGTTTTGGCCGCGACATCCGCTGGCCCTACACGCGGAGCCTTCCGAATGTACGGGTCATTCGCCACGCGATCTCCATCGACGAGAAGCGCAGGCCCTACCCCGAGTACCTCGTACATCCCGACCCGATGAGCAAGGATCTCGAGCGTTTCAGTGAGGTGTGGTTCGCAGGCGTGCACTCCGACGTCGGTGGGGGATTCGTCGACGATCCGCAACTCGGCCAGATCACGATGCGCTGGATGATCGACGGGGCGATCAAGCGCGGACTCAAGGTTCGTCCACAGCGGTATACGAACCGGTTCGGGAAACTCGGCGAGGCCGATGCCTGCGCGCCCATGCATACCAACGGTTGGGCGTGGCGGCTCGCACAGGCACCGTGGTACTGGATCGTCAATCCGTGGCGGCGCCGACCCATTCCGGAGGGCGCGACGATTCACGAAAGCGTCGAGATGCGGCTGGACAAGCTCGACTACCGGCCGCAACTGCCGAGCAGATTTGAAGTCGAGAAGGAACCGTGGTCGGGGCCACCGCCGGCCTCTGAAGTCTAGGCTCGGTCGTGTGGGTGAACCGAGTCGCACAACCGCCGAACTGATCGTCGAGTGCCTGGAGAACGAAGGCGTCACGCACGTCTTCGGCATCCCCGGCGAGGAGAACATCCGGCTGGTCGACGCGCTGTCGAGGTCGTCGATCGACTACGTGCTGACGCGTCACGAGCAGGGCGCGTCGTTCATGGCCGAGGTCTACGGACGATTGACCGGCCGAGCCGGCGTGTGCTCGGCAACGCTGGGTCCCGGAGCCATCAACCTTCTGCTCGGCGTCGCGGACGCGACCACGAATTCCACGCCTCTCATCGCGCTCTCCGCGCAGGTTGGGATGGGCCGAAGCTACAAGGAGTCGCACCAAGGCGTCGACCTCGTCTCGATGTTCGCCCCGGTGACCAAGTGGTCGGCGCTCGTCGCGACGCCCGTCGTCCGTTCCGGAGATGGTCCGTAAGGCGTTCAAGCTCGCGCAGACCGAGCGCCCCGGCGCGGTGTACCTCGCCGTGCCCGAGGACGTCGAGTACGCCGACGGCCCCGGCGGATTGGCGCCCGCTGCCCGTCAACGTGCCGCGGCCCGACGATCCCTCGGCCGCCCAGATCGAGCGCGCCGCCGAGATTCTGCGGTCCGCGCGCAACCCCATACTGCTCGCCGGTCACGGCGCCGCCCGCAGCGAAGCCGCCGAAGCGGTGCGCCGATTCGCCGAGGCGCTCGACATCCCGGTGGCGACAACGTTTCACGGCAAGGGCGTCATGCCCGACGACCATCCGCTCGCACTGGGCGCGGTCGGCTTCATGCGCCATGACTACGTGAACTTCGGCTTCGACCAGGCCGACGCCATCGTCGCCGCGGGATATGAGCTGCAGGAGTTCGACCCGGTGCGAATCAACCCGCGCGGCGACACGAAGATCATCCACATCCACCGCTTTCCCGCCGAGGTCGACGCCCACTACGACGTCGCGGTCGGGACTGCAGGCCGACATCGGCCGCAGCCTGGATGCGCTGGCGGCGCGCGTGACTCGTGAACATCCCGCCTCCTCGGGCCACGAACGGATCCGTGAGCTGCTGTCGGGTGAGCTCGACCGAGGCCGCGCCGACGACAGCTTCCCGCTGACGCCGCCCCGCATCGTCGCCGACACGCGAGCTGCCCTGGGACGCAACGACATCGTCCTGGTCGACACCGGCGCCCTGAAGATGTGGATGGCCCGGCTCTACCCGACATACGAGCCCAACACCTGCCTGATCTCCAATGGGCTGTCGACCATGGCGTGGACGCTGCCCGGGGCGAATCGCGGCCAAGATCGCCCGGCCCGCCGCGAAGGTGCTCGTCGCCACCGGCGATGGCTCGTTCCTGATGAACTCGCAGGAGATCGAGACGGCGCTGCGCGTCGGCACACCGATGGTGATCCTCATCTGGGTCGACAACGCCTATGGACTGATCAGCTGGAAGATGGACCTCGAGATCGGCCACAACGTCGACACCCCCTTCCGCAATCCCGACTTCGTCGCCTACGCCGAGAGTTTCGGCGCGAAGGGCTATCGCATCTCCGCCGCCGCCGAACTGCTGCCCACCCTTCGCGAGGCGCTGGCCGACGACACCGTCAGCGTCATCGCGTGCCCGGTCGACTACTCGGCCAACAGTGCTCTGATCGCCGCGCTCGGCGAGTTGGACGAGTCATTGTCCTGACGGCCGCCCGCGAAGTCCAGGCCGGTGCCTTGCTCGGGGGATAGGAAAACCTTCCCTCGTTACGGGCGAACTCTGGCTTCGCTGCGATTACGCAATGACCGCTCGAGCGCGAGCATGAATTTCATGACCACACTCAGTTTGACGAGGTTCGTACCCACCGCCGTCGCTGCGGCGACGATCCCCGAAAACGATGCCGTGGATTGGCTTGCCTTGGCGGACCAGCTCTTCCCAGCGGACGCACTGCGGACGGCGCCCGCGGTCAATCCGCAAGTGTTCGTCAGAACCCTTGTCTGACCGGGAAGAAGTAGTCCACCGACGACGAGCCGAATTTCTACTCGGGAAGCACCGGCGGCGCTTACTGAATCTGGATGTTCGCCATCAGCGCGGCATCCACGTCGTGATAAATCGACAACTGCCTGTCCAGTTTCATGGCGGCCACGACGCGCGCCACGATCAAGTGCGCGCTGACCAGGGCGAGATTGATCCCCCGGGCACGGCAGCGATCGGCCTGTTCTGCCAACGCCGCATACCCACAGCCGGCCATGAAGTCCAGCCCGTTGATGTCGATGACCAGCGGTCCGGGCGCGGCGGTGGCTGTGGCGGCTTCGCCGAGGAGGCGTCGCCAGATGGCTTCATTGGAAGCGTCGATCTCGCCGCCGGCATATAGCAGCACTGCGCTGCCGTTGTCCTCAATCGTGGCGCGTAATGCGCTGCGCGCGCCGGCCATCTGCGTGACCAGACTGGCGCTCAACGGACGGGAACGGATAGATGCCGTAGCAGTGGACATGAGGCGCCCCAGATCTCTGGGGCCTTGGCGCCAGATTGGCCATGCCTGTCCTGGTTCTGAAGACCGACAGAATTGTCTTTCTCGGTGTGTCTCATTGGAACAGAGACAGACCGGTCTGTCTATGGTGATACGGTGAGAGTTCCCATGGAGATCAACGACGTGGCGCAGCGCCGGCCTGCCGTGGCGGCCCGCGAACGAATTGTGAGCTCGGCCTATGCGCTGTTCACCCGGCGCGGGGTCCGCGCGGTGGGCATCGACGAGATCATCAGCCAGTCCCAGGTCGCCAAGGCCACCATGTACCGGCACTTTGCGACCAAGGACGATCTGGTGTTGGCGGTGCTGCAGCGTCGCGAAGAGATGTGGACCTTTGACCTGATCGAGCAGCAATCGCGGCTGCGCGGTAACACCGCCGAAGAACAGCTGCTTGCCATCTTCGACGTGTTCCACGACTGGTTCCAAGAGCGGTGAGGACTTCGACGGCTGCTCGTTCATCAACGTGCTGATCGAGATGGGCGCCACTCATCCCGCGGGACAGGCCAGCATCCGATACCTGGACAACATCCGCTCGATCGTGCGCCAACGCGCCGAGGCCGCCGGCCTACACGATCCCGAGACCTTCGCCCGGTCGTGGCACATTCTGATGAAGGGCTCCATCATCTCCGCCGCCGAAGGCGACCTCGAAGCCGCGCATCACGCTCAGGACATGGCCCGCGCCCTCATCGAACAACACCGACGGCCAGCCGACAGCTGAAGCCCGTTTTGCAGCCTCCCGGCACCGCGTCTACGGGTCGCCCGGCAGTGTTCCGACCGCTCAAGCCTGGGTATCCGGATGCGCACCTGACTACCCCGATACGGAGCTGCACATGGCGAAGTCCGATGATTCTGCGAAGATGCCGTCACACGTCGATGAGCGTCTTTCGCTGTTCGACCGTTTCGCCACCTACACCAGCGAGCGAGTGTCCAGGGCGTGGTTCTTCGGGATTTGCGCCTTGCTGGTGCTGATCTGGGTGCCGACGTTCTGGCTTTGGCCGAGCGTTGACGGTTGGGCGTTGGTGATCAACACGTTCACGTCGACCATCACGTTCCTTCTCGTCGCGCTACTGCAGAACACTGAAACTCGCGCCGAGAACGCGACTCAACGCAAGCTCAACGCAATTGCCGAAGCCCTTGCAGACATCATGGACAACCTCGGTGATACGAACCCCGAACTACGCCGGTCGCGCGACGAACTGACCGCGGCGGTCGGCGTCGAACACAGAGAGAGCACCAAGTGATAACCGCGTCAGCTGTTCTTCGCCCGCGCTGATTGGCGCTTCTGCTTCTCGACGTCGGCCAGCTTCTCGACCCGGCCCGCACGCGCGCGCTTGGTGTCGGCTTCAGTGCGCATCTTCTGCGCATCGTCCAGCTTGGACTTGGCGGCCGCGGTGGCCTTCTGCTCGCTCGCCCGAATCCTGGCTTGCTTCGCACGCTTGGCCGCATCGGCCGAATTATGTTGCCGCTCAGCCACATCGTCGGCCTTCTTATTGGCGGCAGCGGTACGCTGCGCGGCCGCCGCATCCACCGCGCGTGTGCGCTCTTCGGCATCGGCCCGGGCGTCGTCGATAGCGCGATCCTTCGCTGCGCGCGCATCCCGCTGTTCTTCGATCGCCTTGTTGCTCTTGGTTTTCAGGTCAGCAGTGGACTGCTTTCGTACCCGTTCCGCAGTTGCGTCGAGCTCGGCAGCGCGATTGAGCGCATCACTACGCTCGGCGAGCGTAGCGCCACGCTTTGCCAGCCGCGAGTCGCCCAACACGTTTCCCACGGCCGCATCCAACAGGCCCAATGAACGCTCGTAGAACAATCGCGCAGGTGCTTCCGAACCCATGCGAGCGACCACGCGCTCCTCGATGACCTGAAGGGGAAGCCGAGCGATTCGGTACTGGAAACGCAGAACCGCGAGCGGGGCGTCGATGACTCTCATTGATAACTCCTGTGTCTTGGCGTTGCTCACGGCAGGTCGGCTTCGTTGGTCAGTTTGTCGGCTTGGCGCCTGATGCGATCGGCTTCGGCCTCGGCGCTCGATGCGCCCTGCACGGCGGTCAGATGATCGTCGACAGCGTCGACGACTTCTTCGGCCGCGGAATCGATTTCGTCGCGCTCCTGGGCCTTGGCCTGTTGCACCTTGGCCTGCGCGTCGAGCTCGGCACGCGTTTTCTCGCGGGCGGCATCCAGTTGTGCGGCTTGCTCGGCGGCGAGCTTCTCGGCGGCTTGCTGGTTTTGGACGGATCCGTGCACGGCCGCCGTCTGAGCGTTCACCGCGATGCGCTCCTGTGCGCCTTCCACCCGGGCTTGTGATGCTTCGGCATGGGCCTGCGTGGCCTCGGCATCGGCGACGGCTTCGACGCTGTTGGCTTCTTTGCGCTCCTTGGCCTGGGTCTGCTCGAGTTGTCCCTCGGCCGTCAATGAGTCGTTGCCGGTAACCGCACCGGCGATTTCCTTCACCTTGCCCTTCACCGAGTCCATCAAACCCTTGCGGGCTTCGTCGGCCTTGCTGTGCTCAGTCAACTTTGTCTCCCCACTTACGTCGATCGTTGATGCGAAAAGTGCGTTGCTCGATGGTTTTTAAATTGCCCTAGCGCCGGGCGGAGGCACTCCAAGGGAATTGAGTCGGTCCATGGCGACCCGGATATGGTCTGCGGACCAGCTGCTGTAGTCGTGAAGCGCACCCCATGAATCACTAGCGCGGCTTCAACTCGCAATACACGCTAAGTACCCCGCGGGAATGCCTTCAAACCCGGTGATTGCCGCTCCCGGTCTTGACGCGAACCCCGCATCGACGCTGCATCGGCTTGTGGGTATACGCTGAGGTCGTAGTGTGCCCGTAGCAGCGGTTCTCGCATGCTCCGAAGGGCCCCGACCATGACTGCTGATCTTTCGGCCCCATTAGCCAGGTTGATATCTACCGCCGAGGCGATAGAAGGACTGCGAGACCTCTTCGCCGCCGAAGAGCCTCTGGACGTTATAGCGGCGCGGGTGGCAGAGACGGCAGTCGCCGCCATCCCGCACGCGGACGCCGTCAGCATCACCGTGCTGTCATGGCCTGACGCGCGTACCGCGGCCAGCACCCATGAGCAGGCGCTGGAACTCGATCACCAGCAATACGCGTCAGGCCGAGGGCCGTGCCTGGAAGCCGCGTGGCAGCGCATGCCGGTGCGCGCGGTAATCGGAGAGGAATATCTGCGGTGGCCGGAATTCGTTGAAGCCGCGCAGCGAGCTGGGGATCCGCGCGAGTTTGTCGGTTCCGCTGCTGATCGCCGGCGTGGATCGCGAGCAGGAACTCGTCGGCTCGCTCAACATATACAGCCACACCGCAACCGCATTCGATCCGTTCGATGCCGAACTCATGCGCGTCTACACCGTCGCTGCCGGTCAAGCGATCAGCAACGCCGGCCGTTGGCAGAACTCCCGAGAAACAGTCACCCAGCTCGAGACGGCGCTCCTGTCGCGCTCCGACATCGACATGGCCAAAGGCGCTCTCATAGCCCTGCACGGCTGCGATCCACGATGCGGCGTTCACCAGGTTGGTGGACGAGTCCCAAAGGCGCAATATCAAACTGCGCGATGTCGCCCTCGAGTTGCTCGACCGAATGAAGACGGCGTCGTAGGTACACTGCTATCCGGCGGTTTCGGCCTCAGGCGCTTCTGCGATCATCGCCAACCGCCACGTGCATTCGCGGTTTCGCGGCGCCACCCCCGTCAGCTGCACGCTGTCGGGTATCCAGCGCAACGGCGCCGACACGGCGACCTCAGTCATGGCGACGCGGCATCCGCCGGGAATGTCGCTGAGCTGCATCGTGATCCGCGCTTCGGCCGCCGGCCTGACCTTCGCCAGCAGCACGAGTTCCTCGCCGGTGATGCAGCTCTCGACGACGGTTTCATCGTCGATCACCGCCGGCCAGGTCCCGATGGAATGCAGGATGCGCGCAGCCCGGCGCAGGCCAGTCGGCCTCTACAGCGCGGATTCTGCTGTTGCCGACGACCCACCCTGAGTAGCTCCATCCGTCGGCCAATACATCCCACACTCGCTGCCGCGTGGACAGCGATATCCCGAGTCACGGTCATTCTGTGTCCTAACTTTCGAAGTTGTCGTTCGAGTTGATGCCAGCGGATCAGACGGCGGGCGGGACGGCTGATGCCATGACTTTGGCAGCCCTGTCCCAGGCCCGATGAAGTCCAAGCGCCGAAGCCAGATTCGCGGTGAAGGCCTTATCCACTTCCTCAGCCACCTCCACGCCGGGATCCCTGCTGCGAGATTCGCGCCGACTTGAGTACGGCGTCGCCGTCGCCCCATGCGGCGATCGCCTTGCAGTGGCGGAACGCCTCCTGGAGCAGCACGACGAGTTTGATGTCACCGGTCGGCGTGGTTCCGTCGGCGACGACGAGCGCGTCGAACTCGATCGATCGGGCGGTGGCCAGCGTCCGGTCGACGGTGACCGTCCGGCGGCCTGCCTTCAGGACGCCACCGACCGGCGCGATCACCAATGCGGTAACACCAAGTGCCGCTGTCGCTTTCACGAATTTGGCAATGCCGGCGAGGTCGGACCCCGCATCGGCGATGATCCCGATCTTGCGTCCGTCGATCGGACCTGGCTCGGCCAGGATCTGCACCAGGGCCGGCGAAACGGTGACGTCCTCGGCGGGTTTACCCTTCGGGGCGGGCAGACCCGAGACCGGCGGCCACCTGCTCGCAGAGGTCGGTGTCGACATTGGCCAGTACCTGGAGTTCACGCTCCTTGATCGTCTGCTCGTAGACCTTGCCGAGTTCGAAGGTGAAAGCCTCGACGACGTGGGCTTGTTCGATCGGGCTCAGGCTGCGGTAGAACATGGTCGCCTGCGAGAAGTGGTCGTCGAACGAGGCGGGCTGCGCGCGCACCGCCGTGCCTTCGATGACGCGCGGCGTCTGCACGTACCCGCCGTGCTTCTCGTCGGCAAGCTTCGGCTCGTCGTCCGTCGATGCTGTTGGGGTGATAGGCCGCTGTGCCGGTGTGGATCGCGGTCTGATGCATGCCGTCGCGGAGCATGTCGTTGACCGGGCAATGGGGCCGATTGATGGGCAGCTGGGCGAAATTCGGGCCGCCGAGCCGGGTGATCTGGGTGTCGAGATAGGAGAACAACCGCGCCTGCATGAGCGGATCGTTGGTGACCTCGATGCCCGGCACCAGGTTGCCGGTGTGGAACGCGACTTGCTCGGTTTCGGCAAAGTAGTTGGTGGGGTTGCGGTTCAGCGTCAACTTCCCGACCAGCTGTACCGGAGCGAGTTCTTCAGGGACCAATTTGGTCGGGTCGAGCAGGTCGATCCCTTCGAAGCTGTCGGTGCCGTCGTCGGGCATCACCTGAATGCCGAACTCGTATTCGAGGAATGCGCCGGCCTCGATCCCGTCGGCCATGTCGCGGCGGTGAAAGTCAGGATCACAGCCCGCGGCGATCTGCGCTTCTTCCCACACCAGTGAGTGCACACCGGCGACGGGCTTCCAGTGGAACTTGACCAGACTCGTCTCGCCAGAGGCGTTGACGAGCCGGAAGGTATGCACGCCAAAACCCTCCATGGTCCGGAACGAGCGGGGGATGCCGCGGTCGCTCATGTTCCAGAACACGTGATGTGTCGCTTCGGTGTGCAGCGACACGAAGTCCCAGAACGTGTCGTGAGCGGACTGCGCCTGCGGGATCTCCCGGTCGGGTTGCGGCTTGGCGGCGTGGATGATGTCGGGGAACTTGATGCCGTCCTGAATGAAGAACACCGGCATGTTGTTGCCGACCAAGTCGAACGTGCCCTCATCGGTGTAGAACTTCACGGCGAATCCGCGGGTGTCGCGGACCGTGTCGGCGGACCCTCGAGAGCCCAGAACGGTCGAGAAACGGGTGAAAACTTCGGTTTTCGTGCCCTTCTTGCCGAGGAATCCGGCCTTGGTCACCGACGCCGCGTTGCCGTAGGACTCGAACACGCCGTGCGCGGCGGCACCTCGGGCGTGCACGACGCGCTCCGGGATGCGCTCGTGGTCGAAATGGGTGATCTTCTCCCGTAGGTGGAAGTCTTCCATCAGCGTCGGGCCGCGAGCCCCAGCCTTCAACGAGTGGTCGGTGTCCGGCAGGCGCAGACCCTGGGACGTCGTCAAGAAGTCACCGGACTGGGCGCGTGGATCGGGCTCGGGGCTCTGGCCGTTCGTCACGCCAGTGGGGCTGGCTGATTTGGGAGCACCCTGGTCGGGTTTGCGTGGGGCGGGCATGTGAAATCTCCTTGGGAGTAGACGGGCGTGCGGCCGGTACGTGCACGGTGCTGAACCCGTCCTCCATCACTGCCTTGCCCACCGAATACCCCGATCCCCAAGGCGCAAGCAGATGAATCAAACTCTTAGCACCCTCTCCCGCCACCACCATCTCGCTCCCGCCGGCGGGCCGAGCCAGCGCTCCGTCCGAACGGGTTTCGAGGCGGTGGTTCCGGGTAGTCCGATCGAGAGAACGCCGCAGGTAGCGGCGGTCCCGGAAGGCACCATGAGCACCACCGAACATCAGTCAGAACCGACCGCCAAGCCTGCGCAGACGGATCGACCTGCGGGCACTGTCGACGAGGACGCCAATCCCCCGCTGACCGACCCAACAGAAACAGAGCCTGATCGCAACCAGAAGACAGTCCCCCCGCAGGACACCCCTCCTGCTGTGCCGCCCTACGAGGGACGCACGTAGAGCTGGGATCTGATCCGCCTGTAGTCGTCGGCCCGTCATCCTGCTTGTGGTGGCGGGTCGTTCATAACGAGGCGGCCGGGTAACTGCTTGGGCCGCTTTCGAATCGAAACACAACGAGAGGCACTGACATGCCGCGTGGCAAGGGAATCTATGACGACGAAGGCACTGACGAGCCCAAGGGTGGACGTCCGGGGCCATCGGATAAGGGCGGCGAAGGCGGCATGGCGACACGCGAGAACACGCCCGACGTCGATGAGAACAGCGAAGAGCCAACGGCCTGAATGTTATTGGGCGACGCGACCTACGCGGCTCCGCCGGGGGGCGAAGTGGATTTGACGGACCTCGGACAGGGCATCAATCAGCACACCAATTCAGACCACCGGTACCGGAGTCGTGGCTATTGCGGCACGCGAGCAGGGGGCAACGGAGGTCACCGCCTATGGCCGGACTGGACGCTGAAGTTGTTGCTTATCAATGGATTCCGTTCGGGCCGGTGATGGTGCAGGGGCCGGTACGGATCGAACTTCCCGACGGCAGTGTCGTGGAATCCGACCGATTCATGGTCGCGATATGCGCATGCCGCCGCAGCAAGAACTATCCGTTGTGCGACACCAGCCATCGCTGCCGGCGGCGCAGCGAGTCGTCAGGGCAGCGGTCGGCGTAACGACGAGCGGCCGGCCGTCCAGCAGTCCATGAGATGGGCGGCAAGGCGGTCTTCGACCACCCCGAGCGCCCTGATGCCGAACACGACGTCGCGTTCCAACTGCGGTTCCTGTGCGATCAGATCGCCGACCACGTCGGTGCGCACCACCTGTTCGTGTACGGCGTCGGCCTCGACATGCTCTCGGTAGAACGCCTTGCACGGTTCGGGTGCACCCATCCGCTCCAGTGCCTCCGTCAGCCGTCGCGAGCCCGGTGACGACGTGATCTCGGTGGCCGCGAAATGGCCGATTGCCGCGCCGCGCAGATCCCGGTGCAGCCCGAACATCGACATGAGGTTGACCGACGCCAGCGCGGGGGCGGGCACGTCGTCGAGGTAGCCCAGGTATGTCGAATCGAGCCCGGCGGCGTCCATCAGTTCGGCGAACAACCGCTGGTGCACGCGATCGCCGCGGCCGCCGCCGAATTCGTCGAACTCGATCGCGACGAAAGCCGCTTTGGCGTGCCCCGTCAAGCGGGGTATCGCCCAGGCGTGCGGATCGCCTTCCTTGAGGTGGTACAGCGAGCGGTGCGCGAAGTACTCCCGCATCTGCTCCCAGTTGCCCTCGTCGCGGAGGTAGAAGGACGGTCCTTCGCCGTCGATCTGCTCGACCGACAACGCGTCCATCTCCCTCGCGGCGGTGTCGTGCGGTCCGATGTCACCGACGTCACAGCGCACCGCGCTCAGAAACGCGTCTTCGAGCTGGCGCCCGTACCTGCAGCAGGGCAGGATTCCACTCCCATCGCGGGTCGACGCCGGCGAATCCGCGATAGTGCAGCTCATAACAGGTGTAGAGCGCGAGCTGCAGGTCAAGCCCGTACGGATCCGCTTCGCGCATCGGCGGCACGTCGATCGGCTGGAGGAGCAAGGCGGGAGGACCGCGGTGGAGCAGGTCCAGAATCGTCGCCGACAGCGGACCGACGGCCTGCGGCAATGCAGGTTCAACGACTGTCGATGGCAACGTCATCCGCGGTTGATTCCCCCCATCCCACCGGGTCAAACCGCTCTGTAACGACCTACCCCGCCGCTCGGGTGGTGTCAACGCGCGCTTAGGAGCACACTAAGTACGCAGCTCTCGATTCCGACAGCGATCCGTCTCCCTAGCTGCTCCGTGACCCCGGGGCCTAGAAGCAGGGAGCGACTTCTAGCTCACGCCTCCGCAACGACGAATCGCTCCCGCCCCGTTCCGTTTACGACATGGCACTTCTGACCCGTCCATGAGCGGATCATCGGAGACCGATCGACACAGACCGGCCCGGGAGCTCGAGCGGTGCATCCTCGAGGAAGCCGCTCGCTCCCGGGCTTCTCCGACATCGGGCTTGGGTCTGCGCCGGGGAGCAGGCCGAAGCCCAATAGACAGCTTGGGTTTATGAGTATTGGCACCGGGCACTCATATGCAGCGGGTGTCGATGTTTGGTTGCTCTGGTCGGCTTCGCGAGGACGGCCCAGGGTGCAACTCTGACGTTGAGACGACAGCGCAGCCCTGGGCTGCGCCGCACTTGTCGCACCCACCCGCGCGCCGACGCGTCGGCCGCTTGACCGTGGGATGTTTCGGCTGGTCAGCTACGGGGTACACGCACCACAAGAGGTTCAGATCCGAGCCGCGATCCAAATGCTGCGGACCGGAAATGAGGCCTACGGGTGTCTGTGTGGAATTCGGAATATTCAGAAGTGACCGAGATGATCCGACATCTCAATACGCTCACCGCCGGATCGCCGGCCTATCTGCGGCACCGCGAAGCAATCGTGAACCGTTGTCTGCCGCTGGCCGATCACATCGCCCGCCGCTACCGCGGCCGCGGTGAACCATTTGACGATCTTGTCCAGGCGGCGCGACTCGGTTTGGTCAACGCGCTCAACCGCTTCGACGTCGACAACGGAGCGGACTTCGCGTCGTTCGCTGTGCCCACCATGATGGGCGAGGTCCGCCGCCACTTCCGGGACTACGGGTGGGCGGTCAAGGTGCCTCGAAGTGTCAAAGAGCTTCAACCGCAACTGATAAGGGCACGCGCGGAGCTCTCACAGCGGCTGAATCGTGCACCCACCGCCTCCGAGATCGCAGAGCACCTCGGCGTGCCCCGAGAAGTCGTAATCGAAGCCACGATTGGTGGCGACAATTACTCCACAAAGTCCACCGACATGGCGGTTGCAAGCGGCGACGATAGCAGGCAGTTCGGTGACACCCTCGGTGACATTGACACCAACCTGGACAAAGTGCTCGATGTTCAAACGGTACGGCCTCTCATCGCCGCATTGCCTGAGCGGCAGCGAACCGTTCTCACGCTGCGATTCTTCGAGAACCTGACACAGACTCAAATCGCCGAACGTGTCGGCTGCTCACAGATGCACGTCTCGCGTCTTCTGGCCAAGGCGCTCGACACGCTACGCAGCCATGCCCGCGAACCCGAACTCGCGGTCACCGGATAAGCAGCGCAAGGCCGCTTCGAGATGGTTCGGGCTTCCCCGCCGTCGCGCCGTCACTGGCGTGAGCTAGGCGGCCGCTTCAGCCACTTCCTTAGGCGGAGGAGCTGACTTGCCACGATGCCGACCGCCAGCAGCGCCAACAGCGTCACGACGATGGCGGTACCCACTCATGCATCATCTGCTTCGACAGCCCTACTGAGCAACCCAATGCTTATGCTGACCGTCGAATCAATTGACTTCGGTCGGCCACCTGCTCCCGTGAGGCGGGTGTCATTCAGCCGGACTGGCCCCATGGCGCCCGGGCGTACGCTCAAAAGAGAGCGGGGTCGTGGGTTCTGCCCTAGCGCCCGCGACCCCGCTCTTGCGGTCCATGACTCCCAGATCCGCGCGGCGATTCGAACACCAAAACGTTTGCATGCTGGAGCGACGGGCAAAGAGGTGCCCCCGCCAGCACACTGCAGCACTGGCGGGGGCTAAATCAGTGAAGGCTATTGCCCTCCACCCTCGAGTCGTCGCAACAACTCCGGGGTCTGTCGAGTATTACGCGTCGTCGTGGTGGCGACTACCCGACTTCGCGAAACCACGGCTCACCATGTAACCGATGGTCAAGAGCACGACGAAGAACCATGCCCGGTCGGCCCGGAAGTAGTCCTCATGCGCGTCGGTGGTACTGACCATGAACGAGGCGATCAGCACGCCGATGACTGCCAAGATGTAGACGACGAATTCCGTTGTCTTGTAAGCAGCTTTCGTCTCATCGCCACGACGGGAGACGCGGGCCGGCTGCGTGCCATCGGCCGGGTAGGCAACGGGGCCGTTCGGGCGACGTGCCGAGGTGGAATCATTGGTGGTGGGATTACTTGTGGTCATTTCTACTCCTTTTGATGCCCGGCCGGATTGCGCCGTCCTGGGCATTCTGGTGCAACCCGGATGGGTGGCATGGGTTGTGTAAACCACTGGTAGAGGCCATGATTCGGCCCGTCTCTACCGGTGATTGACTCGTTTGTTTCAGCCGCGCAGACGCGTCGATGCGCTACTGCGTCATTGGCTGGATGAAGTCCGGTGGTCGAGCTGAGACTCAGAAGATGTGAGAAGCAAGAGTGCCCCGGAATGAGTTGAGTACCCGTGTCTAGAATACCAACTCCTCGAATGCTACCCGTGAGTAGAACTTTCACCTAATCGCGAAGCGGGCGAAGACGCTTCAAGCCGGCCGACACGCCATCGGCGCTGCCGCAGAGCACCTCGGCGTGCCCCGAGAAGTCGTAATCGAAGCCACGATTGGTGGCGACGATCACCGTCCCTGCGGCGTAACGACTTTCACTGAAAATTGCAGAACGGGGAGTCGCCGAAGCGACTCCCCGCCTGTTTCGAGCGGCCCTGACCCCTCAGAAGTTCAGGGCCGCTCAGCCTGTGGGGTGGGTCAGCAGACGCGAATCGCTTGCGGCGAAATGGCGGTAGGCCGACGTCAGCTCGAGTCGCCAGTTCCTCAACGGCGGGCGGACTCGATATGCCCGACGATCAGTCTCCGAACGCGCATCGAGCGGGCGGATACAGCCTCATGCCGTGATGCCGGGTGCGGCCCGGCCTGCTGTCCCTTACGACAGAACTCTCTGTGGGGTTACTTCTTGGGAGTGAGCGCCGCCTTGATCGCGTCGCGAACCTCGCCGGCCTTGGCCACGTGAGCCTGGACGTTGGCGCGGGCGGTGTCGCGCGCCAGCAGCATCTGCGTGTTGCGGAACTCCATCAGCGAACCGTCGGCGTCCGGGCCGTGCGTACCCACCGGCCTCGGGCGTGTAGGAGTCGCCGTTGGTGCCTCCCACCGGCTTCGGCAGCTTCTGGGCGAGCGCCTCGATGGCCGGATCGATGGCCCACTGCGGGCCGTCGACGACATCGCCGATGATGGTGTTCACCGTCTTGTAGTCGCCTGCGACGAACGCCTGGTGTGCCCGTGACCAGCGCCTGGCCTTGCAGACCCGGCAGCGCGATGGAGCGCTCGATGCTGATCTGGACCAGCTGCTCCGGCGTCTTGCCGACGTACTCGTCATGCGTCGCGTTGGCCGCTCCGGCGCCCAGGAACGACGCGGTGATCGCGCCACCCAGCAGTCCGGCCACGATGATCTTCTTCATGTTTCCTGATTTCTTTGGTTGCAGAGAGCGACTGTCGCTCCGTGTGGATGCAACGATAGGAAATAAATGGAAACTGTGTCAATAGAACGGAAATTGTTTCCACCATGATCTACCTCACAGCGAGGTCCGCGTGATGGCGGCCTGAATCATCGATGCAGCCTCGCGGTTGATGGGAGACTGAGGCTCGGTAACCAGCGGATACAGGGGACGGCGATGGCGACGGTGTACGTGGTCACGGCGGGCGGCGGTGACACATACCGCATCGAAAGGGTCTACCTCGACAGTGACCAGGCCTATCGGTTCGCCCAGGAGTACAACGGCATCGCACCGGTGGAACCGGTGCAGGTGGAGGAGTGGCAGGTCGGAACCCCGCCGGGGAGTACGACGGCCCCTATTGGCGCGCGGAGTGGTGGGCGCGAATGCCGATCAGCAAGCGGCGCGGGGCGCTGCGGCACACCGACGAGGGCGAACGGTTTGACGACTACTCCATCCGCCAGGAGTGGTGGACCGGTGAAGGCTGCCCGACGCCAGGGTGGTGCGCCGAGAAGTCGCCGGTGCGCCGAAGATCGAGGTGGTCGGGCGATCCAAGGAGAAGGTGGAAGAAATCTTCTGGGACGCGGTTACGCAGGCCAGGGCCGATCTCGCGGGGATTCCGCGGAAATAAATTCCGCCTATTGCTTACATTAGGTGGATAGGAATGGGCATGGCGGTTCGACATTGCCGCCTGAGTGCGCCATGATGCGTGGCATGGACCGACGCGCTCTGGAACGGCTTGGCCACCAGGTCGTGAGTCGGCGCGTAGCACTGGGCTACCGCAACCGAACCGATCTGGCAGAGGATGCAGTTCACCGTGCGCGCGCTCGCGGACATCGAGCACGGCGTGCGTAAAGCCAACCCCGGCACCTACGCCATGCTGGAGAACAAGCTGGCCTGGGCGCCGGGAAGTGTCGACTCCATCCTGGGCGGCGGCGAACCGACAGAGCTGGTGTCCACGCTGCGGCGGAGCAACCCCAACCCCGCGCCGCAGGGCTACGCGCTGCACCCGACCAGCCCAAGCGGTCTGTCCCACGTGCCCACCGAAGAGTTGCTCCTCGAGTTACGCCGTCGCATCGTCGCTCCCCGCGACAGACGCCACGACACCTGGGAGACCTGGGACGGCGGACTGGACCCACAGGGCGACTGGCCCGACGAGGGGTAACGGCTTCAACGCGTTGCGTCGGCCAGTGAGTCGAACAGATCCCGCAAGCCGTTCAATGAATCGGCTGGAATCAGGAAGATCGCAGTAGGGCAGCGCCGCCGCCATCGAACCCGTCAGCGGTTGGAACCCGCGCTGCGCCATCCGCGGATTGACCCACACACCAGGAGCTGCGCGTCGACGCAGCCGGGCGAGTGCGCGGTCGAGCACTTCTGGCGGATCGCTGTCCCACCCGTCGGAAGCGATGATGACCACGGCGCCGCGCAACGCGTTGCCGTGGGGCGGCGACAACAATTCGCCGATGCACCGACCGAGATGGGTGCCGCCAAACCGATCGGTGACCTGGCATTGGCTCGGTCGAGCGCGATCTCCGGTGAGCGGTGCGACAACGCGGACGTCATCCTGGTCAGAGACGTCGCGAATACGAAGATCTCCGGGCGGATTCCGCTCCGGCACAACGGCTGCGGCCCGCATCAGATGCAGGTAGATCGTCGCGTAAGGCTGCATCGATCTGCTGACGTCGCAGACCAGCACCACCGGACGCGGACGGGTTCGCCTGCGAGTGCGGGCCAACCGCACCGGCTCCCAGCCTGTGGTCCGCGACGCCCTGATCGTCGCCCGCAGATCGATCGCTTGCCGTGCGGATGGCTTCTCGGCGCAGGCTGCGCCGGCGGGGCCAGCGCCGTCGGCCGCTCCAACCACTGGCCGATGGGGCGCAGATCGTCGGCGTCGAACCGGTCGAAGGGCTCGTCGGCGCGCGCGACCAGCCGGCTGGGCAGCACGTCGGGCAACGACGTCCGTCCAGCGATGATCGGTCGCGGTGATCGACATCAGGCCTAGTCGTCCACGGCAGACCCTGCCCGTCGACCGTCGTGCCCTGCGCGCGGCTGACGCCCGGGTACCGTGCGACGGCCCCGCCGAGGCCGGCTTCCGACTGGGCGGATCGAGACCGAACACGGCGTCAGCGAACAGCGCAGCGAAGACGGCGTCGAAGATCGGGCAGATCCTCGGCGCGGTTCACCAGTGTCAGCCTCGCCGCCCAGTACAGCCGGCGGCGGACCGCGGTACCAAGTGGTCCAACGCGGCCACAAACCGGGAGGGCCGCGGCGGACACCGCGACACCCGCCCGCGCAACCGAGCCACCAGCGCAACGGCGAACGCCGCCAGGTCGACCCCGCGCAGCAACAGCGGACCGTCACGGGCGTCGGCGCGACCGCGCACTTTCTGCCCATCCCCAACCTGCCAAGCGGCGAACGACGGCCGCCAGCAGGAAGACGCCGAAAATCGGCGGACCGTATTTCTTCAGCGCGTCCGCCCGCCAGCTCGAGCAGGTCGATCGGCCGTCCGGTGGTCGGCGCGGGCCGGCGGCGGCGTCCTGCACCGACGAGTCACCTAGGGGAGCGGCGGCCAGCGGTTCGTCCGCGGCGGCCAGCTTTGCTTCCAGCGACTCGACGAACTGGCCGAGCAGCTTCTCCGACACCTGCTGCAGCATGCCGCTGCCGAACTGGGCGAGCTTGCCGACGATCTTCAGGTCGGTGTCGACGGTGACCCGGGTGCTGCTCGCCTGCATCGTGCAGCACGGCGGTGACGGTGGCGGCGGCGTTGCCGGTCCCGCGCGCTTCCTTGCCCTTGGCGTCGATGACGGCCCGGTGCTCGTCGCGGTCCTGCTCGACGAAGTGCACCTTGCCGCTGAACTCACTGGTCACCGGGCCGACCTTGACCTTCACCTTGCCCAGCACGTCGTCGCCCGTCCTGGCCGGTCATCTGCGCGCCCGGCATCAGCGGGACCACCTGTTCGAGGTCGGTGAGCACATCCCAGGCCTCGCTCGATCGGGGCGCTGACGGTGAACTCGTTGGCGATCTTCATCTGGGCTTCCTCTCATTCCGGGCTGTATTCGGCAATGCGTCGCGGATCAGTTCGCGGTCGTCGGGTGTCTTGGCCAACGCGCCAAGGCTGGGCAGCGCGGCGGGTGCGGCCACCAGGTCACCCACTCCGAGCGCGACCAGCGCAGCAACCCAGTCGATGGTTTCGGCGACGCCCGGCGGTTTGTCCAGGTCGAGGTCGCGTACCGCCGACGAATTGGGTCGCATGCTCGATGAGCGCGGTCGCGGGCGCCGGGCACGGTGCGCCGCACGATCGCGGCAGCCCGGGCCGGTGCCGGATAGTCGATCCAGTGGTACAGGCAGCGCCTTCGCAGCGCATCGTGCAGGTCGCGGCTGCGGTTCGAGGTCAGCACGACGAGCGGCGGTCGCTCGGCGACGAAGGTGCCCAGCTCGGGCACCGTGACCGACGCCTCGCCGAGGAACTCCAGCAGCAACGCCTCGAATTCGTCGTCGGCGCGGTCGATCTCGTCGATCAGGAGCACCGGCGGGGTCGGGCCCCCGGTACCGGACGCATTGCAGGATCGGGCGGTCGACCAGATACGCCTCGGTGTACAGGTCGGCCTCGTCGATCCGCCGTCGCCATGCGCCTCGGCCAGCCGGATGCCAGCAGCTGGCGCTGGTAGTTCCAGTCGTACAGCGCCTCGCCGGCGGTCAGACCCTCGTAGCACTGCAGCCGGATAAGAGGTGTATCCAGAACAGCGGCAAGGGTTTTCGCCGCGGTGGTCTTACCGACGCCCGGCTCGCCCTCCAGCAGCAGCGGACGGCCAAGGGCGACCGCCAGGTAGATGGCCGACGCGGTGCCCTCGTCGAGCAGGTAGTCGTGGGCATCGAAGCGCCGCATCACGTCGTCGACGTCGCGAACGCCGTCACGGCGCCGCCGAGCCAGCAGTCGTTGGTAGTCGTCCCAGGTGTCGACGTCGAGCGGACCGCCCCGACGACGCGTCAGCTCGGCGATCGTGCCTGACGACCTGGCCGCTCGACTCAGCTTCCAGACCCCCTTGTCGCCGTGCAGGCCGGCCACAGCTCGCCGAAGATGGCGCGGCCCAACCAGAACGGATGGCCGATGCCATCGGAGTAGCGGCACACGGCGATGGCGGCGGCGACACGACGCGACAAGCCGCTCGACGCGTGCGCGGCTGGACGCCGGGCTGGTCGCCGAGCATCAACACGATGCCGCCGGCCGCGGATGGACGCGGGCGAGGCGCGGCCCGCAGCGACGAGGAACAACCGGCGCCGGCAAGTCGTCGGCGACCACGACGTCGACGTCGTCGAACGCGACCCACTCGCGCACCAGCGTCCGGCGGCGCCGCCGAGGGTGAGGATGCAGCTGGTCGAACGAGCACCGCCGCGCGGCATCGAGCGTCGCCCCGAGCAGAGTGGTATCGCGCGTACGGGAGAAGCTGCTTGGGCGTGCCGAGGCGGATCGAGCGTCCCGCTGCCAGCACGACGCCGGTGACGCCGCCTGCGGTCATGAGCCCACACCCGCCGCCAGAAACGTTGCCGCGGCACGCCGCGCTGCAGAACCAGTGCTCTTCGCCGTCGGACGCCACATACGGAGTCGACGACGCGACGCACGACGGTCATGCCACACACGGGGTCCGTCACCTGTTCGGGCCTGCGAACGGCGCGGTCGGTCCACGACAGCCCGTCCACCCGGATCGCCGCGATCACCTCGGCGAGGATCGACACGCGCGATCTCCGCCGGCGTCTTCGCGCCGATCGGCAACCCGACCGGGGTGTGCACCCGGGCCCGTTCGGCCTCGCGTCAGCTCGAGTCGGTCAAGGATCGACGGCCACGAATCCTGCTGGCCACCAAGCCGATGTAGCCGACGCCGGCGTCGAGCGCCGCGCGGATCATCTCCGCCTCGGGCCCGCCGTGGCTGGCGATCACCACCGCGGTGGCGCCGCCAGGTCGCTCCCGGCGCTCCTCGCGTTGCACGTCATAGCCGAGCGTCCGCAGAGGTCGGCCAGCGCATCGGCGATCGGGGTGCGCACCGCAGATCCGACCAGCGGCGCGGGCACCTGCGGCGCCAGGAAGATCTCCAGCGCGCCGCCGGACAGACACGGATTGACCACGACACAGCGCCCGGCGCCTCCGGGAAGTGCACGTCACCGTCGGGCAGCACCCGCAGCAGCACACTCTCGTTGGTCTGCAGCGCACCCAGCGCCGCCTTGCGCACCGAGTTCTGCGCGCACTGGCCACCGACGAAGCCCTCGATCGTGCCGTCGGACAACAGGATCGCCTCGTCGCCGGGATGCGCCGATGTGGGTTGCTGCGCGCGCACCACGGTGGCGTGGACGAACGGCGTGCGCGCCCGCAACGTGCGCCCGCGTTCGACGACCTTCATCACGGCTCCATCTCAGATCGGGGGCCTCGCTCTGCCCTGCATGGCCTCCCACACCCGCGAGGGCGTCAGCGGCATGTCGGCGTGCCGGACACCGAACGGCGCCAACGCATCCACCACCGCATTGACAACGGCCGGGGGTGATCCCGACGGTGGCGGACTCGCCGACGCCCTTGGCCCCGATCGGGTGGTGCGGCGACGGCGTGACGGTGTGGCCCGTCTCGAAGTGCGGCACCTCCATCGCGGTCGGGATCAGGTAGTCCATCAGCGACCCGCCGAGGCAGTTGCCGTCCTCGTCGAACGCGATGATCTCCATCAGTGCCATGCCGATGCCGTCGGTGATGCCGCCGTGTATCTGTCCCTCGATGATCATCGGATTGATGCGGGTGCCGCAGTCGTCGACGGCGAGGAACCGGCGCACCTTGACCACCGCGGTGCCCGGGTCGATGTCGACGACGCAGAAGTAGGCGCCGTACGGATAGGTGAGATTCTCCGGGTTGTAACAGATCTGGGCGTCCAGGCCGCCTTCCATGCCCTCGGGCAGATCGCCCGCGCCGTGCGCGCGCATCGCGATGTCCTGGATCGTCACCGACGCCGACGGATCGCCCTTGACGTGGAAGCGAGCCCTTCTCCCATTCCAGATCGGCGATCGAGGCCTCCAGCATGCCGGAGGCGATGATCTTGGCCTTGTCCCTGACCTTGCGCGCCACCAGCGCGGCGGCCGCCCCCGACACCGGCGTCGACCGGCTGCCGTAGGTGCCGAGCCCGAACGGCGTCTGGTCGGTGTCGCCGTGCACCACGTCGATGTCGTCGGGCGGGATGCCGAGTTCCTCGGCGACGATCTGCGCGAACGTCGTCTCGTGACCCTGGCCCTGGGTCTGAACCGACAGCCGCACAACGGCTTTGCCGGTCGGGTGCACCCGCAGCTCGCAGCCGTCGGCCATGCCGAGACCGAGGATGTCCATGTCCTTGCGCGGGCCGGCGCCGACAGCCTCGGTGAAGAACGACATGCCGATGCCCATCAGCTCGCCGCGCTCGCGGCGTTCTCTTTCTGTTCGTCGCGCAGCGCGTCGTAGCCGATCATGTCCATGGCCAGCCGCATGGTGGTCTCGTAGTCGCCCGAGTCGTACACCCAGCCGGTCTTGGACTTGTACGGAAACTGGTCCGGCTTCAACAGGTTCCGCAGCCGCAGCTCGGCCGGATCCATCTTCAGTTCGAACGCCAGGCAGTCGACCAGCCGTTCGACGAAGTACACCGCCTCGGTGATGCGGAACGAGCATGCGTAGGCGACGCCGCCCGGCGCCTTGTTGGTGTACACCGCGGTCATGTGGCAGTACGCGGCCTCGATGTCGTAGCTGCCGGTGAACACCCCGAAGAAGCCGGCCGGGTATTTCACCGGCGCCGCGGTGCCGTTGAAGGCGCCGTGGTCGGCCAGCACATTGGAGCGGATCGCGAGGATCTTGCCGTCCTTGGTGGCGGCGATCTCGCCGACCATGATGTAGTCGCGGGCGAATCCGGTGGTGGTGAGGTTCTCGCTGCGGTCCTCCATCCACTTGACCGGCTTGCCGAGCAGCAGCGAGCCGACGATCGCGCAGACGTAGCCCGGGTAGATCGGCACCTTGTTGCCGAACCCGCCGCCGATGTCGGGGAGATGACCCGGATCTTGTGTTCGGGCAGCCCCGCCACCAAGGCGTACAGCGTGCGGTGCGCGTGCGGCGCCTGGGTGGTCGACCACAGTGTCAGCTTCCCGGTCGACCGGATCCAGATCGGCGACGGCGCCGCAGGTTTCCATCGGCGCGGGATGCACGCGCGGATAGACGATCTCCTGCTTGACGACGACGTCGGCCTTGGCGAACACGGCCTCGGTGGCCGCCGCGTCGCCGGTCTCCCAGTCGAAGCAGTGGTTGTCGGTCTTGCCTTCGAGGTCGGTGCGGATGACCGGTGCGTCGGGGTCGAGCGCCGTGCGCGCGTCGACGACGGGATCCAGCGGTTCGTATTCGACGTCGATGAGCTCCAGCGCGTCCCTGGCCGAGTAGCGGTCCTCGGCGACGACGAACGCCACCTCCTGGCCCTGGAACCGCACCTTGTCGGTGGCGAGCACCGCCTGCACGTCGTTGGAGAGCGTCGGCATCCACGCGAGGCCCTTTTCGGCGAGGTCGGCGCCGGTCACCACTGCCTTGACCTTCGGATGCGCCTGTGCCGCAGAGACATCGATGCTGTTGATCCTGGCGTGCGCGTACGGCGAGCGCAGGATCGCCAGGTGCAGCATGCCGGGCAGCGTGATGTCGTCGACGTAGTTGCCGCGGCCACGGATGAACCGGGGATCCTCTTTGCGCAGCATGCGGCCGTGACCGCACGGCTTCTTGTCGTTGTCGGCCAGGTCGTTCTCTGACGGCGGCCGGCTCGAGGGTGGTCATCACTTGCTCCCGGCTTCGATCAGGTGATCTCCGGCGTCCCGCCGAGGGTTTCCTCGGTCTGCGCCGGGAGCGAAGTCGTCGTGGCCCTGTCTCGCCGCCCACTGGATCGATCGCACGATCGTGGTGTAGCCGGTACACCGGCAGATCTGCCCGGAGATCGCCTCCCGGATGGTCGTCCTCGGTCGGGGTCGGGATCGCGGTCGAGCAGCGCGCGAGCGGTGATCATCATGCCCGGGGTGCAGAACCCGCACTGCAGTCCGTGGCACTGCATGAAGCCCTCCTGCACCGGGTCGAGCTTGCCGTCGACTTCCATGCCCTCCACGGTGCGCACGTCGTGCCCGGACGCCATCGCGGCGAGCATCGTGCAGGACTTCACCGGCTCGCCGTCCACCGTCGACGACGCAGGTGCCGCAGTTGGAGGTGTCGCAACCCCAGTGCGTTCCCGTAAGCCGCAGTTGATCGCGCAGGAAGTGCACCAGCAGCATGCGCGGTTCCACCTCGGCGCTCACGGACTTCGCCGTTGACGGTCATGTTCACCTGCATGTTGTCCTCTAATTCCCTTGCGAGTGCCGGCGCGTTGCGCACCCGCTCGACCGATGTGCGCAAGCGTGCGGATGGTCAGTTCGGAGGCCAGGTGGCGCTTGTAGTCGGCGCTGCCGCGCATGTCGGTGACCGGTTCGCAGGCCTCCGCGGCGGCCGCGCCCGCCTCGGCGAAGGTCTCCTCGGTGGCCGGCTTGCCCGTCAGCGAGTCCGACAAGCGCGCGCAGCGCCTGCCGCATCGGGTTCACCGCGGTCAGGCCGACGCGCCGGCGACGATCGCGATGTCGTCGCCGTCGAGGGTCACGGCGCGCACCGGCCGCGGTCACCGCCCAATCGCCCACCCGGCGTTCGACCTTCGCATAGGCACTGGATGTGTTGTGCCGCAGCGGGATCCGAATCTCGATGAGCATCTCGTTGTGCGCCAGCGAGGTTTCGTAGGGACCCGTCGAGGAAGTCGTCGATCGGAATCTCCCGCTGCCCCGCCGGCCCGCGGGCCACGCAGACGGCGTCGAGCACCATGCAGACCGTCGTGAGATCCTCGGCCGGGTCGGCCTGGCACAGCGACCCGCCCACGGTGCCGCGGTTGCGTACCACCGGATCGGCGATCACCCGCTCGGCGTCGCGGAAGATCGGGCATACCGCCGCGAGCGCGTCGGAGTCGAGCACCTCGCGGTGTCGCGTCATCGCGCCGATCCGCACCAGCGTCGGCTCCGATGATGATATAGCCGAGTTCGGCCGCGAGGTCGTTGATGTCGATCAGATACTCGGGGTTGGCGATGCGCAGTTTCATCATCGGCAGCAGGCTGTGACCGCCCGCGACGATCAGGGCACCCTCACCCAACCGGTCCAGCAGGCCGACGGCGTGGTCGACGCTGGTGGCGCGTTCGTACTCGAAGGGTCCAGGAACTTGCATGTGACGCGGCCTCACATCCACGACGGGAAGCCCAGTCTCGGCCGGTATGACGAACCGTCAATAGCGAGTTAAGGATCGCTTAACTGCGCTGTGCTTGGTTCTGCCTGCTCGATGGTGGATCCGGCCGCCGGTCTCGGTCAGCGGCCGGCCGCCACCGCCCCACGTGCGGGCGATGATCTCGGCGGCGATCGACACCGCGGTCTCCTCGGGGGTCCGGGCGCCGAGGTCCAGTCCGATCGGGCTGGACAGCCGGGCCAGTTCGGCGTCGGTCAGCCCGGCCTCACGCAGCCGGTCCAGCCGGTCATCGTGGGTGCGGCGCGATCCCATCGCGCCGATGTAGGCGACTTCGGGCAGCCGCAGCGCCACCTCGAGCAGCGGAACGTCGAACTTCGGGTCGTGGGTCAGCACGCAGATCACGGTGCGCGCGTCGATCGGCGCCGGCCTCGGCCTGCGCGGCCAGGTAGCGGTGCGGCCAGTCGACGACGACCTCGTCGGCCGTCGGGAAGCGCGCCGGCGTCGCGAAGACCGGGCGGGCGTCGCACACCGTGACCCGGTAGTCCAGCAGCGCCCCCTGCTTGCGCGACCGCCGCGGCGAAGTCGATGGCACCGAACACCAGCATCCGGGGCCGCGGCGCGTGGCTGGCGACGAACACCTCCATGCCCGACGCCGCGGCGCTGGCCGTCGGGCCCGTAGGTCAGCACCTCACTGCGACCCGCCGCCAGCAGGCCCCGCGCGTCGTCGGTGACCGCGGCGTCGGCCCGGCGCGAGCCGAGCGTTCCCATCACTTCGTCGCGCACGGACCACCAGCCGACGGCCCACCCGAGCCGCGATCCGGATGGGCGATCACGGTGGCGACGGCGACCGGCCGGTGGTTTTCGATGTCGTCGGCGAGCGCCTCGAGCTCGGGAAACGTGCGCTGCGACACCGGTTCGACGAAGATGTCGATGGTCCCGCCACAGGTGAGGCCGACCGCGAAGGCGTCATCGTCGCTGACCCCGTACCGCTGCAGCACGGGCACCCCGGTGCCGGTCACCTCGGTGGCGAGTTCGTACACCGCGCCCTCGACACAGCCACCCGACACCGACCCGCACGACCGTGCCGTCGGGGGCGACGACCATCGACGCGCCGGGCGGTCTCGGCGCCGACGAGTAGGTGCGCACCACCGTGCCGACGCCCGCCGTGCCGCCGGCAGCGCCAGACCGCCAACAGATCGCGCGAGCACGTCACTCACGAGCCCCAACGTAGGCTCATTCGTGACACCGGCACAGCTTCGCGCCTACTCAGCGGTGGTGCGGCTCGGCTCGGTGCACTCGGCGGCCGCAGGAACTCGGCATGTCCGACGCCGGCGTGTCCATGCACGTCGCGCAGCTGCGCAAGGAGAAAACTCGCGATTCCCGACGCGCGCCAGCGCATCTTCCAGAGTGACGCCGCGGGGTGCGAAGAAGTCCAGCGGGTCGGCGGCGTCACCCTGACCATCGGCTCCGCTGTCGCAAAGGACCTTTCCGCGGCCCGGCTCGCGCACGTGAAGGGGCCGGGGCTTCAGGCGTCCGGCGAATGGTCGGCGGCCACGCTGCCGTCCGCGTCGCGCCAGCCCGCCGTTTCGGAACTCGTCCGGTTCATCACCACTCCACGGTGCACCCAGGCGATGATCAGGGGCACCGGTGTCGGAGTGACCAGGTTTCGCCCCAAAGTTCATGTGACGCTGTGGAGTTGAGCAGTTCCGAGCGGATTGAGGACCCGGGACAATCCGAAGTGGCACGGCGCTAATGCACTTCCATGCGATCGACAAAGGGGAGCGTCGACACATCCTGGAGCGTTGAACCCCCGTCGACCGCTGCCACCTGTCCGGTGACAAACGATGCATCCGGAGACACGAGGAATGCGACGACGCCGGCGATTTCGCAGGGATCGGCGACGCGCGCCAGCGGAGTGTCTCGGCTGACCCTCGTAAAGGCCGACTCAACATCACCGCCGTGGAGTCCGATCACGGCCTGCATGGCTAGGGCACTCATGGGCGTCCGTACCCAGCCCGGACACACGGCGTTGAAGCGGATATTCTCTGCGCCGTAATCCAGTGCGGCTTGTTGAGTAAGCATGATCAGTCCCGCCTTCGAGGCGGAGTACGCCGCCAGCCCAGGGAAAGGCCGCCTGCCGGCCACCGAGGAGATGTTGACGACCGATGCCGAGGGAGACTTCCGCAGGTACGGCAACGCTGCCCTGATGATCAGCATCGGCCCCGTGAGATTGACCGCGAGAGTCCGTTCCCAATCCTCGACCTCGCCGTCCTCGACGGTTCCGACCGGGCAGGTTGCTGCATTGTTCACGACGATGTCGAGGACACCGTCACCGCAGCGTGCAGCCATCGCAACCGCTTCGACGATTTCATCATGGTTGGCGACATCGGCGACCACGCTGGTTGCGGTGCCTTCGGGCAAGCTCGATACCAGCGTCTCAAGGGCGTTGGCCGCTGCGGCCGACAACGCAGACGCGCGCGCCATCAGCCACCAATCGTCGAGCGATCGCCTCACCGATGCCCGTCCCAGCGCCGGTCACAAGCGCGGTTAGTCCGTCGAGTTTCATAGTGTCGCCTCCCAGCGTCAGTCTGTCTCATTAGTAAACATCATTTACCATCATTTTTATTTACTAACAGTTCCGTGCAGCACCCATGGATCTCACAGTGATCTACCAGAGTTTGTATTCGGCTGGCGAACAGGATGGTTCGCGATTTGCGAGGCGTTGAAAACACAGTGCATACGAATCGCAGAGAATCGGTTCGCGAAGGAGTTACTGTGATCGGTCCGACTGTCCGCCGTGCCCACAAGGAAGAGATCGATGCGGTAGGCGCGCTTATTGCGTTGGCCTTCAACGATCTCGATGCCACGGCCTATCTCGTCCCGCCTCTCGCCGAACGACACCGCATATGTGGCGACTACTTCGCCCTGGTGACGCACCATGCCTTCGATCACGGTCGCGTCGAGGTCATCCATGACGGTGATGGCCTGCTGGCGGCTGCGGTGTGGTTCGATCGCACCCGTGAGATGCCGGAGATCGCCGACTACGCGCGCCGTCTAGCCGAGTTGGCAGGGTCTTACCTGGATCGCTTCCAGGCCATCGACGCCTTGTTAGACGAGCACCACCCCCACGAGCCGCACTGGCACCTCGCATTGCTCGGGGTGCATCCCCGCTGTCGAAACATGGGGTTGGGCAGTGTGTTACTCAAGCACGGTCACGATGAGATGGACACCGTCGGTCTACCGCAGTACCTGGAAGCCAGCAACCACAACAGCGCCCGGCTCTACCGGCGCCACGGCTACCGCGATATGAGTCCATGCGAAATCCGGCTGCCGGACGGGACACCGTTCCTCCGGATGTGGCGCACCGCCAACGCATGAGTCGCGCTGACAATTTGCGTATTTTGTCGGTTTGGCCGGGGTAAGTTCGCTTTTTGTACAGCGAAGACACGAGGGGAGTAACGGTGAAGATCCGGAAACTAGCGGCACCTGTCGGTGTCGCGGCAATTGCGATCGGTGCTGCCGCCGCCACGGCGATCCCGGCGTCGGCGGCCAACGACATCAAGCCATTCGGTCAGCAGGAGACACTGAACGATTACGGCACCGGCGCTCCGATGATCGGCTACACGGTGAATGGCCTGTCACCGAGTTCCGACGCCGTGCCTCACAACGGCCGGTTGTATGCGGCCACCGTGACCGTCGAAGGGCTCGGCGGTTGGGCCACGCCGTTGGTCCCGCTCTTCAACGCCCGCGCTGAGAGCGGGCAGAACTACCGCGTCATCGGCGGGGGTGTGCCCGCGGCGGCGCCAGGCGCCACGACGACCGGCACGCTCTACTTCGACGTCGTGGGCGACACGCCCAACAGCGTCGTGTACAACGACGGTGTCCAGGACTTGATGGTGTGGGTTTCAACGAGCGGTGCAAACGAAGGAGTTGGCCCAGAAGCGCCGGGAGAGTCCACCGAGATCATCGGCGGTGCACCTACCGGCGGTGCTGAAGCAACCGGTGGTGATGACGTCGCACCCCCGGTCGACGCGGCCCCCGAGGAAGTCAACCCCTTCGAGACTCCTGAGCAGCACGACCGAGGCCGTTAAGTAGTAGAGACAGAGAAGGGCCCCTCGAGAGGGGCCCTTTCTCATGGTGGCAGGCCACGAAGGGCTCCCGCGATAGAATCACTGTATCGACGATTCGGTGCAGGCAAGGGTCCCGGCCGTCACGGCCCGCATTGCGAACGGCGTGCGGTTGGCCGCGGACGGCGACGAGCGTTATGAGGTGGGCGCCGTTGTGCCGGATGGGGTGTGGATCAACATCGACTTCTCCGGGCTCCCGTTGTCGGGTGCCGGAACACTCGACTCGGAGGCGATCGAGTTCGTCCGTGCTCCAGCTGGGCTGAACGAAGTCCGCGCATACATCCAAGACACCTTCCCGACCGGTGGGGCCGCCCAGATCAGGGAATGGTGGAGTTCGGATGACACGCTACGGTCGGTGCGACAGCTGGCTCGGCATGATCTCAGCCCGCTCGGTGGCAGCGCGTTCCACGCCATCAGCCTCGACGCGCCCGGTCAGCTCACCACAACTCGACGCGAGGCCCGCGGCAAGCGCATAGGGCTCCACGTCGACAACTGGGATCAACTGCCAATGCGCACCCGCGCTGATAGTCGTCGGCGCCTCACCGTCAACCTCGGACCGGGGAGTAGGGCGCTTCTGTTCGCCAGCCCGAGTGTGTGTCAAATTTGTCGCAGTTTGGGCAGGCCGGACGAGCATTTCCCGCATACCACCGACGTGCGAGCGTTCGTCGCGAACGGTGGACGGCTGCGCTGTTACTCGGTGGTGCTTGAACCGGGGCAGGCCTACGTCGCGCCGACAGAGCTACTCGCGCACGACGGCTCAACCCTTGACGCGAGGCTCCCGTCGATCGTCGCCTACTGGATGGGTAGTTGGCCGGTGGGCGCGCTCGAGCCGGCGTGACCGCCGGACCAAAGCGCCCCGCTGCCGGTTGCCCAGATCCTGGCGGCCGAATAGCATTTGACGTTGCCATCGAATCAGATAATCCTCGAGCAAGGTGGTGCAGCGTTGATCGGCTCTGCTCAGCATCGCGTGGGGGTGTCGCTTGTGAAATGCGGTCCGGAATTGATGGCCGACAACCTGGCATCGTCTGAATGACCGCCGCTGTTCTACCGACGTCGACCGTCATCATCCAGGCCAGCCCATTCTGCAACATCGACTGCGATTACTGCTACCTGCCGGGGCGGCAGGATCGCACGCGGATGTCAATGGACGTGGTGCGGTCGATAGTGCAGTTCCTCGTCGGCGTCACCGAATTTGCACCAGTTTTGGACGTCGCGTGGCACGCCGGTGAGCCCCTTGTGGTCCCCCGCTCGTTCTACGAGTCCGCGTTCGCTGAATTCGCTCGGCTCGGTGATCGGGGCGTTCAATGCGTGCACCAGTTTCAGACCAACGGCACGTTGATCACCGAGGACTGGTGCGAGTTCATCCGTGAGCACCAGATGCTCATTGGTCTCAGCATTGACGGGCCGGTCGAGTTGCACGATCGGCACAGGAAGGACCGGCGCGGACGCGGCACGTTCGACCGCGTCACGAAGGGTGCCCAACTGCTGGCCAAAAACGGGATTGAGTTCTCGGTGACATCCGTGCTGGGCATCGATTCGCTAATGCGGCCCGACTTGGTCTGCGACTGGATCGAAGAGTGTGGGATCACCAGCATCGGATTCAACGTAGAGGAAATAGAGGGCGCGCATCTGACCTCTACGGTGGCCGGTGATGACGCAACGGCGCTGTATCGCGAATTCTTTTCCGCTCTATACGATTTCACGAAGACCCACCCAGAGGTCCGGATCCGGGAGATCGTCGAGTCGCGGAATCTGCTTTTACGGCCGGCCTCTTGCAGGTTTGTGAACGGGGAGAGCGCACCCGGGTTCATGCTGAACTTCGACGTGAACGGTCGAGTGTCGACGTTCTCACCCGAGCTGCTCACGAGTGCGCCCACGTCGCGATATCGGAGCTTCACCTGGGGCCACGTAACCGAGGACGATTTTTCTACGTTTGTCGAGAACGTAACTGGCTCTGTCTTTTACGAGGATCTGCGCGCCGGGGTGGCCGCGTGCGCGCGTGAGTGTGAATACTTCGGGGTGTGCGGTGGTGGCTCGCCGGGCAATAAGGTCAGCGAGCTGGGAACGGTGACCGGCACCGAAACGATGACCTGCCGACTGAGGGTGAAGACGTTGATGGACGTGATGGCGGGGGCCCTCGAGATGGACGGTGCGCAAGCGCACCGGCACATTCGTGGGCGAGCGCCTTCTCGCCAGCAGCTTCAGGGCTGAGTTTCAGCTTCGGGGGCGAGTTTGGGCGACAGGGCTGCAACGACCGTGGCCGCCAGCGACTTCTGCGTTTCCAAGTCGAATGCCATCCGGTTCCAGTGGAATACCATCCAGAACGGGAGGATCTCGCGCAAGCCCCATAGCAGTCGACCGGCGCCCACTGCCTCCTGGATGTCCGGGCAAAGCTCGTCGAGAGCCGCGTCGTAACGGGCAAACAGCTCGCGCTCCGGCTCGCTGGCAGCGTCGAGGATCCGGGCCTGGTGGGAAAGCAGCAAGCGGGTGGCTCGCGAGCGCGACGGATCGACCGCGCCGGCGGCGTCGGCAACCAGGCGGCCGGTGAGTGTCAGCTTGCACCAGACGTCCCAGCGTTCCCAACCGTCACACAGGCGCCGGAGGAGTCGGTCGATCAACATCAGCGAGAAGAGCTCCGAACCTATCCGCGCTGTGCCGTCGAGGAGCAGGCGGTGGTGCTCGAGTACCGCGAGACTCTCGGCCGTGAACCATCGGTGGGTCAACGACAGTCCAGTGGCGCCGCCGAACTGCGTGACCTCCGCATCGTAGGGCCCGGGCGTCCACGTTGTGATCGTCGTCTCGGTCATTAGCTCATCCAGTGCCTCGCTCAGTGCGCCGGCACACTCGTCATCGACGCCGCAAAACCTGACCCTGAGCCCCGGCGCCTTGTGCATGAAGGAGAACCCCCGACCGGGCCCCTCCTGAAGCCACGCACTGATCCGAGTACCGACGTCGCTGCGCACAATCCGCTGCCAACCGTCCGGACCCAGCGAGATCGAGAACTGAAGCCATCGCTGCTGGCGGTCCAGGCAGTGAATCGCGGCGGTTCCCGCTGAGATGAAGGCATCACGGGCGGCCACGAGCACGTCGACGGGCACACCGGCCTTCGCTGCGACGCGCGCAAGGTCCGGCGCTGCGAAGCTCTCGATGACAGCAGCGGCAAGCTTGCGAGTCGGAACCGACGGCGTCGCGACGCTCTCGAACGTCCACTCCGGGTCAGGGGTCATCCACTCATTCCTCCGCAGCTCCCGGGTCACGATGCACCGAGGCTGATCGGAGGTGGACCGATGCCTCGTACAGACGCCTGAGCATCTCGTAGATCGCCCACTCGTGGGCGCGGTCGCGCGAGCGCATGACGCGGTTGACCCAGCCGCGCGCGAGCGCGGCAGCCAGCTCCTGCTGCGCACGCAAGTCCTGGGTTGGACCCCCGGTGTCGGCGAGCTGGGCGATGATCGCCACCGTCTCCGCCGTGCGGCGATCCAGGACTTCAACACATGGCGCGAGCGGATCGCTCCCCTTCGGGGCCGCGAGCAGCCGACCCAGCGTAAGCCTTTCCGCGCGGAAGCGTTCGCCCAGCCGCCGGGACGCGCCGCCCGCGAGCCGCTGTCCCCGGGCTAGTGCATTGCTCATCTCCCTGGCGTGGACCAGCCGCTCGTCAAGATCGAGTCCTACATCGCACAACCACCGGTCGACGCCGACCAGACAAATGCGCCAGCGGTCATCCTGGCGTCGATTGTCCATGCCGAGCACCGACAACAGGTCGATTGCGGCGCTCGCGTCGCATTGGGCGAGTCGCTCCGAGGCGGTCAGGTCGACGACCTGCTCGCCGGCGCGCGCCTGCTGAACATGGGTCCTGAAGCTTGCGTCGCGGGCCATGCCGACCTCAAGGGCTTGGGCCGCCAGACTCCGCACTGCGGGTACGAGCAGATCGGGATCGCCATGGGCATGCACCGCGATACCGGGCGAACGCCCGCTGAATCGGGCGAAGTACCAACAGTCGGTGGTGCCATCCGCGAGCAAGTCACCGAGTAGTGGCGCAATCATCTCCAAGAGGAGGCGGTCAGCCAACGCCGTCGCCGAGTTGAGCTCGAGCACAACCCATTCGCCGCAGGGGGCGAAGATCCGGGGAGGCGGTAAATCCGCCATCGATTTCACGGCGCGTGCACACGCCGACTCGGGGGCGGTAGCGGCCTTGGCAATGAACGGGACGATCAGCTGATGGGTATAGGCACCGTCTGCATTTTGTGCCACCAACTCATCCGGGCCGGGAAACAGCTCCTTGACGATGGTCGCGCCACGGCCTCGCAACAGCTGCGCGAACGAATCCACACTGAGGACGTTGTCGAGGTCCACCACGAGCTCGTTGTCTTCCTCGACGACCACGACCCACCGCGGCAAGCCGCGCCTCGCGCGGATCGCCTGTACGGCGCGCCACGGCTCGCGCTCGCCCGGTTCCAGCTCTGATGAAGCCAGCACCCAACGAGCCCGCGAGAACACCACACGGCCCCACCGCACCCTCGGAAGGAAGGCGGCGCTGAGGAGCGGGCCCCAATCCCAGTGCAGTAGGCCGGCGCAATCCTGTTCCTGGAGCGAACACAAGAATCGGTAGATCGGCGGGTTGCGATACGACGTCCAGTTGTGAGCCGAAGTGAGGCGCGGTACTACTCGGCGACCCAAGCGCTTCGATCTCAACTCGACCTGATCGTCACGGACCGACACGAGTAAATCTGGAATCGACAGCCGCCGGTCCGGCGCCGCGCCCGATCGGCCGAGGCACTCGATCTCCCATTCGCGCAGTAACGGCCTGGCCAGGAAGTCGATGCTGGCGCTGCGGCTCAGGTAGACGATCTCGGCGAACACGGCGTCAGGATCAAGGGCAGCTTCATCCTGGAAGTGGCGCCGAACTAGACCGGCGAGGTCGCGATCGGCATGACAGAAGCGGCCGAGCGCCCCGAGCCCGGAGGGGCCTGCACATGAGCTGAAGAGGATCCGCGGTCCGCCCGTCGTGTTCGCAAGGCTGGCAACCACAGCAAAACTTGCCGGAACCGAACGCGGCGACTCGCCCGCCAGCGCCTCGATGTCAGCCGCCGTGAGGTCGACCTCGTGGCTTCCCGACTCGGCGGCGCGCACAAGCATGGCGAGCAGCGCCGCGTCGCGCCGCGTGGACGGCGGGGGCGGCGCTGGTCGATCGTTGAGCAGCAGTCCGTCGAGTAGTGGCGCGCGTTCTCGCCCCGGGGTGCCGAAACCAACGCCGATCCGATCGTCTAAAGCCTCGGCGAGTGGCACCTCCCGTCGGCCGTAGCGCTCAGCGAACGCCAACTTGAATTCGGCAAGCTCATCGGGAGCTGAGGGGGCTGCAATCCGTGCCAGCAGCCGCACACCGCGTTCGATGTCACTCGCTGCTGCGCGAGCCAGATTCAAACCGCCGTGCGGGAGCGACAGACTCGTGTGGCACGGTTGCGTCGGAGCAGCTGCGGCGCGAATCTGGGCGAGCTGGTCCGTTATCTCATGGTGGCTCATCGGATCTCGAACCCCGCTGGCGGCGTCGAGCCGGTGCAGCGCGTCACGCACGGCGCGCAGTACCCCCGCGGTCGCGCGCGCGGCGCCGACGTCCTCCAAATCGTCGATCAGCGCATCCAACGGCGTTGCCCCGGTGACCTGGAGTTGGAGGTCGGCGACCAAGATCTGCGCTTTGACGAGTGCCCGCACGAAGTCGAGCTGTCGGGGCGTCACCGGGCTGGGGGCTGCCACGGCGGCGGCAATATCCGGTACGGACGCACCCGCGCCCGCAGCATTCAGCGCGCGCTCCAACTCGAGTGTGGGCCTGACCTCGACCATCCGGTGCGCAGGCTCGACTCCGGCGGGGCGCCTCGTAAGGAGCCTGAGCCTCCCGGCCACGCGGGTGATCGTCTCGTTCGGTCGCAGCGTGAGGCGGTCTCGCAACTCAGGCGAGTCGCACAATTCCCTCAACAACGCATCCAGATCTGCGCCGTCGAGCGTCGTGTTCCGGCGCCACCTGTCGGGGGCGGGATCGACAGCGACGTCGTCGATCCGATTGCCCCCACACCGCAAGCGGCGAACAGGCCGAACGGCGTCGGCCGCGACGCCATCCGGAACAGATACCGCACCAGCGCAATCTGTGCGCGCACCGGGACCGAGTTGGGGGCACCGCCGCCAGTGGTGGCGCGCATCAGATCGGGCGATGCTTCGAGCAGGGCGCTGGAGACGTCAGGGCGCCCACACAAAGCCTGCAAGCGCGACCCCAGCAACGCTCGATCGTGGGCCAACGCTTCATCGAGCTCGGCGGCGGCCGCCCGCGGCGCTCGCGCGCCGGCCGACCAATCGGTCAGCGTGGAGAACGGGAGCGCCGGAACGCGGACGACAAAGAACTCGGCAGGCTTGACTACATGACCCAACGAGATCTCACTCGCCATTGGCATTCGCGTGCGAGCATCACAGCCAACGTCCGATCACGGACGATAGCGCGGTCTCAACTAACCGCCGGTGGGTCGCGGCGACGCCCGAAGTCGCCGATGTGCCCGAACTTAATCGTGTTGCCAACGCTTGGTCTCCGATAGCACAGCCGTTCCCACTCAACGCGTCATCAGCATCGAACACTACTGAACGATTGGCAGCCGAGTCGGCTTTGGCCGCGGCGACCCAGCTGCGCTGATCTGCAACCGCGCCGGCGAATCGGCACCAATCGATGTACGAGCACAATCCCGAAACGATTTCAGTCGTCAATCAAGGGAATCCGCCCGGCTCGTCCCCGTGCGATTACCGCAATTAATAGGCCGATGGTATTACCATCGGCCTATTAAAAATCCCAGTAATTCGCCCGTCTCGGATTAACAGTGACCAACCATCCTGCGGCTACGAATTTCGATTACTAGGTCTCTTTATTTCGCTCTCTTTTTTTTTGGCCTCTTCAATTTCAGCGGCCATGGCAGCGATCGGCCGTACGTTTTCTGACTCTGTAAAATTAACGGTGATGGACCCGATCGGCCGTGTGTACAGCCTGTCTATGTCGGTCTCTTTAAATTGGATTACTGCGTCTCTGAAAGTGGCACACACTGAAGTGTAGGCTTCAAGAAAACCCGCACTGGTCTCGAGATCATCCTCGGTGATCTCGAGACCCTGAAGCGAGTCGTCGTTGGGCTTCATCGAAGCCTTTTCGTCTGCCATGATTTCCCCTCGTGTTCCGTGTGTCCCCGCGCGTCTTTCGACCTGACGCCTGCGTGAGATCGCGCAAACCCCGTGGCCGCACCGCTCGGTACGACAGTGGTGGATGATGTAGCCAATCAGGCGGGAGAGGTAATTACTCTCGCCCGCGTCAATAGTGCCCTTAGCTCTCGCCTGCGTCAACGATGAAATAGCAATCTCAACAGATTCTCACTTCCTTCCAAACGGGCCGTGCGGCGGCGAACAGATCGGCACGGCGCGAGCCAATCGGCTATCTGGTTTTGAGGCTGGCGGCCGCAAACAGCAGGTCCCTATTTTCGATCAGCTGTTCGTGGGTCCTGAGTGCGCCGGGATCATCGACGGCGCCGGTTGCCTACTCAAGGATCGGCGAGGCCAGCAGCGCTCGATCCCAGGATGGCGGCATCGCGGTCGCTGCGGCGAGCAAGGCCAACGCCACTCCGGTCGCGCCGGTGATCAGCGATGCGCCGCCCCACGGATCCGGCGTGGGGTAGCTGGTGAAGTCGCCGCCACCAGGCTCTCGATAGTCGAGCGGCCACGAACCAGAACTGAGCCGCTTCGCCAATTTGCCCGTCACCAGTCGCCTGCGACATCCGGTTAAACACATGTGCAAGTCCGGCGCTGCCGTGGCACAGCCACGCGTCGGTGACGCCCGAGTCCTCAGGTGCGCGGAGAGCGGCGGCTCGTGCTAGCCCGGTCGCCTCGGCCTCCCAGGCCGCCACGCCCAGAGCCCGTGCCGCGACCAGGACCGCCATCGCAACGCCCGGATCGCCGTAGCACCACGCAGTGCGTGCCGGCCCGGTAGTCGATCCGTCGGTGTTTCGCCAGTACGGGAGCCGCGACGGGGAATTGTCGTCGAGACGCTGCGCAAGCAACCAATCGACGGCTCCCGACGCCATCGCAGCAGCCTGAGATCTCGCCACCCCGGCTGCGGCCGACAGCGCCAGGACCACCAGCACGCCGGGCACCCCGTGGGCCACCCCCAGGTTGTGATGGCCGTCGGGGCTCTGTCTGCGTTGGTGATCCGGTAGCAACTCAGGCCCGGTGCGCCACGTCACGCCCTCGGGCGTGTGGATCGCAAGCTCGGCCAGCCGACTCACCACCCCTTCCAGACACTCGCGTGCCCCCGATGTCGGCAGGCATTCGAGCGCGTACACGCCGTAGCCGGCTAGGCCGGAAACGAGATCGAAGGCCGCGCACCAGGGCGAGCGCGCGAGCCGCGCCAGGAGCGCGTGATGGATCTGCGTTGTCGGGTCGAGAGACTTCGCGTCAAGCCCGAGCAGGCGCGTTACGTGTGAGGCGGCCCAACCCACGCCTGCCGCCCCCGCGAACAGCCCAGCGGTTGGCCGGGCCCGGAGGCCCGCGATCGCGCGCCGGAGCCACGTTTGGGCGCGCTCAGCGGCGACAGCGTCGTCGAGCGTCAGCGCAAGGTAGGCGTTGAGGACAGCGAAACCTGCCGCACCATCGGCCAACGAGAGACCGACGTCGGCGGGTGGAAGCGCCTCCACCGCCTCGGCGACCTCGACCGCGACGGCAACGGCCTCCGCCGCCGCCTGTCCGGACAACAGCGCGGTCCAGCGTCCCGGCTCTACCGGCCGGGTCACCCAGGTACGCCGCGTCCGCGACCAGCGCGGCTCCCTCGCCGTAGGGCCAGGCGAAGCCCTGCAGCCTTTCGATCTGTGGTTGCGGTCCCCCGGACACGATCGAGTCACCCGGCCGCATGAGCACTACGTTGACCGTCGATCGATGGACCCCGGAGTCCGTCTTCGTCCTGTTCGCGGCGGCGATGGTGACCCGCTCGGGGAAGGGGTCGAAGACCGGGTTCTCCGACGCCGCCTCGTCGAGACGAGGACCAAGACCGATCTGCCAGAA
>CAVYCT010000037.1:0-54761 GCA_963766945.1 uncultured Actinomycetota bacterium
GTGGACATCCGATGGCGGGAACCGCGCAGTCCGGGTGGGCCGCCGGCAATGCTCGGATGTTCGTCGGGGCGCCGTGGGTGATCAGCGTCGACGACCACGTCGACCCTGACGTCTGGGCGATGGTGATGGACCTGGCGCTCGACTGCGGGTCGGTGGTGGTGCCTGCCCGCTCCGATGAGCACGACGCCGCCGCCGCCACCATCTCGCACCTACCGCACCTGCTTGCCGAGGCACTCGCGACCACCGCAGGCGAGGTGCCGCTGGCGTTCGCTCTGGCCGCGGGCTCGTTCCGCGACGGCACCCGGGTCGCGGCCACCGCGCCCGACCTCGTGCGGGCCATGTGCGAGGCGAATGCCGACGAGCTGCTGCCCGTCCTGGACCGGACCCTCGACCTGCTGAACCACGCCCGCGATGCACTGGCCGCCAAACTCCCGGTGAGCGAACTCGTCGAAACCGGGCATGCCGCGCGCGTGCGCTACGACAACTTCGGCCGCCCCGAGATCGTGACCACCGTGATCGGTGAGGAGAAATGGCGTGAGGAGCTCGCCGCCGCGGGGCGTGCGGGCGGGGTGATCAGATCCGCTCTGCCAGCCCTGGGTAGTCGAGAATGAAGCCGTCGGTGTCAACCGTGATGGTGGTCTCTGCCACCGGCGAGTGCAGCTTGATGCCGTCGGGCGCGCTGCTGTAGCTGATCGTGGCCGATTCGACCGACAACTCGGGCAGCCGCACGTACACCACCGGCAGGGTCACCGACTCGTTGCGCCGGTACAGGCCGGTCCGCCGGATGGGCAGCGCGTTGAAGAACGGACTGAAGATCACGTCGACGTCGAGCGCCCCGTCATACGCCGCGCGGCTGGACTCCCCGGTGTGGTGCTGAATCAGCCACATGTTCTCCTCGTCACGCGCGATCGACAGCTGGCGCTCCCGTTCGGCGAGCGTGACGGTCATCGACAGTCGCTTGGTGGCGCCCGCCTCGTCGGTCACCAGGTCATAGGAGGCGGAAAACGCCGGGTGCGACGGCGTCGCGGCGGCGACGATCCTGCCGTAGGCCTTGATGCGATTGCCCGACAACTGCACCCGCACCGACTCCATCTGAGGTACATCGTGCGCGCGCCAGGTCAGGATCGCCGACCAGGCGTTGTCCGTCGCATCCGAGCGGCCTGCTTCACTCACCCCCCTACCGTAAGCGACGGATCCCCTCGTTCGTAACGAGAGGCTGCAGCGGGTTTCCGCGGCGACCCCGACTCGAGGGCGACCTCGTCACCGATCAGCGGTTGTGGCATGCGCCGCATGCGTCCGGTTCCCGGCACAGATGCCCAGACAGCGAAAGCCAGCGCGGCGTCGAGAATCAACGCCAGCGCAGTGACCATCAACGCGCCGACCAACGCGATGTAGAACTGCCGCACCTTGATTCCGTCGATCAGATAGCGACCCAGACCGCCCAGGCTCGCGTACGCCGCGACCGTCGCGGTCGCGACGACCTGCAGGGTTGCGGTGCGCAGACCGCCAAGGATGAGGGGCAACGCATTGGGCGTCTCGACCCGCAGCAGAATCCTCGTCTCGGTCATGCCCATCGATCTCGCCGCGTCCACCACGGCGCGGATCCACGTTCGCGATGCCCGAGTAGGTGCCAGCCAGCAGGGGTGGAACACCGAGCAGCATCAGCGCGACCGTCGGCGGAACCAGTCCCAAGCCCCACAGCAGGACTCCCAGCAGCAGCACGCCGAGTGTCGGCAGGGCACGCAGCGCGTTGACGCCGGTGACGACGAGGAAGGTGCCCCGGCCGGTGTGCCCGATGAGCATGCCGAGGGGCACGGCGATGATTATCGAGAAGACGACGGCGACCACGGTGTACTGCAGGTGCTCGAGAATGCGGGCGGTCAGGCCGGCGGGCCCGCCCCAGTTGGCGGCGGTGAAGATGAACGACAGCGCCTCTTGCAGGAAGTTCATGCGGCCGCCCCCGCGGTGGCTTTGGCGCGTGCCGCCCGAGGCGCGCGGGTCGCCCGGGTCCAGGGCGTCAGCGCCTTTCCGGCGAGCATGATCAAGGTGTCGACGACGATCGCGAGCACGAAGATCGCGATGATGCCCGCGATGATCTGGTCACTCTTGTTGGCCTGATAGCCCTCGGTGAACCAGGTGCCCAAACCGCCGATGCCGATCACCGAACCGACCGACACCATGGAGATGTTGGTGACGGCGACTACGCGCAGGCTGGCGATGAGCACCGGAACAGCAAGTGGCAGCTCGACTTTCAGCATCCGCGACAGTGGTTTGTAGCCGACGGCGGTGGCGGCGTCGAGCACCGCCGGCGACACCGCGTCCAGCGCCTCGGGCACCGCGCGCACCAAAAGCGCGACGGTGTAGAGCGTCAGCGCCACGATGACGTTCGCCTCGTCGAGGATGCGCGTCGGGATGATCAACGGCAGCACGACGAACAGCGCCAGCGACGGGATGGTGAAGATGATGCTCGCCGTGACCGTCGTCAACCGTCGCAATGCGGTGGTCCGCTGGACCAAAGCGCCCAGCGGCACCGCGATGATCAACCCCAGCACGATCGGGATCAGGGACAGCCGCAGGTGGATCAGCGTCAGCGCCCACAGGTCGTCCAGGTGGGTGAACAGATAGCGCATCCGCTACCCCAGCTCCGGGATGCGGCGCTGCTCCGCGAGCGCCTCGAGCACGTCGTCGGCGCGCACGCCGCCGATCAGCTGACCGCTGTCATCGACCGCCACCCCCAACCCGGACGGCGAGGACAGCGCGGCGTCGAGAGCCTGACGGAGGGTGCCGTCCGGCGGGAAGAACGAGCCGCCGCCGACGGAGCTGTCATAGAGCGAGCTGCCCTTCCGGTGAAGCTCGACGCCGTCGGCATTGATCCACGCGAAGGGCTTGCCATCGGCCTTGATGACCAGCGACCACTCTCCCGCGTTCAGGGTCAGCCCGTCGACATCGTCCTCCTTGACCTGTTTGATCTCGTGCAGCGGCAGACCTGTCGCGTGGAAGAACTGCAGGCCTCGATAGCCGCGATCGGCGCCGACGAATCCCGACACAAGCTCGTTGGCGGGGTTGGACAGCACGAAGGAGGGCTCCGCGTACTGCTCCAGCACGCCTCCGCGGCCGAACACCGCGACCTTGTCGCCGAGCTTGACCGCCTCGTCGATGTCGTGGGTGACGAACACGATCGTCTTGCGCAATTCGTTTTGCAGCCGCAGGATTTCGGTTTGCAGATCCTCACGCACGACCGGGTCGACGGCGCTGAAAACGGCTCGTCCATCAACAGGATCGGCGGGTCGGCGGCCAGCGCCCGCGCCACCCCGACGCGCTGCTGCTGCCCGCCCGAGAGCTGCGCCGGATACCGGTTGGCCAGCTTGGGGTCCAGACCGACGCGCTCCATCACGCCGAGCGCGGATTTGCGTGCGCTGCGCCGTGATTCGCCACGAAGCACCGGCACGGTGGCGACGTTGTCGACGACGCGCAGATGCGGCATCAGCCCCGCGCTCTGGATGACGTAGCCGATGCCCAGCCTCAGCTTGACCGGGTCGACCTTGGTGACGTCCTTGCCGTCGACGGTCAGCGTGCCCGAGGTCGGCTCGATCATCCGGTTGATCATCCGCATCGACGTGGTCTTGCCGCAGCCCGACGGACCGACGAAGACCGTGAGCGTGCCCTCCGGAACCTCCAGCGTCAGATCGTCGACCGCGACGGTGCCGTCGGGATACTTCTTGGTGACGTTCTCGAATGTGATCAACTGCTGCCGTCTCACTTCTGGATCGGCTTGTCGAAGCCGTTGTCCTTGATCCACTTACCCGCCGCCTCGTCGGGGTCGACGCCCTGGTTGCCTTCCACGTCCGTGTTGAGCTGGATCAGTGCCTCGGTGGTCAGCTTGGCGCTGACGGCGTCCAGCACGGTCTTGAGCTCGTTGGACATCTTCTGCGACGCCACCAGCGGAACCACGTTCGCGGCGAGGAAGGTGTTCTTCGGGTCCTCGAGAACCACCAGCTTGTTCTGCTCGATCGACGGCGCCGTGCTGAAGATGTTGGCGGCGGTGACGGTGCCACCGGTGAGGGCCTGCACGGTCGCCGGGCCGCCGCCGTCACTGATCGCGACGAAGTTGACCGGCGCGATGTCCAGGCCGTATTTGTCCTTCAGCCCCACCAGGCCGGTCACTCGGGTCTGAAATTCCGAGGGCGCGCCGACTTTCACCTCGGGTGAGTGCTTCGCGAGGTCCGCGATGGTCTTCAGATTCCACTTCTGCGCGGTCGCCTCGGTGACCGCGAGGGTGTCCTTGTCCTCGGCGGGCGACGGATACAGGATCGACAGGTCGCCCGGAAGCGCTTTGAGCAGACCGATCAGCACCGCGTCGGGCGTCGTCGCCGTGGTCTTATCGTCGAAGTACTGAAGCAGATTGCCGGTGTACTCCGGGATGAGATCAATGGAATGGTCTTGCACCGCAGGGATATAGGTTTCGCGGCTGCCGATGCCGAACTGGCGGCGAACGGTGAATCCGTTGGCCTCCAACGCCTGGGCGTAGAGCTCGGCGATGATCTTGCTCTCGGTGAAGTCGGCCGAACCGACGGCGATCGACTTCAGATCTCCCGATATCTCTCCGCCGCCGAGCGGATTGGAGCTGCCGCACGCCGGCAACAACCCTGTGATCAGCGCAAGTACGGCGGCCAGAATCGCCAGATTCCGTCTACGCGTGCTCGACATAGGCAAGGTCCTCTCGGCGCACTGACTTCCCCGGACACTATCGAGCATGCGGGCGGCAACGCCGCGCTTTAGCTCACCGTGAGTACCCAGGGTGGTTTCAATCGAAGCCGGAAAGGGCAAAGATGAACCAATGACCAGCGATCCAGCCGAGCGACCGCCATCGGCACTGCCGCCAGAGTCGGCGATGGGGGCGCCGCCGGATCCGACGGCCACCCCGGGCGAGTACCTCGCGCGGCCGGAGTCGGCCGTCAAGTTCACCCGGGCCGCCGCACTGTGGTCGGCGCTGATCACCGGGTTCGTGATCCTGATCGTGCTGCTGGTGTTCATCATGCAGAACACCGACTCCACAACCATCAACTTCTTCGGCTGGGAGTGGAATCTGCCTGTGGGCGTGGCGATTCTGTTGGCCGCGGTGTGCGGAGGCCTGCTGACGGTCGCGGTCGGCACCGCGCGAATCGTTCAGCTGCGGCGCGCTGCCAAGAAAAACCTCAAGGCGACGCCACTCTGACAGCTCAGCGATTGCTCAGCGCGACAGCGTCTTGAGGCCCGCGCCGATCAACGGGCCCACCGCGCCGCCCACCTCGTCGGTGTCGTCGGCGACACCGCCACCCATCCGGCCGCGAAATGCGATGCCCGCGGCGATGATCGCCAGCTTGAAATACGCCAGCGCCATGTAGAACTCCCAATGGTCCAGCGGCCGGCCGGCGGCCAGCGAGTAGCGGTGCGCGAGTTCGTCGGCCGACGGGATCAGCGGCGATGACCACGCGGCCTCCGCGTGCACCAGGTTGAACATCGGGTGGCGGTACACGCACATCAGCGCGGCGTCGCTGATCGGGTCGCCCAGCGTCGACATCTCCCAGTCGAGCACCGCGAGCACCTTGGTGGCGTCGTCGGCGTCCAGCATCGTGTTGTCGATCCGGTAGTCGCCGTGCACGATCGAGCTCCGGCTCTGCGACGGAATCGCTTCTGCCAGAGCGGAATGCAGTCGCTTGACGTCGGCATCGACGGGATCGTCCTCCAGCCGCACCAGGTCCCACTGCCCGCCCCAACGCCGCACCTGGCGCTCGAGATAGCCGGTGGGTTTTCCGAAGTCGCCGAGTCCGACCGCCTCGGGATCGAGTGAATGCAGGTCGGCAAGGACCTTGATCAGCGCATCGACGCAGTCGTTGATGGTGTCCTTGTCGCCCAGCGCCTCGAGTTGGTCGGCGTGGCGCACCACCCGGCCCGACACGTACTCGACAATCTGGAACGGCGCACCGAGAACCGAGTCGTCGTTGCGCATGGTCACCGCGCGGGCCACCGGCACAGGGGTGTCATAGAGCGCCGCGACCACCCGGTACTCGCGCGCCATGTCGTGCGCCGACGGGGTCAGCCCGTGCAGCGGTGGCCTGCGAAGCACCCACTTCGACGCGTCGTCGAAGACCAGGAACGTCAGATTGGACCGGCCGCCGGAGATGAACTCGGCGCGCAGCTCACCCTCGCGGGGAATGCCAACGGAACGCAGGTGACGGTCGAGGGCGTCGAGGTCAAGACCTTCCAGGGAGCTGGCCACTGGACTTGTCTACCACCTGTCAGACGGGCGGTTCGCGCGAGCGCTCACCACCGAAGATTCCGCGGGAGCAGGTCCCATACGTGTTCGGTGCCGTTGACGGAGGCGACGTACAGATTGCCGTCCCGTGAGGAGAGCAGCCGGCTGACACCGGCGTAGTCGACATTGACGCACAGGATCTTCTCGGTGCGCAGGATGCCGTGCAGCAGTCCATTGATCACCCCGCCATGGCTGAACACCGCGACGGTGTCCTCATGATCGCCGGTCCCGACGAGGTCGCCGATCGCCGCGTTGATGCGCGCAAGGAACGCCGGCTCGTCGACGCTGCTGGGCAGGTGACCACTGGCCAGCCGCTCCAACTCCTGCGGATACTCGGCGGCGATCTGCTCGATCGGGATGTAGTGCGCCATGTCGCGGTCGTACTCGGCGAGCCGGTCGTCGATGTCGACGGTCAGGCCGAGGGCGTCGGCGACCGGCTGCGCGGTCTGAATGGAGCGCCGCTGCGGACTGCTGACCAGCCGGGTGATCGGGAAGCGTGCCAGCGCGTCGGGGAGCCGTTTGGCCTGCTCGATGCCCTCCTCGGACAGGTCGGGATCGGAACCCTGGCCCGGCTCGCTGCGCAGCGGAAGCGCGTGCCTGATGAGTAGTAACTGCACCGTGCCACCATATGGCTGTGGACTCTCGGGGATACGCGGACGAACTGTTCGACCTCACGGATCGGGTGGTATTGATCACCGGCGGCAGTCGGGGGCTGGGCCGGGAGATGGCGTTCGCCGCCGCGCAGTGTGGCGCCGACGTCGTCATCGCCAGCCGCAAGTACGACAGCCTGCGTGGCCACCGCAGAGGAGATCGAAGCCGCCACCGGTCGCGCCGCCTTCCCCTATCAGGTGCACGTCGGGCGCTGGGACGAGCTCGACGGTCTCGTCGACGCCGCATACAAACGGTTCGGCAAGGTCGACGTGCTGATCAACAACGCTGGCATGTCGCCGCTGTACGAGTCGCTGGGTTCGGTGACCGAGAAACTGTTCGATTCCGTCGTCAATCTCAACCTCAAGGGGCCCGTTCCGGCTGACGGCGCTGGTCGGCGAACGGATGGTGGCCGACGGCGGCGGATCGATCATCAATGTCAGCTCCAGCGGATCGCGCCGTCCCCGGCCCGAGCAGTTGCCGTACTCGGCGGCCAAGGCCGGGCTCAACGCGTTGACGGAAGGGTTCGCCATCGCGTTCGGGCCGACGGTCCGCGTCAACACCCTGATGCCCGGCCCGTTCCTCACCGAAATCAGCAAGGCGTGGGATATCCCGGCGACGACGAAGGGCGCGCAGAACTTCGCACTCAAGCGGCTGGGCAACCCCGCCGAAATCATCGGCGCCGCATTGTTTCTGGCCTCGGACGCATCGAGTTACACGAGCGGATCCATCATCCGCGCCGACGGCGGCATCCCATAGGCCGGTACGGGGGCGGGGCGCGCCGGTGACCGAATTGGATCGTTGCTGGGATCGCTTGGTCGCATCCAGGTACGCTGCCAGTAGCGGTGGATCGTTTGCCCCTGGGCGGCGGGCCATCCCTTTAACCTGGGGGTCCTGGTGCTGACACAGGCGAAGCGGCTAGTAATGGCGGGAGCGATCGCCACCCTCGTCGTGTTTGCCGGTTGGCAATTGCTCGGCTGGGGCGGCCCCGATGCGACACGGGTTGCCGGTGCGGTGGGCTCCGTCGCGGCCAGTTCGTTCGGCCTCGCAGGCGCCATGTTCGCGGCGTACGCGGCTCGAGGGCGGCAGCGCGCCACGTGGTTCTGTCTGGCGGCGGGGCTGACCGGCTGGGTGGTGGCCGACCTCTACCGGGCGTGCCTGACAGTCGCCGAGCCCGGCCGGTCACCATCGGCTTCCCTGGTCGACCTGGGCTATCTGCTCCTGCCGGTGGGCGCCCTGACCGCCGCCTTCTTCGTCCCCATGGCGCGCGGCCGGGCCGGACTTCGTCTGCTGCTCGACGGCGTGATCGTCTCGATGGCGCTGTGCATGATCGCCTGGGTGCTCGTCCTTCGCAGAGTCAGCGCGCACGCCTCCAATCCGCAATTCTCCTTGGCGCTTGTTTCTGTGGTCGCCGACACCGCCATGGTCACGATCGCGGTGATGGTCATGAGCAAGATGCCCCGCGGGAGCCGGACAGCACCGGTCCTGTTGACAGTGGCGCTGACCGTCATCGCACTCACCAACGGCGCATACCTGTACGGCTACATCCACCCGTTCCCCATCCACGTCCTGCTGATCGGCTGGGCGACCGGGACGTGTCTCGTCGGCCTTGCCGGTTTGACTTCGAAGAGGATGCCGCCCCTGCGAGTGCGTTCGCCGCAGATGCGGTCTCATCTGTCCCTGTGGCTGCCGTATGCACCCATGCCGGTCGCGGTCGTCCTCGGCGCCATTGACCTTTGGTCCAGAAACAGCCGGACCGAATACGTGCTCATTCCCGGCGTCCTGCTCGTCCTGGCGGCCTTCGTCCGGCAGCTGACACTGCTCTACGAGAACCGCAGGCTGCTCGAGGTCGTCGCCGGTCTGGCGATGCGCGACCCGCTGACGGGTCTCGCCAACCGGGCGCTGTTCTCCGATCGGCTGAAGGAAGCGATGGATGCGCGTCGAGTGTCCGGCGGCCCGGTCGCCGTGCTGCTGACCGATCTCGACGATTTCAAATACGTCAACGACAGCCTCGGGCATCCCGCAGGCGATGCGGTGTTGCGCGAGGTCGGCGATCGGATCCGGCTCAACGTGGGCCCCGACGACTTGGTCGCGCGCATCGGCGGCGACGAGTTCGCCGTCCTGATCTGCGACACGCCCGATGTCGCGGCGCTCGTCGCGGAGAAGATCGTCGGCGCCTTCGACGAGCCCATCGTGGTCGACGACCGGCCGGCTGTTCATGCGAATCAGTCTCGGCCGGGCGACGGCGTCCGGGCCCGAGGACGCCGACATGTCCGACGACGAGATTCTGCGCCGCGCGGACCTCGCGATGTACTCGGCGAAGCGCGGCCAGGTCGGCGGGGCGCGGGCATTCGCCTCCACCATGCGGCATGAGCCCGCAGAGCTCCACTTGTCCCGTCCACGAGACGCACAACTGCAAGAGGGCGTCGAGGCGCGGGCCCGGTTGCTCGCAGACCTGCGGCGTGCCATCGACGAGCGACGGCTGCAGTTGGTCTATCAGCCGAAGATCAGCCTGTCGACGGGCGCGGTCGCCGGCGTCGAGGCGCTTCTTCGCTGGCCACATCCCAGGTTCGGCGTACTCGAGCCCGGCGACTTCCTGCCCCTCATCCGCGAGAACAACCTGATCGACGAGGTCACGAACCTGGTGTTGTCCATTGCCGTCGCGGATGCCGCGGGCTGGTATGCAGCGGGACTGACCATCCCCGTCGCAGTGAACCTGTCAACCCCGTCCCTGAACGACGAGTCGCTGCCCGACCGCATCGAATCGGTGCTCGCCGAACGCAACCTGCCCGCAGAGGCGCTCACGATCGAGATCACCGAGGATGTACTGCTGGCCAGCGTCGTCCGCGCGCGCAGCGTGCTGGACCGGTTGCGACACAAGGGCGTCCGCGTTGCGATCGATGACTTCGGCAGCGGATTCGCGACGATGAAGTATCTGCGTGATCTGCCGATCGACGAACTCAAGATCGACCGCCAGTTCGTCACGCCCATCCTGACCGATGACCGCTCCGCCATGATCGTGCGATCGATCATCGAATTGGCCGATGCGCTGGGCGTCACAAGCGTCGCCGAAGGCGTGGAGAGCCTGGGGACCGCCAACCGGCTGCGCGAATACGGCTGCGATGTCGTCCAGGGCCACTACTTCAGCCCGCCGGTGCCCGCACCGGCGATACGGCTCGGCATCTGGGCCTCGACGCTGACGGAGAGCCGCAGCATTCCCCTGACGCCCTAGGGCGTGACGATGTTGAAGCCCGGATCGGGCCGGTCCAGGACCGAGATGATCGACGGCAGCGCGTTGGTATCGCCTGCCACTTCCAGTCCGGGCGAGTCGGCATCGCCCGCGGCAAAAGCCAAGAGCCGCAGCCTGTTTGCGAGCTTGATGCTGGCGTGTGCGGTCGTCTCGTCGGCGGGCACCTTGCGGTGGACCAGCACACCGTTGCGCAGGGTCAGCCGGTAGTTCGTCCCGGCGTCGAGGAACGTCACATCGACAGCCACGTCGAGATCCCAGGCCCTTGGCCCGTTCACGTTGATGGCGAAGGCGTCGAACATCTGCTCGGGCGTGAGTTGGCCCATGATCGACGGCGACGCGGTCTGGGTCGGTGTGCCGAAGTTTCCCTCGCGAAGTTCTGTCGCTCCGCCGAGGAAGAAGTTCCGCCAGACGGCGTTCTCGGCGCCGTACGCGAGCTGCTCGAGCGTGTCGGCATAGAGCTCGCGGGCGGCTGCGTGATTCTGGTCGGTGAAGATGACATGATCCAGAAGCGTTGCCGCCCAGCGGAAATCACCGTCATCGAACGCCGCACGGGCGATCTCGACGACGCGGTCGATGCCGCCCATCGCCTCGACGTAGCGCGGCCCGATCGCTTCGGGTGGGTGCGCCCACAGCCGGCCCGGATTGCCGTCGAACCACCCCATGTAGCGCTGGTAGACCGCCTTGACGTTGTGGCTGACCGAGCCGTAGTAGCCGTGGGTGTGCCACGCCTTCTCCAGGGCAGGCGGCATTTGGAAGTTCTCGGCGATCTCGATGCCGGTGAAGCCCTGGTTCAGCTGCCGCAATGTCTGGTCGTGCAGATAGGCGTACATATCCCGTTGCAGGGAAAGGAATTCGACGATGTGGTCCCTGCCCCACGTAGGCCAGTGGTGGGATGCGAACACCACGTCGGCCCGGTCGGCGAAGGTGTCGATCGCCTCGGTGAGATAGCCCGACCACCCGTGCGGGTCGCGCACCAGCGCGCCACGCAGCGTCAGCAGGTTGTGCAGGTTGTGTGTGGCGTTCTCCGCCATACACAACGCGCGGAACTTCGGGAAGTAGAAATGCATCTCGGCGGGCGCCTCGGTACCGGGTGCCATCTGGAACTGGATCTCGACGCCGTCGATGGTGTGCTTCTCACCGGTTTCCCGGATGTCCAGCGTCGGCACGATCAGGGCAACCTCCCCGGTCGACCCGACTTGGCCAAGGCCGCAGCCCACCTGACCCTGCGGGCCGCGTGCCAGCACGGCCCCGTACATGTAAGAGGCCCGGCGCGCCATCGCCGTTCCCGCATAGACGTTCTCCTGCACCGCGTGTTCGGTGAAGTGTTCCGGCGCGATGATCGCCACCTTCCCCGAGTCGACGTCGGCCTGTGTCGTCACCCCGAGCACTCCGCCGAAGTGATCGACGTGGCTGTGGGTGTAGATGACGGCCACCACCGGGCGATCGCCGCGGTGCGCGCGGTACAGCGCAAGCGCCGCGGCCGCGGTCTCGGTGGAGATCAGCGGGTCGATGACGATGATTCCGGTGTCACCCTCGATGAAGCTGATGTTGGACAGGTCCAGCCCGCGGACCTGATAGATGCCCTCGACGACCTCGTAGAGTCCCTGCTTGGCGCACAGCCGGCTCTGGCGCCACAGGCTGGGGTGCACCGTCGTCGGCGCCTCGGCGTTCAGGAACGCATAAACATCGTTGTCCCACACCACTCTTCCGTCGGCGGCCTTGACGATGCACGGCTCGAGCGCGCCGATGAATCCCCGGTCGGCATCACCGAAGTCGGTGGTGTCGTCGAAGGGCAGACTGCCCAGGTGCTCTCGGTGAGCGGACTCGATGACGGCGGTCGGGGGCTTCTGATCCATGCCCTCACGATATTCACCCGCACGTCACAGCGGGGGTGGTTGACTGACCCGATGGATGTACGCCGAGTGGTGACCGGACACGACGCGTCCGGCAAGTCTGTGTTCGTCAGCGATGAAAAGGTGGCCCCGCTACCGACGACCGGGTTCCACAGGTTATGGGGAGGCGACGACACCCCGCAGTTCCCCGACGACGGCAGCATGCCGCCGCACCACACGTACTTCCCGCCCATCGGTGGCTTCAGATTCGGGATGTTCGCGTTGCCGGCGGGCGGCGAGGTCGACACCACGGCGGGACCGGCCGACTTCGAGGCCGAAGTGCCGGGACTCCTGTCGTACATGGACCCGTCGGACCCCGGCATGCATACCACCGACACCATCGACTTCGAAGTGGTGCTCGAGGGCACCGTGGTGCTGGAGCTCGATGACGGCGCCACGGTGACGCTGCAACCCGGAGACACGGTGGTGCAGAACGGAACTCGGCACCGATGGACGAACGCCGGTGACACGACAGCTCGGCTCGCGGTGTTCATCTGCGGCGCAGCGCACGACAAGGTGCCGCGGGTGGCGTCCACGCCCGCGGGCTAGATCTGCTGCTCGGCCAGCCAGCGTTCGGCCCGCCTCTTCGACGCCCGCGACAGCCACGCGTCCTGGATCAGCTCGGTCAGCTCGGTGCGGCCGACTGCACGTAATTCGCTGGCACGCACCAGGACCGAGAGATGTCCCTCGAAGCGAGGGGTCGTGAAGAACGGCGTGTCCGGGTCCTGGATCAGTGACAGCTTGTCGGCTTCGGACTCCACCCAGATCATGATCACATCGGCGTAGCGCTCGCCGGAGTCAGGATCTTCGGCGTCGGGTTGCGGTGTGCGAAAGAACACGAACGACTTGCCGCCCACCTGGTAGATCGCGTTGCCCTTGGGTCCCTCGACCCGTGTGGTGTGCGGCATCGCAGCGGCGATCTCGTGCACGTCGGCGACTCTCGCGGCCCGGTCACGCATGGCGGTCCAGACGATGCAGCACGACCTCGGACAGTGACTCCTCGCCGACCGTCGCGGTCATGTAAGTACAGAACGGTTGTCTGCGCCGGTCGGTGGGCGAGCCCGGATTGAGCAGGCGCAGACCGGTTTTCGCGGTGGTGTCCCACGGGATGTGGCTATGGCCGAACACGAGGACGTCGGTGTCCGGATATTCCTTGGCCATTCGCGCCTCGCGCCCGGTGGAGGCGCCCGTCTCGTGCACGACCGTGAATCTGAGCCCGCCGAGGGTCGCGTCGGCACGTTCGGGAAGCCGCCGCCGCAGCTCGGTGCCGTCGTTGTTGCCCCAGCACGCAACGAGCCTCTGGGCGCGGGCTTCGAGGGCGTCGAGCAGCGACGGTTCCACCCAGTCGCCGGCGTGGATCACCACGTCGGCCTTCCCGACTTCGTCCCACACCGGCTTCGGCAGGTCGCGGGCGCGCTTGGGAATATGAGTATCGGCAATGAGCAGCAGCCGCACTACTCCAATCTAGTAAGACCGCGGGCGCCAACCCGGCGGCGGGTCTTCACCGACACGGCCGTCGACGGCCTCGCGCAGAAGGTCGGCGTGCCCGGTGTGTCTGCCGTACTCCTCGATCAGATCGCACAGCAGACGTCGCAGGCTGGCGTGTTCTCCCTCGGCCGAGGCGACGTGGACGGCTTGATCCAGACCGCCACTGGCGATCGCTTGGTCGAACCTGGCACGTGATCGCGCGACGGCGTCCTCCCATAGTGAGTAGAGCCGCTCGGGTGTGTCGTCGGCGGCCGACGTGAACTCCCAGTCCTCGGTGCCGTCCCACAGCGACTCCCACGGTTCGCCGACCGGTGCGCCGGACAGCTTCTGGGTGGAGATGTAGTCCTCGTTGATCGCCATGTGCTTGAGCAGGCCGCCGAGCGTCAGCGACGAGGCCCCGATGCGAACCGACAGGCCTGCCGCATCGAGGTCGTCGACCTTCCAGCGAAACGTCGCGCGCAGCCGGTCGAGCGCGCCGACGAGATGCTCGACTTCGGTGCCTGCCAAAGGCGGCTCCCACGGCGTGTCGGTCATACCGACACCGTAGGCGGCTAGGCCGGCTCCGTCGGCGCGAAAACCTCGATCACACCGTTGTTTTCGCGTACCTGGAACTTCGGCAGCGGCGGTGGAGCTATCGGCAGTTGATGGGTGACGGTCTTACCTTCCAGCGAGAACGACGTCGAATGGCAGGGGCAGCGCAATCTGCTGTCGGGCGCGTCCAGCCACAGCTTGCAGCCCTGGTGGGTGCACACCCCGGAGACCGCCTCCAATTTGGTGTCGGCGCGATGCACGAACCCGTTGACGGACCCGAGGTCGAACCCAAGTGCGCCACCGTCCGGGAGATCGGCACTTGCGCCGACGGCATGCCACGTTCCGGCGTTGGGATCGAGCTCACCCTTGCGCTTGCGGCTCGGACGTTGGCGTCTCGGTGGGAGCGAGCAGGTTGCGGCCGATCACCAGACCGGCCGCCGCGGATGCCGCCGCGACGGATCCGCCGATGACGACCTGGCGGCGGGTCCCACGCGGTGCCCATCGGGGATGGTCGACGGGGGCCTGGTCCTCGGCCATCTCGGCGGCAAGGCGGCGATGGAGGTCGCTGATGAAATCCTCGCGCGGCGCATCACTGCCCACGCGCGCCGCCCGCAACTCGATGGCCGTCTTCATCTGCTCGGCTTCGAAATCATCGGGGCGGGCGTGTTCGGTGGATTGCCCTTTCAGCAGGCGCTCCACGAAGCGGCGTACGGTTCGGTCGCTCACGACGTGATCTCCTCACCCGATTGTGCCGCCATGCGCAGCGCGCGGTGTTGCAACACCTTGGCATTCGCGACGCTGACCCCCATCTGGGTGGCGGCTTCGCGCACCGAAAAGGCCTGCAGGAAACGCAGCTCCAGAATCCGGCGGTAGTTGTCGGGAAGCCGCTGCAACAATCGGCGCACCTTGCTCGGGAGAGTCGCTGGCGAAGGCCTCCGGTTCGATGGCCTCTGCCACATCGTCCTCGATCACCGTCACCTCACGCCCCATCCGGTCACCCCAATAGGACGCGAGGACAGTGCGCGCCGTCATCCGCAGGTATTTGCGCACCTCGGGCACGCGTGGCCGAGACCCGCAGCGGCCGCAATGCCGTCATGAACACTTCCGCGGTCAGGTCCTCGGCGTCGGGTTGATTGCCGACCTTGCCGTAGATCAGCCGGTACACCCAGGTGACATTGTCGCGGTAGATCGCGTCCCAGTCCGGGTACGCGGCGCCCGTCACCGGATGCAGCCCTCCCTTCGAGCGCGACGCCCGCGCCTGGTCGGGTCGAGGACGGCGCACGCCATTCTCACTTGTGATCACGCAACACCGTCCACGAATCGACCTTTGGGTTTCCTGTGTGTACCGAGCCTGTGTGTGCCGAGCCCGTACGTACCTAGACGGATGCGCCCGTGGTGGCGGCCTCTGACGGAGTGCGGCTTATCCGCGCGTCGAGGGAGTAGCTGCCGGCGCCGACCATGAGTAGGAAGACGCTGCCGCACAGCATTGCCATCTCAAGACGGCCTTCATGGAAGAAGTCCCAGAACCCGCCCTCCTTGGGGTAGAGCGGGGCGGCACCCCACAGCAGCGGGAGCTTGGTGATGCCGAGCGCACCGACCATGTCGACGATCATCGGCAGGGTCGCCAGCCTGGTGAGGAGGCCGACCAGGATGAGCAGCCCGCACCCGATCTCGAAGACAGCGTCGAGACTTGCGAAGAAGGCGCCCGCGGGGATACCGGCCTTGATGAACCGGCCCGCGCCGAGCGCGTCCGGGCGGACGAACTTCAGAACGCCTTCGCCGACAAAGATCAGCCCGACAAAGAGACGGATCAGGACGACCGCACCCGAGGCCCGGGTGGCGGCCAGTTGAGATATCGATAGTTCACGCTGAGTCATGCCAAGAGATAGGGCGCCGGGTTACACGGATGAATGCTTTCTGCGTTCGATGGCGTTCAAGAGAGCATGAACGGCATCCAAACTGCGATGAGCGAACGGCAGGTCATCGACGAACTGGCGGGCCGGCTTGCCGACCAATACGTCCAGGTTGAGCCGGCCCAGGTGGCCAGAATCGTCAGCCGGGAGTTCGCCCGGTTCGACGGAAGCCCGATCCGCGACTTCATCCCGCTGTTCGTCGAGCGCAACGCCAAGGCTGCGCTGACCAGGCTGACGGCCCAGGCTCAACTTCAGGCGACCGCTTAAAAGGCAACCGTGGGCGTCTAGCTCGCGCGATCCCACCATCGGTGATCAGCGGCGTAATGTCGGCCGCTCTTCCCAGCACACCCGCCGCGATGACGGAGCCCGGAAGCGTTCAGCCAAGGCGATCACGGCTCGGGGCCGTCAGCAGGGGTAGCCGGGAGGCGTGTAGTACGGCACGCCCTCGACGGTGTAGCACGGCACCTCGCCCCAGGTATAGGGAACATGGGCCGCCTCGATGGCCGCGCCCGCCGCCACATCACCGGCGATGTTCGTGCAACCGCCGGCCGCGAAATGGCGCCCATCCGCGCCCGCGCACACCTCGGCGTTCGCGGCCGGTGCGATCACCAGCGACGCCGCCCCCGTGGCCAACGCTGTCAACAGCACAGCTGCCAGCTTCTTCATCTCAGACTCCTCGCGATAGCCCGGCCCGCCGTGATTATGGCAGTCATCCGAAACCGGACATCGGGAATTGCGCTGATGATCGCGCCGAAGCCAATGAGCGCAAACGGAACCGGTAACAACCTCCGGCGTCTTCTATTGCCCGACGCCTCGGCCCGCCATCCGCTCCCTGGGGGCGGGCGAACTGCCTAAACAAGAGGCTTGCAGGCCGATTCTGACTGCTAGTCCTTACCAAGCATGGCGATAAGTCCCGAGAGCGCTGAGACAGCGAACGCCCCGATCATGAGCGAGAGCCTTAACCACCCGCGCTCTTGGAAGTACGCCTCAATACCCACGATCCCGCAAAAGAACGCGAAGAGGGCAACGCAGTACGCGGCCATTTTGTACACGGGCACAGGCGTCGACCCTTCCCTATTTACCGCTCCTGGGGGCCGCGTCGGTGACATTGGGACGGAAGGTCCGCGACAGTTGTTCAGCATTCGAAACTACCTGTTTGCAACTCCTTCCCCCAATCGGTGGACCCCTTCCTCCCCCGCAGAAAGGGCCGATCAGCGGACACGCCGAACGCCGAACAGCAAATACCGTCATGACCGTATTCATCACCGCTTCATCATCCATAGAAGGAAACATTCGAATGAAGACACGAATCCAATTCACGATCACTACACGTTGTCGGCCGCGCCGGCGACGTTCACACCTCCCGCGTCGTAATCGCTGGCAGCCCTGCCGACGCGGCGGAGACACACCGCGAGCATTACCCCGGCAGCGATATCATCCGCGTCTTCAACGAAGCATCGGCGCCTGTGATGCTGACTGCGTAGGAGACCGGGCGGACTTTCGGGTCCGTCGGCGACGGTTGCGCAAGCTCGTGCGCTCATTGAGTCAGTGGAAACGGTCTCGACCTGTCGAGTATTCGGCCCGCCGTCCTCCCCAGGAGGTGGCGGGCCGACTTGCCGTTCCGGATTCGTTGAACTAGATCGGGCGCCCACCCGTGTTCGTATGAGGAAGGCAATTTTTCTCCCGTTTCGCGGTTGCTAGCGCGGGAGACCGATTGCTCGGATGTGGGGGTTCAATGATGAGCAAGAGCGGCTCTAGGCATTCTGCAAGGAAATCAGCCGGTGCTTGCCCGGGGGTGAAGGCGCGTTGCGCGAGTCGAGTAGCGGGGGGCCTTGCAGTGTTTGCGGCGGTGCTGCCGTTTGTCGCGGTGGCGCCGAGCGCCGGGGCCGCCTCGGTGCTGCCCATTGTCAGTCCAGCCACGGTGCCGCCCTTTGCCAGTCCGGCCACGGTGTTGACGATGGGTGACACCGCCGCGTTTCACGGAGCGGTCTGCGACAGCCCCAACTCCTGCACCCTGGTCTACTACCCGTGGTTCGTGACCCCGCTGGGCATCACCGCCCTTGAGGACGCCCTGGCCACCACCTCGGCCGAAACCGCCGACGGCAAGATCATCGTGTTCGGCTACAGCAATGGGGCGCTGGTCGCCGAGCAGTGGTTGGAGCAGCACCTCAACGACCCGAACATCCCCTCCCCGGAGCGGCTGTCGTTCGTGGTGATCGGCAATCCCGCCCGCGACTTGTGGCCCGACAGCCCCTACCAGGTGATCGACGTCAGCCGCCAATACGACGCGGCCTCTGATTACCCCAACAACCTGGCCTCGCCGTACTACATGCTGGCCGTGATGAATGCCGGCGCCGGGATTCTGGATCAACCACCTCAACTATCGCGATGTGGATCTGGACGACCCGGCCAATGCGGTGTGGTCGGTGGGCAACACCACCTACGTGTTGACCCCGGCGCCCGAGCTTCCCCTGCTGGCCGGGTTGGCGCCGTTCTTCCCGGCACTCAACGAGCAGTTGAAGGCCGCGATCGAGACGGCCTACATCCGTCCGGTCCCCTTCCCCTCCACCAACCCGCCGCCGGCCCCAGAGACCTTCTCGGCCGCCGCTGCTGAACGGTCGACCTCCAGCGTCTCCGACCCCACGGTGGTCCCCCGGCACAGCACGGAGTCACTGCGCCTTACCCCAACACCGACGACGCCACCAACGGACTCGGCACCCGGCAGCGCCCGCCTTGACCACGACCACCGGCACGACACCACCTGCTGTCCTGGCCGACGCGGAGCAGACGATCACGCCGCCAGCCGAGATCCCCGAGCTCGACGATCTCATCGAGGACGAGCAGCCCACCACCGCGCCGACCACCCGCACCGCCACCTCGACCGCTAACGGCAACAAGGCGGTGCCCAGTCTGATCAAGGGGATGCGGGTGAAACTGCGAGAAGCCCTCGGACTAACCCAGGATGACGCTCACCCCAGTGACACCGTCGCCCCCAACGGGAACGACCCCCAATCAGCGAACATCACCGAACCCCGACGGTCCCGACTCCGGCGCCCCCGAATAGCCAACGCCATTTAGAACAGCCCAACGCGAATAGGCCCCGACCGGCAGCGGTGCAGGTCAGGGCCTATGAGTTGTGGCGCGCCCGAAGGGATTCGAACCCCCAACCTTCTGATCCGTAGTCAGATGCTCTATCCGTTGAGCTACGGGCGCATGTGTTCAGTGTTCAGTTGTCCGGCTGACGCCGTCAGCCGCGGCGGAGGCGAGAGGATTTGAACCTCCGGTCCGCTTTAAGGCGGACAACTCATTAGCAGTGAGTCCCATTCGGCCGCTCTGGCACGCCTCCCTGACGTTTTACCGCCGATCCGACAGAGTACACAGCCGCGATAGCGCGAGGCAAAGCAGATCGGAGGCGCAAAACGCCGCCCCATAAACTGGTCGGGTGACCGCCCGTCTGCGTCCCGAGCTGGCCGATCTGCCCGCCTACACCCCGGGCAAGACGGTGCCGGGCGCGATCAAGATCGCCAGCAACGAGACCGTGCACGGGCCGCTGCCGAGCGTTCGGGCCGCGATCGAGAAGGCCACCGACAACATCAACCGCTATCCCGACAACGGTTACGTCGAGCTCAGGGACCACCTGGCCAAGCACCTGGACAACGGAGCTTCGCGCCCGAGCACATCTCCGTCGGCTGCGGGTCGGTCAGCCTGTGCCAGCAGCTCATCCAGATCACCTCCACCGTCGGCGACGAGGTGCTGTACGGCTGGCGCAGCTTCGAGATCTATCCGCTGCAGGTCCGCACCGCCGGCGCCACCCCCGTGCAGGTGCCGCTGACCGACTACACCTACGACCTCGACGCGATGCTCGCCGCGATCACCGACCGCACCCGGCTGATCTTCGTGTGCAACCCGAACAACCCGACCAGCACCGTCGTCGACCCCGACGAGCTGGCGCGGTTCGTCGAGGCGGTGCCGCCGCACATCCTGATCGCCCTCGACGAGGCCTACGTCGAGTACATCCGCGACGGCTTGCTTCCGGACAGCTTCGGTCTGGTCCGCGCCCACAGCAATGTCGTTGTGCTGCGGACGTTTTCGAAGGCCTACGGGCTGGCCGGGCTGCGCATCGGGTATGCCGTCGGCGACCCGGACATCATCACCGCGCTGGGCAAGGTCTACGTGCCGTTCACCGCGACCAGCATCTCGCAGGCCGCGGCCATCGCGTCGCTGGACGCCGCCGACGAGCTGCTGGCCCGCACCGACGCCGTCGTCGCCGAACGCGCCCGGGTCTCCGCGGCGCTGCGCGACGCCGGCTACACCGTGCCGCCGTCGCAGGCCAACTTCGTCTGGCTGCCGCTGCCCGGCCGCGCCCAGGAGTACGCCCAGGCCGCGGCGAACAGTCGCATCATCGTGCGCCCCTACGGCGAGGACGGCGTGCGGGTCACCGTCGCCGCGCCCGCACGAGAACGACGCGTTCCTCGACTTCGCGACACGATGGATTACCTCGACTTCTGCATGAGGGCTGCAGTCGGCCGCTAGCTCGGCCTGCGGCCGGTGTAGGCGAGCAGCCGGTCCAGCGCGCGGGCGTCGGCGGCCACGTCGACCGGATCGTCGAAGCCGACGTTGGCGCGGCCCTCCGGCGTGATGATGTTCTGCGCCAACCCCAGGACGTAATCGGACAAGGAGTCGGGCGCGGTCACCTCACGCCCCACCGCGGCCGCGTAATCCCAGGCGTGGACCAGGAATTCGAGCGACAGGACGCCGACCATCACGTTGGCGGGCGCTTCGTTCTGGCCCAACGAGACCGTCCCGTCCAGGCCGCGCCGCTTCCACGCGTCCAGCGCCGGCCGGGCCGCGAGCACGACCTGGCGCTCCACCGAGTCGCTCGGTCGCGCTCCGGCAACTGCGCGCCTGCGGCCCCGCCGATCGCGGTGATCGAGTTCATCAGGTGGTCGGTGAGCGATGCGACGTCGAATTCGCGGCACGGCGTCTGCTTGGACAGGTCGTCGTCGGCGAGTCCGTGCAGCACATGCTGCAGCACGCCGAAGGTCGCTTCGGCGCACTCCAGTTCGTCGGTGGGCGGTGAATCGGGTCCAGGACGCAGGTCGTCGGGCATGGCGCCACGCTACGACGCGCGTGCGCATAACGTTGCGCAGATGAAGACGCATGTGCGGGTGGCGGCCGCGGCGCTGATCGTCCTCGGCGTGACGACGGCCTGTCAGCAGACCACTGAAGGCACCGTCGCGATGACCACCGAGCCCGGCCCGCCGATCCCCTCGGCGACCGGAACACCGGGTCGCGCCGGGTATGCCGGGAATGCCCGGACTGCCGGGCCTGCCGGGGATTCCGATCCCGAGCCTGCCGTTGCCGGGCAACACCGATGTCCCCGTGGTCCCGGCACCGCCCAATGCGCTGACCATGACGTGCAGGAGTTCAGCGACCTCGACGAGGCCACCCGGCTTGCCGTGATCCGCGAGATCCTCAAGCAGGACGACAACCCGCTCGGCCCCGACGGCGAAAGCGTCGGGCAGATGCTCGTCGAAGCGGCGTGCCAGTTCCTTCCCGATGCCACTGTCAACGAGGTGCTGCTCGGTGGGGGCCCGCCCTGACGTTAGCCTTCTGGCTATGGGCGATGCGTACGAATCCGTCACCGTCGACGTCAAGGACAACGTCGCGCAGGTGACGCTGGTCGGTCCGGGCAAGGGCAACGCCATGGGACCGGCGTTCTGGTCCGAGCTGCCCGAGGTGTTCGCCGAGCTCGACGCGGATCCCGAGGTGCGGGCGATCGTGCTCACCGGTTCGGGCAAGAACTTCAGCTACGGGCTGGATCTGCCCGCCATGGGTGACACGCTGTCCCCGATGCTCGCCGACGGCGCGCTGGCCCGTCCGCGCGCCGACTTCCACGCCCGGCTGAAGCGGATGCAGCGCTCGATCACCGCCGTCGCCGACTGCCGCACGCCGACCATCGCGTCGGTGCACGGCTGGTGCATCGGCGGCGGCGTGGACCTGATCTCGGCGGTCGACATCCGCTACGCCAGCGCCGACGCGAAGTTCTCGGTGCGCGAGGTCAAGCTGGCGATCGTCGCCGACGTCGGCAGCCTGGCCCGGCTGCCGCTGATCCTGTCCGACGGGCATCTGCGCGAATTGGCGTTGACGGGCAAGGACATCGACGCGGCGCGGGCCGAGAAGATCGGCCTGGTCAACGACGTCTACGACGACGCCGAGGCCTCGCTGGCCGCCGCGCACGAGACCGCCGCCGAGATCGCCGCCAACCCGCCGCTGGTGGTGCAAGGGGTCAAGGACGTGCTCGACGAGCAGCGCACCGCGGCGGTGTCGGCCAGCCTGCGCTACGTCGCCGCGTGGAATTCGGCGTTTCTGCCGTCGAAGGATCTCACCGAGGGCATCACCGCGATGTTCCAGAAACGCTCGCCCAACTTCACCGGGGAATAGGGGTCCAGCCGAGTTCGGCCTTGGCCTTCGCGTTGGACAACGGCAGCCATGTCGTGCCGAACGCCGTCGCCGGGTAGGACGCGACCAGGCCCACCAGCCGATGCGAAATCGGCAGCGGCTGCGGCCGACTGCAGCTTCGCCGACAGCTCACGGGCGTAGTCGCCGAACGACTGCGGCCGGTCGTCGACGATGTTGTAGATCTGCACCGCCGCGGCCCTTGTCGAGCGCGTCGGCCGTCGCCTTCGCGACGTCGTCGATGTGGACCCACGACGCAATCCCGTGCCCGGTCATCGCGGGCAGCGCCCACCACTTCGCGAGCCGGACGAACAGCTCATCGTGGGGCACGCCCGGCCCGTAGAAACAGCCGTAGCGCAACACGATTCCCTCTGTGCGGCTGTGCTCGCCGGAGTCAGCACGGTCTGCTCCATGCCGCGCAGCGCCGCCAGCATGTCGTCTCCGCCCTTCGGCGGCGGGCCCGGATACGGGTCGGTCTCGTCCATCGACTGCGGACCGGACGTCGGATAGCCGTAGGCGAAGATCACCGACTCCGCGACGACACGGCGCACGCCTGCGCGCTGCGCGGCGGCCACCAGGTTGGGCGCTCCGCTGCTCCATAGCTTTCGCGCGGGCTCGAAGTCCTTGGGCCGCTTGGGTCCCCACTTCGGCAGCGTGGTGAGCAGCGAGACGACCACCTCGGGTTCGACGTCGGCGACGACCTTGTCGATCTGCGCGGCGTCGAAGACATCGGCCACCACCGGCTTTGCCGCCAATGCTTCGATCTGCAGCGGTCTTCGCCGGCCGGCTCGGGTCAACCCGACGACGTCGTGACCGCGAGAGTTCAACTCCCGCAGCAGCGGAATACCCGGCACACTCGTCGCGCCCGCCACCAGCACCCGCATCAGCGGCCTCCCCGGTCCGACATCACGGCGGCGCGCAACGCCATCGCGAGGATCACGGTGGTCACCACCAGGCCGCCCGCCTCCAGCCAGCCGATCAGATCACCCGCGCCGTGGTGCGGGTCGATGATGTGGCTGATCGCGTGCAGCGCCCAGTGCAGCGTGGCGAACGCCAGGGCGGGCACCCGCCACGACGACTCGCCGCACCGCCGCGAGCAGCAGCAGGCCCTGCGGCACCTCGAACGTCGCGGTGTCGAAGATGTAGTGGTCGTTGCGCACGCCGAACGTCCCGAGGGTGTCGAAGAACGGTCCCGGCGCGAACATCATGAACAGCCCGACGCCCAGGGCGTAGAGCCCGAACACGATCAGCGTCACCTCGACGAACCCGGCCCTTGTGCGCGTGGGTGTCGTTGTCATACGGTCACGCTAGTACGCGAATGGCCTCAAGATAGGCACCACTTTCATGACATTTTCGGGTACCACTTCTGGTCCGGAGCTGCTGGTCGAACTCGACCGCGCGGGCGCCGAGCCGCTGCACCGCCAGCTCGCCAACGGGCTGCGTGACGCCATCCGGACCGGCAGGCTCGCACCGCAGACCCGGCTACCGTCGACGCGGGTGCTCGCGGCCGACCTCGGGGTGTCGCGCCGGCTGGTGGTCGACGCGTACAGCCAACTGGTCGCCGAGGGCTTCCTGCTCAGCCGCCATGGCTCTGGCACGCGGGTCGCAACCGTCGACGCGGCCAGCGCGCCGGAGCGTGGCGCGGCCGAGCAGGCCGCACGCTACGACATCGACTTCCTTCCCGGCTCACCTGATCTCAGCAGCTTCCCGCGCCACGCGTGGCTGCGCGCGCTGCGCCAAGGGCTCGCCGAGATCGAATCGGACGCGTTCGGCTACGTCGCGCCGCAGGGCCTGCTCGTCGGCGCGCATCGCGGTCGCGGACTATCTGCGGCGCACCCGCGGCGTGCTCGCCGACCCGCGGCACATCGTGTTGTGCTCCGGGGCCACGCAGGCCGTCGCGCTGCTCGCCATGCGCTGCGAACGACGCCGCTGGGCGATGGAGGATCCCGGTTTCTGGCTGCACCGGATGGTGTTGCGGCACAACGGTATCGACCCGTTGCCGTCCCGGTCGACGACGACGGCTTGGACGTCGCGGCGCTGGCGGCCAGCGGCGCCGAGGCGGTGCTGACCACCCCCGCCCATCAGTCGCCGACGGGCGTGGTGCTGTCGGCGGCGCGGCGCACCGCTCTGCTGGAGTGGGCGCGCGACGGCAATCTGGTGATCGAGGACGACTACGACGCCGAATACCGTTACGACCGTGCGCCCGTCGGGGCGCTGCAGGGCATCGCGCCCGACCGCGTGGTGTACATCGGGTCGACAAGCAAGACACTCGCGCCAGGGCTGCGAATCGGCTGGATGGTGCTGCCCGTCCCACCTGTCGGCCGATCGCATTCGCGAAAGGCCTTGCCGACACCGGAAGTTCGGTGATGGACCAGGTCGCCTTCGCGCAGCTGCTGACGTCGGGCGGCTACGACCGGCACCTGCGCCAGATGCGGCGCCGCTATCTGGCGCGGCGAAATATGCTGCTGCACGCGCTGGGGCGATACCTACCGCATGCGACGGTGCTCGGCGCTGCCGCGGGTGTGCATCTCACCGTGCGGTTTCCCGACGGCTTCCCGATCGACGAAATGGTGAGGCGGGCGGCGGAGATGCGGGTGAGGGTCGAGCCGCTCGCTCCGTGCTACGCCGAACCTCCGGCGCACCACCGGGTTTGATGCTCGGTTACGCCAATCTCACCGAGTCGCAGATCCTGACGGGGTACAGGCGTTGGCGCGCGTCATGCAATGACGCGGTACCGCAGGTTGGTGACCTGGCCTGCCTGCGTGACATCAAGTTGTTCGAGTCGCACCGTCTTACCGCCGGGATGCTCGAACAGCCGCATGCAGCCGTCGATAGAGAGACTTCGCCATGACGATGCAGACCAACCGAGCGTCCGAGACTCAGCACGGCCAACGCGGTGGCGGAGGGATTTGAACCCCCGGACGGTTTTAGCCGTCTCTCGCTTTCAAGGCGAGTGCATTAGGCCGCTCTGCCACGCCACCGCCGACAAGAGTACGGGGCCGATGTGCGCTGGCGCGAAGAGCGCTAGACCCGGCCGAGCTTCGCGGGCGGCGTCGCGGTCTTGAGCGCCACGCTGATGCGCCGGCAGTTCTCGCCCATCGCCGCGATCTGCGGACGCGACAATCGGCCGAGGAAATGTGCGCGCACACCCTCGCCGTACGTCACCATCGCTTCGCGCACGGCGGCCCTGCCCTCATCGGTGATGCTGGCCAGCACGCCACGGCCGTCGTCGGGGCTCGCACCGCGACGCACCAGGCCCTGCAGTTCCAGCCGGCGAATCTGCCGGGTGACCCGGCTCGGCAGCGACATCAACCCGTCGGCCAGATCGCCCATGCGTGACGAACCGGTCGCCGACTTGTCCAGGATGTCGAGCAGCCGCACATCGTTGAGCGTCAGGTGATGTGCATCCACCAGCGACCGGTTCAGCGTCGCGTACAACCGCAGCGCCGAGTCGAGAAAGTTTTGCCACGACCTCTGTTCAGCGATGTCCAAACCAGGCATGTCACTAGCCGTACGCCCCGCGATAATCCCCTCCATCGGCCAATAGTAAACCTGCGACATCATTGCTGGGGAAGGAACTGACAGACTGTTTCCGCTGGCTAGTACCGTTGTTCAGATGCATGCAATTGTGGCTGAACCCGAAGGTCGATTGACCTGGCAAGAAGTCCCCGACGTCGCGCCCGGCAGACGGCGAGGTACTGGTCAAAGTGGCTGCCGCCGGAGTGAACCGGGCGGACCTGTTGCAGGCGGCAGGCAAGTATCCGCCGCCGCCGGGCGCCAGCGAGATCATCGGCCTCGAGGTGTCCGGGACGATTGCCGCGGTCGGTGACGGCGTCACCGGATGGTCCGTCGGGCAACCGGTCTGCGCTTTGCTGGCAGGCGGCGGATACGCCGAGTTCGTCGCGGTGCCCGCCGGGCAGGTCATGCCGATCCCGGACGCGGTGGACCTGCACCACGCCGCCGGGCTGCCCGAAGTGGCGTGCACGGTGTGGTCGAACCTGGTGATGACGGCGCACCTGACCGACGGCCAACTCGTGCTGATCCACGGCGGCGCGAGCGGGATCGGCACGCACGCGATTCAGGTGGCCCGCGCGCTGGGCAGCCGGGTCGCGGTCACCGCGGGGACGCAGAACAAGCTCGACCTGTGCGCCGAACTCGGCGCCGAGATCACCATCAACTACCGCGACGAGGACTTCGTCGAGCGGGTGCGGGCGGAGGCCGGGGCGGCGCCGACGTGATCCTCGACATCATGGGCGCCGCCTACCTCGACCGCAATGTCGACGCGCTCGCCACCGACGGCCGGCTGGTCATCATCGGCATGCAGGGCGGCGTCAAGGGTGAGCTCAACATCGGCAAGCTGCTCGGCAAGCGGGCCGGCGTGCATCGGAACGACGCTGCGGGCCCGGCCGGCCACCGGCCGCGGCGGCAAGAGCGAGATCGTCGCCGAGGTGGTCGCCAACGTGTGGCCGATGATCGCCGACGGCCGGGTGCGGCCGATCATCGGCGCCGAGTTCGACGATCGAGCAGGCCGGCGCCGCGCACGAACTACTGGAGTCCGGCGAGGTATCGGGGAAAATCCTTCTGCGCGTTGGCGATTGAGCGACAAGCGGTCGAGCCGCAGCAGTTCAGCCCAGCGACGCGAGTGCCCGCACCAGCTGGTCGACTTCGGCGGTCGTCGAGTAGTGGGCCAGCCCGACGGTGACCGCGCCCCCGATGTCGTTGACGCCGATGACATCGAGCACGCGCGAGCTCGGCATTCGAGATCGCCAGGATGCCGTTGTCCGCCAGCCGCTGCACCACCCGCTCGGCGGGCACGTCACGCACCGCGAAACTGAGCACCGGGATCCGCATTTCGGGCCGGCCGATCACCATCACCGCCGACAAGGAGCGCAACGAGACCAACAGGTAGTCGAACAGCCGGCTCATGTACGGCAGCCGCCGATTGCATTGACACTGCCAGTCTTTCGCGGCGGGTTCCGTGCGCCGACTCGTCGAGGGACGCCAGATACTCGATGCTGGCCACGACGCCCGCGAGCAAGCCGAACTGATGGGCACCGACCTCGAGCCGCGCCGGACCCGTCGCATACGGGTTCAGCGACACCGAACTGAACGAGTCGATGACCGACGGGTCACGGAACACCAGTGCGCCGATCGGGGGCCCGCCCCAGGCCATCGCGTTGAGGGCGACGACGTCGGCGTCGATCTCGTCGATATCGATCAGCCGGTACGGCGCGGCCGCGGAGTGGTCGACCACCACCAGGCCGCCGATGTCGTGCACGAGCTTGGTCACCTCCCGCAGGTCGGTGACCGTGCCCAAAGTCGATGACGCCGAGGTGATTGCGACCAGCCGGGTCGGCTGGGTGATCAGCGCCTCCCACTGCCAGTTCGGCAGTTCGCCGGTCTCGATGTCGACCTCGGCCCACTTCACCTTGGCCCCATAGCGATTAGCGGCGCGCAGCCACGGCGCGATGTTCGCTTCGTCGTCGAGCCGGGTGACCACCATCTCGTAGCCGAGCCCGACCCGTGAGGACGATGAATCGGCGAGCGACGTCAGCAGGACCGCACGGTCGGCGCCCAGCACCACCCCCTCGGGGATCTGCGTTGACCAGCTCGGCCACCGCCTGGCGGGCGGCGTCGAGCACCGCGGCGCTGCGCTGCGCCGACGGGTGCGGTCCGCTCGGGGTCGGCATGGATCCGCGGAATGCGGTGGAAACGGCCCTCGCGACGGCGTCCGGCAGCAGCATGCCGTTCTGCGCGTCGAAATGCACCCACCCATCGCCCAAGGACGGGTGCAGACCACGCACCCGGGCGACGTCGTATGCCATGCCAGCCCACCTTAGAGCGTCTGTGAATTGCACAAACCGACACGAGTTTCGGCCGACGCCCGGCGGCCCCACCGTGTCGGACGCGGGCTCACCTGGGCAGCCATACTAGTCCAGTGAGCTTCGGGTTCGGAGTGCTAATTGCACTGTCGTTGCTGGTGATCCCCGGAGCTATCGTCGCACGGGTCGGCCGGCTGAGCGTGGCCGACGGCCGTCGCCGTCGGTCCCGCGCTGACCTACGGCACCGTCGCGCTGGCCATCGTGCCATTTGGCGCACTCGGCATTCCGTGGAACGCGTGGACTGGCATTGTTTGCTCTGGCGTTGGTCACGGCGTCTTGCGTTGTGTTTGCGGAAGGCCCTCGGCCGGGTTCGGGACAGCGATGCCGAAACACGTGCGGCGGCGCGAGGACCCGCGCTGCTCGTCGCCGCGGGCGTGCTGGTCGGCGCGGCGCTGATCGGGTTTGCCGCGGTTCGCGGAATCCCTGACTGGCAATCGATTCCGAGCACCTGGGACGCGGTCTGGCACGCCAACACCATCCGCTTCATTCTCGACACCGGGCAGGCGTCACCGACCCACATGGGCGAGCTTCGCAACATCGAAACCCATGAAGCGCTCTACTACCCCTCGACATTTCACGCGCTCGGCTCGGTGCTGAGCCTGGTCACCGGGGCCGCGCCGACCACGGCCTACACGCTCAGCTCGGTGGCCGCGGCGATCTGGCTGTTCCCCGTCAGCGCCGCGACGCTGACGTGGCATCTGCTGCGCACGCGCACCGACGAATGGCGCAGCGCGGGCGCGGCGGCGACCGCGGCGGCGATCTCGGCGTCGTTCACCGCGATCCCCTACGTCGAGTTCGACACCGCGTCGATGCCCAATCTCGACCGTCGTTCGGCCTCGCCGTTGCCGACCATGGTGTTGGTCGTCTCCGCGCTGCGGCACCGCGACCGCATCCCGCTGGCCGTGCTGGCCCTGCTCGGAGTGTTCTCGGTGCACCTGACCGGAGGTGTGGTCACCGTCCTGTTCGTCGCGACGTGGTGGCTGTTCGATGCGCTCTGGCGCCCGGTGCGGGGCCGACGTCACGGATTTCGTCACCCTGCTGTTGATCGCGACTCCGACTGTGGCGCTGCTGCTTCCGCAGTTCGTCGGCGTCCTGCAGCAGGCCGAGATCATCGTCGGGCACGCCTTCGTCACGCACGAGGGCAAGAAGCGCGCGCTCTTCGACGCGGTGGTGCAGCACACCCGTCACCTCAACGACTTCCCGATCCAGTGGACGCTGATCGGCCTGGCCGCCGTCGGCGCGGTCATCCTGCTGGTCAAGCGGATCTGGTGGCCGCTGGCGGTGTGGCTGCTGCTGGTGGTGTCGATCGTGCACTCGTCGGCCCCGTTCGGCGGCCCGCTCGGCGCGATCACCGGCAAATTCAGCGACCTGTTCTACAGCGATCCGCGGCGACTGTCGGCGGTGGTGACGCTCTGCTCCTGGCGGCGTGGGCAGGCATCGCTTTGTTCACGATCGTGTCGAGGCAGTCGCCGGCGCGCGCCGGCTGGCCGACCGCGGCAGCCCCAGCGCGTGGTACGCGGCGACGGCGGTCGCGATCATCGCGGTCAGCGTCGCCACCGCCTGGCACTACTACCCGCGGCACAAGTTCCTCTTCGGCGACAAGTACGACTCGGTGATCGTCGACGCCAAGGACCTGGAGGCGTTCGCGCATCTGGCCACCCTGCCCGGCGCACGCGACACCATCATCGGCAACGCCAACACCGACGGCACGGCGTGGATGTACGCCGTCGCGGGACTGCACCCGCTGTGGACGCACTACGACTATCCGTTCCAGCAGGGGCCGGGCTATCACCGGTTCATCTTCTGGGCATACGCCGACGACGCCGACACCGATCCGCGAGTTGCCGAGGCGGTCAAGGCGCTCAACATCCGGTACGTGGTGACCAGCACACCGGTGGTGCGCGGGTTCGTCATGCCCGACGGGCTAGTGTCGCTAGATAAGTCGCGGTCGTGGGAGAAGATCTACGACAACGGCGAGGCCCGCATCTACGAATGGCGCGGCGCCTCATGAGGAAGGGAACACGGGGCACTTAAGGGACATGACGACCAACACCGACGACGACAACATCGAGATCATCAGCGGCGATGCCGGCGACGAGGACAGCGACGGCAAGTCGCTGACCGATCTCGTCGAGCAGCCCGCGAAGGTGATGCGGATCGGCACCATGATCAAGCAGCTGCTCGAGGAGGTCCGCGCGGCCCCGCTCGACGACGCCAGCCGCGAGCGGCTGCGCGACATCCACCGCACCAGCATCCGCGAGCTCGAGGACGGGCTGGCGCCCGAACTGCGGGAGGAGCTCGAGCGGCTCACGCTGCCGTTCACCGAGGACGGCGTGCCGTCCGACGCCGAGCTGCGGATCGCGCAGGCGCAGCTGGTCGGCTGGCTCGAGGGACTGTTCCACGGCATCCAGACCGCGCTGTTCGCCCAGCAGATGGCCGCGCGCCAGCAGCTGGAGCAGATGCGGGGTGGCCAGGGCGCACTGCCACCCGGCATGGCCGGGCCGCCCGGGCCGCCCGGGCAGCGCGGCGGGACCGGACAGTATCTGTAGGTATCGGTGGTAGCCCCGCACATCGAGACGCGCGACGCGTGGGTGGAGTTTCCCATCTTCGACGCCAAGGCGCGCTCGCTGAAGAAGGCGTTCCTCGGTAAGGCGGGCGGCGCGATCGGACGCAACGAGGCCAACGTCGTGGTGATCGAGGCACTGCGGGACGTCACCATGTCGCTGGAACTGGGCGACCGCGTCGGTCTGGTGGGGCACAACGGCGCAGGTAAGTCGACGCTTGCTGCGGCTGCTGTCGGGGATCTACGAACCCACCCGGGGATTCGCGTCGGTCACCGGCCGGGTGGCCCCGGTGTTCGATCTCGGGGTCGGGATGGACTCGGAGATCTCCGGGTTCGAGAACATCATCATCCGGGGGCTGTTCCTGGGGCAGACCCGCAAGCAGATGCTGGCCAAGGTCGATGAGATCGCGGAGTTCACCGAACTGGGTGACTACCTGTCCATGCCGCTGCGGACGTACTCGACCGGCATGCGGGTGCGGCTGGCGATGGGCGTGGTGACCAGCATCGACCCCGAGATCCTGCTGCTCGACGAGGGCATCGGCGCCGTGGACGCCGAGTTCTTGAAGAAGGCACAGACGCGGCTGCAGCGCCTGGTCGAGCGGTCCGGCATCCTGGTTTTCGCCAGCCACTCCAACGAGTTCCTCGCCCGGTTCTGCAAGACCGCGATGTGGATCGACCACGGCACCGTCAAGATGACCGGCGGCATCGAGGACGTCGTGCGCGCATACGAGGGTGAGGACGCCGCCAGGCACGTTCGCGAGATCCTCGAGGAGCACCGAGGCGACTGGTCGCCGACAGACGGCTCCGGAGGCGACTGGTCGCCGACAGACGGCTCCGGAGGCGACTGGTCGCCGGCAACGGTTGCAGATGACTGACCCAGCTACGAGCCGCTCGGGCCAGGAGCAGCAATCGGTGTGCGCCGTCGTGGTGACGCATCGACGCCCCGACGAACTGGCCAAGTCGCTGGAGGCCGTATCGGCCCAGACCCGCGCGCCGGACCATCTGGTGGTCGTCGACAACGACTTCTCGGATGCCGCCGACCGCGGGTCGCGGACATGGTGGCCGGCCAGCCCATCCCGACCACCTATCTGCGATCGCGCCGAAACCTCGGTGGCGCAGGCGGTTTCGCACTGGGCATGCTGCACGCGCTTGCGTTGGGCGCCGAGTGGGTGTGGTTGGCCGACGACGACGGACGGCCCGCCGATTCCGAGGTGCTCACAGCGCTACTGCTGTGCGCCACGAAGCACGGCCTGGCCGAGGTGTCGCCGATGGTGTGCGATATGAATGACCCTGAGCGACTGGCGTTTCCGCTGCGCCGCGGGTTGCTGTGGCGGCGACGGATCGACGAACTGCGCACTGACGCGTCCGCGGATCTGCTGCCCGGCATCGCCTCGCTGTTCAACGGCGCGCTGTTCCGCGCGTCGACGCTGGAGGTGATCGGTGTGCCGGATCTTCGGCTGTTCGTGCGCGGCGACGAAACCGAACTGCACCGCCGGCTGGTTCGCTCCGGGCTGCCGTTCGGCACCTGTCTCGACGCCGTGTATCTGCACCCGCAGGGTGGCGACGAGTTCAAGCCGATCCTCGGCGGCAGAATGCACACGCAGTACCCGGAGGACGCCGCCAAGCGGTTTTTCACCTATCGCAACCGCGGCTATCTGCTGTCGAAGCCCGGCCTGCGCCGGTTGCTGTCCCAGGAGTGGGCGCGCTTCGGCTGGTATTTCCTGGTCTCGCGGCGTGATCCGGCGGGGTTGATGGAATGGATTCGGTTGCGGCGCATGGGTCGTAAGGAGAGGTTCGGGAGGCCCCCACAGTGACGTTCACCGATGCCGCCGCGCAGTCGAAGACATTCGGCCGTGCGTGGGGCGACCTCGTAGCCGGGTTCGGCAAGCGCGAGCTGTGGTTCCACCTCGGCTGGCAGGACATCAAGCAGCGGTACCGGCGCTCGGTACTGGGGCCGATCTGGATCACCATCGCCACGGGCGCGACGGCGGTCGCCATGGGGCTGTTGTACTCGACGCTGTTCAAGCTGCCACTCGAAGAGCACCTGCCCTACATCACGCTCGGCCTGATCGTCTGGGGCCTTATCAGCGCCTCGATTCTCGAGGGCGCAGAGGTGTTCGTCGCCAATGAGGGTCTGATCAAACAACTTCCGACGCCGCTGTCGGTGCATGTCTACCGGCTGGTGTGGCGCCAGATGATCCTGTTCGCCCACAACATCATCATCTTCGTGATCATCGCGATGATCTATCCGAAGCCCTGGGTGTGGCAAGACCTCGCGGTCATACCGGCGCTGGGCCTGATCGTGCTCAACTGCATCTGGGTGTCACTGTGTTTCGGCATTCTCGCCACCCGCTATCGAGACATCGGCCCGCTGCTGGCCAGCATCGTGCAGTTGCTGTTCTTCATGACGCCGATCATCTGGAACGAGTCCACGCTGCAGCAGCAGGGCGTGGGCCGCTACGCCCAGCTCGTCGAGCTGAATCCGCTGCTGCACTACCTCGATATCGTGCGCGCCCCGCTGCTCGGCGCCGACCAGGAGCTGCGGCACTGGGTGGTGGTGCTGGTGTTGACGGTCGTCGGCTGGATCATGGCGGCGTTCGCGATGCGGCAGTACCGGGCCCGCGTGCCGTACTGGGTCTGACGCGGTTGTCCACAGTTTTGCCCCACAGGCACTTCCCAGCTTGCTCGGGCGTTGAGCAACCATGAGCATCCCGCCATACGAACCGCCCACGTCCACACCGTCGACAGGGCCGGGGAACACGCTGCTGTGTCCGAAGTGCGCCGGTGTCATGAAGACCTACGAACGCAACGGCGTGCACCTGGAGCAATGCGACACCTGCCGCGGCATCTTCCTCGACTTCGGCGAGCTCGAGTCGATGACCCAGATGGAGAACCGGTTCGTGCAGGCGCCACCGCCACCACCGCCGGTCCAGCAGGGGTACGACTACGGCCCGGGCTGGGGCCACCGCGGCAACAAGCACTATCGCAAGCAGGGCTTCGGCCGCCTCTTCTTCTCGAGCTAGGCGTTCGAGGCAGGCATTCGGGCACACGCCGCCAGCAACAGCTCATCGCCTGGATCGTGGGCGGCGGCATGCACGACCGCGGCGCGGGCGAACGGCTCGAGCACCTGCCACGGGTCCCCCTCGGGCAGTGCGGGTCCTCCGGCATCGCGATATGCGGCGAGAAAAGCCGACCAGTCCGCGTCGGGCACAAGGCCGGCCGCCCAGAAGCCTGCCGGGCGGGCGAGGTCCCATGCCGGGTCGCCGACGCCGAGGTCATCGACGTCGATGAGCAGCCACGGTGTGGTCGCCGTCCGCCTGCCGAGTTGGCCGAGGTGCCAGTCGCCGTGCACCAGCGTCACGGGACGGTCGGGTGAACCGGCACGCCAAACCGCGTCGGGCAGGGTGGCCAGCGCGCGGCGGACGACGTCGTTCGGCGCTGCCCGCAGTGTGTCGACCGTGCGCCGTAACCGCGGCTGCCAACCATGCGGCGGAACGCGCCCGGTAACCGCCTCGCGGTGCAGCCGCGCCAGAAGTTGTGCCGACTCCGGCCATGGCACGCAATCTGGCTGAGGCGCAACAGTTTCCACCATGGGCCAACGGGTCCGCAACCGTGTTCCCGCATGTTCGGGTGCTACCGAGAGCGGCGACAACAAGGAGCCCGACTCCGCGGCGATGCGGAGCCGGGTCGTCAGTGCGCGCGGATCTGTCCCGGGCCGGTGCAGCTTGTAGACGACGTCACCGTCGACGACGATCTCCGCACCGGACCGGGTCTGCACCCCTCGACCGTATTAACGACGTGGCGGCCGCAGCCGGGTGGGCACGCCGATACGGTTCCACGCGTTGATCGCGAGCGCCATCGAGATGACCTGGCCGAGCTCCCGCTCGGAGAACGCCGCGGCGGCCCTGGCGTACACCTCATCGGAGACATGCCTGTGGGTGAGGTCGGTCATCTCCTCGGTGAGCGCCAGCGCCGCCTGCTCCTGCTCGGTGAAGAAATCACCCGCTTCCTCCCAGGCCGCCAGCAGGGTCAGCTTCTGCTCGTTGATCCCGCGCTTACGCGCGTCCGCCGTATGCATGTCGATGCAGAACGCGCAGTGGTTCATCTGCGATGCGCGAATCTTGATGAGCTCGGCCAGATCCGGGTCGATGTCCTTGGCGGCCGCATTGCTCAGCGCGACCATCGCCTCGTAAACCTCGGGCGATACCCGGTTCAGGTTGATGCGGCGGACCTTCTCCACGGTTGTCATCTCAGCTCCTCCAGAGTCAGCGTCATGCCACCTACGCTAGTGCTCAAAGTCCCATCGTCATGGTTGAATCTGGGGATGACTTCATGGGCCAATCCCGGGACTCGCGACCTGCACCTGGATCTGCGCGAAGCCATCACCCCTGGGGCCCGCGGTGCGCGCGAACTGCTGCTGACGGCCCTTCGCGACGCTGTTCGCTCGGGCCGGCTCGCCGCGGGGACCATGCTGCCGCCGTCCCGGACATTGGCCACAGATCTCGGATTGGCCCGTAACACCGTCGCCGAGGCCTACGCGGAACTTGTCGCCGAAGGCTGGTTGGCATCACGGCAGGGCGCAGGCACCTGGGTCGTCAACACCGGCGCCGGCCAACTGCCCGCCCGCCCGCGCGGGGTGCGAGTCGTACCGACCCACAACCTGATGCCCGGGTCGCCCGATGTAGCCGAGTTCCCCCGCGGTGAATGGGTGGCCGCCACCCGACGGGCGCTCGCGAACGCACCGACCGAGGCGCTGCGCATCGGCGACCCACGCGGTCGGCCCGAGCTTCGCGATGCGCTCGCGGAGTACCTCGCTCGTGCGCGCGGTGTCCGCACGTCGCCCGACTCCATCATCATCTGCGCCGGCGTCCGGCACGGCGTCGAGCTGCTCGGCCGGGTGTTCGGATCCGACCGTCCGATCGCCGTCGAGGCCTACGGGCTCTTCATCTTCCGGGACGCGCTGGCCGCGATGGGAATATCAACGGCCCCAATCGGAATCGACGCCCGCGGTGCCGTCGTGGACGAACTCGACCGCCTGGACGTGCCTGCTGTGTTGCTTACGCCCGCGCACCACAGCCCGCACGGGATGCCATTGCACCCGTCGCGCCGCACCGCGGTGGTCGACTGGGCGCAGCGCACCGCCGGCTACGTCCTCGACGACGATTACGACGGCGAGTTCCGCTACGACCGCCAGCCCGTCGGCGCGCTGCAGGCACTGGGTCCCGACCGCGTCGCCTACCTCGGCTCGGCAAGCAAGAGCCTGTCACCGGTGCTGCGGCTGGGCTGGATGGTCCTGCCGACCGATCTCGTGGAACCTGTCATCGAGGCCGAAGGCGGCGCCCAGAACTACGTCGACGGCATATCCCAGCTGACCATGGCGGAGTTCATCACCAGCGGCGGTTACGACAAGCACATCCGACGGATGCGCATGCGCTACCGCCGCCGTCGCGACTATCTCGTGCAGGCGCTGTCATCGTTCGACATCGCCGTCAGCGGACTCGACGCGGGCATCAACCTGATGCTGACGCTTCCCGAGGGTGCCGAGCACGAGATGCTGCAGCGCGCAGGCGAAGCCGGTGTCGCGCTTCACGGGCTGGCGATGATGCGCCATCCGCTCGCCGGGCCCGAGGTCCCCCGGCCGGACGGCGCGGTCATCGGCTTCGGCGCACCCGCGGAGCATGCGTTCCCCGCGGCCGTCGACGCGTTGTGCGATGTGCTGAGAGCCAGCGGGCTGGAACGGTAGCGGCCGGGGGCAAACCTCTATTCGCCCACATAAACGCTGTGGACGTGCCAGAATTCTAGATGGCTTTTACTGACAGCAACGACAATTTCGCCCGTTTGGGTGGGGACCAAAGGAGCGTTGAATGATCGCCAGCGGCACGCTGACCAAGATGGCTGTGGCCGGAGCACTTATCGCAATGGCCGCGACAGGTGCGCCCGTTTCAGCGAACGCGTCGCCGAGCCTCATAGGCACGTTGGCCACCCAGGCACCACCTCCCGACAACGGCGCGCCCACCGGTCCGGACGATCCCCGATGCATCCAGCAGCCAACAAACCCCGTGTGTGAGGGCGGTCCGTATTGGCAGGGGCCGCCGACACTACCGTCGCCGCCGTCACCTCCTCCGCCGCCGCCTCCCCCACCACCTGGAAGTGGACCCCCCACCGGCCCAAGTGATCCCGCATGCGTCAGCTACCCGGGCGACGCGGCGTGTGTGGGAAGCCCGTACCTTCCGCCGCCGCCACCGCCGCCGCCAGACGTGCCGCCGCCTCCGCCCGCGGACCCGCCGATCGCACCCCCGCCGGTCGCACCGCCACCGGTCGCACCGCCACCGATCGCGCCTCCGCCGATGGACCCGATCGCACCTCCGCCGATGGACCCGATCTCACCCCCGCCGATGGACCCGATCTCACCCCCACCGATGATTCATGACCCAGCCATGGGTGCCGGCATGGGCATGGGCATGGGCGCAATGCATCCGGGAGGGATGGGCTTGGGCGCGATGCATCCAGGAGGGATGGGCATGGGCGGGATGCATGCCGGGATGGGTGCAGGCATGGGGGCCGGCCACATCTGACAATCCCGGCGGCGACCACCCGAGGCCGTAAGCTGCCCGGGTGGCCGAGCCCCCGATGTCCCCGAACCTGTCACTGGGGACTCAGATCTGGCGGTTCGTCGTCACCGGCGGCTTCTCCGCGATCGTCGACTTCGGGCTCTATGTCCTGCTGTACCGGGTGTCGGACCTGCAACCCGACTTGGCCAAGGCCATCGGATTCGATCGCGGGCACCACCACGGCGTACTTGGTCAACCGGCGGTGGACGTTTCAGGCGCCACCCAGCACCGCGCGATTCATCGCCGTATGGGCGCTCTACCTGATCACGTTCGTGGTCCAGGTGGGACTCAACCACCTGTTCCTGCGCTTGCTCGACTACACGACGACGGCTGTGGTGGTGGCGTTCGTCATCGCGCAGGGCACCGCGACGGTGATCAACTTCATCGTGCAGCGCGCGGTCATCTTCCGCCTGCGCTGAGCTCAGGCCGGACCACTCGCGACCCGGCAGGCGATGCTGCCCGTTATCGTCGTGTCGGTGCGAGACTTGAACACCAGCGTGCGGCCGTCGTCAAAGGTGAACCGGGCATCGTGTTCGTCCGAACTCTGCGGGGCGGCAACATTGTTCAGTCCCGCTTCCAGGGCTAACTGGCGTACGCCCGGATAAACCCGATTCCACTCGTCGTCACTCAATGCGTGTTGGGACACCAGGTCTCGCAGCCCGCGCATCACGCCCTTGCGATCGGTCTTCTCCTGCACGCAGCTCATGCCCAGCTGCTCGTTGGCCCAATCCCACGGTTCGGTGGCGGGGACCTGCCTGGCCACCTGCGCCCGCACCTGCTCGATCAGATCGATCATCTGGTCCGTGGTCTGGTCAATATCGGGCAGTTGCGCGATGTCGATCACCGGGACGTTCTCACTGGAAGTCGGCGATTCCCGTTCGCCGCCACAACCGGACACCCCCAGCGCGATGGCCAGCGCGCCCAGCGCGAGTTTGATCAGTCCGGCGGCGATGATCGCCAGGGTATACCCGGCGCTGCGACGCCTCGGCTGACCCGGACCGCGGCCGCCGCACGGTACCCTCGTCACGATGTTTGGAACCACCACCCAACGCCTGATGGGCTGGGGCCGCACCGCCCCATCCGTGGCTGCGGTGTTGTCGACACCCGACGTGGACACGCTCGCCAAGGCCGTCACGCAGGCCGACGCGCGCGGCGTCATCGCCAGGGGCCTGGGCCGCTCATACGGCGACAACGCCCAGAACGGCGGCGGCCTGGTCGTCGACATGACGGCGCTGAACCGGATCCACACAATCGACGCCGACACCCATCTGGTGGATGTCGACGCCGGGGTCAACCTGGATCAGCTGATGCGGGCCGCGCTGCCGATGGGACTCTGGGTGCCCGTGCTGCCCGGCACCAGACAGGTCACCATCGGCGGCGCCATCGCCTGCGACATCCACGGCAAGAACCATCACAGCGCGGGCAGCTTCGGCAACCACGTTCGGTCGATGGACCTTCTCACCGCCGACGGTGAGATCAGCAGGCTCACCCCCGACGGTCCGGACTCCGATTTGTTCTGGGCCACCGTCGGCGGCAACGGGCTGACCGGAATCATCCTGCGCGCCACCATCGCGATGACCCCGACGGAGACGGCCTACTTCATCGCCGACGGCGATGTCACATCCGGGCTCGACGAGACCATCGCCATCCACAGCGACGGCAGCGAGTCGAACTACACCTATTCCAGCGCATGGTTCGACGCGATCAGTGCGCCGCCGAAGCTGGGCCGCGCCGCGATCTCCCGCGGCTCGCTGGCCACGCTCGATCAGCTGCCCAAGAAGTTGCAACGCAACCCGCTGAAATTCGATGCGCCGCAACTGCTCACGATTCCCGACATCGTGCCCAACGGCATGCTGGTCAGCAAGTACACGTTTGGCCCGATCGGTGAACTGTGGTACCGCAAGTCAGGCACCTACCGTGGCAAGGTTCAGAATCTGACGCAGTTCTACCACCCGCTCGACATGTTCGGTGAGTGGAATCGTGCTTATGGCCCAGCGGGTTTCGGGCAGTACCAGTTCGTCGTGCCGACCGAGGCAGTCGAGGAGTTCAAGGCGATCCTCGTCGACATTCAGCGTTCGGGCCACTACTCGTTCCTCAACGTGTTCAAGCTGTTCGGCCCCGGCAATCGAGCGCCGTTGAGCTTCCCGATTCCGGGCTGGAACGTTTGCGTGGACTTCCCGATCAAGCCGGGTCTGAACGAGTTCCTCAACGACCTCGACCGCCGTGTACTGGAATTCGGCGGTCGGCTCTACACCGCCAAGGACTCGCGCACCACCGCCGAGATGTTCCACGCCATGTACCCGCGCATCGACGAGTGGATTGCGGTGCGCCGCAAGGTCGACCCCGACGGTGTGTTCGTTTCCGACATGGCCCGACGTTTGGAGCTGCTCTAAATGGTCTTCGACGCTGTGGGCAACCCCCAGACCATCCTGCTGCTCGGCGGCACGTCTGAGATCGGGCTGGCGATCTGCGAGCGCTACCTGCGCAATGCGGCTGCGCGCGTCGTGCTGGCCGCCCTGCCCAATGACCCGCTGCGCGACTCCGCCGTCGCGCAGATGAAGAACGCGGGCGCCAAGTCCGTCGAGCTGATCGACTTCGACGGTGTCGACACCGAAAGCCATCCCAAGACGATCGACGCCGCGTTCGCGGGCGGTGATGTAGACGTGGCCATCGTGGCATTCGGCCTTCTCGGAGATGCCGAGGAGCTCTGGCAGAATCAGCGTAAGGCGGTTCAGATCGCCGGGATCAACTACACCGCTGCGGTTTCCGTCGGCGTGTTGATCGGCGAGAAGATGCGCGCCCAGGGCTCCGGGCGGATCATCGCGATGAGCTCGGCGGCCGGTGAACGGGTCCGGCGGTCCAACTTCGTCTACGGGTCGACCAAGGCAGGTCTTGACGGCTTCTACCTCGGACTCGGGGAAGCGTTGCGCGAGTTCGGGGTTCGGGTGCTGGTCATCAGGCCCGGTCAGGTTCGCACGACGACGACGATCGAGCACTGGAAGGCCACCGGCGCCAAGGAAGCGCCGTTCACGGTCGACAAGGAGTATGTCGCCGAACTCGCGGTCACCGCATCGGCCAAGGGCAAGGAACTGGTGTGGGCGCCTGGAGCGTTCAGGTACGTGATGATGGTGCTCCGGCACATCCCGCGGCCGATCTTCCGCAAGCTGCCGATCTAGAGATGCGTAGCGCGCTGGCCGTCGTCGGCCAGATGGCGGTGGCGGTCATCGTCGCGGTGACCGTCGCGGCGGTCTCCCTCGTAGCGATCGCCCGCGTGGAGTGGCCTGCGTACAACTCTTCGAATCAATTGCACGCGCTGACCACTGTCGGCCAATTCGTCTGCCTTGCCCTGCTTTTCGGCTGTGGCCTGGTCTGGCGACGCGGACGACGCACGCTGGCCCGGATCGGGGCGGTGGTGTTTCTGTCCGCGTTCTCGGTCGTCACGCTCGCGATGCCGTTGGGCGCGACCAAGCTCTATCTCTTCGGCATATCCGTCGATCAGCAGTTCCGTACCGAGTACCTGACCCGGCTCACCGACAGCGCCGCACTGCACGACATGACCTACTTCGGCCTGCCGCCGTTCTACCCGCCGGGCTGGTTCTGGATCGGCGGCCGCATCGCGGCCCTGAGTGGAACGCCTGCGTGGGATGTGTTCAAGCCCTGGGCCGTCATCTCGATCACGGTCGCGGTGGTGTTGGCATTCGTTTTGTGGGTCAACATGATTCGCTTCGAGTACGCGCTCATCGTGTCGGTTGCCACCGCCGCCGCAACGCTCGCGTACTCACCGGCCGAGCCGTACGCCGCGATCATCACCGTGCTGTTGCCCGCCGTGTTCGTGCTGGCCTGGTCCGGGCTGCGCGGCGCAAGCCGAAGCGGCGGCTGGGCAGCGATAATCGGGACCGGCCTCTTCCTCGGGATCACGGGGCTGTTCTACACATTGCTGTTGTTGTACGCCGCCTTCACGCTGACGATCATGGCCATCGTGGTGGCCGTCGCGCGCTGGAGCCGCTCCGGCGGCGACGTCAAGCCGAGCCGCGTCGAGCCGCTGCTGCGACTGATCGTCATCGCGGCCATTTCCGGGGCCCTGATGCTGATCGGCTGGGGCCCGTGGCTGCTGGCCGCGATCAACGGCTCACCCGCCGACTCCGGCACCGCACAGCACTATCTGCCCGCCGCGGGCGCCAGCCTCGAATTCCCCATGCTGCGCTTCACCCTGCTCGGCGCGCTGTGCATGCTCGGCACGCTGTGGCTGGTGTGGCGCGCCCGCAGTTCCACCCGAGCTGGGGCCCTGACCGTCGCGGTGCTGGCCGTCTATGCGTGGTCGCTGCTGTCGATGCTGACCACGCTGGCCGGCACCACCCTGTTGTCGTTCCGCCTGGATCCCACACTGACCGTGCTGCTGACGGCCGCGGGCGCGTTCGGCTTCATCGAAGTCACCCAGGCCCTGGCGGCGCGGGTGCAGCCGGACAATGCCCGCAGAGTCGTCGCTGCCGCGGCCTCGCTGGGCGCCATCGGAGCGATGACGTTCAGCCAGGACATCCCCGACGTGCTGCGATCCGACATCGTCGTCGCCTACACCGACACCGACGGCAACGGCGAGCGCGCCGATCGTCGACCGCCGGGCGCCGAGCGCTACTACCGGGAGATCGACGCCAAGATCCAGGAGGTCACCGGCCGACCGCGTGCCGAAACCGTCGTGCTGACCGCGGACTACAGCTTCCTGTCCTATTACCCGTACTACGGGTTCCAGGGGCTGACATCGCACTACGCCAATCCGCTGGCGCAGTTCGAGGCGCGGGCCGACGCGATCGAAAGCTGGGCCACGCTGACCGATGCCGACCAGTTCATCGCCGCGCTGGACAAGCTGCCGTTCGAGCCGCCTTCGGTCTTCCTGATGCGCCGCGGCGCCGACGACACCTACACCTTGCGGCTGGCCTCCGACGTCTACCCCAACCAGCCCAATGTGCGGCGTTATCAGGTCGCGCTGGACGAGGCCCTGTTCGACGATCCGCGCTTCGACGTCACCACTGTCGGGCCGTTCGTGCTGGCCATCCGGCTCCCCAATTAGGATCAACCCCCGTGACTGCCCCCGGGACTAACCACCGGACAGCGCGACTCATAGCCATCGTCGCTGGTTTGGTCGGAGCGGCACTCGCGATCGCCACCCCTCTGTTGCCGGTCACGCAGACCACTGCGCAGCTGAATTGGCCGCAGAACGGGGTGATGCAGAGCGTCGACGCGCCGCTGATCGGATACGTCGCCACCGATCTGAGGATCAGCGTGCCGTGCCGCGCGGCGGCCGGGCTGGCCGGACCGCAGAACGCGAACAGAACCGTGCTGCTGTCGACGGTGCCGAAACAGGCGCCCAAGGCCGTCGACCGGGGACTGCTCATCGAACGGGTGAACAACGATCTGCTCGTCATCGTCCGCAACACGCCTGTCGTCAGCGCGCCGCTGGACCAGGTGCTCAGCCCGGCGTGCCAGCGCCTGGAGTTCACCGCCCACGCCGACAAGGTCACCGGCGAGTTCGTCGGCCTGGTGCAAGGCCCCTCCAACTATCCAGCCGATGATCCCGGCGAACCCGTGCGCGGCGAGCGCAGCGGCTACGACTTCCGCCCGCAGATCGTCGGCGTCTTCACCGATCTGTCCGGACCCGCGCCGCCGGGCCTGGAGTTCTCCGCCACCCTCGATACGCGCTACAGCTCATCGCCGACGCTGCTGAAGATGCTCGCGATGATCGTCGGAGTGGCGATGACGATCATCGCGCTCGGGGCGTTGCACGTGCTGGACACCGCCGACGGCAGGGCGGTCAAACGCTTCCTGCCGCCGCGGTGGTGGTCGTTGAGACCGCTGGACGGCATCGTGACCGCGGTGCTGGTCTGGTGGCACTTCGTCGGCGCCAACACCTCCGACGACGGCTACATCCTGACCATGGCCCGGGTGTCGGAACATGCCGGCTACATGGCCAACTACTACCGATGGTTCGGCACCCCCGAGGCGCCGTTCGGCTGGTACTACGACCTGCTGGCGATGTGGGCGCACGTCAGCACCACAAGCGTCTGGATGCGGCTGCCCACGCTGGTGATGGCGCTGGCCTGCTGGTGGCTGATCAGCCGCGAGGTCATCCCGCGACTCGGCCACGCCGTCAAGACCACCCCGGCCGCGGCCTGGACCGCGGCGGGCCTCTTTCTGGCGTTCTGGCTGCCGCTCAACAACGGCCTGCGTCCCGAACCGATCATTGCGCTCGGCATCCTGGCCACCTGGTGCTCGGTCGAACGTGGAGTGGCCACCAGCCGGCTGCTGCCGGTGGCCATCGCGATCATCTTCGGCGCGCTCACCCTGTTCTCCGGGCCTACCGGCATCGCCGCGGTCGGCGCCTTGCTGGTCGCGGTGGGGCCGCTGAAAACCATTGTGGCCGCTCATACTTCGCGGTTCGGCTATCTTGCTCTGCTCGCTCCGATCCTGGCGGCTGCCACGGTGACGATCATTCTGATATTCCGTGACCAGACATTCATCGGCGAATTGCAGGCGAGCACATTCAAGTCGGCCGTCGGCCCGAGCCTGTCCTGGTTCGACGAGCACATCCGCTACGAGCGACTGTTCACCACCAGCCCGGACGGCTCGGTCGCGCGCCGGTTCGCGGTCCTGACTCTGCTGCTGGCGCTGGCGGTGTCGGTGGCGATGTCGTTGCGTAAGTTCAGGATTCCCGGCACCGCGCTGGGACCCAGCCGCCGCATCACGGGCATCACGATCATCTCGTTCCTGGCGATGATGTTCACCCCGACGAAGTGGACACACCACTTCGGCGTGTTCGCCGGCCTGGCGGGATCGCTTGGCGCGCTGGCCGCGGTGGCCGTTACCGCCGCCGCGATGCGCTCGCGCCGCAACCGCGCGGTGTTCGCCGCCGCGGTGCTGTTCGTGATGGCCCTTTCGTTCGCCACCGTCAACGGCTGGTGGTACGTCTCCAACTTCGGCGTGCCGTGGTCGAATGAGTTCCCGGAGTGGCATTTCGGCTTCACCACCATGCTGCTCGGGCTGTCCGTCGTGGCCCTGCTCATCGCTGCCTGGTTCCACTTCTCCGGCCGCGACGAATCGCCACCGGGGCCACCGCGCCGCTGGCAGCGAATTGTCCAGGCGCCATTGGCGATTGCCACGTGGGTGCTCGTCATATTCGAGGTGCTGTCGCTGACCCTGGCGATGACCGACCAGTGGCCGGCATGGAGCGTCGGCCGGTCCAACCTGGACGCGCTGACCGGCAAGACCTGCGGGATGGCCGAGGACGTCCTCGTCGAGGAGGACCCGAACGCAGGAATGCTGAAACCCATCGGCGCACCTGTCGGCGAGGCGCTTGGCGCCACGACCGCAGAAGGGTTCGGCCCCAACGGGATTCCCACCGACGTCTCCGCCGACGAGGAGATGAGCGGCCCGGGCACGGCCACCAATTTCGCCGACACCCCGGAAGGGGAGGACACCGCGGGCGAGGCAGGCACCGAGGGCGGCACCACCGCGGCCGCGGGCGTGAACGGATCACGGGCCCGGCTGCCCTACAGTCTCGACCCCGCCACGACCCCGGTGATGGGCAGCTGGCGCACCGGCACGCAGCAGCCGGCCCAGCTGCGCTCGGCGTGGTACCAGCTGCCACCGCGGGACGAGGCGGGACCGCTGCTGGTGGTGACCGCCGCCGGACGCTTCGATCCCGGCGAGGTCGTCGTGCAGTGGGCGGACGCGGACGGTAAGCCGGCGGGCTCGGTCGGGTTCGCCGACGTCGGCGCCGTGCCCGCGTGGCGAAACCTGCGCGCGCCGATGGCCGCGATACCGCGCGAGGCCACCCAGGTGCGCTTGGTCGCCACCGACGACGACCTGAACCCGCAGCACTGGATCGCTATCACCGCGCCGCGGATGCCCGAACTGCGCACGCTGCAGGAGGTGGTCGGTTCACAGGCTCCGGTGCTGCTGGACTGGCTGGTCGGGCTGGCCTTCCCGTGCCAGCGCCCGTACGGCCACCAGAACGGCGTCATCGAGGTCCCCAAATGGCGGATCCTGCCCGATCGGTTCGGCGCCGAGGCGAACTCGCCGGTGATGGACAACCTGGGCGGAGGCCCGCTCGGCATCACCGAGCTGCTGACGCGGGCCACCACGGTGCCCAGTTACCTGAAGGACGACTGGTTCCGCGATTGGGGCGCGCTGCAGCAGCTCACGCCCTACTACCCCAACACCGCGCCTGCGCGCCTGGATCTCGGTTCGACAACGCGTAGCGGACTGTGGAGCCCGGCGCCGCTGCGTCATTAGTTCCGTCGCCTAACATCGAGCCTCGTGCCACGAGACGAAGAGCGGACCCGCTGGGTTCGCGCGGCTTATCGCCGTCGTGGCAGGCATCGCCGGGGTGCTGTTGTGCGGGCTGGTGCCGCTGCTGCCGGTCAAACAGACCACCGCCACCATCCTGTGGCCACAGGCGTCCAGCCCGGACGGGCTGATCACCGACATCACCGCGCCGCTGGTGTCGGGTGCGCCGCAGGCCCTCGACATCTCGATTCCGTGCCAGGCCGTGGCCACCCTGCCCGCGCAGGGCGGCCTCGTGGTGTCCACCATTCCGCCTGCCGGAATCGACGCCACCCGCAGCGGGCTGTTCGTCAACGCCAACGCCAACACGGTCGTCGTCGCGCTTCCGCGACTCCGTCGCCGCGGTGGCGCCCCGCCCCGCCGTGGCGTCCGGGGCGTGCAGCACGTTGCACATCTGGGCCAATCCCGGCGAGGTCGGCGCCGACTTCGTCGGCATCCCCGGCGCCGCGGGCACCCTGGCCCCGGAGAAGAGGCCTCAGGTGGCCGGGGTGTTCACCGACCTGAAGGTGGCGGCGCAGGCCGGGCTGTCCGCGCAAGATCGACATCGACACCCGCTTCATCACCTCACCGACCATCCTCAAGCTCGCGGTGATGGTGCTGGGAGTGGCATGCGTGATCGCGTCGATCGTGGCGCTGGCCGTGCTCGACCGACGGAGCCGCCCCGGCGGCGACATCAGGCGACGGAGCCGCGCGGCGTGCGACATTCAGCGGCGCATGGCGACGGATTCTGGCGGCGACGAATCTGCGCGCGGATTGTGGCATTGGTCGCCGACATCGGCGTCGTCGGCACGCTGCTGCTGTGGCACGTCATCGGCGCGCTGTCGTCGGACGACGGCTACAACCTGACCATCGCCCGGGTATCGGGTGAGGCCGGTTACACGGCGAACTACTACCGATTCTTCGGCGCCACCGAGGCACCGTTCGACTGGTACCAGTCCGTGCTCGCGCACTTCGCGACCATCAGCACCGCCAGTGTGTGGATGCGCATTCCCGCGACGCTGGCAGGCATCGGCACCTGGCTGATCCTGAGCCGGTGCGTGCTGCCCCGGCTGGGCCGGCCGCTCGCGGTCGGCCGGATCGCGGTGTGGACGGCTGGAGCCGTCTTCCTGGCAGCGTGGCTGCCGTTCGACAACGGCCTGCGCCCGGAGCCGCTGATCGCGTTCGGCTCGGTCGCCGCCTGGGTGCTGGTCGAGAACGCAATCGGCACGCGGCGATTGGTGCCGTACGCCGCGGCCATCGTGGTGGCGATGTTCTCGGTGACGCTTGCGCCGCAGGGCCTGATCGCGCTCGCCCCGTTGCTGGTCGGCGCCCGAGCGGTGGCCGCGATCATCCGCAGCAGGCGACCGGGGCTGCTCGCATCGCTGGCCCCGCTGGTCGCGTCGATGTCGCTGATCTTCGTCATCGTGTTCCGCGACCAGACGCTGGCCACGGTCGCAGAGTCCGCGCGCATCAAGTACGTCGTCGGCCCGACCATCGCGTGGTACCAGGAGTTCCTGCGGTACTACTTCCTGACCGTCGAGGACAGCGTCGACTCGTCGCTGACCCGCCGCTTCGCCGTCCTGGTCATGCTGCTCTGTCTGTTCGGGATGCTCGTGGTGCTCCTTCGCCGCGGCGGCGTGCCCGGGATGGCGCGCGGCCCGGTGTGGCGCCTGATCGGCGCGACCGCGATCGGATTGCTGCTGCTGACGTTCACGCCGACGAAGTGGGCCGTGCAGTTCGGCGCGTTCGCCGGCCTGGCGGGAGCGCTGGGCGCCGTCACCGCGTTCACGTTCGCCCGGGTCGGGCTGCACAGCCGACGCAACCTCGTGCTGTACGTGACGGCGCTGCTGTTCGTATTGGCCTGGGCCACATCGGGTATCAACGGCTGGTTCTACACCGGCAACTACGGCGTGCCGTGGTTCGACAAGCAGCCGGTGATATTCGGTTTCCCGGTCCTGACCATATTCCTGGTGCTCGCCATTGCCACCGGCCTGCTCGCGGGCTGGCTGCACTTCCGGATGGACTACGCGGGCCACACCGAGGTGGCGAACACCCGCCGTAACCGGGCACTGGCATCCACGCCGTTGCTGGTGGTGGCGACCATCATGGTGGTGCTCGAGGTGGGCTCGATGGCCAAGGGCGCCGCGCAGCGCTACCCCGCGTACACCACCGCCAAGGCGAATGTCGCGGCGTTGGCTTCCGGTCTCTCGGCCTCCAGCTGCGCGATGGCCGACGACGTGCTCGTCGAGCGCGATACCAATGCCGGTATGTTGCAACCGGTCTCGGGCCAGAAGTTCGGTGAGTACGGACCGCTCGGCGGTGAGAACCCGGTCGGGTTCACGCCGGACGGCGTGAGCGACAGCCTCGAGCCCGCGAAGCCTGTCACCGCCAACCCCGGACTCGTCAACTCCGACGGCTCACCGAACGAACCGAACGTCGGGATCGGGTACGCGGCCGGTACGGGTGGTGGCTACGGACCGGTGGGCGTCAACGGATCGAGGGTCTTCCTGCCGTTCGGCCTCGATCCCAAACGCACGCCGGTGATGGGCAGCTTCGACGAGAACACCGTCGCGGCCAAGGTGACCTCGGCGTGGTACCAACTGCCGCCGCGCACTCCCGACCGCCCGCTGGTGACGGTCGCCGCCGCGGGCGCGATCTGGTACTACGAGGAGGACGGATCGTTCATCTACGGCCAGTCGCTCAAACTGCAGTGGGGTGTGCACCGGCCGGACGGCAGCTACCAGGCACTCGCCGAAGTGCAACCGATCGACACCGTCGCGCAAAAGGCTTGGCGCAACCTGCGTTTCCCGCTGGCGTGGGCGCCGCCGGAGGCCAACGTCGCGCGGATCGTGGCCGACGACCCGAACCTGAGCACCGACCAGTGGTTCGGATTCACCCCACCACGAGTGCCTGTGCTCGAGACCGCGCAACAGTTCCTCGGTTCGCAGACGCCGGTGCTGATGGACATCGCGACGGCGGCGAACTTCCCGTGCCAGCGACCGTTCTCCGAACATCTCGGGGTGGCCGAACTGCCGGAGTACCGCATCCTTCCCAACTTCAACCAAGTGGTGTCGTCGTCGAACATGTGGCAGTCCGCACAGGACGGCGGCCCGTTCCTGTTCATCCAGGCGCTGCTTCGGACATCGAGCGTTCCGACATATCTGCGCGACGACTGGTACCGCGACTGGGGATCGATCGAGCGCTACGACCGCGTCGTGCCCGCCGTCACAGGCGCCGAACGCCGAAGTCCAGCAGGGCACGATGCGCATCTTCGGATGGAGCCGCAACGGACCGATCAGGGCGCTGCCATGACAGGGCACGTGACGGAACCCAGGACCAAAGAGGTGAAGATCGCCCGCTGGGTCGCGACGATCGCAGGCCTGATCGGCTTCGTGATGTCGGTCGCGACGCCATTCCTGCCGGTGACCCAGACCATGGCGACGCTCAACTGGCCGCAGGCCGGCCAGTTCAATGACGTTACGGCGCCGCTGATCTCACTGACACCGGTCTCGCTGACGGCGACGGTGCCGTGCGACGTGGTCCGCTCGATGCCGCCCGCGGGTGGGACGGTGCTGAGCACCGCGCCCAAGAACGGTAAGCAGGCCGCGCTGCAGTCGCTGTTCGTCAACGTCACCTCGGCGCGCGTTGACATCACCGACCGCAACGTCGTGGTGGCCAGCGTGCCGCGCGCCAAGGTGGACTCTCCTGAGTGCCAGCGGATCGAGATCACGTCGTCCGAGGCGGGCACGTTCGCCACGTTCGTCGGATTGACCAAGGCCGACGGGTCGCCGCAGTACACCGGCTTCGCCGACCCCAATCTGCGGCCGGAGATCGTCGGGGTGTTCACCGACCTCACCGGACCGGCGCCGCCGGGGCTGTCGTTGTCCGCCGTCATCGACACCCGATTCACCACGCACCCAACGCCTTTGAAGCTCGGCGCGATGCTGCTGGCGATGGTCGCCACCATCGTCGCGCTTGTCGCGCTGTGGCGGCTGGACCGGCTCGACGGGCGCCGGATGCAGCGCCTCATCCCGGCCAGGTGGCGCACGTTCAGCGCCACCGACGTGGTGGTCATCGGCGGGTTCATGCTCTGGCACATCATCGGCGCGAACTCGTCCGACGACGGCTACCAACTGCAGATGGCGCGCATCGCCGGGCACGCCGGATACATGTCCAACTACTTCCGGTGGTTCGGCTCTCCCGAGGATCCGTTCGGCTGGTACTACAACCTCCTCGCACTGATGACCAGTGTCAGCGACGCGAGCATCTGGATCCGGCTGCCCGACCTGGTGTGCGGAATCGTCTGCTGGCTCTTGCTGTCTCGCGAAGTGCTGCCCCGCCTCGGGCCCGCCGTCTCGTCCAGCAAGGCCGCGGTGTGGGCGGCGGGCCTGGTGCTGCTGGCCGCCTGGATGCCGTTCAACAACGGCCTGCGTCCCGAAGGGCAGATCGCCACCGGCGCGCTGATCACCTACGTGCTGATCGAGCGGGCGATCATCTCGGGCCGGATGACGCCCGCAGCGCTGGCGACGCTGGTCGCCGCGTTCACCCTGGGCATCCAGCCGACGGGCCTGATCGCGGTGGCGGCCCTGCTGGCCGGTGGCCGACCCATCCTGCGAATCCTGGTGCGCAGGCACCGCCTTGTCGGAACCTGGCCATTGGTCGCTCCGATGCTGGCCGCCGGAACGGTGATCCTGACGGTGGTGTTCGCCGACCAGACCATCGCAACGGTGCTGGAGGCCACCAGGATCCGCACCACCATCGGGCCGGCGCAGGAGTGGTGGACGGAGAACCTGCGTTACTACTACCTGATCCTGCCGACGGTCGACGGTTCGCTGTCGAGGCGGTTCGGCTTCCTGATCACCGCGCTGGCGCTGTTCGCGTCGATGTTCATCATGTTGCGCCGCAAACGGGTTCCCGGCGTCGCGCGCGGACCCGCGTGGCGGTTGATCGGCACCATCTTCGGCACGATCTTCTTCCTTCAGTTCGCCCCGACCAAGTGGGTGCATCACTTCGGTCTGTTCGCCGCGGTGGGCGCGGCGATGGCCGCGCTGGCGACCGTGCTGGTGGCGCCCGCGGTGCTGCGGTGGTCGCGCAATCGAATGGCGTTCCTGTCGGCGGTGTTCTTCCTGCTCGCACTGTGCTTCGCCACCACCAACGGATGGTGGTACGTGTCGAGCTACGGCGTCCCGTTCAACAACGCGATGCCGAAGATCGGCGGAATCACAGTCAGCACAATGTTCTTCGCGCTGTTTGCGATCACCGCTATCTACGCGGTCGTGCTGCACTTCGGCAGCCGCTCCTGGGGTCAGGACCCGGTTTCCAGGGCCCTGACCGCTGCGCCGATCCCGGTCGCCGCCGGATTCATGGTGCTGGTGTTCGTCGGCTCCATGCTCATCGGTGTGGTGCGCCAGTACCCGACCTACTCCAACGCGTGGGCGAATCTGCGCGCGTTCACCGGGGGCTGCGGCCTGGCCGACGACGTGCTGGTCGAGCCCGACCCCAACGACGGCTACATGACACCACTGCCCGGCGACTACGGCCCGCTCGGCCCGCTCGGCGGCACCGGTCCGACCGGCTTCACGCCGAGTGGTGTGCCGGAAAAGATTGTCGCCGAGACTATTCGACAGACACTGCCGATGCCCGGCACCGACTACGACTGGGATCAGCCCACCAAGCTCAAAACCCCCGGCGTCAACGGCTCCACGGTGCCGCTGCCGTACGGCCTCGACCCCGCGAAGGTCCCGCTGGCGGGCAGTTACGTGGAAGGCCCGCAACAGCAGAGCCGGCTGAACTCGGCCTGGTATCGACTTCCCGCGCCCGACGATGCGCACCCCCTCGTGGTCGTCACCGCGGCGGGCACCATCACCGGCGACAGCGTGTTCAACGGCCGGAGCGAGGGCCAGAAGGTCGAGCTGGAGTACGCGCGCCCCGGTCCTGACGGTGCCCCCGTTGCCCGCGGGCAGGCTGGTGCCCTACGACCTCGGGCCCGCCCCGTCGTGGCGCAACCTGCGGTTCCCGCGGGCACAGATTCCGTCCGATGCGGTCGCGGTACGTGTTGTCGCCGAAGATCTTTCGCTGACACCCGGCGACTGGATCGCGGTCACTCCTCCCCGGGTACCCGAACTGCGCTCTGTGCAGGAATACGTCGGCTCGGAGGAGCCGGTGCTGATGGACTGGGCGGTCGGTATGGCGTTCCCGTGCCAGCAGCCGATGCTGCACGCCAACGGCGTCACCGAGGTTCCCAGGTTCCGGATCACGCCGGACTACAACGCCAAGCGCAAGGACACCGACACCTGGGAGGACGGCCTCAACGGCGGTCTGCTCGGTATCACCGACCTCCTGCTGCGGCAGCACGTGATGTCGACGTACCTGTCGCGCGACTGGGGCCGCGACTGGGGCTCGCTGCGAAAGTTCGACACGATCGTCGACGCCGAGCCCGCGACGCTCGACTTCGGCACCTCCACTCACAGCGGGCTGTACAGCCCGGGCCACATCCGGATCGAGCCTTGATGCCCGACCGGATCAGGCTGGGTAACGCGGCGCTGGCCCGAGTCGTGGAGGTTCAGGTCGAGGGCCTGCCGCTGGCGCTGTTCCCGCAGACACCGGCCGAGACGTGGGGCGAGTTGGCCGGCAACTTCTCGCCGGCGTTCTTCGACGAAGGACACCTGGCGGATCGCGGTTCAATCATGGGTCATCGAGGTCGATGGCCTCACCGTTGTGGTCGACACCGGCGGGGGCAACGGCCGCGACCGGCCCGCCATGCCGCCGTTGAATCACCTGGACACCGACTTCCTCGGATCACTTCAGCGCGCAGGCATCGACCGCGCAGCCGTCGACGTCGTCATCAACACACACATCCATTCCGACCATGTCGGCTGGAACACCATGCGGACCACCGAAAACGGCACAGACGCTTGGGTGCCGACGTTCCCGAACGCGCGCTATCTGATGCCCGACGCCGACTATCGGTACTTCCACCCCGACAACGCCGCCGATCTCCCCGCCCCACGCACTGAAGACGAGGCGGCCCGAAGGGCAAGCATCCCAATCATATTCAACGACAGCGTCTTTCCCATCGAACCTCAGATCGAGCTGTGGTCGGACGGCTACGAGCTGAGCGAGTCGCTGCGGCTGCGCCCCGCGCCCGGTCATACGCCCGGATCGTCGGTGGTATGGCTGGACGCGGGTAAGCCGGCGGTGTTCGTCGGCGATCTCACGCACAGCCCGATGCAGTTGCACCGGCCCGCCGATCCGTGCGCGTTCGACGAGGACTTCACGGCGGCCGGTGTGAGCCGCAAACGGGTACTGACCGAGGCGTCGCGGCGGCGGGCCGCGGTCATTCCCGCGCACTATCCCGGCCAGGGCGGCGCGACGGTGGTCGCCCGCGGCGACGCATTCATGGTCGACGACTGGCTGGACCTGCCGGCGATCTGATTAGTCCACGACTCTGCTTGACGGTGCAATGAATGCGGGTTCCGCTTCTGCCTTCGAGTCTCCAACGATTGCACGTGCGCCTAGCCGACTCCGCTCCACACATTTGACTTCGCTGATACTTTGCCGCTGTCCGAGGCCGGCCTGCGGCGACCCTGCTCTAGCCCGATCACCACGATGCGGGCAGCGCACTCCGCGAGTTTTGCGGCGACGACAGGCGCATCATTTGCTCGCAACTGTTTTCGTCGAGCTGACCGTGATGGCCGCGCCACTTACCGCTGTTCCCGCGAATATAGGGAAACGACTGATACATCGTGGGCCATAGCGTCGCTAGCGTCGCCAGCGAGGAACTGGCAAATCACCGCCAGGAAGTTGTGCGCGCCGGGTCAGGGGCGAGGTCGAGGAGTGATCGAGATGGGTAAGCATTCACTGGTTGGCGAGTCGGCGACGGGTTATGCCCGTTATATCGGTCGCGTGGGTGCCTTGGCAGTGGCGCTGGGTGTAGGAGCGGCAGTGGCTACCGGCCATGGTATGGGCCTCGCCCACGCGCAGGAGGACCCCGGTACCGCCGGCGGCGCCTCGGTCGATGCCCCGGTTGATGCGTCGACACCATCGGCGCCTGAGCCAGGTGATCAGCTCGACGAACAGCCGCCCGCTGGTGATGCGGACGATCCCGCACCTGAGGAGACCGAGGCCGACCCCACCGGCAGCGAGATGGACGTCGATAGCTCCGGCGGCCTCAACGATTCCGCCAATGACGACGGCCAGTCCACGGACGCTGATGGTGACCTGGACGGCGACGAAGGTGACGTGGTCGACGGCGATCTCGGTGACGACGACCCCGACGGCAATGACGGTGACGACGACTAGGGCGATGACGGCAATGACGGCGATGACGGTGACGAGGGGGTCATGCCGGCGCCGGAGAATGCGGCAGGCAGAACAATTTATCGACGACGACATCGCCGGGCAGTAGCCCCGCGGGGGGCGGTGTAGGGCTGGTCGGCAGTTCGGGCGTCGATGACGATGCCGATCTCGCCGCTGGCGCCTCGAAAAGCGCGCAGGTACCGATGGCGTCGAGTTTCAGCTTCGCCGGTGGCGCCCAGGATCAGCGGCTGGCAGCCAGCGGTGGGGATGAGTCTGAATTCAGCACGCTGGCCTCAACGTCTACCGCGCATGTTCAGGACGAGGCCCAAGGGTTGCCCGGCATCTTCGTCAGCATCGCGACAACGGTTGTCGCGGCGTTACTTCCACCGTTTATCGGCTCCGGTACTGGTGCCCCGGCTGAACCCCCGCTGCTGTGGGCGGTGCTGGAGGTTTTCCGCCGCGAGATCCACCGCATCTTCTTCAACCGCACCCCAGGAGCCACCGACGACGCAGTGACCACGAGCGAAGACCTCGCCAAAACGTTCACCGTGCTCGGCAACGACGCCGACGACGACCCCCTGACGATCAGCAGCGTCACCCAACCGGCCAACGGCA
>CAVYCT010000038.1:0-89363 GCA_963766945.1 uncultured Actinomycetota bacterium
TACAGCCAAGCCTAGCCAGTCAATTCCGGGCCCGTACTGCCAACGCGTGCCAGGATCGAAGGAAAGTGGACAGCCCAACGCGTCAAGGCGTCCGGACAACATCGATGGCGTCGAATTGGAGGCCAGATAGCGTGCGATCGACGAGTCCCACTGTTCGTAGACAAGACCCGACGTGTGGGTCGCTAACTGCCGCAGGGTGACAGGTGTGCGAGGCGCCCGCAGGAGCGGGCGATCGCCGTCGAAGCCGAGTAGGACCTGAACCGCTGCGAAGCTCGGAAGTATAGATTCAACCGGGGTATCCCAATCGAGTATCCCACGGTCGGCGAGCACCGCTGCGGCGGTGGCTCCGACCGCGTTGCTCATCGACATGATACGGAAGATCGTGTCTGTACCGGCCGGCATTTCCGCATCGATCAGTCCCACGGCACCTGACCACAAAGTGCCTGCCGAGCTGCCCACTGCGGCTGCAAGATACGGAGCATCGCCCGCTGCAACTGCGTCGCCAAGGACCGTCCCCAGTGCCTGAGGCGTCATGAATCGTCCCTTCTCTGTAGTTCCCGGCCCTACGCTGCTCGGTGCACGGGGCTACCGCCAGGTGACACGATTCCTAGCGCCGTCGGCGGCGTGCCGGGCCATGGGCTGGTCTTGTGCATAGGATTAGCGATCCGCTCCAGGCTAATACGACCAAAGCGCCTATTGGACACAGAGACCCATTTGATGCCTACAGCGTCTCGACCGAAGCGTGCTGTGTCCTACCGAGCGCGATTCGCCACACGCTGGTACGTGTCGAGGGTGAAATGAGTGCGCGTGACCCGGATTACTAGGTGGCAGCTAGTCGCTCGTTAAAGCACAGTGGCGCAACGATCGTCAGCTTCAGGCGGCCGATTCCATCGATGCCATAGAGTATCGCCCGTCCAGCCGCCGTGATGTGGGCGGGCATATCGCCCCCTGCATCACGGCCGCCGATAGATGGGTGTGGGGATGGCCCGACTCGATTCATTGTGCTTTCGGTGTACTAAATGTCGCCGAATCTGTCCTGAACGGGGAGCCCGCCCCGCAACACTTCGTAATGTTGTGTCCATGACCGGTTTGAAACCCAGGGCTACTGCGGCGAAATGACTAGGATGGGTTGGCTCGCGTGAGTCAGGTTCTTACTTCCCGCCCCGCCTCCGAGCAGTCACTCCAGGAACGCGTCGATGCTTGGCTGGCCGACTTTGAAGCCGCGCTCGCGGCGCGTGACATCGCCGGTGTGGTGGCGAAGTTCGCGCCTGACAGTTTCTGGCGTGATCTCGTCGCATTCACCTGGAACATCAAGACTGTCGAGGGTCGTGACGGGATTGCCGACATGCTGACCGCTCAACTGGCCAAGACTGATCCGTCACGCTTCCGCACCCAGGAGGTGCCGACCGAGGATGACACGGGCGACGGTGTCATCACCTCGGCGTTCATCGAGTTCGAAACGGCCGTCGGGCGCGGCGTAGGACATCTGCGGTTGAAGGGCGACCAGGGGTGGACCCTGCTGACCGCGATGCAGGAGCTGAAGGGGTTCGAGGAGCGCTGCGGCCGGACCCGGGTGCGTGGTTCTGTGCACGGCTCGGATCCCGACAGCCGGTCATGGACCGAGAAGCGGCTCGATGAGCAGCAGACCCTGGAGCATCGCGACCAGCCGTTCGTCGTAGTTGTCGGGGGCGGGCAAGGCGGTATCGCCTTGGGTGCGCGGCTGCGTCAGTTGCACGTACCCACGGTCGTGATGGATCGTCACGAGCGGCCTGGAGACCAGTGGCGCAAGCGGTACAAGTCGTTGTACCTGCATGACCCGGTGTGGTACGACCATCTGCCTTATCTGGAGTTCCCGGCGAATTGGCCGGTGTTCGCGTCCAAGGACGAGATCGGCGCCTGGCTCGAGCTCTACACAAAGGTGATGGAGGTTCCGTACTGGACGTCGGCGACCTGCGTGTCCGCGGTGTTTGACGAAGCGGAGAAGCGCTGGACCGTCGAGGTCGACCGCGACGGCGAGCGGGTGACGCTGCGGCCGACGCATCTGGTGTTGGCTACAGGTGTCTCCGGCAAGCCTAATGTGCCGACGCTCCCCGGCCAGGATGTGTTCCGTGGCGATCAGCACCATTCGAGTGCGCATACCGGGCCAGATCGGTACCTGGGCAAGCGGGCGGTGGTGGTGGGGTCCAATAATTCCGCGCACGACATCTGTAAAGCGTTGGTGGAGAACGGTGTCGACGTGACGATGGTGCAGCGTTCGTCAACGCTCATCGTCAAATCCAAATCGATGATGGAACTCGCTCTGGGGGATTTGTACTCCGAACGTGCGGTGGCGGCGGGTGTGACGATCGAGAAGGCTGACCTGACGTTTGCATCGGTGCCGTACCGCCTGATGGCAGATTTGCAGAGGCCGGTCTACGATGCAATTCGCGAGCGGGACAAGGACTTCTATGCGCGGCTGGAAGCGGTTGGGTTCGAACTTGACTGGGGTGAGGACGATTCGGGCTTGTTCATGAAGTACGTGCGCCGCGGCTCGGGCTACTACATCGACGTGGGCGCTTCGGATCTCATCGCGGACGGCAGCATCAAGCTTATCCACGGCCAGGTCGAGCAGTTGACCGAGGATTCGGTGGTGCTTGATGACGGCACCGCACTGCCAGCCGACCTCGTTGTGTACGCCACCGGCTACGGCTCGATGAACGGTTGGGCCGCCGACCTCATCGGCGTGGATGTTGCCGACAAGGTCGGAAAGGTATGGGGCCTGGGCTCGGGCACCACGAAGGATCCAGGCCCGTGGGAAGGTGAACAGCGCAACATGTGGAAGCCGACGCAGCAGGAGAACCTATGGTTCCATGGCGGCAATCTGCATCTGTCACGGCACTACTCGCTGTACCTGGCGCTGCAGTTGAAGGCTCGCTATGAAGGCATCGCCACGGCGGCGTACGGACTGCAAGAGGTGCATCATTTGAGCTGACGGCCAGTCGAGCGCGCGGCGGTGGCTTGTGAGCGCCCGGCTGTAGCCGCAGCCGAAGCGGGTCCGGGCCTGTCGATGGTGCTGGCGCGCTCCCGCTGTCGCACAGGCTCTCTCGTTTCACTTAGAGCGATCTGTCGGCTCTGTCGTTGGCGTCCGTGTTGTGCTTCGGACTGCCATATCAGGCACTGGGAGGGGCCGAGCTCTTTGCGTCGGGACTCGCAGCTGCCGCACCGAGCGAGCGTGCGGCGACCGACGCAGTGTCGCCGCCGGCGTTTCGCCGTACCGGGCGGCATACACCGCTGCGAAACGCCCCGGATTCGTATAGCCCCATCGCTTGGTGATCGAGGCGACTGTTTCTACCGACGGATCGGCCGCGAGCAGCTCCTGGTGCGCGCGCCTGAGGCGCACGTGCCGAAGGTAGGCCATCGGTGACATACCCACGTTGCGAACGAAGCCCTGCTGCAGAGCGCGCGAGCTGATGTGGCATCGGCTCGCCAAAGAGGTCACTGTCAACGGAAGTTGCGGCTCAGCTTCGATCATGTCGATCGCCGGGCGAATGTTCCTGGGCGCAACGGATCTGGAAGGACTCGTCAGCATCTCTCGATGGGGATGATCGGTGCCAAGCAGTACTGCATGTATTACGGCGTCGACAAAAGGAGACGCCACGAGCGGTTGAGCCAACACGGTGTCGGGATGGAACAGCTCCTGGGCGAGCACGCTGAACACGTGCAACAGGCTGCGTGCTGGGCCCGTGGTAGTGATGATCGATGGATTGAAGTCGATCTGCGCCGTCACCGGCTGGTCGAGTGCCTCGCCCAGCGCATCTTCAAGTACGTCACGGTCCAACCGCAGCCCAATCATTCGAGTTCCGGCTGTCCACCGAGAGACCGCGAGCGCTCCGTCGGGCACGCACACGCTGGCCAGGCCGGGGGCGGAGTAAATCCGGGATCCCCGATGTGTCAGGTCCATCTGTCCTGCGGCGAGAACGTTCACCTGGTAGTACGGACGATCGTCGCTGCAACGGATCCAGGTATCGGCGCCGAACGTCAAGTCGAGCACAGTGATCGGACCGAGAGCCCCCACTCGATGGGTCAGTGAGAAGGGTCTTTCGCGTCCAAGCACGCCGACGCCCTGCTGAAAACGAAAAACCGAAGTGAGCTGGTCAAGGGACTCAGTGGTCGTGCGATCTGCACCAGTGGCTGTCCTGCGGTTCTTCATGACTTCCATATCGGGTTTTGCTCGGGCGTAGACCACCGAGCTGCCTTCCCAATCCAACGCGACAGCGACCACAAATGATCCCGCTGCAGGGGATCGCTCGCGGCCTTTGTCCGTCCGAGCTGGGTACACGAACTCCCGCTGACGGACATGGCGGAAGGCTTGATAACGACAAGCGGATATGGCGGGGGAGCTTCGAAAGCGACCAACCTGTTGTCCATCGACCGACAAGTGCGCGGGACTCTTGCACGGACCGTACACAACAACGCGTACATCGTCCGCCGGGGTGTCTGACCTGTTGAACCACACGTAACTTCGGCTGTGCGACGCACGGGAGAAACTGATGCATTGCTCGGTTGCCTTCGCGCCGCCAAGCCAGGGCGCGGACCGATGCCGGTGGGCAGCAGTTTGCATTCGTCGTCTGGCGAGCGTGAATCGCCGCGTCCATACCAGCGCACCCGCGCGGCTCATTTTAGGGAGGTTCGACTGTGACCATTCAGCAACAGCAAGCCCGGACACCCGGCGAGATCATCACCGCGCTACTTAACGGGACGGTCCAAAACCCCTACCCGCTCTACAACTCTCTTCGTGAGCTGGATCAGGGAGTGCACTGGGCCGATGAACTCGACGGCTGGCTATGCACTCGCTACGCCGACATTCGGCACATCTACAGCGACGACGACACCTTCTCCGCCAAGTGGTGGGTTGATGACAACCACAACATCCAGCGTGCGGCGGCTGACGAGCATCGGCGATTCCTGTCGATCTATACCCAGCAGTTCATGTTGACAGACCCCCCTGCGCACACCGAGATCCGGTCCATCTTGCGCACGTCGTTCACGCCACATCGAGTGCAACGCTGGCGATCTGTTATCTCAAAAATCACCGATGAATTACTTGACAGCTTGGATCCATCGTTTGATATCGACGTGATGACGAGCTTTGCCCAGCTCGTGCCCATCGCAGTCATCGCCTCTATGCTCGGTATACCGTCCGAGGATACCGGTCGATTCCGCGAGTGGACGAACGCCTTTGTCGACACGTTTGACCCCCGGATTCAAGGCGACGAACGCGACAAGCGTGTTCGGACGACGCTGGAGCTCTTCGACTATCTAGCCGATCAGGTAGAGCGACGAAGAGCACGACCGACGGACGACCTGATCACGCTCTTGGCAACTGCCCGGCTCAATGATGGCTCGCCGCTCGAGGTCTCGCGCTCCGTCGCACAGTTAGCGCTCTTGCTGGCGGCCGGTAACGATACAACTGCCAACCTGATCGGCAGTGGTATGACGCTCTTGATCGACAACCCTCATATTCAAAGCGAACTCCGCCGACGAACAGAATTGGTACCCACAGCTGTCGAGGAAATGCTGCGCTTGGATCCGCCATTTCACTTCATACATCGCAGGGTGATGAAGCCGATCATCCTAGGAGGCCGCAGCCTGAAACCGGGACAGTTGTGCTGGCAACTTCTGCCTGCAGCCAACCGCGACCAGCGGGCGTTCGCCGAACCAGACGAGTTCAGCTTGAAGCCGCGGTCCAACGCCCACCTCGCCTTTATCCATGGCATCCATTTCTGTCTCGGCGCCGCGCTCGCCCGACTGGAGGGCCAGATCGTGTTCTCGACGCTGCTACGGCGCTACCCGAGGTTCGCGGCAGGTGCGAAGCCGCCGGTGCGGAGAACGGAAACGACCATTGCGCGTGGCTGGCGCACTCGGCCGGTCAGGCTCGCTCCGGGTGAAACTCAGGATGGCGACCCCGCCGAGGCCGTTGTCGATCCCTCCGGTGGCGAATGATGTAGGGCCGGTGTTCTTCCGGTATCCGACTCGCGCGCACCGATCGGGCGTGAGCCGGGAAGACGCCGCGACCGGAGCCTTTGTGCAACCTGATGAGTTCTTGCGCGGAGTCGTTGGAGGTGCGGTCGTGTGCAGGACAGGATCGCGGATTGCCATGTTCTTGGACTGCCTTGGCTATCGGCCATTGCCTTCAACCGGAATCGCAGCCGGGCCCCGCAGGCATGCCGAAAGCCGCTGTGTCGAATGTGATCTCGATGGTCGGCTAGTAGACGTGAAGTGGTGGGTGGTGACCGAAGTACAGCCCCCCTGCCCACTGCCACACCCGGCGCTGGGTCAGGCCGTGCAGAGCCATGGTGTTGAGGTCGCGCTGTTGCCTGTTCAGTGGAGAGGAGCGCTCCAACGCGGATGATCCGACAATATCGACGAGCAATTGCACGGCGTGGGCAACCCAGTCCGGCGTTGACGACACTGCCGGCCCACCGAGCTCGCTGCGCAAATGTCGGAGGGTGGCCCTCCTGGACGCTGGCGAAGAGCTCGGACAGGGCGTCATAGACGTAGCTGCGCGCTGAGCCAATCATCGCACCCGCGCGTGCCAACCCGATGCGGACGGAGGCATCTTCGGTGGCCCGGCTGAGCAGAGCCTTGCTCGTTTTGGCTTTAAGCATTTCCAAAGCCGTGTCGAACGCTCGCCCGGCGGTGCCCAGTATGACACCGATACCGCTCGCCACGGATAGGCCGTACCAGTTGTACAGCGGTTCGGGCCTGTTGGTCTGGCCGGGGATCAGCGTGAAGTCCTCCGGAATGAAGACATCCTCGATGGCATAGTCATGGCTTCCACTTCCCCCAAGCCCATTGGGATTCCAGTTGTTGAAGGATCTGCCATCGCGCTGCCGGCAGAAACGCAAGCCTGACGTCTGGTCGCCCAGAGGTGGTCAAGCGCGGCTTACCGTTCTCGTGCACAGTCGCTCCGCCCATGATCACGTCAGCGTGATTCACACCGCTGCCGAGCGTCCAGCGTCCGGTCAGCCGGTAGCCGCCGTCGCAGACCTGCAGGACACCGTTCGGTGCCTGGAAACCTGCGACCACGGCGTCGAGCCCGGTGTACAGCTGACGAGCGGCGGGTTCGACGAGATATGAAGCAAAGAAGCCGCTCTCGGAACCAATCATCGTGCACCACGCCGCCGAGGCATTCGTCGCGTGGGCGATGTTGACACACTGAATCGCGAGAGGGTCAAGCTCGGCACCGCCCCAGGCTTTCGGCATCGCCATCCGAAACACTCCGGCCCAGCGCAGCGCATCGACTGCGGCTTGGCTCAGCCGCCGGGAGCGTCAGCTCCTCGGCATGCGAGCGCAGGATCGGGTGGATCTTCTCAACCCTGCGAAGGATGACGGCGGCATCGATCACCTCAACGGGCGAGGACTGCGTGTCCATTGTTGTTCACCTCAAATGGATTAGCGCCTGCCGTCTGGGTCATCAGCGGTGTCATGCCGCCTGCGTGTCGACTGATTGCCGTGACGGTCAAAACCGTATGGAAAGCCTCGTTCGGCCACGCCGTCGTGGCTGGTGATGGAGTGCACCAATGTGTCCTTGTTCCCTGCGGTGAAATTTCGGGGCGGGTAGTTCTCCCGTCATTTGCGACGGTAGCCACGGCGGGGGCGAACCTTTCGGCTACGGGACAGGGTGTGCGCAGGTTAGGACGCGAAGCGCGAATACGATATCTGCGTCGACACGCGCAACCGCGTCGACCACGCCGGCGTCATCACCGTCTGGATCGCCGAACCAACCCTCAACCCCACCAGGAACTACCAATCCACAAGAGCGCCAAAAGGCCTCAAACGAAGGTTTCTTGGCGCGAACTCCCAGCGCCGTCAGCGCGAACCCGCCTACACGTGGGCGATGTGCCGAAGCCGCGCAATATAATCTGAAGGTGGCGGCGCCACAACGCCCGACCAGAGTACGTTGGGTCGCGGCGCTCACTTCGGATGACGCCACGCAAAGCCCAGACCGCGGCCGTGATGTCGGCGCTGTCACGTCAGCACGCACCGCTCCGGCTTGTTGGGCGCGCGCCAGCAGCGCTGCCGAACGCCGCGAGGTCCTCGACGAGAGGGATGGGTGCGAGCTCTCCCCCACCGGAGCGGCGAGGCCAGCTTTTTCGGCGAGTTCAACGCCCACAGTCTGCAAGAACATGGCCAGGCATCGTCCGCCGGTGCGCCCTCGCTGCGTCTCAGCCAGCGCATCAGACGCTGGAAGAACCACTGAGCACTTCTTGCACCAATGCCTCCTTATTGGCGAACCGGCGATAAAGAGTCGCAGGTCCGACCTCGCGGCCCTAGCCACATCGTCGAGCGTGGCGCCAGCGCCGTGGGTAGCAAAAACCTGCTCTGCCGCACTGATGAGCCTTTCGCGATTGGCGGCGGCATCGCTGCGCAATGGACGTCCCTCCTCGTCAGCGTTGGACGACACCATTTTCGATGCGTCACCGTCCGGAATAGGAAACCGCGGAAAGGTGTTCCTCCTAAGTGAGAGTATAACTATCATTTAGTGGAGGATTCTGACCATGACGGCTAGGGGAGATGCGGCAGCTACCGTCATCGGCGCTGCACGCGTGCGACTCGGACATTCGGATTTGACCGTGCGCCCGATCGGGTTGGGATGCATGGGGATGTCGCAGTTCTACGGCCGCGCCGACGACCGCGAATCCATCGAGACGATCCGGTCGGCGATCGACATGGGCGTGAATTTTCTGGACACGTCCGATATCTACGGCGCCGCCGACATCACGTGGACTACCGACATGCGCGGTTTCGGCCACAACGAGCAGTTGATCGGCGAGGCCATCCGGGGCCGCCGTGAGGAGGTGGTGCTGGCGACGAAGTTCGGCGGGAAGATCAACGATAGTCGCGACGGGGTCGCGATCGACGGGCGACCGGAGTATGTCGCCGCGGCGTGTGAGGCGAGTCTGCGCCGGCTGGGAACCGACGTCATCGACTTCGTACTACTGCCACCGGGTGGATCCCACCGTACCGATCGAAGACACCGTCGGGGCGATGGCCGAACTGGTCGCTGCCGGTAAGGTCCGCGCGATCGGGCTCAGCGAGGTCGGTCCTGAGGTGACTCCACCGCGCCCACGCGGTCCATCCGATCACTGCGCTGCAGAGCGAATACTCCCTGTGGGAGCGGCGCGTGGAAAAGGGCATCACCGCCGCATGCCGTGAGTTGGGCATAACCCTGGTGCCCTACAGTCCGCTGGGCAGATCCGCGCTCACCGGCGCGCTCAAACCCGGCGACACGTTCGACGACAACGATTTCGGGCCACCAACCCGCGGTTCTCGGCCGACAATCTGGCGGCCAATCTCGCACCCGTCGCGGCGCTCACCGAGATGGCTACAGACGAAGGGATGCCGCCGGGACAAATGGCACTGGCTTGGCTGCTGGCCCAGCCGTTGGATGTCGTGCCGATCCCGGGCACCAAGCGGGTGCAGTACGTGCAAGAGAACATCGCCGCAACGTCGGTCGCGGTCAGCGCCGATGAGATCGCCTATCTGGGTGAGGTTTTCGCGCCCGGCCGCATCGTGGGCGAGCGGTACATCGCCGAACATGCGAAAACCGTCGCATCGGACGAGGGTTCAGAAAGGTGAGTGTCCGAATGCCCGAGCCACCCCGATCCTCAAGCGCGGACAGCGACGTACCACGCAAACCTCCGTCGAACATCCGGTAGCAGGTCAGCGACTGGTCGTGCAGGGAGCCTGTAAAGCACCCATCCTTCCCGGCCGCCTGGAGAGCGCGATCCTCTCGACCGCTCCGGTGTCGGACCCGGCGGGCTTGCAATGTCGCCACGGCAAACCCCTTGCGCGTTGACCCGATGAGTCCTATTCTGAGCGGCTGCCTCGAATCATTGACAACTAAATCCAAACGGCATGGCGTATAACCCGGCGTGAGTCGGCAAAAGGCGGGAAGTGACGATCCTGCCGCCCGCGAGGGCAATCCATGCAATCCAAAGTCGTTCAGCGGTCCAGTGACTGGGCTGCCGGACGTTCGAGTCAGGTGCGGACAGGGCCAACCGGTGAGTCCAGCAGAGGGTGACGTGCCCCGAGCAACACCATACGACGAGGGCGTTCTCGACATGGAGGGAACATCAGTCCGAGCTGGTTCAGGCAAGGGCAGGTTCCACGACCGGAATCAGTCGGGCGACGGCTCGCGCGCGTTTCGGGAGAATGCCAGTAGCCGTGACGGGCCAAAGCATGGAGGGTGTGAAGCATTCTGTGTCCCAAAAGGATTCGGAACTTCATGGAAGAGCACATCCTCAGTCGACAATCACGCGTCTGTCCCACTTAGGCGCCGGTCGTGGAGACCGCAGTGGTGATTCACTACTCGAATGCAGCAGCGAAAGCCTCTTCCTGCCACATTGACGAAAGCGTCTTAATGCTTGGCCCGCATGGGAACCAAGCCTTCTACGACACCCGCAAGGTGCTAGAAGTTCATAGGGCGGTAGTGCAGTGAGGAGCTTGCAACTCCTTCGCGAATCGAAACCCGTGGAGTAGTCGGTGGCACGAGGAGTGGTTGACCCAATCAACCAGGCGTGGTGAATACGGTGGGGACACCGTGGAGAAGCCGGGAACCCTCGCACACGGGGATGATCCGGCGAAAGGTCACTGGACAGGGGTTTACTCTCAACCCCTCAATAACTCCCGCCCGTGAGGTCGGGCTACCGACGCGGTGGAGTCAGCGCTGGGGAACTTCTACGTCGGAGACCAGCACCCGTACTCCGCCGGTGGACAGTCCCGCCATCGCCTGGAAGAACGCGCCCGCTTCTGGCGTGGCCACCGCCACACTGACAGAGTCGTAGTCCGGGTAGTAGAGGTCGATCATGCGATAGGCCGGGGTCGGGCTGCCGTCCTCCTTCGGCCACACCTTCGATGCCTCGAACCGCACGTAGCCCGGAATTCGTCGCGCAGCCTCCAGTTGTTCCGACTCGTAGGAGGATTCGAATGCGTCGGGATCGACTGGGTTGTCATAGATCACCGTGAGCTTGGTTTCAGACATCTATCCTCCTGGACATCGACGATGTGGACTATTGGCCGTTGATCTGCCGTTAGTCAGTTCAGATTACTGGTCGGCGGGATTGAACTCAGCACACCCGCTTTGCGTGGCATCTATAGCACCGCTCGTTCAAGGAGGCACGATGCATATTCGAACCTGCCTGCGGGCCGGCGTCGCGGCCGCTGGCGTTGCCGTTTTGGGCGTCACCGCCACAACGGCCGCACCTGTGGCTTCCGCCGCGCAGTCCCAGACGCGGCAGAGCGCAGCCCAAAATGTGCAGCTGACAGCCGCGACGGTTCCTCTCGGTGGGCTCGTCATCAGTTTCGTGAACAATCAGGTGATCTACTGCTCGATAATTTGCCCTCTGCTCGTCGAGACCGCGGTGGCGCCGGTAGTGCCGGTGCTGCAGGCACCGGTGACATTCCTCAGCGCCTTGTCGTCGGGCGACCTGTTGAAGGCGATCGGCCAGACCGCCGCATCGGTGACGGGACCCACGAACGCTGCGGCCCAGGCGGCCATCGTCGCCGACGGTTCGATACCGGCGAAGCGGGCACTGAACGCGTTAGAGGTCGGTGTGGTCGGACTGCTCAGAGTCATACCTGCCGCCGAGGGCGGGTTGCCGGGCATTGTCTCGGCGATAGAGACCGCCCGCCAGGACACCTTCACGGCGCTCAATCTGCCGGTCGTGCCCAATCCCGCGCCAACGGTCATGCCGCACGGAGTCGTCGAGGTCGCCGTGGTGGGGGCACTCAACGTCGGTGGAGCGATCATCTTCCCGGCTTTCAACCACGTCCTGTCCGCCGTGTTCGAAGTCCCTGATGCCGTAGCGCAGGAACTTGCGGCGACTGGCGATCCCGTGCGGGCGGCCGTTGCGGGCCTCAACACCGCGGTCAGCGAGGCATCAGCAGCGGTCACCGTGATCGCAGACGCCGTTGGCACCGCGATCAAGGACATCGACGCTGCCTCCAAACAGCCCAGCCCCGCCGATCAGACTGTGTCGGTGCAGAACTCCGTCAAGACGACAACGCCGACACAAACGGAGAGGGAGTCGGCCGACACCGTGGTCACGGCGAAAAAACGCGCAACCGCCACGGCCGGTCCCTCACATCCACTGCGCGCCCTGATGTCGGGCCTTCAGCAGTCGGTACCGAGCGATATCGGCCGAGGCGACAGCAGGCACAGCGATACAAGCAGAGCGATGACGAGCAGAGCGGCACCGAGCAGAGCGGCACCAAGCAGGGCGATACCAAGCAGGGCGACACCAAGCAGGGCGACAGCAAGCAGGGCGACAGCAAGCAGGGCGACAACAAGCAGAGCGACAGCAAGCAGGGCGACAACAAGCAGAGCGACAACAAGCGGAGTGACAGCAAGAAAGCCACTGACCGGCCGCACCACGCCGCCAACCACCGATAACGCAGACCAAGTGCGTTGACGGAGTTGGGCCCCGCCTCTACTCGGGCATGGACGGATCCTCGCCGCCAGCGGTAACCTCCCAGCGTGGCGGTTAATCGTCGCAAAGTCTTAGGCGGAGCGGGCCTGGCCGGCGCCGCGGCCGCGACCGGCGTGGGCGTCGACCGCCTCGTTGTCTCCAACAGCACCGGCTATAGCACCGACAAGGTAACTCCCATGCCCGATGACGCTGCGCGCTTTGGTGATCCCCGCCTACCCGCCGAGACGATCACCTCGCAATCACACCTGTTCCATCTCGGCGCGCAGCCCCGCACCACGCATGACGGGGGCTCGTTCCAGCAGGCCAGTGAGGACAACTTCCCGATCCTCAAAGGCCAGGAGGCCAGCATCCTGCTGCTCACGTTGCAGCCGGGAGGCATCCGCGAGCCGCACTGGCATCCCAGCGCATGGGAGCTGAACATCGTCACCAGCGGGGTCGCGGCCTGGGTCGTCATCGACGGGAACGGTAACCACGAGAGTTTCGACCAACATGTCGGCGACGTCGTGTTCGCGCCGCAGGGTTCCTTCCACTACTTCGAGAACCGCGGCCCGGACGACATGTCAATCAATCATCATCCAGAACACCAGCGCGCCGGAAGACAAGGACAACATCGGCATTGGTGAGTCCATCAGCAGGCTTCCACCGCGGGTGTTGTCCGCCGTGTTCGGCGTTCCCGCGGAGACCTTCAGTAACCTCAAGAAGATCGACAAGCGCGATCGTCATCCTGCGATCCCCGTAGCCAATGCTCGAGCACGGCGGCAACGTCAGGCGCCGACCGGTAGAACGCTGTCTCCAGGCACCTGCAGCCCGAACGGGGGCGGCTCGCCGACCGGCCAGGTGCCGTCCTGCAAGCTGCGACCCGCGACGCGGGCCCTTTGCAGTGCGCGCCGGGCCACAGGCAGTTGTTGAGTCTCCCAGGCCCTGAGCCGATCTGGGACATATTCCGCGGTGGCTCCGAGTAGGCGCGGTTCCCAGCTGCCAGGCGTCGTCGGCCGCCTTTGCGGTGCCCACACCGATGTGTGGACGCAGCGCGAACGCCGCGTCGCCGATGAGGCAGCTCCGCCCGAAGGCCATCCGCGGCACCTGTAGATCGACAATCACCTGGATGAACGGCTCGGCGGTTAGTTGGATCACCTCAGCCAGCGGCGCGGTAGCCGGGTGTCCGCCGCCGCACGCAGCTCCTCAACATGGCGCGTCTGGACCAATCCGGGCGGCACGGTCAGCTCCGCCGTGAGACCGTCGCGGTCGGTGAGCAGGTCCGCGAGCCGCTGCCCCGGCGCGATGTCCTGATACCAGAGCCAGTTGAGGAACACCGAGCCGTTCGGGCCAGGAATCGGGTAGGTCAGCAGGTGTCCGCGCGGAAGTATTCGGTAGGTGAACGCGTCCAGCAGGACACTCGCCGAGCCTGAGCTGATCTCGGCACTGTCGACGGTGCCACGCCAAGCCACGTATCCCGCGTAGCGAGGGCGGATGTCGGGCAACATGATTCGGCGTCCCGTCGACCGGATGCCATCAGCGCACACCACGAGATCGGCTGTACGGGTCTGACCATTGGTCAATGACAGCGTCGCCGCGGCGGCGTTCCGATTATCCAGGTGCGCAAGCTCATTCGACAGGTGGTAGCGCTCGGTGCCGAAGGCGTCCAGCAGCCCTCGATACAATTCGAAGTACGATGCGAACCGGTAGGTACAGGGTTGCTCGTGAGCGATCGACCCGTCCGTGTCGAGATACTGAAGGGTGTTGGCCGGAAGACCAATGTCGCCAATCGATTTGCCTGCCCGCGCCATAAGATAGCGAAGCGTGGTCGGGTGCACGACGATACCGGTCCCACGGCCCTCCAACGGATTCGGACTGCGTTCCAGAACGTCCACGTCCCAGCCCTGGTCTCGAAGAACCAAGGCTGCGGTGAGTCCGCCGAGCGAACCCCCGACCACAACGGCCCGCATCATGCGGCCGTCCTGCCGGCAAAGGCTCTTAGCGCGAGGGTGAGAGATTGATCTGCGGCCATACCTCCAGGTTCGCCGCTCTATGGGTGGCTGTCGTTGGCGCTGGCCGCAATCTCCACTCACCGCCATCACTACCGGGTCATGCGCGCGGTCCGATGATTCGTTAGTCGGACTCGTCCGAGAGTGCATACAGCTCAGGCAGATTGATCACGATTGCTTCTTGTGTACTGCGCGCGATGACGATCACAGCGGGAGTGTCGGGATCTGGATTTTCTTCTCGGTGTGGAACATACGGCGGGACAAAGATGTAGTCGCCGGCTGTGGTGGCGATGCGGACTTCGTGGACGCCATCATGGAAGACGAACTCCGGGTTCCCGCTTCGTATGAAAATCGCTGTTTCGGACTCGCCATGGTGATGGTTGTCCGATGCCGTGGCCGGCGCAACGTGTGTCTCGCCCATCCAGATCTCCTCGGACCCGACCGAGGCGCCGCTGATCGCGGAAAATCGCTGCATACCCTCCGTCTGGGCCGTACCAGTGCTGAGTTCTGAAGCCTTGACATGGTGCACACGCGAACGCAACGACCTGCGGGCACGCTCATCGCTGGTGAAGTCTGGATGAAAATCGTCGCTGCTAGACATGGAACCTCGGCCTCACTCCGTTGTCACACAATTGTAGGAGGACAACGTCCGGGTCGGAATCGAGTGTTCACCGGCGGTCGGTGAAGCGGATATCCAGGCTTCGCAGGTAGGTCTGCAGCCCCGCGTCCTGCACCGGTATGAGGTGCGCCGGGGCGTCCGACTCGTTGAAGTGCGCGTGCCACAACCCAGGCGGCGTGACGAACGCGCCGCCTGCCTCCCAATCGACACGGGTCGGGTTGACGATGTCGCCACGCTCGTCCAAATGGGTGCCCAGCAGCGTGTAACAGCCGGGCTTGGCGTCGAGAATCAGATCGAGCGCGACCGACTGGTGGCGGTGTGGACGCTGTTCCTGATCCGGCGGCAGCAGACCGAACATCGCCCACAAGACGTGGGTGATGGTGAGTGTCTGCTCCTCCTCGGCATTGGCCAACAAGACGCTGACCCTGCTCTTGTCGTTTGCGCCCGGGCGAGAGGCGATCTCGATCGAGCCGAGCCACTGCGTCAGTGCGGCGGAATTTCGTTGGACGAAAACGTGGTTCAGTGGCCTTCGCGCCCAGGTGGCGAAGCAGCGGCTCGTCGTGCACCCAATACATCGCGGCATCCGAGCCGGAGTCTGCGTAGAACGTCGCCTGACTGTCGGCAGGCAGGGTCAGGAAATCGCCCTTCTCCCACTGCGTAAGCCGCCCGTTGACGGCAGCGAACCCCCGACCGCAGATCACGTAGTACAGCTGCGAGGTAGCGTTCGGGCTGGTGGCAATCTGCTCACCCGCACGGATCCGCACGAAGTGCGCCACCAACGCCGGACTGGTCGCGGGACCGCCGTTGATGCCCAATTCGGTGGACAGGTCCAATGGGATGATTCGAGTGGGACCGTCGAGGTACAGGTCCCGGCCGAAGGACTTGATGGGAACCCGTGAAGTGTGCCCCGACCCGATCGGGTTGGCGGCCTTGGAGTACTCGAAGTACCGCGCGTCCTGAGCCCAGTCCTCGAAACGACCTTCGAACCCGTACTCGACGACATTGGTCATTGGCGCCGGAACTGTCGGGTCCAGCGCGTCTTCACCCGTTCCCATCGCGATCAGATCTGTAGCCATGTTCTCTTCGTCTCCTGGTGTGCGCCGTCGACACGTCGGCCCACGACAACGGTGTCAGTCCTCTCGTCCAGCCTCGACCACAACCGTGTCGGGGATCATCGTCGTGGTTGGGAGATCGCTGTGAATCATCCGTCCGCGCCCGCGATTGAGCTGCGCCAATTGGCGCAATATGTTCGGAGCGTGGCATGCCGGCCGCTACCGGCGACGCGTGCTGATCGCGATGATCATGGGACACCGGAGAGGGGAGGAGCATCGTGGCCCTCGAACTGCGCCCCAACTGCGAATTCTGCGACAAGGACCTCCCGCCGCATGCGCCCGACGCGATGATCTGCAGCTACGAGTGCACGTTCTGCGCTGAATGTGTGGCGCGCATCGCGAACGTGTGCCCGAATTGCGGCGGTGGGTTCACCCCGAGACCGCTTCGCCCCGCAAAGGAGTGGCGACCCGGCCTGTCGCTCGCGGACCGACCACCATCGGCGACGCGAGTCCACCTGTCGTACAGCGAGTCTGAGATCGAGGACTTCTCGCGCCGAGTGGGTAGACAGCAACCCTGCGACCGCTGAAAGCGGCACGGCTCAGCGGCAGTGTTGACGTTGTGTCGGTGACGTCTGAGATCGGACGCCTCAACTTCCCTCCTGAGGTCTTGCCGGATGACAAGATGACGCGCGTGGCCGAGCGCATCGGGTTCCCCAGCAGCACCGGACCCACCCTGGCCGGTCTTGTGGACCTGCCGGAGGGGGAGGTGCGCGGGTGGGCGGTCTTCTCCCACGGATTCACGCTCGGCAAGGACAGCCCGGCCGCAAGCCGCATTTGCAAGCAGCTCGCGAGCGAAGGCATCGGCACCCTTCGCTTCGACAACCTGGGACTGGGTGACTCCGAGGGGGACTGGGGCGACGGCTCGTTCTCCCACAAGGTGGCCGATACCGTCGCCGCCGTCGAGTTCATGAACGCCTCGGGCCGTGAAGTGCGCCTGCTCGTCGGGCACTCGTTCGGAGGCGCGGCCGTCATCGCCGCCGCGGACAAATGCCCGTCCGCGGCGGCGGTGGCCAGCATCGGGGCGCCATACCAGCCCGCCCATGTCGAGCACACCTACGACGCCCTGTGCGAGCGGATCGTCGCCGACGGCGAGGCACCGTTTCTCATCGGCGGGAAGGCCCTCACCCTCAAGCGCCATTTCATCGAGGATGTGCGCGCCGCCGATCTCCACGACCGCATTCGCAAGCTGCACCGTGCGCTACTCGTCATGCATTCGCCCACCGACAACACCGTCGGCATCGCCAACGCCAGTGAGATCTTCCGCGCCGCACGGCATCCACGTAGCTTCGTCTCGCTCGAGGGCGCCGACCACCTGTTGACCGGCAAGAATCAGGCGGCGAGGGCTGCCCGGATCATCAGCGCGTGGGCCGACCCGTATCTCTAGGACCGCCCTCGCTATTCGCAGTCACTACGCTCGACCTTCGTCAATCCGCATATATCAGGGACCCACCCGCGCATGCCAAATAGATAGCGTGGCAATAGGGTTCGAGATGCGCCGGAAGGCACCTCCTCGAATCGCCCGAGCCACGATATTCCTCAACGCGAAGACACAGGAGCCTGCGATGGATCTCGAGACGACGGATGTCCACCAACAAGTGATGGACATGATTCTGGGGTTCTGGGCCAGCCAAACCCTCAGGGCCATCGCGGATTTCTCGGTCGCCGACCATCTTGCGGCCGGAGGATTGACCGCTGCCGAGGTAGCCGCTCGCGAGGGCACGGCCGTGGATATCACCTATCGGCTGATGCGGGCCGGAGTCGGTCTTGGGCTCATGACGACGGACGCCGATGGCCGCTTCTATGACACCGAGCGATTGGCTACGCTTCGCAAGGATGCGCCGCGTTCTCTCCGGGCGCTCACGTTGTCCTTCACCGACCCTGGGCAATGGCGGCAGTGGGAAGGATTCGTTGAGTCACTGAGATACGGACATCGCGAAAGCAGTTCGGCGCTTGAATCGGACTTTTATGACGATCTTGTGCGAAACCCGGACGCGGGGGAAGCATTCTCCGCCGCCATGACCAGCGCCACCGCATGCTGGACGTACAACATCGCCGACGTGATCGACACGACGAGTGTCGAGCGCGCCGTCGATGTCGGCGGCGCAAATGGGAGCTGGTTCGGCTTTTGCAGCAAGCCAATCCAACATTGCAGGCTGTGGTCTTCGATACGCCCGCCGTAGCCGAGTGGGCTCGGGCAGACATCGCCCGTGCCGGATTTCCGGATCGCACCGTCGTGGTGGGCGGCGACTACTTCGAGTCGGTGCCACCGGGCGATCTCTATCTGTTGAAGTTCGTCCTGCACAACTGGGAGGACCAGCAGTGCATCGAGATCTTGCGGCGGTGCCGCGAGGCGGCTATGCCGGGAGCCAGAATCGCGATCATCGAGTTCGTCGTCGGAGACCTCACGGATCCTGGGCGGATGGCGATCTTGGACGACATGGCCATGCTCAATCTTTTTGGCGCGCGGGGGCGTTGTCTCGGCGAATTCGATGATCTCCTGGCCGCCGCAGGCCTGCGCCGTACCGCGGTGCGTCCTACCAGCGCCCCGCAGTACGTCATCGAGGCCGTCGCTGACTGAACGGGCTTACGCCTCAATCGTGTACTGGCGATCAGCCGTCACGACTTGTTGTGTCGTGCATCCGGATGGCGCTGCGCGTGTCGCGCGACACGGGCGCGGTTGCCGCAGACAGCCGAGCACCATTCCCGGCGGAAGTGGTCTTTGACGAAGTAGTAGGCGCAGCCAGGAGCGACGCACGGACGCAGCTGCTGCCATTGCGGGCTGACGATCAATTCGACTGTCTCTCTGGCGATTACCGCGATTGCCGCATCGACGAAGGAATCGCCGGCCCAGACTTCGCGACGCGTTGGCTGTGAACCCTCGATGACGAGTTCAGGCCACGCCGAGCTCATTTGCGAAGTGCGATTCACGATCGAGATCGCCGCGTCTTGATCGGGAACGGGCGACTGCCCGAGCGATCGCGGATCGTGGGTATGGTCTGCGGCCAGCCGGCGCACAGCGTCACGTAGCTCGACGAGGCGTTGCGCGGCGGTTGCGGTGACTCTGCGGGTATTGCCCTGTGCCGGCACCAAATTCATGCGCTCGCCGACAGCGTGGATCCATTGCTGGACATTCGCAATATCTACGAGCGCATCGTGAACTCCGGCGCGATCGGTCCAGATCGTGTTGGCCAGCGAGATTGGCCTGGGCTCATCCAGTCGGGGACTGAACGTAGTAGTCGACATCGTCGGTCCTGAGTATGCCAGCGACCCCACCGGCCGCCGACTCGATTAACTTGTGCTAATGGTTATAGTGTACAGTAACCATTAGTAAATAGGCCAGGGCTTGGGCCCCGTACCGGGATCGACCACCAGAAACCAGGAGAAACAGATGACAATCTCCCCGAGCCGTTCGGTCATTGACCGTGTCTTGAGCGTCTCAACCGTCGAGACGATCGCCGGTCTACTGGGCCGCTATGGCCTGGTCGTGGTCATCGGCTGGATTGGCGCGCTGAAGTTCGCGAACTATGAGGCGCACCAGATTCAGCCGCTGGTGGCCAACAGTCCATTCATGGGCTGGCTGTATCACTTCCTGCCCGTGTACACCTTCTCGGCTCTGCTGGGCGTGGTTGAAGTCGCCGCCGCGGTTCTGCTCGCCATCAAGCCGCTTGCACCAAAACTGTCGATCGCCGGGAGCGCGGTGGCCATCGTGCTGTTCGTGTCGACCATCAGCTTCCTGTTCACCACCCCGGGTGTGGGCGAGTCGGCAGGTGGTGGGTTCCCGGCGATCTCGCTCACCGGCGAATTCCTGCTGAAAGACATTCCGCTGCTGGGCCTTTCGTTCTGGACTCTGGCCGATGCGATCCGCGCCGCCCAGCGGGCCGAGAAAGTGACGACTCTGCGGACGCTGGAATGCCTTGTCGCGTTGGTGGAGCACCGCTCGGTCACCCGCGCTGCGGCATCGCTGTACATGTCGCAACCCGCACTGTCACACCAGATCGCATCACTGGAACGGGAGCTTGGGGCGCCAGTGGTGGAGCGGTTGCCGCGAGGGGTGCGGTTGACGGCGGCGGGCCGCGCCGCGGCCGAGGAGGCGCAGACAGCGGTTGCCGCGGCCGACCGGGCAATCGAGGTCGGCCGGCGTGTTGGCCGAGCCACCGCGGGCCGGATTCGCGTGTCGTGTGCAGAGACGATGACAGCGTGGCTTCTGGTTCCGGTATTGAGCGACTGGCGTGTGCATCGCCCCGACGTACAGCTCGAGCTGTCCGAATTCACGAGCGCTGATGCAGCGACCAAGACTCTGGAAGAGGGACGCATCGACATCGCCATCGGGCCTCGGCCCACCAATACGACCGCCCACATCAAGGTTTTCGGCCAGGAGGCGATGGTCGTCGTTGTCGCCAAGGGGCACCGCTTCGAAGAACTGAAGGACGGCGTTCCCGTCCACGCCTTGGCCGAGGAACCCTTCGTCCACTACGACCCCGATAACGGCATGGCGGCCTGGGTCGATCAATTTGCTCACCACCACGGCGTCGAGTTCAAACCGGTGCTGCGCACGCGAAGCCCACGGACGGCAGCCCAACTGGCTGCCGGCGGCGTGGGTGCCACCGTGGTGCCCGTATCGGCGTTGACCGCCGATGCCGCACGGAGTCGTGCGGCGTATCCGACCGACGGTCACCCGCGACATCGTTGCGGTGGTGGCCGCGCCGTCGGACAGGCTCGTCCAGGAGTTTCTCGCCGACATCGATCGGCGCGGTCTGCCCACCTGGTCGGGCCCGAACTAGCGCACGAGGCGGCACTCGACGCCGAAGTGATCCGAGGGAAATACTCGCGGAAGGGCGGGCGAGATCGGCTCGGTGCCCAGGAGTTCGATACCCGCGGCGCGCCAACCCGCCCCCTTCAGAAGCACGCGGTCGAAGCGCACCTGGCGCTTCTTGTTCCTGGCATCGAATCGCATCAGGTTGATCGACGTGTCTTCGGTGTAGCCGTCATCGTGTGGTCGCAAGGCCGGCCATACGTCAAGGAATGGTGCGGTGATTCGCGCATCTTCGGCATCGCGCATGTTGAAATCACCCAGCAGCACAGCATCTTTCGTTGTTCTCAGCGTGCGGAATATTCGGCGTAGCTGCCAGGCGCGCAACCGCGCCGAGGACTTGCCGCTGTCGAGATGCAGGCAGCAGATGACTTGACGGTTTCCGTTGACCGTGAGTTCGGCCGCAAGGAATCCGCGGGATTGGCGGGTCGGCAGCCGGGTGTAGGTGGCACGGGAGACGGGCAGCCGGGACAGCATCAGCATTCCGTAGTTGCCGACGTCGCCGCCGACCACCGCCGCGCGCAGGTACCCGTCTCGCACCCACGGCCGGGCCGCGAAGACGGCGAGAGCCTGCGGCGTGACCTCTTGGAAGACAATGACATCGGGCGCGCGTTCGGCGAGCAGATCCGCGATCGCGAGATAGCGCTGATCGGCGTGGTAGCTGTCCAACCAGATGTTGAACGTCGCGACCGTCATCTCGTCGCGGTCAACGGAGCCTTCGGTGTCGACATCCGTCCACCGACCTGTAGCTGCGTCGAACCGCTCGACTGGAACGCTGCGACGTCGTCGAAGCAGCCTCACCGAATCTTGACGACGACCTTGCCCTTGGCGCTGCGGTCCTCCAAGGAGGCGATCGCGTCGCCGGCGCGCTCGAACGGATACACCTCCGGTTCCGGCGCCGACACCTTGCCCGACGCGAGCAGCGGCTCCAACTCCGCCCACTGTTCGGGTAGGTATCCGGGGTGTGTCCCGGCCCATGCGCCCCAACCGACGCCGACCGCATCGACGTTGTTGAGCAGCAGCCGGTTCACCTTGACCGTCGGGATCTCGCCGCCGGTGAACCCGATGACGAGCAGCCGCCCACCGGGGGCGAGCGAGCGCAGTGAGTCCGTGAACCGGTCACCGCCGACGGGGTCGACGACGATGTCCACGCCGCGCCCGTCGGTCAGGTCCTTGACCGCATCCTTGAACCCGTCGGCCAGCACGACGTCGGTGGCGCCTGCGGCCTTGGCGACGGGGATCTTGTCTTCGGTGCTGACCACGGCGATGACGCGGCCGGCACCGAACGCCGGGGCCAGCCGCAGCGTCGACGTGCCGATGCCACCCGCCGCGCCGTGCACCAGCACCGTCTCGCCCTCGGCAAGCCGGCCGCGCGTGCGCAATGCGTGATGCATGGTGAGGTCGTTGAACAGCAGGCCCGCGCCGGCCTCGAAGGACACCGAGTCGGGCAGCTTGAAGACCCGATCCTCCGGTATCGCAACGACTTCCGCCATGGCGCCACACAGCATCGTCAGCCCGCAGACGCGATCGCCTGCCGAAACGTGCGCACCGGATGGCGCGCTGCGCACGACGCCGGCGATCTCGCCGCCAGGGGTGTACGGCATCTCGGGCTTGTACTGGTAGAGCCCGCGGGACTGCAGCACGTCGGGAAAGGCGACTCCAGCCGCATGCACGTCGATGACGATCGCGCCGTCGCCGTTCGGTTCGTCGACCTCGACGAGCTTCGCGGCTTGCGGTCCGTCAAGGCTGGCTATCTGTATCGCGCGCATCGCGGCCTTTCTGTCGTCGACGAAAACCATTTAACTCCTGCGCCGAATCGCACCCAACCGACCGGTAGGCTGGAACGTCCGGCATAGTTGCCGAACCTGATGGGAGCACGCATGGCACGTGGTCAGAGTCCCCGCCGGCGGACCAGGAGGTTCGCCGCGGCCGAGTCGCTACCGCGCGGACGCGTCGTACCCGTGCGCTCCAAGGACGGCATCCGCCTGCACACCGAGGTCTTCGGTCCCGAGGACGGCTACCCAGTCGTGCTGGCTCACGGCATCACCTGCGCCATCCGCGTGTGGGCCTACCAGATCGCCGACCTTGCGAAGGACTTTCGCGTCATCGCGTTCGACCACCGCGGCCACGGCCGCAGCGCGGTGCCCGTGCGGCGTGACCGCTACGGCCTGGACTACCTCGCCGCCGATCTGGACGCGGTGCTCGAGGCGACGCTCGCTCCGGGCGAGCGCGCGGTCATCGCCGGCCACTCGATGGGTGGCATCGCGATCACGTCGTGGTCCGAGCGCTATCCCGACCGGGTAGCCGCAACGCGCCGACGCCGTGGCCCTGATCAACACCACGACCGGCGACCTGCTGCGCCACGTGCAGTTCCTTCCGGTGCCGGCCCGGCTGGCCGACGCCAGGGTGCGCGCGGCGGGCACCCTGCTCAAGACCTTCGGCGCGGCCCCGCTGTTGCGTGCGGTCGACCGGCCGAGCCGACGGTTCGTATCGACGATCGCGGTGGGCCGCGACGCCGATCCCGCCATCGTCGACTTCATCTTCGAGCTGTTCACCCACACACCGCCCGCGGGGCGCGGCGGCTGGGCCCGCACGCTGGTCGACTCGGTCGGGACGGCCCAGCACATCGGGCTGAAGAACCTGACCGTGCCGACGCTGGTGATCGGCAGCGAGAGGGACCGCCTGCTGCCGATGGTGTCGTCGCGCCGCATCGCCCGAGAAGTCCCCAATCTGGCACAGTTCGTCGAGCTGTCCGGCGGCCACTGTGCAATCGTCGAGCGGCCCGACGAGGTCAACAAACATCTGCGGCTGCTCATCGACTCGGTGGGCGCCGAAACGCGCGCCACTTCATAGGCGTCAGTCTGACGCGCTAGCGGGACAGTTCCCGGTCGACCTCCTCGGCAGCGCGCCGCCCGGACCGGACGGCCCCGTCGAGGAAGCCGGTCCACTTGTCGGCCGTCTCGGTCCCGGCCCAGTGGATGCCGTCGACGGGCTTGTGCAGCCAGGGCCCGTACGTCGTCCACGATCCGGGTGGTACCGCGGCGGTCGGCCCGCCGGGCGCGAATTGCTCTGTGCCCCAACAGTGATCGATGTAGTCGATCGGGTTCAATGCGGCGTCACCGAAGAGGGCGGCGAAACCGGCCAGTGCCCGCTCGCGGCGCTCGTTCGGGCGGCAGCGGGTCGAACGAGCGTGAGTCGGTGAAGCCCAACAGGATGCCGGGTCCGTCGTCGCCGGGGCTGACGTCGAACGTGATGAAAACCGGCCCCTCGTCGGAGAGCGCCTCGCCGGAGAAGCCCTCCGTGCGCCAGAACGGTGTCTCGTAGGCGGCGTAGGCCTTGCTCAGGTTGCCCTGCGGCCAGTGCTGGGCGAGCTTGCCGTACTCGGGCGGCAGGTCCGGCACGAAGGCGATGGCCCCGCGATGTTCGGGCGGGATCGCGACGATGACGGCCTTCGCGTCGACCGTCACGCGATCGCAGGTGACGGTGAAGCCGCCGTCGGTGTGCCGGTCGATGCTGCGCACGACCGCGTTCAGCACCACCCGCGTGCCCAGTTCCTCGGCCATCCGCAGCGCGATCTGCTGGGTACCGCCGGGGAAGCGGTCCTGCTGGGCGCCGCCCTTGACGTCGAGCATGCGTGCGAGGCCGCCTGCGGCCTTGACGTAGCGCACCGCGTGCATCATCGACACCGCATCGGGCTCGCACCCCCACGTCACCCTGGACATGATCGCCATCAGATCGCGCGTCCCGGCGCTGGCATGTACATGGCGCAGCCACTGGTCGAGCGTCTTGGAGTCGAGGATCTCGGCGATCGGCGACGTCCACGGCTCGTCCACCGGCACCCGCCTGCTGACGCGTTCGAATCGCCACTGGATCCGGGACACGTCGAGCAACTCGATGATGGACAGCTTCGGAATGGTGCTGCGATACGACCGCACCTTGCCTCGCCAGCGGATGAGGTTCTTGCCGCGGTTGTGGGTCGGCACCGTCTCGCAGCCCAGCTCGGCGGCCAGCCCGACGACGGCGTCCTGGGTGGGCCCGACGAAGGTTCCGCCCAGGTCGACCGGTACGCCCGCAATGGTCGTCGTCGACGACCGGCCCCCGACACGGTCGCGGCCTTCGAGGACCACCACGTCATGCCCGAGTCTGACCAGCTCACGGGCCGCCGCCAGCCCCGCGAACCCGGCGCCCACGACGACGACGTCGGCACTGCCTGGCATGGTCACGCGTTTAGGCTCTCACGCGTGAAGGTCATGACAGCGTTGTTCGGGCCGACGGATGCCATCGATCGTGCGCACGCGCTGCGCGAGGCGGGCGCTAGCGGCGTGTTCACCTTCGAGGGACCGCACGACGTGTTCACCCCGTTGGCGCTCGCGTCGACGGTCGGCGGTCTGGACCTGATGACCAACGTCGCAATCGCATTCCCGCGCAACCCGATTCAGCTCGCGCATCAGGCATACGATCTGCAGCTGCTGGCCGAGGGGCGATTCACGCTGGGGCTCGGCACGCAGGTGCGCGCGCAGATCGAGAAGCGGTACGGCGCCGAGTTCGACCGGCCGGTCGCCCGGATGAAGGAGATGGTCGGGGCGCTGCGGGCGATCTTCGCGGCGTGGCGAACCGGTGAGCGGCTCGACTTCCGCGGTGAGTACTACCGGCACACGCTGATGACGCCGACCTTCAACCCCGGGACCCAACCCGTTCGGTGCGCCGCCGATCTACCTCGGTGCGCTCGGCCCGCTGCTGACCCGGGCCACCGCGGAGGTCGCCGACGGCCTGCTGGTCATGCCGTTCGGGTCGAAGCGCTTTCTGCACGAGGCGACGATGCCCGCCGTCCGCAAGGGGCTGGCGGCCGCCGGACGCGATGCCGCGGACTTCGCGGTGGTCCCGGAGATCATCGTGTCGGTGGGGTCCGAAGACTCAGACCACACCGCTGCGCGGCGCCTGCTGGCGTTCTACGGGTCGACGCCCGCGTACCGGCCCGTCCTCGACGTGCACGGCTGGGGTGAGCTGCAGCCCGAGCTCAACGCGCTGTCCAAGCAGGGCCGGTGGGAGGACATGGGCCGGCTCATCGACGACGATGTGCTGCACACCATCGCCGCGTGCGGCAGCCCGGCCGAGGTCGCCGCGCACATCCGCGATCGCGTCGAGGGCGTCTCGGAGCGAATCTGCCTCTACCAGCCGGGACCGATCGCCGTGGAGTCGCTGGCCGAGATCGTCGACGCGCTCGGGTCCTAGTGCATATCGTGGTACTCGGCCGGACCAAAGGAGTTGGCGGATGGATGGCGATGAGCGCTCGCGCGAAGAGCAGATTGCAGCGGGTGAATACTCCGACGTGCTGATCATCGGCGCGGGGATTTCCGGGATCGGCGCGGCCTACCGCATCCACGACAAGAATCCGGGGCTGTCCTACACGGTGCTCGAGCGTCGAGAACGGATCGGCGGAACCTGGGACCTGAATCGCTACCCGGGAATCCGATCCGACAGCGACATCTTCACCCTGAGCTTCCCGTGGGAGCCGTGGACACGACCGGAGAACGTCGCGGACGGAGACGACATCCGGGAGTATCTGACCGAGGCCGCCCGCAAGCACGGCATCGACGAGCACATCCGGTTCAGCACGCGCGTCATCTCGGCCGACTGGGATTCGAGCCACCGACACCTGGACCGTGCAGACCGAATCAGGACGGCCAGCCCAAGACCTACCGGGGCCGGTTCCTGTTCTTCGGCAGCGGCTACTACAACTACGACGAGCCGTACCGGCCCGATTTTCCCGGCCTCGACGAGTTCACCGGCGAGGTGGTGCATCCGCAGTTCTGGCCCGAATCGCTCGACTACACCGGCAAGAATCTCGTCGTGATCGGCAGCGGCGCAACCGCTATCAGCATGATCCCGTCGCTGACCGAGAAGGCCGCCCACGTGACGATGCTGCAGCGTTCGCCGACCTACATGATGTCGACCCCGCGCATACATCCCGTGGTCCAGGCGATCCGAAAGGTATTGCCTCAGCGCGCCGGGCAACACCGCGGTCCGGCTGTACAACACCTTCTTCACGGTGCTCGTCTACGCCGTCGCCCGCGGCGCGCCACGATTCAGCAGGCGGTTGGTCCGCGCGCTCGCGAAACGCGATCTGCCCGAGGGATATCCGGTCGACGTGCACTTCAAGCCGACGTATGACCCCTGGGATCAACGGCTGTGCGTGATGGTCGACAACGACCTCTACGACGCGATCGGCGACGGTCGTGTAGAGGTGGTGACCGATCAGATCGACCACATCGACGCCGAGCGGCGTCGCGCTGCGGTCCGGCCAGCGGGTCGATGCGGATGTCATCATCACCGCCACCGGAATCCAGTTGCAGGCGCTCGGCGGGGTCGCGTTGAGCATCGACGGCGCGGAGTTCAAACCTCAGGACCGGTTCGTCTACAAAGAGCACCTGCTCGAAGACGTTCCGAACGTGGCATGGTGCGTCGGGTACATCAACGCGTCGTGGACACTTCGCGCTGACCTCACGGCACGCGCGGTGGCGAAGCTGCTGGCGTACATGGACTCTCACGGCTACACCCACGCCTACCCGCACCTCGGCGACAAGCCGATGCCCGAGAAGCCGGCGTGGAACATCAACGCCGGTTACGTGCAGCGCGCCGGGCACGTGCTGCCGAAGTCGGGCACCCACCGGCCGTGGAACGTTCGGCACAATTACGTGCTCGACGCCATCGACCACCGCCTCGACCGCATCGAGGAGTCGATGGTGTTCGGCCGAGCGCAGGTCAAGGCGTCTCAGTCCGCGTAGGAGAGTCTGCGATTTCGGCCGCGCAAACCGACGCTCAGCGCCGTAGCGCGCCGCAATCACTAGGGCGCGACGGTGAGCCAGTCGGCGAAGCCCGACGGGTCGTGACGCCCAAGCGCGCCGTGCTCGAACAGGCCCCAGCCCTCGAGCGACTTGCCGCCCTCGGTGCATACCGCGCGCCCGACGTGGTCGATGACACCGAAGCCGGCCCGCCCAACGATCGCGGGGTCAGTCATGTCGTAGGTGAGGCGCTCAGTGAACTTGTCGCCCTTCCACATTCCGTGCAGCCAGTCCGAGTCACCGCCGTAGCCGCCGCCGACGTGGATCGGCACCGGCAGCTTGGACTCAACGTCGAAATGCACAGGGGAGCCGTCCAGTGCGGTCGCGTCGATGGTCGCTCCGGTCGGGATGCGGGTGCCCGAGGTGTAGTGGATCTTGACCCTCGGCCAGCCCAGCTGCTCGACGCGGCCGTCGCGCCAGATCCGGGTGCAGTCGTTGAGGCTGCGGAACCCGCTGGGGTCCTCCTGGATGATCAGGCAGATCGCGAAGTCGTCGAAGGCCATCGGCACGTACAGCCACCACATGCCCTCGAACGGCGGGTGCGCGGGCCGGCCCGCGGGCTCGGGCTCGCCGATCGGGCCGGATGCCCCACGATCGGTCGCGGCTGCCGATCCAGACCTCTGGGTCGACGGTGATCTCCTCGCCATCGATCGCGATGACGCCGCTCCAGCTGCCGAGCTGGGCGAACCGTTGCGCGTCGAGGGTAATGCGCGTGCCTGTCCGCATCACGTGGCGCTGCTCCTGGATCACGTCGAACAGCCCGTTCCACGTGAGATCGACGGCGATGCCCTCGGTCTCCTCGAGGATCATCCGCAGCTTGTGCAGCGGTTCGCTGACCTCGACGCGGTAGCCGAGCACGTGCTGGTTGAGCCGGTCGGAGTCGATGCCGTCGCTCAGGTGCACCGCGGTCTGGGTGTCGCCTTCTCCGCGGCGGACGAGGACGAACGCGTCCTTGACCCCGAGGTTGGGGTAGTAGCCGATGCCGCTGATGAAGAAGATGTCGCCGGTGCGGTCGTGGGCGTTGAAATAGGAGCGGTCGTAGAAGTTGCGGTCGGACGCCCCAGGCCACGAGATCGGTTGGGGGACCTGGTGAATGGGGAATTCGTCGGTGGGTCCGAGCATCAGGCGTCATCTCCGATGAGTCGTTTGAGTACTGAGCCGTGGTAGAAGAGCGATTCGACGTCGTCGGGCTTCTCGATCTCGCCGAACCGGACCCGTCGGGCGCTCGTCCGCATGAACACGCAGGCCCAGATCACGCCGGAGTACACGTAGAACCATTGCAGGTCGCCCAGCTGCGACGCCGGTGTGCTCGGCGTAGGTGGCCCGCACGTCCTCCTCCCGCATGAAGTCCGGCAGGCCGGGCAGGCCGGCCAGCCCGGCGAGTTCCTGAAAGACCATGTGGGCGAAGATGATCCATGCCACATCCATCTCGCGGGGGCCCAGCGTGGCCATCTCCCAGTCCAGTACTGCGGCGGGACGGAAGCCGTCGTACAGCACGTTGCCGACGCGCGAGTCGCCCCAGACCAGTACGGGATCGGTGGCGGCGACGTCCTCGGGCCAGTTCGCCTCCAGCCAGTCGAGCGCGCGTTCCAGTAGCGATGAACGGCCGATGTCGGGCACCGCGAACTCGTACCAGGATTTCAGCCAGTTGAGGTTGCGCCGCAACGCATTTGAATCCGACCCGTCGTCAAGGAATCCGAAGGTCTTCTCGGGTTCGGGAATCGAATGCAGCGTCGGCGATCACCTCGACGGTGCTGTCCTGCAGCTCGCGCTGGCGCTCGGCGGGCGCATCGGCAAACCAGTTGTTGCCGAACGTGTATGGCATGACGTCGGGTGGCACCCGTCCCTCGACGTAGTCCATCAGGAAGAACTGCGTGCCCAGCACCGTCGCCGGTGGGCTCCAGCCATCGCACGCGCGGCACCGGGACGTCGGTCTTCTCGCCGACCAGGCGGATCACGTCGAACTGGTGGTCCATGCGGTAGGAGGTGAAGACCGGCACGTCCTCCTGGGTGGGGGCGACGCGGGCCACCCACTTCTGCTCTGTCGGTAGGCCGTCCTCGTCCCAGCGGCCGGTCAGGATGATCGTCTCCGACGACATGCCGTTGGAGTCGACGCCGCTTTCCACGGTGATCTCGGGGGTCACCTCGCCGGGCATCACCGTCGAGAGCCACTCGCGACATCACCCCGGGCAGCGCGCTGACGTCACGACTCGAATGCTGGAGGCGGCTGACGTCTTCGACAGCCGGTTCACTTGGCATCAGAACTGTTCCTTCGGCCGGTAATTACGATACGGTGGGTAGCGATATGAAAGCAGACCCGTCATCGGTTGACAAGTCCCGCGCGAGCGAGGCGCCCAAACCGCCCTCATCCGCGGGGCGGCCGCGCGACCCGCGTATCGACGCTGCCATATTGCGCGCCACCGCGGATCTGCTTGTGGAAATCGGTTATTCGAACCTCACCATGGCCGCGGTGGCCGAGCGGGCCGGCACCACCAAGACCGCGCTGTACCGGCGATGGTCGAGCAAGGCCGAGCTGGTGCACGAGGCGGCGTTCCCCGCGGCGCCCACCGCGATCGAGACGCCTCCCGGCGACATCACCGCCGACATCCGCGCGATGATCGCCGCCGCCCGCGACGTGTTCACCAGCCCGGTGGTGCGGGCCGCGCTGCCCGGGCTGATCGCCGACATGGCCGCCGACGCCGAGCTGAACAGCCCGGGTGATGGACCGCTTCACCGACGTGTTCGTCGCGGTGCGCGCCCGACTGGCCGACGCCGTCAAACGGCGGGAGGTGCACGCCGACGTCGACCCGGATCGGCTCGTCGAGGTGATCGGCGGCGCCACGCTCCTGCGGATGCTGCTGCGACCCGACGAGCCCCTCGGCGCCGACTGGGTTGACCAGACCACGGCCATCGTGGTCCACGGTGTGGTGGCATAGAGCCCGTGCCCGAGATTCAACCGTTTCCGTCCGACTGGGACAGCACGTTGGTCATGGTGCCGCACCCCGACGATCCCGAGTACGGCGTCGCCGCCGCGGTCGCCAAGTGGACGGCGTCAGGCAAGACCGTGCGCTACGCGCTGGCGTGCCGCGGCGAGGTCGGCATCGAGGGCATGCCCCCCGAGAAGTGCGGTCCGCTGCGCGAAATCGAGCAGCGGCGGTCGGCGGCCGTCGTCGGGGTCGACCACGTGGAGTTCTGGGACTTTCCCGACTTCTACATCCGCAACACGCCCGAACTGCGCGCCAAGATCGGCGAGACCATCACCGAACTGGCGCCCGATGTCGTGCTCACGCTCTACAGCGGTCCGGAATGGGCACCGGGTGCGCCCAACCAGCGCGACCACATCGAGTTCTCCAACGCCGTTGCGGGAGCCATTGATTCGCTGCCCGGCCCGCCGCGCTGGTTCTTCGAATGTGGTCCGGACGGCACACACGGTGAGACCGTCGACGGGTTCGTCGAGCTCGCGGTCGAGTCGCTCACCGCGCACGACGTCTATCTCTCGGTGCTCGACCCGGACACGCCCGTCGAGGTGCAGGCCCGCGTGCAGGTTGAGCGGTCGACACCGCCACGCCCGGAGTTCGGGGGCAAGCCCACGGTCGAGTTCATCCTCAAGCGCCACACGCCATAGGCCCTCTGCGGCCGTGTTGTCTGCTAGCTGTCGATCTGGCGCTTGTTGCGCTCGGTGACCGCGCGGAACTGATCGCCCAACCCCTCGAAATCCCGGTGCTGGGCATACGCGATCGTCTCCTCGGCGGCCAGCGCCGGATCGATCACCGCGGCCGCGCCCGTCGTGTAGATCTCCTTGAGCCCCAACATGGTCGGGCCGGGAACCTCGGCGATCTGGGCCGCCAGCTCGAGTGCGCGGTCGAGCAGCCGATCGTGGGGGACGACCTCGGTCACCAACCCGATGCGCTGCGCGCGGACCGCGTCGACGACCTCGCCGGTCATCGACAGCCGGCGGGCCATCCCGAGACCGACGAGCTGGGGAAGCCGCGCCGTCATCCCGCCGCCGGGCAGGATGCCGACCCGGGCATGGGTGTCGGCGAACACCGCCCGCTCCGAGGCGATGAGGAAGTCGCAGCCCAGCGCCATCTCGAGCCCGCCGGTGAACGTCGCGCCGTTGATCGCGCCGACGATCGGCGTGCGCATCTTGGCGACCGCGGCGATGCAGCTCTGTGAGCGGAACTCCTCGAAATACTTCAGGCCGTCGCGCTGCGCCTCTTTGAGATCCACGCCCGCGCAGAAGGCCGGGTCGGCGCCGGTGAGCACGACCGCGCGCACCGACTCGTCGGCGTCGGCCTCGGTCAGCGCCGCATACGCGGCCTTGATCAGGTCGCGGCTCAACGCATTCCGCGCCTGCGGTCGGTTGAGCGTCAGCACCCGGACGGGGCCGTGGTCGGCGACGAGGACGAGCGGTTCGGTCACGATGCAGGGCTAGTGCAGGAACTGGTTGGCGGTGTTCGCCAGGTCCAGCATCGGCTGCGGCAGGGCGCCGAGGGCGAACGTGACGGCCGCGGTGATCGTGACGACGGCGGTGGTCAACACGCTGGGAACCACGACGGTTGGGGCGTCGTCGGGCGGATCGGTGAAGAACATCAGCACGATCACCCGCACATAGAAGTACGCGGCGATGGCGCTGGCGAGGACGCCGACAATGACCAGAGGAATGGCTCCGCCCTCACCCGCCGCCTTGAACACCGCGAACTTGCTGACGAACCCGCTGGTCATCGGGATGCCCGCGAATGCCAATAGGAACAGTGAGAACACCACTCCCACAACGGGATACCGGCGGCCGAGCCCGGCCCAGCGGGCCATCGCGGTGTCCTCTTCTCCGGCCGCGTCGCGGACCAGGCTCACCACCGCGAATGCGCCGACCGTGCTGAACCCGTAGGCGAACAGATAGAACAGCGTCGAGGAAAGCCCGGCCTCGTTCCCGGCGATCAAGCCGGTGAGGATGAATCCGGTATGGGCCACAGCCGAATACGCCAGCATGCGCTTGACGTCGGTCTGCGTCACCGCGGTGACCGTGCCGACGACCATCGTCAGGATCGCGATCGCCCACAGCACCGGCCGCCAGTCGACATGCAGTCCGGGCAGTGCCACGTAGAAGACCCGCAGCATCGCGCCGAACGCCGCGATCTTGGTGGCCGCGGCCATGAACGCGGTGATCGGGGTCGGCGCGCCCTGATAGACGTCGGGAATCCACGAGTGGAACGGCACCGCGCCCGACCTTGAACAGCACGCCCACCAGCAGCAGGCCCGTGCCGATCAGCGCGAGCGAGGTCTTGCCCGTACCGGCTGCCACCGCGTCGGCGATACCGCGTAGGTCCAGCGTGCCGGCATAGCCGTACAGCATCGCGGCGCCGTACAGGAAGAACGCCGACGAAAAGGCGCCCAGCAGAAAGTATTTCATCGCGGCTTCCTGCGACAGCAGGCGACGCCGGCGCGCGAGCCCGCACAGCAGATACAGCGGCAGCGACAGCACCTCGAGCGCGATGAACATCGTCAGCAGGTCGTCGGACGCCGGGAACAGCAGCATGCCGCCGATGGCGAACAGCGTCAGCGGGAACACTTCGGTCTGAATGACACCGGCCTTGGTGGCCAGCTGCTCGGCGACGGCGCCGGGAATGGCGGACGCCTGCGGTGTGAACGCGTCCAGACCCCGGGCCGCCTTGTCGCCCTCGGCGTTCACCCCGATCTGTCGTTCGGCGATCAGCAGGATGCCCAGCACACCGACCAGCAGGATGGTGCCCTGCAGGAACAACGCGGGCGTGTCGACGGCGACCGCGCCCATCACGGCGGTGCGGCCGACGGCTCCGTGCAGGTCGCGCGCCAGCACCACCACGGCCACCAGCGCGGCGGCCAGACCGCCGAGTGCGAGGACGAGTTGAGCGGCGTATCTGCGCTGCCGGGGCAGGAACGCCTCGACGAGGACACCGGCGATGGCGGCCCCGAAAACGATCAGCATCGGGGACAGCAGGCCGTATTCGACGGTGGGTGTTGGGAGGTTCATCGCGCCGGCCCTTCCGCGACCTTGGGTGCCGGGTCAGGCTGGTCGATGGTCGTCAACGTGTGGGTGACCGCGGGGTTGATCACGTCCAGCGCGGGTTTCGGATACACGCCGAACACGATCAACAGCGCGATAAGCGGTGCGACGACGAGGATCTCGCGCGGCACCAGGTCAGTGAGCCGGTCTTTGTCGTCGATCAGGTCGTCGGGGAGGGGACCGGTCATCATCCGCTGATACATCCACAGGATGTAGACGGCGGACAACACCAGCGCGGTCGACGCGAACACCGCGAACACCGGGTATCGGGTGAATGTGCCGATCAGGACCAGGAATTCGCTGATGAACGGCGCCAGCCCGGGCAGTGACAGCGTCGCAAGGCCCGACACCAGGAAGGTGCCGGCCAGGATGGGTGCGACCTTCTGCACCCCGCCATACGCCGCGATCAGGCGAGTGCCCCTGCGCGACACCAGGAATCCGGCGATCAGGAACAGTGCGGCCGTCGACAGGCCGTGGTTGACCATGTACAGCGTCGAGCCGGACTGGCCCTGGCTGGTCATCACGAAGATGCCGAGGATGATGAAGCCGAAGTGGGATATCGACGTGTAGGCGATCAGGCGCATCACGTCGGTCTGGCCGATCGCCACGATCGCGCCGTACACGATGCCGATCACCGCGAGCGTGATGATCATCGGACGGAAATACGTTGACGAGTCGGGGAACAACTGCAGGCAGTACCGCAGCATGCCGAACGTGCCGACCTTGTCCATGATCGCCATCATCAGCACCGCGCTCGCCGGGGTGGCCTCGACCGCGGCGTCGGGCAGCCAGCGGTGGAACGGCCACAGCGGTGCCTTGACCGCGAACGCGAACATGAATCCGAGGAACATCAGGTTCATCACGGTCGGGCTGACGACGAACTCGCCGCTCGACACCGCGGCGACGATCTCCCGGAAGTCGAACGTGCCCGCGGCGAACGCGTCGCTCTGCGCGGTGACGACGTACAGGCCGATCACCGCGGCGAGCATGATCAGGCCGCCGAACAGGTTGTACAGCAGGAACTTCACCGCCGCCTTGGAGCGTCCCTCGCCGCCGAAGCCGCCGATGAGGAAGTACATCGGGATCAGCATCGCCTCGAAGAAGACGTAGAACAGCAGCACGTCGAGCGAGACGAGGGACATGATCACCATGCCCTCGACGGCCAGCGTGAGCGCGAAGTAGGCATGCGTCGAGCGACCGCCCCATGCGGCCTCGTCGCTGACGTCGTTCCAGCCCGCGATCAGCAGCAGGGGCACCAGCACCGCGGTGAGGGCGACGATCGCCAGCGCGATGCCGTCGAGGCCGAGGATGTAGCCGGTGCCGAACGACGGGATCCACCGGTGGGATTCGACGAACTGGTACTGCTCACCGCCGGGTTCGAAGCTCACCGCGAGCAGCACCGTGATGGCCAGCACCACGATCGAGATCACCAGCGCCAGCCACTTGGACACTGCGCGCAGCGACGCGGGCAGCAGGATCACCACTGCGGCGCCGACCATCGGAACGGCCCACAGCACCGTCAACCACGGGAATGAGGTCACCACCACTGCACCGCCAGGATCGCGCCGATCACGAGGAACGCGCCGGCCAACATCGACAGCGCATACGAGCGTGCGAAGCCGGTCTGCATCAGCTTCAAGCGGCCCGAGGAGCCGGACACCAGGGCCGCGAGCCCGGTCGCCCGCGCCGTCGACTGCTTCGTCGTCGATCTCGACCAGCCCCTTGGTCAGCAGCTGTCCCGGTCGCATGAAGACCTGCTTCGTTGAAGGCGTCACCGTACAGATCGCGGCGGGCCGCCACGGTCAGCGCCGACCCCGCGGGCACCTCTTCGGGCACCGGCCGGGTGCCGTACATGCGGTAGGCGATCGCGATGCCGACGGCGACCACGCAGAGGATCACCGTGGTGACCACCCATGCCGGGGCGACGTGATGGATTTCGTGCGTGCCGACGACGGGTTCCAGCCAGTGCTCGAGCGTGCCGCCGATCGCGAACGCACCACCGGATGCCACCGAGCCGATCGCCAGCACGATCATCGGCCACGTCATCACCTTCGGCGACTCGTGCGGATGCGCGTCTGGCGCCCAACGCTTTTCGCCGAAGAACGTCATCAGCATCACCCGGGTCATGTAGAACGCGGTGATGCCTGCGCCCAGGATCGTCGCGCCGCCGAGGATGATGCCCTTGGCGCCGCCCGCGCCGAGCGCGGCCTCGATGATGCCGTCCTTGGAGAAGAAGCCCGCCAGCGGCGGCACGCCGATGATCGCGAGGTAGCCGAGGCCGAACGTCGCGAACGTGATGGGCAGGGCTTTGCGCAGGCCGCCGTAGCGGCGCATGTCGACCTCGTCGTTCATCCCGTGCATCACCGACCCGGCGCCCAGGAACAGCCCGGCCTTGAAGAAGCCGTGGGTGAGCAGGTGCATGATCGCGAACGCGTAGCCGGCGGGGCCGAGTCCCGCGGCGAGCACCATGTAGCCGATCTGCGACATCGTCGATGCGGCAAGCGCTTTCTTGATGTCGTCCTTCGCGCAGCCGACGATCGCCCCGAACAACAGCGTCACCGCGCCGACGATCACGACGCCCAGCTGCGCATCGGGTGCGAGGTCGAAGATCGGGCCGGACCGCACGATGAGATACACGCCCGCGGTCACCATCGTTGCGGCGTGGATGAGCGCCGACACCGGCGTCGGGCCCTCCATCGCGTCGCCCAGCCAGGACTGCAGCGGAACCTGAGCGGACTTGCCGCACGCCGCCAGCAAGAGCAGCAGGCCAATGGCCGTCAGCGCGCCCTCGCCGACCTGGGGCGCGGCGGCGAAGACGCCCTCGAACGAGATCGAGCCGATGTAGGCGAACATCACCATCAGCGCGATCGCCAGGCCGATGTCGCCGACGCGGTTGACGACGAACGCCTTCTTGGCCGCGGTGGCCGCCGACGGTTTGTGCGCCCAGAACCCGATCAGCAGGTACGACGCGAGGCCCACGCCTTCCCATCCGACGTACAGGCCGAGGTAGTTGTCGGCCAGCACCAGCAGCAGCATCGCCGACAGGAACAGGTTCAGGTAGGCGAAAAAGCGTCGCCGCTCGGGATCGTCGGCCATGTAGCCGATGGAGTAGATGTGGATCAGCGAGCCGACGCCGGTGATCAGCAGTACGAAACACATCGACAGCTGGTCCAGTTGCAGCCCGAAGTCCACGTGCAGGGCGGCCACCGGCACCCAGGAGAACAGCTTCTCGTGGATCGTTCGGTGTTCGGCGTCATGGCCGATCATGTCGGTGAACAGCACGGCGCCGACAACGAAGGATCCGAGCGAGGCGGCGCAGCCCAGCAGGTGACCCCAGCGCGTTGGTGCGTCGGCCGCCGAGCAGAAGTATCGCGGCTCCGGCAAGCGGGAGCGCAATCGTCAACCACACAGGAGTTGTCATGTCCGCCTTAGTGTTTCAGCAGACTCGCGTCGTCGACCGAAGCCGAGTGGCGGGCGCGGAAGATGGTCATGATGATCGCCAGGCCGACCACCACTTCGCAGGCGGCGACCACCATGGTGAAGAACGCCACCACTTGGCCGTCCAGGTGGCCGTGCATGCGTGAGAACGCGACGAACGCCAGGTTGCAGGCGTTGAGCATCAGTTCGACGCACATGAACATGACGATCGCGTTGCGGCGCAACAGCACTCCGGATGCGCCGATTGTGAACAGCAACGCGGACAGGTACAGGTAGTTGTCGGGATTCACTCGTCACCACCACGGCCGTTGGTGTGATCCACGGTTCTCTTCTGCAGCAGGGGGCTGACGGACAGCTCGGACGCCGATCCGTCGGGTAGCCGGGCCGCCATATCGACGGCGTTGTTGCGCGCGTAAACACCCGGACTGGGCAATGTCGTCGGGTACCCGCCTGGTTTGAATCGCGCTTCAGAGAGCTCGCGCTGGGTCTTTCTGGGTTCGAAGCGCTCCCGGTGTGCCAGCACCATCGCGCCCAGCGCCGCAGTGATCAGCAGCGCGCCGGTGAGCTCGAACGCCCACAGGTATTGGGTGAAGATCAGCGCGGCCAGACCCTGCACGTTGCCATCGGCATTGGCCTGGGCCAGCCCGGTGAAGCCGGCCGCCGACACGTTGCCGATGCCGGCGATGAGCAGGATTCCGAAGCCGACACCGACCACGATCGTGGCATTGCGTTGGCCCCGAATGGTTTCGACCAGCGACTCTGAGGAGTCGACGCCGATGAGCATCACCACGAACAGGAACAACATCATCACCGCGCCGGTGTAGACCACCACCTGCACGACACCGAGGAACAGTGCGTCCTGCGCGATGTACAGGACGGCCAGCGAGATCATCGTGCTCGCCAGAAACATTGCCGAGTACACCGCCTTGGGCGCGGCGACGACGCCGACCGCCCCGATCAGCGCCCCCAAGCCGAACACCCAGAACACCACGGCTTCCGTGGTGGAGGTGTGCCCGGCGGCGTCGGCGGGCAGCGCCGCGAGCAGCTCAACCGTCACGTCACGTCCTCGACGATTGGCTTGATGTTGCCCCGGTAGTAGTCCTCGTCGGTGCTGCCCGGCGCCATCGGATGCGGCGGCGGCAACATCCCAGACCGCAGCGGGGCCAGGAGTTTGTCCTTGCCCCAGATCAGGTCGGCGCGGTTGTCGTCGGCCATCTCGTAGTCGTTGGTCATCGTCAGCGCGCGGGTCGGGCACGCCTCGATGCACAGCCCGCATCCGATGCACCGCAGGTAGTTGATCTGGTAGACGCGGCCGTAACGCTCGCCGGGCGAGAACCGCTCATCCTCGTTGTTGTCCGCACCCTCGACGAAGATGGCGTCGGCCGGGCAGGCCCACGCGCACAGCTCACAGCCGATGCACTTTTCCAGCCCGTCGTCGTACCGGTTGAGTTGGTGTCGACCGTGGTAGCGCTTCGCGACCGGACCCGGCTTCTCGGGGTACTGCTCGGTGATCCGTTTCTTGAACATCGTGCGGAAGGTGACCCCGAAACCGGCGATCGCGTCCAGGAAATTAGGCATGTGACTTCTCCTTTGGAGCCGTCCCGTTCGTCGCCGTCGGCATCGGCGGCACCGGGAACGCCCCCGCATCGGCGGCTCGTTCGGGGATCTTACGAACGGTTCTTGGCCCGCACCGTTCTCCAGAGCGCGAACAGGATGATCAGTGTTAGCACGGCGCCGACGGTGATCAGCCCGGTGGTCAGCTGGGCGTGGCCCTGGTTGCGCAGGGTGCGCGCGATGGAGACGATCACGATCCACGTCAGCGAGATCGGGATCAGCACCTTCCAGCCCAGCGCCATGAACTGGTCGTAGCGCATCCGGGGCAATGTGCCGCGCAGCCAGAAGAAGAAGAACATGAAGGTCCAGACCTTCGCGATGAACCACAGCAGCGGCCACCAACCGTGATTGGCCCCGTCCCACATGTTGATCGGCCACGGTGCGTGCCAGCCGCCGAAGAACAACGTTGTCGCCAGCGCCGACACCGTGAACATGTTGACGTACTCGGCGAGCATGAACATTGCGAACTTGATGGACGAGTACTCGGTGTGGAACCCACCGACGAGCTCACCCTCGGCTTCGGGCAGATCGAAAGGCGCCCGGTTGGTTTCGCCGACCATCGAGGTGACGTAGATGATGAACGACGGCAGCAGCGGGAAGACGTACCAGAGGCCCTGCTGTGACGCGACGATGCCCGAGGTCGACATCGTGCCCGAATAGATGAAGACCGCGGCGAAAGACAGGGCCATCGCGATCTCGTAGGAGATCACCTGGGCGCTCGACCGCAGACCGCCCAGCAGCGGATATGTGGAGCCGGAAGCCCAGCCCGCCAACACGATTCCGTACACCCCGATCGACGTCGCCGCGAGCACGAACAGCACCGCGACGGGCATATCGGTCAGCTGCAGTGCGGTGCGATGTCCGAACACCGACACCTCACCGCCCATCGGGATCACGGAGAACGCGATGAAGGCGGGAACCACGGAGATGACCGGCGCCGCAAGGTAGATGAACTTGTCCACCTCGGCGGGAATGAGGCCCTCTTTGAGGGCCAGCTTGACGCCGTCCACCAGCGACTGCAGCAGCCCCCACGGCCCGACGCGGTTGGGGCCGGGTCGCATCTGCATCCAACCGAGCAGCTTTCGCTCGAGCAGGATCGCAACCAACAAGGACAGCATGAGGAACACGAAGATAAAGAGCGCTTTGATGACGATCAGCCACCACGGGTCGTGGCCGAAGAGTGTCGGATCGGGGTACGTCATCGCTGTGCCCGCCCAATCGAGACGACGGCTCCCGGGGTCACGCCGAGCTGCGGCAGCACCGCCGACCCGGAGGAGTTCAGCGGCAACCAGACGGTGCCGTCGGTCATGTCGGTGATCGCCAGCGGAAGCGTGATCGCGCCACGGTCGGTGCTCACACTCACCAGATCGTCTTCTCCTGCGCCGATCTCGGCGGCGGTGGCGGGCGAAAGTCGCGCGACGGGCTCTCGGGCGGTGCCGGCGAGGTGCGGTTCGCCGTCCTGGAGGCGGCCCTCGTCGAGCAGCATGCGCCACCCGGCCAGCACAGCCTGCCCCTTGCCCGGTTGCGCGGGTGCGGACGGCGCCACCTGCGGAGCGTCCGGCCGCTCGCCGGCCCACAGCCCGAGGCGGGCCATTTCGTCCCCGGCGACCAGCGCGCTGGGCATGTTCAGATCGACTCCCAGCTCGTCGGCCAGGAAGGCCAGCACCCGCAGGTCGGGATTGGCATTGGTGTGCAGTGCCGGCTCGAACGGGCGAATCCGCCCCTCCCAGTTCACGAATGCGCCGCCCTTCTCGACGACGGGTGCCACGGGGAACACCACGTCGGCGAGTTCGGTGACCGCGCTTTCGCGCAGTTCCAGGCTCACGACAAACGGTGCGGCGTCGATCGCCGCCAGTGCCAGGTCGGGATCGGGCAGGTCCGCGAGCTCGACGCCACCGACGAGCAGCGCGGCCAGTTCGCCGCTGCGCGCCGCGTCCAGGATGCCGGTCGTGTCACGGCCTGCGGCGGTCGGCAGCTCTCCGACATTCCAGCCCTGTGCGGTCTGCTCGCGCGCCGATGCATCGCCGCAAGGGGCGCCCGCCGGGCAACAGGTTGGGCAGGGCACCCGCCTCCAGCGCGCCGCGCTCACCTGCCCGTCGCGGGATCCAGGCCAGCCGTGCACCGGTCGCTGCCGCCAATCTGCCTGCAGCAGAGAGTGCTCCGGGTGAGGTCGCCAACCGCTCGCCGACCACGATGATTGCACCCGGCAGCTTCAACTGCGCATCGTCGGCCAGACCGTCGAGTGCCGCGGCCTCGCCGCCCGGTGCCGTCTCGACGAGCTGTCCGCGCAACTTGCCCAGCGATCGGGTGGCGAACGGACCGATCGCCTTGACCTGCAAGCCCTTCTTGCGGACGGCCTTGCGCAGCCGCAGGAAAACGATGGGCGATTCCTCTTCCGGCTCGATTCCAGCCAGCAGCACCGCAGGCGCATTCTCCAGGTCGGAGTAGGTGACCGTCATCGGCTGGCCTGCGACATGCGCCGCGAGGAAGTCTGCCTCCTCGGCGCTGTGCGGGCGTGCGCGGAAGTCGATGTCGTTAGTGCCCAACACCATTCGGGCGAACTTGGAGTATGCGTAGGCGTCTTCGACGGTCGTCCGGCCGCCGACGAGAACTCCGGCATTGCCGTGCGCGGCACTCAGGCCGGCGCTTGCCACAGCCGAGCGCTTCGGACCACGATGCCGGGCGCAGCTCCCCGTCCTCGCGAATCAGCGGCGTGGTGATGCGGTCACCCTGCGTGGCATAGGTGAACGCCCACCGTCCCTTGTCGCAGTTCCATTCCTCGTTGACCTCGGGGTCATCACCGGCCAACCGGCGCAAGACTTTTCCGCGGCGATGATCGGTGCGCTCTGCACATCCGCTCGCGCAGTGCTCGCACACACTGGGGCTGGACACCAGATCGAACGGCCGCGCCCTGAACCGGTAGGCGGCGCCGGTCAGCGCACCGACCGGACAGATCTGCACGGTGTTGCCGGAGTAGTACGACTGGAACGGCTCGCCCGGAGCGATGCCGACCTGTTGCAGCGCACCGCGCTCCAGCAGATCAATGAACGGGTCGCCGGCGATCTGCTCGGAGAATCGGGTGCATCGGGCGCACAGGACGCAGCGTTCCCGGTCAAGCAGCACCTCTGAGGAGATGTTGATCGGCTTGGGGAACGTCCGCTTGACGTCTTCGAACCGGGTTTCCGGCCGTCCGTTGGACATCGCCTGGTTCTGCAGCGGGCACTCGCCGCCCTTGTCGCACACGGGGCAGTCCAGCGGGTGGTTGATGAGCAGGAGTTCCATCACCCCCTGCTGCGCCTTGTCCGCCGACTCCGAGGTGTGCTGCGTCTTCACCACCATGTCGGGGGTACACGTGATGGTGCACGACGCCATCGGTTTGCGTTGACCTTCGACCTCGACCAGGCATTGTCTGCACGCGCCCACCGGATCGAGCAGCGGGTGGTCGCAGAACCTCGGTATCTGGATGCCGATGAGTTCGGCGGCGCGAATCACCAAGGTGCCCTTGGGCACACTGATCTCCACGCCATCGATGGTGAGGTTCACCATCTCCACTTCGGTCCTGTCTGAGGCGGTGCCGGTGTCGGCGGTCTGCGTCATCTAGACCCCTACCCCTTCCGTGGCCATCAACGTCGAGGCGTGCGGGTCGAACGGACAGCCGCCGGACAGATGTGAGATGTACTCGTCGCGGAAGAACTTGATCGACGACAAGATCGGGGCGGCTGCACCGTCGCCCAACGCGCAGAACGACTTTCCATTGATGTTGTCCGCGATGTCCAGCAGCTTCTCGATGTCGGCCTCGGTGCCCTTACCCGTTTCCAGACGTTCGTAGATCTGCGCCAGCCAGTAGGTGCCCTCCCGGCAGGGAGTGCACTTGCCGCACGACTCGTGGGCGTAGAACTCCGTCCAGCGCCGCACCGCGCGCACCACACAGGTGGTCTCGTCGAAGATCTGCAGCGCCTTGGTGCCCAGCATGGTTCCCACGCCTGCCATGCCCTCGTAATCCAGTGGCACGTCGAGGTGTTCCTCGGTCAGCAGCGGCGTCGAGGAGCCGCCGGGTGTCCAGAACTTCAGCGAGTGCCCGGCCCGGATCCCGCCGGCGTATTCGAGAAGCTCGCGCAGCGTGATGCCGAGTGGCGCTTCGTACTGGCCGGGGGTCGTGACGTGTCCGGACAGCGAGTACAGCGTGAATCCGGGTGACTTCTCGGTGCCCATCGACCGGAACCAGTCGACGCCGTTGAGCAGGATCGGCGGCACACTCGCGATGGATTCCACGTTGTTGACCACGGTGGGGGAGGCGTACAGGCCGGCGACCGCGGGGAACGGGGGACGCAGCCGCGGCTGGCCGCGGCGGCCCTCCAGGGAGTCCAGCAGCGCGGTCTCCTCGCCGCAGATGTAGGCGCCCGCACCCGCGTGCACGATGAGTTCGAGGTCGAAGCCCGAACCCTGGATGTCGGTGCCGAGGTAGCCGGCGTCGTGGGCCTCGGCGACGGCGGCCTGCAGTCGCCGTAGTACGGGCAGGACTTCGCCTCTCACATAGATGAAGGCGTGATGTGCCCGGATCGCGTACGCCGCGATGATCACACCCTCGACCAGAAAGTGCGGCGTCGTCAGCATCAACGGAATGTCTTTGCACGTTCCGGGTTCCGACTCGTCGGCGTTGACGACAAGGTATTTCGGTTTCGCGCCGGCGCCGGTGGCGTCCTGCGGGATGAACGACCACTTGGTGCCCGTCGGGAAGCCGGCACCGCCGCGTCCACGTAGACCCGAATCCTTGATGGTGGCGATGAGGTCGTCGGGGGCCATGGCCAGTGCGCGCTCGAGCGCACGGTAGCCGTCATGGCGACGGTAGGTCTCCAATGACCAGGGTTCGGGCTCGTCCCAGAACCGGCTGAGAACGGGTGTCAGTGAGGTCATGTCTTCGAATCCGTTGCATCCGGGTCGGTTTCGGGTTCGTTGGGCTCGGCTGGAACATTCGCCGACGGTCCCGGCGCGGGTTCGTCCTTCGTCGCCTCGGCTGCCGCCTTGGAATCATCGGGTGCACCGTTGGACGACGGGTTTGGGGCCTGCGCGTCCGGTGCTTCCATGCCTCGCTCTCGGGCTACGCGCAGCCCGGCGAGAGTCGCATCACCGACTGGCCCCTGTGAGGCGGTGGCCTCAGGGTCAGGCAGGCCCGCAAGGACTCTCGCGGTCTGCTTGAAGGAGCACAGCGGCGCACCGCGCGTGGGTGTCGGCGGTTGTCCCGCGCGCAATTCATCGACGAGGTCGCGCGCCGAGGACGGTGTCTGGTTGTCGAAGAAATCCCAGTTGACCATCACGACCGGTGCATAGTCGCACGCCGCGTTGCACTCGACATGCTCGAGGGTGACGCGTGGCCCCCCATTAACGGAGTCGGTGGTCTCGCCGGCGTGGATGCCCAAATGCTCTTGCAGCGCTTCGAGAATGGCGTCGCCGCCCATGATCGCGCAGAGCGTGTTGGTGCAGACGCCGACCAGGTACTCGCCCGTCGGCGTGCGCCGGTACATCGAGTAGAACGTCGCCACCGCGGTGACCTCGGCATCGGTCAAGCCCAATTGCTTGGCGCAGAACCCGATACCCGCGGGCGTAAGACATCCGTCCTCGGACTGCACGAGGTGCAACAGCGGCAGCAGCGCCGAACGGCTCTGCGGATAGCGGGCGATGATCGTCTCGGCGTCGGCCGTCAGCCGCGCGACGACCTCGGCCGGATAGGTCTTGGCGCCGTGGATCGGCGGGCCTGCCTCGTCGGGCCGCTGACCGAGCTCGAGGAACACGCTCATCGCTGTCTCGTCTCTTCGCGCAAGCGCTCATCAGCGGTCCACCCCGCCCATCACCGGGTCGATCGACGCAATCGCGGTGATCGCATCGGCGACCATGCCGCCCTCGCACATCACCGCGACGGCCTGCAGGTTGTTGAACGACGGATCCCGGTAGTGCACTCGATACGGCCGGGTGCCGCCGTCGGAGACCATGTGGACACCGAGCTCGCCGCGCGGCGACTCGACAGCGACGTACACCTGGCCTGCTGGCACCCGGATGCCTTCCGTCACGAGTTTGAAGTGGTGGATCAGCCCCTCCATCGAATGGCCCATGATCTTCGCGATGTGTTCAGGCGAGTTGCCGAGACCGTCGGGTCCGAGCGTGAGGTCGGCGGGCCACGCCAGCTTCTTGTCCTCGATCATCACCGGCTGTCCGGTCGACCGTTCGAGTCGTTCCACGCACTGCCCGATGATCTTGAGCGACTCGTGCATCTCCTTGACCCTGATCAGGTAGCGGCCGTAGGAGTCGCAGGCGTCGTCGGTGATGACGTCGAAGTCGTATGTCTCGTAACCGCAATAGGGCTGTGTCTTGCGCAGGTCGTGGGGCAGGCCGGTGGACCGCAGGCATGGGCCCGTGATGCCGAGCGCCATGCACCCGGTCAGGTCCAGGTAGCCGATGCCCTGGGTGCGGGCCTTCCAGATGTAATTCTCGCTGAGCAGGTCCTCGAGATCCTTCAGCCGCTTCGGCATCAGCTTGAGCATGTCGCGGATCTGCGGGAGAGCTTCGTCGGGCAGGTCCATCGCGACCCCGCCGGGCCGGATGTAGGCGTTGTTCATCCGCAGCCCGGTGATCGTCTCGAAGATCGACAGGATCTGTTCGCGCTCGCGGAACCCGTAGAACATCGCGCCCATGGACCCCAGCTCCATGCCACCCGTCGCCAGCGCAACGAGGTGCGACGAGATGCGGTTCATCTCCATCATCATCACGCGGATGACAGCTGGCCCGTTCGGGGATGTCGTCCGTCACGCCGAGGAGCTTCTCGACGCCGAGGCAGTACACCGTTTCGTTGAAAAGTGGTGAGAGGTAATCCATTCGGGTCACGAAGGTGACGCCCTGGGTCCAGGTGCGGAATTCGAGGTTCTTCTCGATTCCGGTGTGCAGGTACCCGATGCCGCAGCGGGCCTCGACGATGGTCTCGCCGTCGATCTCCAGGATCAGTCGCAGCACGCCGTGTGTTGAGGGGTGCTGCGGACCCATGTTGACGACGATGCGTTCGCCGACGTGCGATGCCGCGTTTTCTCGTGCCGCGGCAACGACTTGGTCCCAGTCCTGGCCGCCGACGACGACCACTGTTTCGGTACCGCCCGACCCCGAGGGGTTCGACGGGTTGGGGGAAGTGCTCATCAGTTGTAGGCCCTCCGCTGATCGGGCGGCGGGATCTCGGCGCCGTGGTACTCGACGGGGATGCCGCCCAACGGGTAGTCCTTGCGCTGCGGATGTCCCACCCAGTCATCGGGCATTTCGATGCGGGTCAGCGCGGGGTGACCGTCGAAGATGATGCCGAAGAAGTCATACGTCTCCCGCTCGTGCCAGTCGACGGTCGGATACACCGAGTACAGCGATGGGATGTGCGGGTCGGCGTCCGGTGCGGCAACCTCGATGCGGATGCGGCGGTTGTGGGTGATCGACATCAGCGGGTAGACGGCGTGCAGCTCGCGTCCGCTGTCGTCGGGGTAGTGCACTCCGCTCACGCCGAGGCACAGTTCGAACCGCAGAGCCGGGTCGTCGCGCAGCACCTGCGCCACTGCGGGCAGCTGCTCCCGGCGCACCTCCAGCGTCAGTTCGTCGCGGAAGACCACCACCCGCTCGATGGACTCGGCATAGCCGTCGTCCCCGAGCGCGGCGGTCAGCGTGTCGACGACGTCGTCGAAGTAGCCGCCGTAGGGGCGCGGGGAGCTGTCCTGGCAGCGCCACGGGGCGGACGAGGCGGCCGTAGCCCGACGTGTCGCCGGAGCCCGTCGCCCCGAACATGCCGCGGCGCACGCCGATCACCTCCGGCGCCTGGGCGCCGTTGTCGCCTTCGCTCACGGCTGGCTGGTCTTCGCCTGAGGGGCCGGTCACCGCAGCAAACCTTTGAGCTCGATGGTCGGGGTTACCGACAGGGCCGCCTGCTCGGCTTCGCGGATCGCCTCCTCGCGGTTCACGCCGAGCGGCATCTCCTGAATCTTGTCGTGCAGCTTGAGGATTGCGTGCAGCAGCATCTCGGGGCGCGGCGGGCAGCCGGGCAGGTAGATGTCGACCGGCACGACGTGGTCGACACCCTGCACGATCGCGTAGTTATTGAACATCCCGCCCGATGAGGCGCACACACCCATCGCCAGCACCCACTTGGGCTCGGCCATCTGGTCGTAGATCTGGCGCAGCACCGGCGCCATCTTCTGGCTGACCCGGCCTGCGACGATCATCAGGTCGGCCTGCCGGGGCGTCGCCGAGAACCGCTCCATGCCGAAGCGCGAGATGTCGAATCGTGGCCCGGCCGTCGCCATCATCTCGATCGCGCAGCACGCCAGGCCGAAGGTCGCGGGCCACAGCGAGCCCTTCCGGATGTAGCCGGCCACCTTTTCGACGGTCGACAGCAGGATTCCGCCGGGCAGCTTTTCCTCTAGTCCCATGTCAGGCCTCCCCGCCGCCAGACATACGCGTAGGCCACGAACACCACGACCATGAAGAGAAGCATCTCTACCAGCGCAAACAGCCCGAGGCTGTCGAACGCCACCGCCCACGGATAGAGGAACACGATCTCGATGTCGAAGATGATGAACAGCATCGCCGTCAGGTAGTACTTGATCGGAAATCGCTGGCCCGCCGAATGCGCACTGGCCATGTCCGGCACCGGCTCGATGCCGCACTCGTAGGCCTCCTGCTTGGAGTGGTTGTAGCGCCGGGGGCCGACCAGCAGAGCAATGCCGACCGACCCGACGGCAAACGCCGTCGCGATCGCGCCGAGCACAAGTATTGGGGTGTACAAATCCATGCCGAGCAAACGCTCCCTCGTGGGCTGTCGATGTGAGCTTACCCACACCCTAGCGGGCTTTCGAATGGGTGCCACACATAGGGGTTAGTATCGCTATTAGCACGGTGTCGCTATGTCGTCATGCCTCGAATAGGCAAGTGCGACAGAAGTTTTGGCGAGTTGGCTATTGCACGGGCGTGCGCAGCAGCTCCACCACGGCGTCACCCAACCGGATCGGGTCGATCGGGTGGGGGACAGCGGCTTCCGCGCGCGACCAACTGGCCAGCCAAGCGTCGTCGGGCCGCCCGGTGAGCACCAGGACCGGTGGGCAATCGGCGATCTCGTCCTTGAGCTGCTTGGCGATTCCCATGCCCGCCCACGGGCGTGGCCTCCCCGTCCAGGATGACCAGATCGAAACCGCCCTCATCCATCAGCCGGATCACCATCGGGCCGGTGGCGACCTCGACGTAGCTCAGTTCCGGCAAATCCGGGTGGACCCGCTTCCCGAGGGCCAGCTGCACCTGCTCCCGGGTGCTGGGGTTGTCGCTGTAGACCAGGATCCGCAGGGGCTGCGATGGCTCGACCATGCGCCGATCGTACGGCTAGGCGTTGCGCCGGAACACGACGTCGCCCGAGATCGTCGCGTCGTCGCCCATCATCCCGATCATGTTGCCGTCGACGCCGAACTCCTGGCGGTTGATGGTGGCCTGCGCGGACAGCCGCATTCCGCCGTCGCCGACCGGCGTCACCTTCGTCTTCAGCACCACCGGTTTCGTGGTGCCCTTGATGGTGAGATCCGCGCGCAGATCGAGGCTGTCGCCCTGGATTGCGTCGGCGCCCGTGACGACGACATTGATGTCGGGGAACTTGTCGACTTCGAAGTAGTCGGCCGAGCGCATATGGTCATCCCGCTTTCTAATGCCGGTCTGCACCGATGCGGCCTTGATGTCGAGGTGCCCGGAAACCGTTTGGGGAGAGGTGATTTGACCTTCACCGCTGAACTCCGTGATAGCGCACCTTGACGGACGACGAGCCCCCACATCGTTTTGGCCTTCACGAGGATCGTCGATTGGTCGGGGACCACCTTCCATCGCCCGCCCGATGCTGGATCGCTGAAAAACTCGCTGAGGCTTGCCATGTCAACTTCCTTTCAGTTCGTCGAGTCGAGCAGCGGGGCCATGTCCGCGGGATCGAAGTATTCGTCGATGCGACTGATCAGCCCGTTGGTACCCACCTTGATAACGATGCACACCCGCATTTCGATCGATCCGCCGTTGCGCGCGTTGGCGTGCAGGATGTGCTGTTGCACGAATCCGCCGGCGAACACCTGGCGATCGAGGATCTCGTAGTGGCGGTCGGAGGTCCTCTTGATGAACCAGTAGATGACCCGCAGTGCCCGGGGTCGGTCGCTGTCCCCGGTGTCGCCGGAGTGCCAGACCAGCACGTTGTCGTCCCAGAGGGCCTCGATGGCTGCCGTGTCAGCTCGTTCGATCGCCGCGAACAGCCGATCGGCGACAGTCGACGACCGCGTCGGAATCGATGACTGACATATCGCTGGTCTCCCTTGACCTCAAGTGGGGTTGAGGTAGAACCCTGGTTTCCATGGATTCGACACCAACCTTCTCCCGATTCGACGACGCCTACAAGTCCCGTACCGCGCCGTGGGTGATCGGTGAGCCCCAGCCGGCGATCGTCGACCTGGTGCGATCCGGTCGGATCAACGGCAAAGTGCTCGACGTCGGCTGTGGGACGGGCGAGCACACGATTCTGCTCAGCCGCCTTGGCTACGACGTTCTCGGCGTCGACTCCGCGCCGACCGCCGTCGAACAGGCCCGTGAAAACGCGGCCGAGAAGGGCGTCGACGCCCGTTTCGAGGTCGCGGACGCGATGAACCTGGGTGGCCAGGCCTACGACGCGATCGTCGACAGCGCCCTGTTTCACATCTTCGGGGACGCCGACCGCGTGCGATATGTCCGCAGCCTGCATGCCGCATGCCGCCCGGGGGCGCTCGTGCATGTGCTGGCGTTGTCCGACAAGGGCCGTGGCTTCGGTCCGCAGGTCAGCGAGACCGTGATCCGCGAGGCGTTCGGCGACGGCTGGCTGCTGGAGGCGCTCGAGGAGACCACCTACCGCGGCGTCATTCAGGAGTCGCAAGCCGAAGCCCTCGGTCTGCCGGTCGGCACTGTGATCGACGAGCCCGCCTGGCTCGCGCGCGTCCGCCGCCTCTGAGTAGCGATTTCGGCGTGCGCAGTCGCGCTCAGCGCTGACTCGCGCGCCGAAATCGCTACGGGTCGGCATATCCGGGGTGGGCGACGTCGAGACGGCGGCGCACGAGCGTGCGAAGGCACGCCAGCACGTCGTCGGGCCTCTCGTCGAGGTCGCCCGCGCGAATGGCGGCGGCGAGCTGCGCTTCATCGGCGAAGCCGAGGTCGGCGAGCGCGTCGGTGACGTCGGCGGCGGACCCGTCGAGCAGTTCCCGCTCGACAATGCGCAGCACGTTCGCGGCGACGCGGGCATGGAAGTTCGACCTGGCCGGGTCGGCGAGCGACTTCGGGTCCCGTGGCGGCCCGCACGTCGTTGTCGAGGAAGTCGGCGACCACCGCGACGAGTTCGGCGGCGGTCGGCCGCCCGTACAGCCCACTCATTTCGGCCCCCTTCCTTCCAGCAGGTCCAGTACGTCCCATTCGGTTTCGGCCACCCGCCGTCCGATCGCGGCCAGCTCCACCGACGGGGTCTGCCCGGACAGGTGGCGTTCGGCCTGGAACCGGCAGATCACGCCCCATCGCAGGGTGGCGACGGTCAGCCACCACCGGAACACATCGCGGTCCAGCGCGGCGCCTGCGGCCGTTTCGTAGGCCGACAGAAAGCCTTCGACGCTGCCCAGCCCGCCCGCGCCCAGGTCCTCGGGCGCGCCGAAACGCCAGGCTCGGATGCAGAACCACGCCAGGTCCTCGTACACCTCGCCGACGTGTACGAGCTCCCAGTCCAGCACGGCCGCGAGGCCCGTGTCGTCGACGATCAGGTTGCCCATCCGGAAGTCGCCGTGTACCAGAACCCGCGGCGACGGTGGCGGCCGATGCGCGGCCAGCCAGCGGAACGCCCACTCGAACGCCGCTGTGGTGTCGCCCATTTCGTCGAGCCGGTCGCGCCACTCGAGGAGTTGGTCGGACTCGGCCAGGCCCAATCCGGTCCGGATCGGCGCGATGGATCTCGGCCAGCGCCTGCGCGCACTGCCGGAGCAACCGTTGACGGCCGCTGTCGTCCAGGGCGCGATGGATCCGTCTGACGATCGTCTCGCCGCCTATCGCATCGCAGATCAGGTACGGATTACCCAGCGCCGCAGGTGAATTGTCGGCGGCCAGGATGTGGGGGACGGGTGCGCCTGCGGCGGCGGCCCGTTGCTGCACGCCGGCCTCCAATTCCATGCCCGCATGCACGTCGTCGGGTGGTCCGGTGCGCAGGATCAGGGCCCGACGCGTGTCGGTGACGGCGTCGAACGCCCACGTGGTGCGGCTCGCACCGCCCGTCAGCGCGCGCAGATTCTCGACGGCCACGCCGTCGCCGAGCACAGGGCCAAGGACCTGTGCCAGCGCCGCGGAAAGCTCTGCGCGCTCAATGCTTGCCGAATCCGAACAGTCGCTGCGCAACACGGCGGATCTGAATCTCCTCGGCGCCTTCGGTGATCCGGTAGCGACGATGGTGGCGGTAGATGTGCTCGAACGGCTCGTGGCGGCTGTACCCGACGCCACCTAAGACCTGCATCGCCCGGTCGGCGGCCTCGCACACCAACCTGTTCGCGCGGTAGTTGGCCATCGACACCTTGTCCGAAACCTCCATGTGGTGGTTGCGGTCCAATTCGGACGCCGCGAACCGCACCAGAAGCCGCACCATCTGGGCCTCGGTCTGCAGCTCCACCAGCGGCCACTGCACAGCCTGGTTCACGGCCAGCGGCTTGCCGAACACCTTGCGGTCGTTCGCATAGGCCACCGCACGGTCGATGCAGTGCTGGGCGGCGCCCAGGCTGCTGGCCGCCTGGCGGATCCGGTTCTCGTGCAGGAACGTCTGGCCGACTTCGAGGCCGCGGTCGACCTCGCCGAGGACGGCATCAATCGGAATTCGGACGTCCTTGAGCTCGACTTCGCCGTGGTCGGTAGGCATGTTGAACGTCCACCAGTAGTACGGCACCGTGAAACCAGGGGTGTCGGTAGGGACCAGGAATGCGGTGATGCCTCGCGCCTGCCCAGCGTCCCCCGACGTACGGGCGAACACCAGGTCGTGAGTCGCCCGATGCACACCGGTGTTGAACCGCTTGGCGCCGTTGATGACCCATTCGTCGCCGTCCGCAACGGCGGTGGTCTCCAGCCACGTGGCGTCCGACCCGTGGTTCGGCTCGGTGAGACCGAACGCCATCGACCGCTGGCCGGTGATCAGCGCGTCGGTCCATTCGGCTTTCTGCGCGTCGGTACCGAATCGGTCCATCATGATGACCTGTGGGAAGTTACCGACGATCGACGACTCGTCCTGTAGGTCGTTGTGCAGTCCAAGGCCCCTGTGCGCCAGGTGTTCCCGGATGACGGCCATGTCGATGTTGGTGCCGTCGCGCCCTCCGAATTGAGACGGCAGGCCATAGCGCAGCCAGCCGGCCTTGTCAGCGCGTCTACGCATCTCGGAAAGCAGGTCCTCCCATTCCCGCCGCGGGATCCCGCCGTTGTCCCAGTCGGTGCGCGCATGCTCACGGCGGTGGTCGAAGTACTGGATGTGTTCGCGTTCCAGCGGTTTGATCTCGGACTCGATGAACGCGTCCATCTCCTCGAGCAGGCCCGGAAGATGGTCGGGGAGGCTGAAATCCACTCTGTTCTCCTTTAGATGTCCTTGCTCAGAATCCGTACAGCGTCTTCTTCCATATCCTCGACAGCGTGGCGATCGCATCGTCGTCGTCGATCTCGAACCCGAGACCGGATGAGCCGACGAAGACCGTGGTGAAGTTCTCGAACAGTAGCGCGATGGCCGCGGCGGTGTGTTCGGGGTGCAACTCGCCTCCGTAGCCCTGTTCCTGAGCGCGGCGCACCGACGCGGCGACAATATCCATGCCGAACCGGCGAAACTCGTTCTGCACAGCGGCGAATCGCGGTTGGGTAGCGCCGAGTTGGGCCACCGCGATCATGATCCCGATGTTCTGCTTGAACATGTTCCAGTAACCGGTGACCACCGCGCTGAAGAACGCGTCGTCATCGGGTGAGTCGGGTAGGTGCAGGCTCAGCCCTGATGGGGTCACCACTTCAAGCAGGAATGACTGCGCCAGCGCCGCCAGCAGGTCCTCTTTGTCGACGAAGTAGCGGTAGAAGACAGCGGGCGATTTGCCGGCGGCCGAGGTGATGTCACCCAGCGTCGTGCCGTGAAACCCGCGCTCGGCGAAAAGCTTTCGGGCGGCCTGCTCGATAGCCTCCTGAGTCTGGCGGCCCTTCGCGCTGAGCGTTGCCGGGCCGCTCTTCGTACTCCTCACGTCAGCGGCCACCGACTACCGGTTGAGTATCCGGTCGCCGGCGCGCAGCAGCGAGCTCGGAAGGTCATGCCCGACGGCGTTCTGCGCTACGCGGGCCGCGGCGATCGCCGCGTCGAGGTCGACGTCGGTGTGGACTCCGCTGTCGCGCAACAGGTAGACGAGGTCCTCGGTGGCGATGTTGCCGCTCGCGCCGGGGGCGAACGGGCAGCCTCCCAGGCCACCCGACCGACGCGTCGAGCCGGGTGACACCGGCGCAGACGGCGGCGTAGGCGCTGGCCAGCCCGGACCCGCGGGTGTTGTGGAAATGCGCGCCGAGCGGGATGTCACCGATCAGTGGACGAACGCGCGCGATCAGGTCGGTGACTCTGCCGCGGTGTGGTGGTGCCGATCGTGTCGGCGATCGCGAGCCGGTCGACGTCGCGGTCGACGCTTTCGGTGAGGACGTCGAGCACCCGCTGGGGCGGCGTCGGCCCGTCGAACGGGCAGTCCCACGCCGTGGCGACGATGACCTCGACCGACGCGTCGCTGTCGTGTGCGATCGCCACGATCTCACCGATCAGCGCGGTCGCTTCCGCCGTCGAACGCCCGACGTTCGAGCGGCTGTGGCCGTCGGCGGCTGACACCACGTATTCGATTGATCCCACGCCCGCCGCGATCGCCCGCTTGGCGCCGTTGGGGCTGGCCACCAGCGCGGAGAACTCGATGCCGGGAAAGTTGTGCAATTCGGCCGCCAGTTCTGCCGCGTCGGCCAGCGCAGGCACTTTCGACGGCGACACGAAGGCGGTCGCCTCCATCTCGCGTACACCGGTGGCCGCAACGGCGGCGAGCAGTTCGAGCTTGGCTGACAACGGAATCGGATCTTCGATCTGCAGCCCGTCGCGAAGCGAGACGTCGCGGATGTCGACGTGAGCGGGAAGGTCGGTCATATCACGCCCTCCTCCCGCAGAGTGGCGAGTTCGGATTCGCTTCGGCCGAGTAGCCCGTTGTACACCTCGCCGTTGTGCTGGCCGGGCCGTGCGGAGCCGGCGTTGCGTATCGTTCCGGGGGTCTCCGACAGCACCGGAACCACGCCGGGGCCCTTGACGTTTCGCCCGATGCGTTCGTCGAAGTGATCGGCGATCATGCCGCGGGCTTGCAGCTGCGGGTCCTCGACGACCTCGGCGACCGTGTTGATCGGTCCGCTGATCACCCCGGCGGCCGACAGTGTGGCGATGATGTCGGCGGGTTGGCGGCCGACCGCCCAGTCGCCGATGATCTTGTCGAGCTCATCCTGATTACGTCCGCGTGCAACGTGATTGACGAACCGGTCGTCGGTTGCGAGTTCGGGCTGTCCCATCGCCCCGCACAGCCTGCGGAACACGGTGTCCTGGTTGGCGGCGATCACCACCCAGCTCCCGTCGGCCGTCGGATAGATGTTCGACGGCGCGATGCCTTCCAGGCGGGTGCCCGACGGGCCGCGCACCACACCACCGACGTCGTAGTCGGGAATCGTGGATTCCTGTACCGCCAGGCAGGATTCGGTCAGCGCGGCATCCACGACCTGGCCCTCGCCGGTGACCGTGCGGCGGTACAGAGCGGCGATAGCGCCCTGTGCGGCGAACATTCCCGCGAGGGTGTCGCCGAGCGAAAGCGCCAGCCGTGGCGGCGGACCGCCGGGAAATCCGTTCATGTGCCGCAGGCCGCTGGCCGCCTCGGCCACCGACGCGTAGCCGGCCTTGTGTGCTTCCGGTCCGGTCTGCCCGTACCCCGATACCCGCACCAGGATGATGCCGCGATTGCGTTCGTGCAGCACGTCGTAGCCGAGGTTCCACTTCTCCAGCGTGCCCGGCCGGAAGTTCTCGACGATGACATCGGAGCGCTGCACCAGGTCGAGGAACAGCTCGCGACCCTTGGGCACCCGCAGGTTGAGAGTTACGGCCTTCTTGTTGCGGGCGTGCACCGTCCAGAAGAAGTGGTGGCCGTCGAGTTCGGCTTGGCCCCAGGTCCGCAGCGGGTCCGGCGCGCCCGGCGGTTCGATCTTGATCACCTCGGCGCCCATGTCGCCGAGCAGCCGGCCCGCGAACGGTCCGGAGATCAGCGTGCCGATCTCGATCACCCGGATGCCGTCCAGCGGGCCGGTGACCGTCATAGCGAAAGTCCGTGCCGGTGTAGCCAGTCCGTGCAGATTCCGACGGCCTGGCGCAACGTGTCACGCTGGTCGGGCCCTGAGTAGTAGTGGTTGGCACCCGGAATCTCGTGCATCTCCTTGTCAGGATGCCCGATCGCGCTGAACAGCCGCTGCGTGTGGCTGGGTGTGCAAGCGTCGTCGGCGAGGTTGCCGATCACCAGCGCAGGCACGGCGATGTCTGGGCCGCACTCCACGGCATCGCCGTTGGCGTCGTCGTAGCTCCACTGCGACAGCCAGCTGCGCAGGGTGCAGAACCGGGCAAGCCCGACCGGGCTGTTGTTCACCACCTGAGGATCACCCAGATAGCAGGTCCCCGGGGTGCGTTCGTTGGGATCGACCGTCGGGTCCAGCCAGCGCGGGTCGGCCATCGTGCCGTGCACGACGAACCCGAACTCGTCGTCGGGCCGGCCGGCCGCCTTCAGCTCGGCGAGTTTGTCCTTGACCCACTTGGTGATTCGCCGGTTCCGCGCGATCTGCGCTTCCCGGTAGCGCTCGAGGAACTCGGCCGTGTACGGCGGCTGGTTCGGGGTTGTCCGGGTTGTAGAGGTCCAGCTCCGGATCGCGCTTGGTGGGGTCGGTCTCGTCGAGGATCGACGCGTCCAGCCACTCCGTCATCGTGCCGTGGCGGCTGATGTGGGCCGCGAGCAGCATGATGGCGTCGGCGGGGATCAGACCCAGCTTGGTCAGGTCGGGCCCGTCGCCGGACGGGCTGGCGGTGACCGTCGGGTGCTGCGCCTGCTGCTGGTAGAACACCGACAGCGAGCCGCCGCCACTCCAGCCGGCCAGCACGACCTTGTCGTAGCCCAGCCGGTTCTTGGCGTCCTTGATGCATTCGCCGAGGTCTTCGACCACCTTCTCCATCAGCAGCGCGGAGTCGGTGCCGCGAAAGCGGCTGTTGCAGTAGATGACGTGATTGCCTGCGCGTGCGAGCCCGTTCATCATCGGCAGGTACGCCCCGCCGCCGATCGGGATGCATGAACACCAGCACGGTTGTGCCGCCGGGGCGGCTCCGGCGGCCGACGCTGTGGATCTTTCGGCCGAAGCAGGTGGCTCTCCAGCACGACCAGGTCGGCGACTCCGCCGTACACGTCTCGGACACCCGAATTGTTCTGATAGGCAATCAGATAGGGCACTCGATCGTACTCGTGACGCGGCGGCGCGGCGACGGGCTCAGTCGTTGTCATCAGTGCCCTCGCTTCTTCGCGCAAGCGCTCATCAGTACCCTCGCTTCGCGCAAGCGCTCATCAGTACCCTCGCTTCTTCGCGCAAGCGCTCATCAGTGCCCTCGCTTCTTCGCGCAAGCGCTCATCAGTGCTGCCCCAGGTCGTTGGCCAGAACTTCGGCCGACGGCGTCAGCCTGTCTGCGGGTGTCGATGGCGATCACCTGCCAGTCCACGTTTTCGTATTCGTCGAACTTCCGCCGCGCCCGCTCGCGGGCCTTCTCCGGCGCTCCGTGGTGAACCCCTTGTGGCGCATGGGTAATCAGCCCCGGCGGCATCGGAATGCCGTAGAGCGATCCGCCGTGGAAGAACGCGATCTCGTCGTAGTCGACGTTGCGGTGATACCACGGCGTGCGCTCGGTGCCCGGTACACCCTCGGCGGGTTTGGGCAGGAAGTTCATCACGTAGACGCCGGTGGCTTCCATGAACAGGTGCACGGTCGGCGGAAGGTGCACGCTGTTGGACGTCACCACGTTGTAGTCGTCGATATTGAAGGTGAACGCGAAGTTGTCGCCGCGCCAGCCTTCGACATCGAGCGGATGGTGTTGGTAGTAAAGCGATGTCGGCCCGCCAGGAACGGACGGGTGGATAAGCCGCACCTCGTACTCGCCGTTGTTCTGCGGCCCATCGCCGTCATCGACGGCCGCGGGCTCGGGGATCGTCGCCTGCGACGGGTCGAAGGGGAAGTGCCGTCCCATGTATCCAGGAGGCGGCACCCGGAACTCGTCGGTGGCCTGGATCATCAACAGCGTGGACTCTTCGTCGGGCACCTGGCGGAACGTGCAGGCCTTCGGGATGTAGATCCAATCGCCCTGCCGGTAGCGCAGCGGCCCGAACTCCGTCTCCAGAAGTCCGGCGCCCCGGTGCACGAAGCTGAGCAGGTCCCCGTCGACGTAGCGGACGAAGAACGGCATCGGCTCGCTGCGCCGCGACAGCAGCACCTGGCAGTCGGCGTTGGAGAACATCAGCAGCGGTCCGCCGGCGGCGTCGGTGGCGTCGCTGGGCTTGAGCTGATCCCCGAGCACATCGACCGGTCGCAGCGGCCCCTCGACTCGATAGGCGGTGGGATCGTTGCGGCGGTAGATGTTGGCGGTGCGGCCGGTGAACCCGCCGCGCCCGAGTTCGTCGTCCTTCAGGCCGTCCAGGTCGGCGTGCAGGCGGCGGGGGGTGCGGCCTTTTCGCAGGTGAATAAAGGATTCCATGGTGTCTCCATCGACGCTGGTCAAGCCGAACTAAAACTGACTTTAGTTTTACTTCTAGCTCGGAGTCAATCCTTGAAGTCAACCCGGATGGTCAGCAGGTTGGAGCCGAAAGTGCGCACGCCGAAGCTGTTGAACTGGGGCAGCGAGCGCAGCCTCTCCTGAGGGTCGTCGTCGGGCACCAGGTGCGCAACGCCCTTGTGCCACTTGCCGCGCAGCCGGACCCGGACCGCCGGGTTGGCCTGAATGTTCTTCACGTACTGCGATTTGTCGCCGAACTCCGAGACGAGCCAGAACTGGTTGCCTTCTCGCCGCCCACCAAGTGGGGTGCGACGGGGTTCGCCGGACTTGCGTCCCGTGGTTTCCAGCAGCGTGTGCATCGGTAGTCGCCTCATCAGTGGGTTCGCGACATTCTTCTGCAAAAAGTTCGTAATGCGGTCACGTGCGTCGTCGGCCATATGGGCTCCTCTTCTTTGGTCTCCGTCGGGCGGTCACACCATTGCGGTGCGCGAGACCTTCATACCCAGTGTGAGCGCCCCGGCGAGTTCGCGACTGGTGTCGTAGTCGAACACCACGTGACCGGCAAGCACATCGACGTCGCGCTTGATCCGCTGCAGCGGGTTGTCGGCGAAGTGGGCGCTGGCCCCGGATGCCTCGAGGAGGTCGGCGATCACCGCCCGCGATTCGTGCACGATGTGCGCCGCGGCCAGTCGCGCATCGGCCCGAACCGGCCGCGGCACCGGATCGCCTGATGCGACGACGATTTCGATGCCGGCGACGGTGTCGGCGAGCAGCCCGCGCAGGGCACGCAGCCGCACCAGCGCCTCGGCAAGGTGGGCCTGCGCGATCGGCTTGTCCTTCTGCGCGACGCCCCCGAAGGCAAGGACGCGTTCACCCAGGCGGACGGAGTAGATGTCCGCGACGCGTTCGGCGCTGCCCAGCGCGGGCATCGCGGCAAGCAACGTCAGCGCGGGCACCATCGGCCATCGATAGGTGTCGGCGTCGTGTAGGCCTGCGCCGGGCGCGGTGCCGGTGTAGATGTCCGCGACCCGGACGAGCCGGTGGGCCGGGACGAACGCGTCGGTGATCACGACGTCGTTGGAGCCCGTGGCCCGCATGCCGTCGGTGTGCCAGACATCGTCGATCTGGATCTCACTGATGGGCAGGAGTGCCAGGGCCGGGTACATCGCGTCGTCCGGCCCGCACAGCGCGCCCACGATGATCCAATTGCCGTCCATCACGCCCGTCGCCCACGACCACCGGCCGGTCAGCCGGATGCCGTCGCCGGACGCGACCCCTCGACCCGTCGGCGCGAGGGGCGCGGGCGCGAGGAACGGACGCGTCGCGAACGCCTCTTCCTGGGCGCGTTCGTCGAACAGGGCCAGCATCCAGTTGTGCAGGGCGTAGAAGCCCAGGGTCCACGCGCTGGAGGCGCAGCCGTGCGCCATTCGGCGGACCGGATCCAGGATCGCCGGGAAATCGGCCTGCGCGCCCCCGTAGCGCGCGGGCACCAGCAGTTCGGTGAAGTTGGACTCGACGAGATCGGTGATCGTGGCAGCGGGCAGACGGCGCAGCCGCTCCGCTTCCTGCGCGCGCTCCGCCAGCCGGGAGACGAACTCGGCGCTGATGGCCGGCTGGGCCGGTGGCATGGCCCGGACGCTACCATACTGTTTAGTACGGAAAGTCAGCGCTTGAGCATGATGTCCAGAAATCGCTCGCGACCCGCGGTCGCCCTGGCACTGGGCTTCGGCCCCGACAAGTGAAGAAACCCGATCCCGGCGGCGAAAGTGGCGTTCGCTCGCAGGTCGGCGTCGTCGGGGGAGAAGCCGTAATCCAGGAACGCCTGCCGTACGGCGGCCACGACACGCTGATCGGCGTCGCGCACGCTCGCGGCCACGGCATCGTCGGTACGGGCCCATTCGCGCATCGCACGTTCCAGCGCCCAGTGACGCGCGCTCACCAGCGAGGACATCATTTGCGAAAGTCGCTCACGTGGGGGCTTGCCGGTGGCAGCGCTGAAGTGACGCCGGTCCTCATCCCGCTGCTGGCCCCACGCCTGCACGAGTGCGGTGCGGTAAGTCTTGATGTCGGTGAAATGCCAGTAAAAGCTGCCTTTTGTCACCCCGAGGCGGCTGCACAGCCGGTCGATCTTGAGGGCCTTGATTCCCTCTTCGGCAAGGATCGCGTAGCCCGCCTGGATCCAGTCGTCCACGGACAACCGGGGCTGGCCGGCCTTTGCCATATCCCGCAGCCTACGGCGGACGAACTGGCCTCCAGCCTGACGCCGTCGTTAGTTCCGATTTCTCACAGGAATGTTACAGTCGTGGCCGGTCGGGGTTTGTCACGTGGTGGGCGCATGTTTAACTGCTCACGCGACAACTGAAACTTTTCTCGGTCCGCTCTACGGCCACCGGGCATCGGGCGGGCACGACAGCGCAGTGAAGCAATCGCTGCGGTGTCGATGGCGATCGCTCGATCGCGGGAAATCCCGTGTACGCGGAAACCGGAAGATGGATGGGTTTGCAGTATGAGCTTCATTGACAAGATTCGTGGCCCCTGGGCACGCAGGTTCGCGGTCGCTGCGCTTGCGGCGGCAGTGCTGCCGGGCGTGGTCGGTCTCACCGGAGGGTCAGCCACCGCTGGGGCGTTCTCCCGGCCTGGCCTGCCGGTCGAGTACCTGATGGTGCCGTCGCCGTCGATGGGCCGAGACATCAAGGTCCAGTTCCAGAAGGGCACCGGATCGCATGCGGTGTACCTGCTCGACGGTCTGCGTGCGCGCGACGACTTCAACGGCTGGGATCTGGAGACCCAGGCGTTCGAGTGGTTCTACGAGACGCCGCTGTCGGTCATCATGCCGGTGGGCGGCCAGTCGAGCTTCTATTCCGACTGGTATGCGCCCGCGTGCGGCAAGAGCGGCTGCCAGACCTACAAGTGGGAGACCTTCCTGACCTGCGAGCTGCCGCAGTGGCTGGCCTCCGAAAGAGGCGTGTCCACCCAGGGCAACGCCGCGGTCGGGCTGTCGATGGCGGGTAACTCCGCGATGATCCTGTCGGTGTACCACCCCGACCAGTTCATCTACGCCGGGTCGCTGTCGGCGTTCCTCAACCCGTCCGAGGGCCAGTGGCCGTTCCTGATCAACATGGCGATGGGCGATGCGGGCGGGTACAAGGCCAACGACATGTGGGGCCCGACCGAGGACCCGAACAGCGCCTGGAAGCGCAACGACCCGATGGTCCAGATTCCGGCGCTGGTCGCGAACAACACCCGCCTGTGGGTCTACTGCGGCAACGGCACGCCCAATGAGCTCGGCGGCGCCAACATGCCCGCCCAGTTCCTCGAGGGCCTGACGATCCGGACCAACGAGACCTTCAGGGACAACTACATCGCCGCGGGCGGCAAGAACGCCGTGTTCAATTTCCCGGACTACGGCACGCACAGCTGGGAGTACTGGGGTCAGCAGCTTCAGCAGATGAAGCCCGACCTGATCTCGTACCTGGGCTGACAACGAAGTCGCGAAGGTCCCCGGACACTCCAGAGTGTCCGGGGACTTTTGCATCTGGTGGAATGAGCTTCATGGTCGCAGTCAATGCATTGGTCGCACACCAGGACGCCGAAGGCGCCATCACCCTCGCGCACGAGGTCGTCGACGAGACATTCCTGCCCGACGGTGACGTCCAGATCGCCGTCGAGTACTCCGGGATCAACTACAAGGACGCCTTGGCGGTGACGCCCAAGGGCGGCGTGGCGCGCTCCTACCCGCTCATTCCGGGCATTGACGTCGCGGGCACCGTGACCGCCAGTTCGGCCCCGGACTTCGCGGTGGGAGACCGAGTGGTCGCTCACGGCAATGACATCGGCACCGGCAGACACGGCGGCTACGCCGACACTGCCCGCTACCCGGCGGACTATCTGGTCAAGCTCGACGAGTTGACGACGGCGGAGGCGGCCGCGATCGGGACGGCGGGATTCACCGCGGCCATGAGCGTCAACGCGATTCGCGCGCACGGTGTGCAGCCACAGGACGGGCCGGTGTTGGTCACGGGCGCGACGGGAGGCGTCGGCAGCGTCAGCGTCGACCTGTTGGCCGGCCTCGGATACGAGGTGGTGGCGTCGACGGGTAAGGCCGACGCGCACGACTATCTCATGAAGCTGGGTGCCAACGAGGTGATCGGTCGACTGCCCGAGGAGGGCGAGAAGGTGCGGGCATTGGGCAAGTCCAAGTGGGCCGCGGTGGTCGACAGCGTCGGGGGAGATACGCTGGCCTACGCGCTCAGCACGCTGAATTACGGTGCGGTGGCCGCGATTTCAGGGCTAGCCAGGTCTGCCGACCTGCCAACGACGGTGATGCCGTTCATCCTGCGAGGCGTCACGCTTGCCGGCATCGATTCGGTGCTGCTCGCGATCGGGCCCCGCCGCGACGTCTGGCGGGATCTGGCCGGTCCGCTGAAGCCGCGCCACCTCGACGACATCACGCGCGACGTGTCGGTGCTCGAGGCTCCGGATACCTTGCGGACCATCGTCGGCGGCGGCGTCACCGGACGGACGCGCGTCGTGGTGAAGGACGGCTTCTAGAGTCACTTCAGTTCGGACGACGACAGGCCCAGCAGGCGGCGGGCGACCACCAGCTGCTGAATCTGCTGGGTGCCCTCGAAGATGTCCAGGATCTTGCTGTCGCGCGCCCACTTCTCCAGCAGCGTCTGCTCGGAATAGCCGACGGTGCCTGCGAATTCGACGGCCTTGAGCGTGATGTCGCTGGCGACTCGGCCGGCCTTGGCCTTGCCCATCGACGCTTCCTTGGAGTTCGGAATGTCGTTGTCGGCCTGCCACGCGGAGCGCACCGTCAGCAGGTAGGCGGCCTCCCAATCGGATTCCATTCGCAGGAAGTCGGCGGCCGGAGCGCTCTGCGCGTGCGAGGGCTTGTCGTAGGAGATCTCCACCCCGGCCTCGGTGAGGATCTTGCGCAGCTCCTCCAGCGCGGCGCGGGCGATGCCGACGGCCATCGCGGCGACGACCGGGCGGGTGTTGTCGAAGGTCTCCATGACCCCGCCAAAGCCCTTGTCCACCTGGACTTCCGGGCTGCCGAGCAGGTTGGTCCTTGGGGATGCGGGCATTGTCGAACCGGATCACGGCGGTGTCGGAGGCCTTGATGCCGAGCTTGTCCTCGAGGCGCTCGACGGTGACGCCGGGATGCTCGCGCGGCACGATGAACGACTTGATCGCCGCGCGGCCCAGTGATTTGTCCAGCGTCGCCCAGACCACGATGTGGGTGGCCCGGGATCCGGCGGTGACGAAGATCTTCTCGCCGTTGATGACGTACTCGTCGCCGTCGAGCTTGGCCGTCGTGGTGACGGCCGCCGAGTCGGACCCGAACCCCGGCTCGGTGATCGCCATCGCGGCCCACACGTCCTTGCCGAGCTGCTCCAGCTGCTCGTCGGTGGCCACGCCGGAGATCGCGGCGTTGCCGAGGCCCTGGCGCGGCACCGACAGCATCAATGCCACGTCGCCCCAACTGATCTCCATCACGTTGAGGACCGCCGACATGTTGCCACCGTTGTGGTTGACGCCCTTGGTTTCGGCGCCGTCGCGGAACGCCTCGGCACCGGCGAAGGCGACGGCGTTCGCTTGCGAGATGCCTTCGAACAAGGTGGCCAGCGTGTCGAGCTCGACCGGATACTCGTGCTCGCGCAGGTCCCACTTGCGCGAGATCGGCCGCAGCATCTCGGCAGCACCCTGATGTGCCTTCTCGATCACCGCTTCGAGCTTGCGGGGCAGTTCCAGATTGATTGCCATGGTTCGACTTTCGTTAGATGACGACTGGATGGGCTCCGCTAGATGACGACGACGCCCTCGGCGACGCCGATCGCGCGCAGATCGCGGTACCAGCGTTCAACGGGATGTTCCTTGGTGTAGCCGTGGCCGCCGAGCAGCTGCACGCCGTCCAGGCCGATCTGCATGCCCTTGTCGGTGCCGAGCCGCTTGGCCAGCGCCGCTTCGCGGGCGAACGGCAGGCCCTGATCGGCGCGTGACGCGCCGCGCCAGGTGATCAGCCGCAGCCCGTCGAATTCGATCGCGATGTTGGCGCACATGAACGCCACCGCCTGGCGGTGGGCGATCGGCTCGCCAAAGGCGTGGCGCTCCTTCACATATGGGACGACGTAGTCGAGCACCGCATGCGATGTGCCGACGGCCAGTGCGGCCCAGCCGAGACGCGACAGCGCGATGGCCTCTGAGTAATCCTCGTCGGTGGCGCCGTCCTCGCCGAGGCGTGCGGACAGCGGAACGGTCACGCGGTCGAGCTCGACCTGTCCGAGTGCCGCCGCGCGGATACCCATGCCGGGATCGGGCGTGATCGACACGCCCTTCGACGACGATTCGACGATGAACATCGCCGGCTTGCCGTTGAGTTGCGCTGCCACGATGAACAATTCGGCGTTGGCGGCCGCCGGCACCAGCGATTTGACGCCCTCCAGCCGGTAGCCGCTCGGGGTGCGAACGGCCGTGGTCTTCAGCGCGGTCGGATCGAACAGCGGCTGCGGCTCGGAGATCGCGACGCACGCCTGGGGCACGTTCTCGCCGGCGAACTCCTTCAGATACGTCGACTGTTGGTCGGCGCTGCCCCAGTGGGTCAGGGCCGACGCGACGCCCGCGGGCGCCAGGATCGGCAGCGCGAGCCCCATGTCGCCGTAGGCCAGCGCCTCGGCCACCAGCACGTTGGTGACCGCCGCGCGATGCGCCGCAATTCCCTCGAAGTCTTCGGGAACGTTGATCGCCGTGATGCCGAGTTCGGTGGCCTTGGCGACCAGATCCTGCGGATAGGTGGCCGACGCGTCGGCGTCGTGGGCGGCGGGCCGGATCACTTCGTCGGCGAATTCGCTGACGGTGTCGACGATCATCTTCTGTTCGTCGTCGGGGGTGAGGTCGAAGTAGTCGGAGCCGCTCTTCTTCAGCCGCGTCGGCCCGGCCGTGGGCGCCGGACACGCGCTTGAACTGCCTGCCTGGCGGCGCCGGCGACCGAGAACACCTGCTTGACGCCGTACTTGAGCCCGCGGTTCAGCGGATCGCGCAGGTTGTAGCGGTCGAGGAACTCCTGGCCGACCAGGGGAGTGACCAGGGCCAGCCCCAGATCGGTCGCAGAGCGTTTGTGCTTGCGCACGCCCACGGCGCTCTCCTTGCCCGAGCGCTTCGGCCGTGGTGTGGATCCGCTTTTCGATGGCAGGGTGTTGGTCATTTCAACAGCCTCGCTTTATGGATTGACGTTCGCACATTCGGAACTGACTCTAGAGTAAGGTATCCGAACTGACTCCTGAGTAAGTTGTAACTCAATTCACAGCGGCGTCCTACCGTCTCGCTGTCGGCATGCCCAGCGGCAGGTCGATGTTGACGGTGGTACCCGAGCCGCGCGGGCTGGTGACGGTCAGAGTTCCGCCCAGCGCCTCGACCCGGTCGATCAGACCGGTCAGGCCGGAACCCCCATTCGGGTCTGCGCCTCCGGTCCCGTCATCTCGCACCGTCAGAGTCCAGGTGATCGTCGCGGACGACGGCGCCGAGATGAACGACCGAGGCGTTCGCGTGCTTGGCAACATTCGTCAGGCACTCCGCCGCCGCGTAGTAGGCCGCGGCTTCCACCGACGGGGAAAGGCGCCTCTCGATGTCGATGTCCGACTCCACCGCGACCTTCGAGCGGCGGGCGAGGGTCCTCAACGCCGGTGCGAGGCCACCCTCGGACAGGATCGCGGGATGGATGCCGCGTGATACCTCACGCAGATCGGCGATCGCCTCGACAAGCTCGGCGTCGAGTGCCTCCAATTGCTGCCGCAGGTCTGAGGACTCGGGCGGGATCTCCGCATCGATGGTGCGCAGCTTGAGCGCAAGCGTGACGAGTCGCTGCTGAATGCCGTCGTGCAGATCACGCTCGATGCGTCGCCGCGATTCGTCGGCGGCGGTCACGATCCGGGCTCGCGAAGCCATCAGGTCGTTATGGGCCTGCGCGTTGGCGATCGCGGTTCCGACCAGGTGGGTGAACTCGGCCATCCGGATCTCGGTGTCGTCCGGCAGCGCGCGGTCGTTCGGTGACAATCCGGTGATCGCCCCCCACGGTGCACCTGCCGACCATGATTGGCGCGCCGACCGCACAGTAGGTGCCTTCGGGCAGGTCCGGTGGCGATATCTCGATGTGCCGGGCGGGATTACCGCTACTGCGTACATGCGCGGCGACGGTGGAGTCGATGTCGATGCGTGCGCCGACCGGCACGGGATCGCGTGCCTGCGTCCATGCCGCGGCAACGGTGCCGGTGCCATCGGCCTCGAACCGCAAGAGCCTGGTGATATCGGCATGGAGCAGCAGCCCGACTTCTTCCGTGACCACACTGAAGATTTCATTCGCCGGCCTGCCCTCCGCGACAAGCGTGGCGATGTGCCGCAGCGCGGTCTGTTCGTTGTTGAGCCGCGCCAACTCATCGCGGTTCTGTTGCAGCGATTCGGCCATCGAGTTGAAGTTGCGTTCCAGCACCCCGATCTCCGCAGTCCCCGTCTGCGGTACGCGCGCTTCCAGGTCACCGCTTGCGAGTCTTTCGGCCATTCGGGCGGTCCGCCGAACGGGACGTAGGACGGTGCGTGCCAAATAGATGCTGCCCAGCCCAATCACCAAGACCGACACCGCGATTCCGCCTGCGGCCACCATGGTGGCCCGGTGGTATTGACGATCGGCGTCCGCTTGCTCTGCCAGGCTCAGCGACTGCTCGTTCGACAGGAAGTTCTCGAGTTCCTGGCGGATCGTGTCCATCCGCCGCTTCCCCTCGTCGCTCGCCGAAATACCCTCTCACCCACGGTTCTCCACGCCGCGCGGCGTCCACCAGGGGGACGGCGTAGTCGTTGACGTACGAGAGCGCGTCCGTTTGCAGCTGCTCTGCCCGCACCGTCTGCCCCGGGTCATCCACAATCGAGCGCAGCGTTGCGAGACGTTCTGGCACCCTCTCGCGGCCGGCTTCCCACGGTGCAAGGAAGGTGGGATCGCCGGTGATGATGTAGCCACGTTGGGACGTCTCCATGTCGATGAGCGCCCGCCGTGTGTCTCGAGTCGTGAAGGACTCCTGAGCGGAATGGATGACGCTGTCCATCGCCTGGTTGACCGACGACATCGCGAAGATGAGGAATCCGAACGCCGCAGCGACGATCAGCGCCAGCAGACCGTTCGCCACGAACAAGCGTGTGGTCAGTCCGGCGCGCACGCGTGCCTCGTTTGGAGACGGCCCGTCCGCGCAGGTCCTGGCCTGCGCCAATACCACCGCGAACGGCTCGTCGTCGACATCTGGAGGCCACCACCCGTTAGCAGGAGAAACGACATGAGGCTGTCGCCAGTTAAACGTCCACTCCTGGAGTTCTGCTTCCTGTTGACTGCCTAGAACTACCCCATGTGGCCGAATTCGTACAGGGGGTATGGCAAACCGCCGCGCTATCGCCCGTTGAGCCTGTTCAGCACGGTCTCATGCAACAGCCCGTTGGTGGCGACCGCGCTGCCCCCGTGCGGCCCCTTCTCGCCGGCGAGGCTCGTGAACGCGCCTCCGGCCTCGCGCACCAGGATGTCCAGCGGCGCCAGGTCCCACAGCTTCACCTCGGGCTCCACCGCGATGTCGACGGCGCCCTCGGCGACCAGGCAGTAGGACCAGAAATCGCCGTAGCCGCGCACCCGCCACGCCGCGTCGGTCAGCTCCAGGAAACGCGGCCGTAGCTCGCCCCATCCGGTGGTCAGGTCGGAGTACGTCACGCTGGCCGACGCCAGATCGTCGACGCCCGACACCGATATCCGGCGGGTCTCGTCGCCGAACGACGCGAAGGCCCCCTCTCCGCTGCCCGCCCACCACCGGCGGTGCAACGCGGGCGCGCTGACCACACCGACGACGGGCACGCCGTCGGTCAGCAGCGCGATCAATGTGGACCAGACGGGAACGCCTCGGACAAAATTCTTGGTTCCGTCGATGGGGTCGAGGACCCATTGGCGGCCGGCGAAAATCGCTGTGCCGCCGAACTCTTCGCCAAGCACGACGTCGTCCGGCCGCTGCTGTGCCAACGTTTCACGCAGCGCGGTTTCCGCCCCGCGGTCGGCGTCGGTCACGGGCGTGAGGTCGGGTTTGGTGTCGACGCGCAGATCGCGCGCGCCGAACCGGTCCAGCGTGAGCGCGTCGGCCTGGTCGGCCAACCGCAGCGCCAAAGCCACATCATCACGGACCGTTTCCATGCCTGTCGTCCTACCATGTCGGTGTGATCGAAGTCCTGATGATCCTGGTGCTGATCGGGGCGCTCGTTGCCATCGCGGCGCCCATGGATCATGCGCAGGCGCTCCGCGGGCGGCGGTGGGGGTGCCGGCTGGCCGTCGGGCACCTTGCTGGTCACCGGCGTCAGCCCGAGGCCCGAAGACGTCACCGGCGAGCAGTTCGTCACCATCACCGGCGTGATCCACGGACCCACGGTCACCGAGCACGTGGTGTATCAACGCCTCGCCGTCGACGTCGACCAGTGGCCGACGATGGGACAGCAGTTCTCGGTCGTCTACTCGGCGAAGAACCCCGACAACTGGCGATTCGCCGCGCAGGGACCGCCCATGAAGCCGGCCTGGGGCACCGGTATCTAGGGCTCGGTCGGCTCGTCTGCGGCTACACCCAACCGGTCGATCACCGCTTTGCGCACTGCCTCGGTCTGCACGCCCAACGCGATGAGAACCTCAGCGGCTTCTCCCGAGCGATCTGTGATCAGCCCGAGCAGCATGTGGTCTGTGGCGATGTATTTGTGCCCCATGTCCAGCGACTCGCGCAGCGAATTCTCGAAGGCCTTCTTGCCCTCGTCAGAGAACGGGATGTTGCCCGACGGTTCGTCCTTGCCACGCCCCTGCGTCGCAGCGACCTGGTTGCGCACTGCTTCCGGTTCGACGCCGACTGAGGCGAGCACGGCGGCGGCCGACGCATCCTCTGCGGTCATCACGCCGAGCAGCAGATGCACGGGGCGCACATGGTCGTCTTTGAGAGCGCGGGCCTCGCTCTGAGAAATGACGACCGCACGCCGCGCCGAGACAGTGAAGCGCTCGAACATGGTCAGCCGTGCCCGATACGCAGTAGCTCGGCGACGCTGGTCAGCTTCACCCGTGGCCGGCCGTGCGGCTCCCCGGCAGAACGTTCGTAGTCGTTGATCAGCTTCCAGTGGTCGTCGGTGACCACCTTCGGCTGTCGCTCCACCAGCCACTCCGCGATGTGCTCGCCATGATCTTCGCCGAGGTCGGCGAGCTCGGCACCGGAGAGGTCTTCGATCAGCGTGTCGACGGTCTCCTGGGAGTCGCTCTTGTTGCTGCCGATGACGCCGGTGGGCCCGCGTTTGATCCAGCCGACGACATACTCGTTGCGGCTGCCCTCAATGCGGCCGGAGGCGTGCGGAATCGTGCCGCCGCGGTCGTCGAACGGCAGTCCCGGTAACTGCACGCCGCGGTAGCCGACGGCGCGCACCACCAACTGCGCGGGCACCTCTTCCCGCTCCCCGGTGTCCTTGGCGACGATGCGGCCGTCCTCGTCGACGAGCTGATTGCGGCCGAGCACGATGGACTCGACCTGGTCGTCGCCCTTGATCTCGATGGGGGAGGTGCAGAACCGGAACACGATCCGGCGCTTGGCGCCTTTCGGCGTGGTTTCGGCGTAGCCGCGCAATACCTTGATGTTGTTCTTCACGGTCTTGCCCGCGGCCTCGAGGTCGTCGTCGGAGATGTCGGCGAAATCGGCCGGGTCGACGACGACGTCGACGTCGCCGAGGCCCTCGAGCTGGCCGAGCTCGCGCAGCTCCAGCGTGGTGAACGGGGCCTGCAGTGGGCCGCGTCGGCCGATGATGAGGACCTCTTCGACGCCGCGGTCGTGCAACGACTGCAGCGCATGGTCGGCGATGTCCGTCGCCCCAAGCACGTCGGGATCCGTGACCAGGATGCGCGCCACATCCAGGGCGACGTTGCCGTTGCCGACGACCACCGCCCGCCCCGTCGACAGGTTGGGTGCCATCTCCTCGAAGTGCGGGTGGGCGTTGTACCAGCCCACGAAGTCGACGGCGGGGATGCTGCCGGGCAGTTCCTCGCCAGGAATGCCCAGCGACCGGTCCGACTGCGCGCCGACGGCATAAATCACCGCGTCGTAGCGTTCGGCCAGCTCGGCGGCGTGCACGTGCTCGCCGACCACGATGTTGCCGAAGAACCGGAACCGCGGGTCCAGTGCCGTCTTCTCGAACTGGGCGCTGATCGACTTGATCTTCGGATGGTCGGGGGCCACACCGGAACGCACCAACCCCCACGGTGTGGGCAGCATCTCCAGCATGTCGACGCGGACGTCGGCTTGGTCTTCAGACTCTCGGGCATCGGCGTACTTCAGCAACGACGCCGCGGCGAAGTACCCCGAGGGGCCTGAGCCGACGATCGCCACGTGATATGGGCGCATACACAGCTTTCTGTCGCTGCTTGGCGGTGCAAGGGGCTGTCGCATACTCGCCAAGCTCGTTTCCCCCACCCGATGCTAAACGGGGACCCCTGCCCGCTGCCGCGACTCACGGAGAACTGCCACCAAACTCCTCACAGGTACCCTGAACTCCCGTGGAACCCGACCGTTTAGCCGACCTTGCAGCACTGGACTCCACCCTGACCACGGTGGAGCGGGTGCTCGACGTCGAAGGACTGCGCGGCCGAATCGACAAACTCGAACACGAGGCCTCCGATCCGCACCTCTGGGACGACCAAGCACGCGCCCAGAAGGTCACCAGCGAGCTCTCGCACACCCAGGGTGAGCTGCGCCGCGTCGAAGAGCTTCGCCAGCGCCTCGACGATCTGCCGGTGCTCTACGAAATGGCCGCCGAAGAGGATGGCGCGAGCGGCGACGACGCGCTCGCCGAGGCCGATACCGAGTACAAGAAGTTGCACGAGGACATCGCGGCGATGGAGGTCCGCACACTTCTCGGTGGTGAGTACGACGAGCGCGAGGCGTTGGTCAACATCCGGTCGGGTGCAGGCGGCGTCGACGCGGCCGACTGGGCCGAGATGTTGATGCGGATGTACATCCGTTGGGCCGAGCAACACAAGTATCCGATTGAGGTCTTCGACACGTCCTACGCCGAAGAGGCGGGCATCAAGAGCGCGACGTTCGCGGTGCATGCGCCGTTTGCGTACGGCACATTGTCGGTCGAGCAGGGCACGCACCGGTTGGTGCGAATCAGCCCGTTCGACAACCAAAGTCGACGTCAGACGTCGTTCGCGGAAGTCGAGGTGTTGCCGGTGGTGGACACCACTGATCACATCGACATTCCGGAGACCGACGTGCGCGTCGACGTGTACCGGTCCAGCGGTCCCGGTGGCCAGTCGGTGAACACCACCGACTCGGCGGTTCGACTCACCCACATCCCGACCGGTATCGTGGTCACCTGCCAGAACGAGAAGTCGCAGTTGCAGAACAAGGTCTCGGCGATGCGGGTTCTCCAGGCAAAATTGTTGGAACGCAAGCGTTTAGAAGAGCGCGCTGAGCTGGACGCCTTGAAGAGCGACAGCGGCAGCTCCTGGGGAAACCAGATGCGTTCCTACGTGCTGCACCCCTATCAGATGGTGAAAGACCTACGCACCGAGTACGAAGTCGGCAATCCGGCCGCGGTGCTGGACGGAGACATCGACGGGTTCCTCGAGGCCGGAATCCGTTGGCGCAATACACACGATGACGAATAGCAACTTGATCGCACTGTCCCTGGCCGACCGGTGGACCGGCTTCTGGCAGGGCAATATCGGCGCCTGGATTCTCGATCGCGGTGTGCCGATCGCCCTGCTGCTGATCGGCGGCCTACTCGCGGCACGCTTCATCAACTGGTTCGCGAACCGCATCGTTCGCCGCATCGACGCCGAATATCAGGAAAGCGACCAGCTGGTGCGCACGGAGAGCGCCAAGCACCGCCAGGCCGTCGCGTCGGTCATCTCCTGGGTGTCGGTCGCCCTGCTGTTCGTCCTGGTGGCGGTGGAGGTCACCGACATCCTCGCCATCCCGGTGGGATCGCTTGTTGCGCCGGCCGCCGTGCTTGGCGCGGCGCTCGGTTTCGGCGCGCAGCGCATCGTCCAGGACCTGCTCGCCGGCTTCTTCATCATCACCGAGAAGCAGTACGGCTTCGGCGACCTCGTCTCGCTCACGGTGGCAGGCATCAATGCGCCCGCGGAGGGCACTGTCGAGGACGTCACGCTGCGCGTCACCAAGCTGCGGTCCACCGAGGGCGAGATGTTCACCATCCCCAACGGCCAGATCGTCAAGTCGGTGAACCTGTCCAAGGACTGGGCGCGTGCGGTGATCGACATCCCGGTGCCGACGTCGGCGGACCTCAATCGGGTCAACGAACTGCTTCAAGGCGTGACCGAGAAGGCGATGGAAGATCCGGACCTGAGTGCACTGCTGCTGGATGCCCCGCAGTTGATGGGTGTGGAGAGCATCGAACTCGACACCGTCAACCTGCGGATGATCGCGCGGACGCTGCCGGGCAAGCAGTTCGAGGTGGGCAGGCGGATACGCGTGCTGGTGGTCCGCGCGCTGCGGCGTGCAGGCATCGCTGCGCCTGCCGACGGCTCGACGCCGATGGTCGAGGCGATCGTTCATCCCTCGACGGCAGGCGGCGCCGAGGAGGAAACGCAGGGCACGACGGAGCAGAAACGATGACGTCCTGGTTCAAGGCCAAACTCGGCCGGATGCGCGTTTCGACGGCAGTGCTCATCGTCGCCTTCATCGCGCTGTTCTGGGTGCACGAGACATTCGTCCCCGAACCGGCCCCCGAGGCGCCCGTGCCGGCGGTCGTGCCACCGGGCTTCGTGCCCGATCCGAACTACACGTGGGTTCCGCGTACCAATGTCAGGCGGCCCAAGGAGCCGACGACGACCACCACAACCACCAGCCCGTCTGAGACGACGACCACGAGCCCCACGTCGCCCACGGACGAGACCCCGACGACGACCGTGGTGGATCCGGACGGTGCCGGTCCGCTGTCGCCGCAGACGGAGACCGTGACGCCCACAACGACGTCCCCTGCCACCACTACGGTGGCGCCGACGGCCACGCCGACTCCGACAACCACGGCTCCGGCCAGCTAGCCCGGCGGAATTGCCCCGCTACACTGGCGTGCCGTGATCACCCTCGACCGTGTTTCAAAGCTCTATAAGTCGTCTGCGCGCCCCGCGCTCGACAACGTGTCGCTCAACATCGACAAGGGTGAGTTCGTCTTCCTGATCGGACCGTCGGGGTCGGGCAAGTCGACGTTCATGCGGTTGCTGCTGGCCGAGGACACGCCGTCGGCGGGGGATATTCGCGTTTCCAAATTCCACGTCAACAAGCTGGCCGGCCGTCACATCCCGGGTCTGCGCCAGGTGATCGGCTGTGTGTTCCAGGACTTCCGGCTGCTGCAGCAGAAGTCGGTATTCGAAAACATCGCGTTTGCGCTGGAGGTCATCGGCAAGCGCCCGGAGGTGATCAACCGGGTCGTGCCTGACGTGCTGGAGATGGTCGGCCTGTCAGGCAAGGCCAACCGGCTGCCCACCGAGCTCTCCGGCGGCGAACAGCAGCGCGTGGCCATCGCCCGGGCGTTCGTCAACCGCCCGCTGGTGCTGCTGGCCGACGAGCCCACCGGCAACCTGGACCCCGACACCAGCAGGGACATCATGGATCTGCTCGAGCGCATCAACCGCACCGGAACGACGGTGCTGATGGCTACGCACGATCACCACATCGTGGACTCGATGCGCCAGCGCGTCGTCGAGCTCGAGCTGGGCAGACTGATACGCGACGAAAACCGTGGCGTCTACGGAATGGATCGCTAAGTGCGCTTCGGCTTCCTCATCAACGAGGTTCTCACTGGTTTTCGTCGCAACGTGACGATGACGATCGCGATGATCCTGACGACTGCGATCTCGATCGGGTTGTTCGGTGGCGGCCTTCTCGTGGTGCGGTTGGCCGACCAGTCGCGCAAGATCTATCTGGATCGGGTTGAGAGCCAGGTCTTTCTGACCAACGACGTCTCCGCCAACGACCCCACCTGCGACGCGGATCCGTGCAAGTCGCTGCGCAAGCAGATCGAGGACCGCGACGACGTCCGTTCGGTGCGGTTCCTGGACCGTGATCAGGCCTACGACGATGCGATCAGCAAGTTCCCGCAGTACAAGGATGTCGCAGGCCGCGAGGCCTTCCCGGCTTCGTTCATCGTCAAGCTGGACAATCCAGAGCAGCACAAGGACTTTGACGAGGCGATCGTCGGTCAGCCCGGCGTGCTCAACGTGCTCAACCAGAAGGACTTGATCGACCGGCTCTTCGCGGTGCTCGATGGCATCAGGAACGCCGCGTTCGCGGTGGCGCTGGTGCAGGCTGTCGGTGCAGTGTTGTTGATAGCCAACATGGTTCAAGTCGCCGCCTATACCCGGCGCACCGAGATCGGCATCATGCGATTGGTGGGTGCCAGCCGTTGGTACACGCAGCTGCCGTTCCTCGTCGAGGCGATGCTCGCCGCGTTCATCGGTGTGGTCATCGCCATCGTCGGGCTCGTATTGGTGCGCGCGTTGTTCCTCGAGAACGCGCTCAACCAGTTCTACCAAGCGAATTTGATCGCGAAGGTCGACTACGCGGACGTCCTCTACTTCAGCGCCCCGTTCATGATGTTCCTGGGTCTTGCGATGTCCGGCGTCACCGCTTACGCGACGCTGCGACTTTACATCCGGCGCTGATGGTGGCCAAGAAAGCGGACCCGACGAGGTCCAGCAACAACAAGATCGTCGCGACGAATCGCAAAGCGCGTCACAATTATTCGATTCTGGAGACCTTCGAGGCCGGCGTTGCGCTGGTCGGCACGGAAGTGAAGAGCCTGCGCGACGGTCAGGCATCGCTGGCCGATGCGTTCGCCACCGTCGACGACGGCGAGATCTGGCTGCGCAATCTGCACATCCCCGAGTATCACCACGGCAGCTGGACCAATCACGCGCCGCGGCGCAACCGCAAACTGTTGTTGCACCGCAAGCAGATTGACAACCTGGTCGGCAAGGTCCGCGACGGCAATCTCACGCTGGTCCCGCTGTCGCTGTATTTCACCGACGGCAAGGTGAAGGTCGAGTTGGCGCTGGCCCGCGGTAAGCAGGCCCACGACAAGCGGCAGGACATGGCGCGCCGCGATGCGGAGCGTGAGGTGACCCGCGAGTTGGGCCGCCGCGCCAAGGGCATGACCTGATCGGCTTCGTCGCCGCGCTGATCGCTGCGCTCGGATACGGAATCAGCGATTTCGTTGGCGGTATCGCGGCGCGCCGGGTCGCTGCACTCCGCGTGGTGCTCATCTCCTATCCGGTGGCATTGATTCTGCTGGTGGGCATCGCCCTGCCCGTCGGGGGCCAACTCTCCACCCCTGCGGTGCTGTGGGGCCTGCTGTCCGGTGTGGCTGGCGCGTTCGGCGTGTGGTGGTTCTATGCCGCGCTGGGCTCGGGCCCGATCTCGGTGGTATCGCCGCTCACGGCGATCCTGGTCGCCGGTATCCCCGTCGGCGTCGGTCTGTCGTTGGGGGAGCGGCCCGGTCCGGTGGCGATCGTCGGCATCGGGCTGGCGCTGGTCGCGGTGGCTCTGGTGAGTCGTGAGGCGACCGACGAGGACGTCACGCCGCACCGGTTCACCGCGAAGGTGGCCTGGCTGACCGTGGGATCCGGCGTCGCGTTCGGAATGAACTTCGTCCTGCTCGACCAGGTGCCCGCGGAGGCCAAGTTGTGGCCACTGGTGTTCGGCCGGTTGGCGGCGACCGCCATCGTGCTGGTGGCGGCCGTTTTCACTGCCAACCTGGCACTGGAGCGGGGCATCGCGTTTCGGCTCGCGCTACTCGCCGGGGTGCTCGACACGGTGGCCAACGTGGCGACGTTGATCGCCATCCAGTCCGCGATGCTGTCGTTGGCGGGCGTGCTGATCGCGCTGTATCCGGCGGGCACCGTGCTGCTGGCGATCGTGGTGCTGCGCGAGCGGGTCACCCGCTGGCAGGCGGTCGGCATGATGCTGGCATTGGCGGCCGTCGCGATGATCGCCGCGGGCTAGGCCCAGCGTGGGAGTTTGCTGTGTTGAACGGAGTTGCCGCGACACGTCGACCGATCGTAGGGCATTATGGCAGTTGCATGCGCTTCGGCAGCGGTGAAGTGGGGAGTGGGGTTGTCGGTCACGGGTGGCCGGGTTCGCGTCGGCTTGTTTGCCGGCGTAACAGTGCTGCTTTGTGTCAACGCAATGGCTCTATGGGGCACGGAGGTTGCCTGGTACGTGGATGCGGCCCTGCAAGTGGGCACCGGCATCGGGGTGATGTCGTGCGGCCTGGTCGTCGCCCGCCGGGTCAGCGGCAAGGCCCGGCTGTGGCGACTGCTGGTCGTCGCGGCGGTGGCCAGCTGGCTTCTGGGCCAGGGCGTCTGGTGGTCGACGGAAACGGTAATGGGCACCGACACAGCGCCGGTGCTCAGCGTCGTCGCATATTTCCTGCCTCCGTTGTTTGGCGCGGCAGCGAGCATGGTGATCCTGTCGGCCGGCGGGCGGTGTGACCGGTCGGCAGGAGAGTCACCTGCGCCCGTCCCGCGTCATCACCGTCCTTGACGGTTTGGTGGCGGCCATATCGTTCTCGATCCTGGTGTTCATCGCCGGATTTGGACAACCGACCGGCGCGGCCCTGCCCCGATCGGACAGCCCCGCCGTCGTGATCCTGTACTCGGTCATCGAACTCGTCGTGGTCGTGGTGTCGGTGCAAATAGCGATGGTCTACCGGCAGTGATCGGCCCTACCGGGCGAACTTCCTGCTGCTGGTGGGCGGTGTGGTGCTGATCGCGTCGTCAGACAGAACTGTCGCCTATCTGGTGAGTGTCGGCGCGACCGGCGGCGAACTGTGGGGTGGCATCGGGTTCCTCCTCGGCCCGCTGCTCATCGGATACGCGCTGCTGCAACTGCCGCCGCGGCCTGCGGAGGATCTTGACCGAGGGCTCATGACAGCGGTGCAGCTCGCACTGCCCTATGTCGGTTTTCTCGGAAACGCGGTGTTGTTCGCCTACCACCTGCTGGCCGGGCACCGACTGAGCCCGGTGTTGATTTTGAGTAGCACGTTGATGGTCGTGCTCGTTGTCACCCGACAGGTGATCGCCATGCGCGCGCAGCGGCTGTTGACGCAGCGGCTGTATGAGACGCAGGGGCGACTTGCCCACCAGGTACATCACGACTCGCTGACCGGACTGCCCAACCGGTTGTTGTTCGCACAGCGGCTCGACGCCGCAATCCGCGACGGGCCGATTCGTGTTGATCTTCGTCGATCTCGACGATTTCAAGGACGTCAACGACAGGTTCGGGCACGCCGCGGGTGACGAATTGCTCTGTGCGGTGGGCCAACGACTTCAGCGTTGCGTGGGACCCGCCGACACGCTGGCCCGAATCGGCGGCGACGAGTTCGCGATTTTGATCAACGGCGAAGACGAGCCGCCCGAGGTCGTCGCCGACCGCATCCGGGTGGCGCTTCGAGATCCGTTCGCGTTGCACAGCACCTCGGTTCGGGTCCGGGCCAGCATGGGTCTGGTCCGTCCCGGCGCCGACGGACTCCCGCCCACATCGGACGATCTGCTGCGGCAAGCGGACGTCTCGATGTACGCGGGCAAGCGGTCGGCAAGAACACCGCGGTGATCTTTCGACCGTCGTTGGGCGTGGCGACGGATTTCCCGACCGCGCTTCGCAAAGCGGAGCGGCGGGATACCTCCCGGATTCAGCCTCGCGTACCAACCAGTTGTGCGGCTTCCAGAAGGCACGCCGGTTGCGGTCGAGGCGTTGGCTCGATGGATCGCGCCCAACGGAACCCAGATTCAACCCGAGAGCATTCGTTGCCGCGGCGGAGGCCGCCGGGCTGGGTGCCAAGTTCGACGCCATGGTGCTGGATCTGGCGTGCAGCGAGGTCGAGGCGGCCGGCCTGGACCTCGTCCTCCACGTGAACATCGGCGCGGCACGGCTCGGCAGCCACGACTTCGAGCGGGAGGTGCAGGCGACGCTGGCACGGCATGGAATGGCGCCGAGCCAGCTGGTCATCGAGATCACGGAGACGGTGCCGATCGTCGATGTCGCCGACGCGGCCGCGCAGATCAACCGGCTCAATGCGCTTGGCATCAAGGTCGCCCTGGACGATTTCGGTGCGGGATACAACTCGCTGACCTATCTGCACGCATTGCCGGTTCAGATCGTCAAGCTCGACCGAAGCCTGGCGGTCGGCGCCGAGCCCGATCGGGACCGAGACGCTGTATCGCTCGGTCATCGGGCTGTGCGACGCGCTGGACCTGGACGTCATCGCCGAGGGAATCGAGTCGACGACACAGGCCGACACGGTTTTCGCCGCTGGGTGCCGCCTGGCGCAGGGCCACTTGTTCGGGCGCGCGGTGCCCATCGCGGAACTCGAGCCTGTCATCGTCGGCCATCCCCCTAGAGCTGTTTTGGGAACGCTTGCGAGCTGCGAGCGTTACGTTCGTGCTCGTGAACAGCCCTTCGCGTCCCGTGACCGTGCTCGACAAACCAGCGGTACTGGCCGGCCTGTTCGCAGTGTGGGACGACATCGACACGCTCGTCGACGGCCTTGGTGAGCCCACTGGCAGACCGCGACACCGCTGCCGGGGTGGAACGTGCACGACGTCATCGCGCATCTGATCGGCGTGGAGTCGATGCTGCAGGGCGTCGACACCCCGGAGGCCGACATCGACGTGTCGACGCTCAAGCACGTGCGAAACGACATCGGCGTGATGAACGAGCGCTGGGTGCGCAAGTTGCGCGACGTCAGCGCCGCGGAGTTGCTCGAGACGTTCCGCGCCACCACCGCCGAACGGCGAAAGGCGCTGTCCGGGTCTGTCCAACGACGCGTGGAACGACATCACCGCGACGCCGGCCGGGCCCGACAGCTACGGCCGTTTCATGCGGGTGCGCATCTTCGACTGTTGGATGCACGAACACGATATCCGCGACGCCATCGGGGACCCGGCGGGTGTCAGCGAACTCGTCGGGCCCGCAGCCGAACTCGCGCTCGACGAGATGGCGGCCAGCATGGGTTTCGTCGTCGGCAAGCTGGGCGGCGCACCCGACGGGTCGACGGGTCTCGATCGAGTTGACGGGACCACTGGGGCGCACCATCAACGTGGCGGTCGAGGGAAGGGGTCGCGTGGTCGACCACTTCGGCGACGACGACCCGACGTCGACGATCCGACTCGACGCGCTGCTGTTCAGCCGGCTGGCGGGCGGACGCACACGGCTGGGCAAGCACGCCGACGACATCGCCTACGGCGGTGACGAGGCAGTCGGCCGACGGGTCGTCGAGCACCTCAACTACGTGATCTAGCCGGGGAAGCGCCGATCGGCCGGGCTCAACTACGTGACCTGCTGGAATAATCGATTTGTGGTCTGCGCTGAGTCCGCAGGTAGCAATGGATGTCCTGCCGAAAGTCGGCGGGGATGCGAGGGGCTGAACGGTTTCGACTTCGCGCATCGAATCAAGGGAAGCGTGCCGGTGCAGGCAAGAGACCACCGTAAGCGTCGTTGCAACCAATTAAGCGCCGATTCAAATCAGCGCGACTTCGCTCTCGCTGCCTAAGCGACTGTGAGTCCGTCAGACCGGGAGAGCCCTCGACCCGGACCCTGGCGTCATCTAGAGGGACAAACCGATAAGTCCGGTCGCGGGACTTATCGGGACATCAAACAGCGACTGGGATCGTCATCCTGACTTGTTCGCGTGATCAGGAGATCCGAGTAGAGACATAGCGGACTGCGCACGGAGAAGCCTCGAGGGAATGCCGTAGGACCCGGGTTCGATTCCCGGCAGCTCCACCAAAGAAGGCCCAGGTAAGGGAGATAATCCCGAGCCTGGGCCTTTCTTGCGTCATCACTGACGTCAAACAAATCCGAATTCAGCGCTGTCGGTGTGGATTCGACGAGACTGGCGCGTCACTCGACGATGCACTCCAGGTGTTGGATCTGGCGATGGGTGGCGCGGCTCACATCCAGCTCGGCGGCCTGATCGAATTCGCCAGGTCGACCAGGGTGTAGCGGTGGCGCCGCCGCGGCGAATGCCGCGCCAGCTCCCGGAGCGCCTCTTCGGTACCCGCGCGCAAACCCCGCTCGTCGAACGAGTGGTCGCAGATCGGATCGGCGGCCGGTGTCGCGCCGGCCCGCAGCCAGTCCATCGCGGTGCCAAGTACCAGCGCACGGATCTGGAGTAGGCGCGGCTCGGTGTCGGCGAGCTGGCCGACACGCAGTGCGGCATCCCGCAGGTCGGCCTCGGAGATCTCGCCGATGGGCCGTCCGCCGACGAGGATGAGCGCCGACGTCAGCTGAGCCTCACCGTAGTGCCGGGAGGTCAGGGGCACTTGGTCGAGCACACTGATCGCCCCCGTCCGATCGCCACGGGCGACGAGCCGCCGGGCAAGGCCGAAGGCTGCGCTCACCATGGAGCGGTCAGTGCGCCACAGAGTCCGGTAGTACCGCTCGGCCAAGCGGCCCAGTCGTTCGACGTCCGCCGGCCGTCCTCTTCGAGCTCTAGATCGGCCATCGCCGCCGCCGCCAGCTTGGGTGCGGCTTCGCCGGGGAGCGCCGCAACGACCCGCTCGAAACATGCCAGCGCTGCCTTGAGGTTTGCCGGCATCCAGCGCGGTGACGGCATCGTCCCAGTCCATCCGCCAATCGATGTCCTCATCCTCGACCGGTACGGGCTTCGGCAGGGCACGGGTGACACGCGGGCGCCCAGTCGAACGTCGTGCTTGCGACCGTCGACGAACACATCGGTGCGCCGCAGGGCCAGGTCGGCACCGAACGTGGAGCGTGGCATGGTGAAAAGCACCGACTTCCACGGGCTCGGTGAGCCCGTCTGCTCGGCGAGGATTTCGTGCAGCACGCCCTTGCATTGGTTGGCCATCTCTTCGGCGGACGAGAACCTTTGCGCCGGAAGGGGGTTCGTTGCACAGGCGAGCAGTTGATAGAACGACTCGTACTGTTCGAACAGCGGCGCCTCGTCGCGGCCGGGCAATGTCTCGGCGTAGCGGTCGATCGGGCAGATCGACGGTGAGCTTGGCCAGCGTCCGACCGACGGTGTAGATGTCCGTAGCGATCGTCGGACCGGTCCGCACGATCTCGGGTGCCTGAAATCCTTTGGTGCCGTAGATGTATCCGAAATCTCCGATGCCGGACACAGCCCCCATGTCGATCAACTCGACGTTGTCCTCGGTGAGCATGATGTTGTCCGGCTTGAGATCGTTGTAGACCAGGCCCAGCGAGTGCAGATAGGACAGCGCCGGTATGGTGTCGACCACATAACCCAGCGCCTGCTCCACCGGCATCATCGGCTTGGGTTCGCCGTCCGGCGCTTCCGCTCGCTGCTCCTCCAGGATCGTCTGCAGCGTGGTGCCGCCGATGTACTCCATCACGATGTAGCCGACAGGGCGGCCGTCGAACCCCGGGTGTTCGACGAAGTTGTAGATCTTCACGATGCCGGGATGGTGCACCATGGCGAGGAATTGACGTTCAGCGACGGCGATCGCCTGCGCCTGCTGTCCGCCCGGCTGGAGCAGACCCTTGAGCACCACCCACCGGTCGCTTACGTTGCGGTCGATCGCCAGATAGATCCAGCCGACGCCGCCGTGCGCGATGCAGCCCTGGACGTCGTACTGGCCGGCCACCAGCTCGCCGGTCTCCAGTTGCGGCGAGAACGAGAACAACGTGCCGCAATGCGGGCACACGCCTTCGCTGGCCCCGGGCCGGCCGGCGACCCCTCGTCCCACCGGCCGCCCGCAGCTGCTGCACTCCCGTTTCGATTCGGCCAGAACAGGATTAGTGAGGATCGCGCTGGCAGGCTCGATGTCTTCGCTGATCGGAATCTCGACCAGGCCGTCACCGATACGCCGCCGCCGGTTCGCAGCCGCGGGCGGGTGGGCTCGACCTTGATCAGGCCCCGATGCAGTCACCAGGACGGCGCGCGTTCCCTCGTCTCCAGCCATGTCAATCCCGATACTTCGGTTCTGGTGGACCAGGTGACGGACCGAGCACGGTGAGCCACTTCTGATACAGCGACAGCCACGTCCCGTCGCCGTCGGATCCGTTCCAGGCTGGCATTGACCGCGCGCACCAGATCGTCCTGTGACTTGTTGACGCCGATACCGTAAGGCTCGGGCTCCAGACTCGGTCCGACGATGTGCAGGTTGGGATCCTGTACTGCCATGTCCGGCCAGGATCGAGTTGTCGGTGCTGGCCGCGTCCGCCTGACCTTGCTGCAAGAGCGACCAGGCAATCGTCCAAATTCTGAACGGCGAGAAGGGTTGCCGACGGCGCGACCCGGGCTACGGTGGCCAGCGATGTGGTGTCCACCTGAGCGCAAACCCGTTTGCCGGCCAGGTCGGCAGGCCCTTGCACATCGGCGAATCCTTGGGCACCAGCAGTCGCTGGCTCGCTTCGAAGTACACCGTGGAGAACGCGATCTGCTCGGCACGTGCGCAGGTGATGGTCATCGCGTTGGCTACGATATCAACCGTCTGGTTCTCCACCGCATCGATGCGCTCCGGAGAGGTCAGCAGCCGGAACTCCACTTTGCTCGGGATCGCCGACCAGGTCCCGAGCTATCTCCCGGGCGATGTCGACGTCGAAGCCCTGCAATTCGCCGGACACCGGATCGCGAAAGCTGAACAGGTTGGTGCTCTGGTCCAGACCGACGATCAGCCGGCCGCGGCTGCCGGATCTCTTCGACGTCCGGGCCGGCTGCGGTGGACGGGCGCAAACTCGCTGTGGCGTCGCAGCTTTCGACAGCCGCACCGGACGCCGAGGCCACGTCAGCGGCGCCGCTCGGCATCGGCAACGTGGTGAGTGAAGCGGACACCTCGGCCAGCGGTTGCACCTGGAGCAGCCCGCGACCAGGGTAGCCGCGAGCACGAGGCAGTGCGATGGCGCGCATCAGTGGTACTCGCTCAGTCGTGGCGCGATACCGGCGGCAACCGCCAGCGCCGCCAGCACACCGATGGCCACCGCGCCGAAAGGAAGGAGGTTCAGCGCGGTGTAGGCGTGGGTGATCCCGTCGCGCTGGCGGTCGCGCAGTCGCGCGATGTCGTCCCGTAATGCCGTCGTCCAGTCGGGTGAACTGCAACCGTCGAATGCTGCGGCCCGTCATCTCGCGCGATCGCCACGGCGCCGGGGTAGTCGCCGCTGGCCAGCTTGCGTCGGATCTCATCATTGGCGCGAATCCAGCCCCGCAACGCGTCCGCCGCCCCGTCGACCCGGTGCTTGTCGAGCAGCCACCCGATCTGTGCGGTCCGCTCATCGAATCTGATGTCGGATAGGGGGTCGGACCCCCGTTTGAGCAGTCCGAGGATTTCGTCCGCCCGGGCCTGCTGGGCGAGGATCCGTGCAGCTCACCGCCGCGTCGAGCGGCTCACCGCCTTGCGTCCGCGCATTGGTGGCGGCATGCGTCGACACCATCCCGGCCACCGTCAGCCAGACCGCGAGCACCGCCATCAGCACCGATGCCAGCGCCAGTCCGGGGTTGAGCCGACGATGACTGCGCCGAGCCAGCGACGCCTGCGACAGCAACAGCAGACACAGCACAAGGACGGCTGCCGTTATCACGACGCGGGACGGACCGACGGGGCGTTCCGACGTGACGACGGCGGCGGATTGGGTCCGATACAGCCGTTCGGCGGACGGCAACATGGAGTGCTGCATCAGCGCGGACGAGTCGCTGAGGTAGGCGACGCCGATCGGGCGGCCGGCGCGGTTGTTCGCCCGGGCGGTGGCCACGATCCCGGTGTAGACCGCCAACTGGTTGGAGATGTCGGTCAGCAGCGTTAGTGAGCGAATATCATTGGGCGACACGCCGTTCGATGCGGTGACCAGGCCGGCGGACGCCTGCCCGATGGCGGCGTCGTAGCGATCACGGACGTCGTGCGGTTCGACGCCGCCGGACAGGAACGCGGTGGCCGCGGTCGTGTTGGCAAACGAGAGGGCGCCGTAGATCCGTTGTGCCGCATCGGCCAGCGGTTCGGTGTGCGATCGCAGGGTGTCCAGCTGGCCTTGCCGGTCGAAAACCATCTTCGACGCAGTGGCGCCGACGGCGAGCAACGCCGCGACCAGAACAACGGCCATCAACGCCATCCGGCCTGGCGTGGATCTGAGGAAGTCGACGATCGGCCGGTCTGGTTCCTCCGGATCGATGAGCAGCGGATTCGTCGAGTGTGTGCGTCCGCTGGCGCGCCAGCTCACCACTGTGCACTCGACATCACCTCGTCGCAGGTTGGGCCCGGAGCACCGAACCGGTCGATCCAGCGCGGTTGATCGCACGGTAGCCCTCGGAAACACAAAGCGCGGGAGGTTGCTCCACTCAGTATCCGTTCACGCTGGGACCCTCCCGTTGCCGCGGGCCGCGCCCCGGAGGCTTGCCAGCCGCGTGGGTCCGGCAACAGCGGGGAGAGGCCTTCGGTGTGTTGACGCCGTCAGCACCCTTTCGCGTATCCACAGGTACTTTCGCGTCGCTTCGAGTTAGCAGATTCCATGTTTGCGCAGGTCAGCGCGATTCTACGACGCGTTCGATTCCCGGCAGCTCCACCCGTTTTACCAGGTAAAACTGAACGAATATCGGCCACGTCAGCACCGCGCCAGCACGACCGACGCTGGATGCCCGGCGTGGCCCTTATTCGTGAGCGCACCCGACAGGACGGCACGCCCTAGCGGGGTCTCGTTGAGGGACGCCGCGGCGAAATCAAAATACGGCGGGTGACCGGCATACGTAACATTCTCGCTGCCAACGCTTTTCGTGGCGCCGAGGCTGTTCCGTCCGTTCCCCGCGTTACTGAATTCCGCATTCCGCGCTGCCTGAGAGGAGGATGAAGGCCGCGATATACATTGAAACGGCCACTAGGCTGCACACAGCCGCCAGCCAGCGGAGTCTTCGGGATCGGACCAGCACCATCGTCGCCGTCATTATCAACACAATGCTTGAGCTCGTGGTCAGCCAAAGTCCCCGGCCGAATCGGGGCGGCTCGCACCAGTCGGGTTGCGCTGGTCGTCGAGCGGCTTCCAGGAGGCCTCGACGTAGACGATCGTGACAGTCGCGACGGCCCAGGCTAAGGCCCCCAAGCCGATCGCGATCCACGGCTGACCGAATCGCGGGTTCGCGACCAGCAGCGACATCAAGACGATCGCAGCAACCGCCCCGGCCACCATCGTCGCCACGCGGTGATAGTCCATGTCCCAGGTGTTGATTTCGAACGAACCCCAAGGCCCGGCGCTTCCGAGGACGATGCCGAGGCTGGCGAAGGTCGCCACGATCACACAGACCGGCGGATTAGTCTGCCGCTTCGCTCGATTCATTGGGTGCTCGCTATATCTTCGCCACGCGTGTCAGCTGCAGACGCCGAGATCCTTGCGTGCAGCGTCGAGAAAGGGCTGGGCCCTTGGTCTCCGACGCCGCACGGGCCCTGGAAGCGCGTTCTATTGGGGGCGGAGAACCTGCCTGATCCCCGTCGGGAGCTTGCGTCCAGCCGTCAGCCATGAGAACAGGTTATTCAGAACTCGGCTTATCGGCGGGGACTACTGCCCACGGTCGGTGGCGAAAACCAACTGCAGATCAAGGCCGCGAAGTTGGGGCTGCCATGCTCGCGACGGCGCACTGAGTGCCTGATCGCAGCGCCCTATCTCATGGCGATCGGCAGGCCGGCTGCGTATCACCTGCCGCGGTCAGCACCCAGACTTTGCAACTCCCACAACCGCCAGGCGCCCTGTGGAGGGCGTCCGACCACCGTATTGCCACGTCATCTCGCGTGGTTTCACGTACTTTCGCCGACACATGGGCGGCGGCGCTCGCATTCGAGACGATGTTTTCGATGAGACCGCGACGGGCCTCGTCGCTTCGTAGAGTCAGCAGTATGTGCGGCGCATTCGCGTGGTTTGCGGTCGCGCACGGCGGCTCGTTCGGAGCCCGTCAGGAGGTGCACCCGTGACGAGCGACGCGGTCCGCCAGCTTAAAGCAGACCTCGCCCGCTTCGGCTACCTCGCCGACGAGGGTCTGGCCACTGCCATTCATCTCGCCGTGCGGCTACGGCGCCCGTTGCTTCTTGAGGGTGAGGCCGGGGCGGGCAAAACCGAGGTTGCCAAAACCATGGCGCGCTTGTCCGGCGCCAAGCTGTTGCGCCTGCAGTGCTACGAAGGCATCGATGTGTCGCAGGCGGTCTATGAATGGGATTACGCCCGCCAGTTGCTGCACCTGAAAGCCGCGGAAACGGGTGGCGCGGAGGCTTTGGCGGCTGCTGAAGATGAACTCTTCTCCGAGCGATTCCTCGTTCGGCGACCACTCCTACAAGCCCTCGACAATTGCGACGGACCCCGCCGGTGCTGCTCATCGACGAGATCGACCGTGCCGATGATGAGTTTGAGGCGTTCCTTCTAGAGATCTTGTCTGATTTCGCGGTGACGGTGCCGGAGCTCGGAACGTTCGTGGCCGAGGTGCCGCCGCTAGTGGTCCTGACCTCCAATCGCACCCGCGACCTGCACGACGCCCTCAAACGGCGTTGCCTCTATCACTGGGTCGACCATCCCAGCATCGACAGAGAAGTGGCCATCGTGCGGCTGCGCGTACCCGAGGCAAGTGAACGGCTGGCGCGGCGGGTCGCGGCCGCCGTTGAGTCGTTGCGTGGACTCGACCTTTATAAGCCTCCAGGTGTGGCCGAAACGATCGATTGGGCCCGAGCACTGGCTGAACTGGGCGAGTCGGAATTGGCCCCCATTGACATCGAGCACACCCTCGGCTGGGTGCTGAAGTATCGCGAAGACATCGAAAAGGCAAGGGCGGCAGGGCTCGACACCCTGATCAGGGTGGCCGACGACGATGTCTGACAGCGCGGACCGGCTTGCGGTGATCTTCGCCCGCCGCCTACGTGCCGAGGAAATGGCCATTCCCACTGGTTCGGTCGCGCTCTTCGTGTCGGCGCTGAGCGAGCTTGACCCGGCCGACCGTGACAGCTTGTACTGGGCGGGGCGTGCTGTTCTGGTTCATCGGCCGGAGGACATCGATACCTTCGATCGCGTATTCCGTTCAGTCTGGCTCCACCAATCGCCGGATGCTCGTCTCGCCGCGATCGCCGCAAACGCGAAGGTCGGTGTTGACCACTACCTTGACCCGGAGACCGAAGACGACACTGAGCAACAGAGCCAAGCACCCGCGACGGTCGTTCACTATAGCCCGGTAGAAGTTCTGCGCAGCAAGGACTTTGGCGAGTACACCGCAGCAGACTTTGCCGATCCGCAGCGGTTGATGGCCGGTCTTCGTGCGACGGCGGCGATGCGACGCAGCCGGCGGCGGCGGCCCGCCAAGCGGCGGCGGCACCCGCAGCCTGACATCCGCGCCACTGTGCGCCGTGGTTGCGCACCGGTGGGGAGCCCATCCGCCGAGCGTGGTACGCGCCGACGATGCAACCGCGCAGGCTTGTCCTGTTATGTGATGTCAGCGGCTCTATGGATCCTTACTCCCGGGCGCTGTTGCGGTTCATGCACGCGGCGGTGGCTGGTCGCCGCCGCGTGGAGGCCTTCGCCATGGGAACACGCCTGACCCGGCTGACGCGGGAGCTGATGTCCCGCGACCCCGATCAAGCGCTGCGTCGCGCGGGCGCGGTGGTGCCCGACTGGTCTGGGGGCACGCGACTTGGGGTCACTTTGCGCGACTACAACGATGAGTGGGGGATGCGGGGCATATCTCGTGGCGCCGTAGTTGTCATCCTCTCTGATGGCTGGGAGCGGGGCGACCCGACCGTGATCGCCGATCAAATGGCGCGGCTGTCGCGCGTGGCTCACAAGGTGGTGTGGGTCAACCCACTGAAGGCGTCGCCTGGTTACGCCCCCCTGGCCGGCGGTATGGCCGCAGCACTGCCGTACATCGACGAATTCATCGACGGTCACAACCTGAACGCATGGACGATCTGGTTGGGGTCATCTCGAGATGACTGCTTCGGGGATGACGCCTGCGAGCTCGAGGATCCTGGTCGGCGGGAGATGCTGTTCGGTGATGCGGACGCCGAGGTCGGCGAGGGCGTCCTCGATGGCGTTGGTGATCGCCGCCGGTGCGCCGATCATGCCCGCCCTCGCCGACGCCTCGGTAGTTGGCGAAGACGTCGGACGGCGTCTCGATGTGGTGGATCTCGATCTCGGGGATCTCCATGGCGGTCGGGATCAGGTAGTCCATGAACGTCCCCGCCTGGGGCTGGCCGTCGTCCTCGTAGGTGGACTTCTCGTAGAGCACTGCGCCTACGCCCTGGGCGACGCCGCCGCGGATCTGGCCGTCGACGATGGCCGGGTTGATGATCTCGCCGCAGTCCTCGACGACGACGTAGCGGGGATCCTCACGGCCGGTGTCGGGGTCGACCTCGACCAAGCAGCCGTGGGTGGCCTGGGCCCAGCCGCCGTCGCCGCCGTCGAAGTCTCCGGTGAACCGGATGGCCCGCCGCCGCCGGCCGGTCGGTGCTGCCGCCGCGGCGCCGCATCGCCGCCTCAGCGACGTCGCGCAAGGTGCGGCGATCGCCGGCATGCCGGCCACGTCAACGGCACCGCCCTCGATAATGATGTCGCCGGCCAGCCTCGAAGAGGTGCGAGGCGATGTCGACAATGTGCTCGCGCAGCCGTGTGCGCAGCCAGCCTCGACCGCACCGCCCGCCATCGCCGCCGACAGGCTTCCTGCCGGTGCCCGTTGATGCCCGAACGGCGCGAAGTTCTGGTGTCGCCGTATCTGACTCGGATGGCCTCTAACGGGAACGCCGAGCTCGTCAGCGGCCACCTGCGCGAGCGTCGTCTCGTGGCCTTGGCCGTAGGACTCCTGCTGGGTGTGGACCGTGAGTGCTGCCATCTGCCTTCGAGGGACTGCGTGGATCGGCTCGGCGCCGGCGAGCGCGGGGAGGCCGGGCATGATCGTTTCGGCGTAGCCGGGCGGCCCCGGAGCCGCTTCGATGTAGGTCGCTAATCCCGAGGCCGAGGCGGCGACCCTGCTCCCCCAGCCGCCGCCTGGTGCTCTGCCCAGTGGTTCGAAGTCGGCGACTTCGAGAGCCCTCGCCAGGCGTGGTCTTGGCCGACATGCGCACATCGAGGACCGGACCGGTGACCATCGTCGTTGGGAGCATGGTCTGGGACGCCCATGCTGCGCATCCGGATCTCGGCCCGGCTGATTCCCAGCTCGCGGGCTATGACATCGAATAGCCGTTCACGGACCCACGTCTCGACCGCCCACGGGCCCCGGTAGGCGACGTACGTCGGTTTGTTGGATGAGATGACCTCGATGTCGAACTGCATGGCGTCTTATGGGTCCTTACCGGGGAACATCGTCTGGATGATGCGGCAGAACATCGGTGCCGTCGAACGGGAAGCCCGGATAGGCCCCCGCGTCCATCGTGAGCTTGGACGCGCAGGCCCCGCACCCTCCCGTCGTTCATCACCGCAGCCTCGACGGCGACCTGTTCGTCACGCGCCTGGCCGCCGAGCACGAGGTGCTCGTTGCGGTCC
>CAVYCT010000039.1:0-222763 GCA_963766945.1 uncultured Actinomycetota bacterium
GTGCGCCCGTCGCCGCCGGAGAGCTGAGACCGGGCGACTTGGCGGTGTGGGACGGTCACGTCGCAATGATCGTCGGAAACGGAACGATGATCGAGGCAGGCGATCCGGTGAAGCTATCGCCGATCCGGACGACGAATGCGGGGCAGGGCTTCAGGGCTTCTGGCGGCCGACGGCGTGAGTCGCTACGCCATCGCGTCGGCCCATTCCAGATGTCCTCGAAGCCAAGCGATCGCGCCATGTCGCGGTAGCGATCTCGATAGTCGCGGTACGCCGCCGTGTCACCGCGGGCCCCGGCCAGCACCGCGCGCAGTCTCAGCAGCCAGATGTCACGAACCACGAGCCCGTCCTCGGCCGGCGCGGCCGCCAACCGTTCGACTGCGGCCTCCGCTTCCGCCACCTCAGTATCGGCCCGGCGCTCGACCAGAATTTCCACCAGCGCGTTCGTGGCCAGCAGGCAGTGCGGCAGCTGACCACTGCTGAAGAGATCATCAATGGCCGCGCGCATCAGCCCGATCGCATTCTGACGGTCTCCGTGAATCACCATTTCCTGTGCGGTGAACACCGAGACAATCGGCAATTCGCTTTGGTAGTAGCGCCCCTGCCGACACATCTCGCCGACCTGCTGCAGCGACTCCAATCCACGCTCACGATCCGCCGGTGAATGTTGATGCATGAGGACATGGCCCATGGTTGCGCGGGCCACGCCCAGCGCGATGTCGTCAGCACATTGCTCCGCAATCTGCAGTGCGTCGGCGATCTCGCGGACCGCGCTGTCGTTCGTCACACGCACTCCGTGAACCAACGGCAATCCGTACGCCCAGTAGACAATGATCGAGCGCTCGAGCGGGCTGATGCCTTCGGGCTTGGCGACCCCCTGGTCGAGGTCGTCGGGCCATCCTGGCAGCCCCAACCAGAATCGCGCGAGGCCTCGCGAAGGCAGCATTGCAGCCAATGGCGATCCCAGACCGATGAAGTTGCCCTTGGTCGGGTCTCCTTCGGCCAGGTCGATCGACCGCTGCGCGACTCGGAGCACCTCAGCCATCTCGCCAGTCACGATCTTCACGGCGATCGCCGCCATCGACGCCCCGATGATGAGCGCGGGGTCGCCGATCTGCCTCGGCCAGCGCTACGACGTCCGACGCGAGGCGCGATGCCTCGCGCACGCGACCATAAATCATGTGCTCCGCGACCAGCCCCGCCATGGCGATGGCCAACGAAGCCTCGTCACCGGTCTCGACGCACAATTCGCGCAGTTCCTCGAAGGAGACATCGTCTCTATTCGTGTTGACGCGATATGCGTTGAGACACAACAGCGTCCGCGGGGCGATGCGCATTTCGGTGTGGCCTGCATCCGCGGAAGGTAACGAATCTGCGATATTCCGTGCACGCTGCCAACTGACCATCGCCGCTTCCACCACTCGGTTGGCCGACCATGCGCCTGCGCGCATGTGCCACTCATACGCACGACGTAGTTCGCCGCCGGCCTCCAAGTGTTCGGCGATCAGTGCGGCATTCTCGTCAAGCGATTCAGGATCGCGCGCTGGAATCAACTCCGCCAGACGGCGGTGCAGCTCGGCACGATCGGACTTCAGTTGTGATTCATAGGCGACCCGGCGAATCAACGGATGGCGAAATACATACTCCGGCTTTCGCGTGAACGTGACTTGATCGATGAGTTGGGCAGCGACCAAGTCATCGACTACGGGTTCGCTCGAGCAATCCGACCAGTAGGTCCAGGCCGAATCGTGAGCCGATCACCGCCGCCGCACCCAATGTGAGTTTGGCCTTCGGCTCCAGCCGGTCAATGCGCGCGGCGATTGTCGCCTGCAATGTTGCGGGCACGGTCACCTCAGCGGCCTCGGCCGTGGACATGTATGCACCCGGTTCGCCGCGCAACACGCCACGGTCAGCCAGTTCGCGGACGATCTCCTCAGCGAAAAACGGTGTGCCAGAGGCCCTCTCGATAATCAGTCTGGCTCAGAGCGGCCACTGACTCGTCCGAACCGAGCAGTTGAGACACCAATGCACCGGTTTCGGTGTCACTCAGCGTGGCCAAGGCAACGGTTTGAGCACCGTGCACCCGCGCAAGCGCTCCGTCGTATTCGGGGCGGTAGGTGACGATCACCAGCGAAGGCGTCTCCGGGACAACGGCAAGAAGTCGGCCAGCATCGACTCGCTGACTGCGTCGATCCAATGGGCGTCCTCGATGACGTAGAGCCGCCGGGCTTTGGCGCGACATCGAAGCGGCATTCACCAGGGCGGTCAACCGCCGCCGGCGAGCATCAGGGTCGATCTGAGGCAACGGAGCGTCGGGATCAGCCGATGCCCACGAGGTCATCAACTAGCAGCATGTCCTCGGGGTCGGCGTCGGAGAACCGCTGCACGCAACGATGCGCGCGCGGCTCGGGGGTCCTGCCCTCGACTCCGGTCAGCCGCGCGCAGAGAGCCGCGCGACGGGGTTGAACGGAATATGATTGGCGTGCGACTCACAGATAGGCCGTGAACATCTCGACACCACGTGCGAATGCCGTCGACCGAAAGCTCGCGCACGAGGCGGCTTTTGCCAATGCCGGGTGGTCCCACCACGCCGACCACAGCACCACGGCCCCCGATGGCACGGTCCAACGACGCTTCAAGCATGGCCATTTCCCACGCTCGCCCGACGAGATTCGACTCGGTACGCCTGCCAACCCGATCCGTGCCGCATACCCATGCAGGCGGCGGGCGGGCAATGGTTGATCGATTCCCTTGACCCGAACCAGCTCGGGCCCACCGAGAATTGCATTGCCCTCAACAAGTCGCGCGGTCGATGCGCTCAGCATCACTTCGCCCGGCGGCGCGACCGATTCCATACGTTGAGCCATCCCGACTTGCTCGCCAATGGCGGTGAAGCGCAACGGACCCGAACCCGATCTCACCGGCGACGACCAGACCAGAGTTCAGGCCCACCCGGAGCAACAACTCCACGCCGTCGCGGGAATGACCTCGACCGCAAATTTTTTCGCCTCCTCCTGAATACTCAACGCCGACAAACACGCGCGAATGGCATGGTTCTCCAACGCAATCGGTGCGCCGAAGACCGCCATGATCCCATCGCCGGTGAAACCGTCGACGGTGCCGCCGTAGCGGTGCACTACCGCCGCTGAATGCTCAACCAACTCGGACATGATCCCGAGCATTCGTTCCGCACCGACGGCCGCCGCGATGTCCATCGAATGCACAACATCGGCGAACAGCACCGTCACTTGCTTGTACTCCGCCGATCGGCTGACCTGTGTGACAGGAGCGCCGCATTCGCTACAGAACTTGGCTGTCGCGCTGATATTGGTTCCACACGCCCCGCAGGGGATGCCGGGCATTTCAGGACCGACCGCTTGTGGGAGTAGTGACGCGGAAAAGTTCCGTTTCCTCGGCAATACCCTTGAGGGGGCGGAGACCAAGGCTTTCAAAGAACAGTCCTGAGCCCGCTGAAAGGTCGCGCACCGTCCGACTCGTGAGGACTTCGTCGGGGCCGGCCATCGCGCCGATCCGGGCGCCGAGGTGCACCGCCATGCCACTCCACTCGTCGCCGCGCCGCTCGCATTCGCCCACGTGGAGTCCGGCGCGGATGGAGATGCCGTGCGACGCCATCGCGGGTGCGAGTTCGAGCCCGCAGCGGACCGCCTTGGTGGGGCCGTCGAACAGCGCGAAAACGCCATCCCCCGTGTGCTTGACACGACTGCCGCCATACTTCATCAGAACGCTGTCGACCAGTTTGTCGTGCGCGTCCAACTGATGTCGCCACCGCGCGTCGCCACGGACGCTGAGCAACTCCGTGGAACCGACGATATCGGTGAACAGAACCGTCTTGAGCACTCGTTCATCGACGACGACACTGGGCCTGCCGGTCACGAAGTCGAGGATCGCGGAACCCAGCGTGTCATCGAGCAGCCCGTGCGGCCCCTCCGCCAGTACCTTGAACTCAGCGTCCGGGAATGCCGGCGGCCAAGGCCGCAACACCGTCGAGCGGTGCCATTCGATCGCCCTCGCGCCCCAGGAGCAGAGTCGGGGCACGGATCGAACCCAGGACTCCGCGAACATCGATCTCCAAGAGCGCCTTCCACAGCCACGCCGCCATCGTCGGACTGGCACTGATCCGCTGATATCGGCCGTAGTAGTCGCGGAATCCTGGTATGTCGGCAATCTCGTTGAAGAATACCTCGGCCAATGCCCCTTCACCCCAATGACTTTCGATGTCTTCGAGATGGAGTGCCTTTTCTTCAGCGGTGAATCCCCATGGATGATCGGGCAACTCCCGACTGAACCGCGCCATCGCGCCGTAGATCACCAGTGACTGGACGCGTTCGGGGTAGGTCGCGGCAAACAGGAGGCTCATCGGGCCCCCCTCGGACTGGCCGAATAGCGCAGGACGATCGACATCGGCGGCGTCCAGAACAGCATGAAGGTCATCCATGCGCTCGTCGAGCGGAGGAACGTGGCTGGCCGGATCCGAAAGGCCCGTGCCCCTCTTGTCCCACACGACGATGCGCATGGCTTCAGACAGCTGTGCGATGACGGCCGTTTGTGGCGTCGCCGGATCGTCGTACATCTCCACGTTGCTGAACCAACCCGGAATCCAAACCAGCGTCGTGTCACCATCCCCGAACTCGCGATAAGCCAGCCGGACGTCTCCGTTGCGCGCGTACCGCACGCGCCCGTCACTCACGCGACCATCTTCGCATGTCAGTCTCGGGACTCGATTTCGAAAACGAACTCGTGCTGGCAGATCCGGATCGGGTCGCCGTCGGCGAGCGCGACGCTGCCCCGGATTCGACGGCCTCCCACGTAAACACCGTTGGCAGAGCGCAGATCGGTGATGACGAAACTGGTGCCCGTGTCGCTGACCACGGCGTGGTGGCGGCTGACTTCGGCGTCGTCGAGCACGACGTCGTTATCCGCGAGCCGGCCGATCCGAGTGGCCGCCCCGGCCAGGGGATGGACCTGTCCCGACAGTTCACGCAGGCGCGCCACGGCGGGCCCGCCGGAAGCCGCGGTTCGCCGGTCGAGGGTGTTCGCGGCGACGGCAGCGGCGGTGAGCGCGGCTCGTCGCACGTCCAACACCTCTTGGCGGAGGACTCGCTCGTGCAGGCCCCGGATCGTCGGCCCAGGCTCGATCCCCAGGTCCTCGGCGAGGGCGGTCTTCAAGCGGCGGTAGGCGTCAAGGGCATCCGATTGCCGTTCGGCGAGGTAGTAGGCGGTGATCAACTGGGCCCACAGCGGCTCGCGATAGGGATGCTCGGTGATGAGGCCTTCGAGGGTGCCGATCACGGCATTACCACGCCCACAGGCGATTTCGGCTTCCGCAAGGGCGGTGTGCACGTTGACTTTGTCCTCGATGAGCGCCGTGGCGAACAAATCTGCGAACTCGAAGTCCTGTAGGTCTTCCAGTGCCCGTCCACGCCATTCGGACACCGCCGCCGACAAGTGCCTGCTGGCCAGGTCGAAGCGGCCGGCCGCCGCCGCTCGTATGCCTGCAGTCTTCTCACCGACGAATCGGCCTATGTCGCAATCGATGTCGGGCACGGTGAGCCGGTAGCCCGTCGGCGCGGCGGCCAGCACCGCGCGCCCATCGACGCCGGCGTTGTTCAGGAACCGGCGCAGGTTGGACACATAGGTGTGCAGGCTCGCGCGTGCCTCCTGCCGGGCCAGCTCCCCCCACACCGCGTCGATCAGCGCTTCACTGCCCACCGCTCGATTGCGATTGATCACCAGCATGGCCAGCACCGCGCGCTGCTTGCGGGAGCCCAACGAAACCGGTGCGCCGCCGACTGTCATCTCCAGGGGACCCAGCACTCCGAATCCGACCTGGTCCGATTTCACGCCGCTCGCCTCCTGGCCGGCCGGTTAGCAGGGATCCGCCTGGGGTTGCGCCGTGCCTGTCTGCACCCACGCGTCGGGCACGAAACCGAGATCTGCGCCGTCCACTGCGGTGCGGACCTTGTCCCATACCGGTGTCGATATCCGCGGTGCTCCGCCGGAACCAGGACCTTCCACCGCATCACCGATTGTCGTACAGACAATGAACACCTCCGATTGATACGGCAGGTAGCCGGTGACCGGGGCGGAAAGCACGGGCTTGCCCCGCACCTCGATGCTGGGTTTTTGAAGCACATAGCCGCGAAAGGGCACATCGCCGTCGGCTGCGGGCTGACTTCGGCTGGTCGGGTCGGGTCCCGGCACGGGCGGGGACCCCCCGTGCTGCTGGGTCAGCAGGCCGATGACCACGCCGACACCGCCCAGAATCAGCGCCGCCGCGACGCCGATCACGGTCGGCAGCAGCCAGCCCCGCCCCTGGCGGCCCGCGTAATGGTCGGCGGGCGCCTCCGCGGGACCCGCGGGCGCGGTGCCCGCCGGCATGACGAGGGTGTGGCTGCCGCCGTCGGCCGCCCGCTGCGCCGCCCGCACCAGGCCGCCTGCGGTTCCGTACCGGTCATCGGGGTCCTTGGCCATGCCCCGGGCGATGACGGCGTCGAACGCCGCGGGAACGCGCGGATTGGTGACGCTCGGTCGCGGAGGCGGCGAGGCGAGATGGGCCGCGATCAGATTCTCGAGACTGTCGCGGGCAAACGGACTGTCTCCGGTCAACGATTCGTACAGCACGCACGCCAGTGCGTACACGTCGACCGCAGGGGTGGCCTTCCGTTCGGTGAACCGTTCAGGCGCCATGTAATTGAGGGTGCCGATCGGAGCCCCGGTGTTCGTCAGCCGGGCGTCGCCACCCGTTTCGGCGATACCGAAGTCAACCAGGTAGGCGAAATCGGCCTGGGTGACGATGATGTTGTGCGGCTTGATATCGCGATGCATCAGCCCCTCGGCATGTGCCGCATCCAGCGCAGCGCCGACCTGACCGATGATGGCCACCGCCCGTGACGGTGCCAGCGGGCCTTTCGCGATCAGTTCATCGAGCGTCTGCCCGTGCACCAGCCGCATGTCGATGTAGAGCCTGCCGTCAATTTCGCCCCAGTCGTGAATGGGAATGACGTGTGGTTCCTGCAGGATTGCCGCGGCATGGGACTCACGCTGAAACCGTGTCCGAAACGTGGCGTCGTTCGAAAGCCCGTCGGCGAGTATCTTCAGCGCGACGGTTCGCTTCTTGTCGGTGTCGTAGGCCTCGTACACCTCACCCATCCCGCCCTTGCCGAGCAGGCTGATGATGTTGTACTTGCCGAACGCCGTACCGACGCGCGACTCCACGGCCAACCCCCTGATCCCCTCGGGTACAAGGGCAGTCGTCGCCGATGACGACGCACGTCGCTCAGGAATCCCAGATCGGGCCGAACGCCGGTATCCCGCACCGCTCCAGACCGTGCACCACCTGCCAGGTGACGGTGCGGTTGGAGACGCAGATGACAGCCTCGGCACCCGATTCGACATAGGCGGCGTAGGCCAGTTGCAGCACATCGGGCTTGCCGAGCGCACCGGTGTCCCAGATCATCGCGTCGGGCTGCGCGGCCTCGATCTCGTCGACGAACGCGTCGCCGTAGGTGAGGCGCGGGTTCTTGGTCACCCAGACCAGCCGAGACGGAACGGAGGTGTCGAGCAGGTGGCCCAGCACGGGCCCGATGCCGCTGCCGGTCGCCACGAGCACAACCTTGCGTGAACAACCTGCGCACGTTGGCCACGCCCACCGTCGGGATACCACGCACCCACACATGCGTCGGCGGTTCGTCGACGAGGGCCGAGGTCCAGTCACCGGCGCGCGAGACCAACATGCGGTATCCGGTCGCGCCCGGCGCGGCGGGCACGTTGGCGAAGTGGTGCCAACCCCGAGAAGGGCCGACGGCTGATCGGCCGGGTGGTGCCGACGGCAGGGAGCACGCCGTGATCGAGACGCAGAATCACCGCGTGCGACGACGGGCGCTCGCAGCTGACCGGGACGCGGCGCAGAAGCAGCCACGGCCAGACGGCCAACAGCGCGCTCAGCACGACCAGCCAGAAGGCACGGCGCAGTCAGCAGCGCCGAGCCGAAGGACCGGTCGCCGCGGTCACCGTTGACGAACAGCATGGTGTTGATCCACACCAGGACGAGCGCTGCCCAGCCGCAGAAGCGATGGGTCACCTCGAAACGATCGTGGTGTGCGGCGCGCAGCCGAGGCAGTGCCATGACGACCATGACCGTGAACGTCGTGGCGATGGTGGTGCCGAGGATCATGTGGGCGTATGACGCCTCGCCGACACCGGCGACGGCGTCGCGGATCATCGACACCACAAGCGCCATATACCAAAGCGTTCCGGCAAGTGCGGCGCCGACGTGCAGACCGCCGAAGTGGTAGTACTTGCCCAGCGCCCACCGCACCCGCAGCGGCCAGGACGTCGGCGGTCGGGTCACCAGCCATGCCAACGCATTGAGGATGTACTGCTGCCGAAACAACACGGCGGCAGCGAGATTCGTCTGCGCCATCAGCGCGAGGGCGCTCAGGTCGGCGCCGTCCGCTGTCCACCAGTCCGCCGCCGCGGCGCCGTAAACCGCCCATCCGAGGTTGACGATCATCGCCAGCGCGACGAGCCGGTTGTAATGCTTGAGGCGCGGGTGCTTGAGGACTCGCCGCAGGAACGGTAACCGTGGCGCGATACCGGCGGTCGACGTCGTCTCACGAACGCCCGCTTCGGCAATGCCGACGTCCGGCTTGATGAGTGTTGGCGCAGTCATTGCGGTGGGGCCCCTAATCGTTAGGTGGCCTTGGCAGGCCAGATCAGGATCTGTGCACCGGCTTGAAGGTTTCTCAAATAAATCTTGGAGCCCGGTTCAGGCCTCGACGACGTCCTTGACGCGTTCCAGCGTGGTCTGCATGTCGCGCAGGTTCCGGCGTTTGCGGAGGTAACCCGAGGAACTCCAGCGGCCGGAGGAGACGGCGATTCGACCGTCCGGAACGACTCCGTCACGTCCGTCCCTGCCGCCGCTGGCGACGAAATGCGTACTGCCAGTTGTTGACCGCGCGGTCGCCGAGTAACACCTCGAAGCCGAACTCGCGGCCCGGATCGCATGCGGTCACGCGGCAGGTCGTCCAGTAAACCGGGCCGATCTCGTTGCGCTTGACGTGACCACGGAATCGGGCGCCCAACGCGGGCTCGGTCGACGCCGTCGAGCCACTCCGCGTCGAACATTTCCGGCGAGAATCGCCCGGTGTTGCGGATGTCGGCGACCAACGTCCAGACCGTCATCGGGAGTGCTTTCATGTGAACGGTCACCGCGCCTCGCACCCGGCGATCGTATGGCCGTTTCGAGGGGGCGTTCACGTCACGCAGTGCCAGCAAACAAGAAAGCGGTCAAACGCTCACGACGAGGCCGCTTCGCCTACACCCGACACACTCCGACGCATGGAGTCTGGCAAATATTTTGAGGTGGGCGACGAAGCTGGTTAATCGGGTCTTCGGTCGACGAACCGTGCTCGCTGACCGGACGTTCGGGCTCAATGGCTATTCTGTGCCGCATGGCTGCAGAGATCGTGCCGATCCGGCTTGGGCTGACCAAGGGCGACTTGTACACGTTGTGGGCGCCGCGGTGGCGCGACGAGGCCGACGAGTGGGAGGCGTTTCTCGGCAAGGACGAAGATCTCTATGTCTTCGAGTCGGTGGCGGACCTGGTCGCATTCGTCAGGACCAACAACGACAACGACCTGACCGACCATCCCGCATGGCAGAAGCTCACCGAGGCCAACGCGCACTGGCTCGACCCGGCCGAGGACCGGCAGTATGACGTCGTCGGCGTACCTGAGCTGGCCGCCGAGAAACCCAGCGAGGAGACGGTGACCGCGCTGCACGGCGCGCTGGCGATCGTCGCCTCGATCGGATCTGTGTGCGAACTCGCGCCGATCACCAAGTTCTTCAACGGCAACCCGGTGCTCGGCAACCTGGGCGGCGGCGCCGACGCGTTCGCCGGCCGCACCGGCCGCAAGCACTGGGCCGAGATCGAGGCGGTCATCGGGCGCGGCTGGGACGGCGCCGTCGATGCGCTCGACGGCGTGATCAGCACGCCCGATGTCGACGCGGCCGCCTCCAAGAAGGCCGAGGCCGAGCTGGCCGAGGCGGCGCCCGAGCCCGAGGTCACCGAAGAGGTGGTGCGACGATATCGAGGAGCAGGACGTCGAGGAGCAGGACGAACTCGAGGACCACGCCGAGGGCGCGGTGCTGGGTAGCGACGACGACTTCTGGCACAAGGTCGGTATCGACCCGGTCAGGTTGATGACGCGTGCGGGCACCTATTACACGCTGCGCTGCTATCTCGAGGATCAACCGGTGTTCTTGGGGCGCAACGGAAGAATCAACGTGTTCAGCTCGGAGCGTGCGCTGGCGCGCTACCTGGCCGATGAGCACGATCACGACCTGTCCGGCCTGGCCACCTACGACGACATCCGCACCGCGGCCAACGACGGCTCGCTCGAGGTCAACGTCTCCGACGAGAACGTCTACGTGCTGACCGAGATTTACGACGGCCTCTCCGAAGGCCCGGATGCCATCGATCGTGACCAGCTTGAGCTGGCGCTCGAAGTGCTAAGGGATGTCGGCGATTACGCCGAGGACACCGTGGTCGAGGAGACACTGGACGCGGATCAGCCGCTGGGAAAGGTGGTGGCCCACGTGCTCGATCCCGACACGGTCCGGCGCCCTGGCCCGCCGTACGCCAAGGCCGTCGAGCAGTGGGAGGCGCTGGAAACCTTCGTGGAGTCGCGGCTGCGATCCGAGTAGCGCCACGGCCGCGATGAATTTCCCGCGGACCCGAAGTCTGCATACCCATGACCGTGTCAACGAGCCCCACCACGCGTTCCATCACCGTCCCCGGCGCCCGGCTGCACTACGAAGTCCGCGGCGCGGGACCGGTGCTGCTGGTCATCGGCTCACCGATGACGTCGGCGGAGTTCACCCCGCTGGCCGACGCCCTTGCGAGCGACCACACCGTCGTCACCTACGACCCACGCGGCTACGCGGCCAGCCCCGTCGATGATCCGGGCGCGCCCTGCAGCGTCGAGCAGCGTGCGGACGACGTCAACGCGATCCTCGACGACCTGCGCGCCGAGTCGGCCGACCTGTTCGGGTCCAGCGGCGGGGCCGTGACGGGGCTCGCGCTCGTCGCGCGGTACCCCGGGCGGATCCGGACGCTGGTTGCCCACGAGCCGCCGTCGTTGGAATTGCTTCCCGACGCCGCCGAACAACGCGCCAACACCGAGGCGATCGTCGACACGTTTCACCGCGACGGGTTCGGGGCGGCGTGGATGCACTTCATGCGCAACGCCGGCTTCGACGTGACAGCCGGCGACGCACCACCCGCAGCACCGGAACCATCGGACGACGAAGCTCGCCAGAGCGCCAGGTTCTTCGAGATCGACCTGCGCCCGACGTGTTTCTACATGCCCGCCGCAGAAGCAGTTGAGGAGCGGCCCGTCGCGCATCGTCGTCGGCATCGGCGTTGAGTCCGGCAACCTCCTCACCTACCGCACCTCGACCGCACTTTGCGAACTGCTGGGCATAACCCCGACCGAGTTCCCCGGCGATCACGGCGGGTTCATGGCAGCGCCGGTGAAATTCGCCGAAGTGCTGCGGGCTGCGTTGGTCAACTAGCAGTTCCGTGCTCTCCTGAGGAATATCGTTTCTTCTGCGGATGACGTTCGGCGAAACGAGTAGCCGACTACGCGAGTCGAACGCGACTTTCCGGAGGATGCTGCCGATAGGTGGCAGGGACGGAGACAAAAATGACCGATCAGCAGCAGCAGGCGACTGGATTCCTTCTATGCGCTCGACAACGTGATCACGATCAAGATCACGATGCCGCAGGCCGAATGGGACGCGGTGCGAACCGAGGAGCCGAAGGGCGGCCGCTGCAACTTCGACTGGACCGGCGGCAGCCGATACACGTGGCGCAAGGCGACCTCGGTCGAGATCTCCGGGACGCAGTTTCCCGCGCGGACCACGTTCGCCGACGTCGGCGTCAAGAAGAAGTCGTTCTGCGGCTCGATCGACAGCGACAAGCCGTGCCTGCACATCGATTTCGGCAAGTTCGGCAGACGCCGACGTCCGCGGCATCGAAGCCCTGATCGGGTCGCGCTACGTGACGCTCAACAACTCCATCCAGGACAAGTCCTACGTCAGGCAGACGCTGGGCTACCGGATGCTGGGCATGGCCGGGCTGCCCCATTCGCGATGCAACTTCGCCCGGGTGTTCGTCAACGGAACCCCGATCGGCGAAGGGCGTCGGCGGCGTCAACGGCCCGGGCATCTTCGTCAATGCCGAGCCGATCATGAAGCGCTACATCGAGCGCAACTTCAACGGCAACATGAACGGCAATCTGTACGAGCTCGAGCACCACGACGACTTCCTCGAAGAGAGGCTGCACGTTCATCGGGGTGGAGGCCCTCTCCAAGTTCGAGGACAAGGCCGACCTGAAGTTCGCGATCGAGTCACATCAAGGCGAACGGCCTGGCCGGCGCGGACCAGATGCTCGACATGGACCAGTTCCTCAAGCTCTACGCGATGGAGTTCTTCCTCAAGCACTGGGACGGCTACGCCGACAACACCAACAACACCTACCTCTACAACGACGTGACCGCCGTCGCGGCACCGGGCGTGGGCAACGTCAAGTTCAAGATGATCCCGTGGGGCATCGACCAGACCCTGCAGCCCGATCGGCCGTTCAAGCTGGGCCGTGACGGGCTGATCGCGCAGCTCGTGCGCAACGACGACGCCCGTCGCAAGCAGTTGATCGACCAGATCCGGGCGTACCGGGACACGTTGTTCAGCCGCGAGCATCCAGCAGACGGTCCTGAAACCGCTGATCGACCAAATGCAGGCGCTGCTCACGGGCTTCGGCGTGCCGAACGTCGCGGCGGAGATCGCCTCGGTCCGCCAGCAACTGCGGCTGGCCGAATCGGCCGGCTACATCTTCGCCGGGTCTGCCCGGCCCCGCCAAGCCGGTCTACATCCTCAAGCACGACACCAGCGCGTGCCTGCACGCCAGCAACACCGAGTCGATTCCGCCGGGCGCGCCCGCTCCGGCGAACTTCGAGGTCTACCACCAGCCGCTGCGCGACGACAACGACCCGACGGATCTGTGGGTGCTCAACGACCTCGGGACCGGAAAGTCGCTGACCAATCAGGCGTTCGACCGCGTTCTGCATGCCAGCGGCACGCAGGTGACACCGGCGGGGCACAAGTACCTCTACACGTGCGCGCCGAGTAACGGCGAACACGCCGAAGAGTTCACGGTCGTCCCCGTACCCGTCCCCGTCACGGACCCGCCAATCCGCCGGGCCGGTTCGCGTACACCGGCTACTTCAACCTCGTCAGCGTGCGGACCACCGAGATGGCGAAGTACGGGCTCGACCTCACGCCGGGCGGCAGGGCCAGGGTCCACCAGGAACTCCCGGTTCCAACCTCTACTTCTACTGATCACCTCGGGGTAGTCGACGACCGCGTAGCCACCTCGGTCGTCGACGATGAGGAGTCTCCTTTCGTCGCCGGTCTGAGAATGCGACGACGCCTTCGGGTTTCATCGACCGATGGAAGGTGACATCGAGCAGCTGGACGGTCGTCGCTGCTGCCGTCCCACGCGCAGAGCTGAAACGGTTCGTCGCCGCTGCTCGTCGAACGCCCGAGCAGAAGCAGGAAGTCGCCGCGTCTGCTCGTCGTAGGAGATGTCGCGGATGCCCTGCATCGCGCTTGATCCGGGTAGCTGGACGCGCACGATCCGACGGCGCCCCGAGCGACTCTGTGGTCCACGGCGCGACAGCGCCAGCGTCGACGGGGACCCGAATGACCGTGACGCTTCCGGGGTCCGCGGGACCCCGCAGGCCGAACAACAGCGTCCGCGTATGCGGGTCCCACGCAAGGCCTTCGACGTTCAGCCCGCCAGCGTCCGGTTCTCGCTTGCCGGCCGCGGCGAGCGACGGCACGAGGCGCAGCAGCCAGTCGCGGAATCCGTGCATCGCTTCTGCATGCAGATCGCCGTGGCGGGTGTAGCGCACGCGCACCAATCCGTCACAGACGACCGTCGTCGACCGAGCCTTGGCGTCCGGACACAGAGCGAGGACGCGACGATGAGAAGGATCTCGCCGTCGAGGTCGACGCGGGTCGAGCCCCTCGGGATCCCGCAACTCACCCTCGGCCAGGCCGGCCAAGGGGCGGCGCGAAATCCGTTCGACTTCAGCTCCGTCGGAGTCGAGTGCGAGTTCGAACAGGGCTGACGGGTCGTGGTTGTCGATGAAGACGAACCGGCCGGGACCGACTTGCGGCGACGCCCGAGGCGTTGAACGGTGCCTTGCCGTTCCTCTCGTCGAACGACGTCGGCTTGACCTTCTTCCCCATGCCAAGGCCATCCGCGACGGCACGAAACCGCGCCGCGACATTGGAGATCCAGCTCGCCATGGCATCAGCCGATCAGAACCGCGAAGCGTGGCTTGATCACGTCGTCGATGATCGAAAGCCGCTCGTCGAACGAGATGAACGCCGACTTCATCGCGTTGATGGTGAACCGCTGCAGGTCGCTCCAGCCGTAGCCGAACGCCTCCACCAGCCGCAGCATCTCCTGACTCATCGTCGTGTCACTCATCAGCCGGTTGTCGGTGTTGACGGTCACGCGGAAACGCAGCCGCGCCAACAGATCGAACGGATGCTCGGCGATGCTGGTGACCGCTCCGGTCTGCACATTCGACGACGGGCACATCTCGAACGGAACCCGCTTGTCCCGCAGCAGCGCCGCCAGCCGGCCGAGCTGCGCGGTGCCGTCCGCGCCCACCGTGATGTCGTCGACGATCCGCACGCCGTGTCCGAGTCGGTCTGCGCCGCAGAACGCGATCGCCTCGTGGATTGACGGCAGCCCGAACGCCTCGCCCGCGTGAATTGTGAAGCGGGCGTTGTTACCTCGCATGTACTCGAACGCGTCGAGATGCCGTGTCGGCGGGTATCCGGCCTCCGCACCGGCGATGTCGAAACCGACCACGCCCTTGTCACGGAACCGGATCGCGAGTTCGGCAATCTCCAGGGACCGCGCCTGGTGACGCATCGCCGTGACCAGACAGCGCACCGTGATGCTCCGCCCCTCGGCACTGGCGGCCTTCTCGCCGTCGGCGAAACCGGCCAGCACCGCATCGACCACCGCATCCAGGGACAGGCCGGCGTCGATGTGCAGCTCCGGTGCGAACCGGATCTCGGCGTACACCACGTTGTCGGCGGCGAGGTCTTCCACGCACTCGTAGGCCACCCGGTGCAGTGCCTCCGGCGTCTGCATCACCCCGACGGTATGCGCGAACGGCTCCAGGTAGCGCACCAACGATCCGCTGTGCGCGGCGGTACGGAAGAACGTCGCGAGGCCATCCACCTCAGTGGCAGGCAGCTCGTCGTAGCCGCCCGCCTCGGCCAGCTCGAGCACGGTGCCCGGGCGCAGCCCGCCGTCGAGGTGGTCGTGTAACAGCGCCTTCGGCGCTCGGCGGATGGACTCCAGGGTCAACGGCGTGGTCATTTCACTCCTTGCTCCTCGCGTCCGCGCCGGTGATCCGATCGATGATCAATGGGCGCGGCGTCGGCGCCGTGTCGCCGACGCCGTAGCCACCGGCCAATTCGGCGATCGCGGGCTCGAAGCGTTCCGGCGTCTCGGTGTAGAGCGTGAACAACGCTTCGCCCGCGGCAACCGGTTCGCCGGGACGCCGGTGGATGCGCAGCCCGGCACCGAACTGCACTCGCTCACCGGGACCAGAGCGACCCGCACCGAGCCGCCACACCGCCAGTCCAACCGCCATCGCGTCGATGTTTCCCATCGTGCCACCGCGAGGGGCGCTGATCGTTTCGGCATACCCGCCAACCGGCAACTTCTGCGACAAGTCGCCGCCCTGCGCGGCGACCAGCTCGCGGAAGCGGTCCATGGCCGAGCCGTCCCGCAGCGTCTGCGCCGGGTCCACGCCGTCCAGCCCGGCGGCGTCGAGCATCTCGGCGGCGAGCGCCAGCGTCAGCTCGACCACATCGTCGGGACCGCCGCCGGCCAGCACCTCCAGGGACTCCTCCACCTCGATGGCGTTGCCGACGGTCCTGCCCAAGCGGCGTCTCCATGTCGGTCAGCAGCGCACGCGTCTCGAGGCCGGCTTCGGTGCCCAGCTCGACCATGATGCGGGCCAGCTCCCGCGACTCGGCCTCGGTGTCGAGGAACGCCCCGGAGCCGACCTTCGAGTCGAGCACCAAGGCCCGCGCGCCCTCCGCGATCTTCTTGCTCATCACCGAGCTGGCGATCAAGGGCAGCGACTCAGTCGTCCCCGTGACGTCGCGCAGCGCATAGATCTTGCGGTCGGCCGGGGCGAGCTCCCCGGCGGCGAATATCGCCGCACCAATATCGCAAAGCTGTTGCCGAATCTGGCTTTTGGGCAGTTCGGCGGTGAACCCGGCAATGGATTCCAGCTTGTCGAGCGTGCCGCCGGTATGACCGAGCCCCCGCCCGGCCGCCTGCGGCACCGCGCCGCCGCACGCCATCACGATCGGCACCAGCGGAATGGTGATCTTGTCGCCGACACCGCCCGTTGAATGCTTGTCCACCAACGCCAGTGGCTTTCCATCGCGACGCAGATCTGTAAAGTCCAGCCGCTCGCCCGAGGCCACCATCGCCGCGGTCCACCGGGCGATCTCGGGCTCGGTCATGCCGCGCAGGAAGATCGCCATCAACAGCGCCGACATCTGCTCGTCGGCGACGCGGCCGTGCGTGTACCCGTCGATCACCCAGTCGATCTCCGCGTCCGACAGCGCTCCACCGTCGCGCTTGGTCCGGATGACCGTCGGAGCGTCAAAGGTGAACCGGGTCACGGAGTTACGGTACTTCCTCGTGCGGCTCCTCACGCCGGGCCAGGTCCTGTGGCCCGAAAGCGTCGGGCAGCAGGTCGCCCAGCGGTCGCGGTCCCAGCGGATGGTCGACCAGCAGCTGCGGGCCGCCATGCTCCAGCAGCACCTGCCTGCAGCGTCCGCACGGCATCAGGATCTCACCGGCGCCGTCCACACACGACAGCGCGATCAGCCTGCCCGCCGCCCCCGGAATGCAGCGCGCAGACCACGGCACATTCGGCACAGAGACCTAGGCCATATGAGACATTCTCCACATTGCAGCCCGCGATCATCCGGTGATCGTCGACCAGCGCGGCCGCGCCGACGGGAAACCCGGAATACGGCGCATACGCGTGGGCTGCAGCTTCAGTTGCTTTGTGCCGCAGCATCTTCCAGTCAATCTCGGATGTCATGCCAACCTTGCCGGCCCGATTCTGAATGCATTCCGAAGCTCCCGTCCCACGACCGCTCACGTGATGAAGGTAACCCTAACTTTTGCCGTTTTACGTGCGCCGACGGCTAAACGGTAGTTCTTTAGGGGGTAGAAGTGGGTTTAGAGTCGCCCCGAGCTTTGGGCAGCGGTTCGCAGCCACGGCCGAAGTCCCCGCCGTGGCGGCTCCGGGCCCAAGCGTCCACCGAAGGCGTTGGAGGCCAGATGAGTACTCAGATCTCCGAGGGACCGCCCGGATCCTCGGCAGCGCCGGCACCTCGGTCCAAACCGTCGCGCAGGCGCACCCTCTACCGCGGTGATCCCGGGATGTGGTCCTGGGTGCTGCACCGCATCACCGGTGCGACGATCTTCTTCTTCCTGTTCGTCCACGTGCTCGACACCGCGCTGGTGCGGGTCAGCCCGCAGGCCTACAACGAGGTCATCGAGACCTATAAGACCCCGATCGTCGGATTGATGGAGATCGGGTTGGTGGTCGCCGTGCTCTACCACGCCCTCAACGGCATCCGCGTCATCCTCATCGACTTCTGGCAGCACGGCCCGAAATACCAGCGGGTGATGCTGTGGATCGTCGTCGGCGTGTTCCTGGCGGTCTTCATCCCGGCGCTCGGCGTGCTGGGCATGCACATGGCGGAGCGGTTCCTGTGACCGGGCCGGCGGGCGGGTCGGCGGGAGCGCCATCGGGCGGGTCGGCGGGAGCGCCCTGGACGCCCCACCACAAGGAGGGCCGGATCGCCCCGGTGATGGAGAAGGAATACGACCGCCCGGCCAGCCTCGACCATCCCCGCGCACCCCGACGCCCCCGGGGCATCCCGTACTTCGAGAAGTACGCCTGGCTGTTCATGCGGTTTTCCGGCGTGGCGCTGGTGTTCCTGGCGCTCGGCCACCTGTTCGTCATGCTGATCTGGGACGGCGGGGTGTACCGCATCGACTTCAACTACGTCGCGGCGCGCTGGGCCTCGCCGTTCTGGCAGATCTGGGATATGGCGCTGCTGTGGCTGGCCATGATCCACGGCGCCAACGGCATGCGCACGATCATCGGCGACTACGCCCGCAAGAACACCACCAAGTTCTATCTGAACTCGCTGCTGCTGCTGGCGACGGGGTTCACGTTGGTGTTGGGCAGCTACGTGCTCGTCACGTTCGACGCGAGCATCTCGTGAGACTGACAGGAAACATGGGCTCAAATGATCATTGAACATCGCTACGACGTCGTGATCGTCGGGGCGGGCGGCGCGGGGATGCGGGCCGCCGTCGAGGCCGGCCCCCGGGTTCGCACCGCGGTGCTCACCAAGCTGTACCCGACCCGCAGCCACACCGGCGCGGCGCAGGGCGGCATGTGCGCGGCGCTGGCCAACGTCGAAGAGGACAACTGGGAGTGGCACACCTTCGACACCGTCAAGGGCGGCGACTACCTCGCCGACCAGGACGCCGTCGAGATCATGTGCAAGGAAGCCATCGATGCGGTGCTGGACCTCGAGAAGATGGGGATGCCGTTCAACCGCACTCCGGAAGGCCGCATCGACCAGCGCCGCTTCGGCGGCCACACCCGCGATCACGGCAAGGCGCCGGTGCGGCGGGCCTGCTACGCCGCGGACCGAACCGGCCACATGATCCTGCAGACGCTGTACCAGAACTGCGTCAAGCACGACGTGGAGTTCTTCAACGAGTACTACGCCCTCGACATCGCGATCACCGAGACACAGTCCGGACCGGTCGCGACCGGCGTCATCGCCTACGAGCTGGCGACCGGCGACATCCACGTCTTCCACGCCAAGGCGATCGTGTTCGCCACCGGCGGGTCGGGCCGCATGTACAAGACCACCTCCAACGCCCACACCCTGACCGGCGATGGGCTCGGCATCGTGTTCCGCAAGGGACTTCCCTTGGAGGACATGGAGTTTCACCAGTTCCACCCGACCGGTCTGGCCGGCCTGGGCATCCTCATCTCCGAGGCGGTGCGTGGCGAGGGCGGCCGACTGCTCAACGGTGAGGGTGAGCGCTTCATGGAGCGCTACGCCCCGACGATCGTCGACCTCGCCCCGCGTGACATCGTCGCCCGATCGATGGTGCTCGAAGTGCTGGAGGGCCGCGGCGCCGGTCCGAACAAGGACTACGTCTACATCGACGTGCGGCACCTCGGCGCCGACGTGCTCGAGGCGAAGCTGCCCGACATCACCGAGTTCGCCCGCACCTATTTGGGCGTCGACCCCGTCAAGGAGCTGGTGCCGGTCTACCCGACGTGCCACTACGTGATGGGCGGCATCCCCACCACGATCAGCGGGCAGGTGCTGCGCGACAACACCACCCCGCTGCCGGGCCTGTACGCCGCCGGCGAGTGCGCATGCGTCTCGGTGCACGGCGCCAACCGGCTGGGCACCAACTCGCTGCTGGACATCAACGTGTTCGGCCGCCGCGCAGGCATCGCCGCGGCCAACTACGCGCTGGGCCACGACTTCGTCGACATGCCGCCGGATCCGTCCGGCATGGTGGTCGGCTGGGTCGGCGACATCCTGTCCGAGCACGGCAATGAGCGCGTCGCAGACATCAGGGGTGCGCTGCAGCAGTCGATGGACAACAACGCCGCGGTCTTCCGCACCGAGGAGACGCTGAAACAGGCGCTGACGGACATCCACGCATTGAAGGAACGTTATGCCCGAATCTCGGTGCACGACAAGGGTAAACGCTACAACAGCGATCTGCTCGAGGCGATCGAACTCGGCTTCCTACTGGAGCTGGCCGAGGTGACCGTGGTCGGGGCGCTCAACCGCAAGGAGTCCCGCGGCGGTCACGCCCGCGAGGACTATCCCAACCGCGACGACACCAACTACATGCGCCACACAATGGCCTTCAAGGAGGGCACCGATCTGCTGTCCGACATCCGGCTGGACTACAAGCCGGTCGTGCAGACGCGGTACGAGCCGATGGAACGGAAGTACTGACATGACCCTGTCGCCGGAGGTCCAGACCAAGGATCCCGAACTCCCACCGGTGCCCGAGGGCTCGGTGATGGTGACGCTGAAGATCGCGCGCTTCAACCCCGAAGACCCCGACGCCGCCGGCTGGCAGAGCTTCCGGGTGCCGTGCCTGCCCAGCGACCGGCTGCTCAACCTGCTGCACTACGTCAAGTGGTACCTGGACGGCACGCTGACGTTTCGGCGGTCGTGCGCACATGGAGTCTGCGGCTCCGACGCGATGCGCATCAACGGCGTCAACCGACTGGCGTGCAAGGTGCTGATGCGCGACCTGTTGCCGAAAAAGCCCGGCAAGCCACTCACCATCACGATCGAACCCATCCGCGGCCTGCCCGTCGAGAAGGACCTCGTGGTCGACATGGAGCCGTTCTTCGACGCCTACCGTGCGATCAAGCCATACCTGATCACCACTGGCAATCCGCCTACGCGCGAACGAATTCAGAGCCAGACCGACCGTCACCGCTACGACGACACCACCAAGTGCATCCTGTGCGCGTGCTGCACGACAAGCTGCCCCGTGTACTGGAGCGAAGGCAGCTACTTCGGTCCCGCCGCGATCGTCAATGCCCACCGATTCATCTTCGACAGCCGTGACGAAGCCGCTGCGGAGCGCCTCGACATCCTCAACGAGGTCGACGGAGTGTGGCGCTGCCGCACGACGTTCAACTGCACGGAGTCCTGCCCGCGGGGCATCCAGGTGACCCAGGCCATCCAAGAGGTCAAACGCGCGCTGATGTTCGCGCGCTGACCCGTACCAGCGCTGTCACACATCGGCGGCCTGCCTCGTCTAACCGATATGACACAGAAAACGCGCATCGCTCCCGTGACACCGAAGCAGGCCAACGTGCTGACCCGCATCATGTATCGCGTCGCCAAGCGCCGGTTCGGCGAGGTGCCCGAGCCGTTCGCCGTCGCCGCGCATCACCCGCGGCTGCTCGTTGCCAACGCCGTCCACGAGAGCCTGCTGCAGTCCGGGTCGAAGAAGCTGCCTGCCAGTGTTCGGGAACTGGCGGTGTTCTGGACAGCCCGCACCATCGGATGCTCATGGTGCGTCGATTTCGGCTCGATGCTGATCCGGCTGGAAGGCCTCGACGTCGACCGCCTCAAGGAGATCGACGACTACGCCACTTCGCCCCGCTACACCGACGACGAGCGGGCCGCGATCGCCTATGCCGATGCGATGACCAAAGACCCCCACACGATCACCGACGAACAGGTCGCTGATCTCCGTCAGCGCTTCGGTGACGCGGGCGTGATCGAGCTGACCTACCAGATCGGCGTGGAGAACAGCCGCGCACGCATGTACTCGGCGCTGGGCATCACCGAGCAGGGCTTCAGTTCCGGTGATGCGTGCCGGGTGCCGTGGGCTACGGACGAACGTAGCGAGCGGCGAACCGGTGAACTTGTCGGGGTTGGCGATATCCCATATGCCGCAGACTTTTCCGTCGCGCACAGTCATCGCGGTCACCCTCGGCGTCATCTCGGGATAGCCGTCGCCCGCAGGCGCGCCCGGCGTGTACGTACCGAGCTGACCGTTGACAAGTGCCAGCTGACTGGTCGCCAGGAAGTTCGGGCCGTAGCGCTGGGCCAGCCCGAACAGGAACCGGGCGACCTTGTCCGGGCCGTGAATGACCCGCGCGGCCGTCGGCGCCCGGCGGTTGGAGTCGCCGGTAAAGGTGACGTCCGGGTGCAGAAGGCGCACAACGGCTTCCATGTCACCTGCGGCGAGTGCTCCCATCAGCGCACCGGCCACCTCGTTGTGCACGCCGTCGTCGGCAGGCGCCGGCGCTGCCGCGACGGCCCGTCGTGCCCGGGAGGCCAACTGGCGGGCACTGGCGTCGCTGACTCCGAGCACCGAGGCCACCTCACCGAACGGCACCGCGAAGCCGTCGTGCAGCACGAAGGCCACGCGCTGATCCGGGTTGAGCCGCTCGAGCACCACCATGGCGGCGAATCGCGCATCTTCACCGGCCACCACCGCCGCCAACGGATCGTCGCCATCCAGTGCGGTGACGACGGGCTCGGGCAGCCATTCGCCGTAGTAGGTCTCGCGGCGGTGCGCGGCAGAGCGCAGCCGGTCCAGGCAGAGCCTGCTGACCACCGTCGTCAGCCAGGCCCGCAGATCCGTCACGGCGCCAGAGTCGCGGGAGTCCGCGCGATCCCATCGCAGCCACGCATCCTGCACGGCGTCCTCCGCGTCGGCGATGGTTCCGGTCAGTCGGTAGGCGACGGCCAGCAGATGCGGACGCAGCTCCTCGAACTCGTCGACCCGCGTGCTCGCGGTCATGGTTTCGAGTCTAGATCCCGCCGATCAACGACGGATTCCGTAGCAATACAACTGACATGAAACGATTTCCGCGTTGAAGCCACGCAGCAACCACGGGAACCGTATATTCCCGGCATGGCAATCAAGGAACCCGAGGCACCGGCCGTTGGCGGCAAGGGCCTGCAGGCAGGCGCCATCGGACTCGTCGGCAACGTCGTCATCGGTCTGGCGGCCGTCGCTCCCGCGTACAGCCTGGCGGCAACGCTCGGCTACGTCGTGCTGGCCGTCGGCGAAAAGGCGCCGTCGATGTTCGTGCTGGCATTCATCCCGATGCTGCTCGTCGCCTTCGCCTACAAGGAGCTGGCCCAGGACACGCCCGACTGCGGCACCACGTTCACCTGGTCCACGAAGGCATTCGGGCCATGGATCGGGTGGATCGGCGGCTGGGGGCTTGCCGTCTCGGCGATCATCGTGCTCGCCAACGTCGCCGAGGTCGCCGCGATCTACCTGTTCTATTTCCTCGGCCTCGACGACCTGGCGGAGAACATCCTGGCGAAGGTGCTGCTCGGGTCCTTCTTCATCATCGCCATGACGCTGCTGTCCGCGCGCGGCATCGTGGTCTCCGAGCGGGTCCAGAACGTGCTGATCGCCATCCAGTTCGGCGTGCTGATCGTCGTCAGCATCATCGCGCTGATCCGGGTGTTCGCAGGCACTGCCGGCGCACAGGCGATCTCGCCGCAGATGTCGTGGCTGTGGCCGAGCGGCCTGGACGTCTCCTCGATCGCGCAGGCCATCATCCTGTGCATCTTCATCTACTGGGGTTGGGACGCGTGCCTTGCCGTCGGCGAGGAAACCAAGGATCCCGGGCGCACTCCCGGCATCGCCGCCGTCATCACCACCCTGATCCTGGTCTGCACCTACGTTCTGGTCGCCTACGCCGTGCAGTCGTTCTCCGGCTTCGGCGACGTGGGTATCGGCCTGAACAACGCGATGAACACCGACGACGTCCTGACCGTGCTCGGCGAACCGGTCGCGGGCACGCTCGCGGCATCGCTTCTGCTGCTGACGGTTTCGGTGTCGGGACTGTCGTCCACCCAGACGACGATCCTGCCGACCGCGCGCGGAACCCTCTCGATGGCCGTCTACGAGGCCATCCCGAAGCGATTCGCCCGTGTCCACCCGCGCTACATGACGCCCGCCTTCGGCACGATCGTGATGGGCTGCGCCGCGCTGTTCTTCTACCTGGTGCTGTCGTTCCTATCGGAGAACGCGCTCGCCGACTCGGTCGCCTCACTGGGGCTTGCGGTGGCGTTCTACTACGGCATCACGGCGTTCGCGTGCGTCTGGTACTTCCGCAAGACCCTGTTCACTTCGGTGCGAAACATGTTCTTCCGCGGCATCTTCCCACTGCTCGGCGGCATTGCGATGGCACTGGCATTCGGCATCAGCGCCAAGGACATGATCGCGCCGGACTACGGCTACACCGCGTTCGGTTCGATCGGTGGCGTCTTCGTACTGGGCGTCGGCATGCTCGTGCTCGGCATCCCGCTGATGCTGGCGTGCTTCGCATTCGGCACGAAGCGCTTCTTCCGCGGCGAAACCCTCAACGCTGCAACCGAAGTCAAGGTTCCGGATACTTTCTAGGAATCCGGGAGATGAACAGGCAGGAATACCTATGCATCTGACAGTCGGGTATCTGGCGACGCCTACCGGCGATGACGGCATAGCGCTGGCCGCCGCACTCGCGAAGACCTTCGATGCCGATGTCGACGTCGTTCTCGTTGTGCGAGAGGAGCTTCCGGACGGCCACCCCGGGCGCGCCGAATACCAGCAGCTGCTCGTCCAACGCGGCGAGGAATGGATCTCCAGAGCCATCGACCTGCTCGCCGCCAAGGGCGTCAGCGGGACGTCCACGGTGCTGGTCGGCGAGTCGTTCGCGGAGTCGTTGATCCACTTCGCCGAGCAGAAGGATTCCGATCTGATCGTGGTCGGTGGCGCGCGAGACGGCTTCTTCGGCGGGCATGTCATCGGACCGGTCACCGGCTCGCTGCTGCACAGCTCGCCGATCCCGGTCGCACTCGCACCGCGTGGATACGCCGAAGATCCGCCGGACACCGTCGCGACCGTCACCGCCGCGGTGCCGACCCGTCCGGGGCCCGACGACCCGCTGCCATTCGCGATCACGCTCGCCAGCGCCGCCCGGCTCGCCATCCGCACGGTGACATTGGTGTCGTCGGAGAACCTCGCGGAAGCCGCCGATGTCGGCGAGGTACGCGAAATGCAGCTCGCTGCTTCTCAGGCCAACTGCGCGGCCGCCACTCGCGCACTGCCCGACGCGCCAGACATCGAGTGCCTGGTCGCCGACGGAATAACGCTGGAATCCGCACTGAAGAAGCTCAACTGGGACGACTCCGACATTCTCGTCGTCGGATCGAGCCGCTTTGCCGCGCCCCGGCGAATCTTCCTCGGCTCGACCGCGGCGCGGATCCTGGCGGGGGTCGACGTACCTGTCGTGGTGATCCCGCGCGAGCGGGGCGACGACTGAATTCTCGGTAATTGCGGATCACCACGGCCGCAAGCGACGAATTACGCGGATTTCGTCGGGACCACTCGTATAGGCGCCTGATTTCGTGAAGGATCGAGGAATGCGCGGTAGGTATTCAGGGGTGCGCACCCGACAGTTGAAGCGAACCGGGCACGTCAGCACCCGGCAGAAGGAGTGAATCGCAATGTCCACAATCACCTACGCCGTCGTCGACCCGTCGACCGGCGAGTTGGTGAAGGAGTACCCGACCGCCACCGATGAGCAGATCGAGGCCGCCGTCGCGGCGGCCGCGAAGGCCCACCGCGAGTGGTCGCGCAACTCGACCGTCGCCGAGCGCGCAGCGCTGATCCGCAGGGTCGCCGAGCTGCACAACGAGCGCAAGGACGAGCTCGCCAAGATCATTCAGCGCGAGATGGGCAAGCCGCTGGACCAGTCGGTCGGCGAAGTCGAGTTCAGCGCGTCGATCTACGAGTACTACGCCGACAACGCCGAGAAGTTCCTTGCCGACGAACCCATCACGCTGCTCGACGGTGAGGGCTCGGCGCTGATCCGGCGCAGCTCGGTCGGCGTGCTGCTGGGCATCATGCCGTGGAACTACCCCTACTACCAGGTCGCGCGCTTCGCAGGCCCGAACCTGACATTGGGCAACACGATCGTGCTCAAGCACGCACCTCAGTGCCCCGAGTCAGCCGCGGCGCTGCAGCAGATCTTCCTCGACGCCGGCTACCCGGAGGGCGCCTACGTCAACGTCTACGCCACCAACGAGCAGATCGCCGACGCCATCGCCGACCCGCGCGTGCAAGGGGTTTCGCTCACCGGCTCCGAGCGCGCCGGCGCCGCTGTCGCCGAGATCGCCGGACGGAACCTGAAGAAAGTGGTGCTCGAACTCGGCGGATCGGATCCGTTCATCCTGCTCAGCTCCGACGACCTCGACTCCGCGGTCGAGGCCGCGATCGACGGCCGCTTCGAGAACACCGGCCAGGCGTGCAATGCGGCCAAGCGCATCATCGTCGCCGCATCCGTCTACGACGAGTTCCTCGACAAGTTCACCGAGAAGGTGCTCAGCAAGGCCGACGGCCTCGCGCCGCTGTCGTCGGTGGCGGCCGCCGAGCGACTCGAGGAGCAGGTGAAGCAGGCTGTCGACGCGGGCGCCGATCTGCAGACCAAAGGGGATCGCAACGGCGCCTTCTACCCGCCCGGCGTGCTGACCAATCTGCCCGAGGACTACCGCGAGGAGCTGTTCGGTCCCGTCGCGTCGGTCTACAAGGTCGCCGACGAGGACGCCGCCGTCGAACTTGCCAACGACACCCCGTTCGGGCTTGGGTCCTACGTCTTCACCACCGACGACGAGCAGGCCAAGCGGGTTGCCGACAAGATCGAGGCGGGCATGGTGTTCGTCAATGCAGTCGGCGCCGAGGGTGTCGAGTTGCCGTTCGGTGGCGTGAAGCGCTCCGGCTTCGGACGTGAACTCGGCCGCTTCGGTATCGACGAGTTCGTGAACAAGAAGCTCATTCGCATCGCGTGACCGCAGCGACCACTAACGGCGGCGTCTCGTTCTGGGGGCAGCAGCTCGGGCTAGCCTGACGATCGACCATCAGCGGGCATCGGTGGGCGCTCAACCACACAGTCGACAAGGTCATCGCGGTGGCCGCTGGAATTGAACAGGATTGCTGCGGGATGCCGTGTACATGCCCGAGTTGAGACAACTCGGCACGGCCATCAGCACCACGGCGTTCATGAGTGGTCGGCGTACGGAATTCCCATCTCGGTGAACACGGTGACGGGGGCGCTGGCGTTAACCGTCGTGATGCCCCCGAGCCCAACCAGGCACCCCCGAAGCCATGGTTTGAGTTCAGTCGATTCGTCTGTTGGTGAGCATGCCCGTCATCGAACGCACCGAGCCGGGCACCGGGATGTCGGCATCGCAGTCCGGCGCGCGGCGCGGTTCGCCGTAAACCGTCGTCAATGGCACCACCCCGGCCCACGCGCCTGCGGCGACGTCCTCGTCCGGATCGTCGGGCCAGCTGGTGCTGAGCTTCAGTGACCAATTATCTTGTGCGATCGGCATTCGCATGGCCAGCGTCGCCGCCAGCTCTTTGCGCGAGCTGGCACGCAGCTCGATGACGCGGCCGGGGATGAAGGTCTCCGTCAGGGCCTCCAGGATGCTTGCCTTCTCCGCCGACGGAATCTCCTCGAACGCCCCGAACAACACAGCACTGCGGTATTGGAACGACGACTCGAAGGCGCTGCGCGCCACAACCACTCCGTCCAACGTGGTCACCGAGACCGCTGCCCGCGCGCCCGCGGCGAGCGCCCGCAGCCACGGCGACCCCGTCGAGCCGTGGATGACGAGATCGTCTTCAACGCGGGCGAAACCGATCGGGAATGCCACCGGATGGCCATCGCGGACCAGCGCGATGGTGGCCAATGGCGTGCTGTCGAGTAAGGCGTATAGGTCATCGCGCGAGACGCTCTGCTTCTCGGCGAGGCGTGAGATATCAGTCGAGGGCTGCGACATTGCAGCTCCGCTAGCGCTTCGTGAAGATGGTCCGGTGCCACTCCTTGTCGGCCGCACCGGTGATATCGCTCATCACGTGCTTGACGGTGAGGTACTCCTCGAGCGAGTAGTCGCTCATGTCCTTGCCGAACCCGGACGCGCCGAACCCGCCGTGCGGCATCTCGCTGATGATCGGGATGTGGTCGTTGATCCACACGCAGCCGGCCTTGATCTCGCGCGACGCCCGCTGCGCGCGGTACACGTCACGCGTCCACGCCGACGCCGCCAGCCCGTAATCGGTGTCGTTGGCCTGCCGTAGCGCGTCGTCGTCGTCGGTGAACGACCGCACCACCAACACCGGGCCGAAGATCTCGTCGCGGTAGACCTCCGAGCCCTCGTCGACATCGGCGATCAGCGTGGGCCGGTAGAACGACCCGGGCAGATCCGGTGCGCTGCCGCCGGTGATGACCCGCCCGCCCTGGCCGGGCGCCCGCTCGACCATGCCCGCGACCTTCGCGCGGTGGGCCGATCGTGATCAGCGGACCGAGGTCGGTGTCGGGATCATGCGGGGTCACCGACGACGATCTTGCTCATCAGCTCGCCGACACCGGCGACGAAGTCGTCGTAGAGTTCGCGCGCCACGATGGCCCTGGTCGCGGCGGTGCAGTCCTGGCCGGTGTTGATCAGCGACCCGGCGACCGCGCCCTGGATCGCGGCGTCCAGATCGGCGTCGTCGAACACCACGAACGGCGCCTTGCCGCCCAGCTCCAGCTGCGTGCGGTGGCCGTGCACCGCGGCGGCCGCCATCACCTTGCGGCCGACGGCCGTCGACCCGGTGAACGTCACCACGTCGACGTCGCGATGCCCGGCCAGCGCGGTGCCGACGTCGGCGCCCGCACCGGTGACGACGTTGAGCACGCCGTCGGGCAACCCCGCCTCGCTGGCCAGCCGGGCCAGCGTCAGCGTGGTCAGCGGCGTCATCTCGGCGGGCTTGATCACCACCGATGCAGCCGGCGGCCAACGCGGGCAACACCTTCCACACCGCCATCTGCAGCGGGTAGTTCCACGGCGTGATGGTGGCGACGACGCCGACGGCCTCGCGACGGATGCTCGATGTGTGGTCGCCGGAGTACTCCGCGGTGGCCTTGCCCTCGAGGTGGCGGGCCGCGCCGGCGAAGAAGTCGATGTTGTCGATGCTGCCCGGCACGTCGAACTCCGTGGCCAGCCGCACCGGCTTGCCGGTCTGGCTGACCTCCTCGGCGACCAGGTCGTCGGCGTGCTCGCCGGCCAGCTGCGCCAGCTTGGCGAGCACCGCCGACCGCTCGGCCGGGGTGGCCGTGGCCCAGCCCGGCAGCGCCGCCCGGGCCGAGGCGACCGCCGCGTCGACGTCGGCGGGCGTCGGCCAGCGCATACTCGGCGACGACCTTGCCGGTCGCCGGGTTGACGACCTGATGCGCGGCCGCCGCCGGTCACCACCGGCGCGCCGTCGATCCAGCTGCCTGCCACGCTTGACGGATACGGTCGCAGTCATGCGTCCAACGCTAGCCGACGCCGAACCGGCCAAGCTACGCATTCCCGCTGCGCGAGGGCCTCCAAACGCGTGATTTCATGGCTATGGTTGCTTGTGACGACGGATTCCGTGCACAATCTCATGCATGGCCAACCCGGGCTCCCAGCATTCGATGGGTCCCGTCTCGCTTCCGCGTCAACCAATCCCGGCCGGGCGCGGCGTTCCAGCTCGACGAGTTGTCGAAGGCAGATCATCGAGAAGCTGCAGCAGGACGGACGGCGCTCGTACGCGGGCATCGGCAAGGCGGTCGGGCTGTCCGAGGCCGCGGTACGTCAGCGCGTCCAGCGGATGGTCGACGCCGGGGTCATGCAGATCGTCGCGGTCACCGATCCGATGCAGCTCGGCTTCGCCCGCCAGGCGATGATCGGCATCCGCTGCACCGGGGACACCACCAAGATCGCCGAGAAGCTGGCCGCCATCGCGTCCGTCGACTACGTCGTGCTGACCGCGGGATCGTTCGACGCCATCGTCGAAGTCGTCTGCGAGGACGACGACGACCTTCTCGACCTCCTCAACACCCAGATCCGCGCACTGCCGGGAGTGATATCCACCGAGACACTTGTTTACCTGAAACTCGTTAAACAGCAATACAATTGGGGCACAAGATGACTGTTACTGATATCGCACAAGAAGCTTCAACCGACCTCGGCAGCCAAGGCCAACCGCCACCTGTGGGGCCATTTCGCCCGCCACGGCGAGGGCATCACGCCGCCGATCATCACCCGCGGCGAGGGCGTCACGATCTGGGACGACAAGGGCAAGAGCTACATCGACGGGCTGTCCGGCCTGTTCGTCGTGCAGGTCGGCCACGGCCGCAAGGAGCTGGCCGAGGCCGCCGCCAAGCAGGCGGAGACGCTGGCGTTCTTCCCGCTGTGGTCCTACGCCACGCCTCCCGCGATCGAGCTCGTCCGAGCGCCTCGCCGGCTACGCGCCAGGTGATCTGAACCGCGTGTTCTTCACCACCGGCGGCGGCGAGGCCGTCGAGTCGCGCGTGGAAGCTGGCCAAGAACTACTTCAAGCTGACCGGCAAACCCGGTAAGTACAAGGTGATTTCGCGCTCGATCGCCTACCACGGCACGCCGCAGGGTGCGCTCGCGATCACCGGCCTGCCGGCGTTCAAGGCGCCGTTCGATCCGCCCACCCCTGGCGGTTTCCGCGTGCCCAACACCAACTTCTACCGGGCGCCCGAGCCGTTCGACACCGACATCAAGGCGTTCGGCCGGTACTGCGCCGACCGCATCGCCGAGGCGATCGAGTTCGAGGGTCCCGACACCGTCGCCGCGGTCTTCCTCGAGCCCGTGCAGAACGCCGGCGGCTGCTTCCCGCCGCCGCCAGGGTATTTCGAGCGGGTCCGCGAGATCTGCGACGAGTACGACGTGCTGCTGGTGTCCGACGAGGTGATCTGCGCCTACGGCCGGATCGGCTCGATGTTCGCCTGCGACGACTTCGGCTACGTGCCCGACATCATCACCTGCGCAAAGGGTTTGACGTCGGGCTACTCGCCGATCGGCGCGATGATCGCCAGCGACCGGCTGTTCGAACCGTTCAACGACGGCAAGACGACGTTCGGGCACGGCTACACCTTCGGCGGCCATCCGGTGTCGTCGGCGGTGGCGCTGGCCAACCTCGACATCTTCGAGCGCGAGGGCCTCAACGACCACGTCAAGGAGATGGCGCCGGCGTTCCGCGCCACGCTCGAGAAGCTCTACGACCTGCCGATCGTCGGCGACGTCCGCGGCGAGGGCTTCTTCTACGGCATCGAACTCGTCAAGGACAAGGCGACCAAGGAGACCTTCAACGACGAGGAGATGCGAGCGGCTGCTGCGCGGTTTCCTGACCCCCGCGCTCTTCGAGGCCGGGTCTGTACTGCCGCGCCGACGACCGCGGCGACCCGGTCGTGCAGCTGGCCCCGCCGCTGATCAGCGGACAGAAGGAGTTCGACGCGATCTACGACATCCTGCACGGCGTGCTGAGCGAGGCGAGCCGGCGGCTGTAGCCGACGCGCTAACGTCGGCGGCGTGCCGTCGACAACGCAAGCCGCCGATCGACCCGGTCCGGTGGCAGCCGCCGCCGGTCGACCCGCTGCCGGACTTTCCGCTCGGCCGACACTCACCGTCGTCGCGCGTACCCGGCAACGCCCCCGAGGACGTCGTCGTCGACGCCGACGGCCAGATCTGGACCGGGCTGGACGACGGCCGCATCGTGCGCATCGCGCCCGACGGCGGCGACGCGACCGTCGTCGGCGACACCGGGGCCGGCCGCTGGGGCTTGGCGTCGCCCGCGACGGCAGGCTGCTGGTCTGCGACAGCCCGCGCGGCCTGCTGGCGCTGGACACCGGCAGCGGCGCGGTTCGAGACAGCTGGTCGACGAGGTCGACGGCCGAACGCTGCAATTCTGCTCGAATGTCACCGAAACAGCCGGACGGCACAATCTATTTCACCGAGTCGACCAGCGCGTTCACCTACGCGAACTACATCGGCGCGCATCCTGGAGGCCCGCGCGCGCGGCAGCCTGTTCCGTCGCGATCCCGACGGCACCGTGCTCACCGTGTTGCGGGTCTGTACTTCGCCAACGGCGTCACGCCGACCGCCGACGGCATCGGCGCTGGTGTTCGCCGAGACGCAGGGCCGCCGGCTGTCCAAGTACTGGCTCACCGGCCCGAAGGCCGGGACGGTGACGCCGCTGGTGGTCAACCTGCCCGGCATGCCCGACAACCTGTCCACCGGTGCCGACGGCCGGATCTGGTGCGCGATGGTGACGCCGGCCAACCCCGCGGCCGACTGGCTCGCGCAGGGCCCGCCGCTGATCCGCAAGGTGCTCTGGCGACTGCCCGAAGCGCTTGCACCCGAAGCCCGAGCCGATGGTGTGGGCGGTGGCGTTCGACCCGGACAGCGGCGAGGCCGTCGCGGGCCTGCGCACCGAGCATCCCGTCGTTCGGCCTGGTCACCGGCCTGGTGGAAGCGGGCGGCCGGCTGTGGATGGGTTGCATCGGCGCCGCGGCCGTCGCGCACTGTGCGATTCCCGTCGCTACCCACTGAAGTCACATCTGAAACTCCAACCACTTGAGTCACAGCGTGGCTACCCGGATTCGCGGCGCCGATCGCCTAATCTTCGCTCACGATGGCGAACTATCGATCCTCGTCCCAGCGCGCTGCGGCCCTGGCAGCGGCGCTTTTCCTGCTGGCTGCCCCGGCTGTGGCCAGCGCCCAGCCCGACGCGGCGCCCGGATCCGAACGCATGCCCGTACCGAGAGTGCGACGCCGCCCGCGGTCGACGCCTCCGAGGTGCCCAAGACCGGCGAGGATCCGCCCGCTCCCGCTGCCGGTGCCCGCCAAGCCGCTCGGCGGCGACGCGCTGGCCGGCTGCGGCGTCATCACCGCGCCCGGCACCCCGCCGCTGCCCAACGACGTCTCGGCCGAGGCATGGCTGGTCGCCGATCTGGACACCGGCGACGTCATCGCCGCCAAGGACCCGCACGGCAGGCACCGGCCGGCCAGCATCATCAAGGTGCTGGTGGCGATGCAGGCGCATCAACGAGCTGCCGATCACAAGGTCGTGCCGGGCACCGCCGGACGACGCCGCTGCCGAAGGCACCAGGGTCGGCGTCGGCGAGGGCGGCATCTACACGATCAACGACCTGCTGCACGGCCTGCTGATGCACTCGGGCAACGACGCCGCGCACGCGCTGGCCGATGCAGCTCGGCGGCATGGACACCGCGCTGCGCAAGATCAACGACCTGGCCGGCAAGCTCGGCGGCCACGACACCCGGGCCGCGACGCCGTCGGGTCTCGACGGCCCGGGCATGAGCACGTCGGCCTACGACATCGGCTTGTTCTACCGATACGCCTGGCAGAACCCGACTTTCGCCGACATCGTCGCGACCCGGACCTTCGACTTCCCCGGTCACGGCGACGTCGGCTATCCGAGTCGAGAACGACAACCAGCTGCTGAACAACTACCCGGGCGCGCTCGGCGGCAAGACCGGCTACACCGACGACGCCGGCCAGACGTTCGTCGGCGCCGCCAACGCGACGGCCGCCGGCTGGTCGCCGTGCTGCTGCACGGCACCCGCCAGCCGATCGCGCCGTGGCAGCAGGCGGCGCATCTGCTCGACTACGGCTTCGCGACGCCGCCGGGCACCAAGGTGGGCACGCTGATCGAGCCCGATCCCTCGCTGGTCGCACCGAAACCGGACAGTACCGCCGGCGCTCCGGGAATCAACGCCGCGCCCATGCTGCCCGCGGCCGACGCGATGCCCGTGCGGGTGGGCGTGGCGGTCGTCGGCTCCTTGGTCGTGTTCGGCCTCATCATGGCTGCCCGGTCGATGAACCGCCGCCCGCTGCACTGACCTGCGCCGATCGAGCCGTTTGCGCTAGCCTTCGTATTCCGTGACCATCTGACATACCGGACGAGGGGTGCGTACCCGGCCAGCGACAAGACGGCTCTTGCGGAGGTGTGTCGATGGCATGGCTCGTTCCCTGCTGGTCTGCGGTGTCGCTGGAGGCGGTTTGGGCGTCGGCGCTTGGCAAGTCCGACGGCTTCACCCGACTGCGTCCCCACGATCGTGTTCGGTATCGCACTGGTCCTGTCGATGGCCGGCCTCGCGATGGCGATGCGTCGAGCTCTCGCCGGGCACCAGCTACGCGGTTTGGGTCGGCATCGGCTGCGGTACTCACGGTGGGCTACGCGATGCTCGACCGGAGCCGAATCGGTGTCATTGATCAAAACGGCGTCGATCGTCGGCCTGATCGGCTGCATCCTCGGGTTGAAACTGGTGAGCGCACAACGGCGCATCAGCCGCGAAAGACCCAACGCGCCAAGCGCTCCCACGGCAGCGCGGCGACCACACCGCCGGCACCCCGACACCCTCGCGAACCTGGACCCGCGGCGTGATCTGCGCCGGATCCGGCGGCTCAACCGGTGCGGCGGCGAGGCTGTCGCTCGATGTCGCCGCCCACGCGGTGGCGAACAGGATCAGCCGCGCGGTGATGTAGGCGAACACCATCAGGCCCAGCACCGGGCCGAACGTCGCACCCGCCGGGCCCGGTCGTCACCGACTTCAGGTAGATCGACGCCACCTGCTTGAAGATCTCGAAGGCCACCGCGGCGAGCAGTGCCGCCCGCATCGCGCTGCGGAAACTCATCGACTCCCGCGGCAACCGGGCGATGATCCAGGTGAACAGCAGCCAGGAGATCACGACCGACATCACGAACGACGCCACCCGCAACGCCACGCCGACGGCGGGAACGCCATGCAGCCCCAGCCATTCGAGCACCTGCCCCATCAGGGCCGAGTTGCCGAGCGCGGTCAGCGCGATGGTGACGACGACCGCCAGGAACAGGCCGAGATGGCGACCAGATCCGACAGCTTGGTGCGAACGAAGCCGGGCGGATCGCGGCGCTGCATGCCCCACATCTGGCTCAGCGCCTCGCGCAGGTTGGCCATCCAGCCCAGGCCGGCCCATGCCGCGGTCGCCAGGCCGATGAGGCCGACCGAGGTGCGTGACTGGATCGCGGAGTCCATCAGCTGGATCAGCTGCTGGCCGAGGTCGCCGGACACCGCGACTTTGATCTGGTCCTCGATGTCGGCGAGCAGGTCGGGCGGCTGGCCAGGACGAAACCGCCGATCGAGAACCCGACCATCGAGTAACGGGAACAGCGCGAAGATCGTGAAGTAGGTGATGCCCGCGGCGTAGAAGTCGCCCTTGCTGTCCTGATACCGCTCCTGAGCGCGCATGGCATGGTCGAACCAGCCCGTACCGGGCACGCAACCGGTCCAGGATTCCCGGTTTGGCCGGTCGCCGTCCATGCCGGCCTCCCTGATCGGTCAGGTGCGTTGCGGTAAGAACCCTAACCGGTCGTATACCCGCTGAAAGCGTCTTTGCAGACACGTCTCTGGCGCGGTCCGCACCGGCCGCCAGCACCGCTTCCAGTTCGGCGGTGTCGGCGAGCAGTTCGTCGACCCGCGCCTTGATCGGCGTGACGAATTCGACGACCGCCTCGGCGGTGTCGTTCTTCAGGTCGCCGTAGCCGCGTCCGGCGTAGCCCTCGACGAGCGTGTCGACGTCGGTGCCGGTGACCGCCGACTGGATGGTCAACAGGTTGGACACCCCGGGCTTGGCGTCGGATCGAAGCGGATCTCGCGCTCGCTGTCGGTGACCGCCGAGCGGATCTTCTTGGCCGAGATCTTCGGGTCGTCGAGCAGGCTGATCAGCCCGGCTTCGGTGGCCGCGGACTTGCTCATCTTGGCGGTCGGGTCCTGCAGGTCGTAGATCTTGGCCGTCGCCTTCTGGATCATCGGTTCGGGGATCCACGAAGGTGTCCGGGAACCGCGAGTTGAACCGCTGTGCGACGTCGCGCGCCAGCTCGAGGTGCTGGCGCTGGTCCTCACCGACGGGCACCAGATTGGCGTCATAGAGCAGGACGTCGGCGGCCATCAGGACCGGGTAGGTGAACAGCCCGACGGTGGTGGCCTCGCTGCCCTCCTTCTGTGACTTGTCCTTGAACTGCGTCATCCGCGACGCCTGGCCGAACCCGGTGAAACAGCCCAGCACCCAAGCGAGTTCGGCATGCGCAGGTACGTGGCTCTGCACGAAGATCGTGCTGCGCGCCGGGTCGATGCCCAGGGCCAGGTACTGCGCGGCGGTGACCAGCGTGCGGCGCCGCAGCTGTCCGGGATCCTGCGGGAGGGTGATCGCGTGCAGGTCGACGACGCAGAAGTACGCGTCGTGATCGTCCTGCAGACCCACCCACTGCTTGATCGCGCCGAGCGCGTTCCCGAGATGCAGGGAATCAGAGGTGGGCTGGACGCCGGAGAAGACGACGGGACGCGAGGTGCTCATGGTGGGTCAAATCTATCCGACCCAATCGTGTGCAATTAACCGCGCTCAGCGCGGCTTTCTGCACACGTATCAGCCGATGGCCTTGTTCTGGTCTTTCACTTCTCGGGCTTCCTCGATGGCCCTGCGCGCGAACACCCACCGCTCGGTGATCGCCAGCTGCCCGCGGCCCCGGCCCAGGAAGGTGACGAACCACGAGATCACCGCCATCAGCCGATTGCGGCCGCCGACGAGGTAGTACAGGTGCAGGCCCAGCCACGCCAGCCAGGCGAGGAAACCGCCGAACTCCAGCTTGCCGATCTGGCACACCGCGCTGAAGCGCGAGATCGTCGACATGCTGCCCTTGTTGAAGTACTTGAACGGCTGCCGATTCGCCGCGGCCTCGCCATTCTTGGACGCCTTGATCTCACTGCTTGATCTGCTTGGTCGCATAGACGGCGCCCTGGATCGCGCCCTGGGCCATACCCGGGACATTCGGCACGCTCATCAAGTCGCCGATGACGAACACGTTGGGGTGCCCCTTGACGGTGAGGTCCGGTTCGACGACAACCCGGCCGGCGCGATCGACCTCGGTGCCATCGGACTGCCCGGCGACAAGCTTGCCGAGCGGGCTGGCCTGCACGCCGGCCGACCACACCTTGACTGCGCACTCGATGCGGTACTCCTCGCCAAGTCCCCGCCGTCTTCTCCTTGACGGTCAATCCCATGTAGTCGACGTCGGTGACCATGGTGTTCAGCTTTACCTCGACGCCCATCTTCTCGAGCCGGCGCTGCGCCTTCAGCCCCAGCTTGGGGCCCATCGGCGGCAGCACGGCGGAGGCGGCCTCGACCAGAATCACCCGGGCCTCGGCCGGGTCGATGGTGCGGAACGCCCCGGACAGGGTCCGATCGGCCAGCTCGGCGATCTGGCCGACGACTTCGACGCCCGTCGGTCCCGCTCCGACGACGACGAATGTCAGCCGGCGCTGACGTTCGGCCTCCGATGTGGTCACCTCGGCCGCCTCGAACGCGCCGAGAATCCGGCCGCGCAGCTCGAGGGCATCGTCAACGGTCTTCATGCCCGGCGCGAAGGCCTCGAAGTGGTCGTTGCCGAAGTACGACTGTTGTGCACCCGCGGCGACGATCAGGCTGTCGAACGGCGTGACGCGTTCCCAGTCGAGCAGCTTGGACGTGACGGTCTTGTTCGCCAGGTCGATGTCGACGACATCGCCGAGCAGCACCTGGGCATTCTTTTGCTTGCGCAAGATGATTCGCGTCGCAGGCGCGATCTCGCCGACGGACAGGATGCCCGTCGCGACCTGGTACAGCAGCGGCTGGAACAGGTGGTGCGTCGTCTTGGCGATGAGCGTGACGTCGACGTCGGCGCGCTTGAGGTGCTTGGCGGCGAAAAGCCCGCCGAAGCCCGAGCCGATGATGACGACGCGATGGCGTTTGGGAGCACTGCTGTCAACGCTCATTGGCTGACCCTAACGGTCCTGCGCCCGGCTCACAGCGCACGGGCAGGTGAATATTCCACGGTCACTGGGGCGTGGTCGGACCAGCGCAGCGCGTACGCCGCGGCCCGCTCGACCCGCGCCGAGCGACTCGCGCCGCAAGGCCCGCAGTGGCCAACTGGTAATCGATGCGCCAGCCCGCGTCGTTGTCGAACGCCCGCCCACGCCAGGACCACCACGCATAGGGGCCGGGCTGGTCCGGATGCAGCACGCGCACCACGTCAACCCAGCCCGCGGCCAGCAGATTCGGTGAGCCACTGCCGCTCGCTTGGCAGGAACCCCGACTTCTTGACGTTGCCCTTCCAGTTCTTGATGTCGTTCTCGGTGTGCGCGATATTCCAGTCGCCGCACATCACGGCGTCGCGTCCGGATGCGGCCAGCGTCGCCATCCGCTGCGCCAGCGCGGCCATGAAACGCTCCTTCTCCAGCTGGCGGTCGGTGCCTGCCTCGCCGGTCTGGATGTACAGGCTTGCGACGGTCAGCCCGGCAGGCCCGATGTCCAAGTCGGCCTCCACGTATCGGCCGTGAGTGACGAATTCTTCAGACTCGATCAACCGCACCGCCTCGATCGGGTGACGCGAGAGAATCGCGACGCCACTGCGCCCCTTGAGATGTGGTTCGGCAGAAGCCAGGCGCCAACCGTCGGACAGTGCGGGCGCCAGCGCGGCCGGCCAGCTTGGTCGTCGTCGGCGCGGGTCTCCTGCAGGCACACCACGTCCGCGTTCGTTGCGGCCAGCCACGGCAGCAGCCCGAGATTCTCCGGTGACCGCTGCTTGATCGCCGCGCGGATGCCGTTGACGTTGATGGTGGTGACCGTCACCGGAGAAAACACAGCCAGACCCTATCGGCAGGCTTGCGGTACCGGCGGTATCACCTTTAGTCTCGGGCACCATGACCGAGCGCGCACCGATACACCTGGGCTCCGGCGAGCCGATGCTGTTGCTGCACCCGTTCATGATGTCCCAGAACGTGTGGAAAGGCGTCGCACCGCTGATTGCTGAGACCGGTCGCTACGAGGTACTGGCACCGACCATGCTCAGCCACAACGGCGGCCCGAAGGGGCCGTTCTTCCTGCATTCCGGGGCGCTGGCCGATGACATGGAGCGGCGGCTCGACGAGCTGGGCTGGGACACCGCGCACATCGTCGGCAACTCCCTCGGCGGCTGGGTGGCGTTCGAACTCGAGCGCCGGGGCCGGGCCCGCACGCTGACCGGGATCGCGCCGGCAGGCGGCTGGCGCCACTTCACGCCCGCCAAGTTCGAGATCGTCGGCAAGTTCCTGGCCGGCATGCCGGTGTGGCTGTTCACGCTTGGCGTTCCGGCAGCACGTCCTGAAGCTGCCGATCACCCGCTATCTGGCCCATCTGCCGGTCAGCGCGCGACGCCGACGGCCTGACCGACGAGGCTCTCGCCGACATCATCGACGACGTCACGCACTGCCCGGCGTACTACCAACTGCTGGTCAAGTCCTTGACGATGCCGGGCCTGCTGGAGATGGCCGACGGCAGCGTCCCCACCCATCTGGTGATCTGCGAGAAGGACCGCGTGCTGCCGCATCCGCGGTTCACCCGCCACTTCACGACACAACTACCCGGAGGACACCCAGATCACCCATCTCGATGGCGTCGGGCACATCCCGATGTTCGAGGCGCCGCGCCGCATCGCCGATCTGATCGTCGATTTCGTCGACCGCTACGCAACGCCGCCACCGCACAAGGCGATCGGTTAGGCGAGCTCCTTCTTCAGGTTGTCGGCGATCGAACCGAGGAACTCCTGGGTGGTCTGCCAGCTCTGGTCATGGCCGATCAGCGTCGCGAGGTCCTTGGTCATCTGACCGTCCTCGACGGTGCCGATGACGGCCTCCTCCAGTGTGTCGGCGAACTCGATCACCTCGGGGGTGTTGTCCAGCTTGCCGCGATGTTCCAGGCCGCGTGTCCAGGCGAAGATCGAGGCGATCGGGTTGGTCGACGTGGGCTTGCCCTGTTGGTACTGGCGGTAGTGGCGCGTGACGGTGCCGTGCGCCGCCTCGGCCTCGACGGTCTTGCCGTCGGGAGTCATCAACACCGACGTCATCAACCCCAGTGAGCCGAAACCCTGTGCGACGGTGTCGGATTGGACGTCGCCGTCGTAGTTCTTGCACGCCCACACGTAGCCGCCCTCCCACTTCAGGCTGGCCGCGACCATGTCGTCGATGAGCCGGTGCTCGTACGTGAGCCCCGCGGCGTCGAAATCGTCCTTGTACTCCTCGTCGAAGATTCGCTGGAACTCGTCCTTGAACATCCCGTCGTAGCCCTTGAGGATCGTGTTCTTCGTCGACAGGTAGACCGGGTACTTCTGTTGCAGCCCATAGTTGAACGACGAGCGCGCAAAATCCTGAATGGACTTCGGAAGTTGTACATGCCCATGACGACCCCGCCGCCCTCGGGGATCTGGACAACGTCGTGCACGATCGGTTCGCTGCCGTCGTCCGGGGTGAAGGTGACGGTGAAGGTGCCCGGCTTGTCGACCTTGAAGTTGTCGGCGCGGTACTGGTCGCCGAATGCGTGACGGCCGATGATGATCGGCTTCGTCCAGCCGGGAACGAGTCTCGGCACATTCTTGATGACGATCGGCGCGCGGAAGATGGTGCCGCCCAGGATGTTTCGGATGGTGCCATTGGGCGACAGCCACATCTGCTTGAGATTGAACTCCTTGACGCGGGCCTCGTCGGGGGTGATGGTCGCGCACTTCACACCCACGCCGTGCTTCTTGATCGCTTCGGCCGAGTCGATGGTCACCTGGTCGTCGGTTTCGTCGCGGTGCTCGATGCCGAGGTCGTAGTAGTCCAAGTCGATGTCAAGGTGAGGCAGGATGAGCTGCTCCTTGATCATCTTCCAGATGATTCGAGTCATTTCGTCGCCGTCGAGTTCGACGACGGTGCCAACAACCTTGACCTTGGGCATGCGGGCGCCTCAGCCCTGCGCGCCTTCCAGCACCGAGTTCAACGTCTTGCTCGGCCGCATCACCGCTGTGGTCTTCTCTCGGTCCAGCCAGTAATAGCCGCCGATATCCACCGAATCTCCTTGCACCTCAGCGAGTTCGGACACGATTGCGTCTTCGTTCTCGGCCAGCGTCTTGGCCAGCGCGGCGAAGTGCTCGGCAAGGTCGGAATCCTCGGTCTGCGCGGCGAGCTCGGCAGCCCAGTACATCGCGAGGTAGAACTGGCTGCCGCGGTTGTCGAGCTCACCGGTCTTGCGTGACGGGCCCTTGTCGTTCTCCAGCAGCTTGCCGATCGCGGAGTCCAATGTCGTTCCGAGCAGCGTGGCCCGCTTGTTACCGGTCTTGTCGCCCAGGTCCTCGAAGCAGGCGCCGAGCGCGAGGAACTCGCCGAGCGAATCCCAGCGGAGGTGGTTCTCCTCCACCAGCTGTTGGACGTGCTTGGGCGCCGATCCGCCCGCGCCCGTCTCGTACATGCCACCGCCCTCCATCAGCGGCACGATGGACAGCATCTTGGCGCTGGTGCCCAGCTCCAGAATCGGGAACAGGTCGGTGAGGTAGTCGCGCAGGATGTTGCCGGTCGCGGCGATGGTGTCCTGTCCGCGGAACACCCGCTCGAGCGTGTACCGCATGGCCCACACCTGCGGCATGATCTGGATGTGTAGGCCCTCGGTGTCGTGGTCCTTCAGGTACTCCTTGACCTTCTTGCGCAGCTCGGCCTCGTGCGGACGCTCGGTGTCCAGCCAGAAGACCACCGTCATGCCCGAGGCGCGTGCCCGGTTGACGGCCAGCTTCACCCAGTCCCGGATCGCGGGGTCCTTGACGACCGGCATGCGCCAGATGTCACCGGCCTCCACGTCTTGTGACAGCAGCACCTCGTCGGTGTCGATGTCGACGATGTTGGCGACGCCGTCCTCGGCGATCTCGAACGTCTTGTCGTGGCTGCCGTACTCCTCGGCCTTCTGCGCCATCAGGCCGACATTGGGAACGGTGCCCATGGTCGTCGGGTCGAACTGGCCGTGGGTCTTACACCAGTTGATGATCTCCTGGTAGATGCGGGAGAAGGTGGACTCGGGGTTGACGGCCTTGGTGTCCTTGGTCCGCCCGTCGGCGCCGTACATCTTGCCGCCCAGCCGGATCATCGCCGGCATCGAGGCGTCCACGATCACATCGCTGGGCGAATGGAAGTTGGTGATGCCCCGCGCCGAATCCACCATGGCCAATTCGGGCCGGTGCTCGTGGCATTCGTGGATGTCCCGGACGATCTGTTCGCGTTGAAACGACGGCAGCGACTCGATCTTGCTGTAAAGGTCCGACATCCCGTTGTTGACGTTGACACCCAGCTCGTCGAACAGCTCCTGGTGCTTGGCGAACGCATCCTTGTAGAAGACCTTCACCGCATGCCCGAAGACGATCGGGTGGCTCACCTTCATCATCGTCGCCTTGACGTGCAGCGAGAACATCACACCGGTCTCGTAGGCGTCCTGCATCTCGGCTTCGTAGAAGTCGCACAACGCCTTCTTGCTCATGAACATGCTGTCGATGATGTCGCCCTCGTCCAGCGCCACCTCGGGCTTGAGCACGACGGTTTCGCCACGCTTGGTCTCCAGCACCATCTTCACCTTGCGCGCCCGGTCCAGAGTCATGGACTTCTCGCCGTGATAGAAGTCGCCGCCCTTCATGGTCGCCACATGCGTGCGCGACGCCTGCGACCACTTCCCCATGCTGTGCGGGTGTTTGCGCGCGTACTCCTTGACCGCCCTGGGTGCGCGGCGGTCCGAGTTGCCTTCGCGCAGAACCGGATTCACCGCACTGCCCAGTACCTTGCCGTAGCGGTCCTTGAGCGCCTTTTCCTCGTCGGTCTTCGGATGCGCCGGATAGTCCGGAATCGCGTAGCCGTCCTCCTGCAGCTCCTTGATGGCCGCCGTCAGTTGCGGCACCGAAGCGCTGATGTTCGGCAGCTTGATGATGTTGGTCTCGGGCAGGTGGGTGAGCTTGCCGAGCTCGGCCAGGTTGTCGGTGACGCGCTGGTCTTCGGTCAGGTCATCGGAGAACTCGGCGAGGATGCGTGCCGCGACGGAGATGTCACTGGACTCGACGTTGATCCCCGCCGGCTCGGTGAACGTCCGGATGATCGGCAGGAAAGCGTAGGTCGCAAGCAGCGGGGCCTCGTCGGTCAGCGTGTAGATGATTGTCGGCTGCTCGGCGCTCATGTGGTGTTGTCTCCCGGCGTTGTGTCGAATTCTGCGTCTATCAGTATCGCGTCGGCTCCGACGCTACGCGTGGGGTGGGTTCAGGTCAGCGCTCCCGCTGCCGAAAATAGGTACATACGCCCCATGCCCCGGATGCCGGGACGCGACACGATCAGAGGCGACCGATGCGGTCAAAACACGCCGCTGGCACCCACCCAGCGTCGTGCGATACGCTTTTCTCGGTCATGAGTGCCAGCGTCAAGCCCCGGCTCGCTGGCCGGCAACCCTCCAACCGCGGTGGGGTGCCCCGGGTGATTGACCAGGTTGAGTAGCCGCAAGAGGCGGTTACCGGCAAGCGCGGGTCCGTTCGTGACGGGCCCCCAGAGCTGATGGAGGTCCGTTTCCTATGAGCACGCCAGAAGACCCGACGGCGAGTTGGGCGTTCGAGACCAAGCAGGTCCACGCTGGCCAGACACCCGATATCGCCACCAACGCGCGGGCGCTGCCGATCTACCAGACCACGTCGTACACGTTCAACAGCACCGAGCATGCGGCCGCGCTGTTCGGCCTCGCCGAGCCGGGCAACATCTACACCCGGATCATGAACCCGACGCAGGACGTCGTGGAGCAGCGCATCGCCGCACTCGAAGGCGGCGTCGCCGCGCTGTTCCTGGCGTCCGGTCAGGCCGCGGAGCACTTCGCGATCCTGAACCTGGCCAATGCCGGCGATCACATCGTGTCCAGCCCCCGGTTGTACGGCGGCACCTACAACCTCTTCCACTACACGCTGCCCAAGATCGGCATCGAGGTCAGCTTCGTCGAGGACGCCGACGACCTGGATTCGTGGCGGGCGGCCGTACGGCCGAACACCAAGGCGTTCTTCGCCGAGACGATCTCCAACCCGCAGATCGACATTCTGGACATCCCGAACGTCGCCGCGGTGGCCCATGAGAACGGGGTTCCATTGATCGTCGACAACACGATCGCGACGCCCGTACCTGATCCAGCCGCTCGCCCATGGCGCCGACATCGTCGTGCACTCGGCCACCAAGTACCTCGGCGGCCACGGCTCGGCGATCGCAGGCGTCATCGTCGACGGTGGCACCTTCGACTGGACCAACGGCAAGTTCCCCGGCTTCACCACGCCCGACCCGAGCTACCACGGTGTGGTGTTCGCCGAGTTGGGCCCGCCGGCATTCGCACTCAAGGCCCGCGTGCAGCTGCTGCGCGACCTGGGCTCGGCCGCATCACCGTTCAACGCATTCCTGGTCGCCCAGGGACTGGAGACGCTGAGCCTGCGTGTCGAGCGACATGTGGCCAATGCGCAGAAGGTCGCCGAGTACCTGGCCGACCATCCCGGGGTGGTCTCGGTGAACTACGCGGGCCTGCCCACGTCGCCGTGGTACGAGCTGGGAAAGCAGCTGGCGCCCAAGGGAACCGGCGCGGTGCTGGCGTTCGAGCTGGCCGGCGGCGTCGACGCGGGCAAGGCGTTCGTCAACGCGCTGACACTGCACAGCCATGTCGCCAACATCGGCGACGTGCGCTCGCTGGTGATCCATCCGGCATCGACCACGCACGCGCAGCTCTCCCCCGAGGAGCAGCTGGCCACCGGCGTCACACCGGGACTCGTGCGTCTCGCGGTCGGCATCGAGGGCATCGACGACATCCTGGCCGACCTCGAGCAGGGTTTCGCCGCCGCGAAGCCGTTCAGCGCATCGGCGGCGGCGGACCCCAGAACCGCGGCGGCGTTCTGATGACGGTCTTCGACGTGCTGACTGCGAACCTGCCCGCCGAGGGCGAAGTCGGAGTGGTGGACATCGGCCCGCTGACACTGGAGAACGGCGTCGTCATCGATGACGTGGCCATCGCCGTGCAGCGGTGGGGTGAACTGTCGCCCAACCGCGACAACGTGGTGATGGTGCTGCATGCGCTGACCGGCGATTCGCACGTCACCGGTCCCGACGGCCCAGGCGACGAGACCGAGGGCTGGTGGGAAGGCGTCGCCGGACCCGGCGCCCCGATCGACACCAGCCGCTGGTGTGCGATCGCCACCAATGTGCTCGGCGGCTTCCGCGGGTCGACAGGTCCGAGTTCGGTCGCCCCGGACGGAAAGCCATGGGGATCACGGTTCCCTCAGGTGACGGTGCGCGACCAGGTCGAGGCGGACATCGCCGCGCTGGAGGCGCTCGGGATCACCGAGGTCGCCGCGGTCGTGGGCGGTTCGATGGGTGGCGCCCGGGCCCTCGAGTGGATCGTCAGCCATCCCGACAAGGTGCGGGCGGCGCTCGTACTCGCCGTCGGCGCCCGCGCGACCGCAGACCAGATTGGCACGCAGAGCACGCAGGTCGCGGCGATCACGTCCGATCCCGACTGGCAGAACGGCGACTACTACGGCACCGGGCGTGCACCGGACCGCGGCATGCAGATCGCCCGGCGCTTCGCGCATCTGACCTACCGCGGCGAAGCCGAACTCGACAGCCGGTTCGCCAATGACCCGCAGGGTGATGAGGATCCGTCGGTCGGCGGTCGTTACTCGGTGCAGAGCTATCTCGAGTACCAGGCCCGCAAGCTGCTGGCGCGCTTCGACGCGGGTACCTACGTCGCGCTCACCGACGCGCTGTCCAGCCACGACGTCGGCCGCGGTCGCGGTGGCGTGGCGGCCGCGCTGCAAAACTGCCCGGTGCCCGTGGTGGTCGGGGGTATCACATCGGACCGCCTGTATCCGCTGCGGCTGCAGGAGGAACTCGCCGAACTTCTGCCCGGCTGCACGGAACTCAACGTGGTCGACTCGGTCTACGGTCACGACGGTTTCCTGCTGGAGACCGAGGCCGTCGGCAAGCTGATCCGTCAGACGCTGGACTTAGCGTCTCGCTCATGACCAGCAGCCCGGATCGCTCGCTGTCGTTCGGTGCGGAAGCCGCGGCATACGAGCGCGGACGACCGTCGTACCCGCCGGAGTCGATCGACTGGCTGCTGCCCGAGAATGCGAGTGATGTGCTCGATCTCGGCGCGGGCACGGGAAAGTTGACGACGCGGTTGGTCGAACGAGGCCTGAATGTGTTCGCCGTCGACCCGATCCCCGAAATGCTCGAGCTGCTGAGCAATTCGCTCCCCGACACCCCCGCGCTGCTGGGCACCGCCGAGGAGATTCCGCTCCCCGACGACAGCGTCGACGCCGTGCTGGTGGCCCAGGCGTGGCATTGGTTCGACACCGAGCGCGCCATCAAGGAGGTGGCGCGGGTGCTGCGCCCGGGCGGCAGGCTCGGACTGGTGTGGAATGCCCGCGACGAGCGACTGGGCTGGGTCAAGGATCTGGGTACCATCATCGGCCACGAGGACGCTCACTTCAACGAGAAGACGACGCTTCCCGACGTGCTCACCGACGTCGAGCATCACCGGGTGGAGTGGACGAGTTACCTTACGCCGCAGGCGCTCATCGACCTGGTCGCGTCGCGCAGCTACTGCATCACCTCGCCGGAGAAGGTGCGTACCCGCACACTGGACCGCGTCCGCGAGCTGTTGACGACCCATCCCGCGCTGGCCAACTCGACCGGCCTTGCGCTGCCCTACGTCACGGTGGGCACCCGAGCGACGCTCACCTGACCGGGCCGAACCACCGCTCCAGCGCCGCTTGCAGCCTCGGCGCGTCGTCGGGCCCGAATGTGTCTGCGGCCCAGGCAACATAGCCGTCCGGCCGGATGAGCATCGCGGCGGGTCCGTCGGTCATCGCGCTCGTCACGGCGTCCACGCGATCTGCCCACGCCGCCGCCGCCCTGGCCGCGCGGCCGCCCGACACGTCGAGCAGCACCGGGCGCGCATCGTGTAGCAGATCGGCCACCCGGCGCCCGTCGTCGAGGGTGAGGTCGGGCACCATCAGACCCGAGAGCGGGTGGTCGTTGCCGACGTCATAGCGCACATCGGATCCGGCGAGCAGGCCGGCCAAATGTCCCGCGACTTGCGGCCGGCGCGCCAACTCACCGAAAAGCTCACGCAGCGCGGCTGATTCGGGTCCGGGCGCCGACAGCGCGATCTGTGCCCGCGAATGCATCATGACGCGCTCCCCCACCGGATAACGCTCAGACTCGTAGGTGTCGAGCAGAGGATCGGCCGCCCATCCGTTGAGCACGGCCGCCAACTTCCAGCCGAGGTTGACGGCATCCTGCATGCCCAGATTCAGTCCGGGCCCACCCATCGGCGAGTGCACATGCGCGGCGTCGCCGAGCAACAGAACACGGCCCGCACGGTATTGTTCGGCCTGCCGGGAGTTCTGCCCGTCCAGGCGGCGAAGCGCATGCGGCCCAGGCCCTTTCGGGGGTGCAAGCGGTACGTCGAAACCGACCACGCGACGCACGCTGTCGCGCATCTCGTCGAGCGTCATCGGGCCCTCGGCGCTTCCCGGCGTCCAGCCGTACTCGACGGTGCCCAGCATCGGCCGGTCGCGCTCGATCTGGAAGAACAACAGACTTCCGTTGTCGAACTGGCTGTGCCCTGGCGGAATCCGACCGAACCCGGGAACGTCATATCCACCGTCGGGCGTGCGCCGGTCATCGGGCAGGTGCACATGCGCGATCCTGGCCACGGTTGGCGAGGTGCTGCCGGGGAAGTCGATGCCCGCGCTCTTGCGCACCGTGCTGCGGCCCCCGTCCGCACCCACGAGGTAGTCAGCGGCGATGCGATACGTGCGCTCGTCGGACGTCACCGTCACGCTTACCGCGTCGTCGCCCGCGCTCTGTGCGGTGAGCTCGTGGCCCCACCGGATCTCCACCCCCAGGTCGCGCGCCCGCTTCTCCAGCAGGCGCACCAACCGCGGCTGCGCCAACAGCAGCGCATACATGGGGTTGTCCTCGACATCGAGGAAGTTCAGGGACAGACCGCCGAACCTCCAACCGTAGACGGGCTGCGGCGGTCCCTCGTCGCCGCCGAACGCTTGGTAGAGACCACGCATGTCCAGCTGCCGGATCACCTGTCCGACAAGGCCGTTGGCCTTGGGTTCATCGCTGGGTCCTGGCAGCCGGTCGAGCACGACGGGCCGGACACCTGCAAGGGCCAGCTCGCACGCCAGCATCAGGCCGTTGGGTCCGGCGCCCGAGATGACGACGTCGGCGTGTTCGTTGCTCATGACTTGCTCCTCTTCGCACTGGGTTCGGGAAGCCCCGCGGCAACGTCGGCGAAGGCCGCACGGAACAGCTCGGTGATCGCGACCGGCGGATCCGCCCTCACGTAGGTCTCTGTGGCCGCGTCACCCACGGCACGAACCACCGCGGTCACCAGTCGTGGGTAGATGTCGCGTTCTGGGTCGGTGCCGGTCCGCTCGGCGATCACCTCGAGCCATTCGTCGAACAGTTCTTTGTTGGCCGCGTCGCGAATCTCAGGTCTCATCAACAGCTTTCGGACCTCGGCGAGCTCAGTGCGGCTCGGAATCTTGTTCTCCTCGCCCGCGGCGTGGCGAAAGTCCTCTGCGAGCGGCGCCACGACGGCCTCGGCGATCGACGTCCACAGCGGTTCGTGCACCGGACGCTCACGCAAGACCTCGATACTGCGCCGCAGCCGTTCGGTCTGGCGGTAGGCCAGTGCCTCGTACTTGCCGGTGAAGTAGTTGTTGAACGTCCGCAGCGAGACGCCCGCCAGATCGGCGATCGCCTCACGCGTGACCGTGTCGAGCCCCTGCTCGAAGGCCAGTCGAAGAGCGGCGTCACTGAGCGCTCGACGTGTGTCGGCCTTCTTTCGCTCCCGCAGTCCGGTCATGACACGACCGTACGCAAAACTTGCCTGCCGGGCAATATTGCCTGTCGAGCAAGCTACTGTGAATGCCCTGTGCGGTCCACGTACGGGCGATCGCCTACTTCGCCCATTCGCCGCGGGGCGGCGGGCACCGCGCATGGTCCTGCAGCTCCTCACCGCTGCCCGGCACACCAGCGGCCGCGTCGGCGTGACCGGCCAGCAGAATGAAACCCGGGCGGCCGTCGCGCAGATAGGCCCCGACGACCACCAACGTCTGCGATCCCATGTCTTCGCGGGCGCCCGCGGCCTTGTCGGCAAGCAGCGCAACGGGATTCACCGTGTTTAGATCGTCAGCGTCGACGGCCATCGCCAGATACGGGTGGCCGGCGAGAGGATCCGGGAACGGCGCCCAGTTCGTCGCGATCTCGCCGATGTGTCGGCTGATCGCCTCCCTTACATCGGCGCGAACGCAGTCGATGTGAATGTGAAACTGGTTCTGGGTGCGGGCGTTCGCTGAATTCACCGCGAGACTCATCCAGTCGCGCGGCAACGACACACCGGCGCGGTCGTCGACGTAGGTGCGTGCCCGCCATGCGCCTGCGAAGTAGTTCGGGGCGCCGGGTTCCAGTAACTCCGGGCTCTCGATGCCGGATATCCGCTCGCTGGGTATCACCAGGAACTGCGTCGCGCCGACGAGGTCCTTGAGCACGGCGTAACCCTCACCCAGGTCGACCAGTGCACAAGGCGCGGGGTCCGCTCTGGCTTGCTCGTCCGGCACGCACTGGTCGTGCACGATCGTCCACAGTGCATTCGGATCGGCCGCGGCGTGCCCGGCCAGTGCGCCGGAGGCGAGGAAGATCGCAGCAGCGGTGCAACAGATGGATGTCAGCCGTTTGGTAAACGGTATCGCCGCGGCGCGGTGATCGGGCATGAACTAGCTGGTGCCCAGCGGGTCGATGGTCCAGGCGATGTACAGCATCGCCGCGCTGACGCTGGCCGTGGTGACGAAGTCGATCATCCTGCTGCGGACGGCAAGCAGACCCGCACGATCGTCGGGCAGGGCAAGCCGCAGCGCGGCCGCGACGCCCACCCCGATCGCGAGCACCAGTGCACCGCGCCGCCAGTAGCCCGCGATCACCAGGCCGAAGGCGGCGATGAAAATCAGGAACGGCATCAGGATCGGCCATTGCCCGCCAAACACCTTGCGCGCGAACTCCCGAACGGTCACGACGTGCCTAGCTATCGGCTCTTCGCGCGAGCGCTCATCGCAGCGCCTCTGCTCGCTCGACGACGTTGGTGAGCAGGAATGCTCGCGTCAACGGGCCGACCCCGCCGGGGTTCGGCGACACGTGACCGGCCACCTCCCACACGTCAGGTGCCACGTCCCCGACCAGCTTGCCCGCGTCGTCGCGGCTGACCCCCACGTCGACGACGGCCGCGCCGGGGCGCACCATCTCCGCGGTCACCATGTGCGGCACCCCGGCAGCGGCGATGATGATGTCGGCATCGCGGGTGAGCTGCGGTAGGTGTCGAGTTGCGGTGTGGCACAACGTCACTGTGGCGTTCTCGGAGCGACGCGTCAGCAGCAGGCCCAACGGCCGGCCCACCGTCACGCCGCGGCCGATCACCACGACCTGCGCGCCGGCGATCTCCACCTCGTAGCGCCGCAACAGGTGCACGATGCCCCGCGGTGTGCACGGCAGCGGCGCGGGTTCGTTGAGCACCAGCCGGCCCAGGTTTGTCGGGATGCAGACCGTCGGCATCCTTGCCGGGATCGACCCGTTCCAGCGCGGCGTTCTCGTTGAGGTGCTTGGGCAGCGGCAGCTGCACGATGTAACCGGTGCACTCCGGGTTGGCGTTCAGCTCGTCGATGGTCTCGTCGAGCTTGGCCTGGCTGATGTCGGCGGGAAGGTCGCGGCGGATCGAGTTGATGCCCACCTTCGCGCAGTCCGCGTGCTTGCCGCGCACGTAGGCATGTGAGCCGGGGTCGTCGCCGACCAGCACCGTGCCCAGCCCGGGCGTGCGGCCCGCGGCGGTCAGCGCCGCGACCCGTTCCGTGAGGTCGACGAAGATTTCGTCGCGCGTGGCCTTACCGTCCAGAGTGATCGCACCCACGAGGGCCAGTCTGGCATGCTCACCCCATGAACACTCAGCCCAATGTGTTCACCCCCGCCAAGCTCGGCCCGGTGGTGCTGCGCAACCGGATCATCAAGGCGGCGACGTTCGAGGCCCGCTCGCCGGGCGCGCTGGTCAGCGACGACCTGATCGAGTTTCACCGACTGCCGGCCGCGGGCGGGATCGGCATGACTACCGTCGCGTATTGCGCGGTCTCACCCGGCGGCCGCGCCAGCGGCAACCAGATGTGGATGCGCCCCGAAGCGGTGCCGGGATTGCGACGGCTGACCGACGCGATCCACGCCGAGGGCGCGGCCGTGAGCGCGCAGGTCGCGCACGCGGGCCCGGTAGCCAATTCCGCCGCCAACAACGCCAGCGCCCTGGCACCGGTCGGGTTCATGAATCCGGCCGCGAACGAGTTCACCAAAGAGGCGACCCGCGATGACATCGACGAGGTAACGGCCCAACATGTCACCGCCGTCCGCCTCGCCATCGAGGCCGGCTTCGATGCCGTCGAGATCCATTTGGGGCACAACTACCTGGCGAGTGCGTTCCTCTCGCCGCGGATCAACACTCGCGACGACGAGTTCGGCGGATCGCTGGAGAATCGGGCAAAGGTCGCACGGCAGCTGGTGATCGCCGTCCGCCGCGCGGTGGACGAAGAGGGCGCGAAGATCGCGGTGACCGCCAAGCTGAACATCGCCGACGGCGTCCGCGGCGGTATCGAGGCCGAAGAGTCGCTGACCACTGCCAAATGGCTCGAGGATGACGGCGGGCTGGACGCGATCGAACTCACGGCAGGCAGCTCATTCGTCAACCCGATGTACACCTTCCGCGGCGACGCGCCGACCACGCTCGAGCTCGGCGGCAAGAACTTCTACCGCACGTACCCCTACCGTGAGGCGTACCTGCTGGACGACGCCAGGCTGTTCCGCGCCGAGTTGTCGATGCCGCTCATTCTGCTGGGCGGCATCACCAACCGCGAGACCATGGATCTCGCGATGGCTGAGGGATTCGACTTCGTCGCGATGGGCCGGGCTCTGCTGGCCGAGCCGGACCTGATCAACCGGATCAGGGACGACGGCGACGCGCACAACGTGCGTTCGGTGTGCAATCACTGCAACAAGTGCGTGCTCAGCATTTACGACCGCACCCAATGTGCCGTGACGGGCTCGCCTGCCTAACCCTCGATACGAGGGCGCTACCGATAGAGTTGGGCGCGATGAGCCGACCAGCACCGCCCGCGCTGACCGTTCGGTACGACGGGTCGACCCGAACATTCGCGCCGGGCAACGATGTCGTTGTCGGCCGTGACCTCCGCGCCGATGTCCGCATCGCCCACCCGCTGATCTCGCGCGCGCACCTCGTGCTGCGGTTCGACCACAACCGCTGGGTCGCGATCGACAACGGCAGCCTCAACGGCATGTACGTCAACGGCAGGCGGGTGCCCGCCGTCGACATCGGAGACGGCATGCCGCTCAACATCGGCAACCCCGACGGCCCGCAGCTGACCTTCGAGGTGGGACGCCACCAGGGCGCGGTGGGTCGCACGCCCACCACCTCGGTACCCATCGGAACACAGCGCCCCGGTTCTGCCGCCTGGCCGACGCAACCCCCGCAGGCGCAGGGCGCGCAGTCCTCGACTCCGCATATCTCGCGACCGCAGATGACACCGCCGCCGGGCACCTCGCGCCCGCAACCCAGGTACCCGTCCGGTCCCCAACAACCGCCCCGATACCCCAACGCACCACAGACGGCGCACACCGGTGGGCCGGCGTACCCGCCGAGCACGTCTCAACCGGTGCCTCCACGACAGAGCGCGCAGCCGATGTCCGAGCCGGCACTGGAGTCGGTCACGGCGATGGGGCCGACGGCCGCGCCGCGTTCGCCCGAGGGCGGCGGCAACCTCGCGACAAGCATGCTGAAGATCCTGCGGCCGGGCAGGCCCGCGGACAACGTCGCGGGTGCCATCAAGATCGGCCGCGCGACCGACAACGACATCGTCGTCCCGGATGTGCTGGCCTCGCGCCATCACGCGACCTTGGTGCCGACGCCGGCAGGCACCGAGATCCAGGACAACCGCAGCATCAACGGAACGTTCGTCAACGGCGCGCGCGTCGAGTCCGCGATGTTGCACGACGGCGACACCGTAACGATCGGCAACATCGACCTGGTCTTCGCAGGCGGCACCCTGGTGCGCCGCACCGAGACCGAGGCCGATACTCGCACCGGCGGCCTCGAAGTGCACGGCGTGACATGGACGATCGAGGGCAACAAGACGCTGTTGGACAACATCTCGATCAGCGCGCGGCCCGGCACGCTGACCGCCGTGATCGGTCCGTCCGGTGCGGGCAAGTCGACGTTCGCCCGCCTCGTCGCCGGCTACACGCAACCAACCACCGGCACGGTGTCCTTCGAAGGCCACAACATCCACGCCGAGTACGCGTCGCTGCGCTCCCGGATCGGGATGGTGCCGCAGGACGACGTGGTGCACGGACAGCTGACCGTCCGGCAGGCCTTGATGTACGCCGCCGAACTTCGACTGCCACCCGACACGACGAAGGCCGACCGCGAGCAGGTTGTGTTGCAGGTGCTCGAGGAACTCGAGATGACCAACCACCTCGACACGCGCGTCGACAAGCTTTCCGGCGGCCAGCGCAAGCGCGCGTCGGTGGCGCTGGAACTGCTCACCGGCCCGTCGCTGCTGATTCTCGACGAGCCGACCTCCGGCCTGGATCCGGCTCTGGACCGGCAGGTCATGACCATGCTGCGGCAACTCGCCGATGCCGGCCGCGTGGTGCTGGTCGTGACTCACTCGCTGAGCTACCTCGACGTGTGCGACCAGGTGCTGCTGCTGGCGCCGGGCGGCAAGACCGCGTTCTGCGGTCCGCCCAGCGGGATCGGGGCGGCGATGGGCACCACCAACTGGGCCGACATCTTCAGCTCGGTGGCCGGTGACCCGGACGGCGCCCACAAGCGGTGGATCGACCAGCACGGACCGCCGCCGCCGCCACCGGCCTCGGAGAAACCCGTCGACCTTGGCGAGCCGACCAAGACCAGTCTGTGGCGACAATTCTCGACGATCTCGCGGCGCCAGGTACGGCTGATCGTGTCCGATCGCGGCTACTTCATCTTCCTGGCATTCCTCCCGTTCATCATGGGAGTGCTGTCGCTGTCGGTGCCCGGCGACGTCGGCTTCGGCGTACCCGTTCCCGCGATTCAGGGTGGCGAGGCGCCCAACGAACCGGGACAGATTCTGGTGCTGCTCAACGTCGGCGCCATCTTCATGGGCACGGCGCTGACGATCCGCGCGCTGATCAGCGAACGGGCGATCTTCCTGCGTGAGCAGGCGGTCGGATTGTCCACCACCGGATACCTGGCTCGCCAAAGTCGTCGTCTTCGCCGGGTTTGCGTTGCTGCAGTCGGCGATCGTCGTCGCCATCAACGTCGCGGGCAAGAAGTGGGGTCCAGGTGCCGTGACCAGTGGCGCCGTGATCCCCCCTCGGACCCTGGAGCTCTACGTCGACGTCGCGGCCTGCTGTGTGGCGGCGGCGATGACCGGGCTGGCGCTGTCGGCGATCGCCAAATCGGCCGAACAGATCATGCCGCTGTTGGTGATCGCGATCATGTCGCAGCTGGTGTTCCAGGGCGGCATGATTCCGGTGACCGGCCGGATCGGGCTCGACCAGCTTTCGTGGATCACCCCCGCGCGGTGGGGATTCGCCGTCGACGGCGTCGACGATCGACCTGATAAGACTTGTTCCAGGTCCATTGACACCGCAGGACTCACATTGGAAGCACGAGGCGGGCACATGGTGGTTCAACATGGCCATGCTCGGGGCGGTCTGTGTCGGCTACCTCAGCCTCGCGCGCTACAAGATTCGTCTGCCCCGGTGATCAAGGGCGGCTAGCCCCGCACCGGCGCCAGCCGCTTGAGGGCAAGGCCGCCCTCGAAGGGCCGATAGCCGAACGCCGCTGGCGCGTGATAGCCGGTGTCCCCCAACGGCGTATGCACCTCGGCGACCGTGGGACCGATCTGCGCGGCGACCTCCGCCAGCGCATCGAGATCGAAGCGGTACAGCCGCGCCGCGTTGCCCGCCAGGATCTTGCGGCAGGCATCCTCGGGCTGGTCGTGAAGGGCCCACCGGATGGCCAGCTTCGAGTGCGGCGCAAAGCCTTCCTCGTGCGGATAGTCACTGCCCCACATGATGTGGTCGGCGCCCATGTAATCGATCATCGACGACTCGAACGGCGTGAGTTCAGAGGCCAGGTAGCAGTTGCGCTTGGCGTACTCGCTGGGCGCCATCGTCAGTTCGTCGATCGACGACCCGCCGAACATCCCGTAGGTGCGGTTGCCCGCTTCGGATTTCATGCTCGGCACCATGACGTCGACAAGCACGAGCTGCTGCTGCAGCCACAGGGTGCCCTGCTCTGTCGGCACGAATCGCAGTGTCGGGTAACGCTCGAACACCCCGGCAAGGATGAGGTGGTTGACCGTGCGCTGAGCCCACATCGCCATCTCGGTGATCAACACGGCGTTCGACGCAGGCTGATCCATCGGCATCACCGGACTGCCCGCCCCGGAGTGCTGAACCACGGTCAGGTCGAGGTCCGTGCAAGCTGCCAGATCGGTTCATACCGGGTGTGGAAGAGCGGGGCGACGTGCGGGTCGCCGGGCGAGACCGCGGGCAGCAGCACCCCTCCGAAGCACGCCTGCTCGGCGCCCCAGCGGATCTCGTCGAGCGCGAGGTCGATGTCGTTGGGGAAGATCTGAATCAGACCCCGGCGCCGCGCTGGAGCCAATGAGCAGAAGTCGACCTGCCATCGGTTGTGGGCTTGCACACCCGCCCAACGCTTTTCGAACTCCTCACGGGTGCCCGGCAGGCTGATGGTGATGTTGGGAGTGGTCGGGAAGAACGGCGGCACGGTGTTGGGCAACAGCACCTCGGCGGCGACTCCGTCGGCGTCCATTTCCGACATCCGCAGCTCGTGGTCCCAGTTGCGCTTTGCGGTGGCGATGACAAGGTCATCGAACGGGCTCACATAGGTCTTCGCCCAGGCTTCGAAATCGTCGTGCAGACGCGTCGGCAGGTACTGCTTGTAGTCGTGGAGATCGGCCCCCGCGTGCGTGTCCGTCGAGATGACGACGTAGCGATCGATCGTGTCCCAGGCCATCTGCATCTCCAATGTCATTGCGGTGGTCGAGGCTGATCATCCCCCTAACCGGGTGCCCGCAGGGGAGGAATCCTGCCAAGCATGCGCAGGGAAGGAAAGGGACCGGTCAGGCGTCATTAGCTATGTGACTACGCCGGAGGCTGTGCTGTCAGAACCCTGCGCAGGACGGCGGGCGCAGCGTGATCGGTGCAGCGTTCGAGATCATGGCAGCAGGTCGGCCGCCTGGAACCCGTTCGCCTGATGGAGTTGGCGCAGACGACCGGCATTCCGCGATCGACCGTTCACCGGCTGCTGCAGCAACTGATCGAGGTCGGGGCGGTGCGGCGGGACGGCACGGTACCGGCTCGGTGCCACCCTGTTGGGCCTTGGCGAGCAGGTCGCGGCCAATCGCCGGCTCCGAGCACTCGCACGGCGACCGATGGCCGAACTGGCCGCTGCTACAGGCGCGGGCGTGGCGCTCTCGGCGACGATCGGCGAACAGGCGGTGTACCTCGACGTTGTCGATGCCCGGGTGCCCCTCGGCCACACCGCCGTGCCGGGCAGCCCCGTCGCGCCGGGAAGCGCTCAGGCAAGGGCACATCGCGAGGCGGGCTCGACGCCCATCGTGGAATCCGGGAACGTGCTGCCGAACGTCAGTTGTATCGCCGTGCCGGTCCCTCTCGGCGGGGGTGAATTGGCGGTGGTCACCACGGTCGCCACGGGCCTGAGGCCGTCGGCATCCCTGCTGGCCGCAACACGATCGGTCGCCGCCCGAATCGCGGGACAAGTCCGCACACCCAGCCGCGACCAGCGACTGCATCGGGAAAGTCCACTCACTGGAAGATCGTTCGCCCGAGCTGAATCCGATTCCTAGATTCGGCGGAATGAGCAATTCTTACGACATCGTGTTCGTCGGTGCCGGCCACAACGCCCTCGTCGCCGCCACGTATCTCGCGAAGGAAGGGCGCAGCGTATGCCTGCTCGACCGGGCAGCGGTACCGGGCGGGTTCGTTCGCAGCGAGGAACTGACACTGCCCGGCTTCGTCCACGACACCTATTCTGCCCTGCACCCCATCTTCGTCGGCGGCCCGGTCTTCGCCGAGTTGGGAACCGAATTGGCTTCGCACGGCCTCGAATACGTGCAGGGCGAGGTCACGACCGGAGCCTCATTCCCCGACGGACGATCCGCGGTGATCAGCACCGATCCGAACACGTTCAGTGGCGAGCTGGAGCGGCTGGGCGAGCGCCAGACGTGGGCCCGTCTCATGTCCGACGTAGCGCCGCACCTGGAACGGCTGCTGCCGCTGCTGGGTATGGACCTGAGTTCCCCGGAGGCGAGCGGTCTCCTCGAGGACCTGCTCCGCGACACCAACTCGGCGTTGCCCTTTCCCACCTTGCTCGCGTCGTCTGCCTATGACATGTTGCGGAGCCGGTTCGCGAGCGAAGAGCTGATCATGGCCGTGCTGCCATGGGTGCTCCACCTCGGCGCGAGCCCGGACGACGCAGGCGGCGCAATGTGGTCGGCCGTGCTGATGGGTGCGCTACTGAATGGGAATCCTGCCCCGGTCGGCGGCAGCGGCCGCCTTGCATATGCGCTGACGGGCCTGGCCACCTCCTACGGCGCGGAGATCCGCACCGGCGTGGAGATCGACGAGATACTGACCGCCGATGCCCGCGCCACCGGGGTGCAGACGATGGACGGCGACCAGGTGCACGCCACCGGCGCGATCGTCGCCAGCACCACACCCGACCAGCTCTACTGCCGCCTGCTCCGCAACGCGGGTGGGGTTCCGGAATCGATTCGGGCACAGGCTCGCAACTACGAGTACCGCCGCGGCTGCTTCCAGATCAGCGTCGCACTTTCGGAGAGACCGCGCTTCGCCGACTCTCGTCTCGACGGAGGGGGTGGAATCAACGTGGGCCGCGGCCTGGCGGATCTCCGTACTTCCGTGCGACAGGCCGAAGACGGACTGCTGCCGTGCCACCCATCGATCGCCTGGCACGAGGCCACCGCGGTCGACGCCAGCCGCGCACCCGCCGGGAAGGCCGTGGTCCGGCTGCAGGTTCTCGACGCGCCGCTGCGTCCCGTCGGCGACGCGGCGGAATGCATCGCGGCCGACGGCGGCATGGACCCACGATGTGTCCGAGCGGTTCGCCGATCGCGTCATCGCCGAAGCGGCACAACATGTTTCCGGCCTGGAACAGCATCGTGCTGAAACGTCATATCGTCAGCCCAGCCGATCTCGCACGCGTCAGCCCCAACGTGGGGCCCGGCGATCACGCGGCGGGACACAACGCGTTGTCGCAAGCCTTCACCCAACGGCCGATCCCGGCACACCGCGGTGGGTACGGCACGGCGGTGCGCGGGCTCTACCTGATCGGCGCGGCGACCTGGCCGGGCGGCGGGGTAAGCGGTTCGTCGGGCCGCGCGGTCGCACGCCACCTTCTCAACGGCAATGGGTCGATCGAATAGATCGGCAAGCACATGCGAATCAACTGGCAGGAGTGAAGTCATGGCCAACACCAAACACGTCGTCCTCATCCACGGGACCTGGCTGCGGGGGGACAGTTGGGCCGACACACGCAGTGAGTTCGAGCGGCGCGGCTTCACCGTGCACACCCCGACGTTGCGGTTTCACGACCTGCCGCGCGAAGAGGGCGCCCAGAAGATGAGGGCGCTCAGCCTTCGCGACTACGCAGACGATCTCGTCGGCCTCGTCGAGGCGCTCGACTCGCCTCCACTGATCCTCGGGCACTCGATGGGCGGCTTGATCGCCCAGCTGGTCGCCGCGCGGACACAACATGCAGGCCTGGTCACGGCATCCACGGCGCCGCCAGCGGGGATCTACGCCCTGTATCCGGGGACGGTCCGGGTGTTCTTTCGCCACTATCTGCGGCCCAAGCCGTGGGACAAGCCGCTGTATCCCACAACGTGGAAGCTGTACCGCCGCTACATTTCCAACACGCACGTCGACGAGGAGGTGCGTGAGCTCTACGACGGGACGGTGTGCGAGTCCGGCCGTGCGTACTGCGAGATGGCGTTCCCGCAGCTGGACCGACACCACGCCGCGACGGTGGATTTCGCCGCCGTCTCCGGACCGGTACTGATCATCGCCGGTGGGTCCGACAGGCTCGTCAGTCCTCGTATTTCGCGCACGACCGCGAGCAGGTATCGACAGGGCACCTACGTCGAGATGCCGGGCACCGACCACCTGGTCTTCACCGGCGACGCGCGGTCGGTGATCATGAGCCACATCGACGACTGGATGTCGCGCAACAACGTGTTGTCCGCGGCCTAGGACCCGATGTCCAGCCCGTGCGCGGCGGCGTAGACGAGCGCCTGTTCGACGTCGATCTTCGCGCCGCGAAGCGTGGCGGTGGTCCACAGCGTCGGATCTGTCCGGGCGCCGCGCAGATCGGCCTCGTCGAGGCGGGTCTTCTGCAGTCGCGCCCCACGCAGATCGGCACCGCGGAGCACCGCCTTGCGCAGGTCGGTGTCGACGAGGCCGGCTTCGCGCAGCCGGCAGTCGGACAGGTCGACTCCGCGCATGTCGCAGCCGCCGAGCACCGCCAGCGTCAAGTCGACTTCGACGAGTGACAGCGGCCGCAGGCGGGAGTTTGTGAACACCGATCCGAGCATGCTGCACTGCCGAAACGTGCTGTGGTGCAGCGTGGCCCGTTCGAAGTTGCAGTTGCGGAAGGCGGAGCCGACGTGTTCGGACTCGGTGAGGTTGACACCGCGGAAGTCGCACTCGTCGAACACCACCCGCTCGGTGCGGAGCCGGCTGAGATCCTCGTCCCGGAAGTCGTGGCCGGCGAATTCTCTTTCGGTCCAGACTGTTTCGTCGACGTCCACCGACTCAGCCGGGCAGCGCGCTGAGGCTGTTGAGGGCGTACTCGGTCACCGAGATCAGCGCCGCACGGCACGAATGACGATCGCGGGCATCGACGGTGATGATCGGGATCCGACCGGGCAATGCCAGCGCCTTGCGAACGGCAGGCACCGAATGCCGTTGCGCCCCGTCGAATTCGTTGACCGCGATCAGGAAGGGCAGGTTGCGCGCCTCGAAGAAGTCGACCGCGGCGAAGCTGTCCTGAAGGCGGCGGACGTCGACGAGAATGATCGCGCCGATCGCGCCCCGAACAAGGTCGTCCCACATGAACCAGAACCGCCGCTGTCCCGGCGTGCCGAACAGGTAGAGCACCAGATCCTCGGCGAGCGTGATGCGGCCGAAGTCCATCGCGACGGTCGTCGTGGTTTTCGACGGCGTCGCATCGAGGCCGTCGACTCCCGCCGAGGCGGTGTCACCAGCGCCTCGGTGCGCAGCGGCATGATCTCGGAGACGGCGCCCACGAACGTCGTCTTCCCGGCGCCGAAGCCACCCGAGATGACGATCTTCGTGGAGGCGGCATCGTGCCTCTCAGAGTGCCCTGAGGCCACGCAGCGTCCTTCCTATCAGTTCCCGTCGTTCGTCTTTGTCGACGACGCGTCGAGGGTGGTGTGCACCCGCAGATAACCCTGCGTCACGAGGTCCCCGATCAGCACGCGCGCCACGCCGAGCGGCAAGGATAACCTTGCGGCGATCTCGGCGACCGAGGGGTTATCGGCGCACAGTGTCAGGATCCGGCCCCGCATATCGTTTCCCGGCCATCGCGGGGGCTTCGCCGAATCAAGCGTCCCGATCGGCGCCTCGAGCGGCAGATGGACGCGGGAATCGGTGCGGCCGGCCGTCAGGATGTACGGCCGGACAAGACTCGGCTCGTCCGCGCCATCCTTTTCCCAGTCATCCATAGGCCGCTCACGAGTGCTGCGGAGCTCGCCGCCGTGCCGACTGGACCACGGCGCCCACTCGTTCCACCAAAATGGCCATGTCGTAACCGATTTGGCCGATGTCGCAGTTGCGCGACGCGAGCGTGGCCAGGTTGGAGCCGTCGCCGACCCGCATCAGCAGCAGGTACCCGTTCTCCATCTCGACGACGGACTGCAGCACATGGCCGCCGTCGAACAGTTGCGCGGCACCCGTCGACAGGCTGGCCAGCCCGGAGGCCACCGCGGCCAGTTGGTCGGCGCGTTCCTTCGGGATGTGCTCACTGGCCGCCATCAGCAGCCCGTCGGCGGACACCAGAACGGCGTGGGTCACGCCGGAGACTTCGCGGGCGAACTTGGAAACCAGCCAGTCGAGCGAATCACGTTGCGTCGAACGTGACGGACGTGACGGGTAGGTCATTGGCTATCTGTTCCTCTGGCATCTCGAGCGTGCGAGCGGCCGGCGTGTACGCCACCGAAATGGCTGCTGATACTCGCGCGGACGGCCTCCGGATCACGTTGCGGGGCTGCTCCCCCGCCAGCGGATGCTCGCTGCCCGCCGGCGTCGAACTCAGCCGCCGATGCTACCTCGTCGTCGCTGTCGCTGCTCCTGTGTGCGCCGCCGTTGCGATGATGCCCGCCCTCGGGGCCTGCGGAATCAGCCGCGCCGGGCACCAACCGGGCGCCCGGTTCGCGGACCGGCAGGCCCTCGTCGGTTTGCTCGAGCACCGGCGCTTCCTCGGCCGCCTCCGCGGCCGACCAGCCGTTGTCCCACACCGATTCCCAGTTCAGGTCGTCGCTCTTGGCGATGTCGGACGGGTCGACAAGCCATTCGGAGAGCATCTTTTGATAGATCGCGTCGTCCGAGCCGGCCGTCGAAGACTCTCCGGACGCCGCAGTGACGGACGGGCTCGGGTTGAGCTTCCTCGACCGGCGAGGCGGGCTCGTCCTGCTGGTCCTGCGGTTCGGCAGGCGCCCGGGCCCGGCACACCGTTGCCAACGGCCTGCGCACGCGCGGCGAAGAACCCGGAGGTGTCCGACGGTCGGTCACTGACCCGTGGCGCACCCCACTCGTCGGAGACGGGCGCAGGATGCTCACGGGTCTGCGCCGGCATCGAGTCGTCAGGCCACTCGTCGTCGGGCTGCTCCGGCTGCGGGAGCAGGTGCCGCCAGAGACGCCGGGATGTCGGCTATCCCGCTGGCACCCGGATCGCGCTGCGGCAACAGCGATACGGGTACCTCGGAGTGGCCGTTGAGGTACTCGTGCTCGGCCGCCAGGCCGTTGTCGGCGCCCCAGAACTCCCCATGCTCTTCGTCGGCCCAAGGTTCCGCGTGATCCTCGTCAAGCGCGAGCGCCGTTGCGATGCCCGCGTGCGCGTCGGCGGGCGTGGCGTACTCCGGCTCGCCGAATTGGTCCGGCTCCCCCGTGCCGCCGAGCAGCTCGGTGGGCACATACACACCGGCGGTGGTGCCCGAGCTCGGTTCCCCCGCGACGGTGCTGCGCAGCCTGACCACCAGACCGTGCTGTGCCGCGAGCCGGCTGACCACGAACAGACCCATGTGCCGGGCGGTGTTGGGGTTGACCTCGCCGCCCGCCTGCAGCCGGGTGTTGGCCACCCGCAGGTCCGACTCGGTCATGCCGAGGCCGATGTCGCTGACCTCGATGACGAGGCCACCGTTGCCCGTGTGCACCGCCGACACCCGCACCTGAGATATCGGCGGCGAGTAGCGCAGCGCGTTGTCGAGCAGTTCGGCCAGCAGGTGAACCAGGTCGCCGGCCACGGAGCCGACGATCTCGCTGTCGGGCACGGTCGCGGTGATGACGCGGGTGTAGTCCTCGACCTCGGAGGCCGCGGCGTTGATGACCGCCGATACCGGCACCGGTTCGGCCTGCTCGCGAGGCACCTTCGCGCCGGCGAGCACCAACAGGTTGGCACCGTTGCGGCGCATCCGGGCGGCCAGGTGGTCCAGGCGGAAGAGGCTCTCCAGCCGTTCGGGGTCCTCCTCGTTGCGTTCGAGGCGATCGATCAGCGACAGCTGCTGGTCGACCAGCGACCGGCTGCGGCGCGAGAGCGTCTCGAACATGTCGCTCACCTGCAGCTGAAGCCGCGCCTGCTCGCCGGCCAGCAGTACCGCCTGCTCGTGCAGCTCGTCGACGGCGTGAGCAACCTGGCCCACCTCCTCGGAGGTGTGCACCGCGATCGGCAACAGCGGCGCGGGATCGCCACCCGCACGGACGTGTTCGATTTCGCGGGCCAGGTCGTCGTGGGCGACCTTGAGCGCGCTGTCGCGCAGTCGGCGCAGCGGCCGGACCAGTGACCGCGCTACCAAGATGACGATGAGCAGCGCGAGCAGGATCGCGCCGCCCACGATCGCCGAGTCGCGGATGACGTCGTTGCGCTCCTCCCGGTCCTGACCCTGGACCGCGGCGACCACGGACTTGCTCGTGTCCTCGATGACCTTGCCGGCGATCTGGTCGGTCGCCTGCATCGAGCTACGCAGGTCGGGGTTGTCGACCAGAACCGCCGACGGGTCTGACACGATGCCCATCCGCTTCACGAACTCGGCCTGCAGCTGGTCAGCCTCGGGCGAGCCGACCCCGAGCACCTGGTTCATCCCGAAGATCGTGGAGGGCTCGGTGCCTGCGAGGGTGACCATCCTGGTGCGCAGCTCGGGCTCGGGCAGTTCACCGCCGAGGTTGACCAGTAGCTGCTGCATCATCATCTGCCCGCGGGCGCCGACCGCACGGGACAGGCCGAGGCTTTCTGCCCGGATGCGTTCGTCGTCGACGCGAACGGAACCGTTGATCGCATCCTCGGCGGTCAGCAGGATCGGCGCGTAAGCGGTGATCCGGTCGAACAGGTTGATGCTGTTGGACGTGACACTTTGTCCATCAGGGCCTGGCCGTCGGCGACCATGCTCGTGACGCCCTTGCTGACGTCCGTCGCGTTGTCGGTGTCGGCCAGTCGGCGCTGCAATTCCTGCTTGCTGAGGTCGAACTTGGTGAGGGCCGCCTGGGGGTCGCCGCCGGTGGAAGCCGCCAGCATCGCGCCGTCCAGCGCGCTCATGTAACTCACGATCGCCGGCACCATTTGGGTGCGATCGGCGGCGCGACGCAAATCGGTCGCCTCAGTCCAGCTGCTGTAGATGCGCAACCCGCCGAACATTGCGGCCAAAACCAAGGGCACCAATACGATCGCGAACACTTTCCAGCGAACCGGCCAATTGGACATCACCCATCGCGACGGCCGCTTGGGCGGCGGAGCCGCTTTGGGTTCGAAATCGACGAGGGTCCCATCCGCCTGCTTGAGCTGCGTGAACGAGCTCATCGGCGCCCGCCTGCACTATCGGCCGCGTGTCCGCATTTCAGTATTGGAGCGTGGTTCATAAGGCTTCCTGCTAATTCCACCCTGATCTGGGTGGGCGGTTCTGGCCCTGGCAATTGGTCGAGTATGACAGCCATGTGCTGCTGATTCCACAATTCTTACTGAACAGACAGAGTTCAAAACCGCACTACCACGCGCGTTGTGTGCGGTCCGAGCAAACGCCACCGGATAGGCAAATTCGCCAACGCGCGGGCGTTCCTGAGAATGCTCTCAGCGACTCGGGTCGCCGCCTTGGACCACCGCTAATAATCTGGGCATTCACTCCCTAGTTCCTTGATGAAGGCTGGAGGACATCCATGAAAACTCACATCACTCTCGGACTCGGCATGGTTGGAGTCATCGCAGCGTCGGGGCTGCTGCTCGGCACCGGTGTCGCCACGGCCGCCGAGTTCAACGGCGAGACGTACGAAGATGCGGCCGACGCGATTTCAGAGGAGGGCGGTACCCCGGTCATAGCGACGCGGGTGGGTGGCCAACTTTCGACCGACGAATGCATCGTCGTCAACTCCCAGGACCACTCGTATCTCAGAGATCCGCTCGACGACGTCTACGTCCTGTCGGTCACCGACGAAGTGCGGCTCAATCTGAACTGCGCAGGTAGTTTCGCGTCGACGACGAACCCCGGTGCCTCGGTGGCCAGTCCGGCCGGGCGGGAAGCCAAGGCCGCCGCCGAGGAAGCCGAGGCGGCCGAGGAACAGGAGCTCGCCGCCGTCAGCACGCCTGACGAGTAGCCGCGGGGCGCACCCCTTCTGGCTCAGGCTTAAACACTTTGTGAAGATGCTAACAAGTGCTTGCACCAGCTAGCAGTCTGGGCGAAGTATCGGCAGTGTCCGACAGCCATTGATGAGGAGGGGAACTAATGGCAGAGAACAACAGCGGCCCGATCGAAGCCGTGCGGGGCATCGTCTCCGGCGCTATCGGGTTTACCAAGCAGGTCATCGGCTTGATCCTGAGCCGCAGCGATCTTCAGGAAGAGGGTCGAGCGCAGGTCGACAAGGCCTCGAATCAACTCGAGGCAGCCGGTAAAGAGGCCGAGGCCGAGAAGGCTCGCGCCAAGGCCAAGGTGCAGGAAACGCGTCAGAAGGCTGCTAGCAAGTCCTGACGATCGAACCATCGAACACCCCCGGCTCTTCGCAGCCGGGGGTGTTTATGTTTTTCAGGAGACCTCGCTGGGAGGATGCGGTGGTGTTCCGCGTGCTCTTCTACTCCCCGCGCATCGCGCCCAACACCGGCAACGCGATACGGATGGTCGCCGCAACGGGCTGCGAATTGCATCTCGTCGAGCCGCTCGGCTTCGACTTGTCCGAACCCAAACTGCGTCGCGCCGGCCTGGATTACCACGACCTGGCGTCGGTCACCGTGCACCGTGATCTGAACGCGGCCTGGGACGCGCTGCAACCGACGCGGGTCTACGCGTACACGGCGCACGCCACCTCGTCCTTCGCCGACGTCCACTACGAACCCGGCGATGTGCTGATGTTCGGCCCCGAACCCACGGGGTTGGATGCCGAGACGCTGGCGGACGCCCACATCACTGCGCAGCTCCGCATTCCGATGTTGGCCGGACGGCGCTCATTGAACCTCTCGAACGCCGCTGCGGTCGTGGTGTACGAGGCGTGGCGGCAGAACGGGTTCAGCGGCGCGGTCTAAGTCGTTCGCTTACCTTCCCGATGAGCGCTTGCGCGAAGAGCATTACCAACTATTCCAGTGCGCGAACTGCTCGGCCGGTAGGCGCTTGGCCCGCTGGAAGTCGGTGCCCTTCGTGTAGGCGATCGGGAACAGTCCGCCCTGTCGGTATTTGTCGAACGGAATCCCGAGGACGTCGGCGGCCAGCTTCTCGCCCTTGCCCAGCCAGATGCAGTGTCGTCCAGGCTGATCCGAGGCCCCGTGAGCGCAACGCCAGCATGTAACTCCACACCGCGGGAAGCAGTGAGCCCCAGAACCCTGCGCTCGCCTGCCACCGCGTCGTCAGGACTGCCCTCCAGGCACGGGACCAACATCACCGGCACCTCGTGCAGGTGCTCGTTGAGGTACTTCGCCGAACTCGATCACGGCGCCGATCTGGTCGTCCCGGACGTCGCCGCGAACGGGTCGCTCCCGGTCGAGGTAGGGCGTCGCGTTGTGTCGGTAGATGTCCGCGAGCGCCTTCTTCTTCTCCGGGTCGTCGACGAACACCCACTGCCAACCCTGGGAGTTGGAACCCGTCGGCGCCTGGAGCGCCAGGTCGAGACACTCCATCAGGACCTCACGCGGAACCGGTTTCTCCAGATCGAGCCGCTTGCGCACCGAGCGCGTCGTGGTCAGGACTTCATCTGCTGACAGATTCAAGGTCACCGACCGAGACTACATTCGCTTCCATGGCAGTCGAATTCACGCAAGAAGTTTCCAGCAGGCTCCAAGCCGATCATTCCGGGTGGCTGACGACGGTGGCCAAATCCGGCCAGCCCGTCCCGCGGCTTGTGTGGTTCTACTTCGACGGTTCCGACGTGATCGTCTACTCGGAACCTGGCGCCGCCAAGGTCCGCCACATCCGCAACCATCCCCGGGTCAGCATGAACCTGGATTCCGATGGAAACGGGTCGGGTGTCATCGCCGTCGGCGGCGAGGCGACGATCGATGCCGAGAACGCGGATCCGTTGAAGGACGAGCGATACCGCGCCAAGTATGGTGAGCTCGCGGCAAGCCTGGGCTTCAGCGACGACTTTCTGTCCGCCTACAATCTGCGGCTGAAGATCACCGTCGATAAGGTGTGGACACACTGCCAGACCGGGCTGGATGTTCCGCTTCGCTTCGCTCATCGACCGGGCTGGATGTTCCGCTTCGCTTCGCTCATCGACCGGGCTGGATGTTCCGCTTCGCTTCGCTCATCGGAAGTCCCTCGACTTGGACCCCACGCGCATATCGATGGGGCTCATCCGATCGGCGACGACGGTGACCGCTCCGCTGGCGTTCTGCACGATGCCGCGGATCAGCAACGCCGACGCCGTCTGGGCGAGCTTGCGGTGCCGCGCCCACACCCCGCGCGAACACAGGACATTGACCATCCCCGTCTCGTCCTCGAGGTTGATGAACGTCACCCCCTGCGCCGTCGCCGGCCGCTGCCGGTGGGTCACCGCGCCCGCCACCAGCACCCGCGTCCCGTCGCGCACCTGCAGGAGCTTGGCCGCAGGGACCACCCCGAGCGCGTCGAGATCCTCACGCAGGAACTGGGTGGGATAGCTGTCCGGCGAGACCCCGGTCGCCCACACGTCGGCGGCGGCCAGCTCCAGCTCGGTCATGCCGGGCAGCGACGGAATATGCGACGACGATCCCACTCCCGGCAGCCGGTCCGGTCGCTGCGTGGCGGCCGCGCCCGCCGCCCACAGCCCTTCGCGGCGGGTGATCCCGAAACAGCCCAGCGCCCCTGCGGTGGCCAGCGCCTCGGTCTGCGGCACGCTCAACTGAATCCGCTGCGTCAGGTCCAGCAGGGAGGTGAACGGCCCGTTGGCTTTTCGTTCGTCGACGATCCGCTCGGCCAGCTCGTCACCGATGTGGCGGACACTGCCGAGGCCCAGCCGCACCTCGGTGCCGCACGTTCTCCAGCGTGGCGTGCGCCAGGCTGGCGTTGACGTCCGGCCCGTGCACGGTGACCCCGTGCCTGCGGGCATCGGCCACCAGCGACTGCGGCGAGTAGAAGCCCATCGGCTGCGCCCGCAGCAGCGCCGCGCAGAACGCCGCCGGATGATGCAACTTGAACCACGACGAATAGAACACCAGCGACGCGAAGGACAGCGAATGGCTTTCCGGGAAACCGAAATTGGCGAAGGCCTCCAGCTTCTCGTAGATCCGGTCGGCCACCTCGCCGGTGATGCCGTGCCGCTCGCCGCATGCCGTCGTAGAACCGGCCCCGCAGCCGGCGCATCTTCTCGGTCGAGCGTTTGGACCCCATCGCCCGGCGCAGCTGGTCGGCCTCGGCGGGCGGAAAAGCCCGCACAGTCGACCGCGAGCTGCATGAGCTGCTCCTGAAACAGCGGCACCCCCAAGCGTCTTTCGCAGCGCCGCTTCCATCGACGGGTGGTCGTAGGTGACAGGTTCTTCCCCGTTGCGTCGCTTGATATACGGATGCACCGATCCGCCCTGGATCGGTCCGGGACGGATCAACGCCACCTCGACCACCAAGTCGTAGAACACCCGCGGCTTCAGCCGGGGCAGGGTGGCCATCTGCGCACGTGACTCCACCTGGAACACCCCGACGGAGTCGGCGCGCTGCAGCATCTCGTAGACCGCGTGCTCGGACAGGTCCAACTGGGCCAGGTCGACCTCGATGCCCTTGTGCTCGGCGACCAGGTCGATGCAGTAGTGCAGCGCCGAGAGCATGCCGAGGCCCAGCAGATCGAACTTCACCAAACCGATTGCCGCACAGTCGTCTTTGTCCCACTGCAGCACGCTGCGGTTCTCCATCCGCGCCCATTCCACCGGGCACACGTCGGCGATCGGGCGGTCGCAGATCACCATGCCGCCGGAGTGGATGCCCATGTGCCGCGGCAGATTGGAGATCTGCTTGGCCAGGTCGATCACGGGTTCCGGGATGTCCTCGACATGGGTTGCCTCGGCCAGGTTTCCCCACTGGCTGATCTGCTTGCTCCACGCGTCCTGCTGGCCCTGGGAGAATCCCAGCGCGCGGGCCATGTCGCGCACCGCACTGCGGCCGCGGTAGGTGATGACGTTGGCCACCTGGGCGGCGTAGTCGCGGCCGTAGCGGTCGTAGACGTACTGGATCGCGTTCTCGCGCAGATCCGATTCGATGTCGATGTCGATGTCCGGCGGACCGTCGCGCGCGGGCGACAGGAACCGCTCGAACAGCAGCTCGTTGGCGATCGGGTCGACGTTGGTGACACCGAGGGCGTAGCAGACCGCCGAGTTGGCCGCCGACCCTCGACCCTGGGCACAGGATGTTGTTCTCCCGGCAGAACCGGGTGATGTCGTGGACCACCAGGAAGTAGCCCGGAAATGTCAGCTGCTCAATGATTTTCAGCTCGTGCTCGATCTGCGCGTACGCCCGCGGCGCCCGCTCCGGCGGGCCGTATCGATTGCGCGCGCCCTCCATGACCAGATGCCGCAGCCAGCTGTCTTCGGTGTGCCCGTCCGGCACGTCGAACGGCGGCAGCTGCGGGGCGATCAGCGCCAGCCCGAACGCACACTGCTCGCCGAGGTCGGCCGCCGCGGTCACCACCTCGGGACAGTGCGCGAACAGCCGCGCCATCTCCTCCCCGGACCGCAGGTGCGAGCCACCCAGCGGCGCCAGGTAACCGGCCGCCTCGTCCATCGAGTGCCGGGCCCGGATCGCTCCCATGGCCATGGCCAGCCGACCGCGCGACGGCTGCGGCGAAGTGGGCGGCCGTGGTGGCGACGACGCCGACACCGGAGCCGCCCCGGCGGCGACAGTCGAGACCGAACCGCGGCGCCAGTTCGGCGAGTGCCGCGTTGCGCTCGTCGTCGCGTGGATGCCCGTGGTGGGTGAGCTCGATGCTGACCCGGTCGCGACCGAACCGGTCCACCAGGTCGGCCAGCGCCTTGGCCGCCGCCTCCGGACCACCCTCGGAAAGCGCCTGGCGGACATGGCCTTTGCGGCAGCCGGTCAGGATGTGCCAGTGCCCGCCCGCAGCCTCGGTCAGCGCGTCGAAGTCGTAGCGCAGCTTGCCCTTCTCGCCGCCGGCCAGATGCGCCGCCGCCAGTTGCCGGGACAGCCGTCGGTACCCCTCCGGGCCGCGGGCCAACACCAGCAGATGCGGGCCGGGCGGATCGGGGTCCTCGGTTCGGTCACCCCCGCCGAGCGACAGTTCGGCCCCGAACACCGTCGACATCTTCAGTTCCCTGGCGGCCTCGGCGAAGCGCACCACCCCGTAGAGCCCGTCATGGTCGGTCAGCGCGATCGCCCGCAGATCGAGGCGGGCGGCCTCCTCGACGAGTTCCTCCGGCGTGCCTGCGCCGTCGAGGAAGCTGTACGCCGAATGCGCGTGCAGCTCGGCATACGGCAGCGACGACGCCGGCCGGTCGACCTCGAGCGGCTGATAGGACCCCCGCTTGCGCGACCAGGCCGGGCTGTCGCCGCCGTCGCCGATCTGCTCGTCGATGGGCCAGCCGGCACGGCGCGGCTTGCCGTTGAGCACCCGCTCCATTTCCGTCCAGCTCGGCGGCCCGGTATGCCAGCCCACACCGCGAGCCTAATCGAACAGACGTTCGATTGCTAGTCGAAGACGATCACCGCACGACCCACGATGTCGCCGCGGGCCGCCTTCGCGGATGTCACGAAGAGCGACGCCGATCAAAGCGACCGCCGTAGATCGCGGGCGCCGAAACCTGCGTGGGCGACGATCTTGACGATCACGCGCTCGGCGCCGGGCTCGTCAAGGTTCGGCCAATCCTTTCCGGTCATGCGGTTGAACATCTTCCGGTTCAATGAGCCGTCCGGATCTTCGCTTATCTCCGCGTACCCGCGGATCTCGATGTAGCGCGACAAATCCTTCGCGTCGAGCGCACAAAAGGTGATCTGTGGATTCGCGAGCAGATTGCGGTATTTCACCCGGGACTTCAGCGTAGATATCCGGATATACCCGCCGTCCCAGTCGAACGCCACCGGGTTGGTCGAGATCAGTCCATCCTTGTGGCCGATGGTGCTCACCATCGCCGTCACAGCCGTCTCGAGAATGCCGGCATGGCTTGCCGGAATTTCGGCCTCCGGTCGCTCCGCGCTCGTCACGTCGACAGTTTCCCCTCTCACGTCGCGCCCTCATCCGGCGGGTCGGGGTCGCTGTGGAGGAGTTCGTCGGGGTGGTGGGCGTGGTTGATGTCGGGTGGTGTGGTGCCGTTGGTCCAGGCCAGTCGGCCGGTGTCGGTGACGGTGGTCTGCCAATAGCCTTTGGTGACGCGGTCGTGGTCGGGGCCGCAGGCGAAGAACAGCATGTCGGCGTCGGTGGGCCCGCCGGCGGCCCAGTCCACGGCGTGGTGCACCTCGGCGTGATAGCCCGGCGCTCGAGCAATTGGGGCGGGTGCAGCCGCCATCGCGGGCGTAGCAGATGATGCGTTGATCGGCGGTGGCGATGCGCTTCTGGCGACCCAGATAGATCGGCCGATCGGAGTGGTCGTCGAACACCGCCAGGTAGTGGATGCGCGTCGGCGGCCATCCGGATCAGATCGCGCATCGGCAGCGCGGTGTCCCCACCGGTGCGCGCCGGCGGCGGCATCGGAATGTCGGTGTTGGTGACGGCGTGGGCGGCCTGATTGAGCTCGGCCAGCGTGGTGCGCGCGATCACCGTCACCGGATGCCCCCGATGTGAGCCCAGCTCCCCGGAGGCGATGCCGGCCTTCAACCCCAGTTTGAGGCCGTCATGGCAGCGCTGGGCCGGGCTGCGCTCATCGGGGGTCTCTTCGATGGTGCCGTCGGGCAGGTGGCGGCCCGGGCGCACCGCGGCGGTGCACGCCTCGATGTAGCAGCGGGCCTCCGGATCGACATAGCCGCGACAACTTCGACATCCCGTCGCGGCCCTGGGGGCCCAGCACCATCCCGCGCCGGCGCGCCCGGTCGGCCTCGTCGTAATCGCCGTCGGGGTTGAAGATCGCATCGATCGCCTTGGCCGCCGCCTTGACGATGTCGGCGTCGCTCTTGGTGGCTTCACCCACCAGGGAGGCTTCCACCTCGTCGCGCTCCGCCAGCCGACACACACGACGGCAACACGTCCATCGCCGGCGTGATCACCTGCAGGTGATCCTCACCGATCGCCCCGGCCTCCACCGCCTCGGCGACCACCGGTAGCTCCGGTGGCAGCGGCGGCCCGGCCAGCGAGCGGCGCGGCCGGATCCGGGCGGCCACCTTCATCCGGCGCTTGATCTCGCTGGGGGTGATCCGCAGCCGCGCCCACACCTATCGATCAGCGCGGGAAGGGGCAGCACCTCGTCGGGCGGATCGGCCATCTCACCGAACACCCGATACATCAGACCGCGGTTGGTGCGCTCCTGGGTTTCCAGCCGCTCGGCCATCTGCACCCGAAACTCGCTGCCCACCTCATCAGAGGACAACCCGCGCATCTGCGCATACGCCTCATCAACCGTGATCCAGCAGCGCGCCGAACCGCTCGCGCGCCACCTGCTCCGGTGATGAATTGCCCCACACCGCAACGCTATCGAACACATGTGCCAACAACCCCCACCAAGCCCCCGATCCACAAACCTGTGGATCAATCCCCACTTGGGGATAACCTCCGCGACCTGTCGGTGGCACATGCTAAAGCAGCGATGAGTTATGCGCACCGATCCGGTCTATATGGCGAGCACACCGAAGAGGAGGCCCGAATGACTTCAGCCCTACCCCCTGTGGTCGACCACGACACGTGGCGCACCGAGCTCGACGAGCTTCGTCGCCGAGAGAAGGCCGCCACCCGCGAACTCGATGCCATCGCCGCGCAGCGCCGCCGGCTGCCCATGGTCGAACTGCCCGACTACACGCTGATCGGCGCCGACGGGCCCGTCCGGCTGGTCGACGTGTTCGACGGACGCAGCCCAGCTCATCGTCTACAACCACATGTGGTTCGACGGCGCGGAGTGGCAGTGCGGCGGCTGCACCGGGCTCACGTCGCAGTGGGACCGGCTGGGCTTCCTGGAGCAACTACGACGCCCGCTTCGTCATCGTCACCAACGGGCCCATCGACGAGGCGCTGGCCTACAAGGCCAAGGTCGGCAACAAGATGGACTGGTACTCGTCGTCGCGAGAGTTCCTTCGGCGCGGACGTCGGAGCCCCGCCGGAGCCAAGGCTTCGCCGTCAACGTGTTCCTCCGCGACGGCGACACCGTGTACCGCACCTGGCACACCGACGGCCGCGGCACCGAGCAGCTCAGCTACACCTTCGCGCTTGATCGACATCCTGCCGTGGGGCCGCCAGGAGGAATGGCAGGACTCGCCCGACGGCTGGCCGCAGTCGCCGGCCTACTCCAAGTGGCTCGACTCCCCCGATATCGCTGCGCCTCTACGGCCCGAACGGAGACGTGAAATGACCACTGCAACCGAAGAGCGTTACGTCGTCACGCGGACGATCCCCGCCACCCCCGCCGAGATCTTCGCGGTGCTCGCCGACCCGACCCGCCACAAGCACACCGAACCCGGCGACTGGGTCCGCGACGCAATCGACACCGACACCATCACCGCCCCCGGCCAGATGTTCGCCGTGAACATGTTCCTAGAGCAGGCCGGTGGCCACTACGTGATGCACAACCTCGTCACCGAATTCGAGCGGGACCGGACCATCGCGTGGCTTCCCGGTCAGCTGGACGAGGCAGGCAAGCACGGTCCCGGGGGCTGGTACTGGCGCTACGACCTCGCCCCCAACGGCGCGGGCACCGACGTCACGCTCACCTATGACTGGAGCGGGACCGAACAGGAGTTTCGCGAAACCGTCGGCGTGCCGGTGTTTCCGGTGGAGTTCATCGAGGAGTCGCTGGCGACGCTCGATCGCACCGTGACGCGACGCTGACCCAATCTTCGGCGCCGATCCCCTGATTGCGCATGCCTGAGGTAAGTAATATTCGCGCATGGCGTTGGTGACCGGCGCGACTTTGCCGGTTCCCCGTCGACCGACTGCCGGCCGCCAGCCACGCCTCGGGTAGGGAGGTTGCGCGGTGAACCTGCGGCACGAGAGACGAATCGCCCCGGTCGACGTGGTTGTCGAGCTCGACACTCCCGAGGAGCTGTTCTACGCCGATCCCAGTGGGCTTCTCGGCGGTTCGAATCGCATCGACAGCGGAATGGACGAATTGGTGGAGCGGATTCAGGCGCAGAAGAACCCCTCCAGTGACCAACGCATCGTGCTGGACATTGCACGTGAGTGCGACGAAGACATGGCGGCAACCATGGTGGTGGCGGTGCACCGCTATTGCGAGCTGCGACGGCGTCGAGCGGTTCGGGAACTCGACCTGATCTGGCGCCAGGGCAAACGGGCGCTGCTCAACGGCTCGTTGCTCTTTATCGTGGGCATCGCGCTGTCATACATCTTCACGCGCGACGTGGGTCAGTGAGCTTCCAGCGCGACCTCTTGGGAAACGGGGTGTTCCTCGTCGTGGCGTGGGTCGGGCTGTGGTACCCACTCGACCTGTTGTTCATCGCACGGGAGCAGGCGAAGCGAGAGATCAGCGTGCTCGGCCAGATGGTCGCGATGCCAGTTGTCGTCCGCGCTCACGTCGGCACTATGGCCGTCACGGCAGTCCCTCGTGCACGGACATCACCGAGCCTAATGGCCAGCCTCAATACCCGATTCCGTCGTTACCGTGGCCCCTCCAAGGCCGGCCTGTAGGACCTAGGCCTGCGTCAAACTCATGGCAGATCGTGTGCGCCGAGCTGATCTCTCGGCACCACGATCATCGGCACATCCAACACGCGAAGCATCTTCGCGGCCGTCGAACCGAGGAACAGACGCTTGGGCGCGCTCAACCGGCTCGAGCCGACCATGATCAGGTCGCCGTCATGCCACTCGAGCTTGTTCACCGCTTCCTCGACCGTGGCGCCATCGACGATGGTCGAGCCCACCGGGAAGTCCTCGGGCAGCCTGCTTCTCGCGGTGTCGAGGGTGTGCTGGGCGTGTGTCAGCGCCCGTTCGCGTACGGCGTCGTCGTCGCCGCGGAGCATGCCGTACATCGGGTCAAGCGCGACCAGCGACACCAATCTCAGCGGGGTGTCCGCCGCCCGGCTGAAGCGAACGGCGGTGTCCAGCAACAGATCTGCTCCCGCGCGCTGCCCTAGCGCACACGTCACTTCGCGGACACGGTCGATCGACGAATCACGAGTGCCCCTGGGCGCCACCGCGACCGGTACCGGCGACGAGTACAACAACTCGTTGACCACCGATCCCAGCGAATAGCTGCCCGCGAGGCCACCGCCGGAACCACCCACGACGATCAGATCGGCGCCGGCCCGTGAGGTCTCCTTGATCAGCCCGTCGGCGAACGAGTCGTCGAATATGACTTTGGTGCTCACGACCACGTCGTCGGGCACCGACGCGCGCGCTTCGGCGAGCCATTCCTCGGCCTGCTCGGCGAGATGCTCCTCGTAACCGCCCTTCGGCACGAGCGACACCGCGACGTGCTCCGGCGGCATGACAATGCACACCTCGAGCTCCGCGCCGAGGGTACGAGCGAGCCGTACACCGAGCGTGACTGCGTCAGCGCCTCCCGGCGTTGCCAGATACCCAACGAGAAGCTTCATCGGTGAATCCTGTCAATCAGCTCACCGGGTCACGTGCACTTCCGACAAATCAGTCGGTGTACTCGGCGGTGCCGTCCTCGAGGACCAGGCGGGCGTTCGACCCATCCGGGTTGGCGGCCTCGGTGCGGTAAACCGCATGCCCGGGTTCCGTACGCCAAATCGACGTCGTCAGCGTCTCGCCGGGGAACACCGGCGAGGTGAACCGTGCGGCCACCGCGCTCACCTTGGTGGCGTCGCCGCCCCCGAGCTCGGCAACCAAGGCGCGCCCGGCGACGCCGTAGGAGCACAGCCCGTGCAGGATCGGCTTCGGGAAGCCGGCCATCTCGCGCGCGAACCACGGATCGCTGTGCAGCGGATTGCGGTCGCCGGACAGCCGGTAGATCAGCGCCTGGTCTTCGCGCGTCGGCAGCGCGATCTTCGAGTCCGGTTCGCGGTCAGGGATTTCCGGCGCCGACGGCCGCTGCCCGGGCTCGCCACCGAATCCGCCCGCACCGCGGATGACGGCGGTCGTGAACGTCTCCGCTACGACGTCGTTGGTATCCGGGTCGGTGCCGGTCGCCTTGAGCATGACGATCGCGTTCTTGCCCTCGCCCTTGTCCTGAATGTCGGCGACCTCGGCGACGACGCTCAACTTGCCCGACGGTGACAGCGGCCGCGTTAGCCGGATCCCCTGAGATCCGTGCAGCAGCATGGCGAAGTTGAAGCTCCCGATCTTGGCGGCCGCGGCGAACGGCAGGCACGCGATGACGGCGTAGGTGGGCAGCACCTGCTGCGGGGTGTCGTGACTGTTCTCGGTGGTGAACGCCAGATCCTCGAGCCCGGCGCCGACACCGAGCGCATAGAGCAGGGTGTCGCGATCGGTCCACTCGAACAGTTGGGGTTCGGTCTTCGCGCCGATGGCGCCGGGGTCGAGAGCCATAGACGGACGATATCTGCCCCCGACGAACACGTCACGTCCCCCGCAAGCGAGGTGCGGTTGACCTTTGTCTGACTAGGGGTGACCATGGCTCGCATGCGTTATGTCGTTACCGGCGGTACCGGGTTTATTGGCCGGCGGGTGGTGTCGAAGCTCCTGGCCCGTCCCGACGCCGAAGTGTGGGTTCTGGTGCGACGGGAGTCGCTCGGCAGGTTCGAGCGGCTGGCGAACGACGGTGGCCAGGCCTGGGGCGAGCGGGCGAAGCCGCTTGTCGGCGACCTCACCGCACCCGACCTCGGGCTCGCCGAGGATGTTCTCGCCGAACTCGGCACCGTCGATCACGTCGTGCACTGCGCCGCGATCTACGACATCACCGTCGGCGAGGAGGAACAGCGCGCCGCCAATGTGGAGGGCACGCGCGCGGTGATCGACCTGGCGCGGCGGCTGGACGCGACGTTGCACCACGTGTCGTCGATCGCGGTCGCGGGCGCGTACCGGGGCGAGTTCACCGAAGACGACTTCGACGTCGCCCAGGACCTGCCGACGCCGTATCACCAGACGAAGTTCGAGGCCGAGCTGCTGGTGCGCTCGGCGCAGGGATTGCGATACCGGGTGTATCGGCCTGCGGTCGTCGTCGGCGACTCGCGCACCGGTGAAATGGACAAGGTTGACGGGCCCTACTACTTCTTCCCCGTGCTCGCCAAGCTGGCCCGGCTGCCCAGGCTGACCCCGATGGTGCTGCCCGACACCGGTCGCACCAACATCGTGCCCGTCGACTTCGTGGTCGAAGCCGTCGTCCACATCATGCACACCGAGGGCCGCGACGGACAGACCTTCCACCTCACCGCACCGAAAACCACTGGGCTGCGGGGCATTTACCGCGGTGTCGCGAAGGCCGCCGGCCTGCCGCCACTGCGCGGATCGCTGCCGAGCGCCACCGCCACGCCGATTATGCGGGCCACCGGGCGCGCCAAGGTGTTGCGCAATATGGCGGCCACACAGCTCGGGGTCCCCGCCGAGATCCTCGACGTCGTCGACCTGTTCCCGACGTTCACCTCCGACAACGCCGACGACGCGTTGCGCGGCACCGGGATAACGGTTCCGGACTTCGCGTCGTATGCGCCGAACCTGTGGCGATACTGGGCCGAGCATCTCGACCCGAACCGCGCCCGCCGCGACGATCCGGCCGGACCTCTGGTGCGCAAGCACGTCATCATCACCGGCGCCTCCAGCGGGATCGGGCGCGCGGCGGCGATCGCCGTGGCCGAGCGCGGTGCGACGGTATTCGCGTTGGCGCGCAACGCCGAAGCGCTCGACGAGCTCGTCGCCGAGATCCGCGCCGCAGGTGGTCAGGCACACGCCTTCACGTGCGACGTCACCGACTCGACCTCTGTCGAGCACACCGTCAAGGACATCCTCGGCCGGTTCGGTCACGTCGACTATCTGGTCAACAACGCCGGACGGTCCATCCGGCGCTCGGTGGTCGCCTCGACCGACCGGATGCACGACTACGAACGCGTGATGGCCGTCAACTACTTCGGCGCGGTCCGCATGGTGCTGGCGCTGCTGCCGCATTGGCGCGAACGCCGGTTCGGGCATGTCGTCAATGTGTCCAGCGCAGGCGTTCAGGCCAGCAGCCCCAAGTACAGCGCCTACATTCCGAGCAAGGCCGCGTTGGACGCATTCGCCGAAGTGGTGGGGACCGAGACTCTGTCGGACCACATCACCTTCACCAGCATCCACATGCCGTTGGTGAAGACACCGATGATCGCGCCCTCCCGCCGACTCAACCCGATGCCGCCGATCAGCGCCGAGCACGCGGCGGCGATGGTGGTGCGCGGCCTGGTGGACAAACCGGCCCGGATCGACACTCCGGTCGGGACGCTGGCCGATGTCGGCACATACTTCACGCCGAAGCTGTCCCGCCGCGTCCTGCATCAGATCTACCTCGGCTATCCGGACTCGGCGGCGGCCCGCGGCGTGACTGCCGAGCCGTCGCTTCGCCTCGCACGCCTCGGCGCCCGACGCGACCGCCTCGGGCGATCGCCTCACTGCGCGTCCCAGGGCCGGTCAAGCGCGCCGTGCGGTTGGTGCCCGGCGTGCACTGGTGAGCCGCGGGGCCCTATCGTTGGCAACGTGACACTGCCCGTCTTCGCCGACGTCGATACCGGCGTCGACGACGCGATGGCTTTGGTGTACTTGTTCGCCAGCGAAGAAGCCGAAGTGGTCGGCATCGCGTCGACCGCGGGGAACGTTCCCGCACAACAGGTTTGCCGTAACAACCTGGGTTTGCTCGAGCTGTGCCGGATGGACGTCCCGGTGTCCAAGGGGCTCGGAGGAACCACTCAGCACGCCGCTGCGCACCGCGGAGGACACCCACGGCCCCGAGGGGTTGGGCTACGCGCAGTTGCCTTCCACCGATCGGCAGCTCACCGCGCACGACGCCGCCGATGCGTGGGTCCGTGCGGCCCGACGAACATCCGGGTGAGTTGGTCGCGATCGCCGTCGGCCCGCTGACCAACCTGGCGCTGGCGCTGCGCAAGGAGCCGGCCCTGCCCAAACTGTTGCGGCGGCTGGTGATCATGGGCGGCGCGTTCGACTACCGCGGCAACACCACACCGGTCGCGGAGTGGAACATCAGCGTGGACCCCGAGGCGGCTGCCGAGGTGTTCGCGGTCTGGGGCGCGGCGTGGGGTCTCGACTCGCCCGCACACCTCCCGATCGTGCTCGGCCTCAACCTGACCGAGAACATCGCGATGACACCGGCGCTGCTGAGCCGGCTCGCGGCGGCGGCGGAGTCGTCGTCGCTGCCGATGAGCGTGCTCGACGACCGCGGCACGAGGTCGGTGGCTTCCAACCCGTTGATCGCCGTGCTCGAGGACGCGATGCGGTTCTACTTCGAGTTCCACTTCGACCAGAACGAGGGCTATCTCGCGCATCTGCACGATCCCCTCGCCGCGGCCGTGGCACTGGATCCCGACCTGGTCCGGTGCCGGCCTGCCGCGATCGACGTCGAGCTGACGGGCACGTTGACCCGCGGCATGACGATCGCGGACTGGAGCAACCGTTGGGGCCGGGAACCCAACGCGCTCATCGGCGTCGAGGTTGATCCGGCGGCGTTCTTCGACCGGTTCATCGCCCGCGTCGGTGCGTTCGCGAAGCGACTGGGCTGACGCGACTGCCGAAGATCAGTCGTCGGTGACGACGATCTTGACGTCGATGTTGCCCCGGGTGGCGTTGGAGTACGGGCAGACCTGATGCGCCTTGTCGGCGAGCTCCTGCGCGGCGTCGTGGTCGAGGTTGGGCAGGGTGATCTCCAGCTCGACGGCCAGGCCGAATCCGCCGTTGTCGAGCTGACCGAGCGAAACCCGTGCTCCCACAGCCGAATCCGACACGTCGGCCTTCTCCTGCCGACCGACCAGCCGCAGCGCGGAGTGGTAGCACGCGGCGTATCCGATCGCGAACAGCTGCTCGGGGTTGGTGCCGTTGCCGCTGCCGCCCATCTCCTTCGGGATGGCGAGGTCGAGGTCGAGCGTGCCGTCGGAGGTGCGGCCGTGGCCGTCACGTCCTTCACCGGTGGCCAACGCCTCGGCGGTGTAGAGGGTCTTCATGCGGATTCCTTTCGTAGTGATGCGTTGAGCGCATCGGTGAGGTTGTCGGACCGCGTCTCGCAGGTCCGCGGCTTCTTGTTCGGTCATTCCGGTCGAGCCGAACAGCTGCTCGGGGATGCACTGGGCCTTGCGCTCGAGCCGACGACCGGCGGGCGTGAGGGTGACGTCGACAAGGCGCTCGTCGTCGGCAGAGCGCTCACGACGGACAAATCCGTTGGCCTCCAACCGTTTCAGCAGCGGCGAAAGCGTGCCGGAGTCGAGTTGCAGACGCTCGCCGAGCCGCCCGACGGTGACGCGCTGTTCCTCCCAGAGCACCAGCATCACCAGGTACTGCGGATAGGTGAGGTTCAGCTCGGTCAGGATCGGCCGGTATGCCGCGGTCATCGCCCGCGACGCCGAATACAGGGCGAAGCAGAGATGCCGGTCGAGGCTCATCGTGGCCATGCCATGAACTGTAGCCCACAATTCAATTGTGCACAACTGATCTATTCGTAGATTCCTTCGACGTACCACCGCCGCTGCCGGTAACACAGCAGCAGGGCCTTGCCCGGCTCTTCGCGCGAGCGCTCATCGCCGCCGTGGAGCAGCACCTGCGCCCTTGCGGTGCGCCCGGCCTTGGCTTGCTCGGGGTCCCACCATCTTTCGTCGACCGGCCATGGCCCGGCCCACCACGACAGCCTCCCGCCCTTGCCCGGACCGACGAGTCGCGACGGGTCGGCGGAGAACAGCCCGCGGCCGGTCACCCGCACCGGATTGCCGTCGGCGTCGAACAGCTCGACCGGATCGTCGAGCAGTACCGTCGGGGACGGCTCGGGCAGCTGCCCCGGCCACGGCTGGCCCGGATCGGCCCGCGGCACCAGCTCATCACCCAGCGGCGTGAAGGTGATGCGTTCGGCAGGTCCACGGCCACCGCTGAGCACCGGCACCTGTACCGCCTCGGGTCCGAGCAGACCTTGCACGCGCACCAGCGCGCGGCGGGCGCGCAGCCGGTCCTCTTCTCCGATGCCACCCCACAGCGGCAGTTGCAGCGCCTCGGCCGAAACCACTTCCACCGGACGCAGCCGGATCACGGTGACCGGCGCGGTCGGCCGGTCGTTGGGATTGCGCCTGTTCAACCAGCCATCGAGTTGCCAGCGCACCCTGTCGGCCGTGGCATCCTCGGTCAGCGGCTCGGCGCAGCGCCAAACCCGTTCCAGCTCTTCGCCGTTGGCGGTGATCGCATGGATGGCCAACCGGGTGCATCCCACACCGGATGTCTCGAGGCTGCGGTGCAGGGCGCCGGCCAGCGAGCGTCCGGCGAACGCAGCGGCATCCACCCGGTCGATCGGCGGGTCGCAGTTCATGACGGCGTCGAGCTCCGCCTCGGGCTCGCGGCCCGACGGGCCTCGGGCGGGCTCGCCGCGGGCGAACCGGTGCGCGGCCACCGCGTCTGCCCCGAACCGCGACGCCACATCGCTGCGGGACAGCGCCGCGAACTGGCCGATGTTGCGGATTCCCATGCGCCACAGCAGGTCTGCCAAATCTGCGCGGCCGGTGCCCGCCAGGCTCGGCTCAGTGGCCAGCTGCCGGATGGACAGGGCCGACAGGAACAGCGCGTCCTTGCCGGGTTCGACGATCCGTCCGGCCCGCGCGGCGAAGACGGCGGTGGGCAGTTGATCGGCGATGCCGACCTGGCATTCGGCGCCGGCCGCGGCCACCGCGTCGACCAGTCGCTCTGCCGCGGCCTGTTCGGACCCGAAGTAACGGGCGGCCCCGCGCACCGGCAGCACCAGCAGACCTGGTCGCAGCACCTCGGCCCGCGGCACCAGGTCGTCCACCGCGACCGTCACACCTTCGAAATGGCGGGCATCGCGCGCCGGGTCGGCGGTGACGACGTGCAGCTCGGGGCACCTGGCCTGTGCTTCCCGGCGCCGCAGGCCGCGTCGCACGCCTGCCGAACGGGCCGACGCCGAACAGGCGATGACCCGGTTGGCCAGGGTCACCGCAACGGGAGCGATTGGTGGCAGCCCGGCCGCGGCGGCCGCAGCGACCGCGGGCCAGTCCATGCACCAGATCGCCAATACGCGAGACGACACTGCGCGTGTGAGGAGCGATGAAGACACAGTTCACTCACTGCGCGACTGTCGCCAGCCCTGATCGGCCGCTCGCGGAGAAGGTCAGCCGCACCTTGTCGATGCGGCCAAATCCCGGGCGACTCCCATCTCCATGGCCGGTGATCTCATAGCCGCAGACCCTTGCCTCCAGCCGGGCGGACGCCCCCTGCCAGTCGCCGTTGGTGACCAGCAGGGTGCAACCCTTCTGCCGCGCCCGGGCCACCACTGCCCGCGCGCGGGTGGCAGGCACCGACCGGCCGCCCAGGCCGAGCACCACCAGGTCCATGCCGTCCATCAGCACCGCGGCCACCTCGACCGGATCGCTTCCGGGTTCGGGGATGACCGCGATCCTGCTCAGGTCCGCTCCCATCTCAACGGCCGCCAGCAGGCCGACGTCCGGCTGGCCGACGATCGCGGCGTGGCCGCCCTTCGCCGTCACCGCCGCCACCATGCTCAGCGGCAGCGAGCGGGCGCCCGACAGGACCGCGACCGTCCCGCGCGGCAACGGCGCGGGAAGGAGTTCGCCGAGGGATTCGGGCATCGGCAGCAAAGATTCCGAGTCCGGAAGCCGCTCGGTCGACGGCACTGCGCCACGACGCGCCGCCGCCCACCTTGCCCGACACCGCCGCCATCTGGCGACGCAGGTGTTCTACCTGCTCAGCGCGGTTTAGACGGCGCTGATCCAGGCTCAAGGCAGCTGTCACAGCAGCACCTCCCGCATCATCAGACTCACTCTATTTTCGAATGTATGTTCGATACCCCGAGTAAACACCCGCCCACCGACACCGTCAAGCGGGCCGAGGGCCAGGCAGAATCGCGCCATTGATCGATGGTGACATTGACAAATGTCATCAGTTGATGCTGTACTTCGGCCGTGCTCAACGCCGAGCGAGGTTCGTTGCGATCCCGCGGTGCCGCGACCGTCAGCAGCCTGACACTGCGGCAGATCTGCGCCGTGCTTCCGCATGAGCGGGCATGGGGCGTGTGGCTCTCCCGACAGATCGTGGCCCGCATCATGGACACGTTCGGCCCGTCGCTGGCGGGCACTCACGTCGAACGGGTCGACGTCGAAACGTCCGACGGCCGACGCGTCGTCGGTGAATGGGTTTACGGCGCAGGCGTACAGCGCACCCATGCCGATACCGCCATCTACTTCATCCACGGCAGCGGCTACGCGTTGTGCTCACCGCGCACCCACCGACGCCTCACCGCGTGGCTCTCCCGGTTGACGGGGCTGCCGGTGTTCAGCATCGACTACCGGCTGGCACCCCGCTACCGATTCCCCACCGCCGCAGACGATGTCCGATCCGGCTGGGACTGGCTGATCGGTGACCTCGGCCTTGCGCCGGAGAAGATCGTGATCGCGGGCGACTCCGCGGGCGGGCATCTGGCCGTCGACCTGCTGCTGCAGCCCGACGTCGCGCATCCGGCCGCGGCGGTGCTGCATGTCACCACTGGTGGATCTGACGTTCGAGCTGGCCCGCTCCCGGGAACGGCTTCGCCGCGACCCGGCGATCCGCGCCCGAGATGCCGCCCGGCTGATCGGGTTGTACTGCGGTGACATGGATCTCGCTCACCCCCGGCTGACCCTCGACGTCGCGGGCGGGCGTCCGCTGCCGCCGACGCTCATCCATGCCGGCGGCGCCGAGATGCTCGCGGCCGACGCCGTCGCGCTGGCCGACGCCGTCCGCGCCGCCGGCGGGGATTGCGAACTGCAGGTCTGGCCGGATCAGGTGCATGTCTTCCAGGCGCTTCCGCGGTTGACTCCCGAGGCGGCGCCCGCCATGCGCGGGATCGCGGACTTTCATCACGCAGTCCTTGCGCGCCAACACCATCGACGAGGCAGCGGGGTAACGGTTGTGGGAATCTTCGGGTCATCGAACAAGCGCAGCCATCAAGCCGCCGCCGTCATCACCGGCGCGGGCAGCGGCATCGGCGCGGCCTTCGCCATCGAACTCGCCAACCGGGGCGGCCGCATCGTGTGCAGCGACATCGACGAGAACGCCGCGCGCGCAACGGCCGACGCGATCAGCGCCGACGGTGGTCAGGCGCATCGCGCTGCGCTGCGACGTCTCGCAGCATCGACGACGTCGCAGCTGCTGGCCAACGAGGCGCAGGCCTGGTTCGGCGGGCCGCCGACGCTGGTGATCAACAACGCCGGCGTCGGCGCGGGCGGCCATCCGATCGGCGAGGTGAGCCTCGACGACTGGAACTGGGTGCTCGACATCAACCTGTGGGGCCCGATCCACGGCTGCCACGTCTTCGCGCCGATCCTGCGGGAGGCCGGCTACGGCGGGCATCATCAACGTCGCCTCGGCCGCGGCGTTCGGTGCGGCGCCGGGCATGGCGGCCTACAACGTCAGCAAGGCCGGCGTGCTGTCGCTTTCGGAGACCCTGGCCGCCGAAATGTCCGGCACCGGCGTGAACGTCACGGTGCTGTGCCCGACGTTCGTCAAGACCAACATCGTCGAAGCCGGCCGGATCACGGACAAGTCGACGCAGATGGCCGACCGGCTGATGCGCTGGACCGGCTTCTCCCCCGAGCGGGTGGCCCGCACCTGCCTGGACACCCACGACCGCGGCGGCCTCTACTGCATGCCGCAACCCGACGCCCGGATCGGCTGGGGCATCAAGCGTTTCACCCCGACGGTGTACACCCGCGCCGTCGGCCTCACCACGCGCGTCACGACCCCTAGGAGGATCCGATGGCGATCGACATGGATGCGATGCTGGCGAAGATCAAGGACCGCCAGTGGGCACTGGCCGACATCGACTGGGACGCACCGGGCGCCGAGACGATCACCGACGAGCAGCGCCCCAAGCTGAAGGCCTTCATGGCCGACCTGTGCTGGATCGAGAACATCGGTGCCCGCGGGTTCGCCGCGCTGGCCAAGAAGGCACCGACGCCGACGATCGCCGAGATCTACCGCTACTTCCACGCCGAGGAGCAGCGCCACGCCAACGCCGAACTCGCGCTGATGAAGCGCTGGGGCATGCTCGACGACGGCGAGGTGCCCGAGCCGAACATCAACATCCGGCTGGCCATCGACTGGCTGGACCGCTGGGCCGACGACATGCCGCTGTCGCTGCTCGGCACGGTGATCCCGATGCTGGAGGTCGCCCTCGACGGCGCGCTGCTGAAGTTCCTGCTCGACGAGGTGTCACGACCCGGTGTGCCACCAGGTCTTCGAGAAGATCAACAACGACGAGTCACGGCACCTCGTGGTCGATTTCGAGGTGCTCGACATGATCGGGCACGCCAAGATCCGACGGCTGTTGATCGACTTCGTCGGCCACAACGCCACCCCTGGCCTCATCATCGGCGCGGTGATGGGTGCACCGCTGATCAACAGGATCCGCAACGAGATCGCCGCCATGGGCATGGAGCCGGAGCGGCTGTACAGGGCCGTGAAGCGATTCAAGGAACTCGGCGATCGCGGCGAATCGCACCCGGCGGGTACCGACGTACCGGTTCCTGAGGCGCTACGCCGGAGTGGTCACCAACCCGCGTCACCCGTACCACCTGCTTGCCAACTCGATGGTCTGGCTGTCCGACCGGTACCCGCGGCCGCTGCTGCCGTCCGTACCGACCTGGGTCAACGAGGTCACCCACGAGCCGGCGGCCTGACATGGCCACATCGACATCTACGACACGATCATCGTCGGCGCCGGTTTCACCGGCATCGGTGCGGCGATCAAACTCGCCGAGGCCGGCGTCGACGACTTCGTCATTCTGGAACGCTCCGATCGCGTCGGCGGGACATGGCGGGACAACACGTATCCCGGTGCGGCGTGCGATGTCCCGTCGCTGCTGTACTCCTACTCGTTCGTCAAGAACCCGTCCTGGTCGCGCGCCTACTCCCCCGCCGACGAGATCTGCCGCCACATCGAGGACATGGTCGGCAATTCCGGCCTGGAACCCAGGATCCAGTTCGGCGTCGAGGTCAACGAGCTGGTCTTCGACGAAACCCAGGGCATCTGGACCCTGAAGGCCAAGGGCCGCAAGAAGTTCCAGGCCCGCACCGTCGTGATGGCGTCCGGGCCGCTGCCCGACCACAAATGGCCCGACATTCGCGGCCTCGACACCTACGAGGGCCACAAGATCCACAGTGCCCGCTGGGACCACGACTACGACTTCACCGGCAAGCGGGTCGCGGTCATCGGCACCGGTGCCAGCGCGGTGCAGATCGTGCCCGAACTGGTCAAGCAGGCCGAGTTCGTCAAGGTCTTCCAGCGCACACCCGGCTGGGTGCTGCCACGACTGGATGGCGCCACGCCCGCCGCGGCCAAGACGCTGTTCGCCAAAGTGCCTGCCGCTCAAGAGCTTGCGCGGCAGGCGCTGTTCTGGGGCCACGAGGTCACCGCAACGGCGATGGTGTGGGACACGCCGCTGACCGGGCTGGTCGCCCGGCTGGGCAAGGCGCACCTGCGCAGGGCGGTCAAGGATCCGTGGCTGCGCCGTCAGCTCACGCCGGACTTCAGGCCGGGCTGCAAGCGGATGCTGGTCTCCAGCGACTACTACCCCGCGCTGCAGCGCGACAACTGCAAGCTCATCGACTGGCCGATCGCGACGGTCAGCCCCGTCGGCATCCGCACCAGCGACGGCGTCGAGCACCATCTGGACTGCATCGTCTTCGCCACCGGCTACGACGTGCACCTGACCGGGCCGCCCTACCCGGTCACCGGAATCGGCGGCCGCTCGCTGGCCGACGAGTGGGCCGCCGGCGCACAGGCCTACAAGAGCATCAACGCCCACGGCTACCCCAACCTGTTCTTGATGACCGGACCCAACTCGGGCCCAGGGCACAACTCGCTGCTGGTCTACGTCGAGGGTCAGCTCGACTACGCGGTGCGCGGCATCACCACCATCCTCGGTGAGAACCTGCGCTACCTGGATGTGCGCGCCGACGTCCAGCGGCGCTACAACGAGCGCATCCAGAAGCGGCTGACCAAGACGACCTGGATGTCGGGCTGCAGCAGCTGGTACCTGACCGCCGACGGGTTCAACGCATCGATGTACCCCGGATTCGCCACGCAGTATCTTCGACAGATGCGGGACTTCCGGTTCGCGGATTACGTCGCGGTCGAGCAGGACGCGCGCGTCGGCGGCGGTGCCCGCACAAGCGCATGACCGCCAAGCCTGACAGCCGCCGCCGCGGCCGCAGGCGGGTGCGATCTCGACGATCCTCAAGGGTTTGCGCCGCCGGGTGCGACGCAGATCGCGCGACGTCATCGAGACCGCAGTGTCACAGTTGTTCGACGCGGCGGTGGGTCACCCGCACGGAACGGCGGCGTCGGGCGAGTACCGGATCGACGACCTCGCGCGGCTGGCGGGCACGACGACCCGAAACATCCGCGTCTACCGCGACCGCGGACTGTTGCATCCGCCGCTGCGCGTCGGCCGGCTCGCGCTCTTCAACGACACCCATCTCACCCGGCTTGCGGTTGATCACCTCGATGCTCGACCGCGGCTACAACATCGCGCATGTCCGCGAGATGCTCAGCGCCTGGGAGCAGGGCAAGGATCTCGGCGACGTGCTGGGCCTCGAGACCGCGATCGCCGGAACGTGGGCCGCGGAGAAGCCGACGACGATGGCGATCGCCGAGGCGAAGCGGCTGATCGCCGACGAGCACGCGTTCGAGCGGCTCGTCGGCTCGGGGCTGATCCGCATCGAGGAGGACGGTCTGGAGGCGACCGTCATGCGGCCCAAGCTGATCGAGGCCTTCAACGACGTCCGCGAATACGGCTTCACCATCGACAAGCTCATCGACATCCACGAGCAGGTGCTGCCGCTGGTGAATCAGATCAGCTCAATCTTGGTGCAGGCGGGCGCCGAACACGTGCAGGACCGGATCAAACCCGGCGAGGCGCTGCCGGACGACACCCAGGTCGCCGAACTCATCACGATGCTGGTTCAGTTCCGGACCCAGGCGGTGGCGGCGGTCACCGCCACGTTGGCCTCGTCGATCGAGACGACGATCGAGGAGTTGGTCAGCCGGATACTCGCCGAGTACGTGGAGAAGGCGTCCGACCCTACGACGAGCCGCCGCCCGTTGTTCTGGCGATGCCCCGGATGACTCGAAGCCGGCCTTCGGCCAGCGCGCCTGCCAGGTTTCCGGCTTTCTCGGCGAAGTCGCTGACGAAGTTGTGCAGCCCAAGAGGAGCGGGGGCTGCGCCAGCAGCATCTGCATCACTGTGGCGGCCTGATCGGTGAGATCCTCCGCACCTCGCGATCGCGAACCCCGCCGACTCCACGGCCGCCCTCAACTGCTCGGAGGTGACCAAATGGCTCCGTTGGGGAATGTCAGCCCACGGTAGTGGATAGTCCGGCTCACCACCGCGGCCAATGACGATGTCCCACAACACGAGCCGTCCGCCCTGACCAACACCCGGCTCGCTTCGCCGGAAATGGCGGCTTTGTCGAAGACGTTCATCTGAACGTGTTGACTCACCACGACGTCGAAGCCGGCGTCGGCAAACGGCAGGGCCGTGATGTCCGCCTGTCGAATGACGATCCGATCGTCGAGTCCGACGAGTCGGTTGAGCCAATCGCGATGTTTGGAGAACTCCCCGGTCAGATCTACAGCGGTCACGTGGCAGCCGTAGCGGTCGGCAATGAAGCGCGAGGTGCCGCCGATACCACAGCCCGCATCGAGGACCCTTGTGGCGCTCGAGATGTCGACCAGTTCGATCAGCTCTTTGGTGGCCATGCGGCCGATCGTGTGGAAGTCCTCGAGCACTGCGAGGTCCGAGGACTCGAAGGTGCTCGATGTCCTTTCCCGCGGCGGAGAGTGCCTTTTCGATGTTGCGGCGCGAGAGACCGGTCGAGTACTGGTCACGGATTACGTTGTCGTTTACCACCGGACCAACTCCCGTCATTTCATCGATCATGCATTTCTACGCCAATGTGACCATTGGTCACTTATTGGTTGCGAGTATGCGACCTTAAAGTGACCGCTGTCAACATCGCATTTGGCGTGAGATCGTGAGGGGATGAGTTCAGTCGGCGCTGACCAATCCGACAAGAAGGGCTACCACCACGGTGATCTGCGCGCAGCCCTGGTCGCGGCCAGCATCGTGCTGGCCCGGGAGGGTGGCCCCGATCGGGTGGTTCTGCGGGAAGCCGCCCGTGCGGCCGGCGTTTCACACTCGGCCGCGTACCGTCATTTCGCTGACCGCGAGGCCCTGCTTGCGGCGGTGGCTCGGCACGCACGTGCTGAGCTCGCCGCCGAGATGCGTCGACGGGTGAACCGTGTGAGCGATCCCCTAAAACGCCTGCGGGCCGTTGGCGATGCCTACATTCATTTCGCCATGACCCAACCGGGACTGTTTCGCACCGCGTTCACGTCAGATTCGGCGACGTCGCGCGGTGAGGATGCCCGGACGGCCGGCCCTCGAGGTGAATCACCCGACGTCGCTGAGCCGTTCGACATACTTGGTGAAGTGCTCGACGCCGCGCAGGAGGCGGGTCTCGTTCACCCTCGCCGAAGATCGGGTGCGGAGATCGCGGTGTGGTCCGCGGTCCACGGCCTTGCCTGTCTCCTGCTCGACGGACCGCTGCCGGCCGACTCCGCAGGCGTCAAATTCGCCACCAAGCAAGTGTTCGCGCTCATCGAACACGGTCTGTTGAACGCCAACGGCTGATCATTCCCACTCGATGGTGCCGGGCGGCTTGCTGGTGACGTCGAGCACCACGCGGTTGACCTCGGGGACTTCGTTGGTGATGCGGGTGGAGATGCGTTCCAGGACTTCATAGGGCACCCGCGTCCAGTCCGCGGTCATCGCGTCCTCGCTCGAAACCGGGCGCAGCACGATCGGGTGGCCATAGGTGCGCCCGTCGCCCTGTACGCCGACCGACCGGATGTCGGCAAGCAGCACCACCGGGCATTGCCATATCTGGTTGTCCAGGCCGGCCGAGGTCAGTTCCTCGCGGGCGATCGCGTCCGCGCGCCGCAGGGTGTCCAGCCGCTCGGCGGTGACCTCGCCGACGATCCGGATGCCCAGGCCAGGGCCCGGGAATGGTTGGCGCGCAACGATTTCCTCGGGCAGTCCGAGCTCGCGGCCGACCGCGCGCACCTCGTCCTTGAACAGCAGCCGTAGCGGCTCGACGAGTTTGAACTTCAGGTCGTCGGGCAGGCCCCCGACGTTGTGGTGGCTCTTGATGTTTGCCGTGCCCGACCCGCCGCCGGACTCCACCACGTCGGGGTACAGCGTGCCCTGCACCAGAAAGTCGACCTCAGAACCACTGTCACCCACGATATCTCGGACCGCGCCCTCGAATGCGCGGATGAACTGCCTGCCGATGATCTTGCGCTTGCCCTCGGGGTTGGTGACCCCGGCGAGTGCCTCGAGGAACCGGTCGGCGACGTCGACGGTGACCAGGTTCGCCCCGGTGGCGGCGACGAAATCGCGCTGGACCTGGCCCCGCTCCCCCTCACGCAGCAGCCCGTGGTCGACGAAAACACAGGTCAGCCGGTCGCCGATGGCGCGCTGCACCAGTGCGGCAGCCACCGCGGAGTCCACCCCGCCGGACAACCCGCAGATCGCCCGCCCGTTGCCGATCTGGTCGCGCACCTGATCGACCAGCGCGTCGGCGATGTTGGCCGGCGTCCACGTCGAGTCGATCCCGGCGAACTCGTGGAGGAACCGGCTGAGCACCTGCTGCCCGTGCGGGGTGTGCATCACCTCGGGGTGGTACTGCACGCCCGCCAGCCGCCGGTCCCGGTTCTCGAACCCGGCGACGGGTGCGCCGGAACTCACCGCCACCACCTCGAAACCGTCCGGCGCGGCGGTGACCGCGTCGCCGTGGCTCATCCACACCGGCTGCGTGGCGGGGAGATCGGAATGAAGTTGTCCGCCAGTCACACTCAGCTCGGTGCGGCCGTACTCGCTGGTGCCCGTGCGGGCGACGGTTCCCCCGAGCGCCTGCGCCATCGCCTGGAAGCCGTAGCAGATGCCGAACACCGGGATCCCGAGGTCGAACACCGCCGGGTTCAGCTGCGGTGCGCCCTCCTCGTAGACGCTGGCCGGGCCGCCGGACAGCACGATGGCCTGAGGATCGCGGGCCTTGATCTCCTCGACGCTGGCCGTGTGCGGGATCACCTCGGAAAACACCCGTGCCTCGCGGACCCGTCGCGCAATCAGTTGCGCGTACTGCGCGCCGAAGTCGATGACCAATACGGGCCGGGGGGATCCTGATGTCACCTGGCTATTCTAGTTGGCATCGCGCCGGGTCAGACGTGCAGCGCGACAAACGGCCCAAAATCCAAGTTACGCATCACAAACCACGCCAGGGTCACCACCAGCGCGGCGGGGGCCGACCATCGCAGGTGCTGCCAGCTACGCACCCGCCTGCCGGCCAGCCTGCCGTACACCCAAACGGCGTACGCCCACAGCAGCAGCACCATCGCCACCACGCCGAGCGCGTTGAACCGGATCGCCGAAGTCACATCGAGGTGCAGCAGCGAGTAGATCATCCGCAGGCTGCCGCAGCCAGGGCAGTCGATACCCAGCAGGGCCTTGGTCGGGCATACGGGAAGGACCCCGCCGGGCACCGTCGGGTCGGCCATCCAGATGACCGCGCACCCACCCACCGCGGCAGCAGCGACTGCCAGCGGAGGGGTGAGCGAGCGGATGTGCATCACATGCCGTACATCGACATGCCACCTGCGAAGACGATGATGGCGTAGATGATTCCGACGATGACGCCTGCGACGGCACCCCAGATCGCCCACTTCTTGGCTTCGTCGGATGCCTTTTGCGCCTCTGCGTACAGACCCTGCGCCCACAGGCCCGACACCTTGCTGGCTTGGATGATCGACACGATGCCGAACGGCAAGCAGCACAGCACCGTAACGAGAATTCCCCACACCAGGTTGCTGTCGGGTTGTTGAGTGGGGTAACCGCCGGGTTGGGGCGCACCGTAACCCGGGGGCGGCGGAGGCGGAGGCGTGGGCGGATAGGTCATGTGGTGTCCCTTTTCTCGAGTAGCACCCGTGCGGTTTGCATGCACCGACGGCAAGCCAGCCCAATATAGGTCACCGGTTTGCTGCGTACGCCGAATTCGGCTCATCGCCGCCAGAGCACGCAAACGCCGTCCCCACTGAGTCCCATTGCCCGGATGAAGGTCTCGTTGTCGAAGCCCGGCAGCCGCTGCAAGCGAGGCAGGAAACTCGAATCGAACTGCGCGCCAAGCGCCCAACGGAACCGGGTCCCATCGTCGACCATCGGGTGATCAGTGTCATCACCCATCGAGCTGGGCTGTTACGCCATCTGTTTGGTCTCGGGCAGTCCGCCGGTCGCCTCGAAGACGATCCTCCTGCCGATCTCAACGGCGTGATCGGCGAACCGTTCGTAATAGCGGCCGAGCAGAGCCACGTCGACCGCGGAGCAGACCCCGTCCTGCCATTTGTGGTCGATCAGCAGGGTGAAAAGGTGCTGGTGCTCGGCGTCCACCGCGTCGTCCTCATCGCGCAGTCGTGCGGCCTGATCGGGATCGCGCGACCGCAACACTTCCTGCGCCCTTCTGGCCAATTCGACTGCCTTGGAGCCCATCTCGGTGAAGCTTGCGCGCACATCGTCGGGCAGGGCGGACTCGGGATGCCGTAGCCGCGAGATTCTCGCGACGTGGACGGCCAGCGCGCCCATTCGTTCGATGTCGGCGCCGATGTGGATCGAGGCGACGACCGTTCTCAGATCACCGGCGACCGGTTGTTGCAAGGCGAGGAGCTTGAGCGCGATCTCCTCGGCGCGACGGCTCAGCGCCGTGACGTGCTCATGATCGGCGATGACCTGTTCGGCGAGCGACAACTCGGCGTCGAGGAGGGCTTCGGTGGCATGCTCCATCGCGACCGCAGCAAGCCCGCACATATCGGCCAGCCGATCCGACAGCCCCGATAACTCCTCGTGAAACGTGGTCCGCACCGCATGTAGGTACCCGCACACTAGAGGTTCTAACCAGCGGAGCTAACCGGCTCGATGGGCAGTTGTCGCAGCGCCCCCGGCGCGCCGGCGGGCACCACGGGGTGTTCCGGCGGTATCGGTGCAAGGCGCTTGTACGGCTGGCCCTGCGCCGGCCGCTGGTCCACCTGGCCCTTGTTGGGCCACAGCGACGCCGCCCGCTCGGCCTGAGCGGTGATCGACAGCGACGGATTGACACCCAGGTTCGCCGAGACCGACGCGCCGTCGTGCACCGACATGGTCGGGTAGTTGTACACGCGCTGATACGGGTCGATGACGCCGTGTTCGGCGCTGTCGCCGATCGCGGCGCCGCCGAGAAAATGAGCGGTGAGCGGGATGTTGAACAGCTCACCCCACGTGCCGCCCGCGACGCCGTCGATCTTTTTCGCGATGCGGCGGGTCACCTCGTTGCCCGCCGGGATCCACGTCGGGTTCGGCTCTCCGTGACCCTGCTTACTGGTCATGCGACGGAACCCGAACCTGGTCCGTTCGGTGAACGTCGTGATCGAGTTGTCCAGGTGTTGCATCACCAGGGCGATCATCGTGCGTTCGCTCCAGCGCCGTGGATTGAGCAGTCGGAGCAATTTGCGCGGGTCTGACCCGGCTTGTTGGAAGAACTGCCGCCACCGCGGAACATCGGAGCCCTGCGGGCCCGCGCCGTCGGTCATCAGCGTCTGCAGCAGGCCCATCGCATTGCTGCCCTTGCCGTAGCGCACGGGCTCGACGTGGGTGTCGGCCGTCGGGTGTATCGACGACGTGATCGCCACGCCGTGCGTGAGGTCGAGATCGGGTGAGACCTCGAAGCGTCCGGCCCCGACAATCGACTCCGAGTTGGTCCGCGTCAGCACGCCCAGCTTGTCGGACAGCTTCGGCAGCTTGCCTTTGTCGCGCATCTTGAACAGCAGCTTCTGCGTGCCCCACGTCCCCGCGGACAGCACCACATGGGTGGCGATGATCTTGCGTCGCTTACGCAGCAGCCAGCTGCCGGTGCGGACCGTGCGCACCTCCCACAGCCCGTCGGAACGCTGCTCGAACCCGGCCACCGTGGTCATCGGAATGACTTCTGCCCCAGCCTTTTCGGCCAGTCCGAGATAATTCTTCAGCAAGGTGTTCTTGGCGCCGTAGCGGCAGCCGGTCATGCACGAGCCGCATTCGATGCAACCGGTGCGCTCAGGCCCGGCCCCGCCGAAGTAGGGGTCTGGCACGGTCTTGCCGGGCGTCTTGGTGCCGTCGGGCCCGAAGAACACGCCGACCGGCGTCGGCACGAAGGTGTCCTCGACGCCCATGTCGGCGGCGACCTCTTTCATGATGCGGTCGGCATCGGTGAAGGTCGGATTCTCGACCACGCCGAGCATCCGCTGCGCCTGGTCGTAGTGAGGCATCAGCTCCGCGCGCCAGTCGGTGATGTTCTTCCACTGCGGGTCGTTGAAGAACGGGTCCGGAGGCACGTAGAGCGTGTTCGCGTAGTTCAGCGAGCCGCCGCCGACACCCGCGCCGGCCAGGATCATCACGTTTCGCAGCAGATGGATGCGCTGGATGCCGTACATCCCGAGCCGCGGCGCCCACAGGAACTTGCGCAGGTTCCACGAGGTCTTGGCGAACTCGTCGTCGGCATAGCGACGGCCCGCCTCAAGGACCCCGACCCGGTAGCCCTTCTCGGTGAGCCGCAACGCGGTCACGCTGCCGCCGAACCCCGATCCGATGACCAGCACGTCGTAGTCAGGCTTCATCGGCCCAGTATCTCCTTACCGGCGAGTAACGACTAGAAAGGTGACCCTAACTCCGCCAAATCGGCAATTTGACGCCGGCGACAGCAAATCCGGCGTAGCGTCGGCCGCACTGCCGGGCGACCTTCGACCAGGGAGAAGACCTCATGTTGCGCGCATTTCTCGTTGCGCCAGCCATCGTCGCACTCGGCATGGCTCCGGTCGCCGGTGCGGACCCGGCTGTTCCCGGAATGACGCAGGACGCGGTGCTCGGGGAGCCCTGCACCAACACCACAAACTTCGTTTTCGGAACGAACGCCAGCGGTGCGATTCTTTCGTGCGGCAAGCCCGGCAAGCCCGGTGAATGGGTACAGATCTCCGGTTTGCTCGGGGTTCGGGAGATCGGTACGGACTGCTTCTCCGACGTGGTGAGCGTCAATCCCTCGGGCAGCGGTTGGACCGCCGCTCAGTCACCGGACGGTCTGCCGCTGTTCTGCGCCTACCCAACCGACACCTGGGAAGTGCATCCGACCCAATGACGTTCGGCTAGTCAGCTGCCGACAGTCAGACCGACCTTCTGGAATTCCTTGAGGTCGCAATAGCCCGCCTTGGCCATCGATCGCCGCAGGCCACCCACGAGGTTGAGCGAGCCGAACGGGTCGTCCGACGGGCCGGTCAGCACCTGCCGAAGCGACGGGCGCTCCCCGATGGCCACCTGCAGAAGAGCGCCGCGGGGCAGCGAAGGGTGGGCCGCGGCGGCGGGCCAGAACCAACCCTCCCCGAGAGCCTCGGCCGCTGTGGCCAGCGGTGTGCCGAGCACCACCGCGTCGGCGCCACACGCGATCGCCTTGGCCAGGTCGCCGGACGTGTGGATGTCGCCGTCTGCCAGCACATGCACGTACCGGCCACCCGTCTCGTCGAGATATTCGCGGCGCGCGGCGGCGGCGTCGGCGATCGCGGTGGCCATCGGAACGCTGATGCCGAGCACCTCATCGCTGGTCGTCACCCCGCTGGTGGAGCCATAACCGACGATGACACCCGCGGCGCCGGTGCGCATCAGGTGCAGCGCCGTGCGGTGGTCGAGCACACCCCCGGCCACCACCGGTACGTCCAGCTCGGAGATGAAGGTCTTGAGGTTCAGCGGTTCCCCGTCGGAGGCGACCCGCTCCGCGGAGATGATCGTGCCCTGGATTACCAGCAGGTCGATGCCCGCGGCAACCAGTGACGGGGTCAGCGCCTGCGCGTTCTGCGGGCTGATCCGCACGGCCGTCGTCACCCCGGCGTCCCGGATGCGCGCGACCGCGGCGCCCAGCAGATCGGGATCCAGCGGCGCCGAATGCAGCTGCTGCAGCAGCCGGATCGCTGCCGCGGGTTCGGGTTCCTTCTCCGCGGCCTCGATGACCTGGGCGATCTTCCCCTCGACGTCTGCGTGCCTGCCGATCAGGCCCTCGCCGTTGAGCACACCGAGGCCGCCGACCCGGCCGAGCTCGATGGCGAACTCGGCGGACACCAGCGCGTCGGTGGGATGTGACATCACCGGGATCTCGAAGCGGTACGCGTCCAACTGCCATGCCGTCGAAACGTCCTGCGACGACCGGGTGCGCCGCGACGGCACGATGTTGATGTCGTCGAGTTCAAAGGTGCGGCGGGCTGTTCTGCCCATGCCGATTTCAACCATGTCTCGCATGGCCTGTCCCCCTGTCAGCGGGTGTAGTAGTTCGGCGCCTCGACCGTCATCGTGATGTCGTGCGGATGGCTCTCCTTCAACCCCGAAGCGGTGATCTGCACGAACTGCGCCTGCTGAAGCTGCTCGATGGTTGCCGAACCGGTGTACCCCATGGCGGCGCGCAGCCCGCCGGTGAGCTGGTGGATGACCGTGGACAGCGGGCCGCGGAACGGCACCCGGCCCTCGATGCCCTCGGGGACCAGCTTGTCCTCGGAGAGCGCATCGTCCTGGAAGTAGCGGTCCTTCGAGTAGGACTTGCCGCCGCCCCGGCCCTGCATCGCGCCCAACGAGCCCATGCCGCGGTAGCTCTTGAACTGCTTGCCGTTGACGAAGATCAGCTCGCCGGGCGACTCGGCCGTGCCTGCCAGCAGCGAGCCCAGCATCGCACTCGACGCGCCCGCGGCCAGCGCCTTGGCGATGTCGCCGGAGTACTGGAGTCCTCCATCGGCGATAACAGGCACGCCCTTCGGTGCGCACGCGGCGACGGCTTCGAGGATCGCGGTGATCTGAGGCGCGCCGACGCCGGCCACCACCCGGGTGGTGCAGATCGAACCAGGGCCCACTCCCACTTTGACCGCATCGGCACCGGCGTCGACGAGGGCGGCCGCGGCGGCGCGGGTGGCGACATTGCCACCGATCACCTCGACGCGGTCACCGACCACGGTCTTGAGCCGATGCACCATGTCGAGGACCAGCCGGTTGTGCGCATGCGCGGTGTCCACGATGACGACGTCGACACCGGCGTCCACCAGCGTCATCGCCCGCGTCCACGCATCGTCGCCGACACCGACGGCGGCGCCGACCAGCAGCCTGCCATCCTTGTCCTTGGTGGCCAGCGGGAACTGCTCGGTCTTGACGAAATCCTTGACGGTGATCAGCCCGGTCAGCTTGCCGTGATTGTCGACGATCGGCAGCTTCTCAATCTTGTGGCGCCGCAACAGACCTAGCGCGGCCTCAGCGGAGACACCCTCTTGCGCGGTGATCAACGGCGCCTTCGTCATCACCTCGGACACGGGCTTGGACTGGTCGACCTCGAAGCGCATGTCTCGGTTGGTGATGATGCCGACCAACGATCCGGTGTCGTCGACCACGGGCAGCCCGGAGATTCGGAACCGCGCGCACATCGCGTCGACTTCGGCCAGCGTGTTGTCGGGTGAGCAGGTGACGGGGTCGGTGACCATGCCGGCCTCGGACCGCTTGACCGTCTCGACCTGACCGGCCTGCTCAGCCACCGGCAGGTTGCGGTGCAGCACGCCCATACCGCCGGCGCGGGCCATCGCGATGGCCATCCGCGATTCGGTCACGGAGTCCATCGCGGAGCTGACGAGCGGCACCCTCAGCCGGATCTTGCGGGTGAGCTGGCTGGAGGTGTCGGCTGTGGCGGGCACCACATCGGAGGCGGCGGGCAGCAGCAGGACGTCGTCGAAGGTGAGGCCGAGCATCGCAATCTTGGTCGGATCATCGCCACCGGTCGGAACAGGTACCGCCAGCGGAATGCTGCTTTCAACGATCGACATGGGTGAGGCCTCCCGAGACAGACACAGACAAGCACAGTCGTCGAGCTAAAGACTCATCTTATCGGCATTGACGTGCCCGGTTCGGTGCCACACTGGTTGTGGGTTACGCCCGTGCGGCGTGCCGCTTTACGGCTGGCGCGATATGGATGCGGCTGCGTAATGTGGAGTCGTGCGAGATCACCTGCCACCGGGTTTGCCGCCAGATCCGTTCGCCGACGACCCCGCCGACCCCTCTGCGGCACTCGATGCCCTCGAGCCGGGCCAGCCGCTGGACCCGCAGGAGCGGACCGCGGTCGAGGCAGATCTCGCCGACCTTGCGGTATATGAGGCGTTGTTGGCGCACAAGGGAATTCGCGGCTTGGTGGTGTGCTGCGACGAATGCCAGCAGGACCACTACCACGACTGGGACATGCTGCGCGCGAATCTGCTGCAGCTGCTCGTCGACGGGACTGTGCGACCCCACGAACCGGCCTATGACCCGGAACCCGACGCCTATGTCACCTGGGATTACTGCCGCGGATACGCCGACGCCTCACTCAACGAGGCGACATCGGAATCCGACGGATATCGCTGAGGGCGTACGCCCGATTCCCGTCTTCTAACCCGGCCCGCCGCCCGGTTCGGGCACCACGACAGTGGTCGTGACCTCGGACTTCGGCGCCTGCACGGTCGATGGCGCCTTCGGTGCCTGCACGGTCGATGGCTCCTTCGGCGCCTGCACGGCCGGTGGCTCCTCTTGCACCGCCGCCGGCGGCGCGGGCACCGCAGTCGGCGCCGCGAGCCTGGTCGTGGGGGTCGGCAACGGCGCCACCGCTGACGGTGTCGGCAACGGCGCCACCGCTGACGGTGTCGGCAACGGCGCCACCGCTGACGGTGTCGGCAACGGCGCCGAAGGCGGTGGTGTTGACGGTGGCGCCGTTTGCAGCGCCGTCTGCGTGTTGGGCGGCGGTGCGGACACAGATGTCGTCGGCGGCGGCTTCTGCGCCGACGAACTCGGCGGCGGCGACGAGGTGGTCCCCGGCGCTGACGTCGTGGTCTCCGATGGCGGGGTCGTAGTCGTGGCCTCCGACGGCGAGGTGGTCGTGGTCGAAGCCGGCGACGACGTGGTGGTATCCGAGGGGGACGTGGTGGTCTCCGACGACGTGGTCTCCGACGACGTGGTGGTCGTGGAGGTGTCCGTTCCCGGTGCGACAACGACCGGCACGTCGGGGAAGACGGGCGGCGGCGCACCCGGCGGCACGGTCGCGGCCGGGTCCTGCTGCTCGACCTTCACCGTCAGCTCTTGCCACTGAGTGACCAGATCCTGTTTCTGCTCAACATCATTCACCGTCGCGACGGTGGTGGTCAGCGTCTGCAGCTTGTCCTGAGCGGCTTGCCATTGGCCGTCATCGACCAGCTGCTGCACCTCGGCGAGCTGCTGGCTGGCGAGCATCACCGCGGTATCGCTGGTTTTCTGCTGCTCCCCGAAGATCATGGTGTGCAGCCCGTACAGCGAGTCGCCGGGACCGGCACCCGCGACGACGCTGACGAATCCGCCGAGACAGAGCACCGCCGCAGCGGCCGAGCCGACGACGGCCAACGTACGGCTGCGCTTGCGGGATGCGGAAGCGCGGTCCAATGCGAACACCGCGTCGCGCGGTGTCACCGGCACCGACAGCGGCGGCGTGCGCACCTCGTCGCGCCACCCGGCAAGTAGATTCGCGAGTTCGGCCTCGCCGGGATCGGTCGCATACACCGGCTGCTCGAAGGCGAGCGAGTCCAGGAACCGGTCGGTGCGGTTGATGTCGTTGAGCGACGGATCACCGCCGTTGGCGCCCCAGCGTCCGAAGTCAGGCATGGTCATGCCCCGTCGCCATGATTTCGGACTTCAGCCGCCCCAGCGCGCGATGCTGAGCGACCCGAACCGCGCCGGCGGTGCTTCCGACCGCCTCGGCGACCTCCTCGGCGCTCATGCCGACGACCACACGCAGGATCAGGATTTCGCGCTGCTTCTCCGGCAGCACAGCGAGGAGGGCCTTCATCCGGGCCGACGATTCGGAGTCCAAGGCCATCTGCTCAGGTCCGGCGTCCACAGAGAACCGCTCCGGTACGACGTCGGTCGGATCGGATTTGTTGCGGCCGGCTGCGCGATGAGCATCAGCGACCTTGTGTGCTGCAATGCCGTACACAAAGGCCAGGAACGGTCGTCCCTGATCCTTGTAGCGCGGCAGCGCCGTGATGGCGGCCAAGCACACCTCCTGAGCGATATCGTCTGCTGAGAGACCGCTTCGCTCTGCCGCGCCAACTCTTGCCCGGCAATACCGGACAATTATCGGTCGGATGGTCTCCAGCACCTGCCGGAGCGCATCCCGATTGCCCGCAACCGCCTCAGCAACGACAGCATCGAGACGTTCTCCCGAAATTGTCATCGTGGGTGATCTCTCCAGCGTTACGAGCGGGACCCGACCCGGCAGGGTGAGCTGAGCTAAACAATAACTTTCAGGAGGTGCTTGACCCGGTCAGCGCACCGACCACACGCCGCCCCGAAGCCGAACTGTGTCCGTCGACTCGTCGCGAATGGCCACCACCTCGGCCGACGACCGCGTCGAGCTGCCGATATCGGCCAGCAAGCACGCCAACGCCCATCTCAGCGGGATCATTCCGAGCCGTTCGGTCGCGTCCAGCGCGGGGTCGGCGACCCGGCGTGAGGTCTCTATCTCACCCGCACTGCACAGCGCGGCCGCCAGCACGACCTGCGATTTGACGGTGTGTCGCGTCGAACCGAGGTCCGCGGCTTGCGCGATGGCCTCCTCGGCGTGCGCGACCGCCGTCGGGCCCTGCCCGCCTGCCATCGCCAATTCCGCCGAAACCCAGGCGAGCCGCACCCGCCCCCGCACCGTATCCGCGCCGAGGTCGGCGGCACGGTCAAGCGCCCGCGCCGATGCCGCGAGCCGGCCCATGCCGAGCGCGTCGGCGGCGAGTCCGACGAGCGCGTCCCCCGCGCGGGCAGGTCGGCGCCGGCCAGCGCCACCGCCTTGCCGTCCCAGGTCCGGGCCTGGGCGTGCCAGCCGAGCTGCCGCAGGAACGACGCGCGTGTGCTGTGCGCCAATGACACCAACGGGTCGGAGCCCGCCCGCGGCACAGCTCCGTGAGATCCGCGACGGCGCTGCCGTACCGCCCCTGGCCGCCTGCGGCGACCGCCCGCAGCCACAGTTCGTGCGGTGTCGACGCGGCAGGCAGCGGCCAGCGTCCAGGGTCGTCCCCGAAGGCGGCGTTGGTGAGTATCGCGGCTGTGGCGGGCCGGGCGCCGGCGGAAGTTGTCATGCGATGGCGACGCTATCAACGCCGCGCGAAGTACCCGATACCGGCGGGCACGCATTAGCCATGCGACCCAATTAACATTCGTTAACAGTTGATGCTGCTGAAGTTAATTCCATGTAAGCCGCCTTCCGAGCACGGCGGATATGCGGCGCGACACCCTCGACGCGATCAGGACAAACGCGAGTCTTGTTCGCCCACCGGATGTTTGCGAGGCATCGATTTCGCGGCCGCAAAGTCCCAACGATGAACGTGATGTAAATTCTCGGCCTGCGGCTATGCGGTTGAGCACATGATCGGGCTATTGACGGAATTTCGTGAGCCCCCCTAGTTTGTGTGGACGAGTAGTCATCGGCGACTTGGCTCGAATCGGTTCCACGGCTCACGCACCCGCGCTAACGCGAAAAGGTGTGTAGGGAGGGGTTTTCCAAATGCCACAGCCGCAGCAGCTACCCGGACCCAACGCCGACATCTGGGACTGGCAGATGCATGGCCTGTGCCGCGGCGTCGATTCGTCGATGTTCTTTCATCCCGACGGCGAACGCGGCCGGGCCCGCGCGCAGCGCGAGATGCGCGCCAAGGAGATGTGCCGACCTGCCCGGTGCTCGCGCAGTGCCGTACTCATGCCCTGGCAGTCGGCGAGCCCTACGGCATCTGGGGCGGCCTCTCGGAGTCCGAGCGGGAGATGTTACTGAAGCGAGGCATCCGCCGCGCCTCGTAACCCTGACGTGGAAAGGCCCCAACCCGACCGCAGCGGGGTGGGGCCTTTTCATTCGCGACTACGCGAGATTCTATGCGACGCTCCACGCCGACGTCAGAGCACAGGGCGATGTAGTCGGATGCGAGCAGCAGGTAGACATGTTCTGTTCGTGTGCCGATCCGATGACACGTATACCCCGTCGAAGAGGTCCGTCGTCTCGCCACAGCAGAACGTGAACACGAAGCTGTGCAGGATCTCGTGGCACATGTCCGCAACGGAAAGCGTCCTTCGACGGCCGTTCTCGAAGTCGTAGGAATCGACGATGTCGGAGGGAAAGCGTGGATCGGGTGGAGCTCCTGTCAGATCGAAACGCCTGACCGGGATTTGACGCTGTCGGAGGTCGTCGCGACACAGTGTCGACTCGATCAGCTTTCGCATCGTGTACGCGCTCACCATGAAGTCGCGTTCGATCAGGTAGCCCGTTCGGTCGGTCCACCGCTTCTGCTTTGTCTTTGCTTCCAATCGATCAGCGATCTTGACGAGCTCGTCTATTCCACGGGATGAGTCATCGATCACGAAGTGACAATAGGTTCTGAAGTCGACGCGAAGCGCTCCCGGTTCCTGCCGCGGCTGCGGCGACGAGCCGCGAGGCGGCGCCTCCGAACCTTCCACGAACTCCATTCGCCCAACGTGACGCCGGCCGCGAGCGCGGTACCGATCGCCAGTGCACCCAACACCGATGCGAACCCGACGGCGTGCTGGTCGTTGAGAATCGCGTAGATGCCGTGCAGCAGCGCCAGGCCCGGCAGCAGAGGCACGATGCCCGCGATCGACACGACCATCGGCGGCGCGAGATTGCGGCGTTCCATCAGCCGGCCGACCAAGCCGATCGGCACCGCCGCGGCGAACGACGCCACCACGGCACCCAATCCCGCGCCCTGCGCCAGAAGAAACGCGATGGTGCCCGCGGCACCGCCGAACGCCGCAGCGACCGCCGCGGTCCGTTCGGCATAGCAGGCCAGGGCGTAGGCCGCCGCGCTCGCCGCGCCGAATGCGACACGCGCAGGCAGCTCGGCCAGGGCGGGCGGCGCATCCGCGCTGATGGCGACGAACGGCGCACCGAAGCGGTTGGCGAGGTGCAGAACCAGCGCCACACCCGCGATCGTCGCGGCGGTCATCATGACCAACTCGAAGAAGCGGGCGGCGGCGGTGACCGGGGCGCCGGTGATGACGTCGCCGACCGAGCCCACCAGCGAAAGTCCGGCGAGAAGCACGACCAGGCCGGCGGCGATGGCCACCGTCGGTTCGAAATGCAGGCCCAGCTTGGGGCTGAGCCAGTAGAGCACCAGCGGCGGCGCGGTCGCGATCGCGCCGCCGACCGCGTACTGGAAGAAGAACGGCAGTCCATGCCTGTTGAGTCGCCGGTTGACCCGGTCGATCGTCATGGCGCTCAGGGCGCTGACCAGGCAGGCCAGCAGGCCGGCGCCCAGCGTTCCCGCCGTCGCGAAGGCCAGCGCGCCCCAGGCGAGGGTGGCCACCCAGCGCTTGTACGGATGCGGCGCGGTGACGATGGCGTCGAGCTCGTCGCGCGCCTGCGATGGCGACACCTGGCCGGCGCGGATGCGCCCGATCAAGCGGTCGACGGCCGCCAGCCTGCTGAAGTCCATCGACCGGGACTGCACGATATGCAGCGTGCTGGCCGGCGGCGACGTCGGCCCGCGGTACGCGGAGACGTGGATCGTCGTGTTGATGACGTCGACCTCGCAGCGCTCGATGCCGTACGCGGCGGTGATCGCCGTCACCTGGTCCATCGTGGCGGTCGCCGGCATCCCGGAGGCCATCAGGATGGCGCCGATGCTTCCGGCCAGGTCGAGCACCTCGCCGACCCGCGCGTCGTAGGCGTCGTCGCGGTCTCTGCGCTCCCGATCCGCGTTATCCGCGGCAGGCTGTCCGTCGGCGGCTCGGTCTCCCGAACGATTCGGTTCAAGATCTCGCGCTGACGTGCCCGCCATGGCTGGCCCGCACGATCACGGGTCGACTCCACAGCACTCCCTCCTGACAAATCGACGAACTCGGACAAGCCTTTTGGTGTTATAGCTCGCTTCCTCAGAGCCTGGCAGCGTCGACGTCCGCGGTTTGCGTGACGGACTCTTGCGCATAGAGGAGCGGCAAAGCCATTCTGACTGCCCGGAGATTCGGCATAACTGTCGTGCCCCTGGCCGTGAGAATCAGCACAGTTCGCAGATCTAGCCGTCGAGCGGGTTGCCCATGATACGTCCGGCCCCGTTGGTGGCAATCGATGTGGCTGCGGCGCTGCCCGGCTTGCGTTTCGCCTGATCCTCGAAAGCACGCCACGAATTCGCCGGCCGAATCCTTGCCGGGGATAGCTGCGCGAGTACCTCCGCCCTCAGCTTCGGCCGGGAACTCCTCCGGCCGGCGCCCGGCCACGTCCCAAGCTCGTCGCGACCTGCAGGATGTGGGACTCGGGGTCAGCGGCCGCAGACACGTCGTCGCGCATGTGCAGCACGATGATCTCCGTTGCCCTGGCGGCGCGATCGGCCGGCCAACCGGCCGCCACCCCGAACACCCATGCCAGCTCCCCGCCCGCCTCCTCGAAGGGCATCAGGTGGCTGTCGAATGCGTCGGTGAGACCGATGTCGTGAAGCATCGCCGAGACGTAAAGGAGTTCGTCGTCGAAGGTGATGCCGTGCGCTGAGGCGTACATCGCGCCCCACACGTAGGCACGGACGCAGTGGTTGAGCAACGCGGGCGAATAGAAGCGGCTAGCGACTGAAAGTGCGGCTGTCGTCGCCGGCGTCTGCGGAAACACGGGGCGCAATCCTGTTGTCAGATCGGCGATACCGTCCATGGTGTCTTCCTTTCAGGTGAGCGAACCTCTTATGAGTCGTGCCAACGCTGCGGGCTGGGAGAGAAACGGCGAGTGCGACGCGCTCAACCGCTGGACCTCGTCTGCGCGCTTGGCGAACAGCTCCTGGTCGGCGACTGGGATCGCGTTGTCCTCTTCACAGACAACGTATGTACTCGGAATGACCTTCCACGCGGCCTCGGTCAGTTGCTGTGACATCGAGGCGTATGACTGGTAACCGAGTTGGCGGACGGCGCGCCGGGCGGTGACGTCGTCGACGTCGTTGTAGAACACGGTCATGGGCGTCATGGCTTCGACGTAGTCGCCGCCGGCGCCGTGGTGGAGCCTCGACCATGGCATCAATCCCCCGTCGGCAGACAGCAGCGACTCACCGGGACAGAGCTGGAACGCGGCGAGATAGATCAGGCGGCGGACGTTTCTCGCGGACGGGAACGCTTGCGTGGTGGGTATGCCGCCATACGAGTGAGCAAGCACGACGACCGGCCCGTCGATGGCGGCCGCGGCCTGCGCGATCACCTCGGCGTCCGCATACATGTCGCCGAGGAGGGCTGGGTCATCGCCGCTGCTCGTCAACGTCACGACGTGCACGTCGATATCCGACAGCTCTTCCACGAGTAGACCGAAGTGGTCGGGCTTGTGCCAGCCGCCAGGGACGATGAGCAGTGACGGAAGCGTCGGCTCCGTCATGCGCCGTCACCGTCGTCGATGACGCGGATGATCGGCTTGCCGCGATTGCGACGAGCCGGGTCGAACGCCGCACGAGCGTCTTCCAGGGGGTATATCGCTCCGACGAGAGGACGCAGCCGGCCGTCCCTGAGCCTGCGCTCCAGCTCTGCGAGCCCCGCGCGATCGGGCTCGACGACGAAAAAGACGGCCCGCCCGTTGCCGGGCTGGGTTGGCGGTGGTTCAGCGATGCTGACAAGCGCAGCCGCCCGGAACGGACCAATGCCGCTGAGCGATGCAGGATTTCACCGCCGATCACGTCGAACACCACGTCCACTTCGCCGATGTCTTCCAGCCGGTCGCTGTTCAGGTCCACGAAGTCTTGCGCGCCCACGTCGAGCACGGTCTGGCGGTGCACGGTGCGGCCAGTGCCGATGACCCGCGCCCCGGCCTCGCGGGCCAGTTGTACCGCGAGCGAACCGACGCCGCCTGCAGCGCCGTGAATGAGGACCGTCTGCCCCGCCGTGAGTCGTCCGTGCGCGAAAAGCGCCTGCCACGCGGTCAGTCCGGAAATCGGCAGGGCCGTCGCCACGGTGTGGTCGATCCCGTCGGACAGCGGCGCAAGATTGCGCGCTTCCACCGCAACAAATTCGGCGAGCGTGCCGTTGCGGCACCAGTCGGTCAGCCCGAAGACCCTCTCGCCAACGGTCAGGCCGGTGGTGCCGTAACCCAGTTCGGCAACGACCCCGGAGACTTCGTGGCCGGGAATCGTCGGCGTCCGGTCGTTCCCCGCCCGGTCGGTCCAGGTGCCCGGCCAGTCGAGTTCGCCTGGGGTGAAGCCTGCCGCGTGCACCCGGACTATGACATCGTTCTCCGCAGCGTGCGGGTAAGGCATTTCGCGCTGCCTGCAAGCCCATCGATCCCGGCAGCACGGTCACGCGCGACGATCGCCCGCATCGCCGTCAGTCGTTTCGTCGGCGGACGCTGGGATGGCGCAAGGCATCACGGGCTTCGATCTCCTGCGGCTCGAGCATGGTGATCATGTCGACGCCGGGGGCGCAGATGCACACCGCAAGGAATCGGCTCCAGCCAGTGGCCTCCAAGTTCCTCATCTGATAGTGCACGACCTGGCCGCCCGGCTCCCAAAAGGCCTGTCCTGCAGCAAGTTCGACGGGTGCATCTCCCTCGATCTCGAAGAGAATTCGGCCCTCCAGTACGTAACCGAACACCGGTCCCGAATGGCGGTGTGGCTCTAGTCCGGCATCCGCGGGGGGAAGCTCGACAAGCTGTGTCATCGCGTGTGCACCGTCGGGAATCGCCGGCGGGGTGACGCACAACAGATCGGTGATCTTGGTGTTTCCTGTGGCCAACATCCTTTCCACGCTAACCGCGTTATCACGCCGGTAATGGGCCACTTCGACGCGGGAAGAAGGGGCCAGTTGAGCCGACCGCATCACGGCAGCATCCGGATCAAGGCATCCAGAGCTGCTGACCATGCGCTCGGCGCGGGCGACGCAAACCCGATCACCAAACCGTCGCGCTCGCCGCCGATTTCGGGATGGCGATACAGGTCAAGGCCTTCCACGCCGAGCCCTCGCCACCCGGGTTGACGAGCCAACGCGCTCTCGCCGCCACCGGCGAGCTCGATCATCACGTGCAGACCCGCGGGCATCCCGGCCACGGTGGTCTCCGGTGACGACCGCGTGACAGCGGCGACGAGTTCCTCGCGGCGGCGCCGGTACTGGGCGCGCATCGTGCGAATGTGTCTGTCATAGGAACCGGATCCGAATGAACTCGGCCATCGCCAACTGGTCGACGAAGCCGGAGGTCTCCTCGGTTTCCCCCTTCTGCCGGACCACCGCTTCGACGAGTCGCTCCGGCACCACCAGCCAGCCGAGCCGAAGCCCCGGCGCCAGCGACTTGCTCACCGTGCCCATGTAGATGACGCGTTCAGGGTCGATGCCGTGCAGTGTGCCAACGGCGCTGCGGTCGTAGCGGAACTCGCCGTCGTAGTCGTCCTCGATGATCACTCCACCGGTTCGGAGCGCCCAATCGATGACCGCTGCGCGGTGGTCGGAATGTAAAGACACGCCGAGCGGGAACTGGTTCGACGGCGTGAGCAGCACACCGCCCACGTGTGCCATATCTTCGAGCGCCATGACGTCAGCCCCACGGGAGTCCACTGTCAAAGGGGGACAACGCAACCCCGCTCTGTTGAGCGACGCCCGCTGTGAGGGTAGTCCGAACGCCTCGACGGCGACGGCGGCGACCCCGGCGTCCGCCAGGGCGCCGGCGATGAGGTTCAGCCCTTCAGCGGCCCCGGAGCACACGACGATGTCGCAGGGCCGGGCCCGAACTCCCCGAGTCCGGGCGAGATACTGGGCAAGGGCGTGGCGAAGCTCCGGTCTGCCGTGCGGGTCGGCGTATCCGAACGCCTCGAACGGTGCCATGTCCAAGGCACGCTTGACCGCGCGGCTCCACTCGGCCCGTGGAAACGAGGACAGGTCCGGATGACCGGGCCGTAGGTCATGGTCCAGTCGGCGCGGCGCCCGTCGGTCATGCGGTCCCGTGGCGACAGACCGGATCACCTCGGCCGCACGCTGGGAAACCAATGTGCCCGAACCGTGTTGTGATATCAGCCAGCCCTCGGCGATGAGGTCGGCATAGGCACGCGCCACAGTGTTTCTGGCGATGCCGAGGTCGGCGGACAGCGCGCGGCTGGACGGCAACCGAGCGCCCGGCGCCAATCGCCCCGCATAAATCGCGTCCCGAATGGCGTCGACCACACTGTCACGCACCCTGCCGCCGGGGCGTTCCAGAAGTAGATCCAGCCCGGCGACCGGGCCTTCGTCCATGGCGTCACCTCTCCAAAGAAAGCAATACTAGGAAAACGTGCAACCGTGTTCGTCGCCTTCCACGGCTTCACGCCGCCGGGTCGAGGCCGAAGACCTGCACAGCGTCTGACTTTCCCTTCAGAGCGAAAGATCCCCGGTCGATGAGCTCCGGGTGGTCGAACACCAAGGGCGTCGACACACTGCTGGGTGAGCAGGATGGCGTCACCGGTGGCCTTGGTGAGCTGCTCGACGCGGGCGGCGACGTTGACGGTGTCGCCGATCAAGGTGAACTCCAGCTTGCTTCCCCCGCCGATCGTGCCGGCGATCACCACACCGGTGTTGATCCCGATACCGACGCGCAGCGCGCCGCCGAATCGCTCGGCGACCAGGCCCTGAATCAGCATCGCGGCGTTCACTGCGGCATCGGCATGGTCTGCGAGGTCGTTCGGGGCGCTGAAGACGGCCAATGCGCCGTCTCCGAGAAACTTGTTGACATGCCCACCGGCGTCGACGACGGCGGGAACGACGATCTCGAACAACACGTTGAGCCGCGCGACGGTGTCCTCGGCGGTGTTGGCCTCGGCGAAGGGCGTGAAGTCGCGGATGTCGACGAACATCACCGTCACCTCGCGACGCTCACCTCTGAACACGTCGTCACCCTGTTCAAGTAGCCGTGCCGCAAGGACTGGGTCGACGTAGGTCCCGAACGCCGCCTGAAGTCGTTGCCGCTCAGCCAAACCCGCCTGCATCCGGTTGAACGACGCCGCCAACGCACCGAGGTCGTCGTCTTGAACCACCGGCAGGCGCTGGCTGTAATCGCCTGCCGCCACACGTTCGGTCCCCTCGGCGAGATCGCGAATGGGTCGCAGGGACGGCGAGAAATTGAGACCGATGGTCAAAGGCATTGCGAAGAAAAACGTCAATGCACAGCCGATCACCACCCACAGCACGGGACTATCGCTTCGCCGCTCGAAGATCGCCGTCAACATCGCACTCGAGACGGCGAACGAGAATGCCACAGCGATTACAGACACGCTCGTCCACGCGGCGAAAGTCGGACGAGACCGCGGAAGGGAGTCACCGATCCCCGTGTCACCGACCAGTGCAACCCTGACCGGCCGCAACATCCCTTCGACGAGGCTGTGCACACCGATCAGCCACGTCCCGGCTCCGAGGGCGGCGCCCAGGACACCGTACTCGGCGAGTCGCGACCCATTCGCCCCGGCGATCGCACCGACAATCATTAGCAACAGAGCGGTCCAGACAGCGCCGACTACCACCCACCGGGCAACCGCCCGCCGGGCATAGGTGTAGGTGGCGGCCAGCGCTTCCGCCCGATCGACCTCGTGGCCGGCGGCCCACCGCTCCGCAAGGCTCCAGCGCAGGCCGGGAAGAACCAGCAGGTAGACCCCCACCAGCACGGCGACAACGGTGATAGCGGCGGCCCAGACGTAGTGACCGGACTCTTCGTAAGCAACGACGACAAACGACGAAACGAGGTAGATCTGCAGCACCAACAGTGACGCGATGCCGAAGACCGCCCACGAGTACCCGCTGCGTACCGATCCCACGCCCACTGCCAGATGCGGTCCATGCCGCGACACTAAACGTCAGCGGCCCGGCGCCCTGTGATCCTGCTGCATTAACGATTAATGGCGGCTAACCGCAATGCGGGTGCTGCGCGCCGTAGCGATCGTGGAGATCAGGGGCAACACCAAGGATTACCATGCCGCGAACCGATCACGACACCTGGGAGATAACGCAAAGTGTGGGCGCCACCGCACTCCTCGTGGCGGCCGCGCGTGCGGCCGAGACCGAGAGCGAACACCCCCTCTTTCACGACCCCTTCGCGCGGATTTTTCTCGACGCGGCAGGTCCGGGGATCTGGAATATGGTCGACAGATCCGGATTACCCGCCGAGCTCGCCAATCTCGACCCCAACCTGCCTGCGAGGATGCGAGCGCTGGGCGACTGGTTCGCCTGCCGCACGGCATCCATCGATGAATTCTTCCGTGCCGCAACCGATGCCGCGGTGCGACAGGTTGTCATCTTGGCTGCCGGCCTGGACGCCCGCGCGTGGCGGCTACCCTGGCCCGCAGGCACCCGCGTGTACGAATTGGACCTATCCAAGGTGCTGGAATTCAAATCGTCGGCCATGCGCGCGCACGGTGCACTGCCGACATCCGAGCGGATCGAGGTTCCGGTCGACCTGCGCGACGATTGGCCAGCCGCGCTGCGACAGGCGGGATTCGACGCGGGGACACCCACGGCCTGGTCAGTCGAGGGGCTGTTGCGGTATCTCCCGGCCCTGGCACAAGATCTGCTCCTCGAGCGCATTCAGGCACTCAGCTGCGTGGGCAGTCGGATTGCCGTAAACGCGCCGACAAGCGACGTCCTCGATCCCGATCGCCTGAAGCGCGACCGTGACCAGGCAAAGCGCATTCAGGCCTTGGCGTCCAGGCTGGGCAACACCGACACGCCCGATTTGCACGAGCTGTGGTACGCCGAGGAGCGCGCGGACGTCGGGCAGTGGCTGGAGGAACACGGGTGGCGAGCGTCGGTGACGAACTCGGATGAACTGATGGCGGCGCATGGCCGCGGCACCACGGTCAACGACAACGACACGCCGCCACCGAACGTTTTCATCTCGGCAGAACGCGTGCGATAGCGCTCAACTGACATGGTCGTGGCCAAGGGGTGCGATGGCACAGGGTCAGGACGGCTCCGAGCCGATCTTGGCTACGTCGACGCGCTGTTTGTTGGCCAGCCAATTGATGCCTGGCCACACGGTGAGGCTGTGCACGACAAGACTCAACGAGACCGTGATTCCGACTACTTGCGTGATGAAGGACTCGAGGTCGGGCTCACTGTGTTCGATCATCAACAGGCCCAGGACGATGGTGCCGAGGCCGCGCGGGCCAAACCAGCCGATGAACAGCCGTTCTTTTGCCGGCAACTCGGTTCGAATCAGTGCGACCGACACGGCAATGAGACGCACCGCAAACACCGCGATAATCGCGAAGACCGCCACCCGCCATTCGACGTCGCGCCAAGCCGCGACTACTGCGTAGGCGCCGAACATCGCGAAAATCACCAGCTCCAGCAGATGAGCGGCGGCATCTGAAACATGCGATTCGGGGCGATTCCCTGACCGTTCGGCCACGAAGGCGAACGCGAGGCCGCCAGCGAAGGCAGCGACCAGCCCGCTGCCGTCCAACAGCCCACCGACCTCGAAACAGAGCAATGCGCCCATCATCATCGACAGTTGAGCCCACGTGTCGCTCATCCAGCCGCGACGACGTGACCACGTGATCACCACGCCCCCAACAGCGCCCAGGATCAGCCCCGCAGCCGCCGACATCACTTCGGTACGGACCAGGTACCACGCCAAATCATCCAATCCCCCATGGGCGGACGTTTCCTGTTCCCGCACCACCGCCAATGCGAGGACCATGGTGGTCAGCGCGAATCCGTCGTAGAAGCCGCTCTCGGTGGACAAGGCATGTCGTACGGGCTCAGGTATGCGGCGGTCCTCGAGGAGTGCGGAGATGAGCGCCACCTCCGCCGGCGCCACGATCGTCCCAAAAGCGATCGCCCCCCCGAACGACATGAAGGGCATCAGGAGCGTGGCGGTGAGGACGCCCAGCCCGAGTGACAGAGGTATGCCGACCACCAGCAGCCGGAAAGTGATGCCGCGGCGTCGCACTACTGCCGATAGGTCGAGAGCGGCCGCTTGGTTGAACAGGATCAACGTCAGCGCCAGCTCGGCGACGAGCAGGTAGTTGCCGACGTCGTGGCCGACGTCGATCGCACCGACGCCGAACGGCCCCAGGGCCATTCCGCACAGCGTGAATATCAAAGCGGGCGCCACGTACCACCGTTTGACCAAGGCCGAAATCACCGCGTAACACAACACCATGACGGTCAGGGTGAACACGGTGGCGTTAATCATCTGTGGTCCTCATGCCCCGTTGGGGCATGACGCGAGGGCCGTCCGGACGTATCGGTGAATCTCGTTGGCGGGCTGGCCGTTTCGCCTCGGCTCAGGCATTGTCGTGCGTTCACCAAGGCAGTCCAACTCTCGCCGTGCCGCATACGTAACCGCGTGCCGCCGACCCACCAAACCGATCGAGAATCCGAAAATCTCGTAGGACATGACCGCGCATATGCCTATCCTTTCGCAAGGGACGGCAGGCAGCAGCTGCTTTCGGGTTAACGGTTGGAGAGCGTGTGCCAGAGGATCCGAAGCCACCACGCGCACCATCCGCCACCGATGATCGCGACCGAAGACAGGTCGCAGGCATTGGCGGTTCGAGTCCGTTGGGTGACCGACGAGCCGACGAATCATCGAGTTCCCGATCGATGTGGCCACTGCTGGCATCCACGCCGCTGGTCCTCCTCGTTACCTATTACGTGTCCTTCATGACTCACGAATACGGCCACTCTTTCGCCGCGTGGATCCTGGGCATCAAACCGAGCCCCTGGCCAATCCACTGGGGCAGCAACAGCATTCGCAACATCTTGTTCCTTGACGAAGTGGACGAACACGTCGACTACGTCACTGCGATGGCATCCGGTAAGAATCTGGCAGTCGCCGTGGTCGCAGTTTCCGGTATCGCAGTCAATGCTCTGCTGTACCTCGTCTTTCGTTTCGCCGCGCCTCTGTGGCGCACAAGTACGCACCGGCTCGTCGCTTACTCGACGTTTTGGTTGGTGTGCATGGAGGTCGGCAATTTCTACTGTTACGTCCCGATCCGAGTCGCCTCGCCGAGTGGCGACATGCACAACTGGACCGTGGGATCACACCAGTCGTGGTGGTGGCTGTACGTGATCATCGGATACCTGACGTTATGGGCGATGGTCGACTTCTACCGAACCGTGCTGCCGGCGTCGCTCGATGCCGGCGGCATCGGCACCCGCGTCGGCCGGGCGCTGGTGCTGGTGCTGGCCACTCTCCTGCTCTTCGGCTACTTCGCGCTACCCGGTCTGATGAAGGACGATGACCTCACACAATTCATATCCCGAACATCGCTGCTGCTCATTCCCGTCGTCCTGTTGGCGAGCTGGCGGCGGGTTGTGAGGCCTGCACAGTGAATAGACGAAAGCACCCCCGGCGGAAAGCCGGGGGTGCTGTTCGCCTTGCTTCTAGTGCGCGTGGCCGTGATGGCCGTGGCCGTGGTCTTCTTCGTCGGCCGGCTTGTCGACGATCGCGGTCTCGGTCGTGAGAATCATCCGAGCGACCGATGCCGCGTTCAGCACCGCCGAGCGGGTGACCTTGACCGGGTCGACGATGCCGTCGGCCGCCAGGTCGCCGTAGTCCAGCGTGGCGGCGTTGAAACCCTGCCCTTCGGGCAGTTCGGCAACCTTGTTCACCACTACCGAGCCGTCCAGCCCGGCGTTGGCGGCGATCCAGTACAGCGGTGCCGACAGCGCCGAGGCGAATACGTCGGCGCCGATCCGCTCATCACCACTCAGACCGTCGCGCAGCTTGTCGACGGCCGCGCGGGCACGCACCAGCGCCGATCCGCCGCCGGTGATGATGCCTTCCTCGACAGCCGCCTTGGCCGCCGCGACCGCATCCTCGACGGCCTCCTTGCGCTTCTTGAGGTCCGTCTCGGTGGCCGCGCCGACCTTGATGACGGCAACGCCGCCGGACAGCTTGGCGAGCCGCTCCTCGAGCTTCTCGCGGTCCCAGTCCGAATCGGAGGCTTCGATCTCCGCACGCAACTGGGCCGTGCGCGCCTCGATGGCGTCCTTGGTACCGCCACCGTCGACGATGACGGTGCTGTCCTTGTTCACCACGACGCGACGGGCCGAGCCGAGCACGTCGAGGCCGACCTCGCGCAGCAGCAACCCGACGTCGGGGTTGACGACCTGGCCGCCGGTCACCACCGCGAGGTCGTCGAGGAACGCCTTGCGGCGGTCACCGAAGAACGGCGCCTTGACCGCGACGGCCTTGAGCGTCTTGCGGATCGCGTTGACCACCAGTGTCGAAAGCGCTTCGCCCTCAACGTCTTCGGCGACGATCAGCAGCGGCTTGCCCCCCTCGGCGACCTTCTCCAGCAGTGGCAGCAGGTCGGGAAGCGAGCTGATCTTCTCGCGGTGCAGCAGCACCACCGCGTCTTCGAGCACCGCTTCCTGGGCGTCGAAGTCGGTGATGAAGTACGCGGAGATGAAGCCCTTGTCGAAGCCGACGCCCTCGGTGATCTCCAGCTCGGTGTTGAGCGTGGAGGACTCCTCGACGGACACGACGCCGTCGTGGCCCACCTTGGTCATCGCCTCGCCGACCAGCTCGCCGATTTCCTCGTCGCGCGAGGACACGGTGGCGACCTGCGCGATGCCCTTCTTGTCGGACACCGGCGTGGCCGAGGCCAGAAGCGCCTCCGACACCGCGTCGGCGGCCTTGCCGATGCCCAGACCCAACGCGATGGGGTTGGCGCCCGCGGCGACGTTGCGCAGCCCGGCCTTGATGATCGCCTGCGCCAGCACGGTCGCGGTGGTGGTGCCGTCGCCCGCGACATCGTTGGTCTTGGTCGCGACGGACTTGACCAGCTGGGCGCCCAGGTTCTCGAACGGGTCTTCCAGGTCGATCTCGCGGGCGATGGTGACACCGTCATTGGTCACGACCGGGCCGCCGTAGGCCTTGGCGAGCACCACGTGCCTGCCGCGCGGGCCGAGCGTGATGCGTACCGCGTCGGCGAGCTTGTCGACGCCCGCTTCCATCGCCCGGCGCGCAGTCTCGTTGAACTCAATCTGCTTGCTCATGAATGTGCTTTCTGACTAAAAGGCGGATATACGCATGCCGCCCCGGACATCACCCGTGGAAACGGGGATCTCCGGGGCGGACACGGGCGCTTACTTGTTGACGACAGCCAGCACGTCGCGGGCCGACAGGATCAGGTACTCCTCGCCGTTGTACTTGATCTCGGTGCCGCCGTACTTGCTGTAGATCACGACGTCACCCTCGGACACGTCCAGGGGGATCCGCTTCTCGCCATCCTCATCCCAGCGGCCGGGGCCGACTGCGACGACGGTGCCTTCTTGCGGCTTCTCCTTGGCGGTGTCGGGGATGACCAGACCGGACGCGGTCGTGGTCTCGGCCTCGTTGGCCTGAACGAGGATCTTGTCCTCGAGTGGCTTGATGTTCACGCTCGCCACGATGGAGCCCTCCACTGTTTCGGGTTGTAGGTCCGGAGCCTCCGGATCTAGAAATTGCATTACCAGGTGTTCGGCTGGCGTCCGTGCCCTCGAACCGTCGTCGCGGGTGCCGGCGCAGGGGGTTGGGCCGCCTGCCACCTAGCACTCTATACATGAGAGTGCTAGCACTCAAGGTCGGGCCTCGTGCCTATCGCTGCGTGGCGAACGCGCAGGTCGCCGAAGAACGCGATCACCAGCGGATTGAACAGGTCAGCGCGCTCCCATTGCAGGAAGTGGCCGGCCCCCGGCAACACGACCGGGCCGGCGCGGTTGGTGAAGGCCACCTCGCAGGTGTGCAGGAAGTCGGGGCCGACCACCTGGTCGTCCATCCCGTAGAGGAGCAACGTCGGAACGTCGACCTTGCGGTCCAGGATCGGCGGCTCGCTCATCTTCCGGCCGTGCATGAGCTGATAGCACGCCCAGCCGCCACGCAACCGCTCTTCGGTGGAGAACGGTTCGGCCATGAACCGCGTCGGCCGCGGTGAACGTGCCCGGCGACGCCCACAACCGGTGCCGTAGAACTCGGAGATGTAGCGGCGGCGTTGACAGGCGTGTCGAGTCTGCCGCGAGCTCGTCGGGTGTCACGCCCTGCCGGTAGCGGTAGTCGGCCGTCGGCCCGTCGCCGATCCGCGGATCGACGCGACGTCGATGCCGGCCGCCGCGTACTCCTTGAACAGGAAGGGCGGCACGGAATCGAAGAACACCAGCTTCTCCACGAACCCGGGTAGCGGTGGAGAAGATCGCAGGCGATAGCGCCGCCTAGTCGCCGCCGACACTGCCGCACCGCTGTGGCCGAGCACATCGTGGACGAGCAGGTACAGGTCGCGGCTCCAGGCCGCGAGGTCGTATACGTCCTCCTTCGACACGTCCGAGTCTCCGTAGCCGCGCAGATCGGGGGCGATCACTTCATAAGCCCGCCTCGGCAGCGCGCCGATGTTGCGCCACCAGATGCGCTTGGTCTCGGGGTAGCCGTGCAGCAGAGTAACGGATACCCGCCGGACCTTCGTGCACGAATGCGAGCGACAACCCGTCGCGACCCTCGTCGGTGGACCTCCGGCGGTGGACCGTGAACGCGTCCGGGGCGGGTGCAATGGGTTGCGGGGGCCGCAGGCGCAGGTCGTAGTGCACGGCAGCCATCCTGCCGCACCGATCAGCCGAAGTTTCGTGGATCGACCATCAGGTGGGCGGACACGTCGCCGAGCATCTGGATCTCCACCTTGCGCTCGGTGAAGTGCCAGCCGCTCTCGTCACGGCCGAACGTGTCGAAATAGCGGCCGACGACGATCGGCTGTATCGGCACGGTCTCGGTGTCCTGCACGACGCAGAACGTGGACCTCGAGGTGGCCGTTCGCTCCGGGCTGATCTTGGTGCTGATCTCGACGATCGGGTTCAGCACCAGATGACGGGTGCGTGGTGTGTTGCCGTGATCGGGATAGCGACGGGTCGTCGCCGCGAACAGCTTGGCGATGTTCTCGGCGCCCGACACTCCCTGCGGCGCCGGTCCCGCCGAACGTCGCGCGCGAGAGCAGCGCGCCGACGCCGTCGAAATCCCCCGCGTCGATCAGTTCGGCGTAGCGGTACAGCAACTCGGTGATGGCCAACTTGTCCTCGGCGCTCATGCCACCTGTCCTTTCACCACCGGCAGGCCCGGGTCGCTGGCGGCGTCCAGCGGCGACGGCGCCGCCCCCGCGGCGATCAGATGTGCCGCGAACGAGGCGATCATCGCGCCGTTGTCGGTGCACAGCCGCGGCCGCGGGATCCGCAGCGTCAGTCCCGCGGCGGCGCAGCGTTCCTCGGCCAGCTCACGCAGCCGCGAGTTGGCCGCCACGCCGCCGGCGATCAACAGCGTCGACACCCCAAGCTCTTTCGCTGCGCGGACGGCCTTGCGGGTCAACACATCGGCGACGGCTTCCTGGAAACCCGCGGCCACGTCGGCCGTTGCGGCGTCTGGGTGGCTCTCGACGTAGCGCGCGACGGCTGTCTTGAGCCCCGAGAAGCTGAACGCATAGGGGTCGTCGCGCGGACCGGTCATGCCGCGCGGGAAGACGATCGCGTCGCGGTCACCCGTGCGCGCCAGGTCGTCGAGCACCTTGCCGCCTGGATAGCCCAGACCGAGCAGCCGGGCGATCTTGTCGTAGGCCTCACCCGCCGCGTCGTCGACGGTGCTGCCGAGTTCGACGATCGGCTCACCCAGCGACCGCACGTGCAGCAGGTTGGTGTGTCCGCCCGACACCAGCAGGCCCACGCTCTCCGGCAGCGGGCCGTGGTCGTAGACGTCGGCCGCCAGGTGGCCGCCGAGGTGGTTGACGGCATAGAACGGCACGCCCCATGCGGCCGAATACGCCTTGGCGGCAGCGACTCCCACCAGCAGGGCGCCCGCCAGCCCTGGGCCGATCGTGGCGGCGACGATGTCGGGCTTGGCCACGCCCGCCGCCTCGAGGGCGCGGCGCATCGTCGGGCCCAGCGCCTCCAGATGTGCGCGCGACGCGATCTCGGGCACGACGCCGCCGAACCGGGCGTGCTCGTCGACACTGGAGGCCACCTCATCGGCCAGCAGCTTCACGGTGCCGTCGGCGCTCAGCTCGGCGATGCCCACGCCGGTTTCGTCGCAGGAGCTTTCGATGGCGAGGATGACTGTCATGACGGATCTCGTCGCATCGTATAGGCGTCGGCGCCGCTGGCGCGGTAATAGCGCTTGCGCAGGCCGACGTTGACGAAGCCGAAGCTCTCGTACAGCCCGATCGCGGCCGCGTTGTCGGTGCGGACCTCGAGGAAAACCACGCCGCCGGAGGCCAATTCGAGCAGCCGGGTCAACAGGCCCCTGCCGATTCCCTGACCCTGGTATGCCGGGTCGACGCCGATGGTGTGGATCTCGTACTCGTACGGCCGCTTTCGGCCGAGGCGCGCGACGCCGGCGTATCCCACGACCAAGTCCTCGGCACGCGCCGCGACGTAGTGGTTGTGCTTGGCCTCGAGCTCGGCGAGGAAAGCCCTTGCGGGCCAAGGGTCGTCGCCGTCGAACAGCTGCGCCTCCAGCTCCGCGCAGCGGGCCGCGTCCGCCGGGGTCAACTTTCCGTAGACGATGGTCATCGAGCGGCCACCTGCTGCGGTTTGGCGTCGGGGCGGCGCAGGTACAGCGGAATCAGCGGTGCGGGCTCGGCTGCTCCAATCGGCGACGGCACGCACCAGCCCGGCCGCGGCGGGATACACGGGCGGGCGGGCGAAGGCTTCGACCGCGCCGGGCACATCGGCAGGCGCGTCAACGGCGGGACCGTCGACACGCACGCCGTCGCGGTACCGCGCCCAGTACACCTCGCGACGGCGGGCGTCGGTGACGACGAGCAGCTCGCCGGTGGTGCCGCCGCCGATCGCGTCGAGGCTGCACACACCGTGCACCGGCACACCGAGCGCGTGGCCGAACGCCGCGGCGGTGGCCATGCCGACCCGCAGGCCGGTGAACGGCCCCGGTCCGCAACCGACGACCACCGCGTCGAGATCGTCGGCGCTCACCTCGGCGTCGGCGAGTGCGGCGACCACGTTCGGCGTCAGCTGCTCGGCGTGCGCGCGGGCGTCGACCGTGACGCGCTCGGCCAGCACCTCGAGAGCTGTCGCCGTCGCGACGGACCACACCGGCGGTCACCGCGGGGGTTGCGGTGTCGATGGCCAAGATGAGGGTCACGGCGTGCTCCACTGCCAGACGGCCGTGCGCACTTCGGTGTCCGAGCCGCGTTCGAGCCGGACGTCGAGGTGGTTCTCCGAGAGTCGCTCGGCCAGTCCCTCGCCCCACTCGACGACCACCACCGCGTCCTCGAGATCGGTGTCCAGATCCAGCGAGTCGAGCTCGGCGAGCAGGTCGACAGACGGCTGGTCGAGCAGGCGGTACAAGTCGACATGGATCATGGCCGGGGCATTCGGGCGCCGTGCCCGGTGCACGCGGGCAAGCACGAACGTCGGCGAGATCACCGGCCCCTCGACATCCATCGCCTGCGCGATTCCCTTGGCCAGCACCGTCTTTCCGGCGCCCAGCGGCCCGGACACCACGACGACGTCGCCCGCGCGCAGCTGCTCGCCAAGCCGGGCGCCGAGCGCGACGGTGTCCGGTGGCGGTCGGCAGTTCGGCCGTACCGCGCGGCGCGCTCAGCCATGGTTCCGAACCCGGTCGCGCACGCGCCGGGTGAGCGCGACGAGCTTGGAGGGGGTGGCGCGCTCGACAAGACGGACCAGTGCGTCGTCGATGAACTCGGGCTGTTCGAGCTGCACGAGATGCCCTGCGCCATCGACGATCACCAGCTCGGACTTCGGCAGCGCGTCGGCCATGTTCTGCGAGTACTCCATCGGGGTGAGCAGGTCGTGGTCGCCGCACGCGATCAGTGTGGGCACCTTCGCCAGCGTGGCCAGCCCCTCGGTTTCGTCGTGGACTTCAAGCGCATGCAGGAACTCGACCAGCGTCTCGATCGGGGTGTCGTGCATCATCTTCTCGGAGAAGGCTCCGACGCTCGGGCTGACCTTCTCGTCGCCGTAGGACGCCGCGCGCAGGATCGGCCCGATCACCGACTTGGCGGCGCCGCGGGTGCGGTGCACCGTTTTCGGGGCGTGCCGTACCGCGAAGCGGGCCGCCTCCAGCGCCGGGTTCTTGAGGATCTCGCCAAGCGGCGAGCGTGAAACCCCTTCGGCCGCAGACGCGATCAGCGCCGCACCCACCACCCGGGTGGGATAACGCTGCGGGAACTGCCTCGCGTGCGACAGCACCGTCATGCCGCCCATCGAATGCCCGACCAGCACCACGGGCCCGCGAGGCGCCATCACGGCCAGCACGGTCTCCAGATCCTTGCCGAGCTGCTCCACGGTGTAGGAGTCCGGCGTGCCGTTGCCCGACTGTCCGTGGCCACGCTGGTCGTAGAACACCATCCGCACCTGCGCGCCCCACTGCTCGGTCAACCGGGCGCGCTGAAAGTGGAAGGCGCCCATCCGCAGACAGAAGCCGTGCGCGAAAACCACCGTCAGCGGGGCGTCCTTCGGCCCCACCTCGCGGACCGCCAACGGCACACCGTCGGCGGTGGTGACGACGACGCCGGGGTCGTCATCGAGAAGGTCGAACTGCTCGTCCTCGAAGGGATCGTCGGTGGTGATCCGCCGGCGCAGCGATTGCGCCACCGACACCCCGACAGCGCTGCCGACCGCGGTGACGCCGGCCGCACCCGCCAGCCAGCGAGCACCCGCCTTGCGATCGCTCAACGGCCGGCTCCGCGATAGGTCCGCACGACGCGACCGCGTGGGCTCGTAACGACCTCGTAGTTGATGGTGCCCAACAGATCTGCCCAGTGCTGCGCGGTGGGTTCACCATGCGTGCCCGGCCCGAACAGGATCGCCTCGTCACCTTCGGCGACGTCGCTTTGCGGTCCGACGTCGACCACGAACTGGTCCATGCAGATACGCCCGACGCTGCGCCGCAGCTTGCCGTTGATCATCACGTCGATGAGTCCGGACAGGTTGCGGAAGACGCCGTCGGCATAGCCGATGGGCAGCAGGGCCAGCGTGGTGTCACGGTCGGCGATCCAGGTGTGGCCGTAGGACACGCCTTCACCCGCCTGCACCGGCCGCACCAGCGCCACAGGGCATTTCAGCGTCATCGCGGGCCGCAAGCCCATGTCGCCACGCTCCGGGATCGGTGTCTGGCCGTACACGGCGATCCCCGGGCGGACCATGTCGTACGCCAGATCGGGCCGGGTCATCGCCGATGGCGAGTTGCTCAGGTGCACCACCTCGTAGCGGACACCCTGCTCATCAGCCTGCGCCACCATGCCGTTGAGCCGATGCGCCTGAAGGTCATTGAAGGGGTTGTCGGGGTCGTCGCCGTGTACCAGGTGCGACATGATGCCGCGCACCCGGACCGCGTCCTCGGCTTGTCGCGCGCTTCAGCGCGGTCAGCATCGCGGGATACTCGGCTGCGCTCACTCCGTTGCGGTTCAGCCCCGTGTCCACCTTGACGGTGACGGTCGCGCTGCGGCCCGTGCGCGCGACCGCGTCGCGCAGCTCACCGAGTTGGCGCATCGACGACACGGCCATCTCGACGTCCGCCTCGAGCGCCGGAGCGAAGTCGGTGCCGGGCGGATGCAACCACGTGAGCACGGGGGCGGTGATGCCGTCGCGGCGCAACGCGAGCGCCTCGTCGATGGTCGCCACCCCGAGTTCCGCCGCGCCCGCGGCCAGGGCCGCCCGCCCGGCCTGCGTGGCACCGTGCCCATAGCCGTCGGCCTTGACCACCGCCATCACCGCGGCCGCGCCTGCACGCTCACGCAGCAGCCGCACGTTGTGCGCGATCGCGTCGAGGTCGATGACCGCCTCGGCCGCCGCGTTGGGCGTCACAGATGTCGACAGCTCGGTTGTTTGCATGGTCATGTCACCACGGGCCATTGTCCCAGAGCCCCGCTACGGGGTTGCCCGCCGGACTAGTGGGCAAACGGCTGCAGCTGGTCGAAGTGGCCCTGCGGCTTGAGCTCGTCGAGCGACTTCAGCACGGTGATGATGTCGTCCTTGAGCGCCCTGGCCAGGTCTGCCGAGAAGCCTTCTCGGACCACGATCCGCAGAACGGCGATGTCGTTGGCGTTGTCGGGCATCGTGTAGGCGGGCACCTGCCAGCCGTAGGCCCGCAGCGCGTGTGACACATCGAACTCGGTGTATCCGCGATCTCCCGAGAGCCGGAAGCTGACCACCGGGATCGCCGAACCGTCGGAGATCACCTCGAAGTGCTCGCTCGCCTGCAGTTCGTCGCCGAGCCACCGTGCGGTCTGGGAGAGACTGTTCATCACCTGCGTGTAACCGCCGCGGCCCAGCCGGAGGAAGTTGTAGTACTGCCCGACGACCTGGTTGCCGCCCTTGGAGAAGTTCAGCGTGAACGTGGGCATGTCGCCGCCGAGATAGTTCACCCGGAACACGAGTTCCTCGGGCAGGTACTCGGCACTGCGCCACACCACGAACCCGATGCCCGGATACGTCAGGCCGTACTTGTGGCCGCTGACGTTGATCGACACCACGCGCGGCAGCCGGAAATCCCACGCCACGTCCGGGTGCAGGAACGGCACGACGAATCCGCCGCTGGCCGCATCGACGTGCACGGGGACATCCACTCCCCCGTCGGAGGCGACCTTGTCGAGCGCCGCGCATATCTCCGCGATGGGCTCGAGCTCACCGGTGTACGTGGTGCCGAGGATGGCGACCACACCGATGGTGTCCTCGTTCACGGCGGCGAGGACCTGCTCGGGGGTGATGACGTAGCGGCCCTCTTCCATCGGGAGGTAGATCGGCTCCACGTCGAAGTAGCGGCAGAACTTCTCCCACACCACCTGGACGTTGGAGCCCATGATCAGATTCGGCGTCCTCTTGCGCCAGTCTTTTCCGACCTTCTCCCGCCACCGCCAGCTCATCGCCAGCCCCGCGAGCATGACCGCCTCGCTGGATCCGACTGTCGACACCCCGATTGCGCTCGACGGGTCGTCGTCGCGCAGTCCCTCGGCGTGGAACAGGTCGGCGACCATGCACACACACCGCTGCTCGATGGCCGCGGTCGCGGGGTACTCGTCCTTGTCGATCATGTTCTTGTCGAACGTCTCCGCCATCAGCTTCTCGGCCTCTGGGTCCATCCAGGTGGTGACGAAGGTGGCGAGGTTGAGCCGCGAGCTTCCGTCGAGCATCAGCTCGTCGTGGATGAAGCGGTACGCCGCACCCGGGTCCATGCACTCGTCGGGCAGCCTCAGCGCCGGCACCGGCGCCATGGAGAACCGCCCGGTGTACGCGGGGGAGATCGATGGTGCCGGGGTGTGCCTCGATGGCATGGCGGTCCTTTCGTAGCGGTCAGAGACTGGCAACGGCAGCGCGTACGTGCGCAAGAATTCGTGACGCTGACGTCGGAGCCGGACTAGGTCCGGGATCGGCGGCGGCCAGGTTGGCCGCGCGGGCGTGGACGAACGCGGCCGCAGCGGCGGCCTGGGCGGCCGGCAGCCCGGCGGCCAGCAGCGCGCCGATGATGCCCGACAGCACATCTCCGGAACCGGCTGTGGCGGCCCAGGATTGGCCCGCGGAGTTGAGGTAGACGGGCGCTGCGCTGCTGCCCACCGAACCCGGATCGGCGATCACGGTGACGTTGCCCTTCAGCAGCACGGTGGCGCCGAGGTGGTCGGCCAGCCTGCGGGCCGCGCCGACGCGATCGTCGCCGGGCGGCGACCCGGCGAGGCGCGCGAACTCTCCGGCATGCGGAGTCAATACGGTGGGCGCGCGCCGGTTGGCGACGAGATCGGGGTGCGCGGACAGGATGGTCAGCCCGTCGGCGTCGACGATCACCGGAAGGTCGGTCTCCAACGCGAACCACAGCGCGGCCGCGCCGGTCTCGTCGGTGCCGAGTCCGGGTCCGACGACCCACGACTGCACTCGTCCGGCGGACGCTGCACTGGGCGCCGCGACGACCTCCGGCCAATGCGAAACGACCTCGGCGGCAGCACTTCCCGCGTATCGGACCATTCCGGACGTCGCGGCGACGGCGGCTCCGGTGCACAGCACCGCGGCACCGGGATACGTCGCGGACCCGGCCAGCACACCGGTGACGCCCTGGGTGTACTTGTCGTCCTTGGGCCCGGGCACCGGCCAGCACGCCGCGACATCGGCGGTTTCGAGCCCGAGCATGTCCGACGGCTTCAGATCCAGCCCGATGTCGATCAGCTCGACTCGTCCGCAATCACCAAGCGCATGAACGGGTTTGAGACCACCGAACGTCACGGTCAACGCGGCGTTCACGTGTGGGCCGTCGGCGCCGCCCGTCTGTACATCCACGCCGCTGGGGATGTCGACGGCGACCACGGGCACGCCCGCGGCGTCGACGGCGGCGAACACCTCGGCCGCGTTCGGCCGCAGCGGCCCCGAGCCGGAGATGCCGACGACGCCGTCGATCACCAGATCGGTTGCCGCCGGGAGGCTTTCGACGATGCGCCCACCCGCGTGGGTGAATGCCGCGAGCGCCTTCTCGTGGGTGCGTTCGGGCTTGAGCAGGATCGCGGCTACTGCCGCACCGCGACGGCGCAGGAACGTCGCCGCCCACAGCGCGTCACCGCCGTTGTCACCGGACCCGACGACCGCGCAGATCCGGCGGCCGGCGATGCCGCCGGTGAGCAGGACGAGTTCGCGGGCGATCGCGGTGGCCAGGCCGTTGGCGGCGCGTCGCATCAGGGCACCGTCGGGCAGGCTCGCCAACAGCGGCGCTTCTGCCTCGCGAATTTCGCCGGCGGTGTAGTAGTGCCGCATCGCTGCCCTACGTTACGGGTCGAAGCTGGGCATTCGCCCGGTTTCACGTCGGGCGATGCACAACCCGCCCGATCGTCGCGGCGGCTTCTCGCAGCCGGTCCGGTGTGTGCGCCGCATAGCCGACGACCAGGCCCGGCGGCCCTGGCAGCCGGCGATGCCAGGACAGCGGATGCACCAGCACGCCCGCCTCACGCAGCTTGTCGGCCAAGGCCACGTCATCCACGGCTTCGGGCAGCGTGACCAGCAGGTGCAGGCCCGCCGCAACCCCCTTCACCGACGCGGCTGGCAGATGCTCGGCAAGCGCGCCGAGCAACGCGTCGCGGCGCGCTCGATGCCTGCCCCGGACCAACCGGACGTGCCGGTCGTACTCCCCGCTCTCCAGCAGCCGGGCGAGCACGAGTTGCGGCACGGTCGGGCTGCCCAGGTCACTCGCGTGCTTGGCCGCCACCATCTCCTCGTAGCGGCGCGGTGGTGCGATCAGCCATCCCAGCCGCAACGCGGGCGCCAGGCTCTTCGACGTGCTTCCGGCATAGGCGATGCGGTCGGGCGCTGCGGCGTGCAGAGCCGGAACCGGCGCACGGTCGTAGCGGTACTCGGCGTCGTAGTCGTCCTCGATGACCAGTTCGGCATCCAACGCCCACGCGATCAGCTCGCGCCGACGCTGCGGGCCGAGCACGACGCCGGTCGGAAACTGGTGGGCGGGCGTGAGGAAGACGACACGCGCGCAAGTGGCGGACAGCGCGTCCACTCGGATCCCGTCATCGTCTACCGGTACGGGGACGGGCCGCAGGCCCCAATACGCGAATTCATCGATGGCGCCCCGCGATCCGGGATCCTCGACCGCGATCGATTCGATGCCCTCACGACGCAACTGCTGGGCCAGCAGCGCCATGGCCTGCGCGACACCGGAGACGATGACGATGCCGTCCGGCCCCGCCCGCAATCCTCGCGTCCTGGCCAGCCATGGCGCGAGCGCGGCACGCAGCCGTGGGTGTCCGCGCGGGTCTCCGTAGCCCAGTTCCTCGGGCGGCGTCTCCGTCAGCACGGCGCGTTCAGTTCGCAACCACAGGCTTCGGGGGAATGCGGAGAGATCGGGAACACCCGGCGACAGGTCGACTGCCTCGCCGCCCGCCAGCCGGGGAAGCGGTAACCGTAGCGGGCCGGCGGGCGGCGGCGCGGGCCGCGGCCGGTCGTGGGCGACCCGGGTCGGTTGGGCAAGGACCGTCGTGCCGCCGCCGCCGCGGCCGCCGACCAGCCCCTCGTCGGTCAGCCGCCGATACGCCTCGACGACGACACCGCGCGACACGGCGAGGTCGGCGGCCAGCGCTCGGCTCGCAGGCAGTCGGCTGCCCGGAGCGAGCCGACCGTCGTCGACGGCGCTGCGCAGCGCGTTCACCAGCCAGTCGGTGATTCCGCGCGCGGGGGCCGCAGTGGGGTCGAGCAGCAGGAAGTCGGCGCCGACCGCAACTTGGTCCATCTAACTAGCCCATCTTTGGTGCTATTTATCGGACCATCTTCGCGCGAGCATTGGCCTGGTGTCCAGCACCTACCGCGCCTGTCTGTCGGGCGCACTCGGGATGACGTTCGTCGGCGGCAGCGTCGCGGTGTCCGGCGTCCTCGCCGACGCTCCCCTCCACACCGCGCAGGCGCTGCGCTATGCGATCGCGTGCGGACTGCTCGTCGGCTGGACGCGACTGAGTGGCCGCCGGCTGCACCGGCCCCGCGGCGCGGAGTGGATGTGGCTGGTTGGCGTCGCGATCAGCGGGCTGGTCGTATTCAACCTCGCACTCGTACGCGGGTCACAGCACGCGGAGCCGGCGGTGCTCGCGGTCGCCGTGGCATGCGTCCCCGTCGCGCTTGCGGTGATCGGGCCGATGCTCGAAGGCCACGGCCCACGGGTGCGCGTGTTGGCCGCGGCGGTCGTGGTCAGCGCCGGCGCCGTGGTGGTCGAGGGGTTCGGCCGCTCGGACGCGGTGGGCATTCTGTGGGCGCTCACGGTGTTCGTGTCCGAAGCGGGCTTCACTCTGCTGGCCGTCCCTGTGCTGCGTCGACACGGCCCGGAGGGCGTTTCGGTGCATGCCACGTGGATTGCCACGGCGATCTTCGCCGTCATCGCGATTCACACCGAAGGGATCTGGGCGGCAAGCTCTTTCGATGTCGGCGATGCGCTCGCGATCGGCTATCTGGCGGTGGGGGTGACTGCCGTCGCGTTCATTCTGTGGTACTCGTGTGTGCGCTCGCTTGGCGCAGGACGTGCAGGACTGCTCACCGGCATCGCGCCGATAGCGGCGGCGTTGATCGGGGTGCCCGTCACCGGCGCGGTGCCCGGCGCTGCGGTGTGGGTGGGCATCGCATTGATCGCGGTCGGGCTGGCACTTCGGGCTCGGCTCCGGCTCGCGCGCCGCCCTGAAACGTATGCGAGACAGATCGATTCATGGCTTCGACGTCTCGGTATCGACGGCTTGAAATTCGCTCGACTCGACTCTTCCTGACTGGTAGGGTCGAGCCGTGACGTCCGAGGAGCCGCTGCTTACCTACATCCAGCGCCACTGGACGAAGCTGGCAGGCTGTCCGACGGTGGCTTGGACCTGCCCGACACAAAGGCGGCCGGAGGACGAAATGCGCTGGGCGCCAGGAGCATTGGACGGAGTCCTCGGCCACCACGGGGAGCCCGGCGACAAGAGCGCCGGCCAAGGAGTCGCCGAACTGCTTGTCGACGGCAAGTGCACGACCGACCGCCGAGCGCCTTCGCACCCTCCACGACGCCCTCGTCGATCAGAACGCGCTGAACATCGTCGACCTTTGATTGACGAATTGGTCCGCCTCGGGCGGGAGTCGCCGCGGTCCGCCAGTCGGTATGTGGCTTGCGTCCACGTCACCCAGCAGCGACCCGGTCAAGATCGGCCTCGCGCTGCTGGGCGCAACCGGACTCCACAGACATGTGGATGTGATCCGAACACTTGGCGCGCACGACGAGTTCACTCTCTATGCGGCGACCGCACTGCGAACGGTCTGAGGAACCCGGATTCCGAATTGTGGGCGCTCGCCGCGTCCGTCGATGGTTGGGGCCGGATCCAATGCGTCATCGGCTGCGCGACACCAGAGACCCACAGATCAGTCGTGGCTGCTGCGCGAGGGTTACAAGAACTCGGTCATGACCGAGTACACCGCCTGTCGTGGCTGCGAGACACGGCGGGCTAGTCGGCGCGCTCAGCAGGAACCCGGTCGATCGCGCGCTGCTGACCACCGCAGGCGAGATTCTTTCCGCGTTGGTCGCCGGCTGCGGCCCCGCGGCAGGACATCGAAGTTACCCGACGGTGCCGACGCGATCGAGCACTATCTGACATCTGATGCGGTCGCGCGCCGAACGATTTCCGACGACACCGCGCGTGGCGGCGATACGCGATTTCGTCGGCGACGAGCGAGCGTTGGGACGAAGGCGAGTACGGGATGGAGCGCGAGTCGACGCGAAGCGTTTCATGCCGTGAGTCGCGAGATCCTCGGACAGCCGCACTGGCGCGACCGGGTATCACCGCGCTGACGCCGAAGACGGCGACGGCTTCTGGTAGTCGACGCTCGGGTTGCCGATGACCTCGGCATCGACACCTTCGAGGTCAATTTCGCGTCGACTCAGGAGGATCCGTTGGGATCGGTGACTGGTTTGAGCCTGGTTGAGAGGCCGACACCGACGCGGGCGCTACGGCTCGTCAACCTGGCGCGACTCGACTCCCGCTCGCCGAGATCGCCAGCGGATCCAGGCGAGCGCGCTCGGGCTCGGGCCTGAGTTCAAAGCCCACAACGCGCTGGATTGGAGCCTCCAGGCCCTAAGCGACCATCCCGGTGTCGGCGGCGATCTTCTCATCGTTGGACTTCAGAGCCCGATGACAGGAACAGGAACATGGCCCTCAACGCATTTCAACGTTGGCCTACCGAGTTGTGGCCCCCACAAGCCCGCGCGCTCATGGAGGCGACCGCCGCAGGCGACCCGTACGAACCAACCCGCACGTTGGCGGGCAAAGTCCTGCGCGGTGAGCCGCCCGACTGACGTCAGGCGCCGTCCACGTCATCCCAGAACCGGTGCGCGCGCTCCGCGATCTCGGCGGGGTACTCGCCATTGATGGCGTGCGACGCGTCGGCCCACAGCTCGACCTGCCCGCGCGGCAACAGCTTTCGCGCCCGCGCCGCCGCACGGGCGGCGTCGTGCATGACGCTTCGACCGGCGATCAACGCCAACACAGGAATGTCCAGCGAGCGCAACTGGTCGTCGGTGATCGGCCTGGGCATCGCCTTGCGCAGCACGTAGTCCTTCGAGCCGGCGGAGATCAGCGCGGCCTCGGGCAGCGAGTCGTCGACCCCGGCGCCGCCGGAGATCCAGCTGAACACGCGCCGCCGCAACGCTTCCGGCACCCCGGGCAGAAGCAGGCCCAGCGAGGCGAGCACCGCCTTGACCGATATCCCCGCGAACGTCAGCACTGGATCAAGCAGAACGAGTGAGGCGGCCCGGCCGGGCCGACGGGCCGCGTAGTTGACCGCGGTCCACCCCCCGATCGACACCCCCATCAGGTGCACCCGCCCGAGGCCCAGCCCGGCCAGCGTTTCGTCGAGCCACTGCGCCTCGTCATCGGGGCCGCCGATCGGCTTGTCCTGCACGGACAATCCCGCCTCACCGAGCAGGTCGACACCGATGACCGGCCGGTGACCCAGCAGGGCCGGGATATTGACCCGCCACATCGGGGTGGATGCGTTGCGGCCCGGAAGCAGCACGACGGGCGTTTGCGGGTCCGAGCCGGAATCGGCGGAGTAACGATATGCCCGCACGGTGCCGAAGGACGTCGGCACATCGGTCGACTCGTCGACCGGTGGAAGGTCCGCCATGGCGGCCCGGTACACGGCCAGGAAGTGGCTGTGCGCCCGCTCGCTGCGGAAGTGTCCGACGCGAGCGGGCACTACTCGACTGTGACGGACTTGGCCAGGTTGCGCGGCTTGTCGACGTCGTAGCCGCGGGCCTTGGCGACGCCGGCGGCGAACACCTGCAGCGGAATCGTCGACAGCAGTGGCTGGAAAAGCGTTGACACCGCCGGTATCTCGATCAGGTGGTCGGCGTACGGCCGGACGGTGTCGTCGCCTTCCTCGGCGATGACGATCGTGACCGCACCGCGGGCCTGGACCTCGCGGATGTTGGACAGCAGCTTCGCGTGCAATGTCGCCGCCCCCTTCGGCGACGGCATCACCACGATCACCGGCAGGCCGTCTTCGATCAGGGCGATGGGCCCGTGCTTGAGCTCTCCGGCCGCGAAGCCTTCGGCGTGCATGTACGCCAATTCCTTGAGCTTGAGCGCACCCTCGAGCGCGACCGGGTAGCCGACGTGGCGGCCGAGGAACAACACGGTCTGCGACTTGGCGAACCGGCGCGCCAATTCCCACACGGGCTCGACGGAGTCCAACACACGCGCCACCAGATCGGGCATGGCCTCCAGATCGTGATACTCGCGGGCCACCTCGTCCGGGTATTTGGTGCCGCGGGCCTGCGCCAGTGCCAGTCCGACAAGGTAATTGGCCGCGATCTGCGCCAGGAACGTCTTGGTCGATGCGACGCCGATCTCCGGTCCGGCGCGGGTGTAGAGCACGGCATCGCACTCGCGGGGAATCTGGCTGCCGTTGGTGTTGCAGATGGCCAGCACCTTGGCCTTCTGCTCCTTGGCGTGCCGCACCGCTTCGAGCGTGTCGGCCGTCTCGCCGGACTGCGAGATCGCGACGACGAGGGTGTGGCTGTCCAGAACCGGATCGCGATAACGGAATTCGCTTGCCAGTTCTACCTCGACAGGCAACCGCGTCCAGTGCTCGATCGCATACTTGGCGAGCAGTCCGGAGTGATACGCGGTGCCGCAGGCCACCACGAACACCTTGTCGATCTCGCGCAGCTCCTGATCGGACAGCCGCTGCTCGTCCAGGACGATGCGCCCGTCGGCGAAGTGGCCGAGCAGCGTGTCGGACACGGCGGCGGGCTGCTCGGCGATCTCCTTGAGCATGAAGTACTCGTAGCCGCCCTTTTCGGCGGCCGAGGTGTCCCAGTCGATGTGGAACTCGCGGAAGTCCGTGGAAGGATCGGCGTCGTTTCCATCGAAATCCGTGATGCGGTAGCCGTCGGCGGTGACAACCACCGCCTGGTCCTGGCCCAGCTCGACCGCGTCGCGGGTGTGCTCGATGAACGCCGCCACATCGGAGCCGACGAACATCTCGCCGTCACCGACGCCGAGCACCAACGGCGTCGAACGCCGCGCGGCGATGATCGTGCCCGGGTCGTCGGCGTTGGCGAAGACCAGCGTGAAGTGGCCCTCCAGCCGGCGCAACACCGCCAGCACCGAGGCCGGGAAGTCACCGGCGGTGTCACCGACGTGGTACTGCACGGGCGACAAGGTGGACAGCGACCTCGGTGTCGGTGTCGCTGGCGAATTCCACGCCGGCCGCTTCCAGCTCGGCGCGCAATGCCGCGTAGTTCTCGATGATGCCGTTGTGGACGACCGCGATCTTTCCTGCGGCGTCGCGGTGCGGATGGGCGTTTCGATCGGTGGGCCTGCCGTGGGTCGCCCACCGCGTGTGTCCGAGGCCGGTGCTGCCGCGCCAGGTCGGCACCGTCGGTCTCACCCAGCGCGGCCTCCAGGTTTGCCAGCCGCCCCGCCCGGCGCCGCACGGTCAGGCCGCCCTTGCCGTCGAGCAGCGCGACGCCCGACGAGTCGTATCCGCGGTACTCCATCCGGCGCAGCGCATCGACGACGATGTCGCAGGCAGGACGCTGCCCGACATAGCCGACGATTCCGCACATAGCCATTCAGGGTAATGGACCCGCGCCCGCACGCACGCCGAGCGGGGCCGGGACACCCCTTTCAGCCGCCGCCTACGGGCATAACTGGAGGAAGCCCAGCGGCCCGCTGATACACGGTGGGCCTGGCGCGTAGCCGTCATAGCCGCCATAGCCGCCATAGCCGCCATAGTTGTAGCCCCACGCAGGCGGCGGCGGTGGACCCCATGGGCCAGGACCCGGACCCCACGGACCGGGACCCCGACCAGGGCCCCATTCGGGGATCTGCGCGAAGTCGGCCTGCACGGCGGGCGACGGCGGCTGCAGCGCTGGCCGTACCGACCCCGATTCCTAGTCCAGCGGCACCGAGCGCCACTGCGATTCCAATCCCCGACGCGATAGTCCTCATATTTCTCATGTGAACTCCTGCGTAAATAAATCTGCATTAGCCAAAGATGTTGCTGGGCAACGGTGTTGCTATTCCGTTGTCCATCTTCGACGCTACGCCCGACTACGTGTGTAGAGGCTGTGCAGAAGTTATGTGTACTAACGAACTCCAGCGCTTGTCCCGGTGGGATACGGTCGTCTCGTGGCCGCCACGAAGAAACTCTTCAATGCGCTGACCCGCCGCGGCCCGCACCGCGTTCTTCGCGGTGACCTGGCATTCGCCGGACTGCCCGGCGTCGTGTTCACCCCGGAGTCGGGCAAGAATCTGGCCGGTGTGGCCTTCGGTCACGATTGGATCGCCGGCGCCGACCGCTATCACGGGACGCTGGAGCATCTGGCGTCGTGGGGCATCGTCGCCGCGGCTCCCCATACCGAGACGAGCCTGGCGCCGTCGGTGCTCAATCTGGCGTTTCGATCTCGGCACGGCGCTGGACATCATCGCCGGCGTGCGGCTCGGTCCGGGCAAGATCAGCGTGCATCCGACCAAGCTGGGTGTGGCCGGGCACGGTTTCGGGGGCTCGGCGGCGGTTTTCACGGCGGCCGGGATGCCGGCCAGGCTGAAGGCCGTTGTTGCGGCGTTTCCGACGGTCACGCAGCCTCGTGCCGAGGAGCCGGCGGCGACGCTGCAGGTACCGGGCCTGATCCTGGCCGATCCCGGCGATCCGATGTCACTGCGATCGAATGCGGTGGAGTTGGCGCGGGCATGGCGGCCGGCAACCCTGCGCAGCGGCCAAGAAGGTGCAGGCAGGCGGCCTGGTTGAAGGCCGGCGGCTGGCCAGGGTGGTGGGTCTGCCTGGCGCCGATCGCGGCACGCAGAAGATAGTGCGTGCGCTGATGACCGGATACCTGCTGCACATGCTGACCGGCGACAAGGCCTACCGCGACTTCGCGGACCCCGAAGTCGAGCTGCCCAAAGCCCAGGTGATGGACCCCTTCTCCGACGATCCGGTCGACCTCGAGAACAAGGTCGTCGCGTTATTGAAGCCGTGAGTCGGCCAACCAACCGGTTGGGTGTATAACTCTGATGATGCGGACCGGAATCTTCCTCAACTACGCCGGCGGCTTTCTCGAGGCCGTCGACCAGGTCGTCGAGCTGGAGAAGATCGGCGTCGACATCGCCCTGGTGGCCGAGGCCTATTCCTACGACGCGATCAGCCAGCTGGGCTTCCTGGCCGCCAGGACGTCCCGGATCGAGCTCGGCACGGGCGTCGTGCCGATCTACATCCGCACGCCGACGCTTCTGGCGATGACGGCCGCGGGGCTCGACTACGTCTCCGACGGCCGGTTCCGCCTGGGCATCGGCACCTCCGGTCCGCAGGTGATGGAGGGCTTCCACGGCGTGCCGTTCGACGCGCCGCTGGGCCGCACCCGCGAGGTCGTCGACATCTGCAGGCAGGTGTGGCGCCGCGAACGGGTTCAACACGACGGCAAGCATTACCAGATCCCGCTGCCCGCCGAGCGGGGCACCGGCCTCGGCAAGCCGCTGCAGCTGATCAATCACCCTGTCCGCGACCGCATTCCGATCACAATCGCCGCACTTGGCCCGAAGAACGTCGAACTGACCGCCGAGATCGCCGAAGGCTGGCAGCCGGTGTTCTTCTACCCGGAGAAAGCCGACGACGTCTGGGGCGAGTCGCTGCGGAAGGGGGCCGCAAAACGCGATCCGTCGCTGGGTCCGCTGGACGTCATGGTCAGCGCGCCCCTGGCGATCGGTGACGACGTCGACGACCGATTGTCTTGGGCGAAACCACAATTGGCGCTCTATATCGGCGGCATGGGCGCACGCGGCAAGAACTTCTACCACAACCTCGCCACGCGGTACGGCTTCGGTGAGATCGCCGATCACATTCAGGACCTGTACCTGGCCGGCAAGAAGGCGGAGGCCATCGAGGCCGTGCCCGACGAATTGGTGCGGTCCGTCTCGCTGGTCGGTCCGCGCGGCTTCGTCAAGGAGCGTCTCGCCGCGTTCGCCGAAGCCGGCGCCACCACACTGCTGCTGCAACCGCTTTCGGCCGACCGCGGCGAAACGGTGCGCTTCGTCGAGGAATTGCTCACACTGCTGCCATAAATTAGGGGCGCGACCGGCGGCCAGGTAGACTGATCTTCAGCGGCATCGTCTGTTCTGCCTTTTGCCGCTTCTCGATCGTCATACCGAGCGCCGCGGTATCAACCGCGCCGGGCAGGACGACCACTCTAACTTTTCGGAGCTTTAACCTTGTCTGTTCAAATCGCTGGTGGCTCAACCGTGCCCACCTTCGCTGACTTCGGCCTGCCTACGGCCGTCGTCGCTGTCCTCACCTCGAATGGCATCGACACCCCATTCCCGATCCAGTCGGCGACGCTGCCCGATTCACTTGCGGGTCGCGACGTGCTTGGCCGCGGCCGCACCGGATCCGGCAAGACCTATGCGTTCCTGTTGCCGATGGTGACGCGACTCACAACCAGCCAAACCAAGCGCGCGTCTCGCCGTCCGCGGGCGCTCATCCTCGCCCCCACTCGCGAACTCGTCGCGCAGATCGATGCGGCGCTCGCGCCGCTGGCGGCCGCGACGGGTCTGCGGTCGGTGACCGTCTTCGGCGGCGTCGGAGCGCAGCCGCAGATCGCAAAGTTGCGCGAGGGCGTCGACATCGTGATCGCCTGCCCGGGCCGCCTGGAGGACCACGTCCGATCCGGCCACGCCGACCTGTCCGCGGTGGAGATCACCGTGCTCGACGAGGCCGACCACATGGCCGACCTCGGCTTCCTGCCGCCGGTCAAGCGACTCATGGACAAGACACCGCGCAACGGGCAGCGGATGCTGTTCTCGGCCACGCTGGACGGCGGCGTCGACGTACTGGTCAAGCGGTACCTGCACGACCCCGTGGTGCACAGCGTCGATTCGGAGCAGTCGCCGGTGTCCGCGATGGATCACCACGTACTGCACGTGGACAAAGCGTCTCGGGTCAATGTGCTGACCGACCTCGCCGCATCGCCGGGACGGAAGATCGTCTTCGCACGCACCAAGCACGGCGCCAAGAATCTTGCCCGCCAGTTGAATTCCCGCGGGGTGCCTGCAGTCGAGTTGCACGGCAACCTGTCTCAGAACGCCCGTACCCGCAACCTCGCGGCATTCTCCGATGGTTCGGCGTGGGTACTCGTCGCCACGGATATCGCCGCGCGCGGCATCCACGTCGACGATGTCACTCTCGTCGTGCACGCCGATCCGCCGGTTGAACACAAGGCGTATCTGCACCGCTCGGGCCGGACCGCCCGCGCCGGAGCCGAGGGCACCGTGGTCACGCTGATGCTCGACGAGCAGGTGTCCGACGTTCGGCAGCTGACCCGCAAGGCGGGCGTGAAGCCGACGATCACCCGGTTCAGCGGCGCATCGCATCCGGTGCTGACCGAGATCGCGCCAGGAGAACGCACATTCGGGAAACCGATCGCCCCGAGCCGGCCAGAACCGACTCAGCCACGGCGGCAGCCACGGCAACCGCACCAGGCGCGGCAACCGCACCAGGGGCGGCAGTCGCAGCAGGGCCAGCGGCGCCCGACTCGCCGCAGACGCCCCACGAACGCCTGACCGTTATCCACGATCGGTGCCGGTCGTGCGAAGGCCGGCCTCGGCTCCGTTTTAGACGGAGACGGGCACCGGCTGACGGTCCTTGGCGGCGATCTCGGCGAGTAGCGCCACCACCACACCGAACGCGAAGTACAACGCGGGCAGCCACGGCCCGACGCCGAACAGCGCATCGGAGTCGTCGTTGTAGGCGAACACCCCGACCGCGACAAGCACGGCTTCCACGATCGGCCCGCCCACCGCGGCGAGCACACCGCACAGCGCGCCGGGTCCATCGCCCAGCACGCACCAGGTGATGATCGCCAGCACATAGATGAGCACGGTCCCCGGCACGGCCGGCGCCGAATGCACCAGTGCCGTGGTGACGTAGATCCCGATGACCGCGACGATTCCCGCAAGGCCCTGACGCGCGGTGACCGACGTCCGCGGCGCGGGCAGGTGCAGCCGCAGTTCAGCAATCGACACCGTCGCGACGGCGACCATCACCGGAAACCAGATCGGGCTGCTCCACACAAAGGGCACCGCGTCGGTGAAGTACTCGGTGGTCCCGGAGGCAACGTGGCTGTGATCCCCGATGAGCGAGGCCACGGCCCCAACCACGAAGAGGAAGACCAGTTCCGGCATGCGCAGTTTCACGCGACGCAGGCTACCCCGGTCACTCTCCCACCTGCGGTAGTTCGTCGGCCGCGATCTCGCACGGCGTTTCGGTGGCACTCAGCGGGTCTGGCGGCGGAATCGGAACGGGCGGCGGGACAGGGGTTGAAACGGGCTCAGCAGGTGGCTGGCCCTCCGGCGCGAATTCCGCTGCTTCCGAGGGCGGTTCGCACATGAAATCGGCGGGCACGTCGACGGCTTCTCCGGTCTCATCGACGTCGGCCTGCTCGTCGGCGTCCGTCTCCTCGTCCGTCTCGTCGTCATCCGCGTCGACGTCGGTCTCGTCGAGTTCGGCCGGGTCATCGAGTTCGGGCGGGTCGTCGAGGTCGGGCGGGTCGTCGAGGTCGGTCGGGTCGTCGAGGTCGGGCGGTTCCGGCAGCGCGTCGCCGGATCCCATCAGACCGCCGAGCATGTCGGCGAGTTGTTGTCCGAACCCAGAGAAACCTCCGCCGACGTCCGGCAGTCCACCGAGCGACGGCGCCGACGGCATCGCAGGTGCGGGCGACGCGGCGGCGGGCTCCAGCGGCGGTGCAGTTGGTAGCGGAGCCGACGGGGTCGGCGCGATCGGTCCAGGCATCGCTTGCGGCTCGGGCGGTCCGGCCCACGCAGGCGCCTGGTTCCACATGGGTGGCGCACTCACCGCCGGCGCGCTCGCGGCGGCGGGAGCCGTGGCGACAACATCATCGCCGCCATCGCGCAGCGCCGGGATCCACGACGGTCCGAGATCGCCAGGTACGTCGAACACCGCATCGGGCAGGGAGGTGAGCTTCGTCGTCGCCGCGTCGTACGCATCGGCGACAGACGCTGTCGCCGACCGCATCGCCGTCAGCCATTCACCGTGAATGTCGTTGTCGACGAAGGGCTTTACCTGCTGGTCGATGAGTTCACTGGCCGCCGCGCGATCACCCGCGCCCGTGGTCACGGTCTGCGCCGCGGCGAGCCACTCTGCGCGCTGCGCCTGCGTGCGGCCGTCGATGGCGACTGCCGCGGAGACCTTCCCGTCGACCGCGCGCCACAGTTCGTCACGCAGTGCGGCAAGCGCATCTGCGGCCGCGCGCACGGCGTCGACCGCCGTGGCGGACGCGTCGGCGTGGCGGCGCAGGAACACCCGCGACGCGTCCGCCGCACCGCCTTGCCAGGCATCCGACAGCGCTGCCAGTTGTTCATCCTGGCGGACGAGCGCCTCCTGCGTCGCCTCGGCCGCACGTCCGAGCGCGGCACAGTCGGCGTCAAGGGCCTGCAGGTCCAGGCCGTCCTCGCTGCCGTACAACTCGCGGACCTGTGCGGCGTGCGACGTCAGGTCGGGGTTCTGATAGCCGAGCTGATGGCAGGCCCACACGAGGTTTGGATGTTGTCGACCGCGGGTCGTCCTTCGGCCAATCGCGCAGCGACATCGAACGTCTCGGCCACGCGTTCATCCGACCCTTCGGGCGGCGCGGGAATCGGCTTCGGCGTAGCGATCCGCGGAGTCCCGCAGTGTCGACGCGACCTCGGTGGCAGCGCGAGACCAGGCACGCAGCTGCCCAACCGCGTCATCGACGGCGCCGCGCACCGCTTCGCCGCGCGCGACATGCACACGGCCCGCGACCGCCCCATCGAATGCCAGGCCCGTCAGATGACTACGTACAGCGTCGTCGACGATCTCGGCGACGGTGTCGTACTGGCGCGCGATGTCCAGCAACGCCGCAACGTCGACACGGGCGACGTCAAGTTCTCCCATGTAGAGCTAGGACGCCGGCGAAGCCCGCGCCGGTTCCAACGTGCTTCAGCGCTGGTCGCTGACCGACTCCGCGACCCGGACGGCCAGCTGCCGTGCGGTGTCCTCGTCGGCGGCCTCCACCATGACCCGGACAACCTGTTCGGTTCCGGAGGGCCGCAACAGGATTCGACCGGAGTCACCCAGCTCGGCTTCGGCCTCGGCGACCGCGGTGCGCACCGAGGGCGCGTCGGCGACGGTCGCCTTGTCGGCGACCTCCACGTTGATCAGCACCTGGGGCAGCGTGCGCATCGGTTCGGCGAGTGCGGCCAGGGACTTGTGCGTCTGCGCCATCCGCGACATCACCCGCAGACCGGTGACGATGCCGTCGCCGGTGGTGCCGAACGCCGGCATGACGATGTGGCCGGACTGCTCGCCGCCGAGCGAGTACTCACCGGCGCGCAGTTCTTCGAGGACGTAGCGGTCGCCGACGCTGGTGGTGCGCACCTCGATGGCCGCGGCGCGCATGGCCAGGTGCAGGCCCAGGTTGCTCATGACAGTGGTGACCAATGTGTTGGACGCCAGCTCGCCGGCCTCCTGCATCGCCAGGGCGAGCATCACCATGATCGCGTCGCCGTCGATGATGCGGCCCGCGGCGTCGACGGCCAGGCAGCGGTCGGCGTCGCCGTCGTGAGCGAGCCCGATGTCGGCGCCGTGGGACAACACCGCGGACTGCAGAACCTCCATGTGGGTCGAGCCGCAGCCGTCGTTGATGTTCAGCCCGTTGGGCTCGGCGTTGATCGCGATGACGTTGGCGCCCGCCGCGCGGTACGCGCGGGGAGCGGCGGCCGAGGCGGCGCCGTGGGCGCAGTCGACCACGACGGTCAACTCGTCGAGGCGGGTGGTGACGGCCTTGCCCGCGTGGCGCAGGTAGCGGTCCAGGGCGTCTTCGGCGTCGATGACGCGGCCGATGCCCGCGCCGGTCGGCCGCGCGCCGGGTCCCTGGCTGACCAGCTCTTCGATTCGATCCTCGGTGGCGTCGTCGAGCTTGTGGCCACCGGGGCCGAAGATCTTGATGCCGTTGTCGGGCATCGGGTTGTGCGACGCGCTGATCATCACGCCGAAGTCCGCGTCGTATGCGTTGGTCAGGTAGGCCACGGCCGGCGTCGGCAGGACCCCGACCCGCAGCGCGTCCACGCCCTCGCTGGTCAGTCCGGCGATGACCGCGGCCTCGAGCATCTCGCCGCTGGCCCTGGGATCGCGGCCGACCACGGCCACGCGGCGCGAATGGCCGCCGACGCTGCCCAGCCGCCGGGCCGCCGCGGAGCCCAGGCTCAGCGCCAGTTCAGCGGTCAGATCCTGGTTGGCGACTCCGCGGACCCCGTCGGTGCCGAACAGTCGAGCCATCGCACAAACCTCTCACAGTCGGTCTGACTTTTGTGCCGCGAGACGTGCGCGTTTGGTGTACGCGACACGCCGCAAAATGCGTGCAACGTCGCACGCTCGCGACCAAAAAGAGATGTCAGCGCTTGCTGTACTGAGGCGCCTTGCGGGCCTTCTTGAGGCCGTACTTCTTGCGCTCGATGGCCCGCGGGTCACGAGTCAGGAAGCCGGCCTTCTTCAGTGCAGGCCGGTCCTCGGGCTGCACGATGATCAGCGCACGCGAGATGGCCAGGCGCAGCGCGCCTGCCTGGCCGGACGGGCCGCCGCCATCGAGGTGGGCGTGGATGTCGAAGGCGTCCACTCGGTCCACGGTCACCAGCGGCGCCTTGATCAGCTGCTGGTGCACCTTGTTCGGGAAGTACGCCTCCAGGCTGCGGCCGTCCAGGTGGAACTGGCCGGTGCCGGGCACCAGACGCACCCGCACCACGGCCTCCTTGCGGCGGCCGACGGTCTGGATCGGGCGATCGATGACGACCGGCTCGCGCGCAGGCGCTGCCGGGGCCGCCTCGGTCGCGGTCTCGTCGGCTGCGGTCGCTTCGGCCGGGGCCTCAGCCGGTGCCGCCTCAGCGGGGGCTTCGGTCGCGGTCTCCTCGACTGGCGGTCTCCTCGGCCGGGGCCTCGGTGGCGTCTTCGGTCACGTCTGTCGGTCTCGTTTTCGGTCACTGGGCCACCTGCTTGATCTCGTACGGAACGGGCTTCTGCGCGGCATGCGGATGCTCGGGCCCGACGTAGACCTTCAGCTTCTTCTGGATCTGATGCCCCAGCTTGGTGTGCGGGATCATCCCGAGGATCGCCTTCTCGACGACGCGGTCGGCGTGCTTGGCCATCTCGTCGCCGAGCGCACGGGACCGCAGGCCGCCGGGGAAACCCGAGTGGCGGTGCAGGAACTTCTTCTGCAGCTTGTCGCCGCTGATGGCGACCTTTTCGGCATTGATGACGATGACGAAATCGCCACCGTCGACGTTGGGCGTGAATGTCGGCTTGTGCTTGCCACGCAGCAGATTCGCTGCTGCGACGGCGAGCCGGCCGAGCACCACGTCGGTGGCGTCGATGACGTACCACTCACGTGTGGTGTCACCCGCCTTCGGCGTGTACGTAGGCACAGCGTTACCTCTCCTCTTCGGGTTGGATCCCGGTGACCCGGGGGTCGGTCAAGCGTGGACGGTGGGGAACCCTCGGCGACCGACATTGACCCGAGGCCCTGGCGTACCGCACGCCAACGAGGCAGCTTACCTGTGAGCGTCCTCGCAGGTCAAAACGCCTTCTCTAGGCACTGACCTGCGGCGTTCACGACGGGTCTGCGACGCTACCCAGCTGCCACAATTGGCGCACATTCGCCACACGAAGTCGCGCGAGTTCTGCGGCAGGGCTGCGAGACGCTCGCAGGAAACACGACCCTGGTGCAGAAATCGGCGGGCCATGACGGCGAGCGGCGCCAGATGCGAGTCCTCCAGACGAGGGTCTGCGCCACCGTGGCCGAGCTCTCCGCGACCACGGTGGCGCAAACTGTCCCTGGCGATCCGTTGGCTCCCCTCCGCGGGACCGCGCAGAGTATTCAGGGGCTATCCGCCCCAAGCATTCGCCGCCATGCGATCGGTCGCGGCGACGTCGTCAGAGCCATCGCGGACCGCGTTACCCAATCTGACCAAGATGTCGTTGAGCGCGGTCGCCGCCTGCTCCCAGCGCGCCTGCTCGATCCGGTAGGCCTCTGCGGCTTGTCGTGTCCAGGTTTCCTGCAGCGGCGCGATCTGCGCATGCAGGTCGTCGAGCGCGGCGTTCAGCCGGGCGGACGTGGCATGGATTTCCTGGCGGACGGTGTATTCGATCTCGTCGAAGTTGTACGACAGTACGTGCTCCATATCGGGCTCCTCAGAGGTGGTTGGCGACGGCACCGATTTGGTGCGAATGACTTTCCGCGGCCTCACGAAGCGTGAGTTGGTTCAGGCGGATCGTCTCGGCGATCCGCTGCAACGCCGCGTGAAGTTTGAGCGATTCGGTGTTCCACCGGTCAACGACGTCCTGGAAGCGCATCGCGGCCACGCCTCCCCAAACCGACGGCGGCACGCCGCTCATCCGCCCCATGAACGACTGGAGCATCGCTCGGATCTCCTCGTTGCGTGCGTCGGTCTTTCCGGCGACCGCCGTCATGAGGTCGAAATCCGTGTTGAGAGATCCGCCTGCCGGTGTCGTCATGAGTTGCGTCCTTTCCTGATCGTTTTGAAGTTTCGACGCGAACGGCGGACGCTTCGGTTCCCGTGCGGATTCTTCAGAAAATCGCGTGCGCGGTTCGGACCGCTTGGTCGCAAACGTCGCGGACAAGTTCTTCGCGGCCCGGCGCGCTCTGGCACCCGATCGCGATGCGGACCGTGTCGTCGATCGAACACCACCCACTCGATGTGGTGGTCCCGCCGAATCTCTCGGTACGTCACGGCCGGCCTGCCTGCTCGATGATCGGACGGGTTGAAGTCGACGAAAACGCCATCGGGTTCCGCGTCCAGCGCCGTGCGCAGTGAGTCGGCCATCGTCGCCAGATTCGATCCCGGCGCGCTCGTCGACTGCGTGAGATGGAGGACGATGTCGTCGTCTGATGACGAAATGATCTGTACCCGAGCCGATCCCGGCCCCGACGTGATGCGTTGCGCTCGTCCATGACCGCCGGCACCATCACACCCACCCGACCCTCTACGAGCAACGTCATCGGCATGTCGTCGGCCGGCGAATCAGACGTGGCGCCACGCATCGCGAAACCACCACACAACAGGACAACCGACAGGATGCCGGTCAATAAGGCCGCACCGCGGCGGCCGCGGACCGCCGGCCGTCGCGAATCCGCGATCGGCGGCGAGTGTCCGTGGATTCACCGTGCCCCGGCCGAAGCGCCGCCACCGCGCGCCGCACCGATCCCTCGTCGGTGAACCTGACGGCGATGCCTGCTGGCGCGCAATCGGTCGGCGATCGCCGCGGCCAGCAGCTCAGCGCCTTCGACACCCGTCGGAGCATCCACCAACACCGCCGCCGGCGCAGCGATGGCCGAAACCACCGCCTCCGCGTCTGCGGCCACATCGCCCCGACGCGGCGACAACAGTGGCGACGCGCCCCGAACGCGACACGATGACGAACTCCGCGGCGAGCTCGAGGATCGTCGTCGCCCCATCGGTGACCCCGCCGCGGAGCAACGGTGAGCGTTGCAACACAACCACTGTCGACGCCACCGTGCGTGCCGCGGTTCGCGCCCGGTCGATCCGCGTGGCCGGCCACCGCGTCGGGCAGACGAGAACGACTGTGTCGACGGCGTGGCCGGCGACCGCGGCCATGACGTCTTCCCAGACGTCCTGCACCGACACGGGACGGTCGTCGATCAACGCGAGCTCGTCGTCGATGCATTCCAGCGCAACCGAAACCCATTCCTGCCGAGCGTCATTGGGTCCCCGAATCGCGCCGGGCCCGACCTCGACGACAACCTCGGTCATGGGGGGTCGGCCCACGCCACCTGAATGATCTGGTCCGCATCTGCACGGGTGATCAACGTTCCCCGGCCGGCCGGAAGCGGTGACGGCCGGACAGATCCGAGGAGTACACCCTCGTCTGGACTCGCGCTCATCATCAGCCCCATGCAACCCAGCTCGCGCAGCCTGGCCAGGACGGGGTCGAACATCGCGCGCGCGGCGCCACCGGAACGACGGGCCACGACGAGGTGCAGGCCGAGATCCTTGGCGTGCGGAAGGAAGTCGGCGAGCGGTGTCAACGGGTTACCTGTCGCCCCGGCCGCCAGGTCGTAGTCATCGATGACGAGGTAGATCTCCGGGCCCGACCACCAGGATCTGGTTCGCAGTTGCTGCTGCGTGACGTTCTCGCCGGGCATTCGCGCGTTCAGCGTGTCGAGGATCGCTTGCAGTCTCGATGTCAGCGACGCGGGTGACATCGCGTATCCGGCGAGGTGGTCGGTCTCGACGACACCGAGCAGTGTCCGGCGGAAGTCGACGATTTCAAGTTGGGCCGCCTCGGCGTCGGTGGTCCGGATGATCTCTCGGCACAGCAGCCGCAGCACCGCCGTCTTGCCGCAGCCGGACTCACCGAGCACAAGAAGGTGTGAATGCTCGGCGAAATCGACTGCGATCGGCTCCAACTCGCGTTCACCGAGCCCGATCAGAAGCTGCATCGCGGATCGGCCCTCGTCGATCGACGGGACCAGGTCGGTGATGTGAGATATGCGTCGGCAGCAGCTCGACCGTCGGCGCACAGCGCTCATTCGCACCGGCCGTGCAACCGACTCCGCCGTCGTCCTTGCCGTCCCACCGGGGCAGCGCGATCACCATTTCGCGGCCCGAGGCGGTAATGCCGCGGCCCGGCGGACGACCGGATAACTCGCGGGCGCGCTTGCGGTCCATCTCGGAATCGGCCGGGTCACCGAGCCGCAGCTCGATGCGCGTCGCGATCTGATCCTTCAGCGCGGGTCGCAGTTCGGCCCATCGCGAGGCCGTCACCACCACATGCACGCCATACGACAGACCCCGGGACGCAATCGCAGTGATCGGACCTTCGAGGCTCTCGAATTCCTGGCGCAGCGTCGCCCAGCCGTCCACGACCAGAAACACGTCTCCGAACGGGTCGTCGACGACGGCGGGGTCTCACGGAGCGCAGTCGGCGATACTCGGCTACCGAATCAATCCCCAACCGCCGGAACCGTGATTCGCGTTCCCGGATCACCGATTCCATCACCGCGACCGTGCGGCGACACAGGTCGGCATCGGCCCGAGTCGCCACCGAGCCGACGTGCGGGACTTGTCGCATCGAGGACAACGCACCGCCGCCGAAGTCAAGGCAGTAGAAACCGACCTCCTGCGGATCATGGACGTCGGCCAGTGCCAGCAGCAAGGTGCGCAAGGCCGTCGACTTACCCGACCGTGGCGCGCCGACGACCGCGACATTGCCCGCCGCCCCGTCCAATTCGGCGATGAGCAGATCGCGGCGTTGTTCGAAGGGATTGTCCACCAGCCCGATCGGCACCGTCAGATCGCGCAGGCCCGCAGCGTTCATCAGGGTGTCGAGCGTCGGCGACTCCACCAACGGCGGTAGCCACACGCGGTGCGCGGGCGTACCCCGACCTGCCAACTGATCGAGCACCGCGTCCAGCACCGTGCGAACCGGCGCTGAGGGGCGGACGACAAGATCGTCGACTTCGGTCGTCGTGCCTACCGGTGCGGCGGTGAACACCATCGGCCGTAGCGGCGCCGTTCGTGTGGTTACGGACTCGCTGCGCCGCGTGCACCGTCGGCGCCCGACACGAAGGCGGTCTGAAACCGTACGAGGTCGCCCGGCGCGGTCTTGAGATAGGCCGCCCCCGGTGAGCTCGGCAGGTGGTGGGCATCGGGCACGCCGAGCACGGCCCGGGACTCGCTGGCGGAGAACGTCTTCAGGCAGATCCGGTACGACAGGTGGGTCTCAAGGCCGCGCAACCTGCCTTCGTCAAGCCGCTGGCTGGCCAACAAGCAGGTGCATACCCAGCGACCGGCCCAGCCGGCCGATCGCCACGAACAGTTCGGCGAACTCGGGATGTTGGCTCAGCAGTTCGGAGAACTCGTCTACGAGAATGAACAGTGCAGGCAGCGGGGGCATCGCCGTCCCCCGCAACCGGGCACTGCTCATACTCGGAGACATTCGCGAATCTCCCGGCTGCCCGCAACAATTCCTGGCGGCGATTCATCTCACCGGAGAGCGCTTCGTTCATCCGGGTGACGAGGTGAGCCTCCTCGGCCAGATTGGTGATGACCGCGGCGACGTGTTGCGCCCGTTCCAGCCCGAGAAACGTCGCACCTCCCTTGAAATCCACCAGGATCAGATTGAGGACGTCGGGAGAGTGCATTGTGATCATGCCCAGTGCGAGTGTGCGCAGGAACTCCGACTTGCCGGAACCGGTCGCCCCGACGCATAACCCGTGTGGTCCCACGCCGTTTCGCGCCGCCTCGTTGATGTCGAGGTACACCGGCGGACCGTCTTCCGAGACACCGATGGGAACGGGCAGAATGCGTCCGCCACTGCGCCGCCACCGTTCATCGGGATCGATGCGCGCCGGATCGTCGATCCCCATCAGACCGAGCCAATCAAGAGTCGCGGGTGTCGGTTGTGATCCGTCGGCCGTTGCGACGGCGGGCCGATACGGCGCCAATCGCCGAGCACACATCGTCGCCTGCACGAGCGTCAACGAGTCAGGCCGCCCCGTCGCGTCCTCATTGCCATCCACACCCTCGATCATCAGGCCGTCGGGAGCGATGCGCAGGCGCAGCCGGGACGCGGTCGCCCTCGTTTGCGGCGTGGCATCGACCTCGACGATGGTGACGCCCTCCCCGGCTCCGACATGGTCGGCGCCCGTCGCCACTCCGCCGTCCAGGATCACCACGACATGTCCCGGGGACGCGCCATCGGGTGAGGTCGCTTCGTTCACCGCCTGGCTGACGTTGCCGTAGTGCAGTCGCGCCGACCCGACCGTGTCGACGTCCGTGAATGCTGATGGTGCGGAAGCCATTTCAGCCAATCCCACTCGTCGCGCGTGTCGGCGCAGACGACGGCGGCGATGGCGATGTGCTCGGGACCATGCAAGACGGCCAGCTGGCAGATCATTGCGCGAAGAAGAGCACGCGCGGCGTTCGCCTCGCCATGGATGGTGATCACGGAGAACGTCCGGAACGGCACAGCGATCGGCAGGCAGGTGACGACCGACCGCTGACGAATCAGCCTGCGCATCGCGGACACGGTGACCGGGTCCAGCTCCTCGGATGGCCCGAGCTCCGGTGTCACCAACCGCGTGGACAGCCGTCGGTCGCCGCACCCCACCCGGACATGGCAGAAGTCGGCATCGTCGGGCCGCCTCTCCCACATCCGTTGGCCACCGATCAGGGTCCACAGATCCTCTGGCTCGGGGTGGCTCCATCGCAGCGACAGACGTTGATCGTCTGTCGTAGCTGCGATCGCTGAATCCAAAGTGTCGAGGTAGCGCAAATAGTTCCGGCGGTCCTCGTTGATCTCAGCAGTGCGGTTCGCGCCGCGCCCGTAGGCCAGCGTGCCGATCACCGAACTCAGCATCATCACGGGAAAGAACATGAACATCGGGTTGCGCATGGGCGACGCGCCCGACGTGAAGTAGACGGCCATCATTCCGCCGGCCGCGACAAGCATTGCCAGTGGCGCCAGCCGGGCGAGCGGATTGACGGGTACAACCTTCGGGATATCCGGTGGCTTCTCGATGACGACGTCACTCTGCGCCATCGGGGGCACCGGAAGTCGTGGCTCTCGGGCGAACTCCATTGAACGGTCCGACGCGGCGTTCGCCGATTTCGGTTCCATCCCCAAGCCGTGGAATTGCTGCGGTTGCGCTCCCGGCGCCCGGGTTACGGTGACTCGCGGGGAGTCGACTAGGGGGCGCGATGCCAGATTCGCTGTGCCGATTGACTATTCAGTGCGATGAGCACAACGTTGTCGACGTTGCGCTGCCGAGCGATACGAGCGTCGGGAGACTGATGCCATCGGTCGTCGACATCGTTCTCGATGGGTACGCCGCCCCAGCGACCACCTGCCACTGGCGGCTGTCGCGAGTCGGCGGCCCCGCGCTCGACGAGTTGATGTCCCTCAACGACAACGATGTTCGCGATGGTGACCTACTACTGCTCACCGCCAGTGAACCTCCCGCACCACAGTGGACGGTTCGTGACCCGAGCCACACGGTCGCAGCTGATCGGGAGCCGAAGCGACGTGCGGTCACTGCGTGCACTGCTGGCGACCTGCTGTGTCGTGTTGTCCGGAATAGGTGCGGCGGCGCTGGTCTGGTCGACGACACCTACCACCGCGGCTGGCCCAGTGGTCACGGCTGCCGTCGTCGCTGCGTCTACCGCGATGGGGGCGGTCGTCATACGGCGCGCCCACGATGACCCGTTGTTGTGCGTACCTCTGAGCCTCGTCGCGGTGATCTTCTCCGCGACGGCGGGCTTCCTCGCGGTCCCTGCCGGTCCACACGTGGCGCACGTGCTACTCGCATCCGCGGCGGCGTTCTCCGTGGCGACCATTCTGCTGCGTCTGATGGGCTGCGGCACAATCTATCTGACGGCAATCGCGACCGCCACCATGCTGACCTCCATAGTCGCGACTTCCGGTGTCACGTGGCGGCTACGACCGGACGCGGGCGGGGCATTGCTCGGGGTGATTTCGCTTGCGATGCTGGCGGCCGCGCCGAGAGTGTCGATGACGCTGGCCGGCGCAAAGCCCGCGACGCCCAGCGCCGACGAAACACGACGACCCGGACATCGACGGTGTGCCGGCGCGCGCGGTGCTCACCCACCGGACGTTGACCGGACTGGTCACCGGGGCATCCGCCTGCGCAGCAATCGGCGCAGCGGTGGCTGCCTTCGGAGAGCTGCGCGACGGCGGCTCGTCGCTCACGGCCGTGGCGTTGCCTGCGGCCATCGGTTTGGTGCTGGTGCTTCGTACGCGTACCTACGCCGATGGCCTTCGCCGGAGCATTCTTGCTGCAAGCGGAATGCTCTGCGCGACAGCATGCGTCGCGGTCTGTGCAATGTCGATGCCCGCCCATGCACATTGGGTCAGCCTTCTTGCCGTCGCCATCGGCGTTGCGGCGCTGAGTCCACTGCTCGGCGTGACGGTGAGTCCTGTTGTTCGCCGCTCCGCCGAGATCGTCGACTACCTGGCCATTGCGGCGGTAGCTCCTGCGGCCTGTTGGGTCGCCGGTCTGTTCGGATTCGTGCGCGGAATGAGCCTGATATGACGGCGGCCGCATCACGGCTGGCGCGACTGCTCGGTGCGGCCTGCCTCACCGCGCTACCGCTGTCCACCGCGCCGGCTGCGGCTGCGGTGACGCCGCCACCCATCGACGATTCACTGTTGCCCAGGCCCTCGGCCCCGGCGCCACCGCAACGCACCGAGCAACAAGAGCCATGCGCCGCCGCCGCCATCCGCACGGCTGAGGGCGCCGCCAGCCAACTCAAAGAGCCTGACTTGCAATCCATCTGGCAGCTGACCCGCGGCGCCGGTCAGACTGTCGCGGTCATCGACACCGGCGTGTCGCGGCACCGGCTCCTCCCCCACCTCGTCCCCGGCGGCGACTACGTGTCGACGGGTGACGGCACCGAGGACTGCGACGGTCACGGCACGATCGTGGCGGGCATCATCGGCGCGGCGCCGGATCCCGCGACGCCGGCGCGTTCAGCGGCATCGCACCCGAAGCCACGATCATCGGCATCCGTCAGTCGAGCAATAGGTTCAGGGCAACCGACGACGCGGTCGGCTCCGGTTTCGGCGATGTCGACACGCTCGCGATGGCGGTTCGCACCGCGGCGGACATGGGCGCGACCGTGATCAACGTGTCGTCGGTCGCATGTGTTCCCGCGCAGGACACCCTCGATGACCGTGCGTTGGGCGCCGCCCTGTCCTACGCGGTCGACGTCAAGAACGTCGTCGTGGTGGCCGCCGCCGGAAACGTCGGCGGGCCCGGCCAATGTCGCGACCAGAATCCCGCGGCGGATCCCGCGCGGCCCGGCCAGCCGGACTGGACGGACGTCAACGTGGTGGTGAGCCCGGCCTGGTACGACGATTACGTCCTGACCGTCGGCTCGGTCGGGTCCGACGGCGTCGCCGTCACAGTTCAGCTTGGCCGGGCCGTGGGTGGACGTCGCCGCGCCGGGAGAAGACGTGGTGTCGCTGGATCCCGACGGCGAAGGGCTCGTCGACACACTCGCCACACCCGGCGGCGAAACACCGATCATCGGGAACCAGCTACGCCGCACCCGTCGTCACCGGAATCGTCGCACTGCTGCGCGCGCGATCACCGGAGTTGACCGCGCGACAGGTCATGCAGCGCATCGAGGACACGGCGCACCGCCCTCCTGCCGGCTGGGATCCCGTCGTCGGCCACGGCATCGTCGATGCACTCGCCGCCGTGACCGGCGGTCCCGACGCCTCCGCCGCGCCGGGACTGGCAGCCACCGCATCCCGGGTCGAAGCCATCGCCTCGCCCACCCGACGAACGGTGCCGGGCAAGTTGCCGTTCGAGGGGCCGCGATCTGCCTGGCGCTGTCAGTCGCCCTGGTGGCGATGACGGCGTCGGCGACTCGGCTACGACGGCGCTCCGACGCTGTCCCGCACGATTGAGGCGCCCTGGACGCTGAGCTCAGGTCCGCGCGGTAGCCGCGCGAGCACCGGCCATGGTGCGGGCACCGCCGGATTCGTCAGGCCGAGGCGCTTGGCCGCATCTTCGTCGTGGACTCCGAAGACCACGCCGGCATCGTTGACGAGATACAGCGCCCCGGTAGCGGCGCCCTCGCCGGTGACGCCGGCGGCCCGGACATAGCCGCTGCGACCAGGCGGCAAGGAGACGTCGTCGATCCCGGGGCCCGCCCCGTCGGCCTGCGCCAGCTTCACCGCTGCGTCATCGCGATCGATGCGGCAGGGAATTTCCAACCAGCACAGCGGTGTCGACGGCACCGGAGGAGTTCGACCACCGCCACCGCGTGCAGACGCACGGGATTGTCGGCCACACCGCCGCGACTCCGGAAACGTGGCGACGGGGAGATCTTCCACAATCGGGACGGCGCCGATCACACCGGGCGCGACGCGTGACGATGTCGCGTCGGCCGTGCGGTTGGGTGAACCTGATGAGGTCCGCGGCGACCTCGCCGATCCGCTGCACACCGTCGGCGAGCACGACGTAGTACTCGGCGGAATCCGCGCGAGTCAGCCGCACCACGGTACCGACCCGAATCCGCGCAGCATCGAACGTGTGCCGACCGCCGTGATTGCGGGTGCGGTGATTTCGGGCGCCTCCGGCAAGGCGTCGAGCAGGACGCGCGAAACCGGTCGTGGAGCGCGTCCCGTCCAGCCTCAGCGCACGGACGACGGCGTGATTGCGCAGGTCGACCTTGGCCTCGTCGCCCGTCGTAGAGCAGGTATGTCGTTGCCGCGCTCTCCCCGCGGGCGGTGACCAGAACATTCTGCGGCGGATCCAGGCGGCCCTGCGCTTCACCGACGATCACGGTGGTCGTCGCGGTCGCGTCTTCGCATACGGTCCAGTCGGATTCATCGCCGTCGAGCGGTCTGGCGATGCGTGTCGGCGCGCCCGGAATCCCCACCAGCGGCCCGCGTTTGGCCGCGTCGACCGCGGACGCGCTGACCAGTTCCGGCTCGCGCGGACTGCCGGCGATCAGTCGCGCGGACGCGAGGTTGTAGCACCGGATGCATGGTGTCGCCGATGCGCACGTACAGCGCGCCCGAACTCGCGGACCATGACGATCGGAGCGGTTCCGAGCGCGCCCCGCGGCTGCAGGAACGCCAGAATCGCGCACGCCGCCACGGCGATCACGGCCAGTACGCATCCGGCGATCAGCGAAAGCGACTGTGCGCGTAGCGGATCGTCGAGCATGCGGACGTCGCCACGCACCAGGGCGTGTTCCATCCGCCGCACCAGAAAGCGATATCCGCTGACCTGCAGCCTGGTTGTCGATCGCCCAGCCATTCCTCCCCCGCCGCCAGCCTAACGGCCGGCCGGGGGCACGCTATGTCACTGATTTGGCCCGGCGGTCGGTCAGCGCCAGCGCGCCCACACGTAGGGCACCAGGGCGCGCAGGAAATCGAGGTCCGGACCGGGCTGGGCGTCGGCGAAGGCCTGCTCGAAGTAGTCCTCGGCGACCAACAGGATGCCTTCGGCGAACTCACTGGTGAAAGTGATACTGCCGTAGTCGTCCATCATCGCGCGGATCGTGCGAACCAGTCTCGGGCGACCGCTCCGCCCGCGTCCGGCGCAGATAGTGCGCGCAACAGAGCGCGGTCCTCGCCGTTCGCGACGCTCAGCAGGTGCACCAGCGGCAGTGTGCGCTTGCCCTCGTAGAGATCGCCGAGGATCTCCTTGCCGTAGGTCTGTTCGTCGCCAACGAGATTGAGCAGATCGTCGCGGATCTGGAACGCGGCGCCGAAGTGAAAGCCGAACCGCACCAGCGGGCCCAGCTCCGCCGTGCCGCCCGATCCCACGATCGCGCCGACCCGCAGCGGATGAATCGTGGTGTACCAGCACGTCTTGTGCATGATCAGGTTCGAGGTAGTCCTCGGGCCCCAGATCCTCGACGTTGTCCAGTCGCCAGCCCACCTCGGTCGCCTGGCCTTCCAGCGTGCGCATCGCCATCGTGTCGAACTCGTCCCAGACCAGGTCGGCGAGGTCACGGTCGAGCCGCCGGGTGGCCCGGCGCAGCACCTGTCCGGCGACTACCGCGAGGCCGTCGCCGGCGTTCAGCGCCGCCGCAGTCCCGTACTGCCGCCGACAGCGTCGGCCGTCCCCGGCGCATCTCGCTGCCGTCGGCGATGTCGTCGTGGACCAGAAACGCGTTGTGCAGCAACTCGATTGCGACAGCGATACCCAGCAGGTCGTCGGGTTCGGCGCCGAACGCCCGCCCGGCGGAGATGCACAGTGCGGGCCGCAGCGCCTTGCCGGGCCGCGACGGGTACTCGCGCATCGGCGCCGTAAAGCCATTGCACGGGTTCACCGTCGGGCATCGCGTCCAGCATCGAACGCCGAACGACCTTGCCCACCTGGCGCAGCCGATCCTCGACGACGGAGATGAGCTCGGCGCGGTCGGCCGTGCTCGTCATGAAGAGCGACGTCACGACGTTGAGCACGACGGGCAACCAGACATCGGGGTGCCCGTCGGCCAGCAGCGTGCCGCGGTAGCACCCGGCGCCGGTGTCATCCGGCACATCGACCTCGATCGTCACCCCGCGACTGGACCGCGCCACCATCGGCACGATGTCGGGTTCGAAACGCACCATCTCGGCGGGAATCAATGCGCCGTCGTGAGCCAGCAGGTCGCTGCACCGCAACCGCACCTTGCCCAGGTCCTCCGGGCCGCCGTTGTGCAGCCACACCACACTGGACACCGCCCCGGGCTCGGATGTCTCGAGCCCAACATGCCCGCTCGCACTTGAATTCATCAAGTCGAACGTCGCGACATCGGACTGCGGCGTCACCACGCCGCGCAGTGATCCGGCCACCTGACCGACCACCTTCTGCCACGCCCCGAGTACCTGATCGACATCGGGAAACGCGGGACCGTCACCGGGCTCCGATTGCTTTGTCTCAGAGGGGGTTACAGTCACTTCGTCGTTCGGTGGCGTGCGCTTGCCAAGGCGGACGAACCGATCGACGACATCCGAGGCCGCGCGGAACCCTCGGGCTTGAATCTCCCCGAGGGCGCGGATGTTGACTGCCGGATCGAATGCGGCGGCCCACGGAATGCCGGAAATGGTGCCGTCGTCGGGCGAGCCCCCAGTCGTCATTTCGCTGTCTCCCCGGATTCGCCCAATTTAACACTTGCAAAGGTATGCTAAAGCGCACTGAACCGAGGGGCGCGGCGATGTCAAAACTTCATGCTCAGTTGGCTGTATTCGGCGCAATTGACCAGGAAGTCGTCGCCGCCAAAAAGCGATTGCGAGCCGGCGCAAGCGGGGACAACGCGGCTACCGACGCCGCGGTGATCGACATGGTGGAAGGGTTCCTGCCCGGCACCACGCGTTTCGGCCAGCATGGCTGGTACGCACAGCTGGTCACGTTCCTCAACGCGAAGTCAGAACGACCTGCGCCAGCGGCAAGCGAGCCGGACCCCGCGCAAGAGGTCAGTGTGGCGAGATTCGCGCAAGCTGAAGGCGCACCCCCCGCACCCCCCGTGGTCAACTTCCCCGAACTCGAAGCCGCACTCGACGAGTTGGAGACCAGCATCTCCCATGAAGATGACGAGCGTGACCCGGTGCTTGCGAGGGCCGCGTATGGAGCCGTCGTCCTCTCAAAGATCTATCACCGTCTGGAGCGAAGCGGCGTCTGATCCCCTCCGGATCTTGCCCCGCGCCCTCGGCGGCTGGCCGCAGGAAGGAGTGGGCAGCCCCGCCGAAGAACTCGAGAAGCGGATCCCCTACATCGCCAACCGGCAGGATTGGGTGCCAGAAGTTCGCAACGCGGTGAGCGACGAGTTCGCTGAGGGGTCGCGACCCTGCTTTGGGGCATTGAGGAAGGTCGACGGGCAATACTGCGCGTACATCACGACCGATATCAGCGACGACACCCTCAAGGTGAAGGACATCGCCAAGATCGTCGAGCCGATCAATTGGAACCTCTGCTGCAAGTTCTTCTGCAATATGATCAAGCCGACATCGGCATCGGACCAATACACCGCCAAGGGCTCCAGCCAAGGCGAGGGCTGGAACCGCCTCACCGAGCGGATAAGCGGAGAGTGCAAGGAGTACTTCCTAGACACTCCGCTGGTGTTCTGGAAGGAACAACTGCCCGACGGCTCGATCTTCATCAACTACGATCTCGACCCGAAGCGCAAAAAGGACGAGTGCCTGGTCGAGGTCGACAGCGGCTACATCTGGGTCAGTCCGCTGGCGCCAACGGGCGTTCGGATCCGAACCTCCAAGTTGGAACGGGTCAGCGGCCTGAGCCCGACCGCGACCGCCGCGCTGGCGTGCCTGATGGGGTGGGGCGACACTGGGCAAGAGATGCTGGCCGGTACGGCGCGCGCGTACATGAACGATCCCTTGAAACAGCCGCCGGTGAAGCCTTTCAAGCGCATCCCCCCGCGACCAATCTGATTTCAAGGAATAGGACGCAGCCGTGACCGACAAACCCAAACTGCCGCCGAATTTCAAAGACACCGTTAAAGATACGGCGATGCTCACCAATGACGCGATCGATCGCACCAGCCGCACGCTGGGCGACATGGCGAAGCGCTGGATGGACGGCTTGTCGCGCGATGACGTCGACAAGGTGACCAAGCAGGCCGGTACCGATCTCAACGAGTTCTGGTTGAAGGTCTACGACACCGCGGAGGACAACGTCACCCCGCCCCCAACAGGACAGGGGAATCCCTGATGGAAGATCCCAACGATATCGCCGACGCGTTCGCCGACACCGCCAAAAAGGTCGTCAACCAGTCGAGGGACGAGGCCGTCAAGGCGTTCAACGACATCAACAGCGCAAGCACGAAACCCACCTACACCGCGGGCGACGCGCTCAAAACCATGGCGGCGCTGGCGAAGATCGCCGTCTCGGGGACCATCGAGATGGGCCAGACGGCGCTGGAGGTGCGTCCCACCCAGGGCGTGCTGATCCTGGCCGACCACATCGCCACCGTCCTCGCCCGGACTGTCAAAGAAGCCGCGGATGTCGGCTCGGAAGCCTCGGAGTTGATCGACAAAGACAAATACACAAAGAACGAGTGGGTCCAGTCAGCGATCAAGTTGACCAACATCGCGTTGCTTCGCGGGTCGGAGATCTTCCAAACCGTGGCCGCAGGCCCCGCGCAGTACGGGGACCCGATCGCCAAAGGAAACGATCACCCTGGCCAACGACCAGGTCGACAACACCAACGACCGGCCGCTGAAACTGGAGAGTGCTGAAGCTCGGTGGCGCCCCGACCGCGAAGAAGGTGCCCGACTATCGAGTCAGTTTCGAACCGACCGACGGTGTGCTGAAGAAGGGGCAGAAGCAGTTCACCCTGGTCGTGAACGGCGCAGGCCTGCCGAGCGGGGTGTACGTCGGCAGCGTCAAGCTGGTGGGCGGTACCCCCGCCGACGTGTTGGTTTCCGTAGCGATTGATCTGTGAGCGAACGAGAACAACAAGCCGGCGTCGACGAACTACTCGACCGGGCCCTCAAGGCCGCGGCCGAAGGAGACCGGGCGACCGCGCACCTGCTCGCCGGGCAAGTGCTGGCCGTCGACCGCCATAACGCGGACGCCGAGGACCTCCTCACCGCACCGGTGGGACGCGGCGAAATCCGGCGTCTGACAATCGCATTCGTAGACCTGGTCGACTCGACCGCGCTGTCCACCCGGATAGAGCCCGAGACGTACCGCATGGTGGTGGGCCGCTACCGCGACGACGTGCTGCGAGTCGTCCACCAGTACGAGGGCCATGTCGGCTCGACAAAGGGCGACGGGCTACTCGTTTTGTTCGGGCATCCTGAAGCCCACGAGGACGACGTCATCCGCGCAGTGCAGGCCGGGCTGGACATCACCCGTGACGTCAGCGCCTTGAGCGCGCAGGTCCGGCGCCAACTCGGCTTCGACATCGCGGTGCGCGTCGGAATTCACCGCGGCGTCGTCTACTTGGACAGGGCCCAGGACGACGTCTACGGTCTGGCCGCCAACCTCGCCGCGCGGGTGTGCAGCATCGCCGAGCCCGGAACGGTCGCGGTCTCCGACGCGATCGAACCCTTGATCCGGGATCATTTCGAGCTGCACGCCAACTCACCGCAGCACGTGAAGGGGGTCGATGACCCCGTTCATTCGTATCGCGTCGACACCGAGCGCGAAACGACGCGGGTCGCCTTCGGACCGCTGGTCGGCCGCAACAGCGAGACTCGACTATCTGCGGCAGAGTTGGCAGCAGGCGCAGGCCGGCGAGATGACCAGGCCCGGCGTGGCGTTCGTCGGCGACGCGGGCATCGGCAAGAGTCGACTCGCCTGGTCGGCCGTCGAGTTGGCCGAACGGTCCGGCGCGGTCGTCCTGCAGCTGAACGGCTCGCCGTTCTACACAGACGTCGGCCTGCGCCCGATCCGCAGGTTGCTCGAACGACGGTGCGGCATCAGCCAGCACATCCGACCAGGCGCAGCGTCTCCGGTCTCTGACGGAGAGATATCAAGGGACGGTCCCTCGACCCGGCCGCCGATGATCCCGCTCCTCGCACCCATCCTCGGCATCGATCCGCAAGCGGCTACAGCCGGCGCACACAGAAGGCCGCAGGCTCTTCGAGCAGATCGGCGGCGCGGTTCGCGACTATCTGCTCGCCTGCGTGCGCGACGGGCCCGCGGTGGTGCTCGTCGAGGACATGCACTGGTTCGACGAAGACACCGCCGAGGTCGTCCAATCACTGCTCGACGCCGACCTCGGCGGGCGCGTGCTGATCGTGATGACGAGCCGAGAGCCGGTGCAGGCCGACAGTTCTCGCGCCGAGATCTTCGAACTGCGGCCGTTGACCGACGATGACGCCGACGAGCTGATCGTCGGCTCTGCACCCCGAGGTGTCCGCCGATGAACGAGCCGCGGTGCGGCACCGCTGCGACGGCGTCCCGCTGTACATCGAGGAAGTAGTCGCGAAACTGCGGGAGCAGCCCAGCGACCAGTTCACCTCGGCAGGCGTGCCCGACACCCTGTACGAGGCGTTGTTCGCGCGGCTGCAGGCCAGCCCGAACGCATTGCCTGTCGTCGAAGCCGCGGCCATCATCGGCAGTCGCGTCGAACGCAGCGTCCTGCTGTCGGTCGTGGATCTCGACGAGGACGATGCTCGACAGCGTCATCGGCAGAACTCGTCGGGGCCGGGTGCTCGAACACCTCGACCCAGGCAGCTGGCGGTTCCGTCACGAACTGCTGCGCGAGCTCGCCGCCGAACTGTCGCCGCCCAGCCTGCGCCATCGACTGCACAGCCGCACCGCGGACGCGCTGGTTTCCGCCGCCGCCGACGGCAACCCGGACTGGCCACTGATCGCTCGGCACTACGAACGCGCGCAGCGGTACACCGAGGCAGCGACCAGCTACGCGCAGGCGTCGGCCAACGCACGTCAGCGCGGCGCGCTCGGCGAAGCGCTGACCTACCTGACCTACGCCGTCTCCCAGGCCGAGCGTTCGGCGCCGGGGCCGCGAACACGACCGGCTCGAGATCGGGCTCCGACTGGGACGCGCATTCCTCGCGCAGGCGGCCGAAGGCGTGTTCAGCCCCAATGCCGCAGCGGATTTCGAGCGGTGCCTGGCGCTGTGCACCGGCGACCTGCAGGACGACGATCTGCTGTCGACGGTGATGTCGCTGTACCCGTACTACACGATGCGAGCGGACATCGACCGTGCACAGCGACTGGTGGAATCGATCCGCGCCAGCCTCACCGGCCCGCGGAGTCCTTCTTACCCATCAACGACTTCGCGTACGGGATGCTCGCATGGTATCGCGGCGAATTCGATTATGCCGCGAACCAAAATGGAGCTGGCGGCGCACACGCTGACCGAGGAGGGCAGGCGCGCACTGGATGCGATGCTGTTCATGCCCAACGACCCCACCGCCGGACTGCACACCCACCTGGCGCTGGCCCGGTGCATTGACGGTGATCTGGCCGGCGTGGAGGCCGAGATAGGCAGGGCGGAAGAGCCGCTGCAACGACCTGCCGTTCCCCAAGGGGCCATTCAGCCTGGCCTATACCCGCCAGATCGAGGTGCTGATCCGGATCGAGGCCGGCGAACTTGCGACACGCGGCCGAGGTCGCCAGCGAGACTCGCCGACATCGGCGAACGGCACGGGTTCGATTCATGGGCGCTCGTCGGCCAGGCACAGTACGCCACGGTGGGCGCGCTGATCGCATTGGCCGAAAACGACGGCGATTCTTCGGCATTGGCGCCGCACATCGCGATGCTCACCTCGTTCGTGGATACCTGGCGTGCGCTCGGCGTCATCGCCCTGATCACCTTCTACGACGCGATACTTGCCCGACTTCTGGTCGCCGCGGGGCAGCCGGACGAGGCGCGCAACCGGCTGCAGACCGGGCTGGATCTCGCCGATCAGACCGGGCATGCGTTTCTACGATGCCGAGTTGACCAGGCTGGGTGCGCTGACCACCGATGACGACGCGGTGCGCCGCGCCGACCTGCAGTCGGCCATCGGGATCGCGCGCAGCCAGGATGCGCGGATATTCGAATTGCGTGCTGCGCATGGATTATTTCGGACTCGACCCCGATGCCGGCCGGCAGCTGGTCACCGAAGCGCTCGCCGGCTTCCCCGGCGACAGCGCCTGGCCGGACGTGACGCGCAGCTCGGACACTGCTCGGGTGAGACGGCCAGGAGGCAAGGTCGCCATCCTCGGCGGCGGCATGGCGGGGTTGAGTGCGGCCTGGCGGCTCAGCGAACCCGGCTGGCGGGACCGGTTCGAATCGATCACGGTCTATCAGCGCGGCTGGCGGCTGGGCGGCAAGGGCGCGTCGAGCCGCGGTCCGAATGGCCGGATCGAAGAGCACGGGCTGCACGTCTGGCTCGGAGCGTACGAGAACGCCTTCGCGCTGCTGCGCGAGTGCTACACCGAACTCGACAGGGCGACAACCGATCCGGATGCGCCGATCCAGACCTGGCATGACGCCATCATCCCCGCCGACAACCCCGCGCTGGCCGAACAATGGGACGGCGACTGGCAGATGTGGTTCGGCACGCATCCCCGCAACGACAGCTGCCCGGCGACCCCGACACCACCGGCCGCGAGATCACCGCGGTGGATTTCGTCCAGCGGGCGCTGCAGCTGGCGATGGCGTTCGCCGAGTCGCTGCGTGACGCCGCCCCGGGTGACCTCGTACTCTCGACGTCGTCCGCGCGTCCGCCGACGTCGTCCTCGGGAGCGGTCACGGCCGTGCAGCGCGGGCTCGCTGGCCGCAACGCTTGCGGTGGCCGAATCCGAACCTGCCCGCGAACTCGGCCACCGAGATCCTCGAACACGCGCTGGAGGCCGTGCGCACCTCGATCGACCACGAGAATCGCCTCGACCACCGGCGCCGTTGGCTGCTGCTGTCGCTGGTCGTCGCGGCCGTCCGCGGCATCCTCGCCGACCACCTGATCACCGACCCGCAGGGCTTCAGGGCCATCAACGACGAGGAATTCGGCGAGTGGATCATGCGCCACGGCGGCCACCCCGACGTGCTCGAGTTCACCGCTGGTGCGCGGCCTGTACGACTTGGTGTTCGGCTACGAGGACGCCGACCCGGACAAGCCCGCGGTGGCGGCGGGCGTGATGACGCTTCCTCATCGGGCTCGTGCTTGTTCGGCTACAAGGGCGCGATCTTCTGGAAGATGACGGCCGGGATGGGCGACGTCGTCATCGCCCCGCTGTACCAGGCACTTCGGCGTCGCGGCGTCGAGTTCGAGTTCTTCCATCGCCTCGACGCACTGCACCTCGACGCGCGCCACCACGCCATCGACGCGATCACCATGGGCCGCCAGGTTGCGCTCGCCGACGGTGTCGACCACTACGAGCCGCTGACCACGGTGCGCGGCCTGCCCGTCTTTCCGGACCGCGCCGCTGGCGGAACAGATTCAAGCACGGAGCATGGACTCGACGGCCTCGAATCACACTTCGGCACCAGGCGATGACGTCGAGACACGCGTCCTGCGCACGCGGTGTCGACTTCGACCACGTCGGTGCTCGCCGTGTCGCTCGGCATGGTCCCCGTCGTCGCCGAGGAACTCCTCGCGGACCGCCCCGAGTGGCGCGAGATGACGACCCACGTCCGCACCGTGGCCACCCAGGCGTTTCAGCTCTGGCTGCGACCGGACGAGGCCACGCTCGGATGGGACCGGCCGGGCGCCACCGTCACCGCATACCACCGTCCGTTCGAGACGTTCGCCTCGATGCCGCACACGCTGTGGGCCGAAGACTGGCCCGACGACGACCGGCCACGCACCGTCGCATACTTCTGCGGCAGCCTGGACGCGCCATGGCCCGCCAACGACGACAACGGCAGTTACGCAGCAGCAATTCAGACGGCAGGTGCACAGCGAATGCCGCCGACTATCGTCGATCGACACCTCGGTGTCTACTTCCCCAATGCCGTCGACGACGACGGCTTCGCTGGCATCTCCTCAGCGGCGTCAACGGCCACCGCGGCGTGCGGCGCTGGCCACCCAGCACGTCAGCGTGAACATCGATCCGTCCGACCGCTACGTGCAGTCCGTGCCGGGCTCCGACAAGTACCGGCTGCGACCCGACGAAAGCGGATACGACAACCTGGTGCTGGCAGGCGACTGGACCGACTCGCGGCATCAACGCCGGCTGCATCGAGGCCGCGGTGATGTCGGGCCTTCAGGCGGCCAACGCACTGCTGGGCCGTGGCCGCTATCACCGCATCCGCGGCTATTACATGCCCTGAGGTCAGTCGCTCGGTGTGCGCGCGCCGCTCCCGATATGCCGCCACATGTTGGCGGTTGCCGCAGTTGCCGGTGTCGCAGAACTTCCCCGACCGGTTCCGCGACAAGGTCCACCAGCACCGCGTCGCAGTCCGGGGCGGCGCAGATCTTGAGCCTGCGCAGCTCCCCGGTGCGGATCAGGTCGGCAAGCGCCATCGCCATCTCCGCGCCCATCCGCTGCCACAGCGGGTCGTGGACCGACGCCAGGTGCAGGTGCCACTCCGGCATCTCCGGGTGCCGGGTCAGCCACGGCGACGCCTGCGTGTCGCTCAGCAGCGCGTTCACCTGAGCCGACCGCGCGCTCCTCGTCGCCCGCGGCGGCCCAGATCTTGCCCAGCCGCGTCCCGCAGCCGGTGCACGGAGTCCAGCTCGGCGGCGTCGTGGTCGCGCCTGCCCGTCCAGCCGAATCCGTCCAGGTAGCCGTCCAGCGCCGCCATGTCGCCGAGCTGTTCGCCGTCCACCCGGTCGCTGTTGATCAGGACACACGCGGCCCGCAAGGTGAGCTCGGTGTCATGACTAAAAAGCATTTGACTCATGACCCCCTTCGCCGCGCTAGTGTCATGACCGAAAGCGATTTTACTCATTACATGCCGGAGGTGCAGCCATGGTCGCGAATCAGCTCAACAAGCGCCCGACGTCGACCACTTCCGGCTCGGCCTGGTCCTCGCGGTCGGCTCCGCCTTCGCGTTCGGCTCCTCGGGGCCGTTCGCCAAGTCACTGATGGAGGCCGGCTGGAGCCCGACGGCCGCGGTCATCGCCCGGCTGGCCGGCGGCGCACTGGTGATGGCCGTGTTCGCCACCATCGTGCAGGCCCGGCTGGTTCCGCGAGGCGCTGCACGCACGCCAAGACCGTGGTGGCCTACGGCGTGGTCCCGATCGCCGGCGCGCAGCTGTGCTACTACAACGCCGTCGCGCACCTGTCGGTCGGCGTCGCCCTGCTGCTGGAGTACACCGCGCCGATCATCGTCGTCGCCTGGCTCTGGGCCACCACCCGGCGCCGGCCGAGCAACCTGACGCTCGGCGGTGTCGCGGTCGCGGTTGCGGGAATCATGTTGGTGCTCAACGTTTTTGCGGGCGCCCACATCAACCTCGTCGGCGTCGGCTGGGGCCTGGCCGCGGCGGTCTGCGCCGCGTGCTACTTCGTGATGTCCGACGAGGTCGCCGCCGACGGCGACGGCCTGAACTCCGATCACGCTGGCCGCAGGTGGACTGATCGTCGGCAGCGCCGCGGTCACGCTTCTCGGGGTGACGGGCGTGATGCCGCTGACGTTCACGGCGCAACGACGCCGTGGTCGCGGGCTGGACCACATCGTGGTTGGTGCCGGTCATCGCGCTCGGCGTCGTCGCCACCGCGGTCGCCTACACCCTCGGCATCATGGGCATCGCCCGGCTGCGTCCGCGGTTCGCGTCGCTGGTCGGCCTGTCCGAGGTGATGTTCGCCGTGCTCGCGGCCTGGGTGCTGCTTGGCGAGGCGATCACCCCGGCGCAGGCCATCGGCGGTGCGGTCGTGCTGGTCGGGCTGGCGCTGGCCCGTCAGGGTGACCGCTCGGACGCGGTCACCGAGGCGACCTGGCCGGACGCGCCCGTTCGGCGGCAAAACGCCACGCGGGCTAACGGTTAGGTCATCCAAGTCCGATATGTGAGTATGTTTCGCGTGACTTTGCCCCGTGTAGCGGTCCGCGTGGCAGCGACTGTGTCGGCCGTCGTGTGTGCCGCCACCGTGCTCATCGGCGGATCCGCGCCCTTCGCTGCCGCGCAGCCCGGTCCGGTCCGGCCGGGCCCGACGCCCGGACCCTCCGGCCCCGCACCCGGATCCACATCGGCATCCGCGTCGCTGTGCCCCGACATCGAGGTGATCTTCGCCCGCGGAACCGACGACTCGCCGGGACTCGGAACGCCCGGCCAGGCGTTCGTCGACTCACTGCGGCCGCTGGTGGGCCCCCAAACCCTCACCACTTACGCGGTCAACTATCCCGCCAGCTACGACTTCCTGGCCGCCGCCGACGGCGCGGTCGACGCCGACCAATCGCATCTCGACGATGGCGCAGCAGTGCCCGTCGACGCGGCTCGTGCTCGGCGGGTATTCGCAGGGCGCCGCGGTCATGGACATGCTGGCCGGAGTCCCGCCGCTCGGCAACAAGATCGGCGACATCGGGTCGGCGGCCGCCGTTGGCCACGAACCTGCTGCCCAACATCGCCGCGGTCGCGGTGTTCGGAAATCCCGCAACGAAGTTCAGCAACCCGATCACGGGTTCCGTCTTCGGGGGCAGGGCCATCGACCTGTGCAAGGACGGCGACCCGATCTGCTCCGGCGGCCGGAACCCGTTCGCCCACAACGATTACGTCAGCACCGGCATGACGCAACAGGCCGCGAACTTCGTCGCAGGACTGGTTTAGCCGCAACCGGCGCTATGATCTTGAACTTGTGCCCTTCAATCGACTTCGCCATTGGTTTATCGCCTCCGCAATTGCCGCTCTGGCCGCCTCGGCCGCTGTTCTCGCGCCGGCGCTGTCGCCCATGCCATTTGGTGATCTCGCCGACCGCATCGGCCCAGGACTGCCCCGACATCGAGGTGGTCTTCGCCCGCGGCACCAATGACGCACCGGGCCTTGGCAACGTCGGCGGCGCGTTCGTCGACGCGCTGCGCGGCAAGGTCGGCGGCAGGTCGGTCGGCGCATACGCGGTCAACTACCCGGCGTCTTCGACTTCCTGGCGGCGGCGGGCGGCGCCAACGACGCCAGCGCCCACATCCAGTACATGGTCAACACCTGCCCCAACACCCGGCTGGTGCTGGGCGGGTACTCGCAGGGTGCGGCGGTCATCGACGTCATCAGCGCGGTGCCCGATCCCCGCCCTCGGTTTCAACAACCCCCTTCCGCCCAACGTGCCCGACCACGTCGCCGCCGTCGCCGTGTTCGGCAATCCGTCCGCCAAGCTGGGCCTGCCGCTCACGGTGAGCCCGGTGTGGGGTCGGCCGGTCGATCGACCTGTGCAATCCCGGTGACCCGATCTGCCAGACGGACGGCGAGAGTGTGGCCGCGCACCGCGCCCATACGCGGGTGGTGCCGACCGACCAGGCGGCCAACTTCGTGGCGGGGCTGCTGCTAACCGCGCTTCACCGCTAACCCGCGAGCGCGTCAATTCGTTCCGCTAGTATCGGTTCGGTGATCCGTCGCTATCTCGTTCTCGGGGTCCTCGCTGCACTCGTGATGGGCGCCCTGTTCCTCGTCCCCCAAACCGCCGCCTATATGACGCCGTCGGCGACCGCCGCAGTCGTGCCCGGCGGTCGAGGTCGTCTTCGCCCGCGGCCGGCTGGAGTCACCGGGTGTCGGCATCCTCGGCAACGCCTTCATCAACGCACTGCGCTCGAAGTCGAACAAGAACATCGGCGTCTACGCGGTGAAATACCCCGCCGACACCGAGATCGACATCGGCGCCAACGACATGAGCGGTCACATCCAGTACATGATGGACAACTGCCCCGACACGCGGCTGGTGCTCGGCGGTTACTCGCTCGGCGCCGCGGTGACCGACGTCGTGCTCGCGGTGCCGTTCGACTTCTTCGGGTTCAAGAGCCCCGCTGCCGCCGGGCGCGGATCAGCACATCGCCGCGGTCGCGCTGTTCGGCAATGGCGTCGCCTGGGTGGGGCCGATCACGAACTTCAACCCGCTCTACCGCGAGCGGACCATCGAGTTGTGCCACGGCGCCGACCCGATCTGCAACCCGGCCGACCCGAACACCTGGGAAGACAACTGGCCCGCCCACCTCGCCAAGGCGTACATCGACGCGGGCATGGCGAACCAGGCGGCCGACTTCGTCGCGGGCCGGATCTAGTCGACGACCGCAGATCGCGGGTGACCCTGGTGCGGGCCTCGAGCTGGTCGTCGGGCGGGTAGTCGACGCCGACCAGCGTGAGTCCCTGCGGCGGCGCGGCGGCGAAGTCGCTGGAGCGCCGCGTCGACGTCCAACAGTGTGGCGCACCAACCGGGTTCACGGCGGTGCTCACCGACGGCCAGCAGCGCGCCGACCAGCGATCGCACCATCGACCAGCAGAACGCGTCGGCGGTGACGTGGGCGGTGACGCGGTCGCCGTCGCGGGACCAGTCCAGCCGCTGCAGATCGCGAATCGTGGTGGCGCCTTCGCGGTGACGGCAGAACGCGGCGAAGTCGTGCAGCCCCAGCAGGTCTCGCGATGCAGCCGCCATCGCGTCGACGTCCAGCGGACGCGGCCACGCCGTGACGAAGCGGGTCTCGCTGCGGTTCGACCCCGTACGGCGCGGTCGACAGCCGATACACGTAATGCCGGCGCAGCGCCGAGAACCGCGCATCGAAACCCGCTGCGGCGCGGCCGATATCGAGGACCCGCACATCGGCGGGCAGAAAGCGCGCCAGTCGCCGCACCAGCGGCAGAAACTCCGGAGCCGCTTCGCGGCGCTCGGATGCGCCCGCGCGCGTCGTGCGCGGATACGCGTGAGACAGCGCGTCGGCGGGCACGTCGACGTGGCAACCTGGCCCGTGGCGTGCACGCCGGCGTCGGTGCGTCCCGCCGCGCGCAGCTGCACCGGGGTGCGGAACACCGTCGACAGCGCGTCGTCGAGCACACCCGCTACGGTGCGCTGTCCGGCCTGCGCCGCCCAGCCGGCGAATTCGGTTCCGTCGTAGGCGATATCGAGCCGAAGACGAACGAACCCGCCACCGGTGTCGATGGCGGGCTCGTCGTTCATGTCACTAGGACTTGTCGTCGTCGGCCTTGTCGTCGTCGGCCTTGTCCTCGTCAGCTTCCTCGGCGACCTCTTCGGCGGCCTCGGCTGCCTGACCCTCCTCGATCGCGGCGTCCTCGGCCTTGACCTCTTCGACGGACTCGACCTCGGCTGTCTGCTCCTCGGCCAAGGCCTCGTCGGCGCTGCTGCTCTCGGCCAGCCTCTCGGCTGGCCTTCGGCGGCTCGACCGCGGCCTGCGGTGCGGCGGCTGCCGCCACCGGCGCAGCGGCCTTCTTCGACGCAGCCGCGCGGCGGGCACGGTTGGCCTCCGAGGTCACCGTCTTCTCCCGCACCAGCTCGATGACGGCCATCGGGGCGTTGTCGCCCTTGCGCGCCTCGACCTTGATGATGCGGGTGTAGCCGCCGTCGCGGTCGGAGAAGAACGGGCCGATCTCGGCGAACAGCGTGTGCACCACGTCCTTGTCGCGGATCTTCTTCATCACCTCACGCCGGTTGTGCAGCGTGCCCTTCTTGGCGTGGGTGATGAGCTTCTCCGCGTAGGGCCGCAACGCCCGCGCCTTGGGCTCGGTCGTCTTGATCCGGCCGTGCTCGAAGAGCGACGTGGCCAGGTTGGCCAGCAGCGCCTTCTGGTGCGAGGACGACCCGCCGAGGCGAGGGCCCTTGGTGGGCTTGGGCATTGCGACTATCTCCTAAATGGGGCCGGTCCCCGTATCAGGTAGGACCGGGACGGATGACTTAGAGCTGTTCGGTTTCGGCGTAGTCCTGGTTGTCGTCCAGGTCGTAGCCGGCGTCGCTGTTCCAGGTGCCGGTGGCGACGTCGTAGCCGGCGACCTCGGACGGATCAAACGTGGCCGGGCTGTCCTTGAGCGACAGACCCAGCTGGTGCAGCTTGATCTTCACCTCGTCGATGGACTTCTGGCCGAAGTTGCGGATGTCCAGCAGGTCGGACTCCGTGCGGGCGACCAGCTCGCCCACCGTGTGCACACCCTCGCGCTTGAGGCAGTTGTACGACCGCACCGTGAGGTCCAGGTCGTCGATCGGCAGCGCGAACGAGGCGATGTGGTCGGCCTCGGCCGGCGACGGGCCGATCTCGATGCCCTCGGCCTCGACGTTGAGTTCCCGTGCCAGACCGAACAATTCGACCAGCGTCTTGCCCGCCGACGCCAGCGCGTCGCGAGCGGTGATCGAGTTCTTGGTCTCGACGTCGAGGATCAGCTTGTCGAAGTCGGTGCGCTGCTCGACACGGGTGGCCTCCACCTTGTAGGTGACCTTGAGCACCGGCGAGTAGATGGAATCGACCGGGATACGGCCGATTTCGGCACCCGACGCCTTGTTCTGCACGGCGGGCACGTAGCCGCGGCCGCGCTCGACGACGAGCTCGACCTCGAGCTTGCCCTTGTCGTTCAGGGTCGCGATGTGCATCTCGGGGTTGTGCACCGTCACGCCGGCAGGCGGAACGATGTCACCCGCGGTGACCTCACCGGGGCCCTGCTTGCGCAGGTACATGGTGACCGGCTCGTCCTCCTCCGAGGACACGACCAGACCCTTGAGGTTCAGGATGATGTCGGTGACGTCTTCCTTGACGCCGGGCACCGTGGTGAACTCGTGCAGCACACCGTCGATGCGAATGCTGGTGACCGCCGCGCCGGGAATCGACGACAGCAGCGTACGCCGAAGCGAATTGCCAAGGGTATAGCCGAATCCGGGCTCCAGCGGCTCGATGACGAACTGGGACCGATTCTCGGAAAGGACCTCTTCGGACAGTGTGGGTCGCTGAGAAATCAGCATGTTTTCTTTCCTCCTTCACGGCACCCACTATTTGATGCCGTGTTGAGATTCCCCGCGGCCGGGATCCGGGCGGCATGGAGACAGGTGCTTACTTCGAGTAGAGCTCGACGATCAGCTGCTCGGTGAGCGGGATGTCGATCTGAGCGCGCTCCGGCAACTGGTGCACCAGGATGCGCTGGCGTTCGCCGACGACCTGCAGCCACGCCGGGATCGGACGGTCGCCCGCGGTCTCACGCGCGACCTCGAACGGCAGCGGTGTTCAGCGACTTTGTCCTTGACGTCGATGATGTCGTACTGCGACACCCGGTAGCTCGGGATGTCGACCTTCACGCCGTTGACGGTGAAGTGGCCGTGGCTGACCAGCTGGCGCGCCATCCGACGCGTACGGGCCGATGCCGGCGCGGTACACGACGTTGTCCAGCCGGCTCTCCAGGATGCGCAGCAGGTTGTCACCGGTCTTGCCGGGCAGACGGTTGGCCTCTTCGTAGTAGCGGCGGAACTGCTTCTCCATCACGCCGTAGCTGAAGCGGGCCTTCTGCTTCTCCTGCAGCTGCTGGCGGTATTCGCTCTCCTTGATCCGCGCGCGGCCGTGCTGGCCGGGCGGGTAGGGGCGCTTCTCGAACGATTGATCGCCGCCGACGAGGTCGACGCCGAGGCGGCGTGACTTGCGGGTCGCGGGTCCGGTGTAACGAGCCATGGTGTTCTTTCCTCCTAGACCCGGCGCCGCTTGGGCGGACGGCAGCCGTTGTGCGGCTGCGGCGTGACGTCGGCAATCGCGCCGACCTCGAGGCCGGCGGCCTGCAGCGACCGGATCGCGGTCTCGCGGCCCGAGCCCGGGCCCTTGACGAACACGTCGACCTTCTTCACGCCGTGCTCCTGCGCCTTGCGGGCGGCGTTCTCGGCGGCCAGCTGCGCGGCGAACGGCGTCGACTTACGCGAGCCCTTGAAGCCGACATGGCCCGACGACGCCCATGCGATGACGTTGCCCTGCGGGTCGGTGATCGACACGATCGTGTTGTTGAACGTGCTCTTGATGTGCGCGGCGCCGTGCGGGACGTTCTTCTTTTCCCGGCGGCGGGTCTTCTGACCCTTCTTGGGGGCAGAGCCTGTTGCCTTCTTTGCTGGTGGCATCGGTTACTTGGCCTTCTTCTTGCCTGCGATGGTGCGCTTCGGGCCCTTGCGGGTGCGCGCATTGGTCTTGGTCCGCTGGCCGCGCACCGGCAGGCCACGGCGGTGCCGCAGGCCCTGGTAGCAGCCGATCTCGATCTTGCGGCGGATGTCGGCCTGCACCTCGCGGCGCAGATCGCCCTCCACCTTGAGGTTGCCCTCGATGTAGTCGCGCAACTGGGTCACCTGATCGTCGGTGAGGTCCTTGGTGCGCAGGTCTCTGTCGATGCCGGTGGCCGCCAGGATCTCCTGGGAGCGGGTACGGCCGACGCCGTAGATGTAGGTCAGCGCGATCTCCATGCGCTTATCGCGCGGGAGATCGACGCCCACAAGTCGAGCCATGGGTGTGCCATTCCTTCTTCATGCGGAGGTCTGATCCCAGTCCGTTCCCGACCGTTGTCGGGGCCCGGCCTCCGTGCCGGGCGTGGGCGAGCGGCGTATCCGCTCAGTGGTACTGGGAGTTCGTCATTCAGTTGTGTAGGTGGTCGGCCAGGTCCTGGAGCGACGCCTTGACTAGCCCTGTCTCTGCTTGTGGCGCGGATCCGAGCAGATCACCATGACCCGCCCATGCCGACGGATCACCCTGCACTTATCGCAAATGGGCTTGACGCTCGGGTTCACCTTCACGGCTCGTGTCGATCCTGTTCTGTCTGTCGTTACTTGTACCGGTAAACAATGCGGCCCCGGGACAGGTCGTATGGAGACAGCTCCACCACGACGCGGTCCTCGGGCAGGATGCGGATGTAGTGCTGCCGCATCTTGCCGCTGATGTGGGCAAGGACCTTGTGACCGTTCTCCAGCTCAATGCGGAACATCGCATTGGGCAGGGGCTCGACCACGCGGCCCTCAACCTCGATGGCACCGTCTTTCTTGGCCATTATTTTTCGGAGATCCTCCGTGTCCTGTAGATCGTTGGCGCCTTCTGGCGCAGCATTCGTCCGACTACAAAACGTGAGCCAGTAGTCAGAAATTCCGGAACAGGGGCACGCAAGAGTCGGCGCGGTTACCGCACCGTTGGTCCATAGTACCCGCTCGGGCGTCCGCCCCAAAATCACCGAACGTGCAGCTCAGTGCCGCGAAATCGCAACCAGACCACAGACCCGGGTTCGCTAACGGTGAACCCGACGTCTCACCCCTATATCGGCTGGACGACGGGCGCATACTTGAACCGATGACTGCACCCGTCCAGCAGGCCCGCAAACCCGTAATCCTGACCGTCGACGACGACCCCGCCGTGTCCCGCGCCGTCGCCCGCGACCTCCGCCGCCACTACGGCGAGAGCTATCGGATCGTCCGCGCCGAATCGGGCCCGGACGCCCTGGAAACCCTCAACGAGCTCAAGCTGCGCGGCGAGACCGTGGCGGTGTTCGTCGCCGACTACCGGATGCCGCAGATGAGCGGCATCGAGTTCCTCGAAGAGGCGATGGACATCTTCCCGATGGCGCGGCGCGTGCTGCTCACCGCATACGCCGACACCCACGCGGCGATCGACGCGATCAACGTCGTCGACCTCGACCACTACCTCCTCAAGCCGTGGGATCCGCCGGAGGAGAAGCTGTACCCCGTGATCGATGCCCTGGTCGAGGCGTGGCGCGAAACCGGCGACCGCGCGATCCCCCACACCAAGATCATCGGCCACCCATGGAATGCCCGGTCCGTCGGAGGTCCGCGAGTTCCTGGCGCGCAATCGGCTGTACTACACGTGGTTCCGCGCCGACGAGCCCAAGGGCAAACAGCTGCTCGAGGCGGCGGGCCAGGATGGGCTGACCTTGCCGGTGGTGATCACCGAACAGGGCGAGACGCTGGTCGATCCGACCGACACCGACCTGGCGGCCACGCTGGGGCTGACCACGACACCCGCCGAGGACTTCTATGACCTGGTGGTGATCGGCGGCGGCCCGGCGGGTCTCGCCGCGGCGGTGTACGGCGCATCCGAAGGACTCAAGACCGTGCTGATCGAACGCACGGCCACCGGCGGGCAGGCCGGCCAGAGCTCGCGAATCGAGAACTACCTCGGCTTCCCCGACGGGTTGTCGGGGTCCCAGCTGGCCGAACGCGCGCGCCGTCAGGCCGAGAAGTTCGAGGCCGAGCTCATCACCGCGGCCGAGGTCATCGCGACTGGAGATCGACGGTGCCGCCCGCACGGTGCACCTATCGGACGGCAGCGCGATCGGAACGCGCGCCGTCATCCTGGCGATGGGCGTCGAGTACCGCGCAACTGCCCGCGGAGGGCTGCGCGGGGCTGACCGGTGCCGGCGTCTACTACGGCGCGACAGCGTCGGTGGCGTCGGACTGCGACGACGACGAGGTCTACGTCATCGGTGGTGCGAACTCGGCGGGACAGGCCGCGATGTACCTGTCGCGGACGGCGAAGTCGGTGACCATCGTGTGCCGCCGCACGCTGGAGGACTCGATGTCCTACTACCTGATCCAGCAGATCAGGGCCAACGACACCATCAAAGAGATGCCGAACACCGTCGTGCATGCCGTCAAGGGTGACGGCCACCTGGAGGGCATCTGCCTGGAGAACACGAAGACCGGCGAACGCGAGGATCACACCTGCGGCCGCATGTTCATCTTCATCGGCGCCGAACCGCGCACCGACTGGGTCGAGCAGGCCGGGATCGCGCGCGACGACCACGGGTTCATCCTGTCCGGCCCGGACATGAGGGACGTCGTCGGCTGGACGCTGGAACGTCCGCCGCATCATCTGGAAACAAGTGTGCCGGGTGTGTTTGTTGCAGGGGATGTGCGTGCAGAGTCCGCCAAGCGTGTGGCGGCGGCCGTCGGCGAAGGGTCGATGGCCGTGATGTTGGTGCATCGCTATCTGGCGGAAGCCTGATCCGGCGCTGCCGGCGAGCTTAGGAGGACCGAAATGGGCGAGAGATGCATGCCGGACGAACTGCGGACTCTGTTCCTGTTCGAGAAGCTGAACGACGCGCAACTGCAGATGCTGTGCGACAACGGGCAGATCACCGTCTTCGAGCCGGGCCCGGTCTGTATCGAGGGCGACCCGGCGACGTGCTTCTACGTCATGCTCGACGGCGAACTGGTGATGTCGAAGCGCTCAGGTGGCGTGGACGTCGTCACCAACCGCACCTCGCAGCGCGGTGTCTATTGCGGCGCCTGGTCGGCCTACGTCCCCGGCGAAGAGCACATCTACGAGGCGTCGGTGCGGGTGACCAAGCCGTCGCGGTTCTTCGTCCTCGACGCGGACGCGTTCGCGGAGTTCATGAAGTCCGAGTTCCCGATGGCCGTGCATCTGCTGGAGGGCCACAAGGTCGGCGGCCGACGGCAGAGCCAGGCCATCGGCCAGCGCGAGAAGCTGCTGGCGCTCGGCACCATCACCGCCGGCCTCACCCACCAGCTCAACAACCCGGCGGCGGCCACCGCCCGGGCCGTCGCCGACCTGCGCGAGGGCGTCGGCAAGATGCGGCACAAGCTCGCGATGCTGGCCGACGGCACAGTTCACCCCCGAGGCGTTGCGGGTCCTGGTGAGCATCCAGGACGAGGTCGCCGAGCAGGTCGCCAAGTCCAAGGCGCAGGAACTCACGGCGCTGGAGACCTCCGATCGCGAGGACCAGATCGGTGACTGGCTCGAAGATCACGGCATCGCGGGCGCCTGGGACTACGCGCCGACGTTCGTCGAGGCCGGCCTCGACATCGACTGGCTGGAGCGCGTCTCAGGCGTCGATCGACGACGTCGACTGCTCGGCGACGTTGCAGAGCGCCATCGGATGGCTGAAGTACACCATCGACACCGAGCTACGCATGAACGAGATCGCCGACGCCAGCAAGCGAATCTCGGCGCTGCTGGCCGGCGCCAAGCAGTACTCGCAGATGGACCGGGCGCCGTACCAGCAGTCGGACGTCCACGAGTTGCTGTGGAGCACGATCAAGACGCTGTTCGGCGACAAGATCGGCAACGACAAGCCCATCAAGCTGGTCAAGGAAATGGACAAGTCGCTGCCCCAGATCGCTTGTTACCCAGGCGATTTGAATGAGGTGTGGAGCAACATCATCCACAACGCGATCCAGGCGATGGACGGCCACGGCACGCTGACGCTGCGCACCTCGCGCGAGAGCGACGACATGATCCGGGTCGAGATCGGCGACGACGGGCCCGGCATCCCCGCCGACATCATGGACCAGATCTTCACGCCGTTCTTCACCACCAAGCCGTTCGGTGAAGGGACCGGGCTCGGTTTGGACCTCGCCCGCCGGATCATCGTGGAGAAGCACCACGGCGACATCCGCGTCGAGTCCCGGCCCGGGGACACCCGCTTCATCATTCTGTTGCCGCTGGTGGCGCCCGCTCCGCTGACCCCGGCGCTTGCTGGGAATTCCGCGTCAGCGGAATAGGGCCCGGCTGCACCGTAGGTTGGAGATCACATGACTGACGCAAGCCCGACCTCGGCAAGTTCGGCGTGTTCGGCCACCACGCGTGGCAGAAGCTGACCCCGCAGCAGGCGCAAGGACATCGAGGCCCTCGGCTACGGCGCCGATCTGGGCGGGCGGTTCGCCGCCGGCCGAACTCGACTGGGTCGAACCCATCCTCGAGCCGACCACCACGCTGCAGGTGGCCACCGGCATCGTCAACATCTGGACCGCGGACGCCGGGCCCCGTCGCCGAGTCCTTCCACCGCATCGAGAAGGCCTACCCCGGCCGCTTCCTGCTCGGCATCGGCGTCGGCCATCCCGAGGCGGGCCACGAGTACCGCAAGCCGTATCGACGCGCTGCAGCGAGTACCTCGACAAGCTCGACGAGTACGGCGTGCCGAAGAGACCGCCGCGTCGTCGCCGCGCTCGGCCCGCAGGTGCTCAAGCTGTCGGCACGCCGCGGTCGGCGGGCGCCCATCCGTATCTGACGACCCCCGAACACACCGCGCAGGCCCGCGAACTGATCGGCCCCGAGGCGTTCATCGCCCCCGAGCACAAGGTGGTGCTGACCACCGACGCCGAAAAGGCCCGCGCCGTCGGCCGCAAGGCGCTCGAGATCTACCTCAATCTGACGAACTACCTGAACAGCTGGAAACGCCTCGGCTTCACCGACGAGGAGGTGGCCAAGCCGGGCAGCGACCGCCTCGTCGACGCCGTCGTCGCCTATGGCAGCGTCGACGCCATCGCGGCACGGCTGAAGGAGCACCTCGACGCGGGCGCGGATCACGTACCCGTGCAGGTGCTGACGGGACCTGACAAGCTGGTGCCCGCGCTCGCCGAACTCGCAGGTCCGCTGGGCCTGCAGTGACCTCGCAACCGAAGGGATCTGCATGACCGAGCTCAAGCCCGATTTCGGCCGATACGGCGTCTGGACCTTCGGGGTGGTCAAACCCGAGCAGGCCGTCGAGATCGAGAAGCTGGGCTACGGCGCCGTCTGGATCGGCGGGTCGCCCGCCGGCGACCTGAACTACGTCGAGCCGATCCTCGAGCGCACCGAGACCCTGCAGGTCGCGACCGGCATCGTCAACGTCTGGACCGCGCCCGCCAAAGAGGTCGCCGAGGCCTATCACCGCGTCGAGGACAAGTATCCCGGCCGTTTCCTGCTGGGCGTCGGCATCGGTCATCCCGAGCACACCGAGGAATACCGCAAGCCCTATGACGTGCTCGTCGAGTACCTCGATGCGCTGGACGAGGAAGGTGTGCCCACCAGCCGGCGGGTGATCGCCGCGCTGGGACCGAAGGTGCTCAAGCTCTCCGCACAGCGCAGCGCAGGCGCGCACCCGTACCTGACCACACCCGAGCACACCGGCCAGGCGCGGGAACTGGTGGGCAACACGGTGTTCCTGGCGCCCGAGCACAAGGTCGTACTGGCCAGGGATGCCGAGGCCGCGCGCAAGGTCGGCCGGGAGACCGTCGACTTCTACCTGAACCTGTCCAACTACCTGAACAACTGGAAGCGGCTGGGCTTCACCGACAACGACATTGCCAAACCCGGCAGCGACAGGCTGATCGACGAACTGGTGGCCCACGGCACCCCCGAGGACATCGCCAAACGGCTCAACGAGCACCTGGCTGCGGGCGCCGATCATGTGGCGATTCAGGTGCTCGGCGGCTGGGATGCGCTGCTGCCGACGCTGACGGAGCTGGCCGGCCCGCTCGGGCTCAAGAGCTGACGCCCGCCAGCACGGGTGCCACTGCACCATTCACCTCGCAGGGAGCTGCCTCAAGGAAAGGTCAAGCTTTGACGGGCATGCTGGCCATATGCGGTGCAGCCGACGTACACCGATCGCCGCCGAGCCGAATCGTTCGGCACGATCGCGGCTGCCTACGACCGGTACCGGCCGCGCTACCCACATGCACTCATCGACGGGCTTGTCATCAGCGGCGGGCTTCGGGTTCTCGATGTTGGAGCCGGCACCGGAATCGCATCGGCCCAATTGTCCGCGGCGGGCGCACAGGTGACCGCCGTGGAGCCCGACGAGCGGATGGCGGGGGTCGCCGCCGCCAAGGGCATCCGCGTCGAGCAGGCGACGTTCGAGAACTGGCAGCCGGTGGGCAGGACGTTCGACCTGGTGGTGTTCGCGTCGTCGTTCCAGTGGGTCGACCCGCAACTCGCGCTGGAGAAGATCGCGACGATCCTCAGTCCGGGTGGTCGGCTGGCGCTGCTGGGCAACAGGATCATCCCCGTCGCTCCGTCGCGGGAGATTCTGGACGAGATTCACGGCGAGTACGTCGACGTGGCCGACCGGTCAGCGGCGAAGGACGGGGAAGTGACCGCGCTGCTCGGAGCTAAGGCTACCTCGTCGAGCGACGGCACGTCACCCAACCGGTGCACTCCACATGCGACGACTACCTGGGTTTGGCGTTCACCTACTCGAATCGCTTGTTGCTCGAGCCCGCCGCGCGCGCAGCGCTGCGGTCGCGGCTCGCCAGCCGGGTCGGCACGGCCGGCGTCGACGCGGAGAGCAACGCGACCGCCTTCGTCTGCGAGCCATCTGCAGGTCGCTAGTGACCGCTCTCAGAGGAAAGCTGTTGCAGCACGCGCAGAAATACGCGGCGGTCATCGGCCGAAAGCGTCTGCAGCCAACTCTCCTCGCCCTGCTGAATGGCCTCTTGTGTCGCGTCCTTCACGGCACGGCCGGAGTCGGTGATCTCCAGCAGCCGCACCCGGCGATCGTCGGGATCGGGTATGCGGTGGATATGCCCCTGTTCCTGTAGCTCGTCGAGAATGGGGATGATCCGCGTCTTGTCGGCGCCGATCGCCTCGGCCAGCGCCGCCTGCGTGCGCACGGGTGATTGGTCGAGCGCAACCAGCACGCTGTAGCCCCACATCGACAGCCCATGCGCCTTCAGTACCGGGAGTTCGGCGGCGGCCAGCTCACGGAGAAGTGGGGCGAGCATCGCCGCCAGGTCCGGTCGTCTCGGCCCTCGCGACATGACCTGATCGTAGACATTGCATTATCATACGCATATGCTTATTATCTACATATGACTACTACCATGGCTCTGCTGGACCACCATCGCATCGCCGTGCTCGGCATCGGTCGAGGTCGTCAATGCCGTCAAATCCGACGATCTGGCCAGGCCGACGCCATGTGCCGGCTGGAACCTGACCGATCTGCTCGCGCACATGACGGTGCAGCACCGCGGATTCGCCGCGGCGGCTCGCGGGCACGGCGCCGACGCCTCGGTGTGGGACCCCGCGACGGTCACCGAGATCGTGGTCGCCGACCCGGCCGTCGCATACGCCGCGGCGGCGGCCGACGTTCTCGACGCCTTCGCGGCCGAAGGTGTACTCGAGGCATCGTTCGCACTGCCCGAATTCGGTTCTGGGGCAACATTTCCCGGCGAAATGGCGATCGGCTTCCACTTCGTCGACTATGTGGTGCACGGCTGGGATGTGGCTCGCACGATCGGTGCGGGTTTCCAGTTACCGAGCGAGGTCGTCGCAGCGGTGTTGCCCTTGGCCCTCGCGGTGCCCGACGGTGACTTCCGGGCCGTCGACGGCGCCCCGTTCGGCCCCGCCGTCACGAGCGACCGCGAGTTGTCCGAATTGGACCAGATCCTGAGCCATCTCGGGCGGTCTCCGGTGTGGGCCGCAGCCGCCTGACCGCGGACACGCCCGCTACGGTGGGTCCATGCGGTTGCTGGTCACCGGCGGCGCGGGGTTCATCGGCGCCAACTTCGTGCACAGCGCTGCGCGGGATCATTCAGTGACGGTTCTCGACGCACTGACCTACGCGGGCAGCCGCGAATCACTGGCCTCGGTCGAGGACGCCATCCGACTGGTGCAGGGCGACGTGACCGACGGTGAGCTGGTGGACAAGCTCGTCGCCGACACCGACGCCGTCGTGCATTTCGCCGCCGAGACCCACGTCGACAATGCGCTGGCCGAGCCCGAGCCGTTCCTGCGCGCCAATGTCATCGGCACGTTCACGGTGCTCGAAGCGGTGCGCAAGCACGGAGTACGGCTGCACCATGTGTCGACCGACGAGGTCTATGGCGACCTGGAACTCGGCAGCCCCAAGCGGTTCACCGAGTCGACGCCCTACAACCCGTCGAGCCCGTACTCGTCGACCAAGGCCGCAGCCGACATGCTGGTCCGCGCCTGGGTGCGCTCCTACGGTGTGCGCGCGACGATTTCGAACTGCTCCAACAACTATGGCCCCTATCAGCATGTGGAGAAGTTCATCCCCCGCCAGATCACCAACGTACTGACCGGACGACGGCCCAAGCTGTACGGCAGCGGCGCCAATGTGCGGGACTGGATCCACGTCGATGACCACAACAGCGCGGTGTGGCGCATCGTCGAAGACGGCCAGCCCGGCCGGACGTATTTGGTCGGCGCCGAAGGAGAACGGGACAACCTGTCGGTGCTGCGGACCATTCTTCGCCTGATGGGCCGTGACCCCGACGACTTCGACCACGTCACCGACCGGGTCGGCCACGATCTGCGGTATGCGATCGACCCGTCACCGCTCTACAACGAATTGGGCTGGGGCCCCAAGCACACCGACTTCGAGGACGGCCTGCGCGCCACCATCGAGTGGTATCGGGCCAACGAATCATGGTGGGCGCCTTTGAAAGACGCGGTCGAGGCCGCCTACGAGGGCCGGGGCCAGTGAAGGCTCGCGAGCTCGCCGTCCCCGGCGCCTGGGAGATCACCCCACAGCTGCACGCCGATGCACGCGGGTCGCTCTTCGAATGGTTCACCGATTCGGCGTTCACTGCGATGACCGGTCATCGGTTCGACCTGCGTCAGGCCAACTGCTCCGTGTCGGCGGCCGGTGTGCTGCGCGGCGTGCACTTCGCGCAGCTCCCGCCGAGCCAGGCCAAGTTCGTGACCTGCCTGCACGGCCAGGTGCTCGACGTGGTCATCGACATCCGGGTCGGCTCACCGACTTTCGCCCGGTGGGACTCGGTCGTCCTCGGCGACCGTGAGCGACGGTCGGTGTATATCGCCGAGGGGCTGGGCCACGCGTTCCTTGCGCTGGAAGATGATTCGACGGTGATGTACCTGTGCTCTGCGGCCTACAACCCGGAGCGCGAGCACACCATCAACGCACTCGATCCCGAGCTGGACATCAGGTGGCCGGTGGTCGGCGGCGAGCCGATCATGTCCGACCGGGACCGTGACGCTCCGAGCCTGGCGCAGACCCAGGCGGCGGGCCTGCTGCCGACCTGGGAGGACACCCAGAAGTTCGTCGACGAACTGCGCCGCGGCTAGCTGCAGTCAGGGCTCGATGAGGACTTTGAGGGCTTGGCGGTCGGCCATCGCGCGGTAGCCGTCGGGCACCTTGTCGAGGCCGATCGTCAGATCGAACACCCGCCCCGGCTCGATCCTTCCGTCGAGGACGTCGGGCATCAGCTCCTCGATGTAGGCGCGAGCCGGTGCGATACCGCCGCTGAGGGTGATATTGCGGTCCATCGTGTCGAAATCCATTGGCACCTGCGTGTACTGGGCGGCGCCGAGCCTGCTGATGATGCCTCCATCGCGGACCACCCCGAGCGCCGTAGCCATCGATTGTTCGGTGCCGACACATTCGATCACCGCATGGGTGCCGTCACCTCCGGTCAACTCCCGAACCTTCTCGATGCCCTCGTCGCCGCGTTCGGCGACCACGTCGGTGGCGCCGAACTCCTTGCCGAGGTCGGTGCGATCGGTGTGGCGGCCCATCAGAAGGATCCGGTCGGCGCCGAGTCGCTTGGCAGCGAGCACCGCGCACAGTCCCACTGCGCCGTCGCCGACGACGGTCACCGAACGGCCCGGCTGCACGCGTGCGGTCACCGCCCCGTGGTGGCCGGTGCAGAACACATCCGACAGCGTGAGCAGCGACGGCATCAATGCCGAGTCCTCGCCGACGGGCAGCTTGACGAGGGTGCCTTGTGCTTGCGGAACGCGAACCGCCTCACCCTGGCCGGCATCCACACCCGGCTCGCCCCATCCGCCACCGTGGCGGCACGAGGTGTGCAGACCTTCGCGGCAGAAATCACATGTGTTGTCGGCCCACACGAACGGGGCGACGACCAGGTCGCCGCGCTCCAGCGTCGACACCTCCGCGCCAGTGTCCTCGATGACGCCGATGAACTCGTGGCCCATCCGGCGGCCGTGCTCCGTCGCAGGCATCGATTGGTAGGGCCAGAGGTCGCTGCCGCAGATGCAGGATCGGGTGATGCGCACGATGGCATCGGTGGGCTGCTTGATCACCGGGTCAGCGACGCCCTCCACTCGCACGTCACCGGCTTCGTACATGACTGTTGCTTGCATGACTTCTCCGAACCTGAGCAGGTGGTTACCGATTACGACGTCGGGTGTGACGGGCGCCCCTCGCCCGATTTTCTGCTCCCTCTGAACTAACAGCACATGGCGCGAGTTACATCCGCGGGTGAGACTCAACACAAATGTTCGCCAGCATCCCGCCGAGGATGATCTTGCTGATCCCTCGTTTGCGCAGCTGCAGGTCAGCGCCCCCGCCCTGGCGAAGGAGTGGGTTCGGAACTCGTCAGCCTCGGCTTGCTCACGACAAGTTGGAAACCATAGGCATGCGGGCCTTTGCCGAGCGAGCCAGACGCGAACTGCAGGCAACCGGCGAAACCGCTCACACGCACGCTTTCGCCGGCGGAACCCAAGAGCTGACCGCGCAGGAGTCGGTGATCGCACGGCTTGCCCGCGACGGCCTGTCCAACCCCGAGATCGGTGGTCGACTGTTCCTCAGCGCACGCACCGTCCAGTACCACCTGCGAAAGGTCTTCGTGAAGCTGGACATCAGTTCGCGCAGCCAGCTCGACCGCGTACTGCCCTGACGGAGGCTGAGTTGGCTAGTGTCGAGGAACAGCCATAGGGAGTGTTGCGATGAAGACAAACCGTTATCTCGAGGGTGAATTCGCGCCGGTGAACGAGGAGTACACGCTCACCGATCTCGACGTCGAGGGGACGATCCCGGATCACCTCGACGGACGCTATCTGCGCAACGGGCCCAACCCGATCGGCGAGATCGACCCCGAGCTCTATCACTGGTTCATCGGCGACGGCATGGTGCACGGCATCCGCATCCGGGACGGCAAGGCCGAGTGGTACCGCAACCGCTGGGTGCGGGCGGACGGGCTCGGCGCCAACACGAATGTCATCGGGCACGCCGGAAAGACACTCGCCCTGGTCGAGGGCGGCCTGGCGAACTACGAGCTCACCGACGAACTGGACACCGTCGGCGTCTGCGACTTCGACGGCACGCTGTCCGGCGGTTATACCGCACACCCCAACCGCGACCCGGAAACCGGTGAGCTGCACGCGGTTTCGTACAGCTTTCAACGCGGCAACACCGTGCAGTACTCGGTCATCGACGCCACCGGGCGGGCGCGGCGCACCGTCGACATCGAGGTCGGCGGCAGCCCGATGATGCACGACTTCTCGCTGACCGAAAAGCACGTCGTCTTTTACGACCTGCCCGTCACCTTCGACGCGCGGCAGGCCGCAGAGATGACGGTTCCGCGGGGACTGCGGCTGCCCGCCCGACTCATGCTGTCGGCACTGATCGGCCGAGTGCGCATACCGGACCCCTTCACCGCCAGCACGCCAAAGGCTGATGGCGCGGACCGCCGGTTTCCGTATTCGTGGAATCCGAAGTACCCGGCGCGCGTCGGGGTGATGCCGCGCGAGGGCGGCAACGCCGACGTGCGGTGGTTCGACGTCGAACCGTGCTACGTGTTCCACCCGATGAACGCCTACGACGAGGGCGACACGATCGTGCTCGATGTCGTCCGGCACCCGAAGATGTTCGCCACCGACCACCTCGGCCCCAACGAGGGCGCGCCGACCCTGGAGCGCTGGACCGTCGACCTGGCCGACGGCAAGGTGCGCGAGTCGCGACTCGACGACCGCGGGCAGGAGTTTCCGCGCGTCGACGAGCGCCTGGTTGGCAAGCGGCACCGTTACGGCTACGCGGCGGGGTTCGAGGACGCCGCGGGCACCGGCAACCTCTACAAGCACGATTTCGTCGGAGGCGACACGCAGGTGCGGTCGTTCGGCCCCGAGATAGCGTTGGGAGAGTTCGTCTTCCACCCGTCCTCCGCCGACTCCGCCGAGGACGACGGAGTCCTGATGGGCTACCTCTACGACCGGCCGACCGATCGCAGCGAGCTCGCGGTCCTCGATGCGCAGACCCTGCAGGACATCGCCCGCATCAAGCTGCCGCACCGGGTGCCCGCCGGATTCCACGGCAACTGGGTGCCCAGCGCCGGCTGACGCAATGCCGGGGCCAGGACGAACGCCTCGCGCCGCCAACCGTCGAAATCAGGTTCCGGTACAGCCCGCGGCCGTTTTGTGTGTCATAAGTCGGATCTCGCCGCGAGGGTCCTTGCGCGCCCGCCCCAGACATTACTAGGATATGCAAGTATCTAGCAGCGAAGGGCCCTTCTCATGACCACACAGATTTCTCATTTCATCGACGGCAAGCGCGTCGCCGGACAATCGACCCGCACGGCCGACGTGCTGAATCCCAACACCGGCGAGGTCCAGGCCAAGGTGCCGATGGCCTCGGCCGCCGACGTAGACGCCGCCGTCGCGGGCGCGATCGCGGGCCAGAAGGAATGGGCAGCCTGGAACCCTCAGCGCCGCGCCCGGGTGATGATGAAGTTCATCGATCTGGTCAACAAGAACGTGGAAGAACTAGCGGAGCTTCTTTCCCTCGAGCACGGAAAGACCCTCGCCGACTCCAAGGGCGACATCCAGCGCGGCATCGAGGTCATCGAGTTCGCGGTCGGCATCCCGCACCTACTCAAGGGTGAGTACACCGAGGGCGCGGGCACCGGCATCGACGTGTACTCGCTGCGCCAGCCGCTGGGCGTCGTCGCGGGCATCACGCCGTTCAACTTCCCGGCGATGATCCCGCTGTGGAAGGCCGGGCCGGCACTCGCGTGCGGCAACGCCTTCATCCTCAAGCCCAGCGAGCGCGACCCCTCGGTGCCGGTTCGGCTCGCCGAGTTGTTCCTCGAGGCGGGGCTGCCGTCAGGTGTGTTCCAGGTGGTGCACGGCGACAAGGAAGCCGTCGACGCGATCCTCGAGCATCCGGAGATCAAGGCGGTCGGCTTCGTCGGCAGCTCCGACATCGCGCAGTACATCTACTCCGGCGCCGCGGCCAACGGCAAGCGTGCGCAGTGCTTCGGCGGGGCGAAGAACCACATGATCGTGATGCCCGACGCGGACCTCGACAACGCCGTTGACGCGCTCATCGGCGCGGGCTACGGCAGCGCGGGCGAGCGCTGCATGGCGATCAGCGTCGCTGTTCCCGTCGGCGAGCAGACCGCGGAACGCCTGCGCGCCAGGTTGATTGAGCGTGTCAACAATCTTCGCGTCGGCCACAGCCTCGATCCGAAGGCCGACTACGGCCCGCTGGTCACCGAGGCCGCGTTGACCAGGGTGAAGGACTACATCGACCAGGGTGTGGCCGCCGGAGCCGAGGCCGTTGTCGACGGGCGCGACCGCACCAGCGACGACCTGCAGTTCGGCGACGCCAACCTCGAAGGTGGCTACTTCATCGGACCGACACTGTTCGACCACGTCACCCCGGACATGTCGATCTACACCGACGAGATCTTCGGTCCGGTGCTGTGCATCGTGCGCGCAGGAGACTACGAGGAGGCGCTGCGCCTGCCATCCGAGCACGAGTACGGCAACGGCGTCGCGATCTTCACCCGTGACGGCGACACGGCCCGCGACTTCGTGTCCCGGGTGCAGGTCGGCATGGTCGGCGTGAACGTGCCGATCCCGGTGCCCGTCGCGTACCACACGTTCGGCGGCTGGAAGCGCTCCGGATTCGGCGACCTCAATCAGCACGGCCCCTCGTCGATCATCTTCTACACCAAGACCAAGACGGTGACCCAGCGGTGGCCGGCGGGCAGCCACGGCGCCGAGTTCGTCATCCCGACGATGAAGTAGATGGACGTCTTCGGGCTTGACGAAGACGAACGCGTGATCGCCGAAACGGCGGCCGCGTTCGCCGAAAAGCGGCTCGCGCCAAACGCGTTGGAGTGGGATGAGACCCACCACTTCCCCACCGATGTGTTGCGCGAGGCCGCCGAGCTCGGGATGGCTGCGATCTACTGTCGGGAGGACGTCGGCGGCAGCGAACTGCGGCGCCTGGATGCGGTGCGCATCTTCGAGCAGCTCGCCGCCGCGTGCCCGGCCATCGCGGCGTTCCTGTCGATTCACAACATGTGCGCATGGATGGTCGACACCTACGGTACCGACGAACAGCGCAAGTCCTGGGTGCCGCGACTGGCGACGATGGAGGCCATCGCAAGCTATTGCCTGACCGAGCCGGGCGCCGGATCCGACGCGGGCGCGTTGAGCACCAAGGCCGTTCGCGCGGGCGGCGACTATGTCATCGACGGGGTCAAGCAGTTCATCTCCGGCGCCGGGATATCCGATGTGTACGTCGTGATGGCCCGCACCGGAGGTGAGGGTCCGCGCGGGATCTCGGCGTTCCTGGTCGAAAAGGACACGGCGGGGCTGAGTTTCGGCGCCCAGGAACAGAAGATGGGCTGGAACGCGCAGCCGACCGCCCAGGTGATCTTCGAGGGCGTTCGCGTGCCTGCCGACGCGATGCTCGGTGGCGCCGACGGCGAAGGCACCGGGTTCGGCATCGCGATGAACGGCCTCAACGGCGGGCGGGTCAACATCGCCGCGTGCTCGCTGGGTGGCGCGCAGGCCGCCCACGACAAGGCCGTGAGCTACCTCGCCGACCGGCAGGCGTTCGGCGGCGCGCTCCTCGACGAGCCCACCATCCGGTTCACCCTTGCCGACATGGCCACCGCGCTGGAGACGTCGCGAGCACTGCTGTGGCGGGCGGCAAGGGCATTGGACGACAACCACCCCGACAAGGTCGAGCTGTGCGCGATGGCCAAGCGGTATGTCACCGACGCCTGTTTCGACGTGGCCGACCAGGCACTGCAGCTGCACGGCGGCTACGGCTATCTGCGCGAGTACGGGTTGGAGAAGATCGTGCGCGATCTGCGGGTGCACCGCATCCTCGAGGGAACCAACGAAATCATGCGCGTGGTCATCGGTCGGGCCGAAGCGGCCAGGGCCCGCGCGTCGGCTTCCGCGGGCGGCGCCCGCAATTCGGCTTCCGCGGGCGGCGCCCGCAATTCGGCTTCCGCGGGCGGCGCCCGCGATCGGCATAGGAGATCAGATGACCACAATCGCGTTCTTGGGGCTGGGCAACATGGGCGGTCCGATGGCGGCCAACCTTGTCGCCGCCGGGCACACCGTGCGCGGCTTCGACCCGGTACCCGCATTGAAGGAGGCAGCAGAAGCCAAGGGCGTCAAGGTCTTCGACTCCGGAGCCGAGGCGGTCGCGGACGCCGATGTGGTGATCACGTCGCTGCCCAACGGGGCCGTCGTCAAGGCGTGCTACGACGAGGTGCTGCCCGCGGCCAAGGCGGGCGCCCTGTTCATCGACACCTCGACGATCTCGGTCGACGACGCACGTGACATCCACCAGCAGGCCGTCGAGCGGGGATTCGCTCAGCTGGACGCGCCGGTGTCCGGCGGCGTCAAGGGCGCGGCCGCGGGCACGCTGGCGTTCATGGTCGGCGGTGAAGACGAGGCCGTCGAGCGCGCCCGCCCGGTGCTGGAACCGATGGCGGGCAAGATCATCCACTGCGGCGGCTCCGGCAACGGGCAGAGCCGCCAAGCTCTGCAACAACATGGTGCTGGCCGTCCAGCAGATCGCCGTCGGCGAGGCGTTCGTGCTCGCCGAGAAGCTCGGGCTGTCCGCGCAGTCGCTGTTCGACGTGATCACCGGCGCGACCGGCAACTGCTGGGCGGTGCACACGAATTGCCCAGTGCCAGGACCGGTTCCGACGTCGCCGGCCAACAACGACTTCAAGCCGGGCTTCGCGACCGCGCTGATGAACAAGGACCTCGGCCTGGCGATGGACGCGGTGAGCTCGACCGGCTCGACCGCCCCGCTGGGCAGCCACGCCGCCGAGATCTACGCGAAGTACGCGGCCGACCACGCCGACAAGGACTTCAGCGCGGTCATCGAGCTGCTGCGCAAGGGTTAGATCTGGGTTCGCGCCCCGAGAACGTCGCGGAACAGTGCTTGCCGCAGGGCGAGGTCCCTCGGATCGTTGAACAGGTGCAAAGCGCATGTTGTTCATCACGTATCCGAAGCCGATGCCGGTGTCCGGATCGGCGAATCCGAACGAGCCACCGGCTCCTGGCCATCCGTAAGCCCGGTCCGACGAGCCGAACACAAATGTGGACGTGGGCTTGCCGAAGCCCGAGCGAGTACGACGTGTCGAAGTGCATCACCTTGTCGCGCACTCCCTCGTCGGCGGCACGGCGGGGCCCTCCAATGCGTCGCGGACGCCTGGGCTCAAGCCCAGTTCGGAATCGCCGGTCGCGGCGCTTCCATAGAGCTTGGCGACCGACCGAGCGGTCACCCGTGCCGTTGCACGGCGGGCATCTCGAGGATTCGCAATTCGTCACGGTTGAAGTCGCTCGAGTTCCTTGACGACTTCGCAGCGACGATGAAGGCTCGCGCCGACCAGGCTGGGCGGGTTGAACAGCGCGGCGGCAAGCGGGGCGGCATCGTGTTGAGATGCAGCAGCGTCTGCCGCTTGGTGAACAGCGTGTAGCCGCGCCACACGGTTGCGGTCGACCGAAGCCGGCAGCCCGATGTGGAAATCCAAGTCGAGCGGCGCTGCGATCTCGTCGGCGAAGTACCGGCCGAGCGTGCGCCGCTGCGGGTCCACACGGCGGATGAGTTCGGACTCATACCAGCCGAGCGTGACGGCGTGGTAGCCGTGCCTGGTGCCGGGCGGCCACGCGGGCGCCTGCGCCGCGATCTTCGTCGACAGCTTCTCCGGGTCGGCGATATCGGCGAGCGTCAGCGGCGGCTTGATCGCGACGAGCCCGGCCTGGTGGCGAAAGCAGCTGCCGGACGGTGATCGCGCCCTTGCCGGCCTGCGCGAACTCCGGCCAGTAGTCGGCCACCTTGGCGTCGTAGTCGATCAGACCACGCGACGCGGCGAGCGCCACCGCAAGCGAGGCAACGCCTTTCGTGGTCGAGAACACATTGACGATCGTGTCCTGCTCCCACGGCGCTTGGGTGAATCCGTCACGGTAGCCGCCCCAGAGGTCGACCACCTTGCGGCCGTCGCGGTACACCGCGACCGCGGCGCCGATCTCCTGACCGCTAGCTCAGGTTGCGCCGAAAGGCATCGGCGACTTTTCCGTAGCCCTCGTCGACGTCACCGTTGACGACATCGGTCGAGATCTTGATCTTTCGAGCCATGCGCTGCCTTTCAGGTCTGAGATCGAGCGCCGAGGACGTCGCGGAACAGCGCCTGACGCAGTCGAGTCGCGCGGGGGTCGCTGATCAGGTGGTAGCCCAGTCGGTTCATCACGTAGCCGAACCCGACACCCGTGTCCGGATCGGCGAATCCGACCGATCCGCCCGCCCCTGGCGCCCCGAACGCCTTGTCCGACGATCCGATCACATACTTCGTGCTCTTCGGGATGGGCCTGCCGAAACCGACGGAGTAGGACGTGTTCACATGCAACACCTTGTCGCGCAGTCCCCTGGTTGGCGGCAGCGCGGGCGCAGTCAAGGTGCTGAACACCTCGGGGTTCAAACCCAGCTCAGAGCCGCCGGTGGCCGCGTCGCCGTAGAGCTTGGCCACCGATTCAGCGGTGCCCGTCCCGTTGGCGGCGGGGATCTCGACGACACGGACGTCTTCCCGGTTGAACGTCGAAAGGCCGTTCGCCCCTTCGAAAAACGACGCTTGCTTGCGCCGTCAAACTGGAGGGGATGAACCAGGCGGCGGTCAGCATCAGCGGCAAAGCGTTGATATGCAGCATGGTCTCGACTTGCGACGGCACGTGCAGATGCGCGACGCGATCACGGTCCACCGTGGCAGGCAACCCGATGTGGAAGTCCAGCCCGAGCGGCCCTGCGATCTCGTCAGCGAAGAACCTGCCGAGTGTGCGCTGCTGGGGGTCGACGTGGCGGATCAGTTCGGACTGATACCACCCGAGCGTGATTCCGTGATAGCCGTGTCGTGTTCCTGGCGGCCATGCCGGTGTCTGTGCTGCCAGCTTCTCGGATAGCATTGCGGGATCGGCGATTTCGGCGAGTGTCAGTCGTGGTTTGATGACGGGCAAGCCTGCCTGATGGGAAAGCAGCTGTCGAACGGTGACGGCGTCCTTGCCGCCTTGCGCAAACTCCGGCCAGTAGTCGGCCACCCTGGCGCCGTAGTCGATCAAGCCACGCGACACGGCCAGTGCTACCGCAAGCGAGGCAACGCCTTTCGTCGTCGAGAAAACGTTGACAAGGGTGTCCTGTCGCCAAGGTGCTTTGGTGTTCCCGTTGCGGTAACCGCCCCAGAGGTCCACCACTTTGCGGCCGTCGCGGTACACCGCGACCGCTGCGCCGATCTCCTGACCGCTGCTCAGATTGCGGCGAAACGCGTCGGCGACTTTTCCGTAGCCCTCGTCGACGTCACCGCCGATGAGATCAACTGAGACTGCGGCCACAGCGCGAATCGTAACCGCGCGGACGGCATTCCAGCAAAGATTGGGCTATGCGCTCAAGCCGTTGACGCTACTACGCAGCGGAAGGCTTGTGCGTCTTCCACCAGTTGCCGTGCAGGCGTTGGCAATCAGTGAGGCCGAACGGCTCGCTGCCACCGAAGTCGGGCCGTACCGCGACGGCGGCCGGAATATTGGGAACGCCCTCGCCGGTGATGACGACGGTGGCCAGACCCGCGGCGTTGGCCGCTCGCAGCCCGGAGGCCGAACCGCTGACCGCGAGTGCGTCCTCCGCGGAGATGCCGAGTTCCCACAGCGCGTGACGGTGCGCTTCGGGGTCCGGCATGTGCTTCTTCACGTCCTCGGCGGTCACCACGGTCTCGACGAGACCCTCGCCGGCCAGTTGCCGTACCAACGGCTCGGCCCAGCTGCGGTGCCCACTCGTCACAACCGCGACCTGGACGCCCGCCGCGAACGTCTGCATCATCAGATCGGCCAGGCCCGGGCGCGGCGCGAGGTCGTGCTCGAGGATCAGCTCGTCGAACATCATCGTCTTGGTCGTGTAGATCTCGTCCGCGAGCAGCTCGGTCAGCACATCGGACTCGGTCGCCACGCAGCGCTTGCGCAGTTCGGCCGCGACGCGCTGCCGCTCGTCGGTCAGGGCCAGCAGCTGCCGGTAGCGCGCCACCGACCACTGGAAGTCCAGGCCGTGCGCTGCGAAGGCGGCGTTGTAGGCCACCCGATGGCCGTCGCATTCGATGTCGGTCAGTGCGTCGAGGTCAAAGATCACCGCGCGCAGCGGACTCGTTCCAGCCGGTGTAACGGAGTCCCACCAGAATCGGCCCGCGCGCCACGATTTCTCCTGCGTTATCGGCATGGGCATAGGGTGGCCCACATCACGGCCATCCAACCTCCCCCATTCGGGGGATCGGCGATGCCAAGTTCCTCTCCCTCCCGAAAATGCCAGCTCTAAGGTGGTGCCATGGCGTCCGGCAGCCCTCCGGTGCGAATCGTGCTGGTCGACGACCACGAGATGGTCATCGAGGGTCTCAAAGCCATGCTGGCGACCTTCGAGGACCGCGTTCAGGTGGTCGGTCAGGCCGTCGGCGCTGAGCGTGCGCTCAGCGTGGTCGACGAACTCAACCCCGACATCGTGCTGTCCGATGTCCGGATGCAGGGCTCCAGCGGCCTGGACCTGTGCCTGGAACTGCGCGAGCGCGACCCGGGCCGCAAGGTCGTGATGCTGTCGGTCTACGACGACGAGCAATATCTTTTCCAGGCGCTGCGGGTCGGCGCGTCGGGATACCTGCTCAAGAGCATCAGCAGCGACGAGCTGGTCCGCCAGCTGGAGTTCGTGCACCGCGGCCAGACCGCGATCGACCCCGACATGGCGGCCAGGGCGGTCGACACCGCGGCGCGGATGCAGCGCGACGAGTTCTGGCCCGGCGCCCGGCAGGGGCTGACGCAGCGGGAAAGCGAGATCCTGTCGTTCGTCGTCAACGGACTGTCCAACCGCGCCATCGCCACCAAACTGGTGATCGGCGAGGAGACCGTCAAGAGCCACCTGAGCTCGATCTACCGCAAGCTCGGCGTCAGCGACCGCACCGGCGCCGTGGCGACCGCCCTTCGGGAAGGCATCTACAAATGACGCCGGGAGCCGATCCGCCCAACGCCGTACGCGACCTCGTCGACGCCGACCGCGAACTCGCCCTGCTGCGCGAACTGATCCAGGCCGCATCGAAGGGGCCCGGCGTCGAGCCGCTGGCCGCCGCGGCCGCGCGAATGATCACCGCCGCCACCGCCAGCGACGTGTGCTTCGTGCACGTGCTCGACGACTCCGACCGGTCGCTGACCCTGGCGGGCGCGACGCCGCCGTTCGACGCCGAGGTCGGCAAGATCCGGTTGCCGTTGGGGCAGGGCATTTCCGGGTGGGTGGCCAGCCATCGCGAGCCCGTGGTGATCACGCAGGACAAGGAGTCCGATCCGCGCTACATGCCGTTCGAGTCGCTGCGCGGACGGGACTTCACGTCGATGGTGTCGGTGCCGATGGAGACCGACCCCGGCGGGCTGGTCGGCGTGCTCAACGTGCACACCGTCGAGCGGCGCGAGTTCACCGAGCGCGACGTCGAACTGTTGTTGGTGATCGGCAGGCTGATCGCCGGCGCGCTGCATCAGGCCCGGCTGCACCGGCAGCTGGTGGCCCGCGAACGCGCGCACGAGAACTTCGTCGAGCAGGTCATCCAGGCGCAGGAGATCGAACGGCGCCGGCTGGCCGGCGACATCCACGACGGCATCTCGCAGCGGCTGGTCACCCTGTCCTACCGGCTCGACGCGGCGTCGCGGGCGTTCGACGATCCGGCGGCCGTCGCCGAGCAACTCGGCAAGGCCCGCGAACTGGTCGACTTGACGCTGCAGGAGGCCCGCGCGGCGATCGGCGGGCTGCGTCCGCCGGTGCTCGACGACCTCGGGCTGGCCGGCGGGCTGGCCAGCCTGGCGCGCTCGATCCCCCAGATCGGCATCGACGTCGACCTGGCGGAGACCCGGCTGCCCGACCACATCGAGATCGCGCTGTACCGGATCGCGCAGGAATGCCTGCAGAACGTCGTCAAGCACGCCAACGCCAAGACCGCGCGCCTGACGTTCGCCGTCGATGGAGGAGATGCCGGGGACGTCGCCAGGCTCGAAATCGTCGACGACGGAGTCGGTTTCGACACCTTCGAGCATCCGCTGGGCAGCGACGAGATGGGCGGCTACGGCCTGCTGTCGATGGCCGAGCGTGCCGAGATCGTCGGCGGCAGGCTGAACATCAGGTCGCGGCCGGGCTCCGGCACCGCGGTCACCGCCACGATCCCGCTGCCGTCGGTGAGCGAGAAAGAAGCCGGGGTCGCTAACGGCGCGCTTTAGCGACCGGGAATTCCATTTCGGCGCTCGAGGTACTAGAAGTCGCCGGCGTGGCGGCGCAACGTCTCGATCGAATCGGCCAGCGCCCTCGACTCGTCGTCGGACATGCCGATGTCGGCGAACACCTCGTCGTTGAGTGTCACCGTCGCGTCTTCGACCGTCGAGCGGCCGAGATCGGTGATCTGCACCAGCGTGGTGCGGCCATCGGTCGGATGAGGGATCCGTTCCACCAGGCCGTCGGCCTCCAGCCGCCGGATGGCGTGCGTGACGCTGGTGACGTGCACCTGCAACCGGTCGGACGCCTTGGTGATCGGCAGGGCGCCGGTGCGGCTGAATGCCAACAACCGCAACAACTCGTAGCGGGAAAAGCTGAGGTCGTAGGGGCGCAGCGCGTTCTCGACCCGGGCCAGCAGAATCTGGTGCGCCCGCATCACCGACGTCACCGCGACCATGCCGTCGGCGACATCACCCCAGCCGCAGCGCTCCCAGTTGGCGCGCGCCAGCGCGATGGGGTCGCGCTTGTCCGCCGATTCGCCTGCCACGCCTCTTCATACCGCACGATATGGCTTCGACCGATGAGTTCCGCGACGCCGGAGAGTCATTACGTGCGACTGAGAAAGGGGAAATACGTGGCATTCGACCACCTGCTCGCCGTGGTACCGGTTTCCGATCTTCAGGCCAGCGACCGCTGGTACGCAACACTGTTCGGCCGGCCCGCCGACAACAACCCGATGCCCACGCTCGTGGAATGGCAGGTCCTCCCTGGCGCTTGGGTTCAGGTCTTCGCCGACCCTGATCGCGCGGGCACCGGACTGCTGAATTTCGCGGTGGACGACCTCGAGGCCCAAATCGCGGAGTTGAGTGAGCGCGGCATGCGCCCGGGCGAGATCACCGACGCCAACAAGGGGGTGCCGGCTTTCGACGCTCACCGACCCCGATGGCAATACAATCAGGCTGATCGGCGGCTTCCGCATCGAGTACTGCACCAGATCCTGCGTAAGCGTTTCGCGCGGACCCCAGGTTTGTCATCAGGAGGGCACCATGCGCTGCCGGTTACTGGTCACCGCCGTCGTAGCGACGGCGGTGTTGGCGTCGGGATGCTCAGGCAGCAAACCGGCACCGCAGACTTCCGAGAAATCGGAGACCGCATCGGCGACCGCGCAACCCAGTGCGCCCGCACCGGCCGCGCCGGCGGAGACCACCCCGGTCGAGGCCCCTCCTCCCGCAGACGACGCGCTCGACGGGGATGCGTGCGTCGAGATCACCGGCGCCAATCTCAACTTGGCCGTCGCGAAGAGCAACGAAGATGCGCGCAAGGCCGCGGACACGTTCGAGAAATACAACCCGCCCGCCGACGTCAAGGAAGCGATCGAGCACTTCGCGAGCACCGGCGGCGCGCAGTTCGACGACCCCGACTACGACCGGTACAACACCCTGATCGACAACTGGGTCAAGCAGGTCTGCCCGCTCTGAGGGCGCTCGACTACGGACTCTCCGCCAACGCGGCGAGGCGGTCGATCGACGCCTGAAGTCTCTGTTGGGTGGTGGCCTGCGCGCGGGGAATTCGTGCCGGATCGTCCAGTGCCGTCCAGTCGTAGGTGTGGGTGACCCGCGTCCGCGTGTCGGTCAGGGACTCGAGTTCCCAGCGCCACAGGTGGCCGGGCGGCTCGTGTCCGGGCTCGGAGGGCCGCCACGCAATTCGGCGGCCCTCGACGAACTCGACGACGTGATTGGTTCGGACGGCGCCCATCGTCAACGTCGTGCTGAATACGTCGCCGACCTCGTGGACACGCTGACCCGGCGCCGACGATGCGAGGTTGTCGTTTCCGTCCCAGCGCGGCTGCTGGGCGGGGTCGGCGATGAGCTCGAAAATCTGTTGCGCGCCTGCGTCGATGATGCGGGCCGCGCTGACGATGCGGTCGGGTGCTTCTGCCATGCCTGCGATCAAAGCACGGGACTCAGCGCATCGCCGCCTCTACCGCCGCCAGCACCGCGCGGGTGGACTGGCGATTGCCGACGGTGATGCGCACGCCGCCGTCGGCGTAGTCGCGGACCTGCAATCCGGTGCCGTCGAACACCTCCCGCCACGGCTGACCCAACGGCGGCAGGTACACGAAGTTGGCGTGCCCGTCGGTGGTGTACACGCCCATCGAACGCAGCCGCATGCGCAGGTATCGCCGTTCGGCAGCGATCATCCGAATACGTTGCTGCAGTTCGGTTTCCGCGTCGTACGAGGCTGCCACCGCGACCAGGCCGGTGATGCCGATACCGAACGGCAGCTGCATGGTCCACAGCTTGCGGGCCAGCTCAGGCGCGCAGAAGCCGTAGCCGACCCGCAGCCCGGCCAGCCCGTAGGCCTTCGAGAAGGTCCGCAACACCACGACATTCGGATACCGTTCCGACGAGCGCCGGCGCGTCGATCCGGTGGTCCGGCGACAGGAACTCCACGTACGCCTCGTCGAGCAGGACCACGGTGTCGGCGGGCACCCGCTGCAGGAACCGTTCGATGTCGGCGGCCGGTCTCGACCGTGCCGGTGGGGTTGTGCGGCCGGCACACCACCACCACCCGCGCGTGCGCAGCGGCGTCGGCCATCGCGTCGAGATCTTGGTGGCCATGCGCGTCGAGCGGAACGGTGACCGACGCCAGCCGTGCCATCTGCGCGAAGATCGGATACCCGTCGAACGTCGGTGACGTCATCACCATCGTCTCGCCCGGGCTCGTCATGGCGCCGAGCACCTGCATGATCACGCCCGTCGCGCCGACACCGATCACCACCTGCTCGTCGCAGCACACCGACGTGTGCGGCGATCATCGAGCGCAGCCGCTCGGGCAGGAACTCCGGATAGCGGTTTGCCGCGTCGACCGCGGCGACCAGCGCCGACCGCACCGCCGGCAGCGGCGGGAACGGATTCTCGTTGAGCGACAACGCCAACGGGTTCACGCGCCGTCGGGCAGCGCAGCGACGGCGTCGATCGCCGTCGCGCTTCAGCGTGGCCATCAGCCCCGCCCGCCCCAGCGGACGGCGGCGGCCCCGGCGAAGTCGCCCGCGTGCGCGAACGCCGCCATCATCACGACGTCGCCCTTCTTCAGCCGGCCGTCGGAGATCGCCCGGTCGAGGTTGACCGGGATGCCCGCGGCGAACAGGTTGCCGCAGTCGTCGAAGGTGTCGCGATGCCGTTCCTGCGGGCAGCTCGAGCGCCTCGCGCCAGTTCCGCAGGAACACCCGGTTGGGCTGATTGGTGACGAGCAGGTCAAGGTCCTTGGGCTTCATGCCGATTCGGTCGCACACCGCGTACGACACCTCGGGAACCTGACGGTTTCCCCGGGCCAGCACCTTGGTGATCTTGCTTTCGGTGAATCCGATGTAGCCCTCGCCCGGCCCGGGCTGCCACCACTTTCGCGGCGGGTCGACGGCGATGCGTCATGTCGCCGGCGAACTCGCCGTAGGTGCGGCATTCGACGTCGAGGATCGGCGACTCGTCCGACAGCGTCACCAGGCCGACCGCCGCACCGTCACCGGGCACCGAAGCCTGGGCCTTGCGTCGCACGCTCGGCTGGTCGAATATCTGACCGGCCGCGTTCTGCGCGATGGCGATCAGCGCGGTTTCTCCCTCGCCCGACGCGATCAGGTTGCGGGCCAGCTTGAGGCCCAGCACGAACGCCGCACATCCGCCGTTGTGCAGATCGAGCACCCAATTCGGTTTCATGCCAAGGCGATGCGCCATCCCGCCGCCGCCGCCGTAGAACGGCATGTCGGGCATCTGCGTGTGGGTGATCAGGATGTCGACGCCCGCGATGGCGTCCTGGCCGTGCCGTTCGATCAGACCGGCCGCGGCACGCTCCACCATGTCGGTCGCCGTTTCGTCCTCGGCGACGTGATGCCGAAACTTCGGCGCCCGGAACATCAGGTTGTCCCGCAGGTCATCTGATCTCCGCGAACTGCGCGTAGTAGTCGGCGCCTATCGGCTCGCCGGGAAGATACGTCGACACGTCGAGCAAGACTGACTGGTTTCTGCTCGTTCATGGTTCCTCACTTCATCCAGTCCGGTTTGACGGAAAGGCCGTTGTGGTGGCGGTATTCGGCGATCGCCTTGAGGTTCTTCAGCTCCAGCAGGTGGCCGGGGCCGAACATGTCCCAGAAGTCGCCGACCCACACCGGGCGCTTCGGCGGCGCGGTCTCCGGATAGGGGTTGTGGTCGTAGAACGGGTGATGACAGTTGGTCCACAGCACTACCGAACCCGGCTTGTCGAAGACCAACTGCGCGTCGACAATCCGCATCAGGTAGATCATCCATAGGTGCTTGCCCTGGTCCCATGCGCAGTGGTAGTCGACGGTGCGGGCGTCGCGGTTGGCGACGGTGCGGGTGTAGATCGGCGAGCCCTTGTCACCACCGAGCTTGTCGTATGCCTCCCACAGCCCCGGCTCCTCCGTCGGGGCGAAACCACGCAGGCTGTAGGTCCACTCCTCCAGGCTGCGCGTGTCGGCCATGTACTCGAACAACTCGTCGGGCGGACAGTCGATGTAATCGTTGACGGTGCAATAGGTGCCGAACACCTCGTCGTGCGGATACACCGACCGCATCATCTCCATGATGATCGGCGTGGCCTTTTCCCTGGGCGAGGTCTCGACGCGAATCACGCCGTCGAGCGGGTCCTCGGTGCCACGGTGGATGGTGATGTCCTCAAGTGCGGGCAGCGACATTGGAGTTTGTCTCCTTTGCGATGAGCGGTTGATCTTCTGCGCCAGGGGCGGAAGCTTGGCCGAGAAATGCTGCGAACGGCGGGATTTCGTCGGCGGAGCACTCGATACTGATGACAGAGGGGCCGTCGACGTCGAGCGCCGTCGCCAGCGCAGCAGGCAATCTGTCGAGCTCGTCGACGTCGAACCCACGCAGTCCGGGGAACATCGCGGCTAGACCCTCGCCCAGCCGGCTCGGCCCGAACCGGTTGTAGCTGTACAGGTCGTCGTAGAACAGCTGCTCGCGTGTCACGCACATCGCGTGCGCATGGTTGTCGAACAGCAGGAACGTCATCGGCAAGCGATACTGCAGCGCGGTGTGAATCTCCATGCCGTGCATGAAGAATGCGCCGTCGCCGGCGATGACGACTGTTCTCTGTGCTGTGCCGTGCGCTCCTCGCGGGAGCGCTCATCGCGGCGAAACGCCAAGCCGATCCCGCGCCGAAGCTGTAACCCATGCCGCCCATGCCGAGCGCGACGATGAATCGGCCGCCCCGGCGCACCGGCAGGTAATGGATCGCAGACGCGCCGATGTTGCCCGCGTCGACGACGATGTCCACCTCGTCGGGCAGCGTCCGGTCGAGCACACGCCATCGCGTCGCGATACCGGATCCCGGGGCCGTCGTGCGGCGGGGGTTGCAGCTCGACGCGTGGCACTTCGTGGGCGACCCGCAGTCGAGTCGGCCGGCCGTGACCCGACAGCGCCGCGGTCAACGACGACAGTGAGCCACGCAGGTCATCGGTGTGCACGTGCGTGGACGGCAGGTACGGCGGTCGCGGAGCCGATCGAGTACACCGGCACCGCCCCCAGCGCGTCGTCCAGACCGCCGCGGGCCGTGACCGTCATCCGGGTGCCGACCAACAGGCACAGCGCGCTCTCGGCGATGGCGGCGGCAACCCCGGGGTGCCCCATCACGCCGGTGACGCCCAGCGCGGAGGACGATCCCATTCCCGGGGTGCCTGCGACATCCTTCGCATCGGGAACGCAGGCCACCCGGGCACGCAACAGCGCCCGCAGCTCCTCCAGTTCGGCGCGCGCGTCGTCGCGGGCGACCTGTTCACCGGCGATGATCGTGACCGGCCCGTCGACATGCTGCAACGCGCGCGCGATCGGATCCGGGTCATCGAGCCGGCCGAGCCGCTCTGCGGCACGACGTGACGGCACTGTTGACCGGCAGCACTGGCTTGCTGAATATCCTTGGGCAGCAACAGAACTGCGGGTCCTCCGGTGCGCGCCGCGGCAATCGCCTCGGGCAGCGCCGAGACGATGTCTTCCGGCGTGGTCACGCGGCGGCAATAGACGGACACCGCCGAGAACAGGGCGTGCGCGTCGAGGGCGCCGTTGCGGCCGCTGGTGTCCTGAAAGGAGCCCAGCCCGTCGAGCGTGGTCGGCGGCTGCCCGATCAGCGCCAGCACCGGCACCCGACTGGCGAAGGCTTCGCCCAGGCCGGGCACGGTGTTCAGGCAGCCGCCGCCCGAGGTCGCGGCCACCACGCCCAGCCCGGCGCCGCTGCGGCTGTATCCGTCGGCCATCGTCGCGGCCGAGAACTCGTGCTTGGCCAGCACCGCGGTGATGTCGTCACGGAAGAACGCGGCGTCGTACAGGTCCTCGATGTTGGCACCGTCGACACCGAAGATGTAGTCGACACCCACCGCCGAGAGGTACTCGACGATGTGGTCGACAACCCGATGCCTGCCGGTCATTTGCCACCTGCTTTCACACAACTACAAGTGACACGACTAGCTACGAAATTAGGTTCACCCTGTGGCTCGACTCACAGATGTCTCTCAAGCAGTACCTGGCCGGATTCCGACGAAACCAGTTGCACCGAAGCGATTTCGTCCATCGGCATCGGAGTGGTCGCGCTCGGCAGCGCCGTTGCACCCGACAGCCCCAGCCACGTCGCTACCTCAGTGTGGCTGCCGTCACGGCCGACGACCACCATGCCCAGATTCTGTGGCGGCGCGTCGCGCTGGCCCCAGTCGCCGTAGGTGCACGCCATGTCGATACGGGTGCCCCAGCCGTAGCTGGTCATGCTGATGCTGGCATTGATCGGCGTCTCGGACACCTTCGACATCTCCAGCGACGGCGCGGCCGCCTGCTCGGTGTCCGCTCTGCAGCCCCATGATCTCCGGGCTGACCGCGATCACCAACCCGATCACCAGCAACGCGGCCGCCGCGGCGAACGCGGCGGTGGTCACCCACCGCGACCGCCTGCGCTGCGCACGCACGGTGTCCAGCAGCGAGCCCAGAGCCTGCGGTCGCGGGCCGTCGGGTCGCCCCGCGTCATCGAAGGGCTCGATGTCGTCGGCTTCGAGCTTGGAAAGCAACGGCGGGATCCCGCTCAACTCGGCGACAGCGGCCCGGCACTCTGGACAGGTCTCCAGATGCGCCTCGTATTCGCGGCGCTCCTCGCTGGACAGTGACCCCAGGACGTACGCGGCGTCCCAGGTCACATAGCGATCGTCGTCCAACTGCTCACCACCTCGGGGTACTCCGAATTGTGTCACCGTGTCACCCCCATTTCCTGCAACTTGAGCCTTAAAGCGCGCATGCCGTAGTGCAGCCGGGACTTCACCGTGCCCTCGGCGATGTGCAGATCGGCCGCGATCTGCGCGGTGGTCCAGCCCTGGTAGTACGCCCGGCGGATGACCGCCCGGTGTTCCTCGGACAGCTGGGCAATGGCCTCGCCCAGCAACATGCGATCCAGCGCCGTCTCCACCTCGTCGGGTCCCGCGCGGTCCGCCGCTTGTTCCATGTCAGCGGTGCCGGACTCGCTGCGGTACCTCGCACTACGTCTTTCGTCGATGATGAGATTACGCGCCACAGTGAATAGCCACGCCCGTGCGGACCTTTCACTGTCCTCGGTCACCTCGGGATGGCGCCAAGCACGCAATAGCGTCTCCTGCACGACATCCTCCGCCCGCGCTGTATCGCCCGTCAGCCGCACGGCATAGCGCCACAGCGCAGCGGCGTGCTCGTCGTAAAGCACCCGCATAACCGCAGCCTCAGGGTCGTCCAAGTTCAACCTCCGCTATTGATACGAGGTTGCCGGTCGTCGGGTTCAGTATTCGGCCAGCGCTGAGACGCGATCGTCTCAACGCGTGAGAACGCGCGGACCGTCATCGGTCACCGCCACGGTGTGCTCCCAGTGCGCGGCACGGGAACCGTCGGCGGTGACGACCGTCCATTCGTCTTCCAACACAACGGTCTTTGTGGTGCCGAGAGTGAGCATCGGCTCGATGGCCAAAACGGATCCCGGCGCCAGATGAGGACCACGGCCCGGTGCTCCTTCATTGGGCAGGAACGGATCCATGTGCATTTGCCTGCCGATCCCGTGGCCGCCGTATCCGGCGACGATGCCGAACGTGCGGCCGTGTCGCGCCTCGGCGGCGTGGGTGCCGGTCTCGATCGCATGTGACACGTCGGTGAGCCGGTTGCCCGGCACCATCGCGGCGATGCCCGCCTCCATCGCCTCCCTGGTGGCCTGCGACAGCGCTTCGTCGACGGGGATCAGCGCCCCGATACCGAACGTGAACGCGGAGTCACCGTGCCAGCCGTCGAGGATCGCGCCGCAGTCGATTGACACCAGATCGCCGGCCGCCAGCGTTTCGCTTGCCGACGGAATGCCGTGCACCACACGGTCATTGACCGAGGAGCAGATGCTGGCCGGGAAGCCGTGATAGCCGAGGAACGACGGAATACCGCCGCCGTCACGGATCACCGATTCGGCGATCTCGTCCAGCGCCAGGGTGGACACCCCGGGCGCGGCGGCCTCGCGCACGGCCAGAGCGCGGACGCCACCAGCGAGCCGGCCGCGGCCATCGCGTCGAGTTCACCCGGGGTGCGCTGCGCGACGACCCGGCGGCTACGCAGCCCCGGCAGGCCGATCATCAACGACCGAGCGCCCTCAGTGCCCGGGCGAAAACCTCGTCCAGCGCGCCGACCGCATCGACGGTCTGCAGGTTGTTGTGGCTGTAGTACTCCAGCAGCGGCTCGGTCTCGTCGCGGTACACCTGCATCCGGTTGCGGATGACGTCTTCGGTGTCATCGGCGCGGCCGCGGGCCTTCAGCCGCGTGAACAGCTCGTCCTCGGAAACGGAGAACTCCAGCACGGCGTCGAGCTTGGTGTTGTGGTTCGTCAGCATCTCGTCGAGGGCCTTGGCCTGTGCCACCGAGCGGGGGTAGCCGTCGAGGATGAACCCCTCGACGGCGTCTGGCTGCTCGATGCGGTCCTCGACCAGCTTGTTCGTCAGTTCTGAGGGGACCAGGTCGCCGGCGTCCAGGTAGCGCTTGGCTTCGACGCCCAGGGGTGTGCCCTGGCTGATGTTCTCGCGGAAGAGGTCGCCGGTGGAGATCTGCGGTATGCCGAGCTTCTCTGACAGCTTCTGAGCCTGCGTGCCTTTGCCCGCCCCGGGCGGCCCGAGTAGAACGACTCTCACTTCAGGAATCCTTCGTAGTTGCGTTGCATCAGCTGGCTCTCGATCTGTTTGACGGTATCCAACCCGACGCCGATCATGATCAGAACCGCAGTACCGCCGAACGGCAGATTCTGTACGGAGCCGGTATTGCCGATCTGCAGGAACATATTCGGCAGCACGGCGATCACGCCCAGATAGATGGAGCCCGGAAGGGTGATCCGGTTCAGCACATAACGCAGGTAGTCGGCGGTCGGCTTACCAGGCCGGATGCCGGGAATGAACCCGCCGAACTTCTTCATCTCGTCGGCACGCTCGTCCGGGTTGAACGTGATCGACACATAGAAGTACGTGAAGAACATGATCAGGCCGAAGTAGACCGCAATATAAACGGGGTCCGCCGGGTTGGTCAGGTACTGCGCGATCATCCGCGAGAACCACCCGTTGGCCGCGTTGGGGTCTCCGCTGGTGATCAGCTGGGTGACCAGGTGCGGAATGTAGATGAGTGACGACGCGAAGATGACCGGGATGACGCCGGCCTGGTTCACCTTCAGGGGCAGATACGTCGACGTGCCGCCGTACATGCGTCTGCCGACCATCCGCTTGGCGTACTGGACCGGGATACGGCGTTGGCCCTGCTCGACGAACACCACGCCGATGATGATGATCAGCGCCGCGACGCAGACCGCGGTGAAGACCAGACCGCCGCGGCTGTCCAGGATGGTCTTGCCCTCGAACGGGATGCGGGCCGCGATGCCTGCGAAGATCATCAGCGACATGCCGTTGCCGATGCCGCGCTCGGTGACCAGCTCGCCCATCCACATCACCAGTGCCGCGCCCGCGGTCATCACCAGCACGATGACGATCAGGTTGAAGATGTTCAGGCCTTCGCTCTGGCCCTGGATGATGTCGAGCGTGCAGCCCTGCAGCAGCCCGCCGTTGGCGGCGAGCGCCACGACGCTGGTGGCCTGCAGGATCGCCAGCGCGATCGTGAGATAACGCGTGTACTGCGTCATCTTCACCTGGCCGGACTGGCCTTCCTTGCGCAGTTGCTCGAACCGCGGGATGACCACGGTCAGCAGCTGCACGATGATGCTCGCGGTGATGTACGGCATGATGCCGACCGCGAACACCGTCAGGTGCAGCAGCGCACCGCCGGAGAACAGGTTGATCAGCGAATAGATCTGGGCCGAGTCGCCGCCACTGACCTCGGCGACGCACTTCTGCACGTTCGGGTAGTTGACGCCGGGCGACGGGATCGAAGCGCCCACCCGGTACAGGATGACGATGCCCAGGGTGAACAGAATCTTTCGCCTCAGGTCGACTGTCCGCAGTGATGAGATGAAAGCCGAAAGCACTCTTCCTCCTGCGCAGCCAGCCTGTTAATAGCGGCGTGCGAATGGGGCTGGATTGACCAGCGTTCTGGTTAAGTCGTGTGTGGACCTCTGTCAGGCGCGCAGCCTGCAGAGTCACCCGTCAAACAGTCTACGAGAGTAACAGTTGCCGGTCCGTCGCCAGACCGCCGGAACGGCTCTCAGCGATGTCTCAGCTCGGGAACATACCGTCGGAGCATCTCGTTAAATCTACTAAGTAACGACTTTTGATAGGGGCTCTTTGATGGCACGTACTGAAAACGACACCTGGGACCTGGCATCTAGCGTCGGGGCGACAGCGACGATGGTCGCCGCGGCCCGCGCGGTGGCGAGCACCGGCGAGGACGCATTGATCAACGATCCGTTCGCCGAACCGTTGGTGCGCGCGGTCGGCGTGGACTTCTTCACCCGGCTCGCGACGGGCGAGCTGCGGGCCGAGGACCTCGATGCCGACAGTGCGTCGGTGGGGATGGCGCGGATGACCGACAACATGGCGGTCCGGACCGTGTTCTTCGACGAATTCTTCCTCGAGGCGACGCGGGCGGGCGTCAAGCAGGCGGTGATCCTGGCTTCCGGTCTCGATTCGCGCGCGTACCGGATGGCCTGGCCGACGGGTACCACGGTCTACGAAATCGACCAGCCCGACGTGATCGAGTTCAAGACGAAGGTGCTGGCCGAGTTCGGTGCCGAGCCGACCGCGCAGCGTCGCACGGTGGCAATTGACCTGAGGTACGACTGGCCCGCGGCCCTGAAGGCGGCCGGATTCGATCCCACCCAGCCGACGGCCTGGAGCGCCGAAGGCCTGCTCGGCTACTTGCCGCCCGAAGCCCAGGACCGACTCCTCGACACGATCTCCGAGCTGTCCGCCCCCGGGAGCAGGGTGGCCGTCGAAAGCGTGCCGAACATCGGCGCCGCGGATCACGAGAAGGCCGTCGAGCGCATGCAGGAGGCCTCCGAGCGGTGGAAGAGCCACGGATTCGACCTGGACTTCGCAAACCTCGTCTACCTCGGTGACCGCAACGAAGCCGCCGACTATCTGGCCGGCCACGGCTGGAAGCTGGACCGCCACAGCGTCCAGGAGCTGCTGGCCGCCAACGGTCTCCCGCCGATCGAGGACGATGACGACGATCTCGCCGAGTTTGGTGAGCTGCAGTACGTGAGCGGGATACTCGACAAATGAGCAGGACGGATTCGGACAGCTGGGACCTGGCGTCGAGCGTCGGAACGACCGCCACGATGGTCGCAGCGGCGCGCGCCGTCGGCAGCCGTGAGGACGACCCGCTCTTCGACGATCCGTACGCCGCACCACTGGTCCGCGCCGTCGGCATCGACTTCTTCACCAGGCTGGTCGACGGCGACGTCGAGCTGACCAACGCCGACGCCGCCGCAGGCGCGAAGTTCATGGCGCAGGTCATTGCGGTGCGAACGCGGTTCTTCGACGACTTCTTCATCGATGCGGCCGCAACTGGCATCCGGCAGGCGGTGATCCTGGCATCGGGCCTGGACTCCCGCTCGTACCGGCTGCCCTGGCCGGACGGCACCGTCGTATACGAGATCGACCAGCCGCAGGTCATCGAGTTCAAGACAACGACGATGACGTCGATGGGCGCGTCCCCCGCCGCCGAGCTTCGGGCTGTCGCCGTCGACCTCCGCGAAGACTGGCCGAAGGCGTTGCGCGAGAGCGGGTTCGACGACAGTCAACCGACCGCGTGGACCGCGGAGGGGCTGCTGGTCTACCTGCCCCCGCAGGCGCAGGACCTCCTCTTCGACAACATCACGGCGTTGAGCGCCCCCGGAAGCCTGCTGGCGACGGAATACCACCCTGACGCCGGCGCAAGCATCGGCGAGCGGGCACGGGTGATCAGTCAGCAGTGGGGCGCGCATGGGTTCGACCACGACATCTCCAATCTGTTCTACCCAGGAGAGCGCAATCCCGTCGTCGAGTACCTCAGCGAGCACGGCTGGGAGGTCTCGGCGCGCCCCCGACCGGAGATGTTCGCCAAGTACGGTCGCGAGTTCCCGCACCACGATTCGATCGAACCGATGCGCAATTCACTGGCGGTCACCGCCACCCGGAAGTAGGAGCCATGGCCCGCACCGATAACGATTCGTGGGATCTGGCGTCCAGCGTTGGCTCGACGGCCACGATGGTTGCCGCTCAACGCGTCTTGAGCAACCGCGAGGGTCTGATCGACGACCCGTATGCCGAGCCACTCGTGCGCGCGGTGGGGCTCGACTTCTTCATGCGCGTGATCGACGGCGAGATCAAGCCGGAAGAGTTCGAAGAGATCGACCCCCGATTCAACCTGCGACGCGCCGCGGAGGGAATGGCGGTGCGCACCCGCCATTTCGACAAGCTGTTCACCGACGCGGCGGCCGCGGGTGTGCGCCAGGCGGTGATCCTGGCCGCCGGTCTCGACGCGCGGGCCTATCGCCTGCCATGGCCGGACGGCACGACGGTCTACGAGCTCGACCAGCCGGAGGTCATCACCTTCAAGACCGACAAGCTCGCGGAGCTGGGCGCTGAGCCGAAGGCGATCCGGCGACCCATCGCCGTCGACCTTCGCGACGATTGGCCGAAAGCACTGCTGGACAACGGCTTCGACCCGACGCAACCCACGGCATGGATCGCCGAGGGGTTGCTGATCTACCTGCCGCCCGAGGCCCAGGATCTACTGTTCGACCGGATCAACGAGCTCAGCGCCCCGGATAGTCGGGTCGCCTGCGAGCACATCCCCGACGTCAGCATGTTCTCCGACGACGAGCGGTCCCAGGCGATCGCGGAGCGGCTCAAGAAGTACGGTCACGACATCGAGATGCGTGAGCTCATCTACCACGGCGAGCGCAGCGACGTCGTCGACTACCTGTCGGGACACGGCTGGGACGTCACGGCGCAGAAGACGCCTGATGCCTACGCCGCCAACGGTTTCGAGTTCCCCGATGACGGCGCGATGGGGTTCTTCGCGGACATGAGCTACGTCAGCGCAGTGAAGCGTTAGCCGCTTTCACGCGAGTCGATCGAGCGGCTGAGCTCGAAGCGGTTGTCGTCCAGGTCGTGGAACCAGAGGTACTCGTTGTTGGCGCTGCGGCGGACATCGCCGACATCGACGCCCCGTTCGGCCAGTGTGCGCCGCAACACCTCGAGTTCGGCATTCGCGACCACCACCACGTAGGTGTTCGTGTCGTTGTCCAAGAGCACGCGCGCCCGTCCCTCGGGCAGCTGCCACAGCGACACCACCGTTCCGGCGATCGAATACACCGCGATCGGATTCTCCGGCCCGTCGGAGCCGACGTGAACCGGTTCCAGGCCAAGCTTTTCGCGGTACCAGCGCACCGATGCGTCGACGTCGCGCACGCGCAGCACGGTCGAGACCATCGACGCGCCCTCGAAGATGCTCGACGTCATACCTGCGTCCCATCGGCCAGCTCGAGGAACCTGTCGTAGCGGTCCCGGACAGGGTCCGCCCACGCCTCATCGGGCTCGACAATCCGCTCGGTCGACGCCCACCGCGCGGCGTCGGCGACCGACGATTCGAACCCGGCCGCCATTCTTGCGATGAATGCCGCGCCCAGTGCCGCCCCCTCGGCGACCCCGAGACGTGCACCGGCAGCCCGGTGGCGTCGGCGATGGCCTGCATCCACGGCGCGACGCGCGTCCCGCCGCCCGTGGCAACGATCCGCGACGTCGATGCGCCGCTCAGTCTCGATCAGCTGACGGACGACGAAGCCGGACGCCTCAAAGGCTGCGCGTCGGACGGCCGCACCGTCGTGGGTGAGGTCGAGACTCGCGAGCACGCCACGTCGATCCGGGTCGTGGTACGGCGTGCGTTCGCCGCGAATGTAGGGCGCCCACACCGGAACTCGCCCCGGTTCGACGGTCGTCTCGGCGCCACCGACCAATCGGTCGACCCAGCCGATGAACAGGCCGCCTGCGTTGCTCGGCCCGCCGATCTGACATTTCCCGGCCGCCGAGTGCGGCAGCGTCCACAGCCCGGGCACCTCGCGGTATTCGGGAATGGTGATCCAGACGATCAGAGTGGTGCCACATAACACCAGCACGTCGCCGTCGGAGTCGGCGCCTGCCACGAATTGCTCGCACAGGGCGTCGACGGCACCTGCGGCCAGCACGGTATCGGTGTCGTGCACCCGGCCCGCGGCCTTGCCGGTCATCTCGACCCGGGGCATCCGGTCGCCTGTGGTGCCGCAGTCGGCGCAGACCGCCTCATCCCAGCCGCTGCCGTCGAACAACGGATACGAGGTGCTCGCCGTCGCATTGTCGATGACCGCCTCACCGGCCAGGGCGTGGTTGGCCACCGCCATCGCCGGCCAGTAGCCGCGCGCGTCGGGGGCCTCCCCCGCCGTCCAGCGCAGGAACTCGACCGCCTCGCCCGACAGCACCGACGCCTGTCCCGCCGCCCGCGCAGCGGCCCCTGGCGTCGCCGTACAGCAGTCCCGGTGTGAGCGGGTCGGCCGTCGGCGTCGACGGCGGTCAGCGACGGCACCATCGCCGTCACCGCCACCGCCGCGGCGTCGGCTGTGGCGAGCTCGGCAAGGGCGGCCTGCGGACCGCGCCGCCACGCCTCGTCGGCGTCATGTTCCAGGCGGTCGGGAGCGGGCACCCGCAGCTGATGGGGAATTCGTGTCCTGGCCAGCACCTGACCGTCCTCGTCGGCGACCACGGCTTTGACGGAGGTCGTGCCGATGTCGATGCCGATTGTGACGCCTTTTGCTGACACGGCCGCCACCGTACGCCAGCATGGGCAATCCGTGACCCGACTTCGAGCCCTCGTGACGGCACCCCTGCGCGGTCCGGGTTTCGACAAGCTGAATCAATTGGCCGACGTGATCTACGACCCGTGGATCGAGCAGAGCCCATTGCGGATCTACACCGCCGAACAACTGGCCGAGCGAGCGGCCGCCGAGCGCGCCGATGTGCTTGTGGTGGAGGGTGATTCGGTGGGCGGCCCGGTGTTCGAGCTGCCGTTGCGTGCCGTCGCGTCAACTCGCGGCGACCCGAACAACGTCGACGTCGAGGCGGCAACCGCCGCCGGTGTCCCGGTGCTGCACACGCCCGGCCGAAATGCCGACGCGGTCGCGGAGATGGCGATCGCGCTGCTGTTCGCGGCGACCCGCCATGTGCTGACCGCCGATGGGGATGTCCGCGCGGGTGAGGTGTTTCGCGACGGCACGATTCCCTACCAACGCTTCCGGGCCTGGGAGATCGCCGGGCAGACGGCCGGTCTGGTTGGTCTCGGCGCCGTCGCGCGCGCCCTGCGGTGGCGGCTGGAGGGGCTCGGCATGAAGGTGATCGCGTACGACCCGTACAACGACGAGGCCCGCCACAGCCTCGACGACCTGCTTGCCGAGGCCGACGTCGTCTCGCTGCACGCACCGGTCACCGACGACACCATGGGGATGATCGGCGCCGAGCAGTTCGCGGCGATGCGCGACGGTGTGGTCTTCCTCAACACCGCCCGCGCCCAACTGCACGACACAGACGCGCTCGTCGACGCGCTGCGGGGCGGCAAGGTCGGGGCGGCGGGCCTGGACCATTTCGTCGGGGAATGGCTGCCCGCCGACCACCCGCTGACGGGTATGACCAACGTGGTGCTCACGCCTCACATCGGCGGGGCCACGTGGAACACTGAGGCGCGGCAGGCGGTCATGGTTGCCGATGACCTTGACGCGCTCCTGTCGGGGCGTGCGCCCGCACACATCGTGAACCCGGAGGTGCTGGCCTCATGAGATTCGTCGACAATCCCGAGGACGCCGTGCTCGCCGCCGCCAAGGACATGCTGCGCCGCGGCCTCGTCGAGGGCACGGCGGGCAACATCTCGGCCAGGCGCGAGGACGGCAACGTCGTCATCACGCCGTCGTCGGTCGACTACTCCGACATGGCGCTCGACGACCTCGTGGTCATCGATCCGGACGGCGGCGTGGTGGCCGCCAAGGATGGCCGCTCGCCGTCGTCGGAGATGGCGCTGCATCTCGCGTGCTATCGCGCGTTCGACGACGTCGGCAGCGTGATCCACAGCCATCCGGTGTGGGCCACCATGTTCGCCGTTGCGCATCAGTCGATACCGGCCGCCGTCGACGAGTTCGCCGTCTACTGCGGCGGGGACATCCGCTGCGCCGAATACGCGGCATCCGGCACACCCGATGTCGGCCACAACGCCGTCAAGGCGCTGGACGGCAGGGGCGCGGCGCTGATCGCCAACCACGGCCTGGTGGCGGTGGGCCCCCGCCCCGACAAGGTGCTGCATATCACTGCACTCGTCGAGCGGACCGCCCAGATCGTCTGGGGTGCAAGGGCTCTCGGTGGCCCGGTACCGATCCCCGATGAGGTGAACAAGAACTTCGGCGCCGTCTACGGCTACCTGCGCCAGAACCCGATGTAGGCCGCTCCCTATCCGCGAAATCAGGTTCCGGTACACGAGCTCGCGCATTGTCGTGTCAAACGTCGCACGCTCGCGCAGACCCTGATGGCCGCTTAGCGCTGGTCGATGGCGACTTTGACGGCGCCGGACTCCACCCTGGTTGGCGATCGCCAGGAACGCGTCGCGCCACTGCTCGAGACGGAACGTGTGGGTCAGCATGGGGCGCAGGTCAACTCGCCCGTCGACGACCAGATCGAGGTAGTGCGCGATGGCGTGCTTGCGCTCTCCCTCGACCTCTTCGACGCCGAACGCGTTGGAGCCGACCCAGTTGATCTCCTTGAAGTACAGCGGACTCCACTCCCATCGGCCCGGCGCATGCACGCCGGCCTTCACCAGCGTGCCCCGCGCCGTGAGGACGCGGACGCCGACCTCGAACGTCTCGGGCTTGCCGACGGTGTCGTAGACGACGTCGATCGGGCCGGGGTACGCCATCGGCAGACCCTGCAGCGGCTGCCGCAGCCGGCCGCCTCCCCACGCGACCAGCTCCTCGATGACGGCCAGCCGCGGTTCGTGGCGCCAGCACCAGGTCCGCCCCGAGCCGGCGCGCCAGCGCCGCCTGCGCGTCGAAGCGGGCGACGACGGCCACCGCGACCTCCGGGTACAGCGCGCGCAGCACGGCGACGGCGCACAGCCCGAGGGAGCCTGCGCCGTAGACGAGGACCCGTCCCGAGGCGGCGGCGGATGGCGCGTGATCGCGTGCAGCGACACCGAGAACGGGTCGGCGAACACCGCGAGCTCGTCGGGCACCGCGTCGGGAACGCCGAACAGCATGCTGTCGTGGGCGGCCATCAGCTCGGCGTATCCGCCGGTCACGTCGGCCGACACGCCGGTGTGGATGCCCGGCTTGATGTCGCCGTCGGTGAAACTCCAGCACAGGCTGTAGTCGCCGTTTTCGCATGCGGGACAGGGCGGTTCGATGCCGCGCGGCCCGCACGACAGCCACGGGTTGAGGACCACCCGCTGCCCGACCTCCAGTCCGCGCGCCTCGGGCCCCATCGGCGACCACGTCGGCGACCACCTCGTGGCCCATCACCTGAGGGAACGAGCAGAACGCCGCCATCGCGTTGTCGGTGTCACCCTCGCCGAAGTCGAGCAGTATCTGCTTGGAGTCCGAGCCGCAGATGCCGGTCAGACGCGGCCGGGTGATCACCCAATCATCATGCAGCGGAACGGGGTCGGGCATGTCACGCAGCCCCACGGGCGAGTTCGCGATGCGAGTGGCACCTGCGCCACGCGCTTGAGCGGCTGCTGGGCAAGATCGGCGGCGCCACCGCCGAGCAGCTGCTGCCGCGGACCGAGGCGGCGTTCGCCGGCCGGCACTTCTGGGCGCGCTTTGACGTCGAAGCACGCCAGCTCGACGACGATCGCATGAACGCCTGGCTTGATCGCTGGTCGCCGATCATCGCCTCGCAGCTCGCGCGTCGTCCACGCGAAGCGACCGACCAGCCGAGATCCACCGGCGGGCTTGAGACGTTCATCAAGCCAATCGAGGCCGCGCTGTACCGCCGCCGCTACGGCATGAAGAACCGCGAGCGCCTCAACCGACTGCTACTGCTGCTGCAACTCAAGGCCAACGGCCACGCCGACGAGCGTGGTTACGCGAAGGACATCCGCGACTGGCTTGAGCTCACGGGCGGTCGGCCGGGCACAGCGCGGCGCGTGATCGCCGACCCGAGCGGTCGCCCGTCGCTACGCGATCCCGGCGCCCGCCAGTCCCCGGCCCGTACGCGACGCGCGACCCGTGCCAGCGACGACGTCACTCCCGCGACGTGGGACGATCTCGCGCAATAGGCGCTCGAAAAGCCAACACGAGAAGCGACGGGGGGACCCGCGTTAGCGGACGCATTGTTGGCCGTTTTGCCGCGTTTACTCATACGACCCCGACGACGCGGGCGCTGTCATCGCCGTCCACGGTGATGCGGATCAGGTAGTCCCAGCCGCGGCCCCACCCCGGCGATGCGTCGCTCAGCGCTGTGATCTGGATCTGCGTGATCGCATCGTCGGCGAGCAGCTTGACGAGCTCGTCGCGCAGCCAGTCGTCGGCCTCGCTCGCACCGAGACGCAGCGGACGGCAGCACACGACCAGCACGTCGGTCATGGTCGAGCCTCGTAGTGGCCGCGCGATCGCGCCGCCCGGTTGTTCGATGTCGCGGAGGTCACGATGCTTAGGCGTCGATGAGTCCGCGTCGGATGGCGTAGCGGGCGAGATCCAATCGGTCTTTGAGATGCAGCTTCTCCAGGATGTTGGAGCGGTGGCGATCGACGGTCTTCTCGCTGATGACCAGCCGCTCCGCGATCTCCCTGGCCGTGTTGCCTTACGCGATGAGCTGCACGATCTCAAGCTCTCGCACCGATAGCTCGCCTTGGCGTGCACGGTCGGCGGGCGCGAGGTTGAGGTAGTCGCTGATCAGTGCCCGGCTCGCGGCCGGGTACATGTACGTCTCGCCGTGCACAGCTGCGCGGCACGCCGCGACGAGATCCTGGTCGGCGGCGGACTTCAGGACGTATCCGTGCGCGCCGGCCTTGATGGCTTCGAAGAAGAACTGCTCGTCGTCGTGCATCGACAGCATCACGACCGCCGGCGGATGCGCGCGACGCGCGAGCTCCCGTGCGGCCTGCAAGCCGCCGAGGCGCGGCATCGTCACGTCGAGCACGGCGACATCGGGCCGGTGCCTGTCGGTTTGCTCGAGCGCTTGCATGCCATCGGATGCTTCGGCGACAACGCGCAGGTCGGGCTCGCGCTCGAGCACGAGCCGGATGCCCTGGCGCACGAGCTGGTGGTCATCGGCCAGCAGGACCGAGACCACGCCGGCACCCCGCTACTGGCGTTCAGCGGCACGGTCAGCGTGACCGTGGTGCCCCGGGCCGGGCTGGACGTGATGTCGAGTCTCGCGGCGACGATCAGCGCGCGTTCGCGCATGAACCGGATCCCCGCCCCGTCGGTCGTCCGGGTCACGTCGAGGCCGGGCCCGTCGTCGCTGACGCGCAGCTCAAGCCGATCGGTTGCCGCGCACAGGGCAAGTTCGACGCGGGCACCAGGGCATGGCGGTCGGCGTTGGTCAGGCATTCCTGCGCGACGCGGTAGACGACCAGCGCCGCGGCGGGGTCGACATCGTCGGGGACGGGATCCAGGTGGCGGGTAACGGTCAGGCCGGCGCGCTCGCCGACCTGGCGCGACAGTGCCGTAAGCGCGGCGGTCAGGCCGAGCTCATCCAGACCGGGGGGGCGCAGTCCGCGGACGAGTGCTCTGAGCTGGTCGAGGCTGCCGCGCACGATCTCGCGGGCGGCCCGAGCTTGCTCACCGACGTCGGGGTCTGTGTGATCGGCGAGGCGGTCGAGCGTCAGCAGCAGAGCGGTGAGCTGCTGTCCAACCTCGTCATGCAGTTCGGCGGCGATCCGGCGGCGGTCGTCCTCTTGGGCTATCAGCAGCCTCGCGCTGCTGGCACGCCGCTCACCCTCCAAGCGGTCGGCCATCGCGTTGAAGCTCACGGCGAGCGCACCGAGCTCCTGGTCATTGTGGACGTCCAGCCGTAGGCCGGGCTTGAGGGGGTCGACGTTTGCCATCCCCGAGGGGTTCTGTCCGATGAAGTGTGTGTGGTCCGGGTGACCGATTCGGCCGTTGTGGCCGGGAAGGACATCCATGACCATCACTGCAAGTGCCCCGTACAAGGATCAGTGCGTGAGCCAGAAGAGCTCGCGCAAGCGCAAGGTGCCCGACGCGCCGCCGGGCGTCGTTGAGCGCCTTGAGGAGTTGCTGCCGGCCGACGTGCTCGACGACGTTCTCGCGGGCCTGGCGCCGGAAGAGATCATCGGGTCGGGCGGGTTGTTGACGCAGCTGGCGGGCCGCGTTGTCGAGGCCGCCCTGCAGGCCGAGCTGACCGGCCATCTGGGCTTCGAGGCCGGCCAGGCCCCGCCGGGCGGGGCCGAAAACAGCCGCAACGGGTCGACGCCAAAGACGCTGGCGACCGAGCTCGGCGAGGTCCGCATCCGAACCCCGAGAGACCGCGACGCCTCGTTTGAGCCGCAGCTGGTCCGCAAGCGCCAAACGCGCCTGGCGGGCCTCGACGAACGAGTTCTGGATCTCTACGCCGGCGGAATGAGCACGCGCGACATCGCCGGCCATCTGACCGAGCTGTACGGCACCCCGGTCGGCCGCGACACGATCAGCCGCGTCACCAACGCCGTCTTGGAGGACGTCGCGGCGTGGCGCTCACGACCGCTGGAAGCGGTCTACCCGGTCGTGTACTTCGACGCGATGCGCGTCAAGGTCCGCGAGGACCGCGCCGTCCAGAACCGCGCGTGCTACCTGGCGTTGGCGATCACGCTGGAGGGCAAGCGCGAGCCGCTGGGGATCTGGTGGCAAGACCACGAGGGCGCGAAGTTCTGGATGGGCGTCCTCAACGACCTACATCAGCGCGGCGTCCACGACATCCTGATCGCCTGCGTCGACGGCCTCACCGGGTTTCCCGAAGCGATCGAAGCGGTCTTCCCCGACACGATGGTTCAGACGTGCATCGTCCACGAGATCCGCTCATCGACGCGGTATGTCTCCTACAAGGACCTGCGGCAGGTCACCAAGGACCTGCGCCCGATCTACACCGCCGTCAACGCCGACCAGGCCCTCGTCGAGCTCAAGCGCTTCGACGCGCGGTGGGGGCCGCAGTACCCGATGATCGCCAAGAAGTGGCGCACCGACTGGGAGCACATCATCCCGTTCCTCGCGCTCCCACAGACCCTCAGGCACGTCGTCTACACCACCAACACGATCGAGGCGATGCACCGTCAGGTCCGCAAAGCGATCAAGACGCGCGGCAGCTTCCCCGACGAGCAGTCGGCCACCAAGCTGATCTACCTCGCGATCACCAGGGCCCAGACGAAATGGCGAGCCGTGCGCAACTGGACCCAAGCGCTCGCCGCGTTCAAGATCTACTTCGACGATCGCATCCCCGATTGACATCACCCCATGTCACCCCGGGTCCACACACAGTTCGTCGGACACCCTCCCCCGAGGTGAGGCGGCTCAATGGCGCGAACGCTCTGCGCATCAACGCGAGGTTCACGATCATCAGCGCGCAGACCCCCGCGACCAGCGTGGCGGCTTCGCGCAGCGTAATGGGGCTGCTGACCGTCGCCGGCGTCAGCGCCAACGTGACACCGGCCGTGATCAGCACGATCGCGTTGACCGCGAACACCTTCCAAAACAGCGACAACTTGGGCCATGCGCGCACCCGCCCATCATCACGGCCGCGCCGCGCCGGGCGCGCGCTTGGTCTGCACGTTGGGGGCTGACACCCATTGCCCGAGGCGCCCGAGCAGGGCACGATAGTTGCGTGCATGGACCGCACTTGTATGGGCATTGAACATCACGCCATGGCTGACCGGACACAAGCCACCAATACCTCGGAAGTCGCGTCGCGCCACGAGCCGGCTCGACACGCCGCGCGCAGCGCCGCTGTCAGCGGCCGCCATGGCCTCACGCTCGTTGTCGTGCTCCTCGCCTGCCTGCTGTCCGTGCTCACCCCGACGGCCGCGCAGGCGTCATCCACGATCGCGATCGCATCGGTTCTCCCGTCGCCTGTTGCTGTCGGCAGCACCGGCTTGGCAGGCGAGGTCGTCGTCACCAACCGGAACAGCTCGCCCGACGGGTCGACGACGATCTGCAACGTGGCCACCGCCGGCTGCGCTGGCTTCGGCGGCGTCACGCTCATCCCGTCGTGCAGCATGCCCGACGGACAGGCTGCGCAGCCGCAGGCGCCGATCCGAACGTCTTTGGCGTCAGCTCGACTGCTACCGGGTCGGGCACGGGCTGCCCTGGCAGAGCGTTCGCGGCCACGGTCATCGACGCCACGTTCGGCACGATCCGCTTCACGCCGGCCACAGGCAGCCTGACGATCCCGTTCGGCGCGTCATGTCACATCAACTTCACGCTGTCGGTCCTCAAGCTCCCGGCCGACGCGCAGCCCGCGGCCGGCCTGCAAACACGCCAGCGCGTCGTGGCAGGCGCGATCTCCGACCAGGACGAGTTCGCCTCGGCTGTGGGCTCGGGTTCGGTGACCGTGAAACTGCCAGCACCGTCGCTGACCGGCACCGACCCCGCGTCTCCGGCCAACAACGACACGCCCAAGATCAAGGGATCGGCCCCCGCAGGCACGAGCCTCGTGACGTTGTACGACCAGCCCGGCTGCGCCGGGTCAACGGTGACGGGGGCCGCCGCCCTGTTGAACTCGACGGGCATCAGCTTCGCGGTCGCGGATGACTCCAGCACGACGTTCTCGGCGACGGTGACCGACAGCGCCGGCGGCGTCTCCGCATGCTCGGCGAGCACGATCACCTACGTCGAGGACTCCACGCCGCCGGCCACGCCGGCGGCGACCGCGACCGATCCGGCTTCGCCATCGAACGTCAACACGCCGCGGATCATCGGCAGCGCAGACGCGGGAACCACGGTGGCCATCTACACGACCGCGAACTGCAGCGGGTCGCCAGCCGGCACCGGCAGCGCCGCGACGTTCGCGTCGCCGGGCATCCAAGTAACGGTGCCCAGCGACAGCATGACGACGTTGTACGCGGTCGCGATCGACCAGGCCGCCAACCGCTCGGCCTGCTCGGGCGGCGTGTCCTACGTCGAGGACTCGACGCCGCCCCCGCCCCCGATCCTGCTTGGCAGCACGCCCGCGTCGCCCGCCAACAACAACGCGCCACGCGTCAGCGGCTTGGCGCCCGACTCGATCACCGTGACGCTCCACACCAACCCGGCGTGCACAAGCGCCGTCCAGGCGCAAGGGTCGGCGGCGACGTTCGCATCCCCGGGCTTCACCGTCGTTCTCGCCAACAACTCGACGACGACGTTCTACGCTCGCGCGACCGACGCGGCGGGCAACGTCTCGGACTGCTCGTCGAGCTCGGTGACCTACGTCGAGGACTCCGTCGCGCCGCAGACCTTCATCGACAGCGGCCCGACCGGCAGTGACGCGACGCCGACGTTCACGTTCTCCTCCTCGGAAGCCGACGCGACGTTCGACTGCCGCATCGACAACGCCGAGTTCGCTTCATGCACGTCGCCGTTCACAACGGGCACGGTGGCGGCCGGCGCACACACGTTCGAAGTGCGCTCGCGCGATCGCGCCGGCAACCAGGGCGCGAGCACGAGCCGGCAGTTCACCGTCAGCGCGACAATCGAGCCGCCCCCGCCAGGCCCTCCGCCGGCACCTCCGGGCCCGCCCCCACCGGGTCCGCCACCCCCGCCGCCGCCTGCCGCTCCAGTCGTACCGGCACGCACGGGCTGCACCGGCGTCGTGGGTACGTTGTACGTCGGGACGAACGGCCCGAACGTCCGCACCGGCTCCGCGAAGACCGACATCATGTTCGGCCTCGGCGCCAACGACAGCTTGCGCGGCGCGGGCGGCCTTGACTGCCTGTACGGCGGCGCGGGCAACGATGCCCTGCGCGGCGACAGCGGCGCGGACCGCCTCTTCGGCGGCACCGGCAACGATCGCCTCGACGGCGGCGCGGGCAACGACCGCCTCAGCGGCCAAAGCGGGCACGACCGCCTCAACGGCGGCTCCGGCAACGACCGGGTGTCCGGCGGCGCCGGCAACGACCGCATCGTCGACCGCCGCGGCAACGACCGCCTGTCCGGTGGCTCGGGCAACGACCGGATCGACGCCCGTGACAGCACCCTCACCGGACGCCGCGGCATCGACCGGATCCTGTGCGGCGCCGGCATCGACACGGTCCTCGCCGACCCGGCCGACCATGTCGCGCGCGACTGCGAACGCAGCCGCGTTACCCGACGATCACTGAAGACGATCGCCGCGCGCTGATGCGCCGCTGCGTCTGAGCCGCGACCCGCGCGCCGAATCCGACGCGCTGTGCAAACGCTTCAGATAGCGATCCTCGGCGGCCACGCGCACGCGATCACTGCGAGGCTCAGTGCGACGCCCGGCAAGGCCATGTCCCGCGACGGGACCCGGCGACCGGTCCGAACCAAGCGACCCGCGCCATAGCTCCTAGATCCAGCCGTGCTTGGTTGCGAGCAGTACCGCTTGAGCGCGGTCGGCAGCCCCGAGCTTGTGGTAGATGCGGCGCAGGTGGCTGCGTACGGTGTCGGGTCGAACGGCCAACTCGAGAGCGATCTCCTCATCAGCCATGCCCCGTGCCAGGCAGGCGATGACTTCGGCCTCGCGCGGACTCGGGCGCGGACTGGCCGGTCGCCACGTCTGACGGGCGCCGACGTCCTCGCGCAGATCCGCGGTGGCAGTTCGCAGCTCGATCGCGATCAGCGCATCGACCGTACGATCGACGCGCCCCAGCAACGTGCGCAACACGGCGCCATCGTCAAGCAGCACCGCCTGACAGCTCTCAAGGGCCACCACACGCTTCTTCAGCACATCACACGGGCACGGCGCGCCGGAGCCGATCCCGTCCGGTTCCTCAACGAGCTGCCGGCGTAGACACCGCGGGACGCACGGCTGGCTATCCGTCCTGCTGGCGGTGGCGTTACCGCACGGAGTGGATGGTGGTGGGCCGTCGGCGGATGGCAAAAGCGTCATCGCCATCCGCCCTTGCGACTTGGGTGAGGGCGGTCGCCTCGCGGGAGTTCGGGGACGATCACAGCCGGTAGTCGCGTTGACGCAGACCGTGGACGACGCACGCGATCACACCGACGGTTTCACGCCGTCCGCCGTCAGCGTCGCGTGGTTGCAGGATGGCGCGGGGTCCTGCTGCCGCACGTATCACGGCGACCCTCCACCGCAGCGACATCATCGGCCACAAACGCACCCGCTCATCATCGCCGCAACGCCGCGCCGGGCGCCCGTTTGCGATGCACGATGCGGGCTGACACCCATTGCCCGAAACGGCCGCCGCCCGCACGATGAGCGTGTGCATCGGACCGCACTTGTATGGAATTAACGGTCGCGTTGTGGCTCACCAGCGGAACGGCGCTGGTCGTCATCGCCTGGCTGGCAGCCCCCCTGTCGTTTCCTGCCGGGGAAGCCTCCTGCATCATCGCGGGGGTTGGCGGCGCATTCGTCGGCGGCGAGCTGTTCGTCGTGCTCGGCGGCCCGGTGCACTCCCACCCCGACGTCCTGACGATGCTCGGCTCGATCGCCGGCGGACTGCTGTGCCTGGACCTCGTCATGCAGGCCGCCGCCGCACGGGCACCGATCGCGGAGAACCGCCTGTCGGCGACATGGCTGGCACTGGTGCTGTGGTCGCCGATCATCTTCGCGGTCGCGATCGGTACCGCGCTTGCGCGCGCCAACGACTCGCCGCTGCTCGGCGTGGCCGCGACGGCCGCCGTCGTCGGGTTCGTCGTGTGCTGGCATCAGTACTTGCGGCCGCACATCCGAGACCGATGAGCTCGCGCCCCCGTCCCGCCGGCGCACCCCCCTGCGTCGGCGGGATGCCCGCCCTCGACACCCCGCCCGACGTCGCGCTGACGCTCCCGGCCGACCGGCGCGCGGCGTTCCGCGCGCGCGGGGAGATCCACCGTCTGCTGCGCGACGTGCATCCGCAGCGCCGCGCGGTCGCCGCCCGGCTGGTCGGCGCGCTGCTTGACAGCGCTACCGCCGCCGGAACGCGGGAGGCCATCGAGCTGCGACTGTGGCGATCCCCCGCGCTGCTGCGGGTGCAGTTGCGCAGCGCGGCCCGGCTGCGGGTCGCCGACGAGTCGCGGCTGGTCCTCGAGCGTCTCGCCGACCGCTGGGCGCTTGACCGCACCGGCCGGACGGTGAGCTTCGACGTTCGCACCGACCTGTCCAGACCCGCCGCCACCTGAGCCGGGCCAAGCGTCGTGCCGATCTTCTTGGACCCGGTGGCACGCCGGCGTGCCGAACGCGACCGGCGCATACGCCGCCGCCGGCGGGTCGCGCTGCTCGCCTTGATCGTCGTGGTCGTGCTGGTCGCTGCGGCGATCGGGCGAGCCAACCGCCCTCCCCAACGCCAACGGCCCTACGAAGTCCCGGCTGCAGCCGCGGCGCGCACAGCTGCACCGACGTCGCGCCCGACGCCACAGCCCGCCACGCTTCCGACCCGATCGCCGGCGGCCCGAGAGCGGCGACGCCGTGCAGAACGTCCGGGTCCGTGTGCCATGGGTCAAGCACGCCGGCGGGCACCGCCGCGAGGTCGCGCTGACGTTCGACGACGGCCCTGGCCCCTACACCCCCGCGGTCTTGGATGTGCTGCGCCGCCACGACGTCCAAGCAACGTTCTTCGCGGTCGGGACGATGGAGATCGCCTTCCACGCAACCACGCGCGCCGCCGTCCAAGCCGGGCACTCCGTCGGCAACCACACCGAAAGCCACGCGCGCCTCACCGCCCTTCCCAGCGACGGTTAGCGCGAGGAGATCGACGCGCAACCCGACCGGCTGCGCCTGGCCGGGGCCCCGGGCCCGGACCTCTTTCGCCCACCGTACGGCCTGTTTTGACTTCGACACCCTCAAGCTGCTGCCCGAACGCAGGATGCCGCTCGTGCTGTGGTCCGTCGACAGCGAGGACTACCGTCGGCCCGGCGCCGACACGATCGCCCGCAACGTCCTCACGCACACCCAACCGGGGGCGATCATCCTCATGCACGACGGCGGCGGCGACCGCCGCCAGACCGTCGCGGCGCTCCCTGAGATTATCCGCGGGCTACGCGCCCGCGGCTACAGCCTCGTCACCGTCGCGCGGCTGCTGCTCGACAACCCGCCGGTGCACGCGCAACGGCTGCCGCCGTTCGCGGCCGGCGCGTTCAGGAGCAGCCGGTGAAGGGTGTGGCAGCGACCGGTCGTCGGGGGTCGACCCCACGATCTGCACGCGGTACGCGCTGGCTGGCGGTGTTCGCCGGATACGCCGCGCGAGACCCCGACCGCGCGGCCCGGGGACGAGAACCGCACATCAGACCGCCGCAGCCGCGCGCTCGTCGCACAGCGCACCGCCGCTCATGCGATCGGGCGGCCATCGTGCATCACCGATGCACGACACTGGGGACGCGAGCGGGTTCTGCCACGCCGTGGCGGATGGCTGAACCCGACCCACGTCCCGGTGGCGTGCGCCGGATCGTCGACCCGCTGACGGACTTCCTGCACGACGAGGCCGCCGGAGGGATCGCGCTTGCCGTCGCCACCGTCGTCGCGCTCGTGTGGGCGAACACCGCCGCCGACGGTTACGCGTCGGTGTGGGGGTACCTGCTCAACGTCGGCACGGGCGACGTCGCGCTGCGTCTCGACGCCCGGCACTGGGTCAACGACGCGCTGATGGCCCCTTGGCCCGGGTTGATCGTGGGGCTCATCGCAGTCTGACCGTGGCAGGTCGCCATGTCCGCTCCCACTGACCAGCCTCGGAGGGGATGCGCCGCGTCGCCGCGCAATGGCTGAGCTGGATCCTCGCCCACGCCGCCGTCGAAGTCGTCGCCGAGCTACGTTCCTTCTCGGCGAGAACGCGGGACTGACATCGGCGCGGCGGCGTCACTGGGCGCTGTCGGCGCTGCGCCACACCCGCGCAGCATGCCTCTGCCGTCAGCGATGACGAGCCCCGTCGGACATCTGGGCGTACAACGACCGCTCAAGCCGGGCGTGGCCAACTATCCACTCGTTGGCCATCCAATGGCCAACTACCTTCACAATTGGCCATCTTCAACCGCCCCCCACACTAGGCGTAGCGGTCGGGCGAGGTGTAGTTCAAGAACTTCGGGTACTCCTTGGCGAACGTCAGCTCGACATCGCCGATCGCACCGTTGCGGTGCTTGGCGATGATGATGTCGGCGATCCCGGCGCGCTCGGTCTCCTTGTCGTAGTACTCCTCGCGGAAGATGAACGCGACGAGGTCCGCATCCTGCTCGATCGCGCCGGAGTTGTGCGAGACGATGCCGTCGGCGAGCCAGCACGACGGGCCGGGCACGGTGAGATCGAAGACCTGCTCGGTGCCCGCGTCCTCAATGGCAACGACCCGATCCCAATGCAGGTCGCAGGTCGCCCTCGACGCGAGCTCCGGGTCCTCGAGAAGCGTCGCGTACTCGCCGGCGACCGCGCGGGAGGGTGCGAAACCGTAATGGGCCGAGCCTCCGTAGACGGTGCCTCGCAACGCGGCCATCTCGCGGTGCGTGATGCCACGAGCGATCATGCGCGCGCGGACGTCGCTCCAGACCTCGATCGGCAGCGTGTCGACGTTGGTGTTGGCTTCGACGCCGACGATCTGTGCGCGAAGCGCATCGGCCTGCGCGTCCCTCGGGCCGAACGCGCCCACCGCGTCCAGGAACCGGCGCTGGTCGGTAACCCCTGAGACCGTGACGTTGTAGAGCGGCGTTCCAGTGCTCTGGGTGAGCGTCGAGATCCGCGCGACGATGTCGCATCGAAGCAGCAACGCAGCGACGTCGGCCGCGAGTAGCGCGCTCGCAGTCGCGAACGAGATCCGGGCAAAGCGGCGCCCGCTCGATCGAGTGGCGCACCAGATCGTGCCGTCCGTCGCCCAGAGATGACGCAGCAGCAACGCGATCTGGTCGTCCGGGAGGTTGAACGCAGCCTCCGGTACGCGCTTGTCTGCCGAACGCTGGTTCCAGATGCCGAGCTCGCGCAGCCAGAGGTTCACGCCGGCCGGGTGCCAGCGGTTGCCGTTGCCCGAGATCACGAGCTGGTGCCAGTTGCCTCGTCCCTCGTGGCGGTTGACCGTCGCCCCGAACTCGCGGTCGCGCCGCAGCTGCGACCACGGCACTGTTCTCCTCAGAGGCGGTGGTGTAGCGCAGCGGCTGATGCGTCAGATAGCTGCCGTCGCCGATGAGGTGGCCGAGCAGGATCACGCGGTCGTCCGGCCACCGCATCGGACGCTTGGGGGCAGGCAGCGTACGAGCTAGAGCGACACGCTCGCCGGCAGCGATCTCGCCCAGCGTTCGCCATCCACCCCACGTCCTGACACGGTGGTCCGGCGTTGCTCGCAACGTCCGGCCCGATGCGAGTCGCATGCGCAGGACCCGCCGGACGCCGACCGGCCACACCTTGTCGCTGCGCGCCGAGACGACACGATCACCGCCATCGACTGCGACGACCTCGGGCGTCATGCCTACCAGGTCGGCGATCGGCAGCCGCCTGCCGTCCGCGAGCACGACGATCGTGTCGCCCGTCACGCACTCGCGCAGATCGGACAGCAGCGGGCGCTTGCTGTCGATCGACTGGCCGCGGGTTTCGACGGCCCGCGAGAGCTGCGACAGGGCGATGACCGGGACGTTGAGCTCGCGAGCGAGGATCTTCAGCCCGCGGCTCATCTCGCTCACCTGTTGCACGCGGGACTCGACGCGCCCGTCGGGCCGCATGAGCTGGAGGTAGTCGATGATGATCAGCCCGAGCGGGTGCTGCTGATGCAGCCGGCGCGCCTTCGCGCGGATCTCGATGATCCCGACGTCCGAGGAGTCGTCGACGAACAGCGGGGCCGCGGCGAGCTTGGCCGACGCTTGGAGGATCTTCGGCCACTTGCCGTCCGGTACGCGCCCCTTGCGCAGCTCGTCGCCCTTGATGCGTCCCTGGGATGCGACGAAGCGCTGCGCGAGCTCGGTCTCGGACATCTCCAACGAGAACAGCGCGACCGGCATGCCGTAGTCGATGGCGGCGTTCTCGGCAATATTGGTGACTAACGCTGATTTTCCCATCGACGGGCGTGCAGCAATAACAATTAAGTTACCGGGCTGAAAGCCGCCCGTGATCTCGTCGAGGTCGCGGAAGCCGGATGGGGTGCCGGTAAGCGACGTGCCCTCGCGCGAGAGCTTCTCCATCTTCTTCAGCTCGTCGTCGAGGATCTCGTCGATCGAGCGGAAGTCCTTCTGGCGGTCGTCGTGGGCGACCTCGAGCATCGCGCGCTCGGCCTGCTCGACGAGTCGCGCGGGGCGGCGGCGTGGTTGAGGACCGACGCCTGGATCTCGTAGGTCGTCGAGAGCAGGCGGCGCATGAGCGCGTGCTCGCGGACGATCTGCGCGTAGCGGCGGATGCCGCCGAGGCCGGGCACGCCGCCGGTGAGCTCGTCGATCGCGGCCTTGCCGCCGGCCTCCTCGAGCTTGCCCGTCGCAGCGCAGGTGCTCGGAGACCGTCAGCACGTCGATCGGCTCGCTCTCGTGGTACAGCGCGAGCATCGCCTCGTAGATCGCCCGGTGGCGGTCGCGGTAGAAGTCCTCGGGCTTGAGGCCCTCCTCGATGACGAGCCCGTACATCGCGCGGTCCGACAGCAGGATGCCGCCGAGCACCGACTGCTCGGCCTCGAGCGAGTGCGGCGGCGCGACGCCCGTGGAGATCTGGGCGGCCGGGCGCGGAGGGGAGTCGGGGTACGTGCTCACGGCGTCAGCAGCCTATGTCGCCCGGGCCGAGTCGGCCCGGGCGCGACGAAGGGTCCCGCACCTTGCGCGGACTTTCGGCTCCGAACGAACCCGGGCAACACGTACAATGTTCGCATGGCGCTCGGACGAGCGGGCCGTGCCCGCAGGGAATGTCGACTTGACCCCGTATACCGGGGTCAACTCGACACGCAGGGCTGCCTACGACTCGTCCGGCCAGCGGCCGTGCGCGTCGTAGAAGTCGCGCGCGGCGTCCTCCTCGTCGCGGTCGCGGTGGCCGCGACCGGCGTACCAGGCCAGTGCCGCGATCGATCCGAGGCCGCCGACGACGCCGACGACGCTCCAGATCGTGTCCGCGACCCCTGCGAGCAGAGCTACTTCTTCTCGACGACCATCGTCTTCACCGAGGCGGTGACGCCTTCGGCGACCTCGACGACGACGACGTACGTGCCGACGTTCTTGATCGGTTCGTCGAGGTGGATCTTGCGCCGGTCGACCTTCACGCCGCGCGCCTCTTCGATCGCGTCGGCGATGTCCTGATTGGTGACCGAGCCGAACAGGCGGCCGTCGTCGCCGGCCTGCTGGCTGATCGTCAGCACCGTGCGGTTGAGGACGTCGGCGTCCTCGGTCGCCTTCTGGACGAGCACGCGCGCGGCCTTCTGCGCGACCTCGCCGCGACGCTGCGCCTCGGCAAGCGCGCCCTTCGTCGCGGGCTGCGCGAGCTTGCGCGGGATGAGGTAGTTGCGCAGGTAGCCCTTGGAGACGTCGACGACGGCTCCACGATCGCCGAGGTGCTCGACGTCCTGCAGGAGGATGGCGGAGGGCATCGGGAGCTTAGCTCTGGTCGGTCGCGACCGCGTCACGACCGCGCGCCGCCGCCTTCGCGCTCGGCGTCGTCGCGACCGCCCTCGTTGACGTACGGCAGCAGCGCCAACTCACGGGCGCGCTTGACCGCACGGGCGATCTGGCTCTGGTGGCGCCGGCAGGCGCCGGTGATGCGACGCGAGCGGATCTTGCCCTTCTCGGAGATGAACTTGCGAAGCGTGGCCGTGTCCTTGTAGTCGGCCTGCTCGATCTTCTCCTTGCAGTACGGGCACGGCTTGCGCCGGCCGCTGCCGGGCCCGCCCTTCTTGTCACGTCGGCGCGTGGGCTTGCCACGGTTGCGCTGCTTAGCCACTACTCAAGAGTCCTTCGCGTCGTTGCCAGGGGCGCACGCGACGGCGTGCGCGGCCGTCCATTGTGACACGGTGGCGCGCAAACCGCGTGACGCGGGCCCGGCGGCGGCCGTTTCGGCCTCCCCGAACGCGGCGATCGACACGCTTGCGCGCCGCCCCGGCGCGCGAAGCACACGCGCTGCGAGCGACACGCTTGCGCGCCGCCCCGGCGCGCGAGCACAGGCGCTGCGAGCAACACGCTTTGCGCGCCGCCCCGGGCGCGCGAAGCTCACGGCGCTGCGAGCAACACGGTCGTGGCGGATGCTCGCCACCTGGTGGGGCGCCTGCGCGGTCGCCGTGCACCGGCGAGACGCCGCTTGGCGCGGCATCCCCACCGGGGTGTGATCAGAACGGGATGTCGTCGTCCGCGGGGCGGGGCGGCTGCTGCCACCGCCAACGGTCGCGGGCTGCCTAGGGCGAAAGTCGCTCATGTCCGCCGGCACGTCGGAGCGGGCGGCATAGCCGTTGGACTGGCCGCTGGACTGGCCACCGCCGCGGCTGTCGCCGTCGCGGACCACGGGGACGACGCTGAACGCCGTGATGTCGACGGCCTGACGCTTCTGGCCCTCCTGCTCCCACTCGCGCCACTTGAGCTCACCCCCCCAGAGACGACGACCTTCTGGCCCTTGGAGAGGTTGTTTGCCCATCCACGTCTCCGAGCAGCGCGCCAGACCGTGACGTCGAAGTACGACGTGCGATCGGCCCATTCGCCGGACGCGTCC